>CANJBL010000010.1 GCA_947472795.1 Fidelibacterota bacterium | reverse complement strand
CAGACTTGCCCTGCGCCATCAGCACCTCGATCTGCCTTAACTTGGAAACAATCTGCTCCGCGCCTAATCCACGTCTCGCCATGTTCAGCTCCTCCTGTTGGGGTCAATTCTCTCAAATCAACCGGTACAAAAAAAGCCGTCAGGTCAGCACAGTGCTCAGTCATGAACAATCACATTCAGGAGTGAGGTGTGAATCTTCAGGGTGCCGTTGTATTCGATAAAGCCGAGTTTACGGAATTTGTTCATAAAAAAGTTGATGCGCGAGCGCGTGGTGCCGACGCGCGATGCCAGGATTTCCTGGTTGATCTTGGGGATCTGTTCCATCTTTCCCTCCTTGCCGATATTGGCCAGCAGCAAAAGGACGCGGGCGAGGCGCTTCTCGCTCGAATTGAAAAGCTGATCGACAAGATCCGCTTCGACTTGAACATTGCGCGCCAGCAAAAACGACATGAACATTTGGGAGAGAGTTGGCTCATCGCGCAAAACGCGGATCATGGTGGATTTCTCGATCTTCACGATTGAGGAATCCACGCTCGCGCTGGCGGTTGAGATATGCAGCGGCTGGCCAGCCAAGCATCCTTCGCCGAAAAATTCGCCGGCCCCCAGCACCGCGACGACGCCTTCCTTGCCTTGCTTGGAGACAACCGCGACCTGGACTTTGCCTTTTTGAATGTAAAACACGGCATCCGCCGGGTCGCCTTGCAGAAAAATAACTTCGCCGGATTTGTACTTGCCGATGAAACGGCCAACCCCCACGGTGTCAAGGAAAGCCTGCGGGTTGAACCGCACTAGCGCCTGGGCGGGTTTGTGTTTTCGCCGTTTGACCTGCTTGGCGCGCGTCTTTGGAGCCTTCACGGGTCGGGCTTTTGTTTTCAATCGCGCCATAGGTATTTCCTGTTGGAGCGAGCCTGCGCGCGGATGATGTGGGTTAAAAAATGCTCCTCTTGCCCGCGTGTTTGGATTGGCAGCTTAAGAAAGCACGAACGGTTTTATGAATCTGTCCGTCGGAAATGCTGGTAGCGATCAGAGCATTCCGTCGGTCCCGCGCAGAGAGACGAGCTTACCGTCCTGATCGGGGTGTCGAAGCGACTATAGTCGAACATTCTTCGGGCTGCATGAGTTTTAACAAACCAGCCAGAATCGCTATGTTCTCGTATTAGGCTTGTTATTGCGCCGACAAATGCCGCGCGAGTTCGGTCTCAAGCGTGCGCGGCACGTGCGTGGTACCGGCGAGCACGGCCCGGTAGGTCATGACGTTTTCCATCACACGCTGGACGTAGCTGCGTGTCTCGGCGAAGGGGATCTGCTCGATCCAATCCACGGCATCGACGCTGGGATCGCGTGGATCGCCGAATTGCCTGATCCATTGGCGCGCGCGCGCAGGCCCAGCGTTGTACGCAGCGGCGGCGAGGATATAGGACCCGCCGAAATCCTCGACAAGGTCGTCGAGATACACGCTGCCGAGGCGCATGTTGAAGGCTGGGTCGGTGAGCTTCTTCTCCGAGTAGGTTTGCTTGGCCTGCTTCGCCAGGGCTTTGGCCGTGGGCGGCATAAGCTGCATCAAGCCGCGAGCACCAGCGCCGCTTTTGGCGTCGGCGTCGAAGTTGCTCTCTTGGCGCGTGATGGCGAGGATGAGCGCGCGCTCGGGCGCTTGCGGATAGCTGTAGGTCGGTACCGGAAAGCCGTATTGCACCAGAGTGATCTTGTCGCGCGCGGCCTGGCGGGCAAGCACGACGCCGAGGTCGGGACGTGAGAGGCGGTTGACGAGTTCAGCCGTAAGCTGGCGGTCAACGGCGACAGTGGCATTCTCCGCCAAGGCCTGGGCGAAGGCGCGCTGATAGGGCTTCGCGTCCACATCCATCAAATCGCGCAGGGCTTTCGACAGGTCCTTGTCATAGAAAGCGCTGCGTTCCTGTTCTGTGGCGACGGGATCTTGCGGCAGTTGCGGCACAGTTTCGTTGTGCAGGCGGGACAGGGCCAACTGACCGTAATACGTGGTCACATACGTCGCGGCGCGCTGATACCACTCGGCGGCAAGGTCGGGACGGTTGAGTGAGTCCATGGTGCGGCCCACCCAATAGGCGCCGCGCGACAGGCTGGGTGGAGTCTGAACGGAGTCATAAACCTTCTCGAAATGGGCGAGGGCCGTCTCACCGTCCTTCAGGAAGCGCAGCGCGATCCAGCCCGCGAACCATTCGGCCTCGGAGACGCTAAGCGCATCGGTGCTGCCGTGCTCTTTGGCAATTTGATAGGCCTCGGTGATGTTGCCGGCGCTGAGCGCATCGCGGGCCAGCGCATTGCGCTGACGCCACCACAGATCGGGACGCGCGCCGGCAGCGGCGAAGGGCGGCACCAGCTTGCGCGCGCCATCATCGTCGCCGCGATCGCGGCGCCATTTCACACGGTCGTAGAGCAGGCCGGGATCATTCTGCAAGGCGGCGGGTACAGTCGTGACTAGGGCATCGGCATTTTTCGCCGAGGTGATGAGCGCGATACGCGCGCGTGCCACGAGGGCCTGATCGGCGGAAACACGCGGGATCATGCGTTCCGCGGCCGTCGTCTGTTCTTCGTAGAGAATGCGGTCAAGCCGCGCCCAGTGATCTTCGGGCGTCAGGATATCGGCAAAGTCTTTCAGGAAAGCGCGTTCGTCCTCGCGGCTGAAGGAGCCGGTGGTCCAGGCATCGCGGGCCAGTGCGTGCGCCTTTTCCCTGTTGCCCTGGGATTCCAGCGCGCGGGCGTAAGCGGCTTTGCCGGCGGTGGAGAGCGGCGGATTGGCGGTGAACCACATCAGAATGGCGGAAGTGGGCGTTGAGTCGTCGATGACGTCTTCGGCGCGGCGACGAATATCGTTGGCCGAGGGCCACGTGGGATTGGCAGTGAGGAAAGCCGTGCGTTCCAAAAAGCCGGCATGTTGCCCAGGCTCGCGGATGTAAGCCCATTCTATGATCTTGATGAGCAGAGGGTTGCGCGTGCCATTGACGGTGCTGCGCGCTTTCGACCAGTCGTGCTTGGCGGCAGCCTTCACAGCCTGATTAAAGAGATCGCGTTCGCGGGTGGTCAGCAGCGACGGCGGCGGCGGGCCAGGGGCGGTGACGACTAGATTCTGGATCGGCTCCTGCGGCGCAAGCGCGCCTTGGGTCGCGGATTTGTCGGGCGTGGTGCGCGGAGCAGGCGGAGGCGCTGGTTTCTTGGCGGCAACAGGTTTCTTAGCGGCAGGCTTTTTGGCCACGGCCTTCTTCGCAGCCGGTTTGGCGGCGGCGGGCTTCTGCGTTTCGGCGCCCATAACAGGCGCGCTCACAAAACCGAATGTCAGGCAGGCAGCCAGAAGCGCCGCCGCCGAAACCTTCGGCCGTCGAACGCTTGCACGCCACATATCAGGGTGCCACATGCCAATGCGCCATGAACTGCCGGGCGCGCGTCTATTCATCAAAATCCGCCGTACATTAACCGAACGCTATTCCCCTCATATCCTGCGGCAACCCTTTTAAGGGGGCGTTACCGCCACCCATCCGCCAAGTAATTGGCATCATGGGTGCTTTCCCCAGAGCGCAAAGCCCCGGGTTGTCTCCGTTCTTGTCGCCGGGACGCCCTGTGGTAAGGTCCGCCGGCGCCGGCTGGCATGACTGTACACCGGCTTTATCCATTACAGGAGTGTTTCGATGTTCCGCGGGTCTATCACCGCCCTCATTACCCCCTTCAAGAAGGGCCAGATCGACGAACGGGCGTTTCAGGACTTCGTCAATTGGCAGATCGAGCAGGGCACTCATGGCCTGGTGCCGTGCGGCACCACCGGGGAATCCCCGACGCTCTCGCATGACGAGCATAAGCGCGTGATTGAACTTTGCGTGGAAGTCGCCAAAGGCCGCGTGCCGGTCATCGCTGGTGCGGGTTCCAACTCCACGGCCGAAGCCATCGAACTCACCCGTCACGCCAAGCAGGCCGGTGCGACCGCCGTGCTGACGGTGACGCCCTATTATAATAAGCCGACGCAAGAAGGGTTGATCTTGCACTACCTCGCAATCGCCAACGCCGTGGATATTCCGATTGTGATCTACAACATCCCCGCGCGCTGCGTGGTCGACATGTCAGTGGAGACCATGGCGAAACTCGCGGAGCATGAAAACATCATCGGTGTGAAGGATGCGACCAACGATCTCGCTCGTCCGCAGAAGATGAAGCAGCTGGTAGGTGACAAGTTCTGCCAGCTCTCGGGCGAAGACGGAACCGCAGTGGCATTTTTGGCGCAAGGCGGTGCGGGCTGCATCTCGGTGACGGCCAATATCGCGCCGCGCCTCTGCGCGCAGTTGCATGACTCCTGGCATCTCGGTACCTATGAAGACGCTTTCCGCTTGCGCGATATCCTGTCGCCGCTGCACGATTCAATGTTCGTGGAGACGAACCCGGTGCCGGTGAAGTTTGCCGCGAGCTTGCTTGGCAAATGTGAGCCGGATGCGCGTCTGCCGTTGGCGCCCTTGAAGCTCAAGAGCAAGGCACGGATCGAAGAAGCCATGCGTGCGGCAGGCCTTCTGGGCGCCGAGGAATAGAATTTTATTTGTTCGCATTTTCTGAGGCGAACCGGTTCCCACTTCGCCGGAAAATGCCCTAAAGGCCCACCGCTTTATCGGCGGAATTTTTGAATGGCGAAGACTCTCATATCTCACGGCAACGTGGCGCAGAACCGCAAGGCGCGTCACGATTATGCCATCGAGGACACGCTTGAAGCAGGCATCATGTTGATGGGCAGCGAGGTGAAATCCCTGCGCCTTGGCCGCTGCACGTTGGTGGAGGCCTTCGCGCAAGTGGAGGGTGGTGAGCTCTATCTCGTCAACGCGCACATTCCGGCTTACGAAGGTGCAAGCCAATTCCAACACGCAGAGGGACGCAAACGCAAACTGCTCGTCCACCGCAAAGAGATCGACCGACTCATGGCCGCCATTGGCCGTAAGGGCATGACCGTGGTGCCCTTAAGCCTTTACTTCAATGATCGCGGCAAGGCGAAGGTTCAGCTTGGTCTCGCCAAAGGTAAGACCAGTATTGATCGCCGCGAGGACATCAAGAAGCGCGACTGGCAGCGGGAGCAGGCGCGTTTGATGCGGAGCCGCGGCTAAGGCCGAGCGTGAGTGCACTGTGAGCAAAGCTGGTGCTGAAATGAGTTCAGACCGATCACAATTTGATGAGAAAGCTCAACGGCTTGGGCCCCATGAGGAGCCTCACGGCATTGTGAATGCCAAGCTTGTCGGCACTAAGGAAAAATGGGCGAAGGAAGGCCGGGCTTTGACAGGCCTGTCCGCTGACCCCGCCAAAGAGCGACGGCCACCCGGACAACGCGTCACAACCGACTTTCCCGTTCTGGATCTTGGGATCCAGCCGAACGTGTCACAAGCGGAGTGGAGTTTTACGGTCGGCGGACAGATCGCGTATCCCCTGAAACTGGATTGGCGATCCTTCATCGCCCAGGCTCAAGAGTCCTTCACCAACGACATTCATTGCGTGACGACATGGTCGCGTTATGACAACCGCTGGACCGGGATGCCGATGAGATCGCTGCTGGCGCAGGTAAAGCCGCACCCGACGGCAAAGTTTTTGATGGTAAAAAGTTACGATGGCTATTCGACGAATATCGCATTGGCGGATGTGGACAGGGACGATGTCTTCATTGGCCATGCATGGCAAGATCGACCGTTGGACCGAGAACATGGGGGGCCGGCCCGGCTGGTAGTACCGCATCTCTATTTTTGGAAAAGCGCAAAGTGGATACGCCACATCACTTTCATGGACGGGGATCAACCCGGCTATTGGGAGGCAAGGGGCTACCACATGCGCGGAAATCCGTGGAAGGAAGAGCGTTATGGTTAAAGAGACCCTCATGAAAGTTTTAGGCGCCGTGGCAATCGCGGCGGGCCTGATGATGGGAGGCCCAGCGATGGCTAAGACAGCCTATGACTTTGCTTTTGAGAGCATCGATGGCGGTCTTCTGCCTCTCTCTCAATTCAAAGGCAAAGCGATCCTGGTGGTGAACACCGCGTCCTTCTGCGGCTTCACACCGCAATATGAGGGCCTCGAGAACATCTACAAGGAATACAAGAGCAAGGGCCTCGTGGTGCTCGGCGTGCCGGCCAACGATTTCGGCGGCCAGGAGCCCGGCACCGATGCCGAGATCAAGCAGTTCTGCAAAGGCGAATACGCGATCGATTTTCCGATGGCCTCGAAGGTGTCGGTCGTCGGCCCTGAGGCACATCCGTTCTACAAGTGGGCGGCAGCGCAACTCGGCGAAAGCAAGGCGCCGAAGTGGAACTTCCACAAGTACCTGATCGATGTGAACGGCGAGCTGGTGGCGTCCTTCCCGACGAAGGTTGTGCCCGATGCGCCCGAGATCAGGAGCGCGATCTCGCACGCGCTGGTGGGGCAGCCCATCTGGGCGCCGGAGATGTGAACGGTTCAAACCGTTTCAGATATTGCGATGAATTTGGGCCGCGGTTGCGGCCCAAATTTTTAGGAGCCAAACTTTTTAAGAGTAGGCCGCGATCCGGCCAACCGGTTTGAATCCTATGCGCTCGTAAAGCGCGCGGCTGGCTTCCGGGGTCTGCAGGCAGGCCATACGTAAACCGGCTTTCTTGGATTCACGCAAAGCATTGAGCAGCAAAGCGGCGGCATAACCTTTACCGCGTGCGCTGACCAATGCGGCCATGGCGTAAAAGCTGATGATGCCGTGCGCGCTGAAAGCTTCGAGCACAGCGGTGGGTTCGCTGCCCACGTAACCCACGTAAAGGCGCAAAGGCGAGGGCGCGAGGACGGCTTCCCTGGTGTCGGTGAGGAAGGTCTTGATGTGCTCGTCGGGCGGTGTGGAGGAGTTGGAAAGCACGGCCGCGAATTGCTCGACGGCTTCTTTTGTTGCCACGCGCTTGATGTCGAGGCCCGCAGGCGGTGTGCCCGGCACATTCCCCGTATCCAGCGCCATGGCCATAATCCATTCCTCCTCGGCGCAGGCGAGGCCTTGATCTTTCAAAGCTTGTTCTGTCGTACCGTGGCCCGACAGTGGGCCAAGGATCCAGGTGAAGGGCGCGGACTTCGCGCGGAAGCGCTTGATCGCGGCTTCGATGCGGTCCACGGCAAAGCGCGGGTGCAGGGTCGAGCGGCCAATGATGTTGAGCTGCTTCGAGGGCAGGCCGGAATCCACAACCAGAAGGTCAGATGAGTCCTGAACCTCCGCGTCTTTCCGCGCCTTGGCGAGGAAGGATGAGCGGTCCCACAGGTTGGTCTCAAAGGCCTTTAAGATAGCCGAACGATCCATCGCGCCTTGTCGCCCCTAACGTGTTCTTTAGATTACAGATATCGCTTGCTTAAGTGCAGCGTGGAACATGCTTTCTGTCAACACCCGCGTGTTCAGGTTGTACCTGGAGCAGTGGTAGCTGTCAGTAAGGGATAGTTTGCCCTCTAAACTATACGTCTGGCCATGCTTAAAGGGATAGGCCGACTTTTTGAGGCCGAGAGTTGATAAGGCGGCGGCGTGGGCGATACCGCCCAGAACAAGAATGGACCGCAGCTTGGGCATGGCGGCCATTTCAGCCACCAGGAAGGAGCGGCAGGTCTTCTGCTCGGCGGGGGTGGGTTTGTTGGCGGGCGGTACGCAGCGGACGGCATTGGTGATGCGGCAATCGACCAGCTTCAGGCCGTCGTCGGCCTCGGCGCCATAGATGCCGGCGGCCCGCCCAAACTTGAGCAGGCTGGGGTAAAGCAGCTCGCCGGCATAGTCGCCCGTGAAGGGCCGGGCGGTACGGTTGGCCCCACGCAGGCCCGGAGCCAAGCCAACGATCAAAAGGCTGGCGTCCAGAGGCCCGAAAGCGGGGACAGCGCCATTGTGCCAATCTGGGAATTGGCGCCGGTTGGTGTGGCGGAAGTCGGCCAGGCGCGGGCATAAAGGGCAGTCGCTGACGGGTCCTTCAAAGCGGGGCGCTGGTGGCATAAGGACGTCAGTTCCGGTTGAAAATAGGCGTTCGATTTAATTTAGATAACAACAAATTACGCTTTGTGCTTTAAATTTTGAATGAAGCCGCAAGTTTTCTCAAGAGGCGACGATGATTCTGCTGGGGCTTGGGGGTAATCTGCAAAGTGAGGCTGGCGGTCCGGCTGCGACAGCCGAGGCGGCCTTGCAGCGCCTGGCGCAGGCTGGGGTCGCCCTGGAGGCTTTGTCGCCCTGGTATGAAAGCGCACCCATTCCGGCCTCTGACCAGCCCTGGTTCTTGAATGCCGTGGCCAAGGTTTCGACGGCCAAAAATCCCGAAATGCTGCTGGCACTGCTGCATCAGGTGGAGGCCGACTTGGGGCGGGTGCGGACCGTACCCAATGCCGCCCGGGTGATCGATCTGGACCTCCTGGCCTATAACGATCTCGTCCAGCCGGGACCGCCCATTCTGCCTCACCCCCGGCTTCAGGACCGGGCTTTTGTGCTCTATCCCCTGAAGGACGTAGCGCCAGGGTGGCGCCACCCTGCTCTGGGAAAATCCGTCGACGCCATGATTGCGGACCTCGCGGGAGAACAACTTATACGGCTCGTCGTGCCCGGGGCGCCTTAAACCTTGAGCCGGCTGGCAAATCCGCGTAAGAAACGCCCTTCCGGACGGCAGGTCCTGTTCCTAGATAGGGAATGGGCTGGGTCGGTTGACCCATCTGCCGAATCCACGGCACTCTAACTTCAGGCAGTACAAGGAATACCCCATGGCTCGCGTCACGGTCGAAGATTGCGTCGAAAAGGTCACCAACCGCTTCCAACTGGTGATGGTCGCCGCGCAGCGTAGCCGCGAAATCTCCGCCGGAGCCGAGCCGCGCCTGGAACGTGACAACGACAAGAACCCGGTCGTCGCCTTGCGTGAAATCGCCGATGAGAAGGTGAGCCCGGATGAACTCTACAATTCCATCATCCAAGGCCTGCAGCGCCATGTGGAAGTGGACGAGCCGGAAGAAGACGGCTTCGACGCCATGGCTTCCAATCCGGAATTCGCCGGCATCGCCAGCCAGATGAGCGAGTCCGTTGCCGCCGCCGCCGGCATGAGCATCGACGAGAGCGAAGAAGAAGAGGAAGAGAAGCCCAAGCAGACGGGCTCTCATCCCAAGGTCTCCTACGAAGACGTCGAAGAGGCAGAACCGAAGGGCTGATGGACAGAAGGGCGCCCGCACACAGCACATATCCCGCGCGCCGCGACGATACACAAACTCCGCAGCGTCATCCCTTTCACTCGCCTACCTTTCACTCGCCTGAATCCAAGAATGTGAGCGCCGGTCTCTGGAGAGTCCGGCCATGATGCGTCAATTCGAATTGGTGGAACGGGTCAAGTCCTACGACCCGGATGCCGACGAGGACGCGCTGAACCGCGCCTACGTCTATGCCACCAAGATGCACGGCATGCAGAAGCGAGCCTCGGGCGACCCGTATTTTTCGCATCCCATCGAAGTGGCGGGCATCCTGACCAACTACAAGCTCGACACCGCGTCTATCGTCACAGCGCTGCTGCACGACATCGTCGAGGACACGAATGCCACGTTGGACGACGTGCGCGATTTGTTCGGCGACGAAGTGGCGCGTCTTGTGGACGGCGTGACCAAACTCGCGCGCATTCAGATTCAGAACATGGAGGAGAAGCAGGCGGAGAACTTCCGCAAGTTTGTGCTCGCCATGTCGGCGGATATCCGCGTGCTCTTGGTGAAGCTGGCAGACCGCCTGCACAACATGCGCACGCTGCACTTCATCGCCGACGCCGCCAAGCGCCGTTCCATCGCCATGGAGACCATGGAGATTTACGCGCCGTTGGCCGAGCGCATCGGCATGCAGGAAGTGAAGACCGAGCTGGAAGACCTCGCGTTCGCTGAGATGTACCCCGAAGCGCGCACATCGGTCCTCGCGCGCCTGCGCTTTCTGGAACTTCACGGCGGCGATCTTGTCGTGAAGATCATGGACGAGTTGGATCAGGTCTTACGCAAAGCCGGCATCGAGGGTTATATCTCGGGGCGCGAGAAAACGGCCTATTCCATCTGGCGCAAGATGCAGATCAAGGATGTGAGCTTCGAGCAGCTCTCGGACATCATGGCCTTCCGCGTCACGGTCGATAAGTTGGAAGACTGCTACCGCGTGCTGGGCGTGGTGCACACCTCCTATCCAACAGTGCCAGGGCGCTTCAAGGATTACATTTCCACGCCGAAGCGCAACGGCTATCGCTCGCTGCACACGTCCATCATCGGTCCGCAACGCCACCGCATCGAAATCCAGATCCGCACACACCAGATGCACGAGATCGCCGAACTCGGTGTGGCGGCGCACTGGCGCTACAAGGGTTCGGATCTTTTCGACGAGAGCACGCCGCTGAAATCCGTCGAAGGCCGCCAGTATTCATGGCTACGCGAACTTGTGGACATTCTGGAACACGCCCAGTCGCCTCAAGAATTTTTGGAACACACCAAGCTCGAGATGTTCCATGACCAGGTGTTCTGCTTCACGCCGAAGGGTGATCTGATCGCACTACCGCGCGGCGCCAGTGCCGTGGACTTCGCCTACGCCGTGCACACGGAGGTAGGCAATACCTGCGTCGGTGTGAAGGTAAATGGCCGCATCGTTCCTTTGCGTACGCGGTTGCAGAACGGCGATCAGGTAGAAGTGGTGACATCGAAAGCGCAAAAGCCATCGCCGGAATGGGAAGGCTTCGTGGTGACAGGCAAGGCGCGCGCGCATATTCGCCGGCGTATCCGCACCGAAGCGCGCACGGAATACATCAAGCTTGGTCACGAGATTCTGGCGAAGGCCTTTACCAAGGAAGGTCTCGACCTCACGGACAAAGGCCTGCAGGGCATCCTGGAGAAGATGGACGTGGATTCCATCGATGATCTCTACGCCAAAGTGGGCGAGGGGCGCCTGATCGGGCGCGAGGTCCTGTTGGCGGTGTACCCCGGCGTGCAGATGCAGAACGAGGATAACGTCGTCAACTTGTCGCAGGCGCGCGCTAGGCAGAGCCACGACGGCAGCGCCATTGCCATCCGCGGACTGACGCCGGGCATGGCCGTGCATGTAGCCGAGTGCTGCCATCCGCTGCCCGGCGACCGTATCGTCGGCATCGTTACTGATGGGCGCGGGATCGAGGTTCACACCATCGACTGTGAAAAACTGGATGATTACGCCGACCAGCCGCAGCGCTGGATCGACCTTGCCTGGGATGCGGATAAAGACAAAGACGCGCACATCGGGCGCGTCAATCTTGTTGTCGCCAACGAACCGGGAAGCCTGGGCGCGCTCTCGACCGTCATCGCGCGCAACTTCGGTAATATCTCCAATTTGAAGATATCAAAGCGCTCGAAAGACTTTTTTGAAATGAGCCTGGATATCGAAGTGAGAGGCCTGAAGCATCTCACGCATATCATCGCCGCCCTGCGCGCCACGCCCGCCATCAATTCCGTGGAGCGGGCGCGGCGGTAGAGAGCTTTGGCGTTAGATGATGTGGAAGAGATAGAGCAAAATGATCACGGGAAGGGGAATGCCCAGAAGCCACAAAAGTCCGCCGCGCATGGAAACCTCGCGAAAAAGTGGGTTGCAGATCATCCCTAGAACGGCGCACCCGCAGGTTTAGTTCCACTTCAGCTTGGCAAGACGGGAATTGCGGGCTTTGTCACGGCTTTCCCCTTGCACCGCCGCAGAACCCAAGCAATATCTCCGCCATGTTTCAACGTCGCCACAAACTTTCCTTTCCCACCCGCCTAGGACGCCTGTTCTGGCCACGCATGGGGTGGCGGCGGACCGTCGTTTATTTCTGGCACCGTCTGCAGCGCATCCCCGGAACGCCATCGAGCATCGCGGCGGGGTTTGCTGTCGGCGCGGCCATCGCCATGACGCCGCTGTACGGCACCCATATTGTCACCGCCGGATTGATCGCCTGGGCTTTGCGCGGAAATATTTTCGCCGCTGTTCTGGGCGCGCAGGTGGCCAATCCGTGGACAGCGCCGCCGCTGTGGTACGGCTCTTACTACGTGGGCACGATGATAAGCGGGTTGGGCACGCACCGGCCGCCCAACTTCATCCGCATGTTCAAGGGACTTACGGAATCCACCTTGCAACTGAACTGGGATATGTTCGTGAGAGAAGTTTGGCCGGTCTTCTGGCCGATGCTGGTGGGAAGCGTTCCAATGGGGATCGTCGCGGGATTGACGTCGTACTTTGCGCTGGTGCCGGTGCTGGAACGCGTGCACAAACGGCGCGTGGAGCGTCGGCTTGAGAAGACGCATCCGCCCGGCGTAACAATGCCGCCCGCGGGGACAGACGTATGACGGTGCGAGCTTTGCGCCTCGGCGTGAACGTTGATCACGTGGCGACTGTGCGCAACGCGCGCGGCGGTGTGCATCCTGATCCGGTGCGCGCGGCCTTGATGGCGGCGGCGGCGGGAGCCGACGGGATCACGGCGCACTTGCGTGAAGACCGGCGGCATATCTCGGACACAGATATCGCACGGCTCATGAACGAGCTGAAGATTCCATTGAACCTGGAAATGGCGGCGACGGAAGAGATGCTGGCGATTGCTTTGCGTCACAAGCCGCATGCGGCCTGTATCGTGCCGGAGAAGCGTCAAGAGCGCACCACCGAGGGTGGCTTGGACGTAGCGGGCGCGCGAAAGAGTCTAGAACCCTATGTGCGCAAGCTGGTGGATGCGGGCATTCGTGTGTCCATGTTCATCGAGGCTGACGTCGCGCAATTGGATGCGGCCAAGCAAATCGGTGCGCCGGTAGTGGAATTACACACCGGCTCGTACTGTGAAGTGCCGCCCGGGCCCGAACGTGAGCACCAATTGAAACGCCTGCAGGCGGCGGCGACCCACGCCGAGATGATCGGCTTGGAATGTCATGCGGGTCATGGCCTGGGCTATGACACGGTAGGACCGATAGCGGCTATACAGACCCTGGCGGAATTGAATATCGGGCACTTCCTGGTGGGCGAGGCGATCTTCATCGGCTTTGACGCCGCCATTCGCAGCATGCGCGCGGCTATGGATTTGGCGCGCGGCGCCCGAACGCGGCGCGCGGCAAAGGCATAAGAGCACCGGCATGATCCTTGGCATCGGCAACGACTTGATCGATATCCGCCGCATTGAAAGCACGCTGGCCCGGTTTGGCGACCGCTTCATCCAACGGATCTACACCGAGGTCGAGCAAGCCAAGGCCGAGCGGCGCAAGGGTGCGGGCAATAGTTATGCCGCGACGCTGGCCAAGCGCTATGCCGCAAAAGAAGCGGCATCGAAGGCCTTGGGTACCGGATTCCGCGCCGGCATCTATTGGCGCGACCTTGGGGTGGTTAATCTGCCCAGCGGCAAGCCAACGGTCGTCATGACGGGAGGCGCTGCCGCCCGGCTGGCGGCGTTAACGCCGCCCGGGATGCGTGCCCAGGTAGATTTGACCATCACCGATGAATATCCCATGGCCGAAGCCACTGTGATTATCTCGGCGGTCCCGGATAAGGCCTAAACGGCCTGAGGCCCGGCTGATATCAGCTCTGATACTGGCTGATTCCCTTGACTTTAGAGGGCTCCGCTGGCTTCATCCGCCCAACACGGCCCCTCTAAATTCCCGGCAGACATGAACAAACCCGGCTCCACGGTTATTTCCCCCGCCACCGCCGCGACCAAGAAGCAGGAGGGGTTTGGCGAAACCGTGCGTACGGTCGTCTATACCCTGATCGTGGCGCTGGTGATCCGCACTTTCCTGTTCGAGCCGTTCAATATTCCCTCGGGCTCCATGATTCCGACGCTGCTGGTGGGCGATTACCTATTCGTCTCCAAATACTCCTACGGCTACAGCAAGCACTCGGTGCCCTTCAGCCTGATCCCGTTCTCGGGCCGCATTTTCGAGCGCGAGCCCAAGCGCGGCGACGTCATCGTGTTCAAGTTGCCGTCGGACGGCAAGACGGACTACATCAAACGCCTCATCGGTCTGCCGGGCGACAAAGTGCGCATGCAGGACGGCCGCCTGTTCATCAATGGCCAGCTGATCGAGCGCGAGAAGGTGGACGAGGTTGCCTACCGCGACACCGATGGGAATATCCGCCGCCCGATCCACTACAAGGAAACGCTGCCCGGCGGAAAAGTGCATGACATCTACGAGGAAGGCGACAACCGTCGCCTGGACAACACCGCCGAATTCGAAGTGCCGCCCGGCTGCTACTTCATGATGGGCGACAATCGCGACAATTCCGTCGATAGCCGCGCCGACGTGGGCCCGGTGCCGGCAGAGAACCTTGTGGGCCGCGCCGAGTTCCTGTTCTTCTCGACGGATGGCAGCGCTTCCATTTGGGAAATATGGAAGTGGCCCTTCGCCATTCGCTTCAACCGCCTCTTCAGCGGAATCAACTGAGCGTGATGAACCTTAGCGTGGTTTGGTCCGCGCATGACTGACCGCCCGGCACCGCATCCCCTGGAAAAGACACTCGGACACAACTTCGCCGATGAGGGCTTGCTTGCGCGCGCCTTGACCCATCGCGGAGCCCTGGGTGCGCCCGCCAAAGGCCAGGTCGTCTCGCCGGTGGACGGCAACGAGCGCCTGGAATTCCTGGGTGACCGCGTGCTGGGGCTGGTGATCGCCGACAAGCTTTTACGCGAATTTCCGGATGAGGACGAAGGCGAGCTTGCGCCGCGCCTGGCTGCGCTGGTCAGCGCGCCGACACTGGCGCAAGTGGCGGCCACGTTGAAACTCAGCACCTATTTGAAAGTGGCCAAGGGTCACCGCATCGATCTCGCCGAGCCCAGCGTGCTGGCGGATGCTTGCGAGGCGATCATCGGTGCGCTTTTTCTCGACGGCGGCTTAGCGGCGGCGGAGCCTTTCATTTCGGCGCATTGGGATACATTGATGCGCGCGGACCTTTCGCCGCCGAAAGATGCCAAGACCGCTTTGCAGGAATGGGCCCAAGGGCGCGGCTTGCCATTGCCGGAATATAAAGTGATTGAGTCGGCAGGGCCGGCGCATGCACCATCGTTCACCATGACGGTGATGGTGCAGGGATTTCCAGAAAAACGCGGGCAGGGACGCACCAAGCGCCTTGCCACGCAGGTCGCAGCGACAGAGCTGCTGGCCATATTACCGGATGCTTTATGACCGAAACTGAAGATACATCACCGCAAAACGTAAGTACGCGCTTCGGCTTTGTTGCCGTCATCGGTGCGCCGAACGCCGGAAAATCGACACTGGTGAATGCGCTTGTCGGCACGAAGGTGAGCATTGTCTCGCCGCGTGTGCAGACCACACGCACCATCGTGCGCGGTATTGCGATGTTCGACGCAGCGCAGGTGGTGTTTGTGGATACACCCGGCATCTTCCAGCCAAAGAAACGGCTGGAACGCGCCATGGTGGCGGCGGCATGGGCGGGGGCCGCGGACGCGGAAGTGGTGCTGCTGGTGATCGACGCCAGCAAACGCGAGGACGATACGCCGCGCATCATTGCCGATATCAAATCCTCGGGCCGGAAGGCGCTGCTTGCACTGAACAAAGTAGATGTTTCCGACAAGGGCAAACTTTTGGAGATGACCGCACGGCTGAATGGTGAGGGCGTGTTCGAGGAGATATTCATGATCTCGGCACTAACAGGCGATGGGTTGGACCATTTACGCGACCGCCTTGCCACGATGATGCCCGAAGGCCCGTGGATGTTTCCTGAAGATGATGTCTCCGATATGCCGGTGCGTATGCTGGCTGCCGAGATCACGCGCGAGAAGCTGTTCCTCAACCTGCGCCAGGAACTGCCTTATTCCTGCGCCGTGGATACGGAGAGCTGGGAAGAAAAGGCCGACGGCAGCGTGCGCATTGAGCAGGTGATCTATGTCACCCGCGAAAGCCACAGGCCCATTGTGCTGGGCAATGGCGGGCAGCGCATCAGATCCATCGGCGCTTCGTCACGCATGGAGCTTGAAACGCTGCTGGAGCGGCGCGTGCATCTCTTCCTGCATGTGAAGGTTAACGAGCGCTGGGTTGAGGATCGCGGGCTCTATGCGGCCTGGGGGCTCGACTTCAACGCTTGATTCCGGTCTTATGCGTTTCTGCATTCAATCATTGAGGCGTGTCCGTGAGAGTTTTCGGCGTTGCTTCTTTTCTGATAGGCGTTGCTGCTCTCGCGTTCCTCGCGATCCGGCGCGGTCAGCAACTGCCTCTGAAGGCGGCTGATTACTTGGCGATGTTTTTAGGTATCGCCGGCGCCATCATGGGCATTGCCGTCTTCTTCATGCGCTTCAAGTAAACCCTGCCTCATGGCGGTAAATTGGGAAGACCAGGGCATCATCCTCGCGGTTCGCCGCTTCGGTGAGCACGATGCCATCATCACGTTGCTGACAGAGAAGCAGGGCCGCCACGCCGGTATCGTCAAAGGCGGATCGGGCAAAGGCGGGCGTGCCATGCTGCAGCAGGGTAATCTGGTGAAAGCCTGGTGGCGCGCGCGCCTGGACGAGCAACTGGGCACCTTCACCCTGGAGAGTGCCAGGGCCTTCGCAGCCGAAGCCATGATCGCCGCCGATCTGCTGGCAGGGCTTTCGGCCATGTGCGCCATGGCAGAAGCCACGTTGCCGGAGCGCGAGCCGCATGGGGCGGTGTTTCGCCATACATTGCATTTACTCGAACATCTGGGCGTGCCGGGATGGGAAGCGGAGTATGTGTTGTGGGAGTTGGGCCTGTTGCGCGACATGGGATATGGGCTCGACCTTTCCGCATGCGCCGTCACGGGTGTGACGGAAGACTTGAGCCACGTCTCGCCGCGCTCGGGCCGGGCAGTGTCGCGGGCGGCGGCGGAGCCGTACCTCTCACGGCTGCTGACCTTGCCGGCTTTCTTGCGGGAGGAGGCGGCGACGGCGCAGGGCCCCACCGAGATCGCGCAAGGTTTGGCGCTCACGCGGCATTTCTTCGAGACCCATGTCTTTCGCCCGCACAGCCAGGAGCTACCGTCCTCCCGTGAGCGATTCGCCGCGCGATTTAGCTAAAACGCACGCCGAAACGCGACGTGTTGAGCGGCTTTTGCAACTGACATACTATGGCTAGTGGACTTTCCGGGCTGCGTGCTTATGCTGCGCGCGCCCGGCGTAAGACCCGCTTTAAGAAGAGTCGCGTTTCGAGACCCATGGCCAAGTCACCCAAAGCACCGTTGCCCGCGCGCGCCGAGACCATCATCCCCACGCCTTTGGATAAGGCTCTGGGTGAGCGGTATCTGGCTTACGCGCTGTCGACCATTGTGTCGCGTTCGCTGCCCGATGTGCGCGACGGCCTGAAGCCCGTGCACCGGCGCCTGCTCTACGCCATGCGTCAATTGAAGCTGGACCCATCCGGCGGATTCAAGAAATGCGCGCGCGTGGTCGGTGACGTCATCGGTAAGTATCACCCGCACGGCGATACCTCGGTCTATGACGCGCTGGTACGCTTGGCCCAGGAATTCGCGGTGCGCTATCCGCTGGTGGAAGGCCAAGGCAACTTCGGCAACATCGACGGCGATAATGCTGCCGCCATGCGATACACCGAAGCGCGCCTGACGGAATTCGCGCAAGCGCTGATGGACGGCCTGGATGAAGACGCCGTCGATCTGCGCCCCACCTATGACGGCGAAGAGAGCGAGCCGGTGGTGATGCCGGCGGCGGTGCCGAACCTGCTGGCGAATGGCTCGTCGGGGATCGCGGTGGGCATGGCGACCAATATCCCGCCGCACAATGTAGGCGAGGTATGTGACGCGCTGCTGCATCTCATCAAGACGCCTAAGGCGCAGATCGGCACGCTGATCGACTTGATGCCCGGGCCGGATTTCCCCACGGGCGGCGTGCTGGTGGAGAACCGCGAGACCATCGTGGAGGCCTACCGCACGGGGCGCGGTTCCTTGCGCCTGCGCGCCAAGTGGCGCGAGGAAAAGCTGAGCCACGGCCAGTACCAGATCATCATCACGGAAATTCCATACCAGGTACAGAAATCGAAACTCATCGAGCGCGTGGCCGCGCTGATGGACGAAAAGAAGCTGCCGTTCCTGGCTGACATCCGCGATGAGTCCACGGAAGAGGTGCGCGTCATTCTGGAGCCCAAGTCGCGCACGGTTGATGCCGAGCAATTGATGGAACAGCTGTTCCGCCAGACCGATCTGGAAGTGCGCTTCGGCCTCAATATGAATGTGCTCGGCGCGGATGGCATTCCCAGGGTCATGGACCTGCGCGAAGTGCTGCAGGCCTATCTGGATCACCGGCAGGTGGTGTTGGTGCGCCGCTCCAAGCACCGGCTGGGGCAGATCGTGCACCGGCTGGAGATGCTGGAAGGCTACTTGATCGCCTATCTCAATCTGGATGCGGTGATCCATATCATCCGCACCGAGGACGAGCCCAAGCCAAAATTGATGAAGCGTTTCAGCCTGAGCGACGTGCAGGCGGAAGGCATCCTTAATATGCGGCTGCGCTCTCTGCGCAAGCTGGAAGAGATGGAAATCAAAGGCGAGCACGGCAAGCTCAGCGAAGAGAAGAAAGAGATCAACGCGCTTCTGAAGGACGAGGACAAGCGCTGGAAGATCATCGCCTGGCAGATCAAGGAAGCGAAAGACAAATTCGGCCAGAAGACCGTGCTCGGCAAACGGCGCACGGAACTGGGTGATGCGCCTTCGGCTGTTGTTGTGCCTATCGAGCAATTGGTGGAGAAGGAACCCGTCACCATCATCCTGACGCAGAAGGGATGGATCAGGGCGATGAAGGGCCACAAGGACGAGGTTGTCAGCGGCGGCGGCGATCTCAAGTTCAAGGAAGGCGATGCTTTCCGGGCGGCCGTGAAGGCGCAATCGACGGACAAGCTGCTGATGTTCGCCTCTGACGGGCGTTTCTATACGGTGGCGGCGGACCGCTTGCCGCCGGGCCGCGGCTTTGGCGAGCCCATTCGCCTGATGGTCGACCTGCCTAACGATGCCGACATTGTCGGCATGTGGGTTTATGCGAGTGAGCAGAAATTCCTGGTGGTCTCCAGCGTAGGCCGTGGGTTCATTGTGCAGGCCGAGCAAGTCGTCGCCCAGACCAAGAACGGCAAGCAGTCGCTCAATCTCGCCGACGGTGAGAAGGGCCGCGTGTGCGCGCCGATTCCTGGCACGGCGGGTACGGGCTCCGACTTGCTGGGCGGCAAACCAGCGGATTCCGTTGCCATCATCGGTGACAATCGCAAGCTGCTCATCTTCCCGCTGAAGGAAGTGCCCGAGATGGCGCGCGGACGCGGCGTGATCTTCCAGCGTTACAAGGACGGCGGCACTGCTGACGCTAAGGTCTTCAATCTGAAGGAAGGCCTGACTTGGAATTCCGGCGACCGCGAACGCACGGAAACGGATTTGAAGGACTGGGTCGGCGAACGCGCGCAAGCGGGTCGCCTGCCGCCCAAAGGCTTCAGCCGCGAAGATCGGCCGTTCTCAGGCTAGAACGGCCGGCTATTTTTTTTGCGCGCGTTTACCGCGCGCGGACGTTCTCAGGCTAATTTAAGTGCGACTACCGGCCGGCGAGGCCGCTGTTCGCGGCGGGGCCGGGGCGGGTGCAGGGGCTTGTGCCCGGATTGTGAGCACAGAATCCCTTGGCGGTGCCCGCGAGCATGGTGGGAAGGTCCGTGCAGCCTGCAAGAGTTAGGGCAGAGATCGTCACGATGGCCACTGCAATGGCACTCTTCTTGGATATAATGCTTTGCATCGTGTTCCCACCATTCTTAGGGTGCGTGTCATGACCCAACTGACGGCAAATTATAGCACAACCATCGCAGCCTCGGCAGAGACTGTTTACGGCATCCTGGCCGACTATGCCGGCGCCCATCGCAAGATCCTGCCGCCGGATACATTCCTGGCGCTGAATGTCACAAAAGGCGGACACGGTGCGGGGACAGAACTCGATGTTCGTACACGCATCCTGGGCAAGGAGCAGATGCTGCATATGATTGTGAGCGCGCCAGAGCCCGGCCGCACATTGATGGAAACCGACATCACAACGGGTCTTGCGACGACATTTACGGTAACGGCCACCAGCGAGAGCACCTGTAACGTTGCCATCAAAACCGTATGGGAATCACAGAAAGGGTTCACAGGACTTTTGGAAGGACTGCTGGTGCCGGGCGCTTTGCGGCGCATTTATCGCAAGCAACTTGAGATGATGCAGGAGATGGTGGCCTCTGTTTAGGCGCAACTCTTTCCATAAAATGCCACGAAGATAGTGAGACTACGCGCAGACACTTCAAGGGGGCGACTGCATGGATCTCAGAAGCATTCCGATGGCGCGGATCGCGCTTGGGTTCGGGCAGGGTGTGGCGCTGTTTGCGCTTTACCAAAGTTTCGATCACAGACTTTGGCCGGCGACGAACGCTTATGTTTTTATTCCACTCGTCCTGCTCGCCGTATTCCTGCCCCTGGTGGCCTTGATAGGGATTGGGAATATTCGCGCCGTTCTGCTTGGGCGTTGGCTGGGATGTGTTGCGGTGTTGGGTGCAGCCCTCGGGGGTTACGTCGCTTATACGTACGGCCTTGAGCCGCAGACACCCGAGCAATTTTATTCCTGGGCGATCACCTCTGCCGCGCACATGCTGACGTTTACACTGGCTGTCGGGCTGCTCATTGGGCATACACTGGTGACTGCCGCGAGCGCTGAGGGAAAGCGCATTGCTTCCTATCGCACTTATTATGATCTGGCCTGGAAGCACGGCGTGCAGGTGGCGGCAACCGTGGCCTTCTGTATCGTATTTTGGCTTCTGCTGTTCTTGGGGGCGCAGCTCTTCGAGCTGATCCATATCGCGCTTTTCAAGAAAATCATTCAAAAGCCGTGGTTCGGGATTCCGGCGACAACATCCGTGGCGGCTTTGGCGCTGCACGTCACCGATATCCGCCCCAACATCATCGCCGGCATCCGCATCCTGGCGCTGACGCTGCTGTCTTACCTGTTGCCGCTGCTCGCTGGGATCGTGGGCCTGTTCCTGATTAGCCTACCGTTCACGGGGCTTGAAGGTCTATGGGCGACAAAGTTTGCCACGGGCCTTTTACTCGCGGCGGCCGCAGCGCTGATCGGTCTTATCAACACTGTCTTTCAGGACGGCGATCAGGCTCAGACTGCGCCAAGAGTCTTGCGTGCCGCGCTTGCGCTCGCGGCGCTGGAATTGACGCCGCTGGTGCTGATCGCGGGTTACGGACTGGGATTGCGTGTGAACGCCTATGGCTGGACTCATGATCGTATTGTGGCAGCGGCATGCATCTTTGTAGCCGCCGGGTTCGCGGGCGGTTATGCGTGGTCCATGGCACGGCGCAACTTTCTGGTCATGGAGCGGGTCAATATCGCCATGGCCTTTGTGGTGCCGGCAGTGCTGATTGCATTGTTCTCGCCGCTGTTCGATCCAACACGTATTTCGGTGAGCAGTCAGATGGCGCGGCTGAAAGCGGGACTCATCACCGCCGGGGAATTGGACTTAGTCTATCTGCGTTTTCAAGGAGGGAGATATGGCGTAAACGTACTGCATGAGTTGCAGGCTGGCACAGTGTTGGAAAAACCAGAGGCGGACAGACTTACGGCGCTGCTACAGATGAACTGGAATCAATGGCAACGCGCGCCCAAGCCAAGCACGGTGTCGGTCGCGGATATCCCGGTGATTCCAACGGGCAGGAGCCTTCCGGAATCTTTTGTGGCCCAGAACTGGAATTTGCCTGCGGCACCCGGCGCCTTCGGATTGCCGTCATGCATGACGGTGAAAACGGAGCTTTGTCACGCTACCTTGATCGACCTGGATGGTGACGGCATTGAAGAAGTCATCTTCATCCCCGAGCGATTGGGCATGGGGGCTTATGTCTTCAAGCAATCTCCGGAAGCAAAATGGGGCCTCGTGGGGCTTCTGGAATCTCGCATCAACTGCCCGGATATGCGCGTAAGTATTGAACAGGGGCAGATGAAAGCTATTCCGCCCGATCAATCCGACCTTGAGATCGGCGGGCATCGCTTGCGTATGCGGATCGTGGAGCCGTCAGAAAAGTGCCCGTAGGAAGCGACGCGCGACTACAAATCGCGGCTTTACGCTGCCGGAGCGTTGCCCATAGGTAACGGCTCGCTGTCACCAAAAATGCGCAGCACGCGCGCGGCGGGGATGCAAAGTACAGCTGTCGTGCCATTCCCAATAGCGCTATCCAGACGCAATGTACCGCCGTGCGCTTGGGCGAACCCGATGGCCATAGGCAAACCAAGGCCGATGGCGCCGTCTTGCCGCGAGACAACACTGTCGATTTGCGCGAAGGGTACCATGATCTGCTCGAGGCGGGCGCGTGAGATTCCGGCGCCGTTGTCGCGGATCGTAAGCATCAGCGCGCCGCCGTCTTCCGCTGTGAGCTTGATCTCAATGTGTCCGCCTGCCGGTGTGTTCTTGAGTGCGTTGTCGAGCAAGTTCTGCAGAATCTGCTTTAGCTTTTGTTTATCATAGCGCACGAGCACGCGTTCGAACTGTAGTTGTCTATCGAGTGTGATGCCTGTGCGCGCGGCATGTTTGGCAATGGCGCCGACGGCGTCGCGCAGAACATCGATAAGGTTCAGATCGTCCTCTTGCAGGGGTAATGCTTTGCCGCCCTGCATCAGACCGATATTTGTGAAGTTGGTCGCCATAGACAGCAGCACGCGTGTGGTGGCCTGGATATCGGTGGCGGTCTTGCGGTCTCGCTCGGGAAGAGGGTCGTCGCCGCGATAAAGCAAGAGGTCTGTGGCCCCGGATATTTTGGTCAAAGGATCGAGGAGCGATGCGCCCAGGTAATTCAACACATCGCCTTTGAACTTATCGGCGCGTTCGGTCTTGGCGTTGGCTTCCAGTAATTCGGCGAGCATGGCGTTGCGCGCGGCAATATTGCGATTAGCAAGGATGAAGTAACCTCCAGCAACGACACCAAAGAGCAAGAGCAGAGCGACGAACGCGAGCACCGTGATGCGCGCTGCATCCTCCATCTCAATGCTGCGGGCGCCGTAAAGCTCGTTCTCTTCGTCGAGCATCTGCTCCATAACATTGCGGATGCGATTGGCGGTCTCGCGGCCCATGCCCGAGCGGTAGTTCTCCGGCGCGGTGGTGATATCGAGCTTGCGCGCAAAGTCGATACTGGCGCGCATCTGTTCGAGGCGCGTATCAACCAGTTTTATAAGTTCACTGCTACGTATGCGCTGGATGTCGTTGTCTACGACCAAGTCCTGAAGACGCTTCAAGTTGTCTTGCAGGCGAGTGGACGCGCCAAAGTACGTCATGAGAAATTCGGAATTGGAGGTGAGCGCAAAGGCGCGCTCGGCGGATTCCGCATCAAGGATAAGGGAGAATGTATCCTGCAGCGCGTAACGGACCTCATGGGTGTGATCTACCCAGTTGAGGGCATCGCGCAGACGGCCCACCTGCATGTACATGACGATGCTGGCGCCAAACAGGTACAGCACCAGACCAATCATGCCGGCGCGTACAAACGATTCGATCTGCTGGGTGCCGCCCTTCATCGCCCCACGTCCCTAGCCAAAACCGCGCACACTCAAATGGTTTTTATCCTTGAATACAAGGATGAATCGGCCTGTTTAACAGGCATATAAGAGGAACGATTATTTTTTAAGCAGGGTTGCTGCCAACCACTAAGTTCAGGCGGCGGCGTTGGGAACGGGAACGTCCAGACGTGACCAGCCGTTCGGGCCCAAAGTCTCCAGGGGCTGGAAACGCGCCTTGTAAGCCATCTTGGCACTGTCGGATATCCAGTAGCCCAAATAGACGTAAGGCAGATCCAACTTGCGGGCCTGTTCCACCAGCCAGAGAACGACGTAATTGCCGAGGCCATCGCGGGTGCCGCCGGCATCGAAAAAGCTATAGACGGCAGAAAGGCCATCGGTGGTGCGGTCCGTCAGGCAGACGGCCGTGAGCACACCAGAACGGTCGCGATACTCCACGAGGAAGGTGTCGATGGGGCTGTCTTCGACCATGGCGCTGTATTCGTAGAAACCCATGAGCGCCATATCGCTGCCTGCATGGCGCGACTGCTGATAGCGCGAGAAAAGCTCGTATTGTTCGGTGGTGGCGCGCGCCGGCACTTTCACGGCCATAAGATCTTGGTTTTGGCGCCATTGGCGATTCAAAGTGCGGCGGCGTTTGAACTCGCGCACCACCACGCGCACGGGCACGCAGGCTTTGCAGCCGGGGCAGGCCGGGGCGTAGGCAATGGAATGGCTACGGCGAAAGCCGGAACGGGCGAGAGCTTCGTGCAAGTGTTCGGCGCCGGGACCGGAAAGCTCGGTGACCAGTTTGCGCTCAAGACGCTCAGGCAGGTACGGGCACGGCAACGGGGCCGTGGTGAAGAAGAACTGCGGACGTTTGAGGGGTGTCTGGTCCATCGCTTTATATTCTTAGAATGGCGTTGGACGGGCAGGGTTGCAAGCCCAACTCGGTACCTGAAGCCGGCGTATTCTCGCTCTGTGTGACAACGCACAAAAACGGCAATTTGCGCCGAAAAAATAATCAGTTGGCGGCAGGCGCCGCAATTTCATCAGTTGGCGGGTGGAGCCGCCGGCGCCAGGCTTTCGCCCGTGGCCGGTATCGTGGGTTGCGTTCCGCCCTTCTTTTCCAGGAAGCGGGGAAGGCGGTCGAATTCTTCGGTCTTGGTGTTCTCGGCCCGGAGCAGGACGATAGAAACGCGGCGGTTACGGGGTGAGCGGAGCTGGCCTTTATCAATGGGTTCGCGGTCGGAGACACCGACGACCTTATTGATCTGGCGGTCATCGAGGCCACCTTCCAGCAATGCCCGGCGGGTGGCCAGGGCGCGGTCGGACGACAGTTCCCAGTTGGTATAACCGGACGGATCGACGGCGGTGGAGGGGTCCGTGTGGCCGGTGATGCTGAGCTTATTGGGCATCTTGCGGATCACCTTGGAGATCTGCATCAGCAAATCCTTGGAGCGCGGGAAAAGATTTGCGCTGCCGGGCGAGAACATATCGACCTTATCCTGGTCCATGATCTCGATCTTGATGCCTTCGGGCGTGTTCTCGATCATGAGGCTGTTGGCGAGCGGGGCGAGGTCGGGCACGCCGCTGATGGTCTGCTTCAATTCCTGCTGGACCTGCTCAAACTGGCGTTGATCCTTAGCTTCCTGAGCAGCGCGAATAGAAGCGTCTTCGTTGTTCTGCGAGCTTTGGTTGGGATCTGTCATCTCGGAACCGCCCGAGCCGATGGACGGCGGCGGCAAGACGACAGCGGCGGTCGCGCCGGTCCGCGATTGCGAAGCGCCTTCACCCACGGTTTGACCACCCAGCATGCCGCCGGCACCGCTTTCGCGGGTGGAGGCGGCGATGGGCGTGAAGTAATCGGCGACACCGTTGAGCTGCTGTTCGGTGACGGCGTTCAAAAGCCAAAGCAGAAGGAAGAACGCCATCATGGCGGTCACGAAATCGGCATAGGCCACTTTCCACGCGCCTCCGTGGTGGCCTTCGGCACTTTTCTTGACACGCTTGATGATGATGGGGGCTTTGCCTTCGCCGCCCGCACCACCGAAATCTGGCCGCTCTGCCATAAGCTAAACGCCCGCCCTAAAACCCCGAACCGCCCGGATGCCGGGCAGTTGACCCCAAATCATTGACGAATAATGTAAACCTTCGCTTAACGGGCCACAAGAAGTGGCGGTTTCCCCGGAAAATCACGGCCTTGGAGGCTTTAACCGCAGCTGATGCGCGGCGTTGTCCGCTGTCGGGGCCTCGAAATAGGCCCCGTCGCGCCAGGACTCCAGCAGGTCGCCATAATTGCGCGAGGCCAGTTGCCCGGATTGGCCGCCGGCCAGGGCGAACTTGGAATGAGAGAGATCGGAGAAGTCATAGATGGCGCGCAAGGACGCTCCATGGAAATGGCGGAACGGCTGGCGCGCGGTGGAGGAACTGAAACTGCCACGGTTGATGGTGTAGTTGTCGCCGCTGCTGGACAGGCGCGTGCGGCCCACTGCGCTGAAATAGGGAATGTTGCCAAACAGGAGGTTGGCGAACGTGGCCTTGTGATAATCGCCCCAGCGCAGGTTGGCGAAATCCTTGATGTCGTGAGCATCAAGCCAGATCATGACCTCACTGAAGGCGCCGTTCACCTGCTGCTCGCAGGTTTCCTTCTCCGGTGTGCGCGTATCGTCGCACCACTCGGGATACTGGGTGAGGATATTGCGCAAGACTTCGGCGCGCGTGCCGCCCATCTCAGGGTAGAGATCGCCGAGGTCGTCGGCGAGGATGCGGTCCTTCAACTTCTCCATCCAAAGCGAGAACAGCAGTGGCTCGGCGAGGCGGCGATCCATGACGCCGTCCCACGCGCGCAGCATGGCGAGGATCTGGCGGTGCCGGTCCGTGCGCGGCTCGGTGCGCGCGATGAGCAGGGGAATCATCTCACGGGCCATGAGCGAGACGATGTCCTGCTGAAGTCCTTCAGTCTTGGCGAGTGTGGTGCGATTGCCCGCAGTGATGAGTTGGTTGATGCGCCGCGCGCGGTAAGCGTCGTACCAATGGGCCGAAATCATATAGGGATAGCCCTTATCGACCATTTTGTTATTGGCATTCACCAGCACGCCCGAAGCCGGCGCGATATCGCGCGGCAATTCGTCGAAGGGAATCCAAACGGTCCAATCGTAATCACCGCTCCACCCGGGAACAGGGACCGTGCCATCTCCGGCTTTGCGGATGGGCACGCGGCCCGGCGCGTAGTAGCCGATCGTGCCATTGGTGTCGGCGAACATCATGTTCTGCTGCGGCGCATGGAAGCGGCGGATGGCTTCGATGAAACCTTGCGTGTCGCCGGCGTGATTCATCTGATAGACGCCGTCGGCGGAATGATCGCCGGGTTGGAAGAGGGCGGCTTCCAGCGCTAATACATGGCCTTCGGGAATTTTCGCCATTTTAGCGTCGTCGGCGAGGATATCGCTGACCACGGGGCCGTGGCGCGTTTCGCGGATCTCGAGCGGGACGTCGTGGCCCAGGCGCACGAAGATGGTTTCCTCGCGCACGTCGAAAGCCATAGGTCCATCGGGTGAATCGTACGTCTTGCCGTCATTGGACAAGCGCTCGATGAAAAGATCGCTGGTGTCGCTTTCGGGTGTGGTGATGCCCCAAGCCACATGATCGTTGTGCCCGAGCAGATGAAGGGGGACGCCAGGCACGGTGGCGCCGAAGATTTTGAACTTGGGCGTGTCGATGCCGGCGAAGTACCAGACACTCGGCGCCTGGAATCCCAAATGCGGGTCGTTGGCAAGAAACGGCTTGCCGGTTTCGCTATGCGCGCCGTCGAGCACCCAGGCGTTGGACGCTGATGTGGGCTGGATCACGGCGGTCGCGGCGGCAAGCAGGCGCTCGGGATGCAGATCGCGGAAGAGGTCCGCGCGCTTGTTCACGGTCACGGGGTCAGCGGCCGCGGGATCGGGGAACAACACAGCGGCTTTCTCCGCTCCCAACTTGGCGACCAGGGCGGCGTTGAGCAGTTCTTGCGTCCAGTTGCCCGAGAGTTGCAGGCCCATCAGCTTCTGCCAGACGAGGGAGTCCGCCGGTTGCCAGGGCTCGGGAACGAGGAAGAGCAAGCGGAATTCCAGCGGCAAGGCATGGCCTTCACCGAGCCAGGCGTTCACGCCGGCGGCGTAGCGCTGGAAAGCATTCTGCGTGGCGGGATCGAGATTTTGAAAATCATCTTGCGCGCGGCGATAGACACCTAGCGTGCGCATGAACCTGTCGGATGGGACTGCGGAAGCCCCGAAAATTTCTGCGAGGCGTCCCTGGCCCTGATGGCGCATGAGCTCCATCTGGAAGAGACGGTCCTGCGCGTGCACATAGCCAAGCGCGAAATAGGCGTCGTCCTCGCTCTCGGCGACAATGAGAGGCACGCCGTGGCTATCGCGGCTGATGGTGACGCCAGCGCCGAGGCCATTGAGCGTAAGTTCGCCGTCAAGGGCGGGCAGGGCGCGGACACCCAGCATCCACAGCCCGCCGGCGATGAACAGCGAAATGCCGACGATGAGAAGCAGGGCTTTGATCGTGCTGCCAAACCCCTTCATCGCCTCACTGTGCTCCGTGTGTTATCATGCAAATCCCAAGCGGCGCGGTTGCCGCCATTCATCTCGCACCTCTTAGCCATGTCCCAAGGAAGTCCAGACGATCCCAGCTTCGACCCGGAATTGGGCGAAGTCTTGTTCGAGGTGAAGGCCATCGGCAACGCCGTGAAGGTCTCCGCACTCGATCCCGTGAGGAATGTCGAGGTCTGTGTCGTGGGCTCGGCTTATGCCAGTCCGTACTCCTTGAAGATGAATGCTCTGCGCAAGCTCAAGGCGGTCTTGCGCAAGAAGGGGCAGTCATAGCCTAAAAACGCGCCGAATTCCTCAATAAATCCAACTCCTTGTGTCGCATTGGCAGGCCCGAGCGATATATGGTATCCCCTCGATTGTAGGAGGGCTCTTCCAGCCCCCAAGGTCTAGCAAATGTCAGAAAAATTGGCTGAAGCCGGGGACACCATCGCCATCGCCAGCGACCACGCGGGCGTGGAGCTGAAGGCATCCTTGGCAAAGGATTTAAAGGGCCTGGGTTACGGGGTGCTGGATCTCGGCCCCGCCACAACCGATTCCGTCGATTACCCTGACTATGGCCATGCATTGGCACAATCCATCGAAGACGGCCGCGCCAAAGCCGGTGTCGCCATCTGCGGCAGCGGGATCGGCATATCCATCGCCGTCAACCGTCACGCCGGAATGCGCGCGGCGCTGGTGCAAGACACCGCCACAGCAATGCTCGCACGCCAGCACAATAACGCCAACGTGCTCGCTCTTGGCGCGCGCAGCATCACGCCCGCCACGGCGCGCGAGGTGCTGATGGCTTTCTTCTCCACGGATTTTGAAGGCGGACGCCATGCCCGCCGCGTTGAAAAGCTCGGATAAGGATAACAAGTGAAATGGACCGCCCCGTGAGTTCGCCCTTTTTTAGCCGTAGCCTTGCTGACGCCGACCCGGCGGTGATGGACTCCATCACCAAGGAGCTGGACCGTCAGCAGTCGCAGATTGAACTGATCGCCTCGGAGAACATCGTCAGCCGCGCGGTACTGGAAGCGGTAGGCAGCGTGCTCACCAACAAATACGCGGAAGGTTATCCGGGCAAGCGCTACTACGGCGGTTGCGAGTTCGTGGATATCGCCGAAAACCTGGCCATCGAGCGCGCCAAAAAGCTGTTCAATTGCGCTTTCGCCAACGTGCAGCCTCACGCCGGTTGCCAAGCCAACGAAGCGGTGTTCCTCGCGCTGGTGAAGCCGGGAGACACCATCATGGGCATGGATCTCGCCTCAGGCGGGCACCTGACGCACGGTGCTGCCCCTAGCATGTCGGGCAAGTGGTTCAACCCGATCCGTTACGGTGTGCGCCAGCAGGATGGCCACATCGACATGGATCAGGTCGAAAGCCTGGCGAAAGAGCATAAGCCCAAGCTTATGATCTGCGGCGGTTCGGCGTACTCGCGCATTATCGACTTCAAAGCCTTCCGCGCGATTGCTGACTCCGTCGGGGCGTTCTTGATGGTGGACATGGCGCACTTCGCCGGTTTGGTTGCCGCCGGCGTTCATCCGAGCCCGCTGCCCCATGCCCATGTGGTCACCACCACGACACATAAAACGCTGCGCGGTCCGCGCGGCGGGATGATCCTCTCGAACAGCGAGGACATCGGCAAGAAGATCAACTCGGCCATCTTCCCAGGCTTGCAGGGCGGTCCGCTGATGCACGTGATCGCGGGCAAGGCTGTTGCGTTTGGCGAAGCGCTGAAGCCTGAGTTCAAAGTCTATGCGCAAGCCATCTTGGACAATGCCAAGGAACTGGCTGAGACCCTGCGCAAGGGCGGCCTTGAGATCGTGGCCGGCGGCACGGACACGCATCTGATGCTGGTCGATCTGCGCCCCAAAAAGCTGACCGGCAATGTGGTCGAACACTTGCTCGAGCGCGCCGGCATGACCTGCAACAAGAACGGCATTCCGTACGATCCGGAGAAGCCCACGGTGACGTCCGGTGTCCGTTTGGGTACGCCCGCCGCCACCACACGCGGGTTCGGTAGGCCTGAGTTCAAACAGATCGGCGAGTGGATCTGCGAGGTCATGGATGCCCAGGTGGCGAACCCTGGCCAGACCGAAGCCGTGGAGAAGGATATTAGGGCCAGAGTCCAGAATTTGTGCCGACGGTTTCCGATTTATCAATAAATTGGGGTCATAAGGCGAATTCGAGGGGAATTACACTGGTAGAGACCTTCAAGGTCGCGCCGGTTTTTGAGGTAAGGGGAAGGTCATGCGTTGCCCGTATTGCGGTCACATGGATACCCAGGTGAAGGACTCCCGGCCGACGGACGATAACTCCGCCATCCGCCGCCGCCGCTCGTGTCCGGCCTGTTCCGCGCGTTTCACCACATTCGAGCGTATTCAACTGCGCGAACTGACCGTGGTGAAAAAGAACGGCCAGCGCATTCCGTTCGACCGCGACAAGATCGCCCGTTCGATCACCACCGCCTGCCGCAAACGTCCCGTGGACGAAGAGCGTATCGAGCGCGTTGTGAACAGCATTCAGCGCCGTTTGGAAAGCTTGGGGGAGTCCGATATTCCTTCCAGCGCCATTGGCGAGATGGTTATGGAAGCCTTGCAGGGCTTGGACAAAGTGGCTTATGTGCGCTTTGCATCGGTTTACAAAAACTTCCGAGAAGTCAAAGACTTCGAGAGCTTTGTTGAGAACTTGGCGGAACCTGCTGCGGCTAATTCCGAGGGCTAATGTCCGCGCCCGCGTCCGCTGCCGATCAGGCCTTCATGGCCGCGGCACTTTCTCTGGCGGCGCGCACGCTCGGAGATACGTGGCCTAATCCCGCCGTCGGCTGTGTCATCGTCAAAGACGGCGTTGTCGTCGGTCGCGGCTGGACGCAAAGCGGTGGACGGCCTCATGCGGAAACCGAAGCGCTGAAACGGGCAGGCAACGATGCCGCCGGTGCCACCGCTTACGTCACGCTCGAACCCTGTAGTCATCACGGCAAGACCCCGCCCTGCGCCGATGCGCTGATCGCGGCCAAAGTGGCGCGCGTGGTAGCGGCTTGCACGGACCCGGACCCGCGCGTGAGCGGGCAGGGCATTGCCAAGTTGAAAGCGGCGGGGATCGCCGTGGAAATGGGAGTAGGCAAGGCGGGGGCCGAGCAACTTAACGCCGGCTTCTTCAAGCGCATCACCAAAGAGCGCCCGCTGTTCGCCTTGAAGACCGCCACCAGCCTGGATGGCCGCATTGCCCTGGCCAACGGCGACAGCAAATGGATCACAGGTCCAATAGCCCGGCGCGCGGTGCAGAGCTTGCGCGCGCGCTACGATGCGATTCTCGTGGGTTCGGGCACAGTGCTGGCAGACGATCCTGCGCTGACCTGCCGCCTGGAGGGGTACACCGGGCGGCCCAAGGTGCGTATCATTTTGGATCGGCGTTTGCGCACACCTTTCACCGCCAAGGTGGTGACAACGGCCAAAGACATTCCTACATGGATCGTGACATCCGAGGTGGGGCCAAAGGCCGAAGAACTGGCGGGCCGCGGGGTGGAGATCATCACCGCCGAAACAGCCGATCTCACCACGGCCTTGAACAAGACACTGGCGGCGCGCGGATTGACGCGCGTGTTGATCGAAGGCGGCGGGTTGGTCGCGGGAAGTTTCATGAAGGCTGATCTGATTGACGAGATCGCATGGTTCCGCAGCCCTCGCATCATCGGCGGCGACGGCCTTGCGGCCGTTGGGCCGTTAGGCGCGAGCCATCTGCCGGCGGTGCCTGGGTTCTCGCGCCGGGAAACGCTGACCTTTAGCGACGATTGCCTGGATCTGCTCGCGCGGTAGGATGAAAGCATGTTCACCGGTATTGTCACCGATCTCGCCACCATCACCGACGTCAGCGCCGGCAAGGCTGCCAAGCGTTTCAAGGTGAAGACCGCTTACACCATGAGCGATGTGCCCATCGGCGCGTCGATCGCCTGCAACGGCTGCTGCATGACGGTGGTGGAGAAGGGCGCTGATTGGTTCACGGTGGATGCCTCGCAGGAGACGCTCGCCAAGACGACGCTGGGTGACTGGAAGACAGGTGGGCGCATCAATCTGGAACGGCCCTTGAAGATAGGCGATGAATTGGGCGGGCATATGGTGTTGGGCCATGTGGATGCGGTGGCGACGGTGCGCAGCGTTCGCGACGAGGCGGGTTCCAAGCGTTTTACGATTGTACCGACCCGCGAGCTGGCGCGATTTGTCGCAGCCAAGGGTTCTGTTTGCCTGGACGGGGTATCGCTCACGGTCAACGAAGTGGACCAGGAAAGCTTTGGCATCAATGTGATACCGCATACCCTGGCGGTGACCACCTTTGGCGCGCTGACAGAGGGTTCGCGCGTCAACATGGAAATCGACAGCCTGGCGCGCTATGTTGCGCGTCTCAATGAATTCAAAGCGTAAGTGAGCCGCCGTGCCCGATACCGCGCGTGAAGATCAAGCCAGCTACCTCTCGTCCATCGAGGAGATCCTCGATGACGCCCGCAATGGCCGCATGTTCATCCTGGTCGATGACGAGGGCCGCGAGAACGAAGGTGACCTGATCATCCCGGCGCAGATGGCCACACCAGAGGCCATCAACTTCATGGCGAAGTATGGCCGTGGCTTGATCTGCTTGTCCATGACACGCCAGCGCACGGAGCATTTGCGCCTGCCGTTGATGCCGGCGCATAACCAATCGCGCCTTTCCACGGCGTTTACCACCAGCATTGAAGCGCGCACGGGTGTGACGACGGGTATCTCCGCCGCCGACCGCGCGCGCACAATTGCCGTGGCCATCGATCCGGCTTCAACACCGCAGGACATCGCGACGCCGGGACACATCTTTCCCTTGATGGCGCGGGATGGCGGCGTGCTGGTACGCGCAGGACATACGGAAGCAGCGGTGGATGTCGCGCGCCTGGCTGGGTTGATCCCGGCGGGCGTGATCTGCGAAATCATGAATGATGACGGTTCCATGGCGCGTATGCCGGACCTGATCGCCTTCGCGCAGCTTCACGGCCTGAAGATTGGAACCATTGCCGACCTCATCGCCTATCGCCGCCGTACCGAGCGGCTGGTGAAGATGGAAGCCGAAGCACCCTTCGCTTCAAAAATCGGCGGCGACTGGTCGATGAAAATCTATACCGACGCCGTGAGCGACGAAGAACACATCGTCCTGGTGAAGGGTAAGGTTGCCGGCGCTGCGCCGGTGATGGTGCGTATGCATCACTTCAACCTGCTGCCCGACATGCTGGAAGATATGCAGGCGGCGCGCACGGGCGAGTTACCCCGCGCCATGCAGATGGTGTCCGACTACGGACGCGGCGTCATCGTCTTTTTCCGCGACAACGTGAAACTGGCCGAGCGCATCCGCGCCAAGGCACGCGGAGAAGAACATACTACGCGACTCGTCGATTATGGTGTGGGCGCCCAAATTCTGGTCGATTTGGGCGTGAAGAACATGATCGTGCTCACCAACACCTCGAAAGTGGTGGTAGGCCTTGAAGGCTACGATTTGCACATCACAGAACAACGGCCCATCAAAGTTGTCTAACCTCAGCGCAGATCTTCAAGACCTCGCAAAACGGTTCGGTTGGGTGAAGCCGCTTGTGCGCGGTTTTGCCGGCAAGTGCCCGCACTGCGGAGAGGGTAAAATCCTCCACCATTATCTGAAGGTCGTGGATCACTGCGACGTGTGCGGCGAACAGCTAGGCCATCTGCCGGCGGACGATATGCCGCCCTGGCTCACCATCCTCATCGTCGGGCACATCCTTTTCCCGAACGTATGGTGGGTCGAGCGCCATTACGAAAATATCCCCGTATGGATGGAGATGGTGGCGTGGCCAACCCTTGGCCTCATTCTGACGCTGTTGCTATTGCCCCGCTGTAAGGGCTTCGTCGTGGCGCTATTGTGGGTGCTGCGCGGCGGGATGCAGCGGCGGGCGGGGTAACGTGCCCATGACGCCCATGCGTTGCAGGGCATCGACCACTTCTTCGACAAAATAGGGCTTGGACAGGAACGTCGTTGCCGGGTCGTTGCGGAACTTGGCTTTCAAGGCCGGATCTTCGTAGCCGGTCGTGATGAGCACGGGCAGGCCGGCGTATTGCGTGCGCAGCTTCAGAACCAGATCGTCACCGCGTCCGTCGGGCAGACCGATGTCGGACATGATGGCGCCGAGCTGGTCGCCGTGTTCCTTGACCTGAGCCAAGGCCTCGGCAACGCTGCCGGCTTCGATCACCTCGTATCCCACGTCGCGCAGGTTAGAGGCCATATCAAGGCGGATGAGCGGCTCATCCTCGATCATCAAGATGATCTTGCTGTGCGCCTTCGCGGAAAGGACTTCGCCCAATTTCTCGGCCAATCCCTCAAAGGTGAACGGCTTGACGAGAACCATCTCATCTTCTCCCATTCCTTCGCGCGTCAGGCGCTCATTGGCATATCCGGTTGTGTAGAGAATCTTTAGATCGGGACGTAAGACGCGCGCGCGCCGGCCAACTTCTGCGCCGCTGAAGCCGCCGGCAAGACCCACGTCCGTGAAGACCAGTTCGATCTGGGGATTGGATTGAATCATATTCAAGGCCTGCGGGCCCGTGGAAGATTCCAACACCGTGTGCCCCATTTCATTCAGGATGCCGATGGTATGCTGGCGCACGAGGGCATCATCTTCCACGACGAGGATGACCATCTTGCGGCTTTGGGCTGTGTGGGGTAACGCCGTGTTGTGTGTGGGACCGCTGGCAGGCACGTCTCCCGTATAACGTGGGAACGAGAGTTTCACAGCTGTGCCTTTGCCGATTTCGCTGTCGATCTCGACGGAGCCGCCGCTTTGACGCACAAAGCCGTGAACCTGCGAGAGGCCGAGCCCGGTGCCGTGGCCCACATCCTTGGTGGTGAAGAAGGGTTCAAAGGCATACTTCAGAACGTCAGGACTCATGCCAGAGCCGCTGTCGGCCACGGAAAGGAGGACGCAGTCGCGGCCCTCGGCGTGACCATTGCCGGTGTGATGGTTGTCCGTCCGGATGACGAGAGTGCCGCCCTCGGCCATGGCGTCACGGGCATTGACCACGAGATTGAGGATGACAGTTTCCAACTGGTCGGCATCGCACAGGACCGGCCACAGAGTCTCCGCGAGTTCCATGCCGACGCCGATTTTCTCGCCCAGGACCTGGCGCAAGAGCTGACCCAGGTTGCGGATAACGGCATTGATATCGAGCACGCGCGGCGCCAAAGGCTGACGGCGCGAGAAGGCGAGGAGCTGGCGTGTGATGCCGATCGCGCGTTGCGCGCCATAGAAGGCGCTGTCGGTATTGGTGCGGATGCGCACGAGGTCAGGGCTTTCCTTTGCCAGCTGGCGGCGCATGGATTCCAGGTTGCCCATGACAATTGTCAGCACGTTGTTGAAGTCGTGGGCGATGCCGCCGGTGAGCTGACCCAACACATCGAGCTTCTGGGCATGGCGAAGCTGCTCTTCGGTGTTGGCTTGTTTCTCGCGCAACTGATGTTCGGTGCGATAGCGGCGCAATAGCGATTCGACGGTGGCGAGGAATTCTTCGGCATCCAGCGGCTCGACGAGGTAAGCATCCGCGCCGCCGGCCAGGCCGCTGGCGCGGTTCTGCTGGCTGGTGAAAGCCGCCGACGTTTGCATGATCAGGGTATGCGGCCAGGCGGCCTTGAACTCGCGGCAGAGATCGACGCCGTTCGCGTCGGGCAGCTTCACATCGAGCAGTATCAGCGCGAAGGCATTGGCGGCGCAAAAATCGCGCGCGGCCTTGCCGCTGGCGGCTTCGAGAACGGGGTAGCCTGCTTTGGTTAGCAGGCGTGCTTTCAGATAGCGCCCGGCTTCATCATCATCGACAACAAGAATGCGTTCGCGCTGTGTCATGCCGTTCACGCCGCGCTCCGGTTGCTGTCATTCACGGCCGCGCGGATCGCTGCCACGAGCACATCCGTGCTGAGGTCGTATTTGGAGAGGACACCGGCAGCCGGCGCGAGCCGCGACTTGATGGTTTCATCCATGACCATGGCGGTCGCAACGACGACGGGGATGTTTTTAAGGTCTTTGTTCTGGGTGACGCGATTGAGGAACTCGTATCCGTCCACGCCCGCCATATCGAGGTCGAGCAGGATCAGGTCGGGCTGACTCTCTTGCGCGAGCGCAAGACCCGCCTCGGCGGTTGCGGCTTCGCTCAAGACAAAGGCCCCACGCGGAAGAAGCTGACGCATGAGGTAGCGCGAGACTTCATCGTCATCGACGACCAGGACCTTGATGGCCGTCTCAGCGCCCGTCAGCGTGTCGAGAGTCTTCACGAGTGTTGGCGCATCGACCGGTTTTGCGAGATATTCATCCGCTCCGAAGCCACGGGCTTTGCGCTCTTCCTCGGACGAGGACACGACGATCACCGGGATATGGTGGGTCTTTTCGTTCTGCTTGAGTTCGATCAGCACGCGCCAGCTCTCGTCACCTTCCAGCATCACATCGAGGATGATGGCGGCCGGAGTGACTTCCGCCAGGGCTTCGCGCGCTTCGGCGACGGTGTGCACGCGGATCATCTGATAGCGCGAATGGGCGAGCATCCGCTCCATGCTGAAAGCATCGGCGGCATCGTCCTCCAGCACGAGGAGCGGGATTTGCGCCGGATTTTGCGACCACTCCAATCCGGGACTCTTTTGCACCGCCGCGCGATAGACCCTCGGAACCGTGACCGAAAAGACCGAGCCCGCGCCCAGATTGCTTTCCACGTTGACGCTGCCGCCCAGCAGGCGTGCGAAATTTTTGGCTAAGGGCAACCCGAGGCCGGTGCCTTTGACGCTGGACTGAAGCCTGTTTTGGACTTGGCCGAATTCTTCCCAGATGGTGGCGATGTCTTTCTCTGCAATGCCAAGACCGGTATCGCGCACTTTGAAGATGACATCGCCGGATGCGGGATCGTGCTCGGCCCAGACGCGGATCTCGCCGCGCTCGGTGAATTTGATGGCGTTGGAGATGAAGTTGCGCAGGATCTGGGACAGCTTCGGCTCATCGGTGAACATGGCGGGCAGGTCGGAAGGCTCGTCGAAAAGCAGATCGACCTTGTCGGAGACGAGGATGGGACGCAGCATGCCGCGCAAGGCGCTGAAGAGATCGGCGACCGTGAATTCACGCGCGACGACAACGGTTTTGCCCGCCTCCACGCGCGCGAGATCGAGCAGGTTGTTGACCAGATCGCTCAAATTCTCGGCGCCGGAGCGGATGAATTGGACCTGCTTTTCCTGCTCAGCCGTGAGTTCGCCATCGACGCGCGCCAGCAACAGGCGGGCGAGAGAGAGAATTGAATTCAGCGGCGTGCGAAATTCGTGGCTCATATTGGAGAGGAAGCGTGTCTTGAGCTGGTCGGCGCGGCGCAAGTGATCGGCGCGTTCCTCGAGTTCGGCATAGAGCGCAACCACGCCCCGGTTAGTGTCGGAGAGTTCCTGGTTGAGCTGTTCAAGCTCTTCCTGCCGACGCTGCAATTCCTGGAATTGCAGGACGGTCTCCTGGTTCTGACGCCGGATTTCACTGAGCGGATCGACGCGCTCCTGGATCGCGACGCTATCGGCGATCTTGCGCAAGGTCGAAGGCGTCGCCATGCCGGCCTTGAGCGGCATGTTCTTGGACATGACAACCGTCGTACCTTGTACGGACGCACTCTTGAGGTCGAAGTCGTCCATGAGGCGCCGGGCGCCAGTAATGCCGATGCCCATGCCGGTAGTCGAGATGTGCCTGCCGGACAGGATGGCACCGACGTCGGGGATGCCCGGGCCTTTATCGGTCACGGTAATCTGCAAAACCTGGGGCACGCCGGATTTGATGCTGTATTCGACGCGCCCGCCCTGACCGTATTCCAGGGCGTTACGCACAATCTCGGATACGGCGGTGGTGATGCGGTTTTGGTCCTGGGCGTCGAAGCCCAAAGCCGCCGTCACCGTACGCGTGCGCTGACGCGCGACAATGATGTCGGTGTCAGCGGCGATAGCGATGGTGAGGATACGCGTCGTCACAAAATGGCACTCCGCATGGCCACCACGGAAGCATCATCTTTTCCGCGCTTAAAGTCGCGGAACAGAAGCCCGGCGATGACACTCGGGTGTGCTGTGTAAACGCCCGGGTAGGCATTGAGGTCCCATTTTGCCGTGAGCCCATCGGAGTGCAGTACGACGGTGGGATTCAACGTGGAAGGGTAAGTAAATTCATTGATGCGCGGCGCGACCATGCCGGTGGTGCCGTTGTGGGAGACCATGCGCTTGACCTCGCCTTCCAGCAGCACGGCGCCGACGATATTGCCCACACCGACATAGCGCACCAGTTTGGCGGAACGGTCGATACGCGCGATGCCCACGGCGGCGCCGCGCGTAGAGAAAAGACCCTTGTGAATAAGCTCCATGATGCGCGGAAGCGGTTCCTCGCTGTTGTCGCGAAAAATCGTGACGGCGGTTTGCGCGGCGGTCTTGGCCATAGCTCCATGACCAGAGCCGTCGGCGAGCAGTAGGGTAGGGCCGTGGGCCGTTTCGGCGAAGGCCCAGCCGTCACCGCATTCGGTTTCGCCGGGGTAGGGATCAACCACCGCGCCTAATGTCGTTTTCTTGTTGCCGGGGCCGTTGGCGTTATCGGTGCGCGCCGCGATGCGCGCCACCAGCACCGTTCCCATGGTCGGGCGCGAGAACAATGTGAGCAAATCGGTCTGCCGCTCCATGATACCGAGACCATTGCCCGCGGTGCCGGCCGTGGAAAAACCGTTGCCGAAGGCTTCCGCGATATTGGCGATGCCGTCTCCCTCATCCATGGCGATCAGCTCGACGCCGCTGCCGGAACTGTCGGCATAAGAGTCGAGCGCGATGCGCCCGCCCTTTCCATGCTTCAGAAGATTGGTGGCGATTTCCGTTGCCACGAGCGCCACCCGGCCAGCGGCTGACTCGTCCATACCGTGACGTTGTGCGAGCGTGGTGGCGGTACGCCGCGCCGCCGCGACGTGAGAATTATCGCTGACTTCGAGCAGCATCATTTCCACCGGATCAGAGTTACGGTGGTGCCTTTTCCAACTTCGGAACGGATATCAAATTCGCTGCACAGACGTTTCGCGCCGCTCAAGCCAAGCCCCATGCCGCCGCCGCTGGTGTAACCATCCTCCAGCGCGCGGGCGATATCGGGGATACCTGGGCCGGTGTCGTTGAAGATCAGGCGCAGGCCCTTGCGGACGCTGACCGAAACAATATCGACCTGCACCGTGCCGCCGCCGCCGTAGTCGAGCGTGTTGCGCGCGATTTCGCTGGCGGCGGTGATAATACGCGTCTGGTCAACGAGGCTGAGGCCGATGGCGAGGGCTTTGGTGCGCACGTTTTGCCGCACGCGCACAATGTCTTCGCCGCTTCGAATGTTGAGGGTTTCAGTTTTCTCGATATTCATCGAGGACCCCTGCACCATCCTGTTCGTCGATAATCTTACGAATCAGAGCCAGGCCACGGTCCACGTTGAGCGCGGTTCGGACACCAGTAAGAGCGAGACCAAGTTCCACGAGCGTGATGGCGACAGCGGGGCGCATTCCAACCACCACCGTCACGGCATCAAGCACGCGTGACATGGCCGCGATGTTGTTGAGCATGCGGCCAATAAAAGAATCGACAATCTCAAGCGCCGAGATGTCGATCATCACGCCGCGCGCGCGGCTGGTGACAATCTTATTGGTGAGATCGTCTTGCAACGCCAGTGCCATGCGGTCGTGCATGTCTACCTGAATACTGACGAGCAGGCAGTCGCCGATCTTGAGAATGGGTATCTGTTCCATGGCGGCTAATCCGCCGCCGATTCAGATATCCCGGATTCCTTTTTTGTCTTTCGATCAATCACAACCTTGCCAATGCGCCGGAAAGACAGCGACAAGGCATCGGCCATGGTGGCTTTGGAGACGACGTTCAGTTCGACACCCAGGTGAACGAGTGTTTGCGCGATCTGCGGGCGAATGCCGCTGATGAGGCAGTCGGCCCCCATGAGACGCGCCGCCTCCACGGTCTTCAGCAGGTGCTGCGCGACCAGGGTATCGACGGTCGGCACCCCGGTGATGTCGATGATGGCGATCTCAGCTTCGGTCTTCACGATCTCCTGCAGCAGGTTTTCCATCACGATCTGGGTGCGGGCGCTGTCGAGCGTGCCGATGAGGGGCAGGGCGAGAATGCCTCTCCAGAGTTGCACCACCGGCGTGGACAGCTCCATCATCTCTTCCTGTTGGCGCTGGATGATCTGCTCGCGGCTCTTCTGGTACATCTCGGTGGTATAGAGGCCGATCTGGTCGAGCAGCGTGGAGGCCGTCATGATCTCGTCGGCGAGCTTATCGGCATCCTTGCCGCATTCACGGCGCAGATACTCGAACAACGGTTCCTTGAGCGCGAAGACAAATGTCGCTGTTTCGGAGGGTGAGAAACCCTGAAGCGCGCGGGCGCGCGTGACCTCCTCAAGCAGATCGCGGACCTCGGCCCAAGCGGGCGTGTTAATAGATTCGATATCGCCTGAGACAACCGCCGATTGAAGCGCTTTGACAAACTTCTTCGATTGGCTTTCCAGTTCGCTGGCTTCGAGTTGGCCTGATTTCAACGCCTTGCGCTGCAATTCAACCCAGCGTGCGACCAACGGATCGGCATTTTTGTCCAACACGCCTTGCAGCAAGGCTTTGCTTCTCGCCATCGGTAAACCCCCTATTTAGCGTTAGATTTGCGTGAACAACACGGTCGTGTTGCGCTGAAATGCCTAAAATTTAGGCAATTTGCTTTGGCAATTTTAGAATGCTATTGGACACACACCTTAACGTTTCGGGGACGAAATTGTTTCTGAAAACAACGTTATATTTAAACAATGTCGGGGCTTCGCTTTGCCGGCGCGCATTCTCCTGGTCGATGACGAGCCCAGCTGGCGCTATTCCACTGCCAAATCCTTGATTGAAGCTGGATATGACGTGGTGGCGGCCTCGGATTATATGCAGGCCCTCGCTCAGATCGGGGGCGAACCCAAGATTGATTTGCTGGTCACGGATGTTGTTATGCCGAAGGGCATGAACGGCTTTGCCCTGGCGCGCATGGCACGCCTGCGCCAGCGGGACCTGAAGATCATTTATGTGACGGCCTACGACGTGCCTACGGATGAGGCAATCGGCACAATCATCCGTAAGCCGGTCGATACCGCCAGCTTGCTGGAAGCGGTTAAAAGCACGCTGGCTGCGTCCGCCGCGTAAGGCTTCGGCGGTTAAGGCTTGGAGCAGAGCGCCGGGTCGCCACCGGCTTGCTGCAGGTATGCGATGACATCGAGACGCGCCTGCTTATCTTCAATGCCGAAATACCCCATGAGCGTGCCCGACACGAACGAGAAGGGCTCTTTCAGGAAATTATCGAGCGTCGCCACATCCCACGTGAGGCCGGAGTCTTTCATGGCCTGCGAGTAGCCGGGAAAATCGGCAAGGCTGCCAGCTTTGCGCCCGACGACGCCGCAGTGATGCGGGCCAATGCGGTTTTCCTTGAGGTCGTGACAACCCGCACATTCGACGTAAACTTCTTTGCCCTTCACCGGATCGCCGGCGAGTGTCGCGGCGGCGGAAGCAGACAGCGAAAGCATCACCACAGCGACCGCAACGATTCCAGAGGCGGCTCGTACAACTGTTGTCAACGACACGACTTCACAACTCCCGAAAATGACGAACAGCGCTGTACATAAGAAATGTGCAGCGGCGATTCAACTTTATTTGGGCAACACTCTTACACACTGTTACGTGAGCATTCACGACCGCGTGATGTCGCTACGCACGCGCCTATGTTTGCGCGCTCACGCTTATTTTGGCGCGTGCACGTTTATTTTTGCGCGCTCACGCGCCGAAAATGCATGCCCGTTAGTTCCCGCCGCACACGGCCAACTTCGATTTGCGGCACGTGATGCAGTGTCGGGCGGCGCAGGTCCTTGACGTTGCCCGCGAGCACAATCGCATTCCTGGCCGTGCCACGCTGATCGAGGATGCGCACGCTCCAGTCGTGCTGCTTCAGGCGCAAGGCAACATCATCAGCCGTGGGATCGGCTTTGGTATCGACGCACACATTCATGAGCATGCGTCCATTGCGCGCGAGGCAACGGCGCAAGGCAACGCAAAATGCGTCGCCGGTGAATTGCGGCGGGATATCTTCGCCGATGAAGGCGTCGACGATGACGGCGTCGAACTGCTGACGCGTGCGCTGCATGAAGACGAGGCCGTCTGTCACATGGCAACGAACTTTCTTGGGCAGGCCAAAATAAGTGTGCGCGAGGGTGAATGAGGTCTTGTCGATATCGATGATGGTGACGGCGCGCCCCTCTGCCGCCAGCATGCGCCCCAGCACGCCGCCGCCGCAGCCGATCATGAGGATGTTCTTGGCCGGCGTTTGGCGCAGCAGGCCGTACAGCGCGTGGATGTAGGTGTCGAGGCTGGTGCCGCTCTTGTCCACAGCGGTCTGATTGCCGCCCTGAAGAACGTAGGTGAGCGCCCCCGTGCGCGTATCATGGTGCAGGCGGAGAGAGCCCAGCACGGAAGGGTGCGTTTTGCTTTTCATGAGCACTTCGTGTTTGAATGGCGGCGGACAAACTCATGCACAACCGCCCCTGGTTCAAGCGCAAAAAAATCGGCTTCGGCTATTCGCCCCAGACCTGGCAGGGATGGCTTTGCACCTTTGCCTTCGCTGGTCTGCTGGCAGGGTCGGTGCTGATCGTTCAGGACTGGGGGAAAGACGAAACCTCGGGCCGCAACGGCGCCTTTGTTGTTGCGGCGGTGGAGATCATGGGCTTTATGATATTCGTCAAGCGGAACACCGGCGAGAAATAGATCATGACTCCATACATCCTTATCATTGAAGCGCGCTTCTACGACGAGATCGCCGATAACCTTTTGAAAGGCGCGACCGCCGTATTGAAGGAGGCCAAGGCCAATTTCGACGTGGTGACGGTGCCGGGAATCCTGGAATTACCGACAGCGGCCCTCATGGGCATGACGCCCGAGCGCACCTCGGGCCAGCACTATGACGGTTTCATCTCGCTGGGCTGCGCCGTGAAGGGCGAGACGGATCATTATGAGCACGTCTGCACCCAATCCATGGCGGGCGTGCAACGTGTGGCTTTGGATTTGCGGGCGCCCAGCGGCAATGGCATTCTGACGTGCCCCACCTGGGAGCTGGCTGAAGACCGTGCCGATCCGGCGCGCGGCGATGCCGGCGGACGGGCGGCGCGGGCGTGCCTGCGGCTGATTGAGCTGAAGCACCAGTTCGGTCTATAAACCCGCCACCACTGTTTTATTCGTTTTGCGTCCTGCTCTTTGACTGGTCTGGGTCTGGCCGTCGGCCAACGTATGCGGCGCACGCGGTGCGCTCACGGGAATATATTTGTTAGGTAGCCGATGACGTCCGAACGCGAAAAAACCGATATGAATGAGCGCAGCGCGGCGCGCCTTGCCGCCGTGCAGGCGCTCTATCAAATGGAAGCCAGCCAGAATCCGCCCGAGCAGATCATCAAGGACTTCCTGATCGGCCGCGTGGGCGGGCTCGCCATCTCCGACAATCCGGAAACGTCCGAAGAAACGACTGTGGCCTTGTCCACGCTCGACAGCGAACTCTTCATCCATCTTGTGCGTGCGGTGAACACGCGCGAAGGCGAGATCGACGAAATCATCAAAGCCGCGCTTTCGCCCGAGTGGCCGTGGGAACGGATGGAGATGACGGTGCGCGCTATCTTACGCGCCGGTGTCGCCGAGCTGCTGACGCGCACGGACATTCCCGGCGGCGCGACGGTGTCGGAGTTCATCGAAGTCGCGCATGCCTTCTACGCTGGGCCGGAGCCACGCATGGTGAATGCCGTGCTGGACCGCGTTTCCAAAGTGCTGGGCCGCAATGATGGGTCGCGGAGTAACAAGGCGCCATGATTGGGAACGGAAAATGAGCGGGAAGGGGACGCAGCGGGGTGAGTTTGAACTCATTGCCGCGCTGTTCTCGCCGCTTGCCCATGGAGCTGCCGGCGCGCTGTCGCTCAAAGACGATGCCGCCTTTATCGGCGTTGCGCCCGGATGCGAACTAGCGCTGACCACCGACACACTGATCGCCGGTGTGCATTTCCGCAAAGACGATCCACCGGACCTGATCGCGCGCAAAGCCTTGCGCGTGAACCTCTCGGACCTTGCCGCCAAAGGGGCTCGCCCGCGCGGTTTCCTGCATGCGCTGGCACTTAACAGCGACATCGACGATGCCTTCCTGGAGCGCTATGCCGCTGGTCTTGCCAGCGACGTAAAGGACTTCAACGTGCCGCTGCTGGGGGGTGACACCACAAGCGGACCAGGACCGCTGACCATTACCATCACAGCTATTGGCGAAGTGGAGAAAGGAAAGGCGCTGTTGCGCGGCGGTGCAAAGCCCGGTGACATCGTGTGCGCAAGCGGGAGTATCGGCGACGGCGCATTGGGGCTCGCGTGTCTGACAGATGCGTTGCCACTACCGCCCCCATTGGCGGCAGGACTTGTGGATCGCTACCGTTTGCCGCAACCACGCCTTACCGTGGGAGAAGCGCTGAAGGGAATTGCATCGGCGTGCCTGGATGTGTCGGATGGATTGATCGCCGACCTGGGGCATCTTTGCGACGTGTCGCAGGTGAGCGCCGTCATCCACAGGGAAAAGGTGCCGTTGTCGCCGGGCGCAAAGGCGGCGCTGGAACATGATGCGCGCTGGTGGGAAAGCATCCTGGCGGGCGGAGACGATTATGAACTTGTATTCACCGTGCCCCCGGAGCGCGTTGCCCGGTTGGAACAGATCGCCGCGCAAACGGGTGTGCCGCTGACAGCGATCGGAGAGATCGCGGATGCCGCAAAAGGCAATGGCGTGACTGTTCTCGCCAACGGCGAACCTTTCACGATCGCTCGTTCAGGCTATCGCCACCGCTAGAGCTCCTTCTACCCGCAGATGCCAAACTGTGGTTTAATCACCTGAAGTAAGGGGGCTGGGTTCTGTGAAACGCGCCATCGTCATCATTTTGGTTCTTCTCCTGCTCGCCGGTGGCGGAGCTGGGGGGTTGATCATGCTGGGCATCGTTCCCAACCCATTTAGTCCGAAGATTCCCGAAAAGCCCCTGACGGCCGCTGAGAAGGCAGCCCAGGAGCTGGCAGCCAGGAACAAGTTCAAACCACCTCTCGCAGCCTTTGTGCAGATCAAGATCGATGACATGGTGATCCCGGTGATCATGAATGGCCAGTCGGACCGCCGGGTGATGATCATTTCACGCATCATAGCCAACCAGGCGTCGGACAAGGCTTACATCCAAGCCAATGTCAGCCGCTTCCAGGATGCGGTGATCCATGACCTGGTGCCCTACTTCCAGAACTACTTCCTGAACAACGACATGGTCGATGTGCCCGAGATCAAGGTGCGCCTTGTGAAGCACGCCAAGACGGTGTTCGGGGACAGGGCAAAGGACGTGCTTTTGGTGAACGCCTTTGAGCAGAGCAGCAACCGGATCCAGTAAAAGGGCCGGGAAGGGCGGTGTTACTCATATGTTGCGCGGGCTCCTGCCTTCTGGCACTCTCCCGCCGCTTTCGAGGGGACGGCACAAAGCCATTAAATAAGCCTTTGAAATATCGTCTGTTTTTGCCTTTCTGAGAGGCCAATACAGCTCCAACGAATCAATAACGGGGTAAACATGACCTTGGAAACTCTTGTCCTCGCCTGCGGCGCGCTGGCGGTACTTTATGGCATCTACGGAATCCGGCGCATCATTGCGATGCCTACCGGCAATGCCCGGATGCAGGAAATCGCGGCGGCCATTCAAGAAGGCGCCGGTGCTTATCTTAACCGCCAGTACACGACCATCGGCGCAGCCGGTGTCGTGGTGGCCATCATTCTCGCTGCCACCTTGGGCATCACTGTTGCCTTGGGCTTCGTGCTCGGCGCGGTTCTCTCGGGCCTCGCGGGCTACGTCGGCATGAACGTCTCGGTGCGCGCCAACGTGCGTACGGCCGCAGCCGCCATGAACGGCGGCCTGAAGCCAGCTCACGCGGTTGCCTTCCAGTCCGGCGCCGTCACCGGCATGCTGGTGGTTGGCCTCGGCCTTTTGGGCGTCGCCGGCTACTACTTCGTTCTCAAGGCTCAGGACGGCATCCCGCAGCGTCAAATCCTCGACGGCCTCGTGGCCTTGAGCTTCGGCGCTTCGCTGATCTCGATCTTCGCCCGTCTCGGCGGCGGCATCTTCACCAAGGGTGCGGACGTCGGTGCCGATCTCGTCGGCAAGGTTGAAGCAGGTATCCCGGAAGATGATCCGCGCAACCCGGCCGTCATCGCCGATAACGTTGGCGACAACGTGGGCGATTGCGCCGGCATGGCCGCGGACTTGTTCGAAACCTATGCCGTGACCATCGTTGCCACCATGCTGCTCGCCTCCATCTACTTCGTGGATGCGGAAGCGCAGCGCGCGATGCTCTACCCGCTGGTCGTCGGCGCGGTGTGCATCATCGCCTCGATCATCGGCACGTTCTTCTCGGGCATCGGTGCCTCGGGCAAGATCATGGCCGCGCTCTATCGCGGCTTCATCGTCACCGCCGTGATCTCGGCGGGGCTGATCGTCGTTGTCACCCAGCAGATGTTCGATGCTGGCCTGACGGCGGCCGATGGTCGTGTCATTACTTCGGGTAATCTGATCCAGTGCGCCTTCGTTGGTTTGGCCGTCACCGGCCTCATCATATGGATCACCGAATATTACACCGGCACGAACTTCCGTCCGGTGAAGTCGGTGGCTGCGGCCTCCACAACCGGCCACGGTACTAACATCATCCAGGGCCTCGCCATCTCGATGGAAGCCACGGCTCTGCCGGTGCTGGTGATCTCGGCCGGCATCATCGTGTCCTACATGACGGCGGGCCTGTTCGGCCTCGCGGTAGCGGCGACCACCATGCTGGCCTTGGCCGGTATCGTTGTCGCGCTCGACGCTTACGGCCCGGTGACCGACAACGCGGGCGGCATTGCTGAAATGTCGCACCTGCCGCCGGAAGTGCGTAAGTATACCGACGCACTCGACGCCGTGGGCAACACCACCAAAGCCGTCACCAAGGGCTACGCCATCGGCTCGGCTGGTCTGGCTGCTCTCGTGCTCTTCGCGTCCTACACCGAAGACCTCAAGCATTACTTCGGCACGCTCGACATTCAGTTCCGCCTCGAAAATCCGTTCGTCGTGGTGGGCCTGTTCATCGGCGGTCTGCTGCCGTACCTGTTCGGCGCCCTCGGCATGCAGGCCGTGGGCCGCGCGGCCGGTGCGGTGGTGAACGAAGTGCGCCGTCAGTTCCGCGAGATCAAGGGCATCATGGAAGGCACCGCGAAGCCTGACTACGGCCGCGCCGTGGACATGCTGACGAAAGCCGCCATCAAGGAGATGATCATTCCGTCGCTCCTGCCGGTGCTCTCGCCAATCGTGCTGTACTACGTCGTCAACTTGGTCGCGGGCCAGGCTGAAGCCTTCACGGCGCTCGGCGCCATGTTGCTCGGCACCATCGTCACCGGCCTGTTCGTCGCCATCTCGATGACGTCGGGCGGCGGTGCGTGGGACAACGCCAAGAAGTACATCGAAGACGGCCATCACGGCGGCAAAGGTTCCGACGCCCACAAGGCGGCCGTGACCGGCGACACCGTAGGCGATCCGTACAAGGACACGGCGGGCCCCGCTGTGAACCCGATGATCAAGATCACCAACATCGTCGCGCTGTTGTTGCTCGCGGTGCTTGCCGCGCACCAATAGCTGCAAAAAACTGTCTGAAAAGACAACGCCCCGGCCGAAAAGCCGGGGCGTTTTGCTTTTTGCCTCAGACATTGTTTGTGATGGCGCAAGAGTGGGCCTTATAGTTCTTGGCACGCTCAATCAATCTGGGGAGATCGCCGTGAACACCATCATCAATCGTAGACGTTTTCTGAACATGAGTGGCGCGGTGGTCGCGGGATCAGCGGGCATGCGCTGGCTTGGCGTGAGCGCCGCGGAGATGCGCGAGCCCGATCAGATCGTGTTCAATGCGAAGGTCTATACGGTTGATAAGGCCATGCCCAAGGCGTCGGCCTTCGCGGTGAAAAACGGACGCTTCATTGCCATCGGCAACGACGATGTTAAAGGGCTCGCGGGCAAGGGCACGGAGATGGTCGATGCCAAGCAGATGACCGTCGTGCCGGGTTTCATCGACTGTCACAACCACGCCGTCGGCAATGTGCTGCTGTTCGAAGTGTTGGTAGGCAACCCCTTCGAGGTGGAGTTCGTCACCATTGACAGCATCATCGCCAAACTCAAGGCGCGTGCCGCGCAGACGCCGCCCGACAACTGGGTTGAAGGTTACTTCTTCGACGACACCAAGGTGAAGGACAAGCGCATGCTGGACGTGAAGGACCTTGATAAGGTCTCGACGACGCATCCAGTTGTTGTGCAACACCGCGGCGGACATACGTCGTTCTACAACAGCAAAGCCTTGCAGATGGCCGGCGTGACCAAGGCCACCAAAGACATGGAAAGCGGCACCTATGACCGCTACGCCAACGGTGAGCTCAATGGCCGCGTCACTGACCGCGCGCGCGATGTCTTCAGAGGCGTGGGCAAGCGCGCTACTTTTTCGCCTGAAGAACGGGAACGCCGCGACCGCGACGGCGCGGCCCATATCTCGAAGATGTTCGCCCAATACGGCCTGACGGGTGTCTGCCATCAGGGCGGCAGCTTGCGTGCCATCGAGCGGGTGCGCGCCGACGGCAACCTGAAGCATCGCGTCAGCTATGAGTGCCAGGACGACATGCTCGATCTGATGATCAAAGGCGGCATTCAGACCGGCCTCGGAGACGAGTGGATCAGACTGGGTGCGACCGCCGAACATACGGTGGACGGTTCCTTGTCGGAACGCACCATGGCGCTGAGCATTCCTTATCCTGGCAGCGAGTCACCCTATCAGGGTAACGTCACCGACAAGCAGGAAGACCTGAACGCATGGGTGGAGAAGGTGCACCGCGCCGGTATCCAACCCAATTGCCATGCCAACGGCGATGTCGCTATCGATCACGTGCTGCTTGCTTATGAACGCGCAAACAAAATTCTTCCAGGCAAGGACACACGCTGGAAGATCACACACTGCAGCCTCATCAACGACGACCTCCTGAGACGCATCAAGGCGCTTGGCGCATCGCCGGCGCCGTTCACCACTTACGCCTACTACAACTCGGACAAATTCGTGTTCTACGGCGAAGAGCTGATGAAACGCATGCTCGCTTTCCGCTCGATGCTGGATGCTGGCATCCCGGTGTGCGCGGGCTCGGACTTCTCGCCCGGTCCTTTCGCGCCGATCATGGGCATGCAAGGCATGGTTACGCGCACAGGCTGGGACGGCAAGACCTGGGGCGCCAACCAGAAAGTGACGGTGGATGAGGCTTTGCTCATCAATACGTACAACGGCGCTTTCAATACCCGCGAAGAGGACATCAAAGGCTCCATCACCGCCGGCAAGCTCGCCGATTACGTGATGCTGGCGGAAGATCCGCACACAGTGGCGCAGGACAAGATCAAGGATATCAAGATTGTCCGCACGGTCGTGGGCGGCAAGGCGATGTACAGCGCTTAAACGGCGCGCAATTGGAATGACCTGTCATCCTGGGACACGCGGCGGAAGGCCGCATTTATTGTTCGCGCGCGTCTTGGCGCGCGACCCCAGGATCCAGGGTTCGAAATCGGACTTCAGAAATCGGCGCAGCCCAGGCGCAAAAGCCTGCGCGTGTAACCCTGGGTCCTGCGCCTTCGCGCAGGACGACAGCGAAATTTGTTGCTGCCGTATGAGTTCTTTTAAGGTCCGCTGCCGCCGCCCGGATTCTGCGGTGCTTTGCCGCCGATGCGACCGATGTTGCCGAGCAGCTGCTCGAGCAGGCCAATCTCGCGGCCTTTGGTCTTCGTGTAGCGGGCTTCCGGAGTGACGTTCTGGCCGTCTTCCAGGTTCATCTTGCGGACACCCTCGAGAATCCCGCGCGTGTCGAAGCTGACCACGTAGATGGTGCGGTCCAGCTCGTGGTTGGGATAGAAGGCGTACTGCGTCGTGTGCCCGCTGATGTAGTACCAATTTTCCTGATCGAACAAGGCCGTGGTGGCTGGCGTGCCGAGGATGCTCTGCACGTCCTGGCGGGTCTGCTCGCCGGGCGCGAGTTTGGCCAGGGATTCAGGGGTCGGCAGGTTGCCGCGCTGCTCAACGTCCTTGGCGCAGCCGGACAATAGGAATCCTGCCGCCAAAACCAGCGCCGAAACCCGGAGTGTCTTATGTCTGGTGTTCATGCCCGGACGTATTATATCACCTCGCGGCGGAAGCCCAGCCCCCAAGTCTGTAAGGTAGGACTGGACCCCGCCATATTTCCATAAGGCGCCGCTCATGGTTTTCGCCAAATTCTTCCGCTCCGGCCCTGATGCTCAAGAAGCGGTTGCCATCCGCCTTTATACGAGCGTGGTGGAGAAGGCGCGTGACCCGGCTTTCTACAGTGGGCTGGGGGTACCCGACACCATGAACGGGCGCTTCGACCTGATGGTGATCCACGCCATGCTGGTGCTCCGGCGTTTGCGGGGCGGCGGCGCTGCGGCCGATGCCACCGGCAAGGCCATGCTGGAATTGCTGTTCCGCGATATGGATCAGTCGCTACGCGAAATGGGCGTGGGCGACATGGGCGTGGGCCGGCACATCAAAAAAATGGCGAAAGCCTTCTTTGGCCGCGCCGAGGCTTATGAGGCGGGCCTGGACGGCGACGGCGCGCTATTGACGGCGGCGCTGCGGGAAAATCTTTATCGGCACGGCGCAGTCAATGATGAACAGATCGCGCGCATGAGCACTTATGTGCAGCGCGCAGCCGCGCATATCGGCGCGCAGGATGTGACCGTCCTTGCGGGCGGTGTTGCGGATTTTGCGGTGCCTGTGCTGGAGACAACCCATGCAGCTTGAAGACACCACACCAGAGTTCTCCTTTCCCGTCGATGTCATGGCGCTGCCGCCCAGCGGCAAGACCTATATGCTTGAAGCCTCAGCGGAGGAACGCGCCCGCGTCGCCGAACGCCTCAATCTGCAGCAGTTGCACTCCCTGGCGGCGGTACTGGAAATCAAGCCCGCCAGTGGCGGCATTATCAAGGTGACGGGCGAGATCCGTGCCAAGGTGGTGCAGAGCTGCGTCGTGAGCCTGGCCCCTGTGGAAGCCGTGGTGAGCGATACGGTCGAAGCCTCCTTCATGACCGAAGAACGCATCGCGCGGGACAAGGCGAAGGCGGAGAAAGCCCTGACGAAAAAGTCAGCCGCGCGAAAATCCAAGAAGGCGGACGAGGAGGAGGAACTGCTTCTGAGCGTCGCCGAAAAGGACCCACCCGAGGTGGCGCTGGGCGGTCGAATCGATCTGGGCGAGGTGGCCGTGGTCCACCTGGCCCTGGCGTTGGACCCTTACCCGAGGGCCCCGGGAGCGGCTTTTGACGCCAAAGCATGGGGTGTGGACCCCGAAAAGGAGCCTGAAGCCCCCGCCGCCAGCCCCTTCGCAGCCCTGGCACAGCTAAAAAAGCCCGGCTCAAAAGGGACTTAGGGGTTTTATGACATCCCTGGGAAGTTCCTTGCGCCCCCTGGGGTTTTTCGCTATCTAGTCGCGCTTTCCGGCCCCCGGCCAAAAAGCCACCAAGCCCTTGGTTGGCATGATGAAGCGGCGGGAAGCGGCCCACAGTTTTTGATTACACCGAAAGTGCACGACCATGGCAGTTCCCAAGAAAAAAGTTTCGAAGTCGCGCCGCGATATGCGCCGCTCTCATCACGCTCTGACGACGTCAGCGCACCAGGAATGCCCGAACTGCGGCGAACTGAAGCGCCCCCATCATGTATGCGCCTCGTGCGGTTACTATGACGGCCGTGAAGTTGCCGCCGACAGCGAGGCTGTTGCTTAAGCTCGCCGCCCTATAATCTGCCTGTGACCGTATTCGCCGCGAGGGGGACCGTGGCGGGCGGGGGACACGCTGAGGCGGGGCTTTGCCGCACGGCGAATGGATCGCCGGCCTGTGACCGGCGGACAGCTTTATTGGTCGAAGGATCATTGTGAGCGCGGCCTTCACCCTTTCGCTGGATGCCATGGGCGGCGACTACGCCCCCGAAATCGTGCTGAAAGGCGCCGCGCTTGCGCGCTTGCGTTATCCCAACGCGCATTTCCTTTTCTTTGGCGACGAAGCGCTCATCAAGCCGCTGCTGCTTGCCGACAAGGGGCTGGCGGCCGTCTCCACCATTCGTCACACCGACACTGTCATCACCGGCGACACCAAGCCGAGCCAGGCGATAAGGCAAGGCCGGCAGTCGAGCATGTGGAAAGCCATCGAGGCCGTGAAGAACGGCGAGGCGGCGGGCGTCGTCTCGGCGGGCAATACCGGCGCGCTCATGGCCATGGCCAAGCTCATCATGCGCCCGCTGCCCGGCATCGACCGGCCTGCCATCTGCTCACTGTTCCCGACCAAGATGGGCGAAACCGTGATGCTTGATCTCGGCGCCAACTCCCAGTGCGACGCGCGCAATCTGGTGGAGTTCGCGGTAATGGGCGAATGTTTCGCCAGTGCCATCTTGGGCCTTGAGCGCCCAACCGTCGGATTGCTCAACATCGGCTCCGAAGAGATGAAGGGCACAGACGAGTTGCGCAAGGCGGCACAGATCTTGCGCGGGCTGCACCTGGATATGGAGTTCAAGGGCTTCATTGAAGGCGACGACATCGCCATGGGGACAGTGGATGTGGTGGTCACCGACGGCTTCACGGGCAACGTGGCACTGAAGACCGCCGAAGGCACCGCCAAGCTGTTCTCGACCTTCCTCAAGATGGCCATCAAGAGTTCATGGCTCGCCAAATTCGGCATGATCTTCGCCAAGCCTGTCATCGCACAAGTGATGGCGCGCGCCGACGCCCGCCGCTATAACGGCGCCCTGTTTGTGGGTTTGAACGGGGTCGTTGTGAAAAGTCACGGGGGAACGGACGCGGTGGGCTTCGCCAATGCCATCGGTGTCGCGGTCGATATGATCGCACGCGATCTCAATACGCACATCGGCCAGGAACTGGCGCGCATCGCCGCTGAACAAGAAGCGGTAGAACCCGTCGAGCTGGCGGCGGCGGGAGCCGCGCCGCAATGATCCGCCGTTCCGTGATTCAAGGCGTGGGATCTTATCTGCCAGAGAAGATCGTCACGAACGCCGACCTGTCCAAATTTGTCGACACCACCGACGATTGGATTGTCGAACGCTCCGGCATCCGTGAGCGCCATATCGCCGCCGACGGCGAGATGACCTCCGATCTTGCCATCGCCGCCGCGACGAAAGCTTTGGCGGCAGCAGGACGCGACGGCAAGGACGTCGATCTTTTTATCATCGCGACAGCCACACCCGATCACACCTTCCCGGCCACTGCCGCACGCGTACAGGCAGCTCTGGGGCGCCCCGGCGTGCCGGCCTTCGACCTCCAGGCCGTGTGCTCGGGCTTTGTGTATGGGTTGGCCACTGCCGATAACTTCATCAAGGCTGGCCAGGCCAAATGCGCCGTGGTCATCGGCGCGGAAGTATTCTCGCGCCTGCTCGACTGGAAGGACCGCACCACGTGCGTGCTGTTCGGCGACGGCGCGGGCGCTGTGGTGCTGACGGCGGAGAACGGCGAGGGGACCACGAAAGATCGCGGCATACTCTCGACGCACCTGCATTCCGACGGCACCTTCTACGACATGCTCTATGCCGACGGCGGACCGTCCAGCACACAGACCACCGGCTTTGTGCGCATGAAGGGCAAAGAAGTCTTTCGCCATGCAGTGGTGAATTTGGCCGAGGCCGTGCGCGAAGCGCTCGCCACGAATCAGTTCACCATCGATGATGTGGATTGGCTGGTGCCGCATCAGGCCAATAAGCGCATTCTCGACAGCACCGCGGACAAACTCGGCCTAGATCCGGCCAAGGTGATCGTCACGGTCGACAAACACGCCAATACTTCGGCGGCCTCGATTCCCTTGGCGCTCTCAGCGGGCGTGGCTGATGGGCGCATCAAGAAGGGCGATCTGGTGCTCATGGAAGCCATGGGCGGCGGCTTCACCTGGGGTTCGGCTCTGGTCCGGATGTAGCGGGAGACTAGGTTTTCCGCCTTTTTCAGCGTTTAGGTTGAACCCCGGGGCATGCCCTCTAAATCATTGCTACACATAGATAACCTGTATTGACGGGTTTTCGGTGACGGGCTAACCTGTTGACTTCACGCGACTTCGGCAGGAGACCGCGCAGATGGGAGAGACGATTACCCGAGCCCAGTTGAGCGAAGCCATCTACCAAGAGGTGGGGCTGTCGCGAAATGAATCCGCCGATTTGCTGGAAATGGTGTTGGGCGAGATCACCCAAGCTCTCCTTAAAGGGGAAACGGTGAAAATCTCATCTTTTGGCAGCTTCTCAGTGCGCCAAAAGGGTCAACGCATTGGGCGCAATCCCAAGACCGGCGAGGAAGTTCCTATTCTGCCGCGCAAAGTCCTGGTTTTCCGCTCCTCGCAGCTGTTGAAGGGCCGTATCCGCCAGGGCCATGCCACGCGCGGCCCCACGACGCCCTGATCGGGCGTAGCGCAGGCTTAAGCTTGACGAGTGGGGGCGACGATTTCCGAGGATTTTCCTGAAGGCGACGATGCGGGCTCCGACGGCACTGGTTCCGAAGAACGGGCCGGGGATTTTCGGCGTCCGGTTAAATCCGAAGCTGCCTTCCGCACCATCAGCGAAGTCGCCGACGAGCTGAATGTCCCTCAACACGTTTTGCGGTTCTGGGAAACCAAGTTCACGCAAATCCGTCCGCTGAAGCGCGGTGGCGGCCGGCGCTATTACCGGCCCGAGGATGTGACGCTGCTCAAGCGCATCCGTACGCTGCTGTACACGGACGGGCTCACCATCAAAGGCGTGCAGAAGCTGCTGCGTGAGACGGGCACCCGGAACGTGGTCGAGGAACCCGTGGCTGAAGCTTCGGTCGCGGAGACCGCACTTGCAGGCCTGGACCGGGCGGAGGCGGAGCGTCTGTTGGCCGAACTGATGGCCCTGCGCGATGACCTGCGGGGCGCACTGTTGAGCGCGTAGTTGGCCGCTTAAGGTCGGACATTCAAGTCCGTCGCTCAATCCCTTGAAAGAAAGCCGTCTTAGCCCGTTGTTTTGGCGGCGGTCGGTGTCTATAGTGCCGCCGCTTTCGGGTCCGGGGCCCCCATACGTACAGCCCCTCCGGAAGGCCTTCGACGCTTGTTTCCAAAAGAAAAAAGCGTCTGGTCGGGGCGTAGCGCAGCCTGGTAGCGCACTTGACTGGGGGTCAAGGGGTCGTCGGTTCAAATCCGGCCGCCCCGACCAATTCCTCCCCACAAAAACCTTCATGACCACAACTAACACGAGCATTGATTTATTGTGATGCCCGCCTAAATCCTTTATAAAGCGTTAATGAGGATAGCCCGGGAGGTCGGGCAGGGGAAAGATGAGCATCAGCTCTGACATCATTTCGGTACAGCCACTCGCCGCGCCCGTTGTCGCGCAGGCGGCGGTGCAGCCGTCGGTCACGTCTGTTGGTCAGCGCCAAGGTGCGTCCAACGACAAGCGCCAGCAGCAGTCCTCCTTCGGCGATCGCGCGCGTGCGAGTGTCGCGTTCCGCTCTTTCCTCAACGCTTCCACCTTGGCCGGTCTTACGCAGACAATCGGTGCAGAAGCACCGACGGCCACATTTTCCGAAGCCCTTCGTCAGGCTAAGCGCCCGCAAAAGCTTTCAAAGCAGCAGGACGACACCACGCTGTCGGCCGAAGAGAGCGAAGGGCTTTATCGTTTGGCCCAAGCGGCCCGGAATGGAAAACGCGGCGAGGCGCCAAGCGCACCCATTTCGAACGTGCGGGAATACCAGGCCGCGACGCAGCGTTATGCCAAGAGTTTCTTCGCTGTTTCGGGCACTTTCGCAAAGCCCGGAGAATCGCTGGAACTGACGGCTTAAAGGCTACGAGAGTCGTGCAGGGCCGTGCGGCCCGCCGTCGTCAGCTTGCACACCATGAAATCAGGCTTGAGCTGATTGGCGAACCAGGGTTCGGCCCAACCTTCCTCAAGGCACTTCTTCACGACCTGCTGACTGATCTTGCGGCCTTCGCCGTCGAACAGCGGCAGCTTGCCGCCGGGTTGCGACAGGCCGCGCTCCAGCCATTTGCGCTGGGCCGGAGAAAGGCGCGAGATGAGTCTGTCGCCGCCGTCCATGACGGGAGTCCTACTGATGGCGATTGAAGCGCGAGACGTTGACGTGAATTGCATGTAGCTTGGAACGCAAGAGAACCGCTTATCACCCGGGACACGTGAATTTTTCATAAAGCAGTTCTTGCCAAAGAGTTTATCAGGCCCTCCACGAGCGACAAATGCCGGCTTCAGCGTCATCTCCTGAGACATGCATGATCTATGTGACAGCAGCGTCGCGGGACGAGGCGGTGAAGATCGGGCGGGCGCTGGTGGAAGAGAAGCTCGCGGCCTGCGCCAATGTGTTGGGCGAGGCCACGTCCATCTATCGGTGGCAGGGCAAGGTGGAAGAGGCGCAAGAAGTGGTCCTGATCCTCAAGACCAGGGGCGCATTGGTAGAGGCGGCCATGGCCCGCGTGAAGGCGTTACACAGCTACGAGGTGCCGTGCGCCGTGGCCTATGACATGGCGGGTGGCCTCCCGGAGTACCTGGCCTGGATCAAGGACAACACGCTTTAGCTTCCCTCCGAGGGCCCCAGAGATAGCGTGAGAGGGGTGCCCGAGGGGCAAGAACCGACCACCATAGCCTGCACTTTGGAACTTTTGCGGGTGCCACACGTTCTAAGTTCTGATATCGCATTTGCCCGAACATTCTGACGGGGTCACACACATGAGGTTGGATATGGCGACAGCGAAGAAGACCGCGCGCAAGACGGCACGCAAGGCTTCGGCCAAGGCGCGCAAAGTTGCGAGCAACGTTGCGGGCAAAGCTAAGGCGAGCGTGCGTAAGGCCAAGGCAGGTGCGCGTAAGGCCGTGAGCAAGGCCGCGGGCAAAGCCAAGGCGAAAGCGCGCAGCACGAGCCGTGTTGCGCAGAAGAAGGCCGGTAAGGCCGTTGCCCGCGCAAAGTCGACAGCCAAGAGCAAGGTCAAGACGTTGCGCGCCAGCGCCAAGCGCCAGGCCAAGAAGGCCGTGAAGGAAATGGGCGTCATCGCCGATCAGGTGACGCAGATGGCCAAGGACATGGTGCAGGCCAGCGGCGAGACACTAGACCGCGTGACCAAGCCCGCGCGCCAAAAGCTCAAGCTCAATTTCTCGTAATATCGAAAGCCGTGTGGGGAACGCCCCGCACGGCTTTTTATTTGGCTTTTGGCGATGATTGACACCGCCACGCTCATTGGCAGCCTTGCCACCGTCGCTTCGACGGCGAGCTTCACGCCTCAGGCGTGGAAAATCATCAAATCCCGCAGCACGAAAGATATCTCCACCGGCATGTACATGCTGACGGTGAGCGGATTCCTGTTGTGGACGACCTATGGCGTGGTGCTGGGGCAGTGGCCGCTGATCATCACGAACAGCATTTGCCTGATGCTGTCGGCTTTTATCCTGGTGATGAAGCTGCTGCCACGGCCCGAGAAGGAGAAGGTGGCCGACCTCTTGGATCCTGATGCTCACGGCTGAAGCGTATCGGGCAACCGCCGGAACACAGTGATGCTACCGCGATTGTTTTCAATCACGCGTGATGGCCGTCCGTCCTTGTCGAAATCAACGAAGCTCAGTCTCGTCGTGCGGCGCGGCGGTGTCACAAGCAAGAAGTCGTCTTCGCCGGTTGGCGCGAACATATCGCCAGCACGGAACGCGGCAGCTTCGGGCGCGCTGAGGGCCACCAGACGAGAGCCTTCCACGCGGAACTGCGTGGGTTGCGCACCGGCTTTCGTTACGTAAATCCCCGCGTATCGGGTGAGGACCTGGGGTGCGAGGGTGGTTTCCTTGTGCGTATGGACCCATTGGACAAGCCGGGGGTAGGGCTGGAGCGGTGCATCGAGCGCAGCCGCGGCGGCAAGCAAGGTGAAGGAACAGAGCATCGCCAATTGAATTCGCGGCGATCTGGCGTTGTCGCGATCCATGGTCATCACGCGAAGGCGGCGCTCGAGGTCAGATGTGCGTTCGACGAGGGCCATCGCACCCACAAAGGCGCCGCAACGCTGCCGGGCAATGGTCAAAAGGGCTTGTGCATATTGCTGGCGATCCACCGTGGCAAGAACCCGGCGATCGCAATCGACTTCTACGGCAAAACGGAACCGGCATATCTGCCAGAGCACGAAGCCAATGCTGGCGACGTCTGCTGCCGCGGTCGCAAATAGCAAAAGCGCGAAAAAGCAGAGGGGATCGCCGGCGCGGATGTGCGCGCGCTCATGCGCAAGCGCAAGGTCACCCACCGCCGTTGGCAAATCGGTCATCCATTCCGGGATCAGGATTTTCGGTTTGAAGAAACCTAAAACGGCGGGGCCGGACTGAGCACTGACGAAGATTGTCGTGCCATCGATGGTTGTTGGGTGGGCTCCGCGCAGAAGCATGTGTTGTGCGAGCCATCCAAGCATAAGCACGAGGATGCCGCCGGTGCGGATCGCCAGAGTCATATTGTCCAGGGCGCCATCAAACTGCGGGCGCGTGACGAGAATCTGCTGATAGTCGGAGCGCAGAAGGCCGATTACGCCGGTGCCCGGGTTCTCGATGGAGCCGAGTGAGATGGGTTGGCCTTGGGCCCTCGGCGCCCAATCCCGCGAGACCGCGAACAGCGGCAGGGCACATGTCAGAACAACAGCCGCGATCCATAACCACCGCCGTGGCCATCCGCGTTTCTCAAAACCATAGTCCAGCAACCACGCGGCGGCTGTGACAAGGCCGGCGACGAGCGCTTTGAAGATGGCGAGGGAGAGGATCATCGCCGTCGCGTCCGTGTACGGTCGTCAATGATCTTTTGCATGCGTTCGAGATCGTCACGCGTCAATTTGTTGTCGGTGACGATGTGTGTCAGCAGCAATTCCGCAGAGCCTTTGAACAGTTTTTCGGAGAGGGCCGCGAGAGCACTCTTGCGGGCTGCGTCACGCGGTACGAGGGCGGAATAGCGATGCGCGCGCCCTTCCTCAAGATGCGAGACGTAGTTCTTCTGCTCTAGCGTGCGCAGGATTGTGAGAACGGTTGTGTAGGCGAGACGATCACGCAGACCTTCCTGCACCTCGGACACGGTCGAAGCGCCGCGCTCCCAAAGCACATCCATCACGGTGGCTTCACGGTCGGTCAGTACAACGTCCAAGCTTGTCGTCCTTATCTACTACTATTATTATAGTAGATGGCGATAAGGCCATTGGCAAGGGAGATAGACGATGGAACGTATGAAGGCGTGGGCACCACGTGTGCTGAGTATTGTGCGGATCATGGTCGGGCTTTTGTATTTGGAGCATGGGACGCAAAAGCTGTTCCAATTCCCCTACAACCAGTTTGTCCCACACGTGGACCTTCTGTCGCTCAATGGCGCGGCGGCGATGATGGAAACCTTCGGCAGCCCGCTCATCATCCTGGGGCTGTTCACCCAACCGGTCGCGTTTCTGTTCTCGGGCGAAATGGCGATTGGTTATTTCCTGAGATTCGCACCGAAGAGCTTCTTCCCGGCAACCAACGGCGGTGAAGTGCTCATACTGTTCAGCTTCGTCTATCTCTATTTCGCCTTTGCCGGCGCTGGAGAATGGAGTCTCGACTCCTGGCTGGCGAAGCGCCGCAAATCCGGAAGCTGATCTCTATATCCTGACCGTCGCCACGGCGCGTCGGCGGAAAGCCGACAAAATAAAAAGCAAGCCGCGCTGCGCTATGAGCTTAGATTCTCACTGTTGCGACGGCTTGCGCGGCGATGCCTTCCTGGCGACCGGTGAAGCCGAGGCCTTCGGTGGTTGTGGCTTTGACGCTGACGCGGTCTTCGGCGATGCCGAGAATCTTGGCGACGGAAGCGACGAGCGCCGTGCGGTGCGGGCCTACTTTCGGGCGCTCGCAGATAATCGTGACATCCAGATGCACCAGCGTGCCGCCGCGCTGCTTCAGCAAGTCGTGAGCATGCTGGATGAACTTGTAGGACGGCGCGCCGCGCCACTTTTCGTCCGATGGCGGGAAGTGCTGACCAATATCACCGGCGCCGACGGCGCCGAGAATGGCGTCGGTGGCGGCATGTAGCGCCACGTCGGCATCGGAATGTCCCACAAGACCGTGCGTATGCGGCACGTTCACACCGCAGAGCCAGACGCTGTCTCCGGGTCCGAACTTGTGCACATCGAAGCCCTGGCCGATGCGGGTTTCGGTGAGGGATTCCGTGAGGCGCGCGAGATCGTCCATGGTGGTGACCTTGATATTGGCTTCGTCGCCGGGAACGGTGATGACGCGGTGACCGCTGCGCTCCATCACAGCGGCATCGTCGGTGAGGGCTTCGCCGGCCACGGCCTGATGGGCGCTCAGGATCTCGGCAAAGCGAAAGCCCTGCGGCGTTTGGGCGCGCACGAGGTTATCGCGGCTGACTGTCTCACCGATGGTATTGGCGTTCACGCGTTTGAGCGTATCGACGACCGTGAGGGCTGGAATCACGCCGGGGGCTTCGTTGAGGCCGGTGATGACGCGGTCGATGAGGTCGGCAGAGATCATGGGCCGAGCGCCGTCGTGGATCAGCACGAGGTCGGGCGACTGTGCGGCGAGGGCCTCTAAGCCCAGGCGGACGGAATCCTGACGCTGGGCGCCACCGTGAACGGCCCTGACATTTGGTAATCCTTCAGCCACGGCGGCGAAGGTGGAGGCGTCGTCGGGGTGAATGGCGACCACGACCTGGCTGATACGGGGATGCGTGCAGAAGGCCCGCAGCGTGCGGCGCAGCAGGGCTTCGCCCTTCAAGGGGGCGTATTGCTTGGGCTGGCTACCCCCGAACCTCTGGCCACGGCCGGCGGCCACGATCAGGGCAGCGCAGCGGGGAAGGCGATCGGCGGGCATAAGGGCTTATCCTGCAGGGACAACGTCTTGAGGGGGCACACTAGAAAGAGGCGGCAGCCCGCGCAAATTGTCTTTTAGCCCAATGTGTTGCTAAGATGTAGTGCGAAATCGCCACACCTCGAAAAGTCTTGATTTTTCTCACGTTTCTTGGGCAAATGCCTAAGATTTATGCACCATTTTGGATACCTCGCACACACTTATGGCAGCCGCACAGCTTCGCATTGGGTCCTTATCCGTCGCCGGGAATGCCTTCCTGGCGCCGATGTCGGGCGTGACGGACCAGCCCTTCCGCCGCCTGGTGAAGGGCTTCGGTTGCGGGCTGGTCTATTCCGAGATGATTGCCAGCCGCCAGATGATCCGTGCCCACGCCGAAACCCTGCGCATGAGCACCAATTGCGCCGACGAGGGCGCCATGGCCGTGCAGCTGGCCGGCTGTGAACCCGACGTTATGGCCGAGGCGGCCCGTATGAACGAGGACCGAGGTGCTGCCCTGATCGACATCAACATGGGCTGCCCGGTGAAGAAGGTGGTCAACGGTGCGGCAGGCTCGGCCCTGATGCGCGACGAGGATCACGCCCAACGCATCATCGCAGCCGTGGTGAAAGCGGTGAAAGTGCCCGTCACCCTGAAGATGCGCATGGGCTGGGACCACGAAAACCTGAATGCACCTTCACTGGCCAAGCGCGCCGAAGATGCGGGCGTGCAGCTCATTACCGTGCATGGGCGCACGCGTCAGATGCTTTACACCGGCACCGCCGATTGGGCCTTCATCCGCAAGGTGAAGGAGGCCGTGAGCGTGCCGGTCATCGGCAACGGCGATGTGACGACACCGGAGAAAGCGGCTGAACTGCTGCGCGTGTCGGGTGCGGACGGGGTGATGATTGGGCGCGGCGCTTTTGGGCGGCCCTGGTTCCCGGCGCAAGTGCAGCACTTTTTGGATACCGGCGAAATGAAAGACGAGCCGGGGCTCGCGGATCGCTGCGCGACACTTCTGGCGCACTACGATGCGCTGCTGACGCATTATGGCCTCGACAGCGGCGTGCGTATCGCGCGCAAACATTTGGCGTGGTCCGTCAATGGACTGGCCGGCGCCAATGCATTCCGTGTGGCTGTGAATACCGAAACCGATCCGGCGAAAGTGAAGGCGGCCATCGTTCGCCTGTTCGCGGGGGATTTCAATTCTGGAAATCTTGAGTCTGGTCCGATGAGAGAAGCTGCCTAATGTCTGTTAGACCGTTACGTGCCGAGATCCCACCCACAACAACCTTAAGCGCTGAGTCTGTCCTGGGGGCTTTGGCCGCCGCGACCTTGGTGGTCGATGAGACCAAGCACATCCGTTACGCCAACAGTGCCGCAGAACAACTTTTTCAAAGCAGCGCGCCCATCCTGACTAAAGCGCCGCTGAATGAAGTGCTTCCGCCGAACGGACCCCTGCAGGCGTTGGTGGAACAAGCTCAAGCCTCGGACTCGCCTATGTCGGCTTACGGCGTGGTGCTCGACACACCCAAGACCGGGGTGCGTACCATGTCGGTACACGTGGCACCCATTGTCGACGCGCCGGGCTGGTGCGTGATCTCGCTGCAAGAGCAGACGCGCGCCATCAAGTTCGGCCAGCAACTGGAACACCGCAATAGCGCCCGCTCCATGACCGCCATGGCCGCGCTCCTGGCGCATGAAGTGAAGAACCCATTGTCGGGCATTCGCGGCGCTGCGCAGCTTCTGGGCCAGAGCGCGCAGGAAGAAGACCGTAAGCTGACGCAGCTGATTTGCGATGAGGCCGACCGGATTGTTGCCCTGGTCAATCGTATGGAGGTCTTCTCCGACGACAGGCCACTGGAGCGCGAGGCGGTGAACATCCATGTCGTCCTGGAACGCGTGCGCCGCATTGCCGAGAACGGCTTCGGCACCGGCATTAAATTCATCGAACGTTATGACCCGTCGTTGCCGCCCGTGAGCGGCAATCATGACCAGCTGGTACAGGTGTTTTTGAACCTTGTAAAAAATGCCGCCGAAGCGGTGCCGGCGAAAGGCGGGGAGATCGTGCTGTCTACGTCTTTTCAGCCGGGCGTGCGGGTGGCGATGTCGAGCAGCAGTGGACGTATTCAGTTACCACTGGTGGTGACAGTGCAGGACAACGGCTCCGGCATCCCCGAGGATCTGCGGCCGCATCTGTTTGATCCTTTCGTCACCACGAAACCCAAAGGCAGCGGCCTCGGCCTGGCGCTGGTGGCCAAAATCATCAGTGACCACGGCGGCGTCATTGAATTCGAGAGCGCGCACGCGCGCACCGTCTTCAAGATCCTGCTGCCCATCGTATCGGGAGAAGGCGTATGAGTTCCGCCACGGTTCTGATCGCCGACGACGACCACAGCATACGCACGGTGCTGACGCAGGCTTTGGGCCGCGCAGGATATGACGTGCGTACGACGGGCAATGCCGCGACACTGTGGCGTTGGGTGTCGGACGGCGACGGCGACCTCGTCATCACCGACGTCGTCATGCCCGACGAGAACGGACTCGACCTGATCCCGCGCATCAAGAAATTGCGCCCCGAGTTACGCGTCATTGTCATGAGCGCGCAGAATACATTGTTGACCGCCGTGAAGGCCGCCGAGCGCGGCGCTTTTGAATATCTCCCCAAGCCTTTCGACCTTGGTGAGTTGGTGGCGGCGGTGAACCGTGCGCTGGCGCCCAGCGCGCAACGCGTGCCGGCCAATGATGTTGCCGCCGAACGCCTGCCTATCGTTGGCCGGTCGGCGGCCATGCAAGACATTTATCGCGCGGTCGCGCGATTGATGAACACGGACCTGACGGTGATGATCACCGGTGAGTCCGGCACGGGTAAGGAACTTGTGGCGCGCGCCTTGCACGACTTTGGACGCCGGCGCGGCGGACCTTTTGTGGCTGTGAACATGGCGGCCATCCCGCGTGAGCTGATCGAAAGCGAACTGTTCGGTCACGAGAAGGGGTCGTTCACGGGCGCGGTGCAACGCGTCACGGGGCGCTTCGAGCAAGCAGAAGGCGGAACGCTGTTCCTGGACGAGATCGGCGATATGCCGCCGGAAGCCCAAACACGCCTGCTGCGCGTGCTGCAGGATGGACGCTATACCAGCGTGGGCGGGCGCACGCCCATCAAGGCCAACGTGCGCATTGTCGCCGCAACGCACCGCGACCTCACGCATCTCATCAAGCTCGGCATGTTCCGCGAAGATTTGTATTACCGCCTGAACGTGGTGCCGATCCGTATCCCGCCCTTACGCCAACGCGTGGAGGATATTCCGGAACTCATCAGCCACTTCCTGACGCAAAGTGCCGCTGAAGGTTTGCCGTCCAAAGCCATGGACCCGGGTGCGGTTGAGCGTTTGAAAACGCACCGCTGGCCTGGCAACGTGCGCGAGCTCGAGAACATGATGAAGCGCCTGGTGGCGCTTTATAACGAGCCGGTCATCGGCATGGATGTCATCGAAATGGAGTTGGCCGGCGCTACAGCGGCCCAGCTCACCGACGACGGCGAACCCGCCACGCTGAGCGGCACCATCGAAAAACATTTGCGCGAATACTTCGACGGCCACAACGGCGCGCTGCCGCCGCGTGGGTTGTACGATCGTGTCCTGCGTGAGTTGGAACGCCCTCTCATTACGCTGACGTTACTGGCGACGCGGGGCAATCAGGTGAAAGCGGCGGAAGTTCTGGGTTTAAACCGCAATACATTGCGCAAGAAAATCCGCGAGCTGGAAATCGGCGTCATGCGGGGATTGAAATAACGGGCATGGACACTGAGGTCACTCAGATCCCTGATATCGCATCGCTGGAGCCGTTGCTCCGGCGCAGCGTCCGCGAACGCTTGCTCGCGCGCCTGAAGACGATTCACGTGGCCGACACGCTGGCCATCTTGCTCACCATTGCCGCGTTGGTGTCGGGTGTAGCGACCTATGCCTCTATGGCCGGCTGGCGCCTCGCGGCACCCAATGCACGCGCCACGCTGATCCTGCTCAATGTCGATTTTCTCATCGTGCTGGGGCTGACGGCGCTCGTGGCAACGCGGCTCGTCTGGCTGTGGCGTGAACATCGCGCGGGCACGGTGGGCTCGCGCCTGCATATCCGCCTCGTGGTGCTGTTTGGTGTCATTGCCATGACGCCGACGGTGCTCATCGCCATTTTCTCGGCGTTATTTTTCACCTTCGGCGTGCAGACATGGTTTGGCGACCGCGTGAAAACGGCGGTGACGGAATCGGCTGCTATCGCACGCGCTTATCTCGCTGAACATCAGCAGGCCATCAAGGCTGACGCGCTGGCCGCTGCCAACGACATCAACCGGCAATGGACGCAGTTATCGGCGGGAGATCCCGCGCTGAGAGATTCGTTCCTCTCGACGCAGGCAGCGTTCCGCGGTTTGACGGAAGCGGTGATCTTCACGTCGGATCTCAAGGTTATCGCCAAGGCGGGCTATACCTTCGCGCTGCAAACCGGCGAGCAGATTCCCTTCCAAGCCTTCGCCACAGCTAACATCGGGCAGGTGGCGGTGCTGACGGGTCAAAGCTCGGACCGCGTGCGCGCGCTGGTGAAATTGGATTCCTATCCCGCCGCCTATCTGCTGGTGGGCCGCTTCGTGGATGCCAATGTGCTGGCGCGTATGTCGCGCACGGAACAGGCGGTGTCCGAATACGTGCGTCTGGAAGGCGAGCGCTCGAACCTGGAAGTGAGTTTCACGCTGCTGTTCGTGGTCGTGGCTTTGCTGCTTCTGCTGGTGGCCATATGGTTCGGCCTGGCACTTGCGACACGTCTCGCCAAACCCATCATCGAGTTGATCAGCGCAGCTGAACGCGTGCGCGGCGGCGATCTCTCGGTGCGCGTGGAGGAAGTGGACTCGGGCGACGAGCTTGCCTATCTCAGCCGCTCCTTCAACCGCATGACCAAGCGCCTTTCCGAACAGCAGACAGCCTTGCGCGACACCAATGCGCAGCTTGATGAGCGCCGCCGGTTCACGGAGACGGTGCTGGCGGGCGTGAGTGCCGGAGTCATCGGTCTCGATCCCTTGGGCAACATCACATTGCCAAACCGCTCGGCGATGGTGCTGTTGGGGATCGACCTCAACAAAGCCGTGGGCACGCCCCTTGAAGATTCCGTGCCGGAGTTCGCCGCCATTCTGGCCGAGATCCGCCAGTCGCCGCAGAAGGTCATCCAGCAGGAAGTGCAGATTGCCGCGGCCAGCGGTGCAAAGACCTTCATCGTGCGCGTTTCCGACGAGCAGGTGGAGGACCAAATCGTCGGTTACGTGCTGACCTTCGACGACATCACTGCGTTGCAGTCGGCGCAGCGCAAGGCTGCTTGGGCGGACGTGGCGCGCCGTATCGCGCACGAAATCAAAAACCCGCTGACACCTATTCAGCTGTCGGCCGAGCGCCTGAAGCGTAAATACATGGACAAGCTGGACGACGATTCAGGCCTGTTCGCCCAATGCACCGACACCATCATCCGTCATGTGGGCGATATCGGGCACATGGTCGATGAATTCTCGGCCTTTGCGCGCCTGCCAAGTGCGGTGCTGAAGGTCGCCGATCTTGGCGCCATCGTGCGGGAAGCTGTGACCTTCCAGCGCCACGCTTATCCCCAAATCCAGTTCATCACTGACGTACCGCCGACGCCCTTCCGCCTGCGCTGCGACGCCCGGCAAGTGGGCCAAGCCCTAACGAATGTGGTGAAGAACGCCGTGGAGGCCGTGGACCAAAGGTTCGGCCCACCCGTTTCCGGCAAACGCGGCGACGGGCAGATTACTGTGCGTCTTGTCCACAATGATGCCGAAATTGCGGTGTATGTCATCGATAACGGCGTCGGGCTTCCACAGGCCGAACGCGACCGCCTGACGGAGCCCTATGTGACGACACGCGCAAAAGGAACAGGACTTGGCCTCGCCATTGTCAAAAAGATTCTCGAGGATCATGCCGGTGGCGTGACTCTCGAAGATTGCGCCAGCGGTGGCGCCCAAGTTGTTTTGCATTTCCCCCTTACCTTGGCCGTAGACGAGAGCACGCCCGTGAAGGGTTCAAATAGTAGCGGCCTTCCGCCGCGTGCTGTCCTGGCCGGAGAATAAAAGTATGGCTCAGAGTCCCGTTTCCGCAGATATCCTGATTGTCGATGACGAAGCAGACATCCGCACGGCCGTGGGCGGCATCTTGCAGGATGAAGGCTATGCCACACGCGAAGCCGCTTCCAGCGACGCTGCTCTGGAGCAAGTAAAGTCGCGCGCACCTTCGGCGGTGATCCTCGACATCTGGCTGGAAGGCAGCAAGCTCGATGGCTTGCAGCTGCTCGCCGCCATCAAGAGTATGCGCCCCGGCGTGCCGGTGGTGATGATTTCCGGCCACGGCACCATTGCCACCGCCGTGGAAGCCATCAAGCAGGGCGCCTACGACTTCATCGAAAAACCCTTCGAAGCGGACCGCCTGCTGATGATACTGGGCCGCGCCTTGGAAGCCGCGCGCCTTAAACGCGAGAACGAAGAACTCAAGAGCCGGGCAGGGGCGCCCGACGTGCTTATCGGCCAATGCCCGTCGATCGTGGCGTTACGCCGCACCGTCGAGCGCGTGGGCCCGACGGGCAGCCGCGTGCTGATCACAGGACCGGCTGGTTCCGGCAAGGAAGTGGTGGCGCGCCAGATCCATACAAGCTCGCTCAGAGCACAGAACCCTTTTGTGGTCGCCAACTGCGCATCACTGCATCCAGACCGTTTGAATGAACTGCTGTTCGGCCGTGGCAGCGAAGGCCCCGTGGGTCTGCTGGAACGCGCGGATGGAGGTACTTTGATGTTGGATGAAGTGGCCGATATGCCGCTGGCCACGCAAAGCAGCATCATCCGTATTCTTCAGGACCAGCGCGTGGAACGCATCAACGGCCATGCGCCAGTGGATATCGACGTGCGTGTGATTGCCACCACCAACCGCGACCTGAAAGCCGAGATCAAGAAGGGCCTGTTCCGCGAAGAGTTGTTCTATCGCCTGAACGTAGTGCCTGTGCTTGTGCCCTCGCTGGAGGATCGGCGCGAAGATATTCCGGAGTTGATCCGCAATCTCATGGACCGCGCCGCTGCCGCAGCGAGCCTGCCGCGCCGTATCCTGGGTGAGGACGCCGTCGCCGCGCTGCAGACCTATCCTTGGCCGGGCAACGTGCGCCAGCTCAAGAACGTCATCGAGGGATTGCTCATCATGGCACCCGGCGGCATCAATGACCCGATCCGCGCCGATATGCTGCCGACTGACATCAATAACGATACTCCGCAGATTTTGAAGCTACAGCGCTCGGACGAGATCATGACCTTGCCCTTGCGTGAAGCCCGCGAGATGTTCGAACGTGAATATCTGATGGCGCAAGTTGTCCGCTACGGCGGGAACATCTCGCGCACGGCGGACTTTGTGGGCATGGAGCGCTCGGCCCTGCACCGCAAACTCAAGTCGCTGGGTGTGTCCACCGACGCCCGTCATCGCCGCGAGAATGGCAACGGCGGCAGCGACGACATCAATCTGCACTAAACGAGGCTGCTTCTATGTCGCATATCGCTTACGTCAACGGTCGCTATTTGCCGCAGCGCCTCGCACAGGTGCACATCGAGGATCGTGGGTATCAGTTCGCCGACGGTGTTTATGAAGTCATGTGCATCTGGAACGGTGCGCCGGCGGATTACGAAGCGCATATCGTGCGTCTCAATAGGTCCCTCAATGAATTGCGCATGGCGTCACCGGCCAGCGACGGCGCCCTGAAGCTGATCGTGCAGGAGATCGTGCGGCGGAACCATGTCGAAAAGGGCACGGTCTATATGCAGGTGAACCGGGGCGTGGCGCCGCGTGCTCATGCGTTCCCGGGTGCATCAGTAAAGCCGAGCCTGATCGTGACCGCCAAACACGGCGCCGGGCCGTCTGATTCCGTTGCCGAACATGGCGTGAAAGTCATCAGCATGGCCGACATGCGCTGGGAGCGCTGCGACATCAAATCCGTGGGACTTTTGCCGAACACTTTGGCCAAACAAGCGGCGGCGGAAGCCAAAGCCTTCGAGGCCATCCTGTATCTCCCCGACGGCACCGTCACTGAAGCCAGCGCCTCCAACGCCTGGATGGTGACACCCGACAAAGTCATCGTCACGCATCCGACAACGAACGCCATCCTGGGCGGTGTGACTCGCGCGCGCGTGCTGAAGATCGCCAAGGACGCCGGATATGCCGTCCAGGAGCGGCCCTTCACGCTTGAGGAAGCGCGCAAGGGCAAGGAAGTCTTCCTGACCGGTACGACCACCTTCGTCATGCCGGTGGTGGAGATCGACGACAAACCCATCGCCAACGGCGGGCCGGGAACCGTCGCGCTCGATCTGCGCCAGCGCTACCGCACTTATATGGACAGCCTGACGGAAGCGGCCTGGGATGCTTGAGACCAAGACGTTGATTAGCCCGCGCGCCATTCTGTTCGACTGGGATAACACGCTGGTTGATACCTGGCCCTGCATCGGCCGCGCCACCAACATCACGCTCGAGGCCATGGGGCATAAGCCCTGGACCGACGCGGAAGTGCGCGCGCGCGTGGCGGGTTCCTTGCGTGACGTGTTTCCGGCGATCTACGGCGCGCGTTGGGAAGAGGCGCGCGAGATATACTACAAGGCCTACACCGCCGTGCACCTCGATGAGTTGCGCGCCCTTGAAGGTATCGAAGACCTGCTGCGCGAGATCGCCACATCCGGGATTTATCTCGGCGTGGTCAGCAACAAGACCGGCAAGTACCTGCGCGCCGAAGCCCAGCACCTGGGCTGGACCAGTCTGTTCGGGCGGTTGGTGGGCTCGCAGGATGCGGCTCGCGACAAGCCCGCACCGGACCCTGTTCACCTTGCGCTTTTGCAAAGTGGCATCGCCGCCGGGCCCGATGTGTGGTTCGTGGGCGATGCCTCCATCGACGTGGATTGTGGCCGGGCGGCGGGCTGTAGCACCATTTTTGTAGGGAATTTTGAGGCCAGCCCTGGGGATAAGTCGGCACAGCCCGATCACATCGTGGCGGATTGCAAGGCTTTGGCGGGTCTTGTGCGTGCGGCACTTCGGCCTAAATAACCGGAAGCTTCCGCGGTTGACCGGTTTCCCTGAAAAATTCTACTAATAATGGGTCGGTTCTCTCCCGCTTGAGCAGCCGGCAGCAGTGACGGGGCCACGCCCATAACGAGAAGAACAAGAAGGTGCCGACTCCGATGTCCTCAGAAAAATCCCAGAACGTCCAGGATGTGTTCCTAAATGCCATCCGCAAGCACAAGACCCCGGTGACGGTGTTCTTGGTGAACGGTGTGAAACTGCAGGGCATTGTGACCTGGTTCGACAACTTCTCCATGCTTCTCCGGCGGGACGGTCATACCCAGCTTGTTTACAAGCACGCCATTTCGACGGTCATGCCGTCGGCGCCGGTTCAGTTGTTTGAACCCAAAGATGAGGCGGGCGGTAAAGAAGAGGCGGTCGAGTAACCGGCTCTCGCTGCCCTTAAGACAAAGATTTTGCATAAGACATCTCAGGCTGCCACGACCACGGTCATCGTCCATCCCCGCCCCAAACGGCGAGGGCCGGACGACCTCACCTACGGTGAGCGCTCGCGCCTCGACGAAGCGCGCGGGTTGGCCGCGGCTATCAATCTCAATGTGATACACGCCGAAAGTGTGCCCATCGCCAAGCCGAACCCGGCCACATATCTGGGGGAAGGCACGGTGGAGCGCCTGGCGGATTTCATCAAAGAGCATTCCGCTCAGCTGGTGGTGGTAGACGGGCATCTGTCGCCGGGACAACAGCGCAATCTGGAGAAAGCCTGGAACGCCAAGGTCATCGACCGCACGGGATTGATCCTGGAGATCTTCGGCGCGCGCGCGAAAACGCGTGAAGGACAGTTGCAGGTGGAGCTGGCGCACCTCGACTATCAGAAGAGCCGCCTGGTTCGCAGTTGGACCCACCTGGAGCGCCAACGCGGCGGCTTCGGCTTCATGGGCGGCCCCGGTGAAACCCAGATCGAAATCGACCGGCGTTTGATTGGCGACCGCATCGCGCGACTCAAGAAAGAGCTGGTGAGCGTAACTCGGACGCGCGGCCTGCACAGAGAAGCCAGGCGCCGCATTCCGTATCCCATCGTCGCGCTGGTGGGCTACACCAATGCCGGTAAGTCGACGCTGTTCAATACGCTGACCAAGTCCAATGTTGTGGCCATGGACCAGCTCTTCGCGACACTAGACCCGACCATGCGGCAACTGAAGTTGCCTTCCGGACGCACGGTGATCCTGTCGGATACGGTTGGTTTCGTCTCCGACTTGCCGCACGAATTGGTGGCGGCTTTCCGCGCGACGCTGGAAGAAGTGCTGGAGGCGGACGTCATCGTGCATGTGCGTGATATCGCCCATCCCGAAAGCGAGGCCCAGAAACGCGACGTCGAGGATGTGTTGAAGCAGCTCGGCATCGAACCCGACGGCCAGCGTCCGGTGATCGAAGGGCTCAATAAGATCGATCTGCTCAGCGATGAAGATCGTTTAGCGCTTAATGCCTCTACGAAACGCAGCGAAGATGAAGCAGCCATTTCAGCCGTGAGCGGCGAAGGCAATGACCGTCTGCTCGCCATGATCGACGCTGAGCTGGCCAACCGCCGCCAGGCTCTGGCCGTGACGGTGCCCCTGGAAGACGGCGAGACCATCGCCTGGCTGTACCGGCGCGGCGAAGTGTTGAAGCGCGACGACGGCGAAACGGCGGCACAATTCTCGGTGCTGTTGGATGAAGCCGACACCGCACGGCTGGAAAAACGCGGCATTCCCTTGCGGCGTGCCGCGGAATGAAACTCTCCGAAGGCGGCAAACTCAGCACGGATACCATGGCGGCCGTCCGCCATGTGGCCGAGACGTATATCCTGCCGCGCTATAAGCGCCTGGCGGAGGATGATGTGCGCGCCAAGAGCCATCCGGGCGATCTGGTCACCGTGGCTGACGAAGAGAGCGAACGCGCGCTGACAATGCTGCTTCCTGAAATTTTGCCCGGCTCGCTTGTCATCGGCGAGGAAGCGGCCTCAGCCGATCCCAAAGTGCTGAACCGGCTTGGCGGCGATGAGTTCGTTTGGATTGTGGATCCCATCGACGGCACGGTGAATTTCGTCAACGGCATCGCGCGCTTCGCGGTGATGGTCGCGCTGGTGCGCAAGGGCGAGACGCTCATGGGATGGATCCATGATCCCGTGGCCAATCAGACGCTGTGGGCGGAGAAGGGCGGCGGTGCCTATCTTATGCAGGGCGACGGTGCGCCAGTGAAGATGCTGGTACCGCAGCCGGCGGGTGAGAATTTTTCGACCATGGCGGCCGGGTTTTACAGCCGCGATACGGCCAAGGTCAAAGGCCAGTTCGGACGGGTCGTGCGGCTGGGAAGTGCCGCCCATGACTATTGGTCATTGGTGGATGGCCGCACGCAGGTTCTGCATTTCAAGGGTTTGAAGCCCTGGGATCACGCGGCGGGCATCCTGATCCACAAGGAAGCGGGCGGGTTTAATCTGCTTCTGTCGCGCCAGGAATACTCCCCGGCGGCCCTGGACCACACAGGCATCCTGTGTGCGCCCAACAAGGCCCTTTGGGAGAAGATTGTGGCAGAGCTTTCCGCCGAATACCTTATCAGCCGCCACCTTTTCGCCTCAGTGGGAGCCGATATTAAGCGGACCTGAAAGGCGGGTTTGCTCTCATGACACTCAACACGAAGCTTCTTTTTGGCGTGATGGCCCTTGGCGCCGGGGGCACAGTGCTGACCTTGGCCTCGCAATCGCGGGCTCCTGAGCTGGTGACGGCCATCGCCACGCAAGTTCCGGTGACGCCGCCCGCGTCTTTCACGAAACCCCTGGAACCCGCGAAGCAAGATCTCTCGGCTTTGGCCGTGACGTTGAAGACTGATGCCCCGGTGGGGACCGCTCCAATGAAGACACTTGACACGTCGGCGGGAGATATCGACCTCAGCGCAGGACCGCTTCAGGTCACGACCACAAAGATCGCCAACTATGTCGATCAGGCGTCCTATCCTGCGCCCACGTCGCAGCGTCAGCTTGATGCGTTGATGGCGCCCATCGCGCTGTATCCCGACCAGCTGCTGTCGCAGATTCTGATGGCGTCCACCTATCCTTTTGAAGTGGTGCAAGCCGCACGCTGGATCGAGCAGCCGGGCAATCAAGGCCTTCAGGGCGATGCATTATCCGATGCCGTAGACGGTGAGAACTGGGACCCGAGCGTGAAAGCCATGGCGGCGTTCCCGCAGATCCTCAAGATGATGAATAACGATCTGGACTGGCTGCAGCGGGTGGGCGATTCCTTTACGGCGCAGCCCGACGATGTGATGGATGCCGTGCAGCGTCTGCGCCGCGAAGCGCGCGCCGCCGATCAACTGGACTCGGATTTGCGCCAGCGCGTGATCGTCGAGAACAACCAGATCATCATCGAGCCGGCGGACCCGGAGGTGGTCTATGTGCCATTCTATGACCCGCGTGTGGTCTATGGCGCGTGGCCCTATCCTGATTACCCGCCGTTCTATGTGCCGCCGCCGCTGGGCTACGCATATACGCCCGGTATATTCTTCACCTACCGCACCATTGCGCCGTTCTGGGGCTGGAACCGCTGGGACTGGTCGAACAGACGCATCCGCATCATCGATCCGCCCAAGTATGCGCATCATAACTTTGGACGCGGACCTGATCGCGACAACGTTTGGCGCCCTGATCCCTCGCGCCGTCATGGTAATGGGCCCGGTAATGACAACCGCCGCCGTGGGGGCGGGACCACGACTGCCAATGCGCCACCGCCGGTGGAATCCGGTTCGTTCAATTTCCGCCGCGATGAGTCTCGGTCCAATGGCGGCTGGCAACAGCGCCGCGGTGGTGAGGAGCAGGCCAGCATCCCGCGTCGCCGCGACGATAACGACGGTGGCCGGCGTGATGGCCGTTTCAACGGGCAAGGTGGCCAGCGCACGCCTGACGTTACCCCGCCGCAGCCGACCGCACGGGCGTTACCCGCACCGGAGTCACCCGTGCCTCAACCGGGTTCTCAGCGCTTCCGTGGCGATGGAGCGGATCGTAATGATGATGGCCGCCGTTCCGGTGGCTGGGGGCAACGGGCGCAACAGCCTCAAGCGCAACCGCCACAGGCCCGGGAACCGCAGCGCGCCGATTTTGGTAACCAAGATGGACGGCGTAATTTTGGCGGGCGCGGGTTCCAGCGTCAGGAGGAACCACGTCCGGCGCCGCAAGCGCGCGCACCGCAGATGCCTCAGGCTCAAGAGGCGCCGCGGCAAGATATGCCGCGCATGCGGCCCGCACCGCAGCCGCAGGCTCAACCTCAGGCGCAACCGCAAGCCCAGCCGCAGCAGGCTCAGGGTCAGCAGCAAGATGGGGATTACGGCGCACGCGGGATGCGTCGCCGCGACAACTAGAGCTTCAGATCGTCACGGGCGCGGCGGCGGTGTGGCTTCCGGCTCCACATTGACGCCGGAACCGCCATAAGCCGGGACGCCCGTGCGCGGATCAATGGCCAGCTTGGCGACAAAGCGCGGCGGCGTATCGCGCAGGCTGCGCGGACGCCAGTCGTACTGCGTGAAACCGGGGGCAGGTGAGGCGCGGGTGAACTGGGCGTTCTGGTCGGTCACCTGGGCGTCGGTGACGATGCGCAACAGCCCTGCCGACTTGACGCCCACTTCTTCCAGGCTCTTGGCGTACATCTTGCCCTGACCGGAGCCGTTCACTTCCACATTGCCGGATTCCGTCGTCAGGATGCGGAAGATAGGTTCTTGCCGGGTCACGAACGTCACCATCTGGTGGCTGCCGGCAAAACGGCCTTCACGCGAGAACCGCACCTTGTAGCGGCCCATGCCCAATGAGGTGACTTCCTTGAAGCCATCGTCCCGCTTGAGCTGTTCCAGGAACATCTTCTCGTTCTCTTTGGCGTGCTCCGGATCAATCTTCTTCCGCACGATCTGGCCGTAGAGCGGCGCATAGGTGAGGATGCCGTTGAAAGTGATCCCGTAGCCGCCATCTTTCGTCAGGCGGATTTCGCATTCGTACTGGTCGGGGATATAGCAACTGACGAGCAGTACGACGCAGCAAAGGATTGTGCTCAAGTGGCGGAGCAAGGGCCAGATACGCAAAACCGAAAAAGTGTTCATTTGCTTCCGTTTGACTCTCGGGACTCAAGGAAAACTTTAAGCCCGGCGCTCGGTATTCTTAGCTTCAACCCATAACGCTTCCATCTCCTCCAAAGTCGCCTCCTTGGGTGAGCGGCCCTTGGCAGCCAGAAGCGCCTCGACTGTCCGGAAGCGACGCTCGAACTTCAAATTCGTGCCGCGTAGGGCCATGCCGGGGTCGATATTGGCCTTTCGAGCCAGATTGACGCAAGCAAACAGCAGATCGCCGACCTCGTCCGTGAGGCGGGCGTTGGCCCCACCCATCTCCTGGGCATTGAACTCGGCCGTGACCTCGTCCAATTCCTCACGGATCTTGGCCAGGACGTCCCTGGCCTCGGTCCAGTCGAAGCCCACGCGGGAGGCCCGCTTCTGAAGCTTTTCCGCCAGTTTCATGGCCGGCAGGCCCTGCGGGATGCCATCCAGTACACTGGGTGGCCTATCGCCAGCTGCCTTGGCCCGCTCGGCGGCCTTGATCTCCTCCCAGGCGCGGGTCTGATCGGCGGCATCCTTAACCACGGCATCGGCGAACACATGGGGATGGCGCCGGATCATCTTGTCGGAGATGCCTTCGGCAACATCGCGGAAATTAAAAAGGCCGGCTTCCTCGGCCATGCGCGCGTGGAACACCACCTGAAGCAGGAGATCGCCTAGCTCGTCTTTCAGAGCGGGGATGTCGCCTCGCGCAATGGCATCGGCCACTTCATAGGCTTCCTCGATGGTGTAAGGCGCGATGGTGGCAAAGGTCTGCTGCACATCCCACGGGCAGCCGCCGTTGGGATCGCGTAAGCGCGTCATAACGCCCAGCAAACGCGTGATGGAGTCGGGAAGCGGAGAGGGGGTGGATGTCATGCTGACAACGTATCCCGTGCGAGAGGTGTGAAAGCGCCCATGTGCAAGTACTGGTGCGACCATACTCCGAGTCTGAACCGTTTTGGAATTTCGCCGCTGTCGGAAGGTTACACAGGGTTCGTAGAGGTTGAAAAACTTTTCATCGCTGCAAGGATACGGAGGCCCAAAGTGCGCCATTTTCTTGCGAATACGCCTTTGAGCGCGTGATCTGTGAAAGTTCATTTGGGCGATGCAACGGGCGGGCCTAGACTCTCGTTCCTAAAGCGATACAGGCCTAAAGCGATACTGGGCGTTTTTTCTACACTTCGCGTAGCGCGGCAATTTGCCCGTCAGCCTTCCGGCCGGAATTGGAAGGAACCCGTTCACGGGTGGCACGTGCCCTGGCTCACTTAGATGGTGAGGAGTGCGATATGGAAATAACAGATATGAGATCGCCCGCAGATACCCTTCAGCACTTCTACTTGCTGGCGACGACCTTGCGTGACAGCGGCATTCCACAGGATGAACTGCGCTCGCTGGAAAAGATCTGGCTGCAAAGGCGTGATATTCCGGGCTCGCTTTACCATTACGCCTACGCGGCGTTCATCGCGGGTTTCACCGGTCAACCCAAGCCTGACCTAGACGCTTTGGAAGCATGGACCCGGCGCATCGCTTAAAGCGCTGAGGCTTACTCCTGCACCGCCGGGCAGTACCAAAATCGGGAACTTTTAGTGACGCGCGATGTTGATTCGCATAGGCATTCTCATACTGTGCGAGATCATAGATGGTTGCGTTATGTCGGCTTCCAAGTCCCTCACATCAAAGGCTTTTTCAAGCGGGTTTCCAGTTTGAGGGCGCCGTAAACGCAAACAGTGAGCGCCGCCGGCCGTGTGTGCTTGTGGTCGAAGACGAAGTGCTCATACGGGCCTATGTCTGCCAGTATCTGCGCGACCATAATTGCCGCGTCATAGAAGCCTCGACGGCGGTTGAGGCTCAGGCCATTTTTGATGTGGGCGAGATGATGATCGATCTGGTGTGCTGTGATGCCAGCTTGCCAGGGCGCTTTGATGCCGAAGACCTGGCCGCCTGGGTGCGGCGCAAGTTTCCCGAAGTGAAGATGCTCGTGACGTCGACGGCGGCCTATCTCTCGGCCCATACCGCCCGTATGCCCGTTGGCGATGGTCCGGTGCTGCATAAGCCATATTCGCCGGACGTTCTGCTGGCGAATATCGCCCGGCTTCTGGCCGAATAAGACACGACGCGACACGTCCCGAGGCCTCCCGCGCGACCGGATAAATCCAGCGCATGTACAGTATCTTCTGCAAACTTTCTAATGGACAGCTGAAGTTCCTGGCCAGCGTACCGGGCGCTGCGCAGTCTTACTTCCTGTGCAAGATGTTCTCGATGAAAGGCACCTTGCCGGTCTTGGCGGTGGTGAACTTCAACGACGGCACCACCGAGCAATGCTGCCAGTTCGAGAAGGGCCGGCTGGTATGGCATTCGCCCAAGTGCGACCCCGTGGTGGGTGTCTGCTGTCCGGACGGTGAGCGCGAGAGCGACCTGGATCAGGCAGCTCAGGATGAAATCTCGCCGGACATCGGGAGCTCATGGCCCGAGAAACCGGAACAGCCCGGGCCAAGACAGCGGAGCTAGGGCCGGGTGGAATGAGAAATGGGTTGAGGCAAAATCGGCTGATTTCCGCCGTTTCCATATCTCATATTGTCGCATAATGTATATTATGCATTGTGTTGGCGATGGTCCGTCATCCGTTCAATCGCAATATTGAGAGATTGAGCAAGCTCGCAAAACTGACCCACATGGCCAGCGGCACAAGGCACAGGCCCGCTACCTTATCCAGCCGGTAAAAAAGCCCGATGGTCGCCAGGATAACAAGCATCTGTGGGATGATGTTCACCATGCCGAGCAACGGGCTTTGGGCCGCAAAGAACATCCAAGACCATGCCGCATTCATCCCGAGCTGGATGTAGAAAGCGGTTAGCCCGAGCTGACGTCCCGGCGTGTTTCGCGGCAGGCGCAAGATGCGCCATGCCGCGATCGCCATGAGGACGTACAGCGTCGTCCAAACCGGGGCGAAGATCCAGTTTGGCAGATTGAACGACGGTTTCAAAAGTCCGGCATACCAAGGCTCGAGGTTGGGTGTCGTCGCCAGTTGGCCGACAAACGAAGCCAAAGCAACCGGAAGAACCGCCAGCCCGACAAGGATCAGCCAATCTTTGAGTGATTTGCGCGACTGTTCCATGGATACCTTATGTGTGCCGAACGTGTTATCCGGCCTTAGTCGTTACACGTGACGGTCTTTTCCATGGGCTGCGGATAGTTACCCACGATCTTCCAGCCGTCCTTATCGCGCAGGTACACCAGGGTTTCGTTCAGGTCGGCGATGACCTTGTTGTCCTTGTCGTAGCGGCGGTACGTGCTGCTCATGAACGCGACGTTGGCGTTCAGCACGCAGACGATGGGATTGACCCAGGCCGACTTCACCCAGCCGACTTTCTTGAGGTTGACGAAGCTGTTGGCAAAGCTGGCGGCGGACGCTGCCCGATCCTGCGCCACGATGCCGTTCGGGCCTACGGCGACCGCCATTGGTCCGTAGCTTTTCTCAGCCACAGATTTCGCATCGGAATTAGAGAAGTAAACCAAGTATTCCGTCGCGGCCTTGATGACGTCCGCCTTGATCTTGGCGATCTCATCCTTCGGAAGCGTCTTTTGCTCCACCTGGGCAAATGCGGGCGACCCCGCGATACATGCTGAAATCGTCAGCGCAGCGATTACATGCTTCATCATGTTATTATCCCTCCCAATATGGACGGCCAGCGCCATCCGTTTCCCAAAGACGTGCGATCTTAGCGGAATTATCCCACTTTCTGAAGTATGGTGGCCTAAAGCCATGCTTTCGCCAGAGTTTCGGCCCATTTGCCCCCGATATCGTTTTCCTCGGCAACTGTTCGCGGGATGACGACTTGATGCCCCACACCCTACGCTTGGACCAACCGGCGGTCTGGCTGCACGACGTCGTGCGCCCAGCCGTTGACCATTTTACCGCCGCACCCTTGGATATGGGGCGCGCCTATGTGGCGCTGACCATGGTTTATGATTTCCATAAGCGACTTTTCCATCACCTTGGCGGCCGGCATTCGCGGTTCGAAGGCGCGACGCTGGAGAGTTTTCGCAAGGATCTTGCCGGAGCGAATGGCGCGTTCCTGGCGCTGGAGGCCGCGCTCGATCCCAGGACTGAACGGAGTTTGCGCTACACCAACATCCTATCGCCCGGCGCGCTGATGACATTGTTGAGTCATCCCAGCAAGGTTCGCCGCTCGGTGGTCGTGGCGAGCGTGAACCGCCAACTGTTGCCGATGTTGGACGAACTGATGGCCCTCTATGAAGAATGGCTGGCGCTATACGGCGCCAAGACAACGTGAACGCCGGCTCTTATTTCTTGGTGGACGCCAAGAACGCAATGAGGTCCGCGCGGTCACCGGCATCGCCCACGTTGATGCTCATTTTGGTGCCTGGCACCACCGTCGGCGGATCGGCCAAAAAGGTATTGAGCTGTTCGGGTGTCCAGACTTTTCCAAAAGCTTTGATGGCTTTCGAATAATCGAAGCCCGGAACAGACCCAGCCTTGCGGCCAACGACGCCGATCAACGATGGGCCTTGATCGCCCCCCTCGCCTTTGATGGCTTGATGGCAGGTGGAGCATTCCTGATCGAAGTAGTCGTGCCCGCGCTCGATATCCGGCGCGCCGGCGGCATGGGCCTCGCGGTGTGCGCTCCCAGTAAAGAACACCAAACTCCCAGCAAAAATTGCAACAGAAATGGCGAAAGAACCCGCATTTTTCATGACGGCATCAACCTCCTCGTCCGCTTTTTTCTCCGCGAGATATGCCAGAGCATATACCATGCACCGGCGCGCCCACAGACTCTTGCGGATCTGATCGCTGGTCTGATCGCTGGCGCAAAAGGGAGAACCGAGAATGAAACGACGCTGGACACTTCTGCTGGCAAGCTTGCCTTTAATACCGTCGGCCTATGCGGCCGATCCGTTTGAACTCACCGGCATGCCGCCAGGCGCTGCGGCGGTGCGCGGCGCGAACTCGACGGGCTTCCCCGATCCAGTCATGACGCCCGGCAAACCGATCGAAACGCGTGCGCCTGAATTGGCCACGGATAAAGCAGCTTTCCCGGGACAGACCCGCGCCCCTTATAAAGCCACGACGCCGATCACCGTGACGACCATCACCGATCAGCTGAAAGTTCCCTGGGCGCTTCAGTTCCTGCCCGGCGGCAAAATGCTGGTGACGGAGAAATCCGGCGCACTGCGTGTTGTCGATGCCAAGGGCGCCATCGGCGAGCCGGTGAAGAATGTGCCGGCGGTGCACTACGGCGGCCAGGTGGGTTTGCTCGATCTGCAGCTCGATAAGGACTTCGCGCGCAATCACCGCATCTTCGTGAGCTTTAGCGAAGATGTGGCCGACGAGAAGACCAACATCGCCATCGCCAGCGCCACGTTCGACGAAGCGGGAAATTCTTTGAGCGACGTGAAGGTAATCTTCCGTGCCTTCCCGGCCGTGCCGCGTCAAGTGGCCGCCAATCAGGGCGGGCGCATGACCATCGGCAGCGACGGCAGCCTGTTCATGACCGTGGGTGACCGTTCGCGTTCGCCACCATGGGAAGTCGCCCAGCGCCTGGACACGCACTTGGGAAAGATCATCCACATCACGCCGGACGGCAAACCCGGTGCGGGCAATCCGTTTGTCGGCAAAGCCGGCGCCCTGCCCGAAATCTGGTCCATCGGTCACCGCAGTGAAGAAGGTTTGACCTTCGACGCCACGGGGCGGCTGTGGGAAGTGGAACATGGTGCCCGCGGCGGCGACGAGTTGAATCACGTAGAGGCCGGCAAGAACTACGGCTGGCCCATGATCACGCACGGCATCGACTATCCTGGCGATCCGATCAACGGCGGTAACACCGAAAAAGCCGGCATGGAACAGCCGCGTTATTATTGGGACCCGGTGATCGCCCCGTCGGGTTTGGTGTTCTACAAAGGCGATCTTTTTCCGCAATGGAAGAACAGCGTTTTCGTGGGCGCCTTGCGCGGCACGATGCTGGATCGTTTGACCATCCAGGGTGACAAGGTGGTGGATGAAGAGCCTTTGATCCACGACATGAAGGCCCGCGTGCGCGACGTGAAAGTCGGGCCCGAGGGCGCGCTCTACCTACTCACGGACGAAGGTAAGCTTTTAAAAGTGACGCCGAAGTAAACTGATCGAACGAATAAGGGCCGCTGTGAAATCCGCAGCGGCCCTTTTTGATATGGGGAAGCGGGACATGAAATTGCATTGGACACTTCTGCTCGCGACATTGCCGCTGATGTCGACAGCTTTCGCGGCGGACCCCTTTGAATTGACGGGAAGGCCAGCGGGTGTCGGGCCCGTGCGCATGTCCAACTCGCGCGGTTTTCCGGAGCCGGTCACCACACCGGGCCAACCCATCGAAACGCGGGCGCCGGAGCTTGCCACCGACAAGCCCGCGTTCCCGGGGCAAACACGCGCACCCTATAAAGCCACCACGCCAATCACCGTGACGACGATCGCCGAGCAGTTGAAATCACCGTGGAGCCTTCAGTTTCTGCCCGGCGGCAAGATGCTGGTGACGGAGAAGTCCGGTGCCTTGCGTGTGGTCGATGCCAAGGGTGCCATCGGCGAGCCTGTGAAGAACGTGCCAGCGGTACATTACAGCGGCCAGGTGGGTTTGCTCGACCTTGCGCTCGACAAAGACTTCGCGCGTAACCACCGCATCTTCATCAGCTACAGCGAAGATGTGACCGATGAGAAAACCAACATCGCCATCGCCAGTGCACTCTTCGATGAGGCGGCCAATGCTTTGAGCGATGTAAAGGTGATCTTCCGCGCCTTCCCGGCCGTGCCGCCCAAAGTGTCCGACAATCAGGGCGGACGCATGACCATCAGCAGCGACGGCAGCTTGTTCATGACGGTGGGTGATCGTTCTGATTCACCACCGTGGGACGTGGCGCAGCGCCTGGACACGCATCTGGGCAAGATCATTCACATCACGCCGGACGGAAAACCCGGCGCGGGCAACCCGTTTGCCGGCAAAGCCGGCGCCCTGCCCGAGATCTGGTCCATTGGTCATCGCAGTGAAGAAGGCCTGACCTTCGACGGTCAGGGCCGCCTGTGGGAGGTCGAGCACGGCCCGCGCGGCGGTGACGAGCTGAACCATGTGGAGGCCGGCAAGAACTACGGCTGGCCGGTCATCACTCACGGGGTCGATTACCCCGGTGATATCATCAACGGCGGGTTCACGGAAAAAGCCGGCATGGAGCAGCCGCGCTATTATTGGGACCCAGTGATCGCACCGTCGAGCGTGGTCTTCTACAAGGGCGATCTTTTTCCGCAATGGAAGAACAGCGTGCTCATTGGCGCTTTGCGCGGCGCGATGCTGGACCGCCTGACCATCCAGGGCGACAAGGTCGTGGACGAGGAACCTCTGCTGCGCGACGTGAAAAGCCGCGTGCGCGATGTAAAGATCGGGCCGGAAGGTGCTGTTTACGTAATCACCGACGATGGCAAGCTTCTGAAAATCACGCCCAAGTAAGCCCAAGTAAATCGACCGGCGCTAAATCTCGATCTGCATCCCATCAAACGCGGGCGTCACGCCCACGGGCAAGTGCGCGACCAGCCTGTCGTAGTCGAGGGCGTTGCTCATGTGCGTGAGAATGGCCCGCTGAGGCTTCAGCTCCGCGATCCATTCCAAAGTCATCTCGACATGCGCGTGTGTGGCGTATGGCGCGTCGCTGAGGCAATCCACGATCCAAACCTTGGTGCCGCGGATCATGTCCTTGGCGGCGTCGGACAAACTGACGACGTCCGTCGAATAGATCAGCCCGCCAAAGATGTAACCCACGGTGATGTTGCCGAAGCCGTGATCCTGCAGAAAGCTGCCGACGGTGATATTGCCAACGGTAAGTTTCTCAGGCGGTGTGATGCTGTTGGGTACCAGCCAGGGCCGGAACACGGGCTTGCCTTCGGGGATGCCCAGAAAGATGTATGGAAATCGCTCTTCGAGCAGCTGCATCGTCTCAGCCATGCCATAAGCCGCGAGCGGTCCTTGTAAAAGGCGTGTGATCTCGCGCAACTCATCGATGCCGTGAATGTGGTCCGCATGGGCGTGGGTGAACAGCACGGCATCCAGGCGGCGGATATTGGCGCTGAGCATCTGCTCGCGCAGGTCGGGCGAGGTATCGACAAGGATGCTGGTGGGCCCCTCCTCCACCAGAATGGAGGCGCGGCGGCGGCGGTTTTTAGGATTCTTCGGGTCGCACTTTCCCCAGCCGCTGGACACCGACGGCACACCGGCGGCAGAACCGCTGCCGAGGATGGTGACCTTCATGCTGCCTTGGCCTTGGAGAACAGCTTGAAGAAGTTGGCTGTGGTGTGGGTCGCGAGTTCGTCCAGCGAGATACCTTTGAGTTCGGCGACCACGGCAGCGGTATGCGCGACAAAAGCCGGCTCATTGGTCTTGCCGCGATGAGGGATGGGCGCGAGGTACGGGCTATCAGTCTCCACCAGCAAGCGATCCAACGGCACTGTCTTCACGACTTCACGCAGGGCTTCGGCTTTCTTGAACGTCACAATGCCGGAGATGGAAATATAGAACCCTAATTCCAACGCCTTCGCCGCCAGTTCCGCCCCGGAGCTGAAACAATGGATAACGCCCGTAAAGGCGCCCTTGGCGATTTCCTCGGAGAGAATGGCAGCAGTTTCGGAATCAGCGTCGCGCGTGTGCACAATGACCGGCAGCTTGTTCTCGCGGGCCGCTGCCAGGTGAACGCGGAAGCTTTTCTCCTGATCGGCGCGCGGGCTGTGTTCATAATAGAAGTCGAGGCCCGTCTCGCCAAAGGCCACGACCTTGGGATGGGCCGCGAGGGCGGTGAGCTTGGCCACGTCCATGGCGGGCTCGACGCCGGCTTCGTGCGGATGGATGCCAACCGAGCACGAGACATGATTGAAACGCTCGGCCATGGCCAGCACGCCGCCGAACTTGGTGATCTTGGTGCCGATGGTGAGCATGTGCCCGACACCGGCGGCAGCCGCGCGCGCGATGACATCATCGGCTTGGCTTGAAAGTTCAGGAAAGTCGAGGTGGCAATGGCTATCGACGAGGAAGGGCTTATTCATACCTACGCCCCCTTTCCTGCCGCAGCCTTCGGGTCGCCATAACGCGGGAAGACGCCGGTAGGTGTCGGCAATGTCGTTCCCGATTTAAGCTGGTGCGGAGAAGCAAATTCTTTCGGGTCTTCAATGTAAAAAAACGTCCGCTCGTGCGAAGGCACTGCTAATTGATCCAGTAATTTTTCCGCGGCGCTTGGAGTAAATGGCTGAATAATAATTGCTATGTGGCGAATAGTCTCCAAAAGTGTCCAAAGAACAGTTTCCATGCGATCAGGATTAGTTTTCTTCAACGCCCAAGGCGCCTGGATATCCACATAGGCGTTTGCAGCCCTTACAAGCTCAAAGATCGCTTCAAGAACTTCACCATAGGTTTGGCGCTTTATATGTTCTCTGCAGTGATCTAACAGCTCATGGCTCTTGTGAATTAAGTCAGCGTCCGCGATTAGATAAGCTGCATCGCTCGTGGAGTGACTGACAGGAATTTTGCCGCCGCCGTTCTTCGCTATAAAAGAAAGAACACGTTGCGCTAAATTTCCTAGGGCGTTGGCCAGTTCGCTGTTGATGCGCCCCGCGATGGCCGCTTCAGAAAAATCGCCGTCATTGCCGAAGGGGATTTCCCGCATCAGGAAAAAGCGCAGCTGGTCGAGGCCGTATTTTTCGACAAGAGCCGTCGGGTCGATGGCGTTGCCCAGCGACTTGGACATCTTCTGGCCTTCCACAGTCCACCAGCCGTGCGCGAACACGCGTTTGGGCAGCGGCAGTTTCGCCGCCATCAGGAAGGCGGGCCAATAGACGCAGTGGAAGCGGATAATGTCCTTGCCCACCAGGTGCAGCGCAACCGGGTTCTGCTCGGGCCAGAACTTTGCCATCTCACCGGATTCATCCGGGTAGCCGAGCGCGGTGATGTAATTGGTCAGCGCGTCGATCCAGACATACATGACGTGCTTGGGATTGCCCGGCACCGGCACACCCCAAGAGAACGCTGTACGTGAGATTGAAATATCTTGCAGTCCGCCTTTGACGAAGCTGTAGATTTCGTTGAAGCGGCTTTTAGGTCCGATGAAGTCGGGGTTCTCGTCGTAAAACTTCAGGAGGCGTTCCTGCCACTCTTTCAGTGGAAAGAAATAACTCTCTTCTTCCACCCACTCCACGGGCGCTCCGCTGGGCGCCAGCTTTTCGCCGTTAGGACCTTTGGTCAGTTCGCCCTCGTCGTAGAAAGCTTCATCGCGGACCGCATACCAGCCTGCATATTTGCCAAGCGTGATGCTGCCGTTGTCCTCCAGGCGCTTCCACAGAGCCTGACACGCCTTGATATGGCGCTCCTCGGTGGTGCGGATGAAGTCGTCGTTCGAGATGCCAAGCGTCTTGGCAAGGTCGCGGAAATTTTGCGAATTGGCATCGCACAGCGCCTGCGGTTCGATGCCCTTGTCGGCAGCGGCCTTGGCGACCTTCTGGCCATGCTCGTCGGTCCCCGTCAGGAACTTGACGTCATACCCATCTAACCGCTTAAAGCGCGCCAGCACGTCCGCCGCGATGGTGGTGTAGGCGTGCCCCACGTGCGGCTTGTCGTTGACGTAATAAATGGGCGTCGTGACGTAAAACGCGCCCTTGTTGTTGTTCGGGGACACCGGACTGCTCCAACCTAGAAATGTGTGTCTGATATAGACGTTTAAGGCCGTGCGGGAAAGACCAGGGAAAGCCTAGGTTTTAAGCGGCCTTACCGGTGGCGGCAGCACTTTCCACGGCCATGAGCATCAGCATGAGGCTGCGCTTCTTGTCGAGATTGACGGCATCCGTACGCCGGGCGAGATGGCCGATTTTGTCCCACACGTCGGCCCAAGCGGCAGGCGTGGCGGTGCTAAGCAGTTTACGCGCGAGTTCGCGTTCGCCGGGAATCACTTCCGTAAAGGTATCGAGCCCACCTCTGGCACCCTCAGCGGTCACACGCGCCAACCACCAGGACAGCAGACCGCTTAAAGTTCGGAAGGCGTCACCTTTGAGCGCCTTGTCGGCCAGGGCATGCAGGCGCGTGATGTTGAGGCGCGGAGCATCCGTGAGAAGAGTCATGAGGTCGCGGAAGAGCGTGACGCCACCCTCCTCTTCCAACGCCATGGCGCGGCCAATGGAACCATCCGCGAGGACCGCAAGCGCGGTGGTTTCAGCCGGCGAGAGATCAGGGCGATAGCGACCGAGCAGTGTCATCACTTGCGCATTGGTGAGCGGGCGCAGGTCCAGGCGCCGGCAGCGCGAGCGAATGGTTGGCAGCAGGCGGTCGGGATTGTGGGCGACGAGGAAGAGCAACGCGCGCGCGGGCGGTTCCTCCAGAATTTTCAAAACTGCATTGGCGGCGTTGGCGTTCATCTCGTCGGCGGCATCGATGATGACCGTGCGCCATCCGCCTTCGGCCGGCGTCATGGACATGAAAGTGCCGATCTCACGCACGTCATCCACGCCGATGACCGTCTTGCGCTTGGTCTGCTTGCTGTCGGACCAGCCGCGCTCGATGATGCGGAAGTCGCCATGGCCCAGAGATGCGACGCGCCGGAAGATGGGATCCTCCGCCGACATAGTCAGTGAGGTCGGCGCAGGCGGCGCACCGAACATATCCGCCGATGAGTCGGCATCTTTTTGCGCCAGCGCGTGACGCGCCATGCGATAGGCCAGCGTCGCCTTGCCGATGCCGCGCGGCCCGCAGATCAGCCAGGCATGTGCGAGACGTCCGCTGGACCAGGCGCTGAGGTAGTCCTTCTCCGCCGCCTCATGGGCCATGAGGTAGGGATTGAGCCGAGGCTCGGGAACATCAGGCGGATCAGGTGCGCGCAAAGCCATCGCGGGCTCCGGTTACTTTACGGGCGGCAGGACCTTATCCACGTCCGCCAGGATGGCGCGGTGGATGGTCTCGAGGTCCTTGGTGGCATCGACGAGCTTGCAGCGCCCGGGTTCATCTTTGGCGATGTCTAAAAACCCCTGCCGGACTTTGATATGGAATTCCTCGCCCATGCTTTCATAGCGGGTCTCCTTGCCGCCGCGCGAGGCCGCGCGTGCAAGGCCAGCGTCTACCGGCAGATCAAGGATGAAGGTAATAGTGGGTTTGAAATCGCCGATGGCAGCTTTGTAGAGATCGAGCAGCACCTGCTTCGCGACACCATAGGCCGAGCCCTGATAGGCCAACGTTGAGTCGGAAAAGCGGTCTGAGATGACGATCTTGCCGGCGTCGAGCGCCGGCCAGACAACGTTCACCAGATGATCGCGCCGCGCGGCGGTATGCAATAACGCTTCGGTGATGCCGTCCCACTTTCCGCCGGGGCCTTCGACCAGCAGGCGGCGAATGGCTTCCGCGCCCGTGGAACCGCCGGGCTCACGCGTCAGCAGCACATTGTACCCGCGTGACGTCAGCACATCGCCCAGCATCCTAGCTTGGCTGGACTTGCCGCCGCCTTCGCCGCCTTCAAGCGTAATGAAAATTCCCTTGGCCACGATATCAATAATCCCCGTCCCTTTACCCCGCGTTGTTCAAGCCGCAGTACCAGTGTCGCGGGATGATAACCTAACCGGCGGGTTTGGGAACCGGCACGGTCTTGGCGCCAGCGGGTGCCGCGGGCGGGCCAGCGAAGATGTACTGCGCGGCGGCCTTCAGGCGGCCCACGAAACCCAGGCGATCCACGTCCGTTGCGGCCCGCAACGGGATTTCGATGGGCTCGAGATCCTTGGCGGTGATCACCACTTTGGCGATCTCCGTGTCCTTCTTGATGGGTGCCGGAATAGGGCCCTGATAAATCACGCGTACATCAAGGGTCGAGCCTGAACCGCGCGGAACAGTGATGGCGACATCCTTGGGGATGACGAGCGACACATCCGGCTCGGCGCCAAGCCACACTTCAGCCGTGGTGACTGTCTCACCAGCCTTGAACAGCTGGCGGTTGGTGAACTCGCGGAAACCCCAGTCGAGCAGCTTGGTGGTTTCTTCATCGCGGTCCTTGATGCTGTCCATGCCATTGGCCACCAGGATCAAGCGGCGGTCATTGCGGACGGCCGAGGCCGTGAGGCCGTAGCCGGCGGCGGAGGTGTGACCTGTCTTCAGGCCATCGGCGCCGCTGCCCACGCGGTAAAGCAATGGATTGCGATTGCCTTGGGTGATTTTGTTCCAGACGAAAGAGGACTCGCTGAAGATCGGATAATATTCGGGAAAATCAGAGATGATATGCTTGGCGAGGATGGCGAGATCGCGTGAAGACATATAGTGATCGTCTTCCGGCAAGCCCGTGGAATTGGCGAAGTGGCTGTTGGTCATACCCAGCTCTTTCGCCTTCTCATTCATCTGCTTGGCGAACTCGGCCTCGCTGCCGGCCAACCCTTCGGCGAACACGATGCACGCATCGTTGCCCGACTGCACAATCATGCCACGCAACAGGTCTTCCACCTTCACCATGGATCCCGGATCGAGGAACATGGTCGAGCCGTCGGTGGCCGCGCCGCCGGTTTGCCACGCGTTGCGGCTGACGGTCAGCTGTTCTTCCAGCGACAACTTCCCGGCCTTCAAGGCAGAGAACACCATGTAGGCGGTCATCAGCTTGCTCATGGACGACGGCGGCATGTGCTTGTCCGCTTCCTTGGCGTCGAGCACCGCGCCGGTCTGGAAATCCATCAGGATGTATTCGCGGGCTTTGATATCGAGCGCCTGCGCTGGCGCTGCAAATACTGGCAAGAAAGCCAAGCACATCAGAATCGCAGAGAGACGTTTCATCGGACCGTTGCCCATTTCACAGAGTATTTTGAACGCACATTCATATTAAGCGGGGACAATCTCTGATCCCTCATTACGGCGAATTCGCGGCCGCACCGCTTACTCGCGCCCGCTTATTCGCGCCCACTCATTCACGAACGACCTTGGCATCGTTATAGCCGTAGGACTTCACTTTGCCCAAGAGGGCTGTCGCCGCCGAAGCGTCGGCAATGGGTCCCAAGCGTACGCGATAGACCTTCTTGTTCTTGGCCGTGCCCGGAACGATGTGCACCGTGCCAAGTTCGCCGAGCTGCTGCTCAAGCTTACGGGCATTGGCTTCTTCGGAGAAAGCGCCAGCTTGTACAAACGTGCCGTGTGCCGGCGCGGCAGCCGCTGGCTTTGCAGATGGCGATGCGTTGGCAACTTTCGCCGGATTTGTTTGTGAGGGTGCAGTTTTTGTTGGAGCTGCCTTAGCGGAAGATGATGCTGGCGCTTTGGCAGCGGGTTTCTTCGGCTCGATTTGCGCAAAATCAGGCGCGCCAACCACAGGCTTCACCTGCTGCACATTCACTGGTGCCGCACTGGCGATTGTGGCACCTGCCAGCGGTTCGAGAGTCACGGCCGCCACAGCAGCGCGCGGTGCTGCGGTGATCGCCGGCATCTCGGGCGGATGTTTCGCAAGCGCGATGTTCTTGAGGTTGATGCTCTCCTGGGCGTCGATCTCAACGCGCACATGTGCAGTGCCCGCTTCGTAGAAGCCGAGAAGTTGTGCCGCGCGCCGCGAGACGTCGATGATGCGGCTGCTGTGGAACGGCCCGCGATCGTTCACCGTCACCTTCAGGGTGCGGCCATTGTCCAGATTGGTGACCTTGACCACGCTGGGCATGGGCAGCGTCGGGTGCGCTGCCGTCAGGTCATTCATGTCGTACTTGTCGCCGTTGGCGGTACGTTTGCCGTGGAAGTCGGTGCCGTACCAGGAGGCGATGCCCTCCTGCGCATATGCATAATCCTCGCCGGGGTAATACCAGAGACCTTCGACTTGATAAGGCTTGCCCACTTTATAGATGCCGCCCTCCGCCTCGGGTTCTGCGGTTGCGACAGGGCGCGGCGCGACAGGCACAGGGACTGGCGCCGCGGCACAGGCAGCAAGGGCCAAGGGAGAGCACATTATCAAGAATGTGCGGATCACCCGGTTCACCGGCAACATCAGCTAGTATTAACCCCCAGTGGATAACTCTACATTTGGTAGTGTAATGAAAGAGATAGCCTCTGGCAAGATTCCGCAGGCGGAATTGCCCTGTCTGACAAAAAACTCATGCCAGACACAGGCCTTTAGGCGGCGGGCGCCCGTGCTTTGACCGCCGCGATGATGTTGCGGTCGATATAGCCATCCGGCCGAAGCCCGTTGGCTTTCTGGAAGGCCCGGACAGCCTGCCGGGTCCCGCTTCCCATGACGCCATCGGCGGTTTTCAGGAAGCCGAGCGCGACCAATCCTTGTTGAAGTGTCATCACATCATCGCGCCGTAAAGGGTCCCCTTCACTGGGGGGAACGCCCAGCGCACCGGCGCCGCCAAGACGGTCGGCGAGATAGCCGATGGCAATGGCGTAATAGGCCGAGCGGTTATATTTCAGGATGACGCGGTAGTTGTCGTAGAGCAGGAAAGCAGGGCCCTTCGTCCCCGCCGGCAAAACCACCGCCGCGTTGACGTCCTGGCTGGGTAACGGACCGCCATCAGCCCGGCGCACACCCAGCGCAGCCCATTGGCTCAAGGTCTTTGTGGTTTCCTTGGCATCCACATCCAAGCTGACGAGGCTGACGTCGAAGTTGATCGGCAGGCGCACTTCCCTGCCCCATGTGCGCGCCCCATCCCAACCGAGACTCTTGACGTAGTTGGCAGTGGACCCGAGAGAGTCGGTGACGTCGCCCCAAATGTCGATATGGCCGTCGTGGTCCTCATCTACGCCGTACTTGAGGAAGTTGGACGGCATGAACTGGGTCTGGCCCATGGCGCCGGCCCAGGAGCCTTTCATCTTATCGAGAGGGATATGACCGCGCTCCAGGATCACGAGGGCGTTGAACATCTCCTCGCGGAACATGGCGCCGCGACGCCCGTCGTAGGCCAGGGTGGCCAGCGCATTCACCACCGGATAGCCGCCGATATCGCGGCCGTAGTCACTCTCAAGCCCCCAAAACGCCACAAGGATGCGGCCGGGCACGCCATATTGCCGCTCAAGTTCGGCCAGGAGCGTGGCGTGTTTTGCCATCATGGCGCGGCCATCGGCGACGCGCCGGGCGGAGACCGCGCCGTTGATGTAACGCGTGAAGGTATTGCTGAATTCGGGCTGACGGCCATCGAGAGCGATGACGGCGGCCAAAGGCTCGATGCGGGTCAGAGCCTGAGAAATGACTCCCGGACTAATGCCGCGCTTCGCCGCATCGGTGCGTGCCGCCTGCAACCAAGTTGCGAAGCTTGCATCAGGGGGCGTCGATACGCCGGCGGCAGTGGCCGTGGCGGGTTTCGCCGGCGATGGGGCCATAGCCGCTGCGACTGGCGGCGCAGACGCAGGGAGTGCCTGCTGGCAGGACGCCAGAAGCAGCAACGCAGCTGCCGGTCCAAAAGCCGATTGTCCGATACGGATCCACAACGATGTCGTCATACCCATGTCTATTCTTTGAAAGCCGGGATTTTGTAAAGGGGTGGCACGCCGTCACGGCGTCTCAGAACACTAAAACCCGGCGGATGAAGATTGCGCGCAACAGTGGCAATAAAATCCCCTTTCCGTTAGACTGCATATCAGAACGCACCGGAAGATGATGACCTAATCCGAGGGAATATCTCGGAATTCATGCAAGGTCGCACGACGGGCGGGATGAGCTTTCAGGGGAACGTCGGCCGCTGCTCATAAGCGCGGCTGAAGGAATGGGGACAAAAGCGATGGCGGATCAAGCTCCAGCCGGTGTTGACCAGGTTCCAGCCGCTGCTGGGCAGGCTCTTCCCGTCACATCCGATCAGGTCTTCAACGGTTACGCTTCGCAAGCAGCTGCGGATTTACACACGGCGCAGCAGTCCGGCGGTGTTTTCACCGACTGGGTTTTCAATATGTTCGCCGGCGCCATCGATATCCAGGTGCATTCGCCGAAACTGACGGGGGTGTACTTCGCCATCCTGGTCGCACTGGTCATCCTGCGCCTTTACATCAGCAACCCCATCAAGACCCTAGGGTGCGCGCTGGTTTATATCTACACGATGATCCAGACCTATTCGCTCTTCAGCAAATCGAGTTTTGTGCTGGATTTCACGCCCGCCGGCTGGCTGGTGACCGCAAAGAGCATTTGGTTTGCAGCCCTGTTCACGACCATCGGCGTGTGGGGCGTTTCGCGCGTATTCCAATCGCTCATTCTCGCCCTTGTCACCATGGGGCTAGGCCAACTTTTGGCGCCCATCAATCCGCTGCGCCTCTTGAACAAGTTCCGCAAGAGCGATGCAGAGTTGGAAGGCATGGAAGAAGGGTCAGCCAAGGATCCAAAGCGCCAGCTGACGGCCATCATGTTCACCGACATCGTTGGTTACTCTAAAGCCATGGGCGCTAATGAAGCCGCCATGGTGAAGAAGCTGAACATCCATAACGAAATCATGCGCAACCAGATCGTGCGCAACCGCGGCACGGTCATCAAGACCATCGGTGACGCGTTCATGGTGCGCTTCCGCTCCGCCGAAAACGGTGTGCAGTGCGCCATGGATTGCCAGAAAGGCATCGGCGATTACAACAAGGGCAAACCGGACGGCGACCAATTCCACATCCGCATCGGCCTGCATATGGGCGAAGTCATCCACACCGGCACCGACGTGTTCGGCGAGGGCGTGAATATCGCCGCGCGCATCGAGCCGAAGGCCGATCCGGATGGCATTGTGGTCTCCGACGTCATCGCCAATGCCGCGCGCAACAAGGTGCCGGCGCACTTCATGTCCATCGGTCGCCTGCCCATGAAGAACATCGCCAACCCGCCGGAGTTGTTCAAAGTCTTCCCGCTGGAAGAGAACGCCAGCCAGAAGGTGGTAAAGCCCGGCGCTCCGGCCGCTGCGGGCGCTGGCGCCGCACCCGGCGGTGTTTTCAAGATCTGAGCTGCGTGACGCGCGGCCTTAGGTTGATGCCTGCTATTTCGGCGTGAGCCTATTTTGGCGTGAGCATGAACGTCTTCTCGGCCACGGACTCGATCTTGTCGCGCGAGTAAAAGATCGGGAAATACTTTCCGCGGCCCCACAACTCATACAGATCGCGGTAATGCGGGCTGTTGATGTCACCGGACTGTCCTGGGTTGTTGAGGCCCACGGAGTTGTCCCAATTCTCGGTATCGACGACGATCTTGAAGGAGCCGCCGGAAGGCTGATTGTCGGTGCCGCCCGTGGCCGTGATGGTGTAGCTATCGCCACCGCGCGGCAGATGGCCCACATCATATTTGGCCTCAAGCTCAGGCTTCACCGCCGTTGAGAATGGACTGATGATACGGGCGTAGTGATAGGCCCCGAGATTCCATTTCTCCATGTCCGCACCCAGGCGTTGGGTTAACTCGGCCACCGCTTGATCCAAGCTCTTGACCAGCACGGCATTGCGCCCCGCGATGGGATCGGCGCCGAAGCGGCCGTCGGGTGCGTCAAGCCACGCAATGATGCGCGTCATGGCAGGCATGCCGACATACTTCTGCGACTCTTTCGGCACGACGGTATCGCGCACATTATTCATAAGTTGGCGCTGGAACATCTCGTAGATGCCGGCTTCGACGGAATCCTTATCCAGTTTGAAATCCCAGTGCAGCATGCGGTCGGCGGCCTTGCGGGCAACGGGGTTGGAAATATCCATGTCGCGCAGCAGTGGCACCAAACTGCGAGCCGGGATCGACAGGTCGTTGTTCTGCAGTTGCACCATGTCGGCCACGGAGAAGCGCCGCCCCGAACTTAAGACCTCGGCCACGCTCTGGGCACGGTACGGATCCGCCCACAGGTAGTGCGCGGCCTCCGGGTGCTCATAACCCCGGGGAATCTGGTATTCGTTCGAGGTGTTGTAGAATCCCTTCTCCGGGTTAGCGATGTGCGGCAACTCCTTGATGGGCAGGTAGCCATCCCATTCATATCGCCCGTCGCCGGGAACCGGTACGAGGCCGCTCCAATGCGCGCGCTTGGGTGCAATACCGACGGCTTGAAAGCCGATATTATTGTTCCGGTCGGCCCAGATCATATTCTCCGCCGGTGTCAGGCTGAAGCTACAGGCCTCGACAAATTCTTCCCACGTCTTGGCTTGGTCCATGCGCAAGCTGGCGAGATACGGAGCACCCCCGGTCTCGCGCCAGGCCGCGCGAATGGCGTAAGCCTTGTGATGCACCGCGTCCTCAAAAACAATCGGGCCGTGGCGCGTGTATTTGAGGGTGACCTTTTCCGCTGCCTGCCCCTTCACCGGAATTGTCTCTTGCACTTCCTTCATCGTCTCCCAGCCGTTGTTGTATTTGTATTGCAGCGGGTTGGCGGGGTTGATGTCGTACACATAGAGGTCTTCGCTGTCGGTGCCGAAGATCGTCAGACCCCAAGCGCCGAACTCGTTATGACCGATGGAGATGCCAGGCAGCGAAGGCTCGCCGCCGCCGATGACGTTCCAGCCCGGCGCATTGAGGTGCACCCAGTAGCGCAACGAGGGCGCTTGCTGCACACGGTGCGGATCGTTCATGAGAATAGGGTAGCCGGTCATCGTCAGCTTGCCGCCGACCACCCAGTTGTTGCTGCCGATGTCTTCGCGGCGCGTGCTGAGGTCTACGGGTGATGGAACGTCGATGGTGCTTTCGAGGCGCGCGACTGATTTCGGATTGCGGTACTCGGGCGCCAGCTCATCCGCCGTGAAGTGCAGCTGTGTCCGATAAGCATGGAAGAGTTTTAAAATTTCGGTATTGAGCAACGACGTATCGATGGCGGCATCGATGGTGAGGTCGGGGTTCTCCGGTTGGAAATGATTGAGGTCCTTCACCTTCTCCGCGCCAAGCGTCTTCACGGCTAGCGCCATGTTGATTTCGGAATCCACATTGCCCAGAAGGCCGTTGAAGCGTGAGATCACGACGGCAGGTGTCCACTTGCCAGGCTTGATGCCGAGCATCTGGAATTCTGGCGTCAACAAGTTCGGATTGCGAGCGGTCTCGTCGATGTAGGCATTGATGCCGGCGACGAAGGAATTGATGATGGCCGCGCCGTGCGGATGGTACCAGTTCAGCTCCGCGGTCATGTCGCCGCGATACATGAAGAGGCGATTACCGATATCGCGTTCCAGCTCTTTCTTGCCGAGAATCTCGGCGACGGTACCGGTGGCTTGGCGGCGCCACATCTCCAGTGAAAAAAGCCGATCACGTGCAACGCTGTAGCCTTGCGCAAAGAACAAATCGTTCTCGTTCTTGGCATAGATGTGCGAAATCCCGAAACGATCCTTGAGAACCTCGACGGGCTGAGTAAGTCCGGGGGTGACGAGCGTTTCCGAGGCTCCGGCGGCATGAGCCGCAATTGGAAAAAATCCGGCCCATAAAAAGGCCAGAGAACCCAAGCGACGATTGATCGTTTTCATGGTGAAGTCCCTCCCCTGTGGCTGCGGTTAGTTTAGCTCTGGAAGGCACGCCTTGCATGCGGTTTATAGCAATCTATCCCCGCGAAGCCTCTGGCGCGCCACGCAGCATTGCCGCACAATCATGACCATGTTCAAACACCTCATGACTTTTTTGTCCGCCGCGACACGCGCCGTCATTCTCGCTCTTCTGTGGAGCGGCTCGGTTTTGGCGGCGGACAAGCTGACGGTCGGCACCGATTGGCGCGCAGAGGCCGAGCACGGCGGCTACTATCAGGCACTCGCCACGGGTCTTTATACGAAGGCCGGCCTCGACGTGACCATTCGTCAGGGCGGCCCGCAGGTCAATCATTCGCAGCTTCTCGCCGCCGGCAGGATCGATATCGCCATCGCGCCCAATTCCTTTATCCCGCTGAACTTCGCGGCCCAGAATGTGCCGGTGGTGGCTGTTGCCGCGCTGTTTCAGAAAGACCCTGCTGTGCTCATCGCGCACGCGGGTCAGGGCAACGACAGCATTCCGGCGCTGAAGGGCAAGAAGATCATGATCTCGCCCGACACGCGCATCGGGTTCTGGCGCTTCCTGAAGTCGCGTTACGGGTTCGCCGACGATCAAGTGGCGCCCTATACCTTTAACTTGGCGCCCTTCCTCGCCGATCCAAAAGCTGTTCAGCAAGGCTACGTGACAAGTGAGCCCTTCGAGATCGAACGCACCGGCGCGAAGCCTGTTGTGATGCTGCTCTCGGAAGCCGGCTACACCAGTTATGGCTCCGTCATCATCACGACCCGTATGCTCGCCGACCAGAAGCCCGATATCGTGCAGCGCTTTGTCGATGCCAGCATTCAAGGGTGGCTCAGCTATCTCAATGGCGATCCCACCCCGGCAAATGCACTCATCAAGCGCGAAAATCCGGACATGAGCGACGCCCTACTGGCGTATGGGCGCGGCAAATTGAAGGAATACGGTATTGTTGAGTCTGGCGACGCCAAAACACGCGGCCTCGGCGCCATGGACGATACGCGGTGGAAGTCCTTCTTCGACGTCATGTCCGCCGACGGCCTCTATCCCGCCGCGCTCGATTATCGCAAGGCCTACACACAAGCGTTCACCAATAAAGGCGCAGGAAAAACGCGGTGAGCGCCGCCGTCGTTCTGCAGGACGTTGGCAAGACTTTCGCGAGCGGCGTACAGGCTCTTGCGCCGCTTAGCAGTACGATCAAAGCCGGCAGCTTCACCAGTATCGTCGGACCTTCGGGATGCGGCAAATCGACGTTGTTGCGCGTCATCGCCGGGTTGAGTGCGCCGACCACAGGGCGCGTCGAACGCGATGCACCGCCTCATTCCACCAGTTTCGTTTTTCAGGATGCCACGCTAATGCCTTGGGCGACCGTGGCCGCCAATGTGGCATTGCCGTTGCGCCTTGCGGGTCGCCCTGATGCTGAGATCACCGAGCGCGTCACAGAAGCGCTCGCGCGCGTCGGTCTGGACGGATTTGCAGGCAGTTTCCCTCATCAACTTTCCGGCGGCATGAAGATGCGCGCGTCCATTGCACGCGCCATGGTCACAGGACCAAAACTATTGTTGATGGACGAGCCTTTCGCAGCACTCGATGAATTCACGCGCGCCAAACTCAACGACGATCTGCTGGCGCTGTGGCAGCAGAACAGGTGGACCGTGATCTTTGTCACCCATTCCATCCGCGAGGCTGTATTCCTGGCCGAGCGTGTGCTGGTCATGTCGCCCCGCCCAGGGCGCGTGATCGCCGACCGGGCCATTTCCTTGGCCGGGCACCGCGACGATGCCTTGCGCCTCAGCCATGCTTTCACCGATCAATGCGCCGACATCAGCCGCCTTCTGGCCGAGGCTATTCAGCCGCCGGTGAACCCGTGAACAGAATCGCACGCGGGATTCTTCCTGCTCTGTTTGGTGTGGCCCTGCTGTTGCTGTGGGAAGTCATGGTGCGTGTAAAGGGCGTGCCGGTCTATATCCTGCCGGCACCCAGCGCGATTGCTGGCGCGCTGTGGAACGACGGCGGCGACCTGCTTGTTGCCCTGAGCGTGACGTTGGAAGTCACGCTCGCGGCCCTGATACTGGCGGCCGTGACCGGCGCAGGTATTGCACTCGCGCTCGCGCAGTGGCCTTTGGCCGAGCGCACGTTTTTTCCCTACGCGGTATTCCTGCAGGTGACGCCCATTGTCACCGTGGCGCCGTTCATAATCATCTGGGTCGACAATGTCTTTGTCGTTCTCTTGATCCTGGCCTGGATGGCGGCGGTATTCCCGATCATCTCCAACACCCTGTTGGGATTGAAAAGCGCCGACACCAATCTGAAAGACCTGTTCCGGCTTTATGGTGCAAGCCGCATGCAGACAGTGGCGCGCTTGCTGGTGCCTTCCGCCCTCCCTTACTTTCTCGGCGGTTTGCGGATCAGTGGCGGCCTCGCGCTGATCGGCACCGTGGTGGCCGAGATGGTGGCCGGAACGTCCGGCACGCGTTCAGGATTGGCGTCCCGGCTGTTAGAAGCGAGCTACCGCTTGGAACTGGCGCGCGCACTGGCGTGTTTTGTGCTGCTGAGCGCTGTAGGTTTTGCGATCTACGCGGCTCTCGACTTGTTCTCAAAGCGCCTGCTGCGCCACTGGCACGAGAGCGCCAAGCAAACCGATATTTGAGATATCGCCGCGCGCGTTATTCGGCGGCAGCCTGACTGTACTCGGGATAAAGCTTAGCGAGGCTGGTGCGATCCGCGGCGCATACGCCGCGCTCGGTGATGAGGCCGGTGACAAAGCGCGCCGGCGTCACATCGAAAGCAACGTTCAACGCAGGACTGCGATCGGGCACAACTTGAATGGTTTCGATTTTGCCACCCGCTGTTTTGCCGGACATGTGTGTGAGTTCTCGCGCGTCGCGCTCCTCGATGGGAATGTCCTTGCCGCTGTCGAGCGACCAGTCGATCGTACTGGACGGCAACGCCACATAGAACGGCACACCGTTGTCGTGGGCGGCCAGGGCTTTGAGATACGTGCCCACCTTGTTGCAGACATCGCCCGAAGCCGTCGTGCGGTCGCTGCCGACGATGGCCATCTGCACCATGTCGTGTTGCATGAGATGCCCGCCTGTATTGTCGGCAATAACGGTATGAGGAACGCCGTGAGCGGACAGTTCAAAAGCCGTTAAAGAAGCGCCTTGATTGCGAGGCCGGGTTTCATCCACCCACACATGCAACGGGATGCCGGCATCGTGTGCCGTGTAAATTGGCGCGAGGGCAGTCCCCCAATCCACGCATGCCAGCCATCCGGCATTGCAGTGAGTCAGAATGTTAAGGGGCTTCTTCTCAGCCTGTTTCGCCCAAAGGTTCTTGATGATCGCGTGGCCGTGAGCGCCAATGGCGCGGCACTGTGCGACATCGTTGTCGCAAATTAACGCAGCATGTTGAAAGGCTTCGTCGCGGCGGCGTGCGGGCGGCACGGCGGCCAAATGGCGTTTCATCTCTTCCAATGCCCAAGCGAGATTTACGGCCGTCGGACGGGTCTTGCGCAGAAGCTCCGACGCGGAAGCCAGATGCGCATCAGATGGGTCTTGCGCCATGGCCAAGGCCACGCCATATGCGGCCGTGGCGCCAATGAGAGGTGCGCCGCGCACTGTCATCGCGCGAATGGCATGTGCCGCATCTTCGACGCGCACGAGATCGACGACAACGAGTTCAAACGGCAAGCAGGTCTGATCGATGACCTGCACGCGACGTCCATCATCGGAGAGCCAAATCGTCCGGTATGCACGTCCATCGATTTTCATATTCGGGTTTCCACAGCAAAGGTTCGCGGTCAGCACCTTCTTACGCGAGTGCAGTGCCACATGATAAAGAAACTTCATATCAACCTGGCCACCCGCAGCACACGCCGCGCGCGTTATCATTTCAATTATGCATGTACATGAATTCTTGGCGAGAATGTTTGACTTTCCCGCGTGGGCAAAGAAATTTGCGTGGCCGGTGTTCGCCTGACCTGACCGATTTTCTGTACCGGTCGTGATGTTAGTCTACTGCATGATTTGGCTCTGTTCGAGTGATATTGGAATGGGGCTATAGGTCACCGGCGCCGGTGGCCTATAGCCGAGCGCCGAATGGGGTCTCTTCGTGTTGTAATACTT
>CANJBL010000009.1 GCA_947472795.1 Fidelibacterota bacterium | reverse complement strand
TTTTGACCCGCCAAACGCGGGTGCGACCAAAACTAGGAAAAAAGCTAAGGCCAGCAATGGCTGAAGAAAGTAATGGTGGGCGCACCAGGACTCGAACCTGGGACCCGCTGATTAAGAGTCAGCTGCTCTACCAACTGAGCTATGCGCCCTGAACCGTGTCATAAGACCGTCAGGAAGGGTCCGGAAGGGCGTCCTTATAGAGCCTCGCCCCCCGGGTGACAAGCGCGCTTAAATATCTCGGAAAACTGGCTTTTTCGGGCCGCTGCTGGCCCGCAAAAGCCCTTCGGCACCGGTGCCGAATCCTTGGATCTCGGCGCACCCATCTCTCATCGTCCCCATTTGACACTCGCCAGCCCCGTCCCTAATCTCCGCCGCCATGAAAACGACCTCGCACCTTTGCCAGATGTATCGCCCAGCCGCGGCGGCGGGATCGTTTTTGCAGTAACAGCGTCGAAAGCTTACTCGGCCACGCAAAAAGCCCCGCCCGGACCTCCGGCGGGGCTTTTGTTTCGGGTCTCATGTTCACTATGAGTGTCGTCACCATGTTCGGCTTTTTTGAAAAACTGCTGCCCACCACCACGGACGGACCCGATGTGGCTCCGCCGCCAGGTCTTGGCTCCTTCTATTGGCACTACGCGCGCCAGACAGGGTGGCTGCTGGTTGGTCTGTTTGCGGCCGGCACGGCGGTGGCGCTGCTCGACCTTCTGATCCCCATCTTCATCGGTTATGTGGTCACGCTGGTCTCCACCCACACGCCCCGCGAGGTGCTCACCGAGCACTGGCACGTTCTCGCACTCATGGCCTTTGTGCAGATCGGCGTGCGGCCGCTGACGTATTTGAGCCAGAACCTCATCACCAATCAGGCCATCGTCGCCAATCTCACCAACCTTGTGCGCTGGCAGAGCCACTGGCACGTGGTGCGCCAGGGCTGGAGCTTTTTCCAGAGCGATTTCGCGGGCCGCATCGCTAACCGCGTCATGCAAACCGGGCCTTCTTTGCGCGAAAGTATCATCCAGGGCACCAATGCCGTCTGGTACATCCTGGTCTATGGCGCGAGCTCCATTGTCGTGCTCTCGCGCACGGACGGACGCCTGGTGATCCCGCTCGTCGGCTGGTTCTGCGCCTATCTCGTCATGCTGCGCTTTTTTGTGCCCCGCTTGCGCGATCGCAGCAAGGCCTTGTCCGAAGCGCGCTCCAACCTTACGGGCCGCGTGGTCGATAGCTACACCAACATCCTCACGGTGAAGCTCTTCGCCCGCGCCAGCGACGAGGACGCCTTTGTGCGCGCTTCCGTCGATGAACACACGCAAACCTACCGCCGCCAGCTGCGCATGCTCACATTCTTTGGCCTGAGCCTGTCCACCATCAACGCCTGCATGGTGGTGGGCATGGGCGCCATGGCGATCACGCTGTGGGTCAAAGGCAGCGTCGGGGTCGGCGTCGTCGCCATGGCCCTGCCGCTGGGTTGGCAGATTTCGGCCATGTCGGGCTGGGTGGCCATGAACATCACGGGCATTTTTGAGAACGTCGGCACGGTGCTGGACGGCATGAAGTCCATCGCCACGCCCGCCACCATGCGTGACCCCGAAGGCGCCACGCCCTTGCACTTCACGGCGGGGGAAGTCGCGTTCAAAGATGTCTCCTTTGGCTACGGCATGAGTCGTGGCGTGCTGCACCACATCAACCTCACCATCAAACCCGGCGAACGCATCGGCCTCGTCGGTCCGTCGGGCGCGGGCAAATCGACCATGGTCAACCTGCTCTTGCGCTTCTTCGATCTTGAATCGGGAGCGATCCTCATCGATGGCCAAGACATCGCCGCGCTTACGCAAGAATCCCTGCGTGGCCATATCGCCGTGGTGACGCAGGATACGTCCCTTCTGCATCGCTCTATCCGCGAGAACATCCGCTACGGCCGCCCCGAAGCCACGGATGCCGAGGTGGAAGACGCCGCCGCGCGCGCCCACGCCACAGAGTTCATCAACCAATTGGAAGACTGGCAAGACCGGCGCGGCTTCGACGCCCATGTGGGCGAACGTGGCGTCAAGCTTTCCGGCGGCCAACGCCAGCGCATCGCGCTGGCCCGCGTCATCCTGAAGAACGCACCGATCCTGGTGCTGGACGAAGCCACCTCGGCCCTGGACTCAGAGGTGGAGGCCGCCATTCAGGAGCAGTTGGGCACGCTGATGGAAGGGCGCACGGTCATCGCCATTGCGCACCGTCTCTCCACCATCGCCCGCATGGATCGCCTCGTGGTCATGGACAAAGGTGAGATCGTGGAAACCGGCAGCCACACCGAACTGCTTGCCCACGGCGGTATTTATGCGCGCCTGTGGGAGCGCCAGTCGGGCGGATTCCAAGAGACGGCGAGTATTTAAAGCATCGCCCCGAAAAGTGGTCTTCCGGTTTTCGGATAAGGCGATGCGACCACTCTAAAAGTCGCCGCTTAGAAATCGTTGAACCCGCCGCGCACGCCCATGTGCACGTCGCGGTGCACGTGGATGTTCATGAGCAGGCCCACGCACAGCATCAGCGTCAGCAGTGACGTACCGCCGTAGGAGATGAACGGCAGCGTCACGCCCACCACGGGGATCAGGCCCATCACCATGGCGATGTTGATGAAGAAGTAGAGGAAGAAGCCCGTCGTGATGCCCATGGCCACCAGCCGGCCGAACTGGTGCCTACACCGAAAGGCGATGGCATAGCCGTAAATCAACAGCACGATATAGAGCGACAGCAGCACGAGGCCCCCCACCATGCCGAACTCCTCGGCCAGCATGGTGAAGATGAAGTCGGTCTGGCGCTCGGGCAGGAAGTTAAGATGGCTTTGCGTGCCGGCCATGAAGCCCTTGCCGAAAAGCCCGCCGGAGCCCAGCGCGATCTTCGACTGCAGAATGTGATATCCGGTGCCGAGCGGATCGCGCTCCGGGTCCAACAACGTACGGATACGGTCCTTCTGATAATCGTGCAGCATGCCCCACGCGACGGGGCTTGCGGCCAAGCCGAGACCGCCCAGCAGGAGAAACTTCCAAATCCGCACGCCTGCCATGAACAATAGAATGCCCGAGCCGACGATGATCAACAGCGCCGTGCCCAAATCCGGCTGCGGGATGATGAGAGCCACAGGTGCCAGAATCATGAGGATCGGCAACAGCAGCGTCGTCGGCTGGCCGATTTCCTCCATGCCCACGCCGTGGAAATAACGCGCCAAGGCCAACACGATGGCCGGCTTCATCAGCTCCGAGGGTTGAAGTTGAAAGACACCAAGGTCGATCCAGCGCTGGGCACCACCGCCGACAAAGCCCCTCACCTCCACCACCACCAGCAGCACAAACACGATGGCGTAGAAGACATAGGCGTAGCGCAGCAACAAGCGCACATCGATGATCGCCACCGCCGCCAGCATGCCAAGCCCGACGACAAACCGCGCGAGCTGTGGGCCGGCCCACGGATTGAGGTTGCCATTGGCCGCCGAGAGCAGCATGGCAAAACCGAAAGCGAAAATGCAGCACAGCAGGAAGATGAGCGACCAGCTCATTTGCCACAACTTCTCCACCGCGGTCATATCGCCGCGGCGCAGCCTCGCCGACATGAAGCCCATATCGCTCATATATGGGACTCCCCATTCTGGGCGATCTGATCGTCCACGCGCGGCTTGCGCGAGGGGTCAAGGCGCAGCACTTCTTCCATGATGTCGCGGGCGATGGGGGCTGCGAAGGCACCGCCACCACCCAGCGCGTGATCCACCACCACCGCGATCGAATACCGGGGTGCGGCCGACGGCGCGAAGCAGATGAAGAAGGCGTTGTCGCGCAAATGCCAGGGCACACTCTCCGGGTCACGCTTCTGGGCTTCGCGCTCGGCGCCTGTCAGCCCGCGCACCGCCGCCGTACCGGTCTTGCCGCTGACGGTGAATTCGTGTCTCTCCAGATCGTCTTTGGGGAAACGCAGGCGCGCGGCCATGGCCGTTGTGGCACCCGGCGGGCCATTGACCACATCGAACATGCCCTGGCGCAGGATGGCCAGATTCGGCGCCGGAATATCCAGCGAGTCAAAGCTGGCACTTAAGGCGTCGTCCGCTGCGGCGGCCTTATCGCCCGAGAGTACGGGGCGCACCAGGCGCGGCTTCACCGCGACGCTGCCGTTGCCTATGCGCGCTGCCAGGGTCGCAAGCTGGATCGGCGTGGCGAGCACGTCGCCCTGGCCTATGCCCACATTCAGTGTATCGCCCGGCGACCAGCGCTCACCGCGTGCGGCTTTCTTCCAGGCTTCCGTCGGGACCAATCCTGATTTCTCGTTGGGCAAGCCGATGCCCGACACTTGGCCCAAGCCAAAGCGCTTCGCCATGACCGCGATCTTGTCCACGCCCAGGCGCCGCGCCACTTCGTAGAAGTAACAATCACACGACAGCGAGATGGCGCGCACCATGCTCACGCTGCCATGCACTTTGTGGCAGTGCTTGATGTAATTTCCGAGCGCGTATGAGCCGCTGCAATAAACTGTCTGCTCCGGCGTGATGACGGCATGCTCCAGCGCGGCCAGCGTCACCACCGTCTTGAAGGTCGATCCCGGCGAATATTGGCCCGACAGCACCTTATTGATGAGCGGCTTGTGATCATTGGTGGACAGCGATTTCCATTCCTCGGAGGTCAGGCCGCGGCTGAAGGCATTGGCGTCGAAGCTGGGATTGGAGACCATGGCCAGAAGGTCGCCCGTGTGCACGTCCATCACCACCACCGAGGCGCTCTCTTCGCCCAAGCGTTTAGCCGCAAAAGACTGCAGGCGCTCGTCGATGGTCAGCACCACGTCGGAGCCGGCTTCGCCTTCCTTGCGCTCCAATTCACGGATGGCGCGCCCATAGGCGTTCACCTCCACCTGGCTGGTGCCGCCCTTGCCGCGCAATTGCAGGTCATAGACCTTCTCCACGCCGTCCTTGCCGATGCGGAAGCCCGGCAATTGCAGCAGGGGGTCGCCGTTCAAATCGGCTTCATCGACGGAGGACACGTAACCGAGAAGGTGTGCTGCATCCTCGCCATGCGGATAGAAGCGCGTCAAACCTTCGTCGATGGTAATGCCCGGCAAGTCCGGCGCATTCACCTGCACGCGCGACATCTCATCCCAGGACAGGTTTTCCTTGATGGTGATGGGCACAAAGGCGCGTTTGCGTCCCACTTCCTTCTTGATGCGCTCGCGCTCGTGGTCGCCGAGGTCGATGAGCTGCGCCAGCGATTCCAGCGTGTCGCCCACGCGCAAAGCCTGCTCGGGCACCACCAGCACGCGGAACTGCTGCTTGTTGAGCGCTAAGGGTTGGCCAAATCGATCGAGGATGCGCCCGCGCGGCGGCGCCAGAAGCTGGATGTTGATGCGGTTATCGTCGGCCAGCATCTTGTAGCGGTCCGACTGTATCACCTGCAGGTAATACATGCGCCCCACCAGGGTCGCGACCAGCGTCGCCTGGAACCCACCGAGCACGGCGGCGCGGCGGGTGAACATTTTGGTCCAGTCGCTGTCACGGGTGATGGTCATGCTAGTTCTGCGACAGGAGTTTCATGTGGGCCTTGGCCAGGAACCAGCCCACGAGCGGATACAGCGCCACGCTCATGAGATAAGAGGTTCCCATCTGGCCGATGGGCGTGAAGCCGCTGGGCGCCACGAGGCCCACGCAGATCCAACGCAACAGACCGGCGCCGAAGGCTACCAACGCGAAGGCCAGCCAGATGATGCCGAAAGGCTTGTTGTTGAAGAATTTCTGCTGATGGAACACCACGCGCTGACATAGCAACAGGATCAGCGCGCCGGAGCCCAAGGGCGTGCCGGACAACAGATCCTCAAGTACACCGATTGCAAACGTCGAGCCGTAGCCCAGAAGATCGGGCCGGTAGATAGACCAGAAGTACACCGCCATCAGCGCGTACATGGGTGTGATGTGCGACAGGCCCGGGATATACGTCGGCGTCATGGCAAACAGCATCAACACCAGAGTCACACCGAACGGCACCAGGCGCCGTGCCGTGTTATCCATCCGCTGGAGGACTGTGGCTTGCACTAGCGCACCTCGTCGCCCTGGGATTCATTCCCAGGGCCCAGGGTTACGGAGCTGTAACCGGCCAACATCACGACATTGGAACTTGCGGCTCTGGATCCTGGGGACAAGCCCCAGGATGACGGCTCATGGCATGTGCAAAACTTTTTCATTGTGCCCACGCCGTCATTTCGCCGGCGGCGCTTGCTGGGCGAGGATGCCCGTGAGCCCGTAATCGACCACGCGCACGCTCTGGATTTTGTCGCGCACCACGAAGGGTTCGACCTCGACGGCGCCTTCTTCCACGCTGGCAACTTGGCCGATAGGCAAGCCCGGCGGGAAAGCTTCGGCGTCACCCGATGTCACGACCTTGTCGCCGGGCGCCGCCGCCGTTTTATTGCCCAGGAACAAGAGGCGCGGGCGCATGCCATTATCGCCGGCAAGAATGGCGCGGTTGCCCGCTTCGCCCACAAGCACGGGGATACGGCTGTTGATGTCGGTGATCAGCAGCACGCGGGATGAATAGAGCCCGGCCTGCATGACGCGGCCCACAAGGCCTTCACCCGTCATGACCACCTGGCCCTTGCGCACGCCGGCGGACTGGCCAGCCGTAATGAGAATGGACTGCGCGAAGGCGCCGCCCGTATCGGCGACCACGCGCGCGGTCACGAACGTCGCACTCGGTTCTGGCACCAGGGCCGTCAGATCACGTAGAGATTTGTTTTCGGATTCCAGCCGCTGCGCCACGGACTGCCACTGCAGCAAGCGTCCATTGGCCTCGCGCAATTCCGCGTTCTCCTCGCGGATGGCGGCCAGTTCCCTCAGGTTGTTGACGAAATCGGCAACCACGGTGGCCGGCGATGACATCAGACGCAACACCGGCGTCACGGCGTCGCTGACGGCATCGCGTGCGCGTTCCACGAGAATGGTGTCGGCTTTACCGATCAACATGAGGGCAAAGGTGATGCCAATAAGCGACAAGAACGCAAAACGCTGCAACAGCGTCTTGAGTGTGCCTAAACGGGAAATCTGCCCCGTTGGTGCCCTCACGTTCTAGCTCCCCTCTCCAACAATTATTCTCATCGTCACCCTTATCGTCACCCTGGGTCCTGGGAATAAATCCCAGGACGACAGGGAGATCCGTCCTAGTACATCGTCGTCAGCACGTTGCGCAGTGCCTTCATTTCTTCCAATGCCTTGCCTGTGCCCATGGCGACACAGCTCAAGGGATCGTCGGCGATGGACACCGGCAGGCCCGTGGCATGACGCAGCACAAAATCGAGGTTGTGCAGCATGGCGCCGCCGCCCGTAAGCACGATGCCCTTATCGACGATATCCGCCGCCAGTTCCGGCGCGGTGTGTTCGAGCGCCACTTTCACCGCATCGATGATGGCGGTCACAGGCTCGGCCAGACTTTCGGCGATCTGGCGCTGGCTGATGACGATTTCCTTCGGCACGCCGTTCATCAGATCGCGGCCCTTGATCTCCATGGTTTCGCCGTCGCCGGATTCCGGCGGACAGGCGCACCCGATTTCCTTCTTGATGCGTTCGGCGGAGCTTTCGCCGACCAGAAGGTTATGGTGACGGCGGATGTAGTTGATGATGGCTTCGTCCATCATATCCCCACCCACGCGCACCGAGCGGGCATAGACGATGCCGCCGAGTGAGAGCACGGCCACTTCCGTCGTGCCGCCGCCGATGTCCACCACCATGGAGCCCGTGGGCTCGGTGACGGGCAGGCCGGCACCGATGGCAGCCGCCATGGGTTCCTCGATCAGATAGACTTTGCGCGCACCCGCCGCTTCGGCGGATTCCTGAATGGCGCGGCGTTCCACGGCGGTCGAACCGGAGGGAACGCACACGATCACCAAGGGGCTCGCGAAGGAGCGCCGGTTGTGCACTTTGCGGATGAAGTGCTTGATCATCTCCTCGGCCACTTCGAAGTCGGCGATGACGCCGTCACGAAGCGGGCGAATGGCCTGGATGTTGCCGGGCGTGCGCCCCAACATCTGCTTGGCCTCGTTACCGACAGCCAGAACTTGTTTGCGGCCTTTCACTTCGGCCAGCGCTACCACCGAGGGCTCGTTCAAAACGATGCCGCGGCCTTTGACATAGACCAGCGTATTCGCTGTTCCAAGATCAATGGCCATGTCGGCCGACAACCATCCCGTCAACCTGGAGAACATGTAGGTCTATTTATCCCTCTGTATAGGCCCCGCAGGGCGTCCATGCCTTCGCGTGTATCGATACACCGCCGCCCGGATGCGCGAACATCCGGGCGGGGCTTTAAACTCTTATGCCGACAGCGCCGCGGGCGCGCTCTTCTCCCGCTTCACCAGCAGCTTGTTGAGCGCATTGATATAAGCACGCGCGGACGCTACCAGCGTGTCCGCGTCGGCACCTTGTCCCTGCACTGTCTTGCCGTTCTCTTCCAGGCGCACCATCACTTCAGCCTGGGCATCCGTGCCACCCGTCACCGCGTGCACCTGATAGATCTGCAAGTGCTGCGTGTTGGTGGTGAGCATCTTGATCGCGTTGAAGAGCGCGTCCACCGGACCATCGCCGGTGGCCTTGGCGGTTTTCACCACGCCGTCCACGTCCAGCTCGATATCCGCCGTCTGCTTCGCGATGCGCGTACCGGCGACAACTTCCAGCGAGATGAACTTGATGCGGTCGTTCTCACGCCCCACGGCGTCATCCACCAGCGCGACGATGTCTTCGTCGAAGACCTCGCGTTTCTTGTCGGCGAGATCCTTGAAGCGCTTGAAGGCATCGTTGATGGCGTTGTCGCCCAGCTTGTAGCCCAGTTCTTCCAGCTTGGCGCGGAAGGCATGGCGGCCCGAGAGCTTGCCCATGACCAGGTTGGATTTGCGCAAGCCCACGGATTCCGGGGTCATGATCTCGTAGGTGCTGGCGTCCTTCAGCATGCCGTCCTGGTGAATGCCGGACTCATGGGCGAACGCATTCGCGCCGACGATGGCCTTGTTGGGCTGCACCGGAAAGCCGGTGATGGTCGAGATCAGGTGCGAGTTGCGCGTGATCATCTCGGTCTTGATGCCCGTGGTAAAGGGCATGTGGTCCTTGCGTGTGCGCAAGGCCATGACCACTTCCTCCATGGCGCAGTTGCCGGCGCGCTCGCCGAGGCCGTTGATGGTGCATTCCACCTGGCGGGCCCCCGCCTGCACGGCGGCCAGCGAGTTGGCGACCGCCAAGCCCAGGTCATTGTGGCAATGAACCGAGATGATGGCCTTGTCGATATTGGGCACGCGGTTGATCAGCATGCTGATGAGGGCGTGGTACTCATCCGGCACCGTGTAACCCACGGTGTCGGGGATATTGACCGTGCGTGCGCCGGCATCGATGGCGGCTTCCACGCAGCGGCAGAGGAAATCATGCTCGGAACGGGTGGCATCCTCGCCCGACCATTCCACGTCATCGGTGTAATTGCGGGCCCGGGTCACGCTTTCGGTGACCATCTTGAGGACGGCGTCCGGCTCCATCTGCAGCTTTACCCGCATGTGGAGCGGACTGGTGGCGATGAAGGTATGGATGCGCTTGCGCTTGGCAGGTCTCAAAGCTTCGCCGGCACGGTCAATGTCGGCCTTGGCGGCGCGGGCCAGGCCGCAGACGGTGGACTCGGTAACGGCTTTGGCGACGGCTTGCACGGCCTCGAAGTCGCCCTGCGATGCGATGGGAAAGCCGGCTTCGATGATGTCGACGCGCATCTCTTCCAAGGCCTTGGCGATGCGGATTTTCTCGTCACGATTCATCGATGCACCCGGGGACTGCTCGCCGTCCCGCATGGTGGTATCGAAGATCAAGACACGATTGTTGGCACTCATGGTTTTGCTCTCACGACTTGGGGTCAAAAAAATCGGTTCGTGAACGACCTTGAAATCCCCCTGAACGCCTGTCGCTCGACAGGTGCTTGGCGCTCAGGGGCGAATAAGTCGCAGACCCCGGTCAGCAAGACGCAGTGCGACGCCCGTGAAAGCCACAGCCGGCAGCAACGAACCCACCCCCACGGCGGTTGCCATGCGGTCGGACTCGGTTGCAATGCGGGTCGCGGTAGCCACGAACGTTATTCCCTCTTGCCGTTGCGCGTTTTTGCCCACAAATCAAAGGCTTATAAAGTTTTCTCAACAGCCGTCTTAAGACTGTCGCACGCTAAACTGCTGCAGCGCGGTTAATTTGTCATGAAGGCGTGCGTAAGGGAAGGGCCAAAGGGGCCGCTGGACGTCGATTTTTTGGCGGAATTTCTTAAGTATTGGGGCCGGTTATGAGAAAAACCCGCCCCGTTAAAAATGGTTAACACGCCCATTGCTTGCGCTACTTATCCACAAGGTGAGAAGGCTCGCGTATCATCTTGGCGGGTCATCGAACTCCTTACGCCCGGGCTCCTCCATGAAACATCTCGTGCCCTGCCTCATGACGCTTCTTTTCCTGCCGAGCGCGGCGTCGGCTGCATGCATCGACGATCTGCGCAAGGTCGCGGAAAAGAGTTTCGCGTTTAATGAAGCGACAAAAGTGGAAGGAAAAGAGCAACGCTCGACGGAGGGCAATGTATTTGAAATCTACTTTAATAAGACCGACGAGGACTTGACCGTAAAAGAGGTTCGCGAACCGAACAACAAAGACTCAGGCGGCGATGTGGTGGCGATCCGCTCTAACGTTTACGGAGAAGGTGGTCAAAGTCATTACCGCATCTCATTTCTGAATAAGAACGACTTCGTGATCCGTAACATTGATGTCGAATACGATGGCCGTCTCTTCTATCCGCGCGGAACTGAGATTTTGAAAGTCATCACGACGGATTATCTGTTCTGCAGCGGCGTACTTCAACTTCCAAAAGACGTTACCGAAGGAATAGCGAGTGCGGAATACAAAGAGGGGGCCGAAAATTCGCGCACCCTCTTCTTCAACGCGCCTGAACTCGCCCCGTATCTAAATCGCATCAAACCATAGCGCATAATACCAATAAAAACGGCCACTTCTTGCATGAAGTGGCCGCTTCAATTTTCTATCTCGGGCGAGAATTAGTTGCGCGCCTTGTCGACCAGCTTGTTGCTCTTCAGCCACGGCATCATGGCGCGCAGGCGGGCTCCGACTTCTTCGATCGGGTGAGCGGCCTGGTTGCGGCGGGTGGCTTTGAAGCTCGGCTGGCCGGCTTTGCACTCCAGCATCCAATCGCGCACGAAGCGGCCCTGCTGGATGTCGTCGAGCACGCGCTTCATCTCTTTCTTCGTCTCTGCGGTGATGATGCGCGGGCCTGAGACGTAGTCGCCATATTCGGCAGTGTTCGAGATCGAGTAGCGCATGGTGGCAAGACCACCTTCGTACATCAGATCGACGATCAACTTCAGTTCGTGCAAGCACTCGAAGTACGCCATCTCGGGCGCGTAGCCGGCTTCCACCAGCGTCTCGAATCCGGCCTGCACCAGCGCGGAGGCGCCGCCACAGAGCACGGCCTGCTCGCCGAAGAGATCGGTTTCGCACTCTTCCTTGAACGTGGTTTCGATGATACCCGCACGTCCGCCGCCGATGGCAGAGGCGTAAGAAAGAGCCAATTCCATTGCGTTTCCGGAGGCGTTCTGCGCGATGGCGACGAGGCACGGCACGCCGGCACCTTTTAAATATTCGGAACGCACCGTGTGGCCGGGGCCTTTCGGGGCGATCATGAACACGTCGAGATCTTTGCGCGGCTCGATGAGGTTGAAGTGAATGTTGAGGCCGTGCGCGAACATGAGCGCAGCACCCTGCTTCATGTTGGGCGCGAGGTCCTTCGTGTAGAGATCGGCCTGCAACTCGTCCGGCGTCAGGATCATGATGAGGTCGGCCCACTTAGCGGCTTCGGCCGGGGTCATGACCTTGATGTTTTCGCCTTCGGCCTTTTTGCGCGTGGGCGAGCCTTCCTTCAGCGCCACGGCGACGTCCTTCACGCCGGAGTCACGCAGGTTGAGCACGTGGGCATGGCCCTGGCTACCGTAACCGACGACGGCAACTTTTTTGCCCTTCACCAGATTCACATCGGCGTCGCGATCGTAATAAACACGCATGGATAATCCCTTTCTCTTTTTGTCCCACACGAGCGGCTGCTTGAAGCCGCTCAGAAATGTATGATTTACAGCTATTTCTTCTCGATCCCGGCAGCGCCGCGGGCTATCGCCGCAACGCCGGTGCGCGAGACTTCAACGAGGCCCAGGGGCTTCATCAGCTCGATGAAGGCATCGACCTTGTCCGTGTTGCCCACGACCTCGAACACAAATGACTGCGTGCTGGAGTCCACCACATTGGCGCGGAAGATGTCGCCGATGCGTAAGGCTTCGACGCGCTTGTCGCCCACGCCCGCCACTTTGACAAGGGCCAGTTCGCGCGCGACGGACGGCCCGTCGTCGGTCAAATCGCGCACCACATGCACCGGCACCAGGCGGCCCAACTGCGCCTTCACCTGCTCGATGGTTTGATGCGTGCCGGAGGTGGCGATGTTGATGCGCGAGAGCTGGCGTTCGCGATCCACCTCGGCCACCGTGAGGCTTTCGATGTTGTAACCGCGTCCGGCAATCATGCCGATGACACGCGCCAGCACGCCGGCTTCGTTGTCCACCAGCAGCGAGACCACGTGCCGGTAGGTGTCTTTGTCCTTCAGGCGCGCGAGCGGGATCATGCCCTCGTAGAGATTGGAGGACTGTTCCTCCTTCATCACACGCGGCGCCGTCTTGACCGATGCCTTTGGCGCGGACTTTTGCACGGGCGCTGTCTTTGCTGTTTTCGCGGGTTTTTTCTTTGCCATGATTATGTGTCCCTCATCCCTCAGCTCTGGTTACACCAGCGCGAGGCCCTCCCCGGTGATGGCTTTCTCAGCCTTCTCTTGCGCACCTAGGATCATTTCGTTGTGCGCCTTGCCGGACGGGATCATCGGGAAACAGTTTTCCTTCTGGTCCACGACCACATCGACGATCACCGGGCGTTTGATCGAGATCATTTCCTTGATAGTGTCATCCATCTTGGCTGCATCATCACAGCGCATACCCACGCATCCAAAGGCCTCGGCCAGCTTCACGAAGTCGGGCAGCGTTTCACTGTAGCTTTCGGAATAGCGCCCGCCATGCAGCAGTTCCTGCCACTGGCGCACCATGCCCATGTACTTGTTGTTGATGATGAAGACCTTCACCGGCAAGCGGTACTGCACCGCCGTCGAAAGCTCCTGAATGTTCATCATGATGGAGGCTTCGCCGGCGATATCGACGACGAGCGCATCCGGATACGCCATCTGCACACCTACGGCCGCCGGCAACCCATAGCCCATAGTGCCGAGACCGCCGGAGGTCAGCCAGTGATTGGGCTGCTCGAAGCGGTAGAACTGTGCAGCCCACATCTGATGCTGACCCACTTCCGTGGTGATGTAGGTCTCGCGTTTCTTGGTCAACTCGTACAGCCGCTGGATGGCGTATTGCGGCTTGATGATCTTGCCCTGCTGTTCATAGTGCAGGCAGTCGCGCCCGCGCCATTCCTCGATCTGGCGCCACCAGGTTTTCAACGCTTTCTGGTCCGCCTGATAGCGCTGTTTCTTCCACACCGCGATCATTTCTTCGAGCACGAGGGCGCAGTCGCCAATCACCGGGATATCGACAATGACATTCTTGTTGATGCTGGAGGCATCGATATCGACGTGGATCTTCTTGGACTCCGGCGCAAAAAACTTGAGGTTGCCTGTGATGCGGTCATCGAAGCGGGCGCCGATGTTGATCATCACATCGCAGCCGTGCATAGCGAGGTTGGCCTCGTAAGTGCCGTGCATGCCCAGCATGCCCAGCCATTTCTCGTCGGCCGCCGGGAACGCGCCCAAACCCATCAGCGTCGAGGTGATCGGAAAGCCCGTGACGTTCACGAGTTCCCGCAGAAGCGCTGACGCACGCGGGCCGGAATTGATGATGCCGCCGCCGGTATAGAACACCGGACGCTTGGCCGATGCCATCAGCTTCACCGCCGCCGCGACCGCTTGCGGGTCCGGCTTGGTGCGCGGATTGTAGGTTTTGTGCTGGGCGCGGCGCGGCGCCGTGACGTAGCGGCCCATGGCCATGGCCACGTCCTTCGGCAGATCGACCACCACCGGACCGGGGCGGCCCGAGCGCGCGACATAAAACGCCTCGTGCACCACCTGCGCCAGCTGGTTCACGTCCTTCACGAGGTAATTGTGCTTCGTGCAGGGGCGCGTGATGCCGACCGTGTCGGCTTCCTGGAACGCATCATTGCCGATGAGGTGTGTGGGCACTTGGCCCGTGAGGCAGACGATGGGAATGGAATCCATCAGCGCGTCGGTGAGGCCGGTGACGGCGTTGGTGGCGCCGGGACCCGAGGTCACCAGCACGCAGCCGACTTTGCCCGTGGAACGCGCATAGCCTTCGGCGGCATGCACCGCGCCCTGCTCGTGGCGCACCAGCACGTGGCGGATTTTGTTCTGCTTAAAAAGTTCGTCGTAGATCGGCAGCACGGCGCCGCCCGGATAGCCGAAGACGACTTCCACGCCCTGCTCTTCGAGGGCTTTGAGGACAAGGCGGGCGCCCACGTAGAGCTGCTCGCTGTCCGTATCGGTCGTATCCAGTGTCATTGCGCGTTCGGCCATGGCCGTTTTCCTATCAGAGCCATCAAAACCCCCACAGAAAGCCGCAAAAAGCGGCCCTTTGTCGGGGATGAGGGCGGGAACCTAGTCGCGAGGTCTCTTTAGGTCAATAAAAAACGACGAATATTAGCAAAGATTTCTGGGAATAAACTTGCCGAAAGTTTCTTACTTAATGGTAAATCCGCACGAAACTGATTTCGGAACCACGTCATCTGGCGTTTTGCATACTGCCGCGTGGCGGTCTGGGCGAGCGTGACGGCCTCCTCCAGAGTGCATTCTCCAGCCATATGGGCGGCGAGGTCAGCGACCCCTAAAGCCTTGCCCGCACCCACTTTTAGATCGAGGCTGCGCTCCAGGAGGGCCTTCACCTCGGCCAAACCTCCGCCCGCGACCATGGCCTGAAAGCGGGCATCGCACGCACCGTAAAGCTCCTCGCGCGGGGGCAGGACCAGGATATTGAAGTACCCAGCAGCGAGTGGGGGGATCGGGGGATCCTGCTGCCAGGCGCTCAAGGGCCGGCCCGTGGCTTCGACCACCTCCCAAGCCCGGAGCATGCGTTGGGTGTCGCCGGGCGCGAGTCTCGCCGCGATGGCCGGATCGCGCTCCGATAGCCGGCTATGAAATTCGGCATTTCCAATGCTGGCTATCATAGCTTGCGCTTTATCCCGGAATTCACTGGGCACGGCGGGCATGTCCGAAAGCCCTTCCATGAGCGCGCGGAAATAGAGTCCGGTACCGCCGCAGAGGATGGGCAGTTTCCCTGCCTCCGTTGCTTTGCGAATCTCGTCAGCGGCTTTGGACGCCCATTCGGCTGCCGAGCCACTTTGATCGGCAGAAAGATCACCGAACAGCCGATGCGGCGCGCGCGCCTCTTCCCCCGGCGACGGACGCGCGGTGAGCACACGCAGATCAGCGAAGCGCTGCTGGCTGTCGGCGTTGATGATGACGCCCGCGAATTCCTCGGCAATCGCCAAAGCAAGAGCCGACTTGCCGGCCGCAGTGGGACCAGCAACGACGATGACTTTCGGAGTCTTAGTCGAGGCCAACCTTAATCCAAGACATGGCTGACAAGACCGTCGGCCAGCTTGGGCTCGAACCATGTTGATTTGGGCGGCATCACCTGATCGGCGTCGGCGACGGCCATCAACTGCTCGAGCGTGGTGGGATGCAGCGCGAAGGCCACTTTCATCTCGCCGGAGTTCACGCGCTTTTCGAGTTCCTTGAGGCCGCGAATGCCACCGACGAAATCGATGCGCTTGTCGCGGCGCGGATCGGCAATGCCCAGCACCGGCGCGATGAGGTTGTCCTGCAAAAGGCTCACGTCGAGGCGCGCAACCGGGTCGGTAGCGGGAATGAGCTTGGCGTGGATGTCGAGCTGGTACCACTTGCCGTCCAGGAACATGCCGAAGCGCGTCGGCTTGTCGGGCTTCACTTGCGCGGATGCGGGCGTCACATCGAAGCTTTCCTTCACCTTGGCGAGGAAAGCATCGGAGGAAAGACCGTTGAGGTCCTTGATGACGCGGTTGTAGTCGAAAATACGCATCTGGTCGTGCGGGAAGGCCACGCTGAGGAAATAGCCAGCGGATTCAATTTCACGCCGTTTCGCGGCGACACGTGAAGCCGCCGCGGACCGGTGATGGCCATCGGCGATGTAAAGTGCGGGCATGGCATCAACCAGCGCCGTGACGCGGTCGATGGCGGCTTTGTCATCCATTTTCCAAATCGTATGCACAATGCCGTCGTCGGCAGTGACATCGTAGAGCGGTGCATTCTTCGCCACGCCGTCGATAACCGCCTGGAGGTCCTTGTTGGCCTTGTAGGCCAGCAGCACCGGGCCAGTCTGCGCATTGAGTGCTTCGATCTGACGCACGCGATCATCTTCTTTGTCGGGACGCGTGAACTCGTGCTTGCGCACGCGGTTGATGTCGTAAGCCGCAACAGATGACGTGCCGACGAAACCGGTCTGCACATGATCGCCCATCTCCAGGCGATAGACGTAATAGTGCGGCTCGGCATCGCGGACCAGAACACCACCTTTGACCATACGCGCGAGGTTCTCGGCACCCTTGGCATAAACGGCGGCGGCATAAGGATCGGTGCCGGCGGGCAGATCTATCTCGGGTTTGGAGATGTGCAGGAAGCTATTGGGCTTGCCGGCGGCGCGGGCCCGCGCTTCCTCGGTGTTGAGCACATCATAAGGAGGGGCGGCCACGGCTGCGGCTTGGGCTGGCACGGGACGTAAGCCTCGAAAGGGTCGCATCAAAGTCGCCAAAACACCGTCTCCGATTTGGTTTGCTGTGGAGCCCGGTGTTTAGCCTTTGGCCCCGTCCGGGTCATTAAAAATACGCTTGCCCGGACCTAACCTATAGTTATGTTGGCGCCGGGGGCTTTCGCGCTTCGAGGGTAGGAACAATGAGCAAGAGCAAATCGGAAATCCTGAACGACTTCCAGGAGTTCATGGCGAAATACGGCGGCAAATATAAGGAATGGTGCGTCGGCACCGCGCCTGATGCCAAGACCCAACTTTTCAACGTGCACAAGTTCAAGAATGGCGCCGACAAAGGGCTGTTCCGCGAAGCCGAGAGCGAGATGCAGGCCGCGGCCATCGCGGAGTTCTTCACCGACTTGGGCGCCAAGGGCGATGACTCGGTCAAGCGCGATGCCGACCAGGTGTATGCCTACCGGATGTCGCCGAACACGAAGCCGTAAGCACGCGAAACAGCGCGCCTACTTCCCCAGCTAAGTTTCTGTAGGTTCGCTTCGCTCACCAACAGAAACTAACGCCGGGGGCTAGCTTTCCTAAGCTCGCTGCGCTCGCTAACGAAAGCTAAGCCTCGTAGTTATCCGCGATGAAGCGATTGAGCAGGCGCACGCCGTAGCCCGTGCTGCCGCCGGGCGCGAGAGGCGTGCCCTTCTCGTTCCAGACCACGCCCGCGATATCGAGGTGAGCCCAGGGCATATCTTTGTCGATGAAGCGCTGCAGGAACTGGGCGGCGGTGATGCTGCCCGCCTTGCCGCCGCCGATGTTTTTCATATCCGCGATGGGCGATTTGATATCGCGGTCGTATTCGTCGCCCATGGGCAGACGCCAGAGGCGTTCGCCGACAGCCTGGCCGGCGGCGGTGAGCTGGTTCGAAAGGTCGTCGTTGTTGGAGAAGATGCCGGCGTAGTGATCCGACAAGGCGGCGATGATCGCGCCCGTCAGTGTGGCGAGATCGACGATGGCTTTGGGTTTGAAGCGCTGTTGCGCGTAGGTGAGCACATCAGCCAGCACGAGGCGGCCTTCAGCATCGGTGTTGAGCACTTCGATGGTCTGGCCGGACATGGAGGTAACAACGTCGCCGGGGCGCTGGGCGCGGCCATCGGGCATGTTTTCCACGAGGCCGCAGAGACCGACGACATTCACCGGCGCTTTGCGGCGCGCGAGCGCGCGCATGAGACCGACGACGACGCCGGCCCCGCCCATGTCCCACTTCATGTCCCACATGCCGCCGGGCGGCTTGAGACTAATGCCGCCGGTATCGAAACACACACCCTTGCCGACGATGGCGAGCGGCGGCGCCGATTTATTTTTGGCGCCATCCCAGCGCAGGACCAGCAACTGTGACTCGCGCTCGGAGCCTTGGCCGACGCCGAGCAGCGCGCCCATGCCGAGTTTTTTCATGGCGGCTTCGCCGAGGGCTTCCACCTTTACGCCGTCTTTGGTGAGATCCCTGGCGCGGGCGACGAAGGATTCCGGATAGATGATATTGGCGGGTTCGGTGACGAGATCGCGGGTGATGAACACACCATCGACCAGCGCCGTGAGATCGGCGTGGTGCTTCTTGGCGCCCGCGAAATTATCGCATTGGATTGCGAGGGACTTCAGTTTCGGTTTTGCGTCCTTGTCTTCCTTGGTGCGGTACTTGGCGAAGCGGTAGGACTTGAGACGGGCACCGGCAGCGAGATGGGCGGCGAGCTTCGGCGCGTCGGTGAGACCATCGGCATCGAACACAACGGTGACGGTCGTATCTTTAGAAAGCACATCATAGAGCGCAGCACCGGCGCGCTCGGCAGCATTGGTGTCGAACGTCTTCGCAGCACCCAAGCCCACCAGCACGATGCGGGCGAGTTTGGTGCCCGCCGGTACGAAGATGGACAATGTCTTGTCGCGCTTGCCGCTGAACTCGGCGGCTTTCATGGCAGCGCTGATGGTGCCGCGCGTGCGCTTGTCGAGCTTCTTGCCCTCGCCCCCTAGCTTATTGCCTTCGGTGACGGGCAAAACAACGACGCCCTGAGCGGGCACGGCAATCTTGGCGAAGGTGATGTTCATGGCGAGGTTTCCGGTTATGGATTTGGCCAGTGTGACTTTGGTGGTGAAAGCTTAGGGCATTTTCCTGGCCTGCTGTGGACAAAGTAAGGCCGCGCGCTATGGTGCGCCATAACCAATTACCGAGATATTTTGCACAGAGGCCCTGCTTGAATTTGGACTTGGATTTCGACCTATTGAACGCCTGGACCGACCGCCTGCTGCCCGTGGCCGAAGCTGCCGGCCGGGCCACGCTGGACGTTCGCGCGCGGGGCTTTGATATACAGGCCAAAGCAGATTCTTCGCCGGTGACCGAAGCCGATCAGGCTGCCGAAAGCCTGATCACGGCCGCGCTGGAAGACCTGAAGCCAGCTTTTCCCATCGTGGCCGAGGAGCGCGTGGCAGCGGGGAACATCCCTTCGCTGATGTCGTCCGTGGCGGGTTCGACCTTTTGGCTGGTGGATGCCCTGGACGGCACCAAGGAGTTCATCAAGGGCGGTGATGATTACACTGTGAACATCGCGCTGATTTATGGAGGCCTGCCGGCGCTGGGCATCGTGCATGCGCCGGCGAGAGGCGAGACATACGTGGGTGTGATCTGGAACGGCACCCGGCGCGCGGAAGTCTGGCGGGGTGGCAAACCAGCAAAGATTTCGGTGCGCCCGCGCCCGGCCCGCGTGGTCATCACCGGCAGCAAATCCCATGAAGTGCCGGAAAAAATGGACCCGTTCCTGGCCAACTTCGACGTGGCGGAAAAGAAGGTCATCGGCTCGTCGCTGAAGTTCTGTCTGGTGGCCGAAGGTGCGGCCGATCTTTATCCGCGCTTTGGCCCCACGTGCGAGTGGGACATCGCCGCCGGCCATGCGGTGGTGCGCGCGGCGGGCGGTACGGTCCATACCTTTGCTTCCGAAGCAGGTGAGGGGAAAGAAATGGCATACGCCAAGCCAGAGTTCCTGAACGGGCCCTTTCTCGCCGAAGGCCGGCGGAATGAAAAACAACCGTGAGCGTGCACGCGGCCAACGCGGAGACCATCTCTGCCGCTGCACAGATTTTGCGCGGCGGCGGCCTTGTCGCCTTCCCAACCGAGACGGTCTATGGCCTGGGCGGCGATGCCACCAACGGCAAAGCTGTGGCCGCTATTTTCGCCGCCAAGGGACGCCCCACGTTCAACCCGCTGATCGTGCACGTAGCCGACGTGGCCTGGATGAGCGACCTTGCGGTCACCGACACACGGTTTGAAAACCTCGCTGCGGCTTTCTGGCCGGGGCCACTGACACTGGTGCTACCGCGCAGCGCGGCGTGCAAAGCGTCGGAGCTCGTCTCGGCAGGACTTGCCAGCATCGCGGTGCGCATGCCGGATCACCCCGTCGCGCAAAAGCTTCTGCGCGCGACGGATCGCCCTCTCGCCGCCCCCAGCGCTAATCCCTCGGGCCGCGTGAGCCCGACACGGGCCGCGCATGTGGCGGAAGGTTTGGGCGATAAAGTGAACATGATCATCGATGGCGGTGCGTGCCGCGTGGGTCTGGAATCCACGGTGGTGGATTTGACCACGGCGCGCGCGACGCTGTTGCGGCCGGGCGTGATCACCGCCGAAGAGATCGAGGCCGTGATCGGGACCGTGGGAACAGGCGCCGATGATCCATCCGCGCCCAAATCGCCGGGTCAGCTTGCGAGCCACTACGCGCCATCGGTGCCTGTGCGGCTGGAAGCCCAAGCCGCACAACCGGGCGAAGCGCTGCTGGGTTTTGGCATGAGCATGGGCGCGACCCTCAACCTGAGCGCCAAAGGCGATCTCTTGGAAGCAGCAGCCAATCTGTTCGCCATGCTGCGGGAGTTGGATAATGCGGCGCGATTCAAGGCGATTGCGGTGGCTCCCATTCCGCACGCCGGGATCGGCTTGGCCATCAACGACCGTTTGCAACGCGCGGCGGCTGCGAAAGGCTGAGCGCAGTCAACGTTGTCATTCCCACGAAAGCGGGAATCCACTGCGCCTCATCCTAGGGCTGGAGCATTTTGCACAATGGATTCCCGATCGCGCCTGGGCGGCGGAGGGCCGCCATTTAATTTGCGCGCGTTTACCGCGCGGCGCGTCGGGAATGACAATGGGAGTTTGAAGCCTCATCATGCCTTACACGCGGTTGCAGATCGGCACCGCTTCCTGCATTTTAGCGCCTCACTATATAAGGTCTTTGTCACGTGCCTCTCGACCAAACCCTTCGCGACCGCCTCACCGCCATCGTCGGCCCTACCGCTTCCATCTCGGACCCGGCGGCCATGGCGCCGTACCTGCATGAGGAGCGCGGGCTTTATCACGGCAAGGCAGCCTTGGTGCTGCGCCCATCGTCGACGCAGGAAGTGGCCGAGATCGTGAAGACCTGCGCCGCCGCGAAACTGCCCATTGTGCCGCAAGGCGGCAATACGGGCCTGTGCGGCGGTGCATCGCCCCATGAGGATGGGAGCGAGCTTCTTCTCAACCTCGGGCGCATGAACAAAGTGCTGGCTGTCGATCCCATGAACTTCACCATCACCGTGCAAGCCGGCTGTATCCTGGCGGACGTGCAGCGGGCCGCGGAAGAGAAAGGCGCCTTGTTTCCCTTGAGCCTGGGCGCGGAAGGCAGCTGCCAGATCGGCGGCAACCTCGCCACCAATGCCGGCGGCATCAACGTGCTGCGCTACGGCAATGCGCGCGATCTGGTGCTGGGCCTGGAAGTGGTGCTGCCCGATGGGCGCATCTGGAACGGCCTGCGCGCATTGGGCAAGGACAACACAGGTTATGCGCTGCGCCAGCTGTTTGTCGGTGCCGAAGGCACGCTGGGCATCATCACAGCCGCCGTGCTGAAGCTGTTCCCGCGCCCGACCGAAGTGGCCACGGCCCTGTGCGCGCTGAATAATCTGGAAGATGCGACAAAACTGCTGAACCGCGCCCGTGCGCTATCGGGCGATGCGGTGACGGCGTTTGAACTCATCCCGCGCATCGGGCTGGAGATGTGCGTGAAGCATATCGCCGGCTGCAGCGATCCCTTCCAAGCGCCGCATCCCTGGTATGTGCTGACGGAGTTCTCGAGCTCGCGCCCCGACGTGGCCATACGCGGCAGCTTCGATGCGCTGTTGGAGACGGCTTTCGAGGAGGGCATCATCACCGACGCCGTGATCGCCGAGAGTGTCGAGCAGCAGAAGAACCTGTGGCGTATCCGTGAGTCACTGCCGGAAGCGCAGAAGTTTGAGGGCGGCAGCATCAAACACGACATTTCCGTGCCAGTGTCTCGCGTGCCGCAGTTCATCGCGGACGGCATGGCGGCGGTGGCCAAGCATTTCCCCGGCGTGCGCCCGGTTCCCTTTGGGCATCTGGGCGACGGCAACATCCACTTCAACATCTCGCAGCCTGTAGGCGCCGACAAAGCCGCCTACCTCGCGCGCTGGGAGGAGATGAACCGCATCGTGCACGACATTGTTGTCGCCATGGAGGGCTCCATCTCGGCCGAGCACGGCATCGGAATGCTGAAGGTGGAGGAGATGAAGCGCTACAAGGACCCGGTGGAATTGGACCTGATGCGCCGCCTGAAACAGGCCATCGATCCGGCGAATCTGATGAATCCCGGCAAAGTGCTGGGTTAGGCCCTTCCGCCGAGTCGCCGCATCGGACCCCGCGCAGATCGTGGGCGCAGACCCCCTTGAGGGTCAACGTTACAACTTTTTTCGAAACCGACCCTTTTTGCGCGAACTTTTGCGCCAGCTAAGCGTTATGTCGCTTGTGAGCGTTCACGCACTGCGCTCCACCTATAGTAGAATTGCAACACCTTCAAATTGTTTGAGAATTTAACTTTCCGTGGCCTTGTCCTGGGTCCGGTACATCGCCATGGCTGTGGCGTCGTGACCAAGGCTTGGGCCATGACCGTCGATTGCTGCTTTTTCCCTCCCCTGGGCGACGATCTCGCGAATAACGACAACTGGAGTTCAACATGAAGAAAATCACCCTCGCACTTCTGGCAGCTACCGCCGGAGTGACGATGTCATCCGCCGCCTTCGCGGCAGAGGGCGGATACCTGAGCTTGGGCGCTGGCCTGAGCTCGCCCCGAAATTCAAGCGTCGATTACCGTATTCCCGGCAGCGCCGCAGCCGTGAACGGCACAACTACTTTCGACAACGGCTACATCCTGTCGGGCGCCCTGGGCTACAAATGGGAAAGCGGCGTTCGCACCGAGTTGGAACTCAACTGGCGCCGCTCGACGTTCAATGACATCGCGGGCGCAAGCGCAGCCGGCGGCAGCCAGCGCGTGCTGGGCGTCATGGGCAACGTGCTGTTCGACATCGGCCACAGCGAAATGTGGCGCCCCTACGTCGGCGGCGGCATCGGCGGCGGCTGGAACAAGTGGAGCAACGTGCAAGGCAGCCGTTCGACCACCTTCCCGGTCGGCACACCCGTGTTCAGCGATAACGACAGCGCCATCCAATTCCAGGGCATCGCCGGTATCACCCATCCGCTGAGCGAGCGTACGGATATGTTCGTCGAGTACCGCTATATCGGCATGTTCCGCAACAAGTTCCATGCCATCACAGCACCGACGACAGCCACCGCTAGCCGTCACGATGACCGTAGCCACAATCTCCTGGTCGGCATCCGCTTCAACTTCGGCTCGCCGGCGCCGGTAGTGCAACAGGCAGCGGCTGCTCCGCCGCCGCCTCCCCCGCCGCCGCCGCCACCGCCGCCTCCCCCGCCGCCGCCACCTCCCCCGCCGCCGCCAGTGCCGCAGAAGTTCCTGGTGTTCTTTGACTTCGACCGGGCCAATGTCCGCGCCGATGCGCAGAGGATCGTGCAGGAAGCGGCCGACTACGCCAAGAAGAACGGCAAGGCACGCATCACTGCGACAGGCCACGCCGATACGTCGGGCACGGCATCATACAACCTCGCGCTGTCTGAACGCCGCGCGAAGGCCGTGAGAGCTCAGCTGATCAAGCTCGGCTTCAAGGACAATGAAATCGTCATCATGTTCAAAGGCGAGAGCGAGCCGCTCGTCGCCACCGGTGACGGCGTCAAAGAACCGCAGAACCGTCGCGTCGAAATCGTGATGGAATAAGCGGCACTAGCCAACAGAAACGCCGGCAGAGGAAACTCTGCCGGCGTTTTTCTTTTCTAGAGCAAGCAGAGTTATTGAGGGGCGGCCGCTTTCACGGCATTGGCTTTCAGGGCCGCTGCTTTCTCCGCATCAAAGGCCGCGACAACATCTTTCGGCACAGCCACAGCCGGGCCGGCAACAGTCACAGAGCAGCTTTTCGGATCGGCGACGGCAGCCAGGGTGTTGGCATCGGCGAGTTTGTGCAGAAGCTCGGGGTCGGCTTCCAGCGCAAGGAAGAGATCCCACGTTTTCTGGCAATAACTGTCGGGACTCTCGGCGCGCGACAAACCGGCTGCATTGGCGAGATCGGTGATGTGCTTGTTGAGGGCAAACTGGCCGCCGCCCACGCGCAGGAAATAGTCCGTCATCTGGCCACCGGCGCTGACAAGAGAGCCGCGGAAATGTTCGACAAAGGTATTATAAGCTGCCTGTTGGTTGCAGCTGAGGGCCGCGACCATGAGCCGGCTTTGCAGATGGCGCAGGCGAAAAGCGTCAGCTTCTTCCAGCGAGGTGCACTTCAGCACCTCGGCGGCCTGCGCAGCCGGAGCCAGCAGGCACATCGTCGCAGTCATGAGTGTGAGCGCGCGTTTCGCGCGCTTCGTCATCGAGATCATGATGGTTCCCTCTCCCTCATCGTCGTGAAAGCATTTTAGTTGCCTTAGGCGGTGCCGCAAAGGTTTCTCTGACCGCCCCGCCAATGTCTATGGAACCCCTAGAGAGCTAAACGCTATAGTTCAACCATGTCGGGAATAACGCGCTACATTTTGCGTCAAATAGCGGCTGGCACGGTGCTGGTGAGCCTGGCATTGGCCGGCGTGGTATGGCTGACGCAATCGCTGCAGTTCCTGCAGTTCATCATCAACAAAGGCTTGGCTATCGCCGCGTGGCTGAAGCTGACGATGTTGCTGTTGCCGTGGTTCCTGTCGGTAATTTTGCCGGCCGCGCTCTTCCTCGTGACGATCTTTGTCTACAACAAACTGATCGTGGACCGAGAACTGGTGGTGGCGCAGGCGGCGGGCATCAGCCGCATTGGCCTCGCGCAGGCCGCGCTGATGAGCGGGCTGGCGGTGATGGCGACGGGTTATGTGCTGACGCTGTTCGTCGTGCCCAATGCCTTCCAATCCTTCCGCGAACTGCAATGGAGCATCCGCTCGGACGTCTCGCAGATCATGCTGCGTGACGGCTCCTTCAATCAGATCGCCAAGGATCTCACGGTTTACGTGAAGGGCCGCAGCAAGAACGGCGAGCTTCTGGGCGTGCTGATCCACGACACACGCTCGCCTCAGAACAGCCTCACCATCATGGCCGAGCGCGGCGCCCTGGGAAGCACCGACAGAGGTGCCCGCGTGTTGCTGTTCAACGGCAGCCGCCAGTCGCTGGAACAGGGCACGGGCAATCTCTCGGTGCTGTATTTCGACAGTTATACTTTGGACTTCGGCCAGCTGGAGTCGGGGGCCGACGACCGCTATGCCAGCAACCGCGAACGCACCACCTGGGAACTGCTGGGCGCCGAGCCCAACGAGACGACAAGCGCGCGCATCGCCACGCGCATGCGCGCCGAGGGGCATCAACGGTTGGTGGAACCCCTGAATGCCGTGGGTTTCGCCTGCGTGGCACTGGTGTTCCTGCTGACGGGAGGCTTTAGCCGGCGCGGCCAGACAGGGCGCATCATCGGGGCCATCGGCACGGTGGTGATGTTACAGGCTGGCGCCCTGGGTGCGGCCAACCTCGCGGGCAAGGAATCGATCTACACGCCCCTGATGTACGTTGTAGCGTTGCTCCCCATAGCCTGCGGCATGTATATCATCCTCAAGCCGGGTTGGCGGTCCCCCGACCGGCGCATCGTTCCGGTAGGCGCCAGCACTGCGTGATCCACGGCTTATGAGTCATTTTCATTGCACGACCCGCCGCGGCCCCGGCCTGCGCACAGCCCTGCGTTTGACGGCTGCGACCGCATTGGTGCTGGCGAGCCTTGCCATGGCGCCCCGCGCCGAGGCTGCCTTCATCAACTCCGATCCCGACCCGGACGACAACACCCTGCTGCAGGCCGACCAGTTGTCCTACGACCAGGACGGCAATACCGTCACCGCGGAAGGCTATGTCGAGATCTCGCGCGGCAACCGCATCCTGTTGGCCGACAAGATCGTCTACGACCGCACCAAGGACCTGGCCACGGCGACGGGCCATGTGTCGATGATCGACAACAACGGCTCGGTCTTCTTCTTTGACTCGCTGCAGGTGAGCGGCGATCTGAAGGAGGGCCTTGCGCAAGAAGTCCGCGTGCTGCTGTCGGACAAGTCGCGCATGGCGAGCCGCACATTCCTGCGTCACGCCGACGGCGTCAGCGAACTCGACAAAGTTGTCTATACGGCCTGCGACAGTTGCCTCGGTCAGGAGCCCCTGTGGCAGATCAAGGGCGGCCATGTCCGCTACGACCCCAATGCCGAGATGGTCTATTACCGCGACGCGTGGCTGGAACTGGGCGGCGTGCCGGTGTTCTACACACCCTACCTCGCGCATCCGGACCCGACGGCAGGACCAAAGAGCGGGCTTCTGTTGCCGACAATCGGCGCAGGCAGAAACTTAGGCTTCTCCTACAAGCAGCCCTACTACATCCATCTCGACTCAGACCGCGATGCGACGCTGACGCCGTTCCTCACCACCGAGGCTGGCAAAGGGGCCATCGGCGAATACCGCCAGGACTTCCAGGAAGGCCAGTTGCGCGTGTTTGGAAGCTTGATGGGCGCAGACCCTGAATCGACACACGATGTACGCGGACACCTTGTGGTCAACGGACGCTGGGATATCGATGACGCTTGGCGCAGCGGTACGGACATTAACCTCGCGTCCGACCGCACATATCTGCGCCGCTATAACTTCCTCGCGCCGACCTGGCTGACGAGCAACCTGTACGCCGAGCGCTTCACGTCGAACAGCTACTTCTCGGCCAATGCCTATTACTTCCAGCGCCAGCGCATTGCTTCGGCGGCGGGCTCGGTGCCGGGTGTGGCACCGCTGCTGAACTACAATTATGTGAGCGATCCGGATTCCATCGGCGGCTTCTGGAACGTGGACGCGAATGGCTTGGTTTTGATCCGCGAGGCGGGCAACGATACAAATCGTTTGTCATCGCGCGTCGGCTGGAACCTGCCGTACACCGCGTCTTACGGCGCAGTCTATACGTTCCGCGCTGATGTGCGCGCCGACGGCTACTACCTGCGCGATTTCGCAAGGCCGACACGGGGCGACACTTACACCGGCACAGCCGGGCGCATTTTCCCGGAAGCCTCGCTGGAATGGCGCATGCCGTTTGTCAGCGACAACTTCGGCTTCCACCAGCTGCTGGAGCCCATCGTCATGGGCGCCATCAGCCCCAACGGCCTCAACAAGAACATCAACATCCCCAACGAAGACAGCCTGGACCTGGAGTTCGACGACACCAATCTGTTCAGCATCCAGCGTTTCGCCGGCTTCGACCGCGTCGAGACGGGCGCGCGCATCAACTACGGTGTGCATTGGGCGACCTTCAACCGCAACATCGGCACGGTGTCGGCGGTGGTGGGTCAGGTGTATCGCTTCCACAACGATCCGGCCTTCACATCACTGTCGGGCCTTGCCGGGCACTTCTCCGATTACGTCGGCCATGTGGACGTGACGCCCAGCGCCAACTTCGCCATGCAGTACCGCTTCCGCCTGGACAAGAACACGCTCACCAGCCGGCGCAGCGAAGTGACGGGCAGCGCGGGGCCTGACCTGCTGCGCGTGACCGCGAGCTACTTGTTTGTGAAAGCCGACGGCAGCCAGCCTTTGAGCCCGCGCAGCACGGAAGAAGTCTACATGGCGCTCTCCAGCCGCTTCTCGCAGAACTGGAGCGTCGTGCTGGGTCACCGCCAGAACCTGGGGGCCAACGGCGGCACGATCCGCACCGACATCGGCCTGACCTATGAAGATGAGTGCGTGATCATCGGGCTGGATTTCGCCAACGACAACACGCAAGACCGCGACTTCAAGAAGGGCTTGGCCGTTCTTCTGCGCCTGAACCTGAAGACCATCGGCGACATTAAGTTCAACACCGACGTCGGCGCCCGCCAGTAAGCGGCGCAAGGGACGTCTGGCGCACGCCCGCGATCCCGCCACAATCCCTTGGCGACATTACATAAATTCATTTCGAGCGCCGCTGGTTTTTAGGGCCGTTCCCCAGTATGGTACGCCCTGTTTCCGCCGTCCGTCCTTATGCCTTTCAACCGGTTGCCAACCATGATCAGAACCGCTCTGCGCTCCCTTCCTCTCTTGTTTGCCGCCGCTGCGCTGACCCAGCCAGTGTTGGGCGGGCAAGCGCCGTTCCAGACGCAACAGCAGCAGGTCGCGCCGCCGCAGAACGACATGACCATCGCCGCGGTGGTGAACGAGAACATCATCACGCTTTATGACGTGAAGTCGCGCATCCAGATGATCATCACCACCTCGGGCCTGGAGAACACGTCCGACATGCAGCAGCGCCTTTTACCGCAGGTGGTGGATTCGCTGGTGGAAGAGCGTTTGAAATTGCAGGAGGCCGCGCGCCTCAAGATCAAGACCAGCGAGACCGAAGTCCGCCAGGCCGTGGACAATATCGAAGCGCGCAATAATCTGCGCCAGGGCGCGCTGCGCGCCATGCTCGCAAGCCAGGGCGTGGACGTGGGCGCGCTCTATACCCAGGTGGAAGCCGACGTGGCGTGGGGCAAAGTGGTGCGCCAGTCCATGGAACGCGCTGTGACCGTGGCCGACGACGAAGTGCGCACGGTCATCAATCGCGCCAAAGCCAATCAGGGCAAACCCGAATACTGGGTGTTTGAAATCTCGCTGCCGGTGGCCACACCGGCCCAGGAGCAGGCCGTGCATGACGTGGCAGAACGCGTGGTGCAGCAGGCCCGCGCTGGCTCGCCCTTCCAGGCCATCGCGCAGCAAGTCTCGCAGAGCCCGACAGCGGCGCTCGGCGGTGACCTCGGCTGGGTGGTGCGCGGTGAAATGGAGCCCGAGCTGGACGATGCCGTGACGCACATGCAGCCCAACACCATTTCCGATCCTATTCGCACGGGCACGGGCTATCACATCATCCAACTGCGCGAGCAGCGCATCTCGGGTGCGGTAGACCCACGCATGGCAGTGGTCACCTTGAGCCAAGTCTATCTGCCCAGCATCGGTGGCCGCGCGCTGCCCGCCGACAAGATGGCGCAGTACACCCAGACCATCGGCGGCTACACGACCTGCGACCAGATGAACAAAATGGCCACGGAGTTGAAGACCCCGGGTTCGGGCCCCATTCCGGCGGTATATGCCGGCGGCTTGCCGGAGAAAGTGCGCAGTGTGGTGGTGGACCTGAAGCCGGGCCACACAGGCGTCGTGGAAGTCGGCGGAGCGCGCCTGATGCTGCAGGTGTGTACGCGCCATGACGACACAGGCCTGCCCAGCCCAGAGCAGATCCGCTCGAACCTGGAAAACGAGAAACTCCAGAACAGCGCGCGCCAGAAACTGCGCGATCTGCGCCGGCAGGCGCTGGTCGATATCCGCATCTAAAATGTTGGCCGCGTGACGGCGCAACACTCTCCTTCGCCGGCGCACGCCGGCCGGCCCCTTGCGCTCACCATGGGTGAACCCGCCGGCATCGGCGGAGAAATCGCCCTGAAAGCCTGGGCGGCGCGGCGCGCGAGCACGCCCGTATTCTTCGCCATCGACGATGCGGAACGCCTGCGCGCGCTGGCCACACGCTTTGGTATCGCGACGCCGGTTGTGGCCATCGCACACCCGCGCGAGGCCGCGAGCGTCTTCGCCAGAGCCTTGCCCGTGCTGGCGCCTGCGTATCCGTTGCAAGCAGCCGTGACCTTGGGGGCGCCGTCATCGACCTCTGCTCCGGCTGTTATCGGCGCCATCGATCAGGCGGTCGCGCTGGCAAAAAGCGGCGATGCGGGCGGTCTCGTGACCAACCCGATCCAGAAAGCCAGCCTCATGGATGCCGGCTTCAGCTTTCCTGGCCATACCGAATATCTCGCCTTCCTCGCGGGCGGATTGGACACAGCCATGATGCTTGCCGTCGAAGGCCTTCGGGTCGTGCCGATTACCGTGCACGTGCCGATGAAGGACGTGGCGAGAGAGCTGACCGAACAGAGCATCGTGCGCGCTGGACTCATCACGGCCATGGCCCTGCGCGCCGATTTTGGCATCCAACATCCTCGGTTGGCTGTGGCGGCGCTCAACCCCCATGCCGGCGAGAACGAGCACATCGGCGACGAGGAAGCGCGTATTATCGCCCCTGCTGTCGCACACTTGCGCCGCGAGGGTGTGGATGCGAGCGGCCCCGCACCCGCGGACACACTGTTCCATCCGGCAGCGCGCGCGAAGTACGATGCCGCACTTTGCATGTATCACGATCAGGCTCTCATCCCCTTGAAGACCATCGACTTCGCCGGAGGCGTGAACGTGACATTGGGTTTGCCGTTCGTGCGCACCTCGCCCGACCACGGCACGGCCTTGGATATCGCAGCACTTGGCCTGGCCGATCCGACCAGTTTGCTTGCGGCGCTAGAGATGGCAGGCGCCATCGCCCAGCGCCGCAACGCGGGACAAACACCATGAATGATATTTTGCCGCCGCTGCGCGACGTGATCGCGCGCCATGGATTGATGGCGGACAAGTCGCTCGGCCAGCATTTCCTGCTGGATCTGAACCTCACGGAGCGCATCGCGCGGGCCGCGGGCGACGTCAGCAAGGGCACGACCATCGAAGTGGGGCCCGGCCCCGGTGGCCTGACGCGCGCGCTGCTGGCGGCAGGCGCGCAAGTGACAGCCATCGAGAAAGATAAACGCTGCCGCGAGATCCTGGCGGAAATTGCCGCCGCGTATCCGGGGCGGCTCGACATTATCGAAGGCGACGCGCTGGCTATCGATGCCAGCAGTATCGGCGCGAGCCCGCGCCGCATTGTCGCCAACCTGCCTTATAACGTGGGGACGGAACTTCTGCTGCGCTGGTTTGCCTATGTGAACGCGTTTGAATCGCTAACGCTCATGTTCCAAAGCGAAGTCGCACAGCGCATCACCGCACCCGCCGACACCGGCGCCTACGGCCGCCTGAGCATCATTTCCCAATGGTTGTGCGAAACAGAGTTGCTGTTCCACATCAACCCGCGCGCCTTCACGCCACCACCGCAAGTGCAATCGACCGTGGTGCGCCTTGTGCCGCGCGCGAACCCGTTGCCGGCGCGGCGCGAAACCCTGGAACGCGTGACGGCGGCAGCTTTCGGGCAACGCCGCAAGATGCTGCGTCAGAGTTTGAAGGTCTTGGCGATGGATGCCGAAGGTCTATGCCGCGCCAACGGCATCGATCCGACGGCCCGCGGAGAGACGCTGTCCGTGGAACAGTTCGTGGCGCTGGCGAATAGCCTGGATGCGATGAAAGTGGTTGGCTAAGAGCAACACGGAAAGGCCGAAAACAAATGCGCGAACTATCAAAAACGGAGCGCATGTTCATAGAACAGGTTGCCTCCCGCCTTCCTGACGAGCAGCAGACCCAACTTCTCAAGGATCTTTCTCAAGCTTCCGTGGACACCTCGCAGTCCACCGGCAGCCTTGTGCGTTTCCATCTTGAGACCTACGTGCGGCCACCTTACGGGGGGCAGAGGTCGTTCGGAATCGGAGCGCAAATGAAGGATCTGGACGGCGTGTTGTTGTCGCTCGACCTTTATGCTGACCATAACGATCGGCTGTTGGAGCTGGAAATCATACGCTGGGAGAATGATAGAGCTCCCTCTCCGGATTGGGACTCTCTGGAGTTCTTCTAGCCGAATGCAGGCGATAAAGGCTGGGTAGGACGCGACTTGCCGTCGCCCTGGGATTTATTCCCAGGGCCCAGAGCAACAAGCACAAATTTCTCGTGGATATGTCTTAAGTCCCAAGCGGCCCAGAGCTTTTGACAGCCGTCCTTCGGGACTGCTCTGGGTCCTGGGTTCGCGGGCAGGTCGCGCGCCCCAGGACGACGATTGTGGGTGTTGCAACGCAGTGCGTCGCATATCCTACTAAGCGCCGCGCATCCCATTCACGAAATCGGCCATGCCGGTCTGGCGGCTGCGGCGCAGGCGTTCGGCGGTGAGGATAGACTTCACCTGCTCGATGCTTTCATCGACGTTCTGATTGACGACGATGTAGTCGTACTCGGGCCAATGGCTCATTTCGTCAGACGCACGGGCCATGCGCCGCTGCATGACCTCTTCCGTATCCTGGGCGCGGCCGCGCAGGCGGCGTTCCAGTTCCTTGATGGACGGCGGCAGGATGAAGACGCTGACGAGATCGTCGCGGGCGCTGGCTTTGAGTTGTTGCGTGCCCTGCCAGTCGATATCGAACATGACATCGCGGCCTGCGGCCAGCTCTCTCTCCACGTGATCGCGCGGCGTACCGTAGTAGTTGTCGAAGACCTTGGCGTGCTCGAGCAGCTTCTTCTCGGCAACCAGCGTGTGGTACTCGGCCTCGCTTATGAAATAGTAGTCCTTGCCGCTCACCTCGCCGCCACGGGCGCTGCGCGTGGTGACGGACACCGACATGGCAAGGTCTTGCTCATGACGCAGGATGGCGCGGCTGATCGTGGTCTTGCCCGCGCCGGACGGCGAGGACAGCACGAGCATGAGGCCGCGCCTTTTTGCGTTGATCTCTGGCCCTGTCATTTTCCCCTTCGCGACCCCATCGTCGCGACCCCGTCGCGACTTAAGCGCAGCACAACTTCTATTCTATATTCTGAATTTGCTCGCGGAACTGATCAACCGTTGATTTCAGGGCAAGCCCAACGCGGGTTAAAGCCACATCTGTGGATTTTGAGCACAGTGTGTTGGATTCGCGGTTGAATTCCTGAGAGAGGAAGTCCAGACGGCGGCCGCAGGGCTCGCCCTTGGCCAGAAGCTCGCGTGCCTGGGCGATGTGGGCGGTCAGGCGGTCCAGTTCCTCGCGGACGTCGGACTTGAGCGCGAGCAAGGCTGCTTCCTGGGCGATGCGTTCGGGTGCCAGCGCCGGTACGGCGGCGGCCATTTCCTGAAGCTGGGCCAGCAAACGGGCGCGCAAGGCTTCGGGCTGAAGGACGGCGAGCGTGCCGGCCTCGGCGGATAAGCTGGCGATGGCATCGAGATGGCCTGTGATGACGGACGCAAGACGCGCACCTTCCTGGCGGCGGGCAGCTGCCAGGGCCGTGAGAGTGGTCTTCAAGCCAGTGGTGAGCGCCGCATCGCGCGCGGCAAGGACCTCGACGCTGGGCGCCTCGGAGACGGAGCGCCCCTGCGCGAGCGCCAGCAAACCATCGAAGCGCGCGAGATCCATGACGTTGCCGAAAACAGTAGTGCCGTATTGCGCGGTCTTGCGCTTCACCAGGTCGACCAACGCATCCAGCACGGCTTCATCGATGCCCGTGCCGGCTGAGCCCGCGTCTTGGGTAATGGTGAGCGTGAGGTTGAGCGAGCCGCGTGTGAAGAATTCGGCGGCGGCCTGGCGCGCGACGATTTCGAGAGAGTCGAAGCCGTGCGGCAGACGCATGCGCACGTCCAGGGCTTTGCTGTTGACGCTTTTGGCTTCCCAGACCCAGGCAAAAGCCTGCTTGCCTTCGAAGCGGCCTTCAGCGCGGGCGAAGCCCGTCATGCTGGCGAGAGTCTGCGTCACGAAATCCCCGTTCATTCCCACTCTTATTTGGTCGCATTTTCCGGCGCGCGCTAGGACGCGCGCAATGGCTTTTGCCGGCCTTCCACCGGCAGGAACCGGTGCCCGCTTCGCCTGAAAATGCTCTGGGCCCTGGTTATATCGGCAGAACGAGCGTTTTCCTAGCCATAGGGCTGTCCATCGCGATTGATTCGTATCCGCGCGCCAGCCATTCTGCCGGGCATGAGCTTCAAACATATCCTTATTACCGGCGCATCTTCAGGCATCGGCGAGGCCCTCGCCCTGGCGTATGCAAAGCCGGGGGTGCGTTTGAGTTTGTCGGGGCGCGACCCAATGCGCGTGGCGGCAGTAGGTGAAGCTTGCCGTCAAAAAGGGGCTACGGCCGATAGCACAGTGATGGATGCCACCGATCACACCGCCATGGTGGCGTGGATCAGAGCATGCGACCACGCCCAACCCCTGGACCTCGTGATCGCCAATGCCGGTATTTCCGGCGGCCTGGGCGAGAGCATGGACGTGACGCGGCGCATCTTCGCCGTCAACATCGACGGCGTAGCCAATACGGTGCTACCGGCTGTCGAACTGTTTCGTGCGCGACGCAGAGGGCAAATCGCCATCGTCAGTTCTTTAGCGGGCTTTCGCGGCATCGGCGGCTCGCCGGCTTATTGCGCCTCGAAGGCGGCGGTGAAGGTGTGGGGCGAAGGATTGCGCAACTCCCTGGCGATTGAGAACATCGGCGTCAGCGTCATTTGCCCGGGCTTTGTTGTAAGCCGCATGACGGATGTAAATAAATTTCCCATGCCATTCCTGATGAGCGCTGAAAAAGCGACCGGCATCATTCAGCGCGGGCTGGCCGCCAATAAAGGGCGCATCGCTTTTCCGTGGCCCATGTTGTTCGGCGTGTGGCTGCTGGCGGCGATGCCCGACGCCGTGTCGGGGTTCTTGGGGCGCATTCTGCCGAAGAAAGAAAGCTAAAGAGTCATCCTGGGTCCTGGGCATGAAGCCCAGGACGACGGTGAGATTAGATATATCCACCGGAGATCAAATCTCGGTCTTAACGCTCCGCTTCTCGGCGCGGGCGCGAACCCAGAGATTGAGTGCCTCGACGCCGATGGAGAAAGCAATCGCGAAGTAGAGATAGCCGCGCGGGATATGAAAGTGAGCCGCGTCGGCGATGAGCGCCGTGCCGACGAGAATGAGGAAGGCCAGCGCCAGCATCTTCACGGTGGGATGCTTGTTGATGAAGCCCGAGACAGCGCCGGCGGCGAACATCATCACCAGAATAGCGATGACGATGGCGGTGATCATCACCGGCAGATTGTTGGTCATGCCGACGGCGGTGATGATGGAGTCCAGCGAGAAGACGAGGTCGAGGATCATGATCTGGGTGATGACGGACGCGTAGGATGCGTGGCCCGCTTTAGGCGCGTGATCGCCCGCACCTTCCACGGCTTCGTGGATTTCCATCACACCTTTGTAGACGAGATAGAGACCACCCAAACCCAACACCACATCGCGCCAGCTGACGGCAAACCCGTCGACGGTAAAAATAGGTGTCGCGAGTGCCGCGATCCACGTGAGAGTCATGAGCAGGCCCACGCGCAAGATCAGCGCCATGGACAAGCCCAAGCGCCGCGCCCCGGCCTGCTGCTCCACCGGCAAGCGATTGGAGGTAATGGCCAGGAAAACCAAGTTGTCGATGCCGAGAACAATCTCAAGCACCGTCAGGGTGAACAGGGCCGCCCAAGTCTGAGGATCGAGAAGAATGTCTATCATGATGTCCGCCGACTTTAACTTAGCATCAGGTCCGGACGATAGGGCTCAGTGAAAGCGACGCGAAAATTTTTCAGCGCGCGCGATTCTGGCGTTGTAACTCGCGCCAATGCGCGACGTTACGATTGTGCTCTTCCAGCGAGGGCGCGAAGGCATGCCCGCCGCTGCCGTCGGCCACGAAATAGAGGTCGCTTGAGTCCATCGGGTTCAGCACCGCGGCAAGTGCCGCGCGCCCCGGGTGACAGATCGGTGACGGCGGTAACGCCGCGATTACATACGTATTGAAGGGTGTGGGCTTCTCGAGATCGGCGGTGGTCAGCGGACCTTCGAAAGGACCAAGCTGCGCCAAACCGAAGATCACTGTGGGATCGGACTGAAGCTTCATGCCGCGTTTGAGGCGGTTTACGAAAACCGCGGCCACATGCGGACGCTCGGCGGCAAGCCCCGTTTCGCGCTCGACGATGGAAGCGAGCGCCACAGCTTCCTCGGGCGAATTGAACGGCAAACCAGCCGCGCGCTTGTCCCATAGGTCGCGCAGCGCGGCATCGCGATCCTTGCGCATGCGGGCGACGACGCCTTCGCGCGCATCACCCCATTCGTAGCGGTAAGTCTCGGGCAGAAGGTCGCCTTCGGCGATGGCGCTGGTGATATCGCCGTTGAGACCATCGGCTTGGTCGAGGATCTCAAGGATCTCCGCCGTCACCAAACCCTCGGGCACAGTGACAAAGCGCGGGACGACGTCATGCCGGACAATTTTATCGAGGGCCCCGGCAAGGCTGATGCCGGCATCGAACTTGTACTCGCCGGGTTTAAGCAGACGATCCTGGCCGGTCCAGCGCGCCTGGACTGCTGGCATCCACGCCTCCTCAACCACGTGAGCGTCGGCCAACTGCCGGGCGATAAGACTCAAACCGCTGCGGGGCGCGATGATGAGGGTGACGGGTTGGGCCAAGGGGCCCGGTGCGGTGACTTGGCTCTGGAACCAGACGTAACCCACGCCCGCGCCGGCTGCGACAATAAGTGCAACGACAACCAACGCGGCGAAAAAGCGGAGCACCCGTTTCATCGCCCTGCGGTCCTGAAAAATTACGGAGCCGGACCGAGAACAAGCGACGCGTTCGTACCACCAAACCCGAAAGAGTTCGACATGGCGTAACGGATTTTGCGTTGCTTGGATTTGTGCGGCACGAGGTCGATGTCGCATCCTTCGGAGGGATCATCGAGATTGAGCGTTGGCGGCACAACCTGATCGCGCAGGGCCAGAATGGAGTAGATTGCTTCCACGGCGCCGGCCGCACCTAGCAAGTGGCCGATGGCCGACTTGGTGGAGGACATAGAAAGTTTGTAGGCCTGATCGCCAAAGAGGCGCTTCACCGCGCTCAGTTCGATCTCGTCGCCTTTCGGCGTGGAGGTGCCATGGGCATTGATGTAGTCGATCGCATCGACATTGAGGCCGGCATCCTTGAGCGCGCCGCGCATAGCGCGGAAGCCGCCCGAGCCGTCTTCAGCAGGCGCGGTCAGATGGTAGGCATCACCCGCCAGACCGTAGCCGAGGATTTCGGCATAGATCTTCGCGCCGCGCTTTCTGGCGTGCTCGAGGTCTTCGAGGATCACGACGCCGGCCCCCTCGCCCATGACAAAGCCGTCGCGGCCCTTGTCCCATGGGCGCGAGGCGCGGGTCGGTGTGTCGTTGTAGCTGGTGGAGAGCGCCTTCATGGCCGCAAAGCCCGCGATGCCCAAACGGCAGAGTGCTGACTCGGCGCCGCCGGCCACCATGACGTCGGCGTCGCCGTACTTGATAAGACGCGCGGCGTCACCAATGGCATGGGCGCCGGTGGCACAGGCCGTGACCGGCGCGTGGTTGGGGCCCTTGAAGCCGTGTTTGATCGAGACCTGGCCGGAGGCGAGGTTGATGAGGCTGGCCGGAATGAAGAAGGGCGACACGCGGCGCGGGCCTTGCGCCTGCAAGGTCTTCGAGGTGTCGTCGATGGTGGCGAGACCGCCGATGCCCGAGCCAATCATGACCCCGGTACGCTCGCGCGCTTCGTCGGACGGCGGCACCCAGCCGGAATCACGGATCGCTTCATCGGCAGCGCCAATGGCATAGACGATGAAATCATCCATGCGGCGGCGGTCCTTCGGCGAGACGACGTCGTCGGCGATGAAACGGTAAGGATGATCTTCGGCGAGCGGCACTTCGCCGCCCACACGCGCCGGAAGATCGGACGCATCAAAACGCGTGATGGAACTGAGGCCGGACTTGCCAGCGGTGAGGGATTCCCAGTTGCCGGCGACGCCAGTGCCGAGCGGCGTGGTGAGGCCCATGCCTGTGACGACGATGCGTTTGGGTGCGAAAGCCATGATCAACACTTTCCCGTTTTAAACACTGGCTCGCTAAGCCTGGCTCGCTAAGCTTGACCCGATAAGCTTAGCCTGTTTTTAGCGACAGGACCGGTGCCGCCAGCGGTGTTCCGAATGGTGCTCCAGAAACGGCGATGGGACCCGGTGTCTCCCAAGGCCCCATGCACTTCAACCGGCATACGATCCGCCAGGGCACGCGCCCAAAACGAATGTTCGGTAAAATCTACTTGCTCGCGTTCGCCTGGATGAAGGCGATAGCGTCCTTCACGGTGAGGATCTTCTCAGCCGCGTCATCCGGAATCTCGACATTGAACTCTTCTTCGAAGGCCATGACGAGCTCAACGGTATCCAGGCTGTCGGCGCCAAGATCATCGATAAAGCTGGCATTGTCTGTGACCTTGGCTTCTTCAACGCCCAGGTGCTCCACGACAATCTTTTTCACGCGGTCAGCTACGTCGCTCATTCGTATGTCCTCAAGTGGTTATTTTTTAAGTGATTTCAGCGTTTACGGGCGGCCATCAAGGCAGCCTTCGAGAGATCCATCTCCCCGGACGAGGGCGTTGAGTAGCATATTACATTTTTCTTGGCTAGTGCGCCCCGGCGGGCGAATTAACCTCATTAAATCATAGCCATGCCGCCGTTCACATGCAGCGTCTGGCCGGTAACGTACGCGGCCTCGCCGCTGGCCAGGTAAACCACCGCCGCGGCCACCTCAGCCCCGTCGCCCATGCGGCCCAGCGGAATGCTGCCCAGGATGCGGGTCTTTTGGTCGTCGGTGAGCTTCTCGGTCATGGCGCTGGTGATGAAACCAGGCGCCACGGCGTTGACGGTGATGTTGCGGCTGGCCACTTCCTGGGCCAGCGACTTGGTGAGGCCGATGAGGCCCGCCTTGGAGGCTACGTAGTTGGTCTGGCCGGGGTTGCCGGTGACACCGACGACGGAGGTGATGTTCACGATGCGGCCAAAGCGGCGCTTCATCATGCCCTTCACCACGGCGCGAGAGAGTTTGAACGCGACGCCGAGGTTGATGTCGAGCACGTCCTGGAAGTCCTGATCCTTCATGCGCAGGATGAGACCGTCGCGGGTGATGCCGGCGTTGTTGACCAGGATATCGACCTGACCCATGGCCGCTTCGGCATCGGGGATGAGTTTCTCGAGCGCTGCGCTTTCAGAGAGATTCGCGACAAGCACATGCGCGCGTTCTTTCAGCTCGCCGGCCAGCGCTTCGAGCACCTCGCGGCGCGAACCATGCAAGCCAACAGTGGCGCCTTGCGCGTGCAGCGCGCGGGCGATGGAAGAACCCAGGCCGCCGCTGGCGCCGGTGATAAGCGCCGTCTTGCCTGAAAGATCAAACATGAAAAGCGCTCCTGTTCAGCGGTTCTTGAGGAATTGTTCGATGTCGGCGGGCGTCTGCACGCTGATGCCGGTGAGATCGTCGGCGATGCGCTTGGTGAGGCCCGTGAGCACCTTGCCGGAGCCAAGCTCGATCAATGTCGTTACGCCGGCGTCCTTCATCACTTGCACGCTTTCACGCCAGCGCACCATGGCGGTGACCTGTTCGACGAGAAGGCGGCGGATCTCGTCGGGGTCGATGACGGTGGCGGCCGTGACATTGGCGATGACCGGCACGGCAGGTGCTTTTATAGTGATGGCGGCGAGCGCTTCAGCCATGACATCGGCGGCGGGCTTCATAAGTGGGCAGTGGAACGGCGCGCTGACCGGCAGCAGCATCGCGCGCTTCGCACCTTTTTCTTTTGCAAGCTCGATGGCGCGCTCGACGGCGGCCGTGTGGCCCGAAACCACTGCCTGACCGGGCGCATTGTCGTTGGCGACGGCACAGATCTGTCCATCGCCGGAAGTTTGCGCGGCGATATCAAGAGCCTGATCCACATCAAGCCCCAGCAAGGCCGCCATGGCGCCTTCGCCCACGGGCACGGCCTTCTGCATGGCCTGACCGCGCGTCTTCAAGAGGCGCGCCGCGTCGGAAAGCGTGAGCGAGCCGGCAGCCGCGAGTGCCGAGTATTCCCCCAGCGAGTGGCCGGCCACATAGCGGGCGGTATTGCGAATGGAGATGTTGCCCTGTTTCTCCAGCACCTTCACCAACGCCATGCTGACGGCCATGAGGGCGGGCTGGGCGTTCTCGGTGAGGGTCAGAGTGTCGCCAGGCCCTTCAAACATGAGCTGGGAGAGGTTCTGTTTCAAAGCCTCGTCAACCTCGCCAAAGATCTCGCGGGCCTCGGTGAAAGCCGCCGCCAGCTCTTTTCCCATGCCAACGGCCTGGGAGCCCTGGCCGGGGAACACGAAAGCCCAACTCATGGAGACTCCTTATGATCTTGAAGGGAATGGGGCGGACAGTTGCGCCGAGACCTAGACCAATGCCCCCGGGGGCTGTCAAGGCGCTATATGTCAACACATTGATATTGTTGATAAAATGTGAGGCGTTTGGAGCCTGTGGGGAATAAAGTCGCTGGGGCGGGCAAAAGCGGCGGAATGCCTTGCTGGGCCCAGGTAAATGTGTATATTCCGCGCCCTTACATAGCTCCTTGCCGACCCCACGATACAAATCGAGGAGGCCGGCTATGCCCGGGCACCGATGGGCGGTGCAGCCGGGACGAGATAAGCCAAAGGGAGATTGACTACATGCCTCTCTACGAGAGCGTGGTTATCGCGCGTCAGGATATCGCCACCACACAGGTGGACACTCTGGCCGACGAACTGACCAACATCATTACCGAAGGCGGCGGCAAGGTCACCAAGCGTGAAAGCTGGGGCCTGCGTTCGCTGACCTATCGCATCAAGAAAAACCGCAAGGGTCACTACGTTTTCTTCAACATCGATGCGCCGCCAGCGGCCATCAATGAGTATGAGCGCCGTATGCGCATCAACGAAGACGTGCTGCGTTACCTGACCGTGCGCGTGGAAACCTTGGAAGAAGGTCCCTCGGCCGTTCTGATCAACAAGGATCGTCCGCCAGAGCGTAGCGGCTTCGGCGGCCGCGATGGCGGCTTCGGCGGCGGACGCGGCTTCGGCGGCGGTGGCCGCGGCGGCTTCGGCGGCGGCGGTGGCGGCGGCGGTCGTCCTCCTCGTGACGACGGCGATGGCGGGCGTTTCAGCTCGGGCCGTCGTCCACGCTTCGGTTCCGACGACAATTCGACACCTAGCACGGGAGAAGGCTAATGCCCGCACCTGGACGCAAACCTTTCTTCCGCCGTCGCAAGACCTGCCCGTTCACGGGCGCGAACGCGCCGAAGATCGACTACAAGGATACCCGCCTGTTGCAGCGTTATATCTCCGAGCGCGGCAAGATCGTGCCGAGCCGCATCACGGCAGTGTCCACTAAGAAGCAGCGTGAACTGGCCCGCGCCATTAAGCGCGCGCGCTTCCTCGCGCTGTTGCCGTACGTCGTCGCGATCTAAATGTGACGCGCACCAGCGCCATCGCCGTCGCGGCGGGGACCCTTGGGGCCCTGCTTCTGGTGGCAGCTCTGCGTCATTCGATGCTGGGCGTGATGGTGGGAACGATGCTGTCGCCGCTGCCGCTGGCGATGGTCGTTTTCGGTCTGGGCAGTTCGTATCTGCCTTTGGCCGTGGTGGCAGGAGCTGTAGCGGTGACGGTGATGACGGGATCCTTCCCGCTTGCCACCGTCTATCTGGCGGTTGATGCCGCGCCGGTCGCGATGCTGTCGCGGCTGGGGATTGATGCGCTGAGCACCGGCAATAAGCCGGTGACGGGAACCGCAATGGGGCGGACGGTCTGTTGGCTGGTGCTGACGGCCTTCGCGGCGGTGATGGCGGGTTTGGCGATGATGGCCGGGCCCGACGGCATCGAGGCGGCGCTGCGCGCGAAGCTGGAGGCGGTCCTGGCGACCGTTCCACAGAGCGTGACGGCAGCAGACAAGGTCGGAAGCGGCGAGGATTTCTCCGCCACCATGACCGAGATGATCAAGGCTGCGGCAGGTTTGTTGCCCGGCTTTGAAGCTTTGGGCTGGTGCACGCGGGCGATCATGAGTGCCTGTCTGGCCCAGATGATGCTGATGCGCATGGATATCGCGCTGTGGCCGACGCCGGCCTATCGCGGGTTCCAGACGCCGCAGTGGTTCGCAGTTCTTTTTGGAATTGCGGTGCTGGCGGCGGCGATGTTGAAGAACGACGCCGGTTTCATGGCCGGCAACGCGGCGGCGATCTTGAGTTTGCCGTTGGTGCTGCAGGGTCTGGCGGTGGTGCATAGCGCCGCTGGACTGACAAAGCACCGTGGGATGTGGCTGACGGTGTTTTACGTGTTGGCCCTGGTGACGGCCGGGATATCGGCGCTGTTGCTGGCGGGCCTTGGAGTGATGGACCAATTTTTACAAATACGTTCGCGCTATCTAGGCGTGCGTACAGGAGGTGAGTGATGGAAGTGATTTTGCTGGAACGCATCGACCGCTTGGGTCAGATGGGCGAAGTGGTAACCGTGAAGCCGGGCTTTGCCCGCAATTTCCTGTTTCCGCAGAAGAAGGCTCTGCGCGCCAATAAAGATAACAAGGCGCTGTACGAGACGAAGAAAGCGGAGCTGGAAACCAACAACATCCACGCCCGAGACGAGGCGCAGGTTGTGGCCAAGAAGATGGACGGCCTGAAGCTGATCATCGTGCGCCAGGCCGGTGAAGGCGGACAGCTCTATGGTTCGGTGAGCGCGCGCGACATCGCCGATGCGCTGAAGGGCCAGGGCATCCCGCTGGAACGCACGACGCAAGTGCTGCTGAACGCCCCGGTGAAGACCCTGGGCACCTTCAAGACCCCGGTGCGCCTGCATCCGGAAGTGAAGGTGGACGTGGAGTTCACGGTGGCCCGCTCGGTCGAAGAAGCCAACCAGAAGGTGGCCCAAGCTCAGGCCGCCGAAATGCTGGAACGCGCCGAAGACGCCGCCAAGCTGGCCGAAGAAGCCCAGCCCGAAGGCAGCGAAGCCGAAGGCGAAGAAGAAGCCGCCGCGGCCAACTAAACCGCCTGGCGATATGCAATGACGATCGGCGCGGCTTTTTCAGGCCGCGCCGTTTGTCTTTAAGAGACTGGCTGCCTATATAGCGCTGACCATCTTCGACATGAGCGTAAGGATACACACCGCATGAGCGAGCCGGCCGCACCATCCGCTTCGGGCGCCATTCCCGTCACCGTGCTGACGGGCTATCTGGGCGCCGGCAAGACCACGCTGCTCAACCGCGTGCTGACCGAGAATCACGGCAAGAAGTACGCCGTCATCGTCAACGAGTTCGGCGAGATCGGCATCGACAACGATCTTGTCGTTGGCGCCGATGAAGAAGTCTTCGAGATGAACAACGGCTGCATCTGCTGCACGGTGCGCGGCGATTTGATCCGCATCATCGGCAGCCTGTTGAAGCGCCCGGGCAAGTTCGACGCCATTCTGGTGGAGACCACGGGCCTTGCCGACCCTGCTCCTGTCGCACAGACCTTTTTCACCGACGACGACATCAAACGCCGCACCAAGCTCGACAGCATCGTGACCGTGGTCGATGCCAAACACGTGGAACAGCGCTTGGCTGACAGCGATGAAGCCGAAGAGCAGATCGCCTTCGCCGACATCGTGCTGTTGAACAAGACCGACCTTGTGACGCCGGAACAGGTGAAGAAGATCGAGGCGCGTGTGCGTCACCTGAACCCGTTCGCCAAGATCTATCACACGCAACGTTGCGATATTGCGCTGGACAAGATCCTGGACAAGGGCGCGTTCGATCTGAACCGTGCGCTGGAGTTAGACCCCTGCTTCCTGCACGGCCATGCCTTCGATGCGACGCACGATCATTCCCATGATCATGATCATCACGATCATGGGCACGACCACCACCATCATGACCACGGACATGAGCGCGATCATGGACATGGCGCCGTGAACCCGCTGCACGACGAGGACATCCGCTCGATCTCAATGTCCACGGACAAGCTGCTGTCACCGGGCAAATTCGACGAGTGGATTGGGGCTGTGCTGATGAATGAGGGCCAGAACATCCTGCGCAGCAAGGGCATCCTGAATATGGCGGGGTCCGACAAGCGCTTTGTCTTTCAGGCCGTGCACATGGTCTCGGAAGGCATCTACACCGGCCCCTGGCCCGCCAAGGACCAGCGCCGCAGCCGTTTGGTGTTCATCGGGCGCAAACTGGATGAAGCCGCGCTGCAAAAGGGCTTCGAGAGCTGCGTGGCCTAAACTATGACCGAGACAAACACCGCTCCAGGCCCGGGCGCCGGCGGCAAAGGCCGCATGGCGACGTTCTCGTTCGGGGCCTATGTCGTGGCCGCCGTGAACAATGGCCGGCTCTTTGCCGTGGCCTTAAGCGACGGCACCATACGCCTGATCGATAGCGAAACGCTGGACGCAGACTCCATCACCGTACGCGCTCACGACGGCGCTGCCCTCTCGCTCTGCGCCGACATCGACAAGGGCGCATTCCTTTCCGGCGGAGACGACGGCAAGTTGGTGCGCATCGCGGCCGCCGGCACGACGGAGGTCCTCGCCGAACATAAAGGGCGTTGGATCGATCACGTCGCGGCGCATGGCGGAACGGGAGCGCGCGTGTATGCCACGGGCAAAGAGGCCTTTGTGCTCGGCAAGAAACCCGGAATACCCGCGCGCCAACTCTCGCACCCCACATCCGTCGGCGGGCTCGCCATCAATCCCAAGGGCCGGCGCCTCGCGGTGAGCCACTACAACGGTGTGAGCTTGTGGTGGCTGGGCGCGGAGGGCGCGGCCACGCGCCTGGAATGGAAGGGCTCGCATCTGCAAGTGATGTGGTCGCCGGACGGCGACTATGTGCTGACCGCCATGCAGGAAAGTTCGCTGCACGGCTGGCGCTTGTCGGATGGTGAGCACATGCGCATGTCGGGTTATATGGCCAAGATCCGCTCCATGGCCTTCACCAAGCGTGGGCATTACCTGGCCACAGGTGGCTCGGAGCGCGTGATCTGCTGGCCCTTCACGGGCGGCGGCCCCATGGGCAAAGCACCGACGGAATTTGGTGGCACCGCTGGTGCTCCGGTCACCGCGGTGGCCGCGCATCCGTTCCACGATGTGATGGCGGCGGGCTTCGAGGACGGCACGTTGCAAATGGGCCAGCCCGGAGCGGGCGGCGGCGCGAAGCTGATCATGAAGCCGACGGGCAATGGCGTGACGGCGCTGGTGTGGAACCCGGACGGCGACAAGCTGTTGGCCGGCACCGAAAACGGCGACGTGCACGTGGCGGATTTTCGTCCAACTTAACTTGGTCGTCATCCCCGACGAGCGCGCGGTAAACGCGCGCAAATATTAAATGGCGGCCTTCCGCCGCCGCAGCGAGATCGGGGATCCATCGTGCAAGCATTTCACGCCTCGGCGTGCTGATGAATGGATCCCGGATCGCGTCCGCCTGCGGCGGACTTGTCCGGGATGACAGTTTATCTTAGCTGCAGCGTCTTTGCGCTTTAGCGCATCAATAGTACGGCGATCATCACCACACCGAGGATGATGCGGTACACGGCGAAAGCGCCAAAGCCGTGGCCGGAGATGTAGCGCAACAACCACTTCACCACGACCAGTGCGACGATGAAGGACACCACAAAACCGACGGCGATGATCTCGATACCGTCAGCCGATAGTGTGTGGCGGTTCTTATAGAGGTCGTAGAAGGTCGCGCCGAACATGGTGGGGATGGCGAGCAGGAAAGAGAACTCGGCCGCCGCCGGCCTGCTGACGCCCATGAGCAGCGCGCCCATGATGGTGGCGGCAGCGCGGCTCACACCGGGGATCATGGCAAGACATTGGAACGCGCCGACAGCCAGCGCGCGGCCCGCCGAGATATCCTCGACCTTCGTGATGTGATGATCTTTCTGCAGCCGCTCGATCAGCAGGATGGCGATGCCGCCGACGATGAGGCTGACGCAAACCACCCACGGCGAGAACAGCACCGCCTTGATGAAATCGTGGGCCAGGACGCCGACAACCGCCGCCGGCAGGAAAGCCAGCAACACATTGATGGTGAGGCGCTGTTCGGGACCGGGATGGAAAAGGCCCAGCGCCGTGTTCCACAGCTTCACGCGGTAAATCCAGACCACCGACAGGATGGCGCCAAGCTGGATGACGATCTCGAAGAGCTGACCGGGCGGACCTTTGAAGTTGAGCAGGTCTTCCACCAGGATCAGATGGCCGGTGGAGGAGATGGGCAGGAACTCGGTGACGCCTTCAACGACGCCCAGCAGCGCCGCCATAAGGAAGTTATACAGATCCATGCCGCCTTAGCCCTTCAGTCCCGTGGGAAGAAGCGCATCAGGGCAGAGCCAGGGTCAAATGACAAGAGTCGCGAAATGACAAGATGCCTGGGCATGAAGAACAACAATGACGCGAAGATAGAAAAGGCCAATGAAAAAGGGCCAAAGAAAAGGGACAGACATGCTCAGCGGCACATCCGTCCCTTTTTGTCTTGAGCTTCAATGCTTGCGCACCAAACCGAAATCTTATTTGCGAGCGCCCGGCTTCTTGGCCATGGCGGCGTTGGCGGCATCCAGCGACGTCTGGATCTCGGTCACCTTTTCGTTGCAGGCCGCGAGACTGGCGGTCGCCGTCTTGTTTTCGGTCGAAGCCTGCGTGGCGCGGGCTTTAGCTGTGTTCAGCTCTTCCGTGACTTTGTTCAGCTGCATCTGCACAGCCTGGGCATCTTGCTTCTGAAGGAATGCGTACACGCCGGCGCCAATGGCGAGAAGAATGGCAAGGGCGACAAAACGAGCCATGGTTGATTGCTCCTCAGTATGAACGAGGCCTCCCCTAAATCACCCCACTCCGTCGGCCTCGACAACACAGAGCGGCTCGTAACACCCGTTCTTGAGGCAATAGCACTTAAGACGCGTCTGCACGCGCCAACCCCTGCCGGTGCTCGGGGTGGAGGATAAGGGGATTTTACCCGCAACGGCCAGAGGAAATTGTAGGTTGAACCACCCTCCCGCTTCTCGGACAGAAGGGGAAAGGGCCATTACACTGCCAGTAAAATGAAGGGGTTATGCGCCCGGCCGCCACCCCCAAAACATCACCCCCAAAACGCTAACGCCGCCAGCGACCTTGGGCCGGGCGGCGTTAGAGCCTCGCCTGGAAACAGATGTCGAAGAGACTTGGGTGCTAGGACTGACGGCCCTTGGGCTTGGTCTTGGTCTCTTCCGGAGCATTCTGCGCACTCTGGGCGCGGTTTTTGAGGGTCTGCATTTCCGTCTGGCAGGACTTGGCCTGCGAGGAGTTTTCGACCACCAATTTACTTTGGGTATCCAACTCGGTCTTCAGTGTCGTCTGCCGCTGCTCAAGCGAGGCGAGGCGGGTTTCAGCAACCGCCAGTTTGCTGTGCGCCGAGAAGCCATAGAAGCCGAGGCCAAGCACGAGAATGGCGGCGAGGGCGATAATGCGCGTCAGCATACCGGATGAAGAGTCTGACATTGTTAGTCCTCCGTTGTGAAACAAACTCATGAAGCACTGGAGCGGGCGAAAAACCTTCTCGCCCTTGCCACTAGGTATAAGCAGCGAAAACGGCGGAAATATTCTGGAAGCAAGGCTAAACTGTGTCGAATGGCGGTTTACAACGCCCGTAGCCTGTAGCGTTTTGCGAATACCCGCAGCGCGGCAGTTATCCCCGACAAAAAAAGTTGTCCACAGGCGCTCGTCTTTCTTTAAGGGGTGCGCCACACTAGTGTCCGCCCATGCCCACACCACTCCGCGCTGCTGATCCGGCTGAGACCGCCGGGGATATCCTTCGCTCTCCGCCGCACAACTATGAGGCGGAGAAGGCGTTGTTGGGCGCCATCCTGATGAACAACCGCGCCTTCGAGCGCGTGAACGAATTCTTAGGTCCGGAGCATTTCGCCGACCCGGTGAACGGGCGCGTTTATGAGTCGGTCGCCAAGCTTCTCGAGCAAGGCCACCAAGCCAACCCGGTGACGCTGAAGACCTACCTGGAGCGCGATGAGCTGATCGTGCAGGCCGGCGGCATCAAGTATCTGGCCAATCTCGCCGGCAGCGCCGTGACCGTCATCAATGCCGGCGACTACGGCAAGCTGATCTATGACCTGTTCCTGCGCCGCGAGTTGATCGCTATGGGCGAGGACATGGTGAACGAGGCCTTCGATTCCCAGCCGGATGAGTCCGCAATGGACCAAATCGCGGGCGCGGAACAAAAACTCTATAACCTGGCCAGCCAGAACGCGACGGAAGGCGGCTTCCAGACCTTCGGCACCGCGCTGAAGGAAGCCATCAACCTGGCCGAGATCGCGCACCGGCGCGAAGGGGCCCTGTCCGGCGTGACCACGGGCCTGACGGATATCGACAAAAAACTGGGCGGCCTGCACTCTTCGGACCTTCTGATCCTCGCCGGGCGCCCCAGCATGGGCAAAACCGCGCTGGCCACGACCATGGCCTTCAATGCCGCCCGCCATTACCGCACGACGGAAGACCCGGAAGAGAAAGGCAAGGTTGTTGCCTTCTTCTCGCTGGAAATGTCGGCCGAGCAGCTGGCCACCCGTATTCTGGCCGAGCGCTCCAAGATCAACAGCCACGGCATCCGCACCGGCGGGCTTTCCAACGATGATTTCGCGCGCCTGGTGGTGGCCAGCGACGAGCTGACCAATTTGCCGCTGTTCATCGACGATACGCCGGCCGTGACGGTCTCGGCCATCCGCACACGCTGCCGCCGCCTGTCGCGCACCAATCGCACAGCGAGCGGCAATGGCCTGGGGCTTATCGTCATCGATTACCTGCAGCTCATCGCGCCCGCGCGCGGCGAACGCAGCGAAAACCGCGTGCAGGAAATTTCGGCCATCACGCGCGGGCTGAAAGCGCTGGCGAAAGACCTCAACGTGCCGGTGCTGGCGCTGTCGCAGCTGAGCCGCGCCGTCGAACAGCGCGAAGACAAGCGCCCGCAACTCTCGGACTTGCGCGAGTCAGGCACCATCGAACAGGACTCGGACGTGGTCATGTTCGTGTTCCGCGAAGAATACTATCTGGAACGCGCCGAGCCTTCGCAGAAGCCCGAAGAAACCAGCGAGCGTTTCCACGAGCGCTATACCAAGTGGCAAGAGCGCTTCGAGCAATCCCACAACATCGCCGAAGTGCTGGTGGCCAAGCAGCGCCATGGCCCCATCGGCACCGTGAAGCTGCACTTCGAAGCCAACTTCACGCACTTCAGCGACCATATCGACACGTCACAGGTTCCTGAGCAGATTGGTTAAAGGCCGGATCGGTTAACGTCGCGAGAGCCTTGCTCTTGCCACGGTTTTCTGGTGTTTAAGCCGCCTATGGCTGCCCCCCTTTCCTCGTCTCCCGAAGACCGCGCCGGCGCGCTCTTGACCATCGATCTCGCCGCGGTGGTGGAGAACTGGCGCCTGTTGAAACGCACCGCTGGTCCTACATGTGACGTGGGCGCGGTGGTGAAGGCCGATGCCTATGGCCTGGGTTTGGAGCCCATCGTGGCGGCCCTGAAGGGTGCCGGCTGCAAGACTTTCTATGTGGCGAACCTGAATGAAGGCCTGGCCTTGCGCGCGGTACTGGGAAACGCGGACGCGCGGCTGGTGGTGATGCATGGCCCCAACCCCGGCACGGAGCGCGAGTTTGCCGCCCATCGCCTGATCCCGGTGCTGTCCACGCCGCGCCAAATCAAGACCTGGCGCGGTTTCGCCGCCGCCAACGACGTGCTGATGGAAAGCATCATCAAGGTTGATACGGGCATGAACCGCCTGGGCCTCACCGCCCTGGAATTCGCCGGCCTGATGAATGATCCCGATGGGTTCGCCGGGCTTACACCGTTAGCCCTGATGAGCCATCTCGCCTGTGCCGATACCCCGGCCCATCCGCTAAACGCCGTGCAGCGCGAGCGTTTTGCCTCGGCGCTGTCGACCTTCCGGCTGAAGTTCGCCGACGCCCGGGGCTCGCTGGCCAATTCCGCCGGGATTTTCTTAGGCCAAGGCTTCACCTATGACTTCGCGCGGCCCGGTGCCGCGCTGTACGGCGTGAATCCCCTGGCGGAAGGGGCGAGCCGCGTCATCCCCGTGGTGCGCCTGGTGGCCAAGATCCTGCAGGTGCGGCGCGTTGACGCTGCCACCCCCGTTGGCTATGGTGCCACCTTCCGCGCCCCCGACGGGGCGAAACTGGCAACGGTTTCAATGGGTTATGCCGACGGCTTGCTGCGGTCCTGGAGCCCTTCGGGACACGCGTTCATCGACGGCCTGAAGGTGCCCGTGGCGGGCCGGGTATCCATGGATTTGACCATTTTCGATGTCTCCAACGTGCCTGACTCAGCCCTTGGCCCCGGCGCGGTCATCGAGTTGATCGGATCCAGCCAAAGTGTGGACGACGTGGCCCGCGCGGCGGGGACCATCGGCTATGAAGTGCTGACGGCCCTCGGCGGGCGCTATCACCGGCGCTACCTGCCGGCCAAAGGATAGGGCGCGCATCATGAATTTCCTCGCCCTCATCGGCAGCGTGGTCCTGGGCTTCTTGAGCCACATCGGCCGGCTGACCCTGTTCACGGGCGAAGCGCTGTCGCATTGCGTGCGCCCGCCCTTGTACCCGCGCATGATCGCGCGCCAGATGATCGACATCGGCTACTACTCGTTGCCGGTCGTGGGTCTGACGGCCATCTTCTCGGGCATGGTGTTGGCGCTGCAGAGCTACACCGGCTTCGCGCGCTTTGCCGCCGGCAGTGAAAATGCGGTGGCCAATGTGGTGGTGGTGTCCCTCACCCGCGAGCTGGGGCCAGTGCTGGCAGGGCTCATGGTGGCAGGGCGCATCGGCGCAAGCATGGCCGCAGAGATCGGCACCATGCGCGTGACCGAGCAGATCGACGCGCTGACGACCCTGTCCACCAACCCGTTCAAGTACCTCATCGTGCCGCGCCTGATCGCTGGTCTGTTGATGCTGCCGCTGCTCGTGCTGGTGGCCGACATCATCGGCGTCTTCGGCGGCTTTGTGGTGAGCGTGTATAAACTGGGCTTCAACCCCGCTGCCTACATCACCAACAGCTACGACTTCATGAAACCCTTGGACGTGATCTCGGGTCTGGTGAAAGCAGGCGTGTTCGGCTTCATCATCGCGCTGATGGGTTGCTACGCGGGTTACCACTCCAAAGGCGGTGCGCAAGGTGTGGGCGCGGCAACGACGAACGCCGTGGTGTCGTCCTCGATCCTGATCCTGACGTTCAACTACATCATCACCGAACTGTTTTTCGGAACATGAGCGAAGCACCCAAGATCAGACTGCGCGATGTGAAGAAGGCCTTTGGCCGCAAGATCGTATTGGCCGGCGTGGACCTGGACGTCGCCAAGGGCGAGTCCGTGGTGGTGATCGGCGGCTCGGGCACGGGCAAGTCGGTGCTGATCAAGAGCATCCTCGGCATCCTTCTGGCGGACTCCGGCGTGATCGAGGTGGACGGCGAGGACGTGACACAAACGCTCGCCGCCGCACGCGAGGCCACCAACCGCAAGTTCGGCATGCTGTTCCAGGGTGCGGCGCTGTTTGACAGCCTGCCAGTCTGGGAGAACGTAGCTTTCGGCCTAATCCAGCGCGAACACTTGAACCGCGCGCAAGCCAAGGAACGCGCCGTGGACACTTTGGCGAAGGTAGGGCTGTCGGCGGACGTTGCCGAACTTTCACCGTCCGAGTTGTCGGGCGGCATGCAGAAGCGCGTGGGCCTTGCGCGCGCCATCGCCGGCAACCCGGAGATCATCTTCTTCGATGAGCCGACGACAGGCCTTGATCCAATCATGGCCGATGTCATCAACGACCTGATCATCTCTTGCGTGAAGCAGCAGGGCATCACGGCCCTTTCCATCACCCACGACATGCACTCGGCGCGCAAGATCGGCGACCGCATCACCATGCTCTACGAGGGCAAGCTGATCTGGAACGGCGCGGCCAAGGACGTCGATAATTGCGGCAATCCCTTCGTCGAACAGTTTGTAAAGGGCAACGCTGAAGGCCCCATCAAAATGCAGGTGCGACGGTGAACGGCGCACATCAGAATAAGGTGCGACGGTAGTGGCCAAGAACACCGCATCCTTTGTCTGCCAGAGTTGCGGTGCCGCCACGACCAAGTGGGCCGGCAAGTGCGAAGCCTGCGGCGCATGGAACACCATCGTCGAGGAAGCATCGCGCGAGAACCTGCCGAAAGGTGTGAGCGGCGGCAAAGGCGGACGCAAGATCGAGTTCGTCGATCTCAAGGGCCAGAGCGCACCGCCACCGCGTCGCATGACGGGCATCGGCGAGCTGGACCGCGTGGCCGGCGGCGGATTGGTGCCGGGCTCGGCAATTTTGGTCGGCGGCGACCCCGGGATCGGCAAGTCCACATTGTTGTTGCAGGTCACTGCACTGCTCGCCGCGCAAGCGCGCTGCGTTTACATCACGGGTGAAGAGTCGGTGGATCAGGTGCGCCTGCGTGCGCAGCGCCTGGGCATGGACACCGCACCGGTACAGCTGGCGGCCGCCACCAACGTGCGCGATATCGTCGCCAGCATGGATGTCGCGCAGCCGTCCGATATTGTGGTGATCGATTCCATCCAGACCATGTATGCCGACAGCGTGGACTCGGCGCCCGGCACGGTGACGCAGGTGCGCACCTGCGCGCATGAGTTGATCCGCGTGGCGAAAAAACGCGGCATCACATTGTTCCTCGTTGGCCATGTGACGAAAGAAGGCACGCTGGCGGGTCCGCGCGTCTTGGAACACATGGTCGATACGGTTCTCTACTTCGAGGGCGACCGCGGCCATCAGTTCCGAATCCTGCGGGCGGTGAAGAATCGCTTCGGGCCTACGGACGAAATCGGCGTCTTTGAGATGACCGACATGGGCTTGAATGAAGTGCGCAACCCCTCGGCGCTGTTCCTGGCGGAGCGGCGCGGCAACGTGAGCGGGAGCTGTGTTTTCGCCGGCATGGAGGGCACGCGCCCCGTTCTCGTGGAAATTCAGGCGCTTGTGGCACCCTCGAGCCTGGGCACACCGAGAAGAGCGGTAGTGGGCTGGGACATGGCCCGGCTCAACATGGTGATGGCGGTTCTGGAGGCCCGGGCGGGCCTTGCCTTCGGCGGACACGACATATATTTGAACGTCGCCGGCGGCTTGCGGATCAGCGAACCGGCGGCGGATTTGGCGGTAGCAGCCGCGCTGACGTCGGCTTTCACCGGCGATCCGGTGCCGGCGGATGCGGTGGTCTTCGGCGAGATCGGCCTGTCCGGCGAAATTCGCGCAGTGGCGCAGCGGGACGTGCGCTTGAAAGAAGCGGCCAAGCTTGGCTTCCAGCAGGCGTGGGTCCCAAGACCCGCGCGGAAAGACGCCAAGAAGCCGGATGCAAAATCCGCAAGCGAGATCGCGCTGCGTGATATGGGACATGTACAGGACGTGGTGAGCCAGTTTTCCCTCGCATCAAACGAAAAGCCGCCAAACCAGACGTCATCGAACCAGGCATCCCAGACTCAGGCGTCCTCTGGCCGGCTGAAGCGCGCGGGTGGCGCCGATGCCTGAGTGGTTCAACCACCTCCCCATCAACGGCCTGGACCTTGCCTTTGGCCTCGTCCTGCTGATTTCCGCCCTGCTCGCCTTCATGCGCGGATTTGTGCACGAAGTTTTATCCATCGCGGCCTGGATCGGCGCCGTACTGGCGGCGGTGCACGGCCTGCCTTACGCCAAGCCTTTCGCGCGCAAGATCATCCCCATCGACTGGGCGGCGGATTCGGCCGCCGCGGTCATCATCTTCCTGGTGGTGCTGCTGATCCTGTCGATCATCACCACGGCCATTGCCCGCAGCATCCAGAAAAGCGCGCTCAATAACCTGGACCGGGCCTTGGGCTTTGTTTTTGGCCTCGCACGAGCCCTGGTGATTCTGGGGGTCGGCCTCATCATTACGGACTGGCTAACCAACACCAACCGCCCTACATGGGTGGCACGGGCCAAGACCCTGCCGGTCATTGAGATAGCGGCGGACGAACTGAAGTCCGTGCTGCCGTCGAGCTTTATGGCGGCGGGCGATGCTGCTAAGGATGGCGCCGCGAAAATCAATAAAGCGATCCAGAGCAAGGCAGTCCTGGATAAGCAGGCGCTGGAACGACTGAACAGGCCAACGGCGCCGGAAGTGGCGAAGACGGCCAAGCCCGAAGGCTACCAGGACCAGGAACGCCTGGATCTGGAAAAGCTGATCGAGAAGACCGAGCCGAAACCGCCCGCTGAACCTGTTGCACCACCAACCGAGCCCCGCCCGCAATGACAGAGTTGCCCGCCGTAACGAACCCATTTGACGCGTCCGAGGATGGCGATCATCTGAAGGAAGAGTGCGGCGTCTTTGGCATCATCGGCGATACGGATGCCGCAGCACACACGGCCCTCGGCCTGCACGCCTTGCAGCATCGTGGACAAGAAGCCGCCGGGATCGTTTCCTACGACGGGCGCCAGTTCAACAGCCACCGGGGCATGGGCCACGTCTCGGAGAACTTCAACAATGAGTCGGTCATGGAGCGCCTGTCGGGCGATCTGGCCGTGGGGCATACGCGCTACGCCACGACGGGGGCGACCATCCTGCGCAATGTGCAGCCCCTGTTCGCCGAGTTCGACTATGGCGGCTTCGCTATTGCCCACAACGGCAACCTGACCAACGCGCTGACCATCCGCAAAGAGTTGCAAAAGCGCGGCTGCCTCTTCCAGTCCACCTCGGACACGGAAGTGGTGACGCACCTGATCGCCACCAGCCAGGAAGCCACCTTCGAAGAGCGTCTTGTGGGCGCCTTGCGCCAGATCGAAGGTGCGTATTCCTTTGTCTGCATGACCAACACCGCGCTGATCGGCGCGCGCGACCCCTTGGGCGTGCGCCCCTTGGTGCTGGGCAAACTCGATAAGGCATGGATCTTCGCATCCGAGACCTGCGCGCTGGATATCATCGGTGCTGAGTTCGTGCGCGATATCGACCCGGGTGAGATCGTGATCATCACGCACGACAACGTGCGCAGCCTGAAGCCTTTCCCGAAGCAGCATCCGCGCTTCTGCATTTTCGAGTACATCTACTTCGCACGCCCCGACAGCATCAGCGAAGGTCACAGTGTGTACGAGGTGCGCAAGCACATCGGCGCGCAGTTGGCCAAGGAAAGCCCCGTCGATTGCGACGTGGTGGTGCCGGTGCCGGACTCTGGCGTGCCGGCGGCCCTGGGATATGCGGCAGCGGCGCGTGTGCCCTTCGAATACGGCATCATCCGAAACCATTACGTTGGCAGAACGTTCATCCAGCCCACGGACAAGACCCGGCACTTGGGCGTGAAGCGCAAGCACAACCCCAACAAAGAAGTGCTGGCCGGCAAGCGCGTGGTGTTGGTGGATGATTCCATCGTGCGCGGCACGACCTCGACCAAGATTGTCGAAATGGTCCGCCAAGCTGGGGCCACGGAAGTGCATATGCGCATCTCCTCGCCGCCGACAGCGCATCCGTGTTTCTTCGGCATCGACACGCCGGACTACGACAAACTGCTGGCCGCGCAGCACGACCTTGCGGGCATGGCCAAGCTGCTGGGCGTGGATAGCCTCGCCTTCATCTCCATCGATGGCCTTTACAAGGCGGTGGGTGAAGCCAAGCGCGCGAGTGATCACCCGCAATACTGCGACGCCTGTTTCACGGGCGATTATCCGCTGCCGCTGACGGACAAGAACGCCGGCAACCAGCCCAAGCAGCTTTCCCTGCTCAACGAAGATCGCGCGTAAGGACGTGTTTGGATTATGAATTGCAAACACGTCCTTGATTCCTGTTTGGTCGCATTTTCGACGGCGAACCGGTACCCACTTCGCCTGAAAATGCTCTTATGACTGGCCGTCTTGAAGGGCGCATCGCGCTTGTGACCGGGGCATCGCGCGGCATTGGCCGGGCCGTGGCCCTCCGCTTCGCCGAAGAAGGTGCGACCGTCGCCGCCATGGCGCGCACACAAGGTGCCCTTGAAGAATTGGACGACGCCATCCGCAAAGCGACCGGCCAGGGCGCCATGCTGATTCCTGAAAGCCTGACGGACTTCGACAAGATCGATCAGGTCGCGCAAGGGCTTTACCAACGCTTCGGCAAGCTGGACATTCTGGTGGGTGCGGCAGCCGCACTGGGCCAGCTTTCGCCCATGGGCCACTACAAACCCAAGATGTGGACGGATGTGTTCGACCTCAATGTGCACGCCAACTGGCGCCTGCTGCGCTCGATGGATGGATTGCTGCAACAGTCCATTGCGGGCCGCGCGATTTTCGTGACGTCGAAAGTTGCCAGCGAAGCGCGCATGTACTGGGGGCCTTATGCCGCCTCCAAAGCCGCGCTGGAGCAAATGGTGAAAACCTATGCCGCCGAGATGGCGCACACCACGGTGCGCGCGAACCTGATCGACCCCGGCGCCGTGCGGACCAAGATGCGGGCTGCCGCTTATCCGGGCGAAGACCCCATGACCTTGAAGACGCCGGAAGAGATCACAGGTGCGTTTGTGGATCTGGCAGCGGCGGACTTCACCAAGACCGGCGAAGTTTTCAAGGCGCAGTAGCCGCCCGCGCCCGTTTACCGTGAAACGGCGTGGTTACAAAAGCGATAGTCTGTCTCTATTTTGGCGAACTTTGGCGGTTTTCCGCCGTTATCTCTCGTGGGCAGCGAATTACAACGCTGTGAACCATGCTTGAGAAATTGGGCCGTTGGGACAAGATTTCGGGGACGAATTGCCGCAAGCGCCGCCGCAGCTCATCTCCCCTTGCGGGGCCGAGCGCTTGGACAACAAAAGCGACGATCAATTCTGGTGGAAAGGTTTTATATCCTCATGAGCAAACAGACCTCACGTTTCTTGCCTGCCGCTGTCGCGTTCGCCGCGCTGGCTTTCGCGACGCCCTTCGTCGGCCAGGCTTTCAAGACCGATAGTTTGAAGAACGGCTCTGCGCCCGTGGCGCTGCAACAGGCCCTCCAGGCGCCGTTCACGGCCGCCACGGCGGAAGCCGCCGTCCCGACACGCGACGGCATTCCAACGCTCGCCCCGCTCATCGAAAAAGTGACGCCGGCGGTGGTGAACATCTCGGTCAAGGGCAAGGCTGAAAAAGCCACAGCCTCGGACGAAGACGCGATACCTCCTGAACTGCGCCGCTTCTTCCAGGGCCCCGGTGGTGGTGGTGGTAATGGCGGCGGCGGCAACGGTGGTGGTGGCAACCCCTTCAGCCAGCCGCGCCAGAAGATGGCCATGGGCTCGGGCGTGATTGTCGATGCGTCACACGGCTACATCCTCACCAACCATCATGTGGTGGATAACGCCGCTGAGATCGTGGTGACCTTGAAGGATCGCCGCGAGTACACCGCCAAGCTGGTGGGCAGTGACGACGGCACCGATATCGCGCTCTTGAAGATCGACGCACCGAACCTGACGGAACTGCCGATTGGCGACTCCGGCCAGATGCGGGTGGGCGACTACGTCATGGCCATCGGCAACCCCTTTGGCCTGTCGCAGACCGTGACCTCGGGCATTGTTTCCGCCCTGGGCCGCTCGGGCCTGAACATCGAAGGCTATGAAGACTTCATCCAGACCGACGCGTCCATCAACCCGGGCAACTCGGGCGGCGCGCTGGTGAACCTGAAAGGCGAGCTGATCGGCATCAACACCGCCATCATCGGACCTTCGGGCGGCAACGTCGGTATCGGTTTCGCCGTACCCACGAGCATGGCCAAGACGGTGATGACGCAACTGATGGCGAGCGGCAGCGTGAGCCGTGGACGCATCGGCGTGTCGATCCAGAACATGTCGCCGGAGCTGGCGAAGAACTTAGGGATAGACAAGGCCAACGGCGCGCTGGTGGGTGGTGTCGAGAAAGGCACGCCTGCTGACTCTGCCGGCTTGAAGGCGGGCGACGTGATCACCGCCATCAATGGCCAGGCCGTGCAAGGCTCGTCGGAAGTGCGTAATCGCGTGGGTCTCTCGCCGGTTGGCACGACCCTTGAGCTGACCGTACTGCGCGGCACCAACAGCCGCACCATGAAGGTGACGGTGGGTAAAGCCGCCGAAGCGCAGAAGGTGGCATTGGAAGAAGCCAAGCCCGCCATCAAGGGCGCGGTGTTCTCGAACCCCACGAGCGGCGGCCGCAACGCCGGCGTCATCGTGGATGATGTGGAACAAGGCAGCCCGGCGTGGAATGCAGGCCTTCGCCCGCATGACGTGGTGGTGGCCGTGAACCGCAAGCCGGTGGGCAGCGTGGACGATCTCAGCAAAGAGCTGAAGGACTCCAATCGCCAGACCGCGCTGTTCCTGAAGCGCGGCGGCGAGGACATGCTGGTGGTGGTGCAGTAACCGCAAAAAAAGATACCAGCCGCTCAAGCTGGACAACAATCCGGCGCCGTTCAGAGATGAGCGGCGCCGGATTTGTTTAGACCGAATGTTTTGCTCTGGACCCCGGATCGCGCCTCGCCAAGAACTCGGCTTGTCCGGGGTGACGAGCGAGGGGACGCTACTTCTCTTCCTCATACGGGTTATTCGGCTTGCGCAGATGGATGCGGATGGGCACGCCGTCCAAACCAAACGTGTCGCGGATGCCGTTGATGAGATAACGCATGTAGGCTTCCGGCAGGTCGCCGCCGCGCGTGGAGAAGAGCACGAACGTGGGCGGACGCGATTTCACCTGGGTGCCGTAGCGCAGTTTGATGCGCTGCTTGTGCGATGACAGCGGCGGCGGATGGGCCTGCGTGGCGGAAGCCAGCCAACGGTTCAGGGCCGCCGAGGGCACGCGCGTGTTCCAGATATCGTGCACGCGGAAGACTTCTTCCATCAGCGTATCGACGCGCTGGCCGGTGAGGCCGGAGATGGTGATGGTGGGGATGTTCTTCACCTGCGCCAGTGAATCGCGCAAACGCTCTTCCAGCGTTTCGAGCGCGCGGCGTTTTTCCTTGATGGCATCCCACTTGTTGACGGCGATGACCAGCGCGCGGCCCTCATCAATCACATGCCGGGCGAGCGTGAGTTCCTGATTGTCGAGGACGGCGGTGGCTTCGACCACCAGCACCACGACCTCGGCCATTTTCACGGCCTCGAAGGTTTCACCCACTGAGAGCTTCTCGACGGCATCGGTGATCTTGGCGCGCTTGCGCACGCCGGCGGTATCGACCAGACGGATCGCGCGGCCCTTATAGGTCCATTCGGTGGTGACGGCATCGCGCGTGACGCCGGGCTCGGGCCCGGTGAGCATGCGATCCTCACCCAGCAGGCGATTGATGAGCGTGGATTTTCCTGTATTCGGTCTGCCGATGATGGCCAGCTGCAAGGGGCGCGGCGGGAGTTCGGACTCCGGGATGGGCTCCACCTTCACCTCGGGGCCCGCGAAGGGCGCCAGCGCATGATAGAGATAGGAGAGGCCCTGGCCGTGCTCGGCGGAGATGGGCAAGGGCTCGCCCATGCCTAAACGAAAGGCGTCGTAGAGCGCGGACTCCTGGCCCTTGCCTTCGCACTTGTTGGCGACAAGGACGATGGGTGTTGTTGAGCGGCGCAAAAGATCGGCGAAGGCGGCATCGAGCGGCGTGATGCCGGCGCGGGCATCGACCAGCAGCAGCGCCACGTCGGCATCCGCGACAGCCTTCTCGGTCTGGCGGCGCATCTGGCCTTCGAGGGTTTCGGGGCGGGCTTCTTCAAAGCCGGCGGTATCGATGACATTGAAGTGCAGATTGATGAGCTCGGCCTGGCCGAACTTACGATCGCGCGTGACACCCGGGCGGTCGTGCACCAGAGCTTCGCGGCGCCCCACCAGGCGGTTGAAAAGCGTGGATTTGCCGACGTTTGGTCTTCCGACTATCGCCACCGTGAAGGTGGGCGGCGCTTTGTACTTGCGCGGAAGCACCACTTCTTCGCCAAACATCGCCTCGTTCTCGGCGGCGGCCTTGCGCGCCTTGGTCTGTTGCTTGGCCTTGTGCTGGACGAGCATTTGCGCCGAAGCTTTTTTCGCTTCGGCCTTCGGGCTCTCGGTTTCGGGCCTGGCACCCTTTGACTTGACGGGCTTGCGTTGCTTCTTCGGGTACGCAGGCGCCTTATGGCCGCGGGCGGAGCGGGCACCGGTGCGGCGGATTTTCTTTTTAGCGCGGGCGACGGTCATGAGGCGGCATGGCCGGCACGAAGCCGGCTCCTATCGAAGCGTGAGAGATAAGCGGCGTACTAGGGCGCGTTTACATAATATTGAATCGAAAACACGCCCTAGAATCTTATTTGGTCGCATTTTCTGCGGCGAACCGGTTCCCACTTCGCCGGAAAATGCTCTAACGATAAGCCGAAAGGTCGCCGTCGTCATCCAGCAGGTACATGGTGGAATTGGCGAAGACCGGCGGCAGCGTGCTGGAGGTGCGCAAGTCCATGGTGCCGAGCACGGCACCGGAATAGGGCGAGACCGCGAGGGCCTTGTCGTCGGAGCTGACGAGGATGAGGCGGTCGCTGGCGAGCGCAGGGCCGGCCCAGACGATGCGGTTCTTGCGGGCCTTCTCGTTCTCGAAGCGCGGCAGCTGCGTCACCCAGAGGATGCGGCCCGAACGGGCATCGATGCAGATGGCTTCAGAGTCCACACTGATGGCGAAGATGAAATCGCCGGCGACCCAGGGCTCGTAAATGCCGGCGAGCGGCACGTCCCACAAACGCCGTCCGGTGCGCAAGTCGATGGCGGCAAGCGCGCCCGACTGGCCGACAGCATAGACGCGGCCACGGTCGATGACGGCGCGGGCGGCAATGTCGGGAAGATTGGCGGCGGCTTCCGTGCGGCGGCTGGCGACGACGGTTTCGCTCCAGAGCATGGTGCCGTTATCGGAGCGCAGCGCGACCATTTCACCGCTGGAGAAGGTGGCGACCACGACACCGCCGTCGACGGCAGGTGCGGCGCCGCCCAGCAACATGGTGGAGGTGGACGCGCCGGCGTAGGACCAGAGCTTGCGGCCCGTGTCGGCGGCGAGCGCCTGGAGTTCATTTTCAATGGTGACAATGAAGACGCGGCCCGAGTTGACGGTGGGTGCCGCGCGCACGGGCGTTTCCACGGGCGTGCGCCAGATTTCCTTGCCGTTGGCTGCATCCAGCGCCACGACCTGGGCGGCACCGGTGGTGACAAAGAGACGGTTGCCTTCGATGCACAGCGCCCCGCCGAGGAAGTCGTTGTCTTCCTCGACACGCGGCGCGGTCCGCACGCGCCATTGACGCTTGCCGGTCGTGGAATCGAAGGCCATGACAATGCCCTCGGAATCCATGGTGTAGATGCGGCCGTTCGCGATGATGGGTTCGGCGAAAGCGCGGTTGCGCAAATCGGACCCTTCGCCGGCGCGCACCGTCCAGACTTTCTTGGGCGCGGCGCTGATGACGAGGTGGTGCATGGCGTGGTGCGAGAGACCGCCAGCGCCGGGCCACGTGGTGGTGTCCTCGGGGCGCGGCAGGGCGATGCGCGTGTCGGCGGCTTCGATATTGGGGCGCAGTTCGCGTTCGAGCGCCAGCACCGAGATGCGCGTGCCGGGCAGCTTCTGCTTGTTGCCGTCACCGGAGAAGATGCCACTCAGCGTGTCGCAGCCGGACAGCCCGACGACGGCGGCGAGGAGAACGGGAACAAGAACAAGGCGGCGAAACTGGATCATGAACGCTGGGCTTTCTGGTGCGGGCTTACCGGTTGGCGGGTGCAGCCGGCGCTGGGGCCGCCGCGGCAGGTGCTGCCGGAACAGCAGAGGGCGGAGCAGCAGCGGGTGCGACGGGTGCCGGCGCAACGGATGCAGGTGCGACGATCGCAGGCGACGTGCCGCCACCGGTGTAGAACTTGGCAAGATCGGTGGCGCGTTCACGCACGGCCGCCGAGAGGGTGACGTCGCTATTGAGCGTCTCGAGGATCTTGGCGGCGCGGGCGGTATCGCCCTGGCGGGCGGCGAGCAGCGCCGTCAACTCCTGCGCTGAGGCGCTGAAAGCCCCGCCTTCAACGGTGAGCGGCTTCAACGTTGCTTCGAGAGCTTTCGGATCATCACTGTCCAAGCTGTGCAGCGCGGTCAGCAGCGTGGCGAGATCGCGCAGCACCGGATCGGCGGACGCATCAGCGGTGATGGACTTATAGACCGCGACGGCGGCCTTGGTGTCGTTCTTCCCAAGCAGAAGCGCAGCCTGGTTGAGACGCGCGAGCGCGCTGTAGCCTTTCGCACCCGTTTTACCGATGGCGGTGAACTGCGTAATGGCTTCGTCGGTCTTGCCGGCTTGTTGCGCCTGGATGGCAAGCTCGTAGCCGCGCGCTGTCTCTTGAAGGGCGGCGGCCTCGCGCTGCTGGTAGAACTTGAAGCCAGCGACGCCCACAAGCAGGGCAGCGACGAAAACGATGATCAGGCCGCTGTGCCTGGTCCAGATTTTCTTGAGCTCGTCCTCGCGCAGATCGGTCTCGATCTCCGACATGAAGCCTTCGAGTTCGTAGTCGGTGTCGTCCTTGGGCTTCTTGCCTTTGCCGGCAACGGCGGGGACGTCTTTGGCGGTGCTCAACGGAGAATCCTCTATCACTCGAATGCTTTAGGCCTTGGGGCTTAAGGCCTAGGAAGACCCACCTTGGGGCCATGATCTTGGACCATGGGCCAGCGGGCCAAAAAACGTGCCCGAACATAATGGGCCGGGGGGCCCAAGTCCATGCAAAGGGGCCCTGTTCCAGGGGGGAATTTAGGGTTTATTAACCCGCCCCGGGGAGACTGCAACATGGCCCGAAATGGGCTTTTGCCCATCGGTTTTGGGCACGGTTCAGCGAGGTGTCATGTCCTGTTACGCAAAAGCAAAGATCGCGGGTTATGCCGCGCTGACGCTGCTGGGCGTGACCTTGAGCGGCTGCGCGGGCGATCCGGACCCTGTTTATAACCAGGCCTTCGGCTTCCAATGCAGCAATGCGGAGAACGCGGTGGCGGATGTCGCCTGTTCCACCCGTCCGCCGGGGCGCGGGACCGAGCATGTGAGCCGCTATTGTTATGCCACCATTGCCGACGCTAACTGCTTCGACCGGCCCGACGTGGACCGCCAGAACCAGGCCCAGGGCTCCTCAGGTTATTAAGGCGACACTGACGCGGCGCTGAACAGCCTGTCACTGGCGCAAAACCGCGAAATTTCCCTTCGCAGCAGTCTTGATCGGGTGAGATCAGTCTGAAAAGATAGTGGCATGCGTCGTGATGCCGCAATTTTGAGCCGCTAATGATCATGACCGCCGTCGTTCGCCTCGCGGACCACCGGCGCAAAGCCCCTTACCAGCATTTCAACCGGCCTGAGCTGAACCTGCTGCTCGCCCTTTACGCGTCGCGGGTCTCCCGCGGCGAATGGCGCGACTATGCCATCCATATGGGCGCCGATGCGGCGCGCTTCATGATCTTCCGCCACAGCCACGAACATCCTTTGTTCGTGATCTCGAAACTGGCGCCCGGTAAGACCCGCGGCAAAAACAACCGCCAGCGGCCCTATATGGTGACCAGTCGTCATCACCGCGTGGCTCAGGGTAATACCCTGGCCGACGTGCTGGTGGTTTTTGACCGGCCCATCCGGCTGGTGTCGGGTTAAGCCTGAATTTCTCCAACGCACCACGCACAGGGGCTTTGCGCCGTGATATGAGCAGGCCCCCATTTTTGTCGGTCGGCGCATGACTCTCGTAAAAGATATTGGCGTGAAAGATATCGGCTTCAAGCAATTCGTGTCGCTGGTGGCGGCGATCATGGCCGTGAACGCGCTGGCCATCGATTCCATGATGCCGGCGCTAGCGCTCATCGGGCACGACCTTGGCATCGTCGCCGAGAACGACCGCCAGTGGATCATCACCGCTTACCTGTTGGGCTTCGGCGGCGCGCAGATTTTTTACGGCACGCTGGCGGACAGGTTCGGACGCAAGCCGGTGATGCTGACGGCCCTGGTTCTCTATGTGATCTTCAGCTTCGGTTCGGCGCTGGCAACGTCGTTGCCGATGCTGCTGACCGCGCGCGTGCTGCAAGGCATCGGTGCGGCAGCGAGCCGCGTGCTGGTGGTGTCCATCGTGCGCGACCGCTTTTCGGGCCGGCAGATGGCGCGCGTGATGTCACTGGCCTTCATTGTCTTTCTGTCGGTACCGATCCTCGCGCCTTCTATTGGCCAATTGATCCTGCTGGTGGGCTCCTGGCGCTGGATCTTCGGCGCGCTGGCGGTGTTCGGCGCCATCGTCGCCGTCTGGATCGGCTTGAACCTGCCGGAGACTTTGCACGCGGAGGACCGCCTGCCCTTGTCGCCCAGCGCAATCTTGCGCGCGTTCGGTGTCACGCTGACGAACCGCGTCGCCGTGGGCTACATGCTGGCCAGCACCATGCTCATCGGCAGCCTGTTCGGGTTTATCACCTGCGCCCAGCAGATCTTCGTGGAGGTGTTCAACGAGCCGGTGTTCTTCACCATCAACTTCGCCATCATCGCGGGCTTCATGGCAGTGGCCTCGCTGGTGAACGCGCGCATCGTTGGCCGCGTGGGCACACGCCGGGTCTCGCACACGGCCCTGCTCGGCTATATCGCCTGCGCCCTCGTCCACGTTATCGCGGTGGCTTTGGGCAAAGAGAACTTGATCGCCTTCACCGTCATCCAGTCGGGTCTGATGTTCTGCTTCGGCATGGTGGCGTCCAACTTCAGCGCCATGACCATGGAGCCCCTGGGCCATGTGGCGGGCACGGCCTCGTCCGTGCAGGGGTTCTGCTCGACGCTGGGCGGCGCGCTCATCGGCTTTTATATCGCCCAGCATTTTGACGGCACGGCTCAACCTCTGGTGCTGGGCTTCCTGGCCTGCTTGACCGCGAGCCTGATCTGCGTTCTGGTCACCGAGAAGGGCCGCCTGTTCCAACCCACGACGGCGGGATTGGCCACCGCCTCGCCGTAACGACGGGGCGGCCTTCCCGATTGGCACCTTCATGATTGGCTCTGGGGCCGATTCATGACAATGAGGTGGTGGGGGAGATTATTGCGGGGGCACTGCTTTGGGGCTGTCGTCGAACCTGTCACCACAGGATGCGCTGGGTAAACAAGCGCATTGGCCCTGTTTTGTTGACTTCGCGGCCATCGCGCTGTTTGTCATCGCGCTCCGCCTACCCTACTTCGGCAACCCCGCCGTCAACATCGACGAGCAGTTCTACCTCGTGGTGGCCGACAAGTGGTTCAACCATGGCCTTCTGCCGTACGTCGACATCTGGGACAGGAAACCGGTCGGCATCTTCCTGCTCTATGCGCCGGCCGTGCTGTTCTTCAAGGACGCGGTGCTGGGCTACCAGATCGTGAGCTTGCTCTTCGTGTTGGCGACCTGCGTGCTGGTGTATCGCATGGCTTCCATGTTCGGGCCGCCGCACGTGGCCTTCACCGCGACGTTGTTCTACGTGGCCATCCTGATGTTATGGAGTGGCGCAGGGGGACAGACGCCGGTCTATTACAACCTCATCATGGGCGCCGGCGGATTGCTGATCCTGCGATGTGTGATCGGTGAGACGCGACAGATCGCTGCATCGTTCGTCGCGGCGGCGTTGTTGTTTGGCGTGGCCTTGCAGGTCAAATACATCTGCGTCTTTGAGATCGCGCTGCTTTCGCTGGCGGGGCTTGCCGCCATGTTCGCGCAAAAGAAATTGACGCTAGCGCAGATCATTGCCTTGGCAATCGTCATGATGGTGTGCGGATTGCTGCCGACGGGTGTTGCAGGGGCAGCGTACGCAGCCGCCGGCCACTGGCAGGATTTCTTCTTCTCCAACTTCCAGTCCATCCTGGCCAAGAAACTGTGGCGCTTCTCGGTGGGAATGTATCTGCTGACGGTGCTCTCGGCGCTGATCTATGGCGCGGTGTTCTGGCCCTTGGCGGGTGTCACGGTGACGAGCGCCGTACGTGAACGCCAAGGTGTGAAGGTCTGGGTCGTCACGGCGCTCGGCCTGTGGCTGGTGGGCGCGGTGATCGGCGCGTTGATGCTGGGCAATCCTATCCTGCATTACTTCCTGCCGACGGGCATTCCTCTGGCGGTCCTGTCGGCCATAGGCTTGCGGCACTTGGAAACGGGCAACGGAGTCTTCGCGCGATTGCGCACACGCTTCGGCGAGGATGGGCCCATGGCAGCCGTGTTGCTGCTGCCGGTGATCGCGTCCTTTGTGATCTGCGTGCAGACCACGGCGCGGCGCGGCGCCGATCAGGTCTATCCCATGGCGGCTTATATCAAGGAGAACCTCGCGGGAGGATGTCCGTACATCTTCAGCGATTTCCCCATCATCTATTACCTGACGGACTGCAAAGCGCCGACACCCTACACCTTCCCCAATCATCTGGCGGAAGCGGCGGAGACGCATGCCTTGGGTGTCGATGCTCACGAGGAACTGACGCGCGTGCTGGCGACAAAGCCGCCGGTGGTGATGGTGCGCCGGCCCTATCCGCCGGAATTCGACGAGGGCGCCATCGCCATCGTCGAAGAAGCCGTGTCGCGATATCAGCTGGGGCGCAGCTTCCCCAGCTATCACCAGCAGTTCGACGTATATCTGCGCAGGGACTAAAAAGTCCTAAGCGCGCTTCCAGGTGAAGATGGAGCTGGCGCCAAAGTTCCAGACGCTGCCGATCAGGACACCGGCGGTGCCCGCGAGCCACCAGGCATAGCCGCGCTCGTACAGCATTTCGGCGAAGGTGACGTTGCAGACAAAGCCGATGCTGCATACGGCATAGAAAGACATAAGCCCCGCGAGCAGCTTGCGGCCGCGCAAGCGGCAATCCCTGTATGTCAGGGTATTGTTGAGAAGGAAGTTGCTGGTCATGCTGACAAAGGCGGCGATGGCCTGGGCGCCGGCGAAATCGGTCAAGAGGCGGATGGGCAGAAGCGTGGCGAGATGCACCAGCACACCGCTGCCGCCAACGAGACAGAACAACACAAAGCGCGTGGGCACGTAGCGCCCGATGGTCTTCTCGAGAAGCAGCAGCAGGTACTCGAACAGCACCATCATGTCGATCTTGCTCTCGCCGTGCAGGCGCTGGCGGAACTCGTAAGGCAGTTCAATATAACGCAGAGGCTTCGGCGCCGAGGCCAGGAAATCGAGCAGGATCTTGTAGCCGGTGCCGGAGAGATAAGGTGCTGCGGCGATAAAGGCGTCACGGCGCGCCATGAAGAAGCCGCTCATAGGATCGTTGAGTTCAAACTTGACGATGAGGCGGCTGAGCTGCGTGGCCAAGCGGCTCATGGCGTGGCGCGACGCCGACCACTCGCCAATGCTGCCGCCGCTGCTGTAGCGCGACCCGATGACGAGATCGATATTATCGTGACGCATAAGAACATCGTGCATACGGGCCAGCAGACTCTCGTCGTGTTGCAGATCGCCGTCGATGACAGCCACGACAGGCGCGCTGGAACTGGCGATCCCTTCGATCACCGCCGAGGAAAGCCCGCGCCGTCCGAAGCGTTGCAGGCAGCGCACGCGCGGGTCCTCGGCGGCGAGCGCACGCAAAGCGCCTGCCGTATGGTCAGGCGAATTATCATCGACAAAGATCACTTCCCAGGAGATGTCGCCAAGAACGGCGTCGAGTTTGGCGACAAGCGGGCGGACGTTGCCGGCCTCGTTGTAGGTGGGCACGATGACCGACAGCTGAGGGATTGCACTCGCGGCAACGCTCAGCGCAGGCGCATGAAGTGAAGATTCCGCCAAGCGGCAGTCCCCAATGTTTGCCCCCCCGGACGCCTGGATGCTAACCGGTCTCGGGTGCTGTGACAACGCGGGCCCAGGTGCAGTAGGCTTGCCTCATGTCTGTAGCAAGCACCCTGAAGGACGCCCTGGCCTTATTTCAGGCCGGAGACCTGGACGCCGCCCAGGCTGCCTGCGCCGCCCTGCTGGAAAGGGACCCGGCGCATTTTGACGTCCTGCATTTGCGGGGGTTGATCGCCCTGCGGCGGGGCTTGGCGGAAGAAGCGGCGAACTTCCTGGCCAGTGCTATCGCACGGAATGCCGGCAATGCGAGCGCTCACCTGAATTATGCCAAAGCCCTGAACGCCTTGAAGCGGCCCGGCGAAGCTTTGGCGGCCTATGAGCAGGCGCTAGCCCTGAAACCTGACAATCCTGATGGTTGGAACGAGCGCGGGCTGCTGCTGAGCGACTTGGGACAACATGACGCGGCGCTTGCAAGTTTCGACGAAGCCGTCGCGCGCAAGGCCGATTTCGTCGAGGCCTGGCTCAACCGCAGCACGACGCTGGGAGATCTTGGCCGTGGACACGAGGCCCTGGCGGGGTACGAGCGCGTGCTCGCCTTGCGGCCGGAACATGCCGATGCCCGGTGGAACATGAGCTTTTGTTTGTTGCAGCAAGGCGACTACGCCCGCGGCTGGCGCGAACACGAGTGGCGGCTGAAGAGCACGCGACTGAAAGCGCCTCCGCCGAACTTTGTGCAGCCGCTATGGACGGGCGCTGAGCCTCTCGTGGGCAAACGCATCCTGATCTATGCCGATCAGGGGTACGGCGACACCTTGCAGTTTTGCCGCTACATCCCACGCTTGCGGGACCTGGGCGCGACGGTGATTTTCAAGGTGCAGCGCGCGCTGATGCCTCTGCTCAAGACGCTGGACGGCGTGACGGAGATCATCACGGCGGGTGACGCGCTGCCGCCTTTTGATGTTCATTGTTCGCTGGCGAGCCTGCCGTTCATGTTCGCCACCACACACGATACCATTCCGGCGGCACGCGGATATCTTGAAGCAGACCCCGCAAAGATCGCAATGTGGCGCGACAAGCTTGGTGCGCCGAAAAACAAGCGCATCGGTCTTGCGTGGAGCGGCAATGCCGAACATCTGCGCGACCACGACCGCAGCATCGCGCTGGCGCAAATGCTGCGGCATCTGCCGGCGAGCCATGACACCGTGAGCGTGCAGAAGGACGTGCGCGATAGCGATAAGGCCGCGCTCACCGCAGGCCGCATACGCTTTGTCGGTGATGATGTTAAGGATTTCTCGGACACCGCGGCGCTTTGCACACTGATGGACGTGGTGATCAGCGTCGATACCAGCATCGCGCATTTGGCAGGAGCTTTGGGCAAACCCATTTGGATACTGCTGCCCTTCAATCCCGACTGGCGTTGGCTGCTCTCGCGCAGCGACAGCCCTTGGTACACGAGTGCTACACTCTATCGCCAGCAGCGCGCGGGTGAATGGGACGATGTTCTGAAGCGCGTGGCGGCGGACATTCGCCGCCTGTAGGGTCAGGGCACCGGAAATGCTCTTTTATTTGGTCGCATTTTCTGACGGAAAGCCGGTCCCCGCTTTTCCGGAAAATGCTCTAACGCCAGCCTTGCTGCATGGCGATGCGCACCGCATCGGCGCGATTGGCAGCCTTGATCTTGCGATAGACACTGCGCAAGTGAACCTTCACCGTCACTTCCTGCAGGTTCAACGCAATGGCGATTTCCTTGTTGGTTTTACCGCCCATGAGCAAGCGTAAGGCTTCGGCCTCGCGGGCACTGAGTTTGGAGAATCCGCCTTCACCAGCCTGCGGCGTCTTGTCATATGTCTCAATGATCGGCGCGCCATCAAGCAGTGACGGCGGCAGGTAAGTCTCGCCGGCTAGCACCAGCTTCAGTGCTGTCACCAGCGACTTGCTGCGCGAGGTCTTAGGGATGTAGAGAAACGTACGAAAGCCTTGATGTTCATGGATGCCAAAGCCGGCGTCGGTTCGTCGGACCAGCGCTGGGCCGCGGAAGTTTGGGTGCGCAATGCGCTGAACAAATCCGCCATGCAGCTGGTGGCCGACGCGCCGTTGCAAGGCTCGGGCACCACACGCGCCATCACGCAAGGATTGGCCGCTAGCTCCACCCAGCTCTATGCGGGCCTTCCCATCGAACCGCGCACCTTTGGCGTGACGTTGCGCGCGAAGTTCTAGAGCGCGGAACGCACGACCCAAGAGGCGGGCATGGCGAAGTATAAGATCCTCGCGCTTGACGGCGGCGCCAACTGGACGCTGCTGCAATGCATGGCGCTGGATCAGCTTTACCACAATCTGCCGGGCCTTGAGATCCTGGCGCGCTTCGACATGGTGGCCGCCAACTCCGGCGGCACCATGGTGGTAGCGGGTCTGCTCAAGAACCAGACGCCGGCGGAGATTCTGGCGACCTACGATCACCCGGGATCGACGGCTTCGCTGCTGGTGGAACTTCCTCTGCTCAAGCGTCTGCCATCATTGGTCGGCGTCGGTCCACGCTTCAGCACCGAGAAAAAACGCGAACGCATTCGCGCCTCGCTGCGCAAATTGCGCGACCCCACCGACGCCGCCAAGGACATCGCGCTCCGCGACGTAGGCACGCTGTTCAATGCTGACGGGCTGCGCGCACCGAAAATCTTCTTTGCCAGCTTCGACTACGACCATGAGCGCGCGGTCTTCCTGCGCAGCTTCGATAGCAAAGGCGGCCAGAGGGCCGCGGAGATGAGCCTCGTGGATGCGGTACATGCCTCGACCACGGCGCCGGTGATCCTGTTCGACAAGCCCGCCGAGATCGGCGAACGGCGTTATTGGGACGGCGCCATCGGCGGCTACAACAACCCGGTGATGGCGGCGGTGGTGGAGGCGATGGTGGATGGTGCCGCGCCCGGAAACATCGCAGCACTCTCGCTGGGCGCGGGCGGCAGCGCCCGCGTACCGCTGGACCATCCGGTGCGCAAGGGGCCCAAGGATTTCTTCGAGAAACGTGGCCGCCTGTGTTTGCTCCAGGACATCCGCAAGATGTCCAGCAGCATCGTGGGCGATCCGCCGGAAGCGGCGGGATATACGGCCCATGTAACCCTGGGCAAAACAGTGGTGCGCATGAACCCTTCCATCCAGCCCGTTCTGATCAATGGGGAGTGGACGAAGCCTGCGGGCCTGACGACCTATGCCCTGAAGGAGCTGATGGCCCTGCCGCCGGCATTGTTCAGCGACGATGCCGTGCGCGCCGTGAAAGCGCTGGGCGCCAGTTGGATCGCGGGCGACGTGCCCAACCAGCCACTGCGGCGCGGCCCCGACCTGGACTGCGCCATCGGCGATGCCACCTTTGCCGCCGCGGCTCAAAGGTGGGTTGAGTATTCTTCGACGCCATGAGAAGACCAAGGCGGGGACGAGCGCCGCGAACAGTAGCGGCGCGATTCACATCAGTGCGTAGGGGGCCATGACGCAGCCATCCAGCAATGTCTATGCCGCCAACCAGCGGGTCCTGTGGGCCAGCCTTGCCGGTACGACAATCGAATTCTACGACTTCTATATATATGCCACCGCAGCATCATTGGTGTTCGGCCCGCTGTTCTTCCCTGGCTCTTCGCCGTCCGTTCAGCTTTTACAGGCGTATGCCACGTTCAGCTTGGCCTTCATCGCACGGCCCCTGGGGTCGGTGGTGTTCGGGCACTTCGGCGACCGCGTGGGGCGCAAATCGACGTTGGTGGCTTCGCTCTTGTGCATGGGCGTTTCGACAGTCGCCATCGCGTTCCTGCCCACATATGAAACGGCAGGCTGGTGGGCACCAGCGGCCTTGAGCCTATTGCGGTTCGGGCAAGGCTTTGGTCTCGGCGGCGAATGGGGCGGGGCAGCACTTCTCGCCGTGGAAAATGCGCCGGACTCGCACCGCAGCCGCTTCGGCATGGTGCCGCAGTTGGGCGCGCCGCTGGGGTTCATTTTTGCGAACGGTCTGTTCGTGCTGCTGGGTTTGGTGCTGACGCCGGAGGATTTCGTGGCGTGGGGCTGGCGCCTGCCATTTTTGGCAAGCGCGGCGCTGGTCGGCGTGGGGCTGTGGGTGCGTTTGCGTTTGACGGAGACGCCCGCCTTCGCCAAGGCCATGGCCGAAGCGCCACCGCCGAAAGTGCCTTTCGCCGATGTGCTGAAGCATTATCCGCGCGAAGTGTTCGGCGGCATCTTCGCCGTTATCTGCACCTTTGCCACGTTCTACATCGCGACGGCTTTTGCATTGGGCTACGGCACGACGACGCTGAAGTATCCGCGCGAGACTTTCCTGCTTGTGCAGTTGGCGGCCATTCTGTTCATGGCTTTCGGCATCGTTCTTTCGGGCACGCTTGCGGATAAGTTCGACGAACGCCGTGTGTTGATGGCAGGCTGCGGTGGTGCTGGCATCGTCGGTTTTCTATTGGCGCCGATGATGAGCGGCGGGCTTTTCAGCACCTGGATGTTCCTGTCGCTGACGCTGGTGTTCATGGGCATGACCTATGGCCCCTTGGGCTCGTGGCTGCCGGGACTGTTCCCTGCGCGCGTGCGCTATACAGGTGTTTCGATCACCTTCAATGTGGGCGGCATCCTGGGCGGAGCGGTGACGCCATTCATCGCGCAAGCGCTGGCGGCACGCGGTGGGCTGCCGCAGGTGGGCTACTATCTGACCGCGGCCGGCGTGATCAGTTTCCTGGCCTTAAGTCTGCTGAAACGCGCCCATCGCCACTAGCTGTGCGCCTTAGGAAGCGCGGGCCTTGGCGCGCTTTCCGAAGAATTGCAGAGTCTTTTCCGCCACGTAGACCAACCCGGCGATACCGAGCACAAGGAATGGCACCGGACTGAGCAACCGCAGGAAATGGGCGGTTTGCCCGTCTTCCATCAGAGAAACCGCCAAAAGAAGGGCTGTGAGCACGAGTCCGGGGATCAGAAACCGCAGGAAAGCGGCAAAGCACATGCGGCCCATGATGCGGATTTCGCCCACGAACATTTTGTTGGCCATAGGCGGGCTCCTTCTCGCTGCTCTCTCCAAGGGTAATCGGCCAAAGAGTAATCGGTGGGAGCGGCAAATGTTCCGAATCGGGGAACCCGGGCGGTGGTTCGCACGTCTGATTATGGGATCGCCAGTGCAGCCAAAATTGCGCGGAAACCTGGACTTAGCGGGGCTTTGAGAGACACGTGTAAGCGCCACCTATCACAACCGTAATGGGCGAAGCCGCTAAAAGCGGCTAAAACCTGAGGTGCGACGTTAAGCCTCATGCCGCACATCTTTTGCGAGTGACGCGGACCACAAGCCGGAGCGAACTTGGCTTCCCATGAACGACGACCGCGATCCCTTTAAAAAGCGCACACCGGCGAACCCGGACTCCCTCTGGCAGAAGGGCCTGGGCTACGCCCGCACGCCCAAAAAATGGCATGGGATGATTCCCTGGACGCTGGCCGCCATGGGCGTGGCCGTGACCATCGCGTGGATTTTGCAGCCAGCACCTCAGACTCAACAGAACGCTTTCCGGCGCGGTGGACCTGGCGGCCCGGGCGGACCCGGAGGTCCAGGCGGGCGCGCTGCGCAGCGCGCAAGCGCCCCGGCCACGCCGCGCCCCGACGGCGCGCGGCCGGGCGTGGAGCAGCAGCAAGGCACGGCGGTGGGTGCGGCTGTGGCGCGCACCGGCGATATCGACGTGACATTAAATGCGCTGGGCACCGTGACGGCGGCAGCCGTAGTGACCATCCGCCCGCAGATCAGTGGTCAGCTGCAGAAGGTGGCCTTCCAAGAAGGCCAGCTTGTGCAGAAGGGCGACTTCCTGGCGCAGATCGATCCGCGCAACTATGAAATTCAAAAGCGCACAGCGGAAGCCAATATGGCGCGCGACAAGGTGCTGCTGGAGAACGCCAAGCGCGACGTCGCACGCTATGAAGAACTCATCAAGGAAAACGCCATCTCGCAGCAGCAGCTGGAGACCCAGCGCGCCGAAGTGGGCCAATACACCGCTGCGGTAGCCACCGACCAGTCCGCCATTGCCAGCGCCGCCTTAAGCCTGACGTATGCCCATATCGTGGCGCCCATCTCGGGACGCATTGGCCTGCGCCAAGTGGACGAAGGCAACTATGTGACCACGGGAGAGACCAACGGCATCGGCATCATCGCGCAGGTGAGCCCTATTACCGTGGTCTTCACATTGCCCGAGGACACGCTGCCGCAGATTCAAAAGCGCATGCGCGAAGGTGTTGCGCTAAAAGTAGAAGCCTACGACCGCACCAATGCCACGCATCTGGCGACGGGTTCGCTGACGGCGCTCGACAACCTGATTGATCCGTCCACGGGCACCGTGAAACTGAAAGCCAGTTTCGAGAATGGCGATGCGTCATTGTTCCCCAATCAATTCGTGAACGTGCGCCTCCTAGTGGATACCATCCACAATGCCACGGTGTTGCCGCCGACGGCCATTCAACACGGAGCGCCGGGCTCTTTCGTCTTCCTCATCAAGCCCGATGACACGGTCACTGTGCAGACGGTGAAGACCGGCGTGAGCACGGCTACGTTGACGCAGATGCTCTCGGGCGTGAACCCCGGCGATCAGGTCGTGGTGGACGGTGTGGACCGCTTGCGGGAAGGCGCTCAAGTTTATGTGCCCAATCCACCGACGGATCCCCTCGCCCCGCCGCCCGATGCTAATGCGCCGGCCGCAACGCCACCAGCCAATGTCCCGGGACAGCAGCGGCGCGGGCCGAGAGCAGGAGCAAATGGAGCCGGCAGCGCCGCGACGGGAGAAGCCGGTCAAAGGCCACGGCGTCAGCGCGGCGGAGGAGCTGCTCCTGGCGCGCAGCCTCCCGCGACGCCTTCGCCTTAATTCTGGCCAGAGTCTCTTGAGTTCAAATTGAAATAGGTTGGGTCTGGAATGTCTTTATTTAAGCATGTTCTGATCGGAAAACCGCCCACACTTTTCCGGAACATGCTCTAAGCGCAGGGACGCCCAGAACATCATGCTCAATCCTTCGCGCACGTTCATCCTTCGCCCGGTCGCAACGTCGCTGTTCATGATCGCGATCCTGCTGGTGGGCGCGGCGGCGTTCCGCTATCTGCCGCTATCGGCTCTGCCGGATATCGATTATCCCACCATCCAGGTGCAAACCTTCCTGCCGGGTGCGAGCCCGGAGGTGGTGGCCACATCCATCACCGCGCCTTTGGAGCGCCAGCTGGGCCAGATGCCCGGCCTGCAGCAGATGCTGTCCACCAGCTCCGCCGGGGCATCGCTCATTACACTGCAGTTCGGACTGGAGGTCAGCCTGGACAGCGCGGAGCAGGAAGTCCTGTCGAAGATGAACGCGGCGGGCAGCCTGCTGCCCAACGATCTTCCGGCACCGCCGATCTTTCACAAATTCAACCCTGCCGACGCGCCAGTGCTGACCATCGGCGTCACCTCGAAGACGCTGCCGCTGACGGAACTTCAAAGCCTGATCGACACGCGTCTGGCCACAAAACTCTCGCAGCTGCCGGGCGTGGGCGTGGTGAATTTGAGCGGCGGCAACAAGCCTGCCGTGCGCATCCGCGCCAACCCACGGGCACTTGCGGCCTATGGCCTGAACCTCGACGACCTTCGCTCGACCATCAGCAATGCCAACGTCAACACGCCTAAAGGTAACTTCGACGGCGCCACGCGCGCCTATACCATCAACGCCAACGACCAGATCCGCGACCCGGAAGAATACAGGAACCTAATCATCGCCTATCGTGCTGGGGCACCCGTGCGCCTGTCGGACGTGGCCACCGTGGGCGCCGGTGCCGAGAACGACAAGTTGGGCGCTTGGATGAACACGGAGCCCGCCATCATCGTCAATGTGCAGCGCCAGCCCGGCGCCAACGTGATTGCGGTGGTGGACAACGTCATGCGCGTGCTGCCGCAGATCAAGACCACCCTGCCGGCGGCGGTGGATTTGCAGGTGCTGACGGACCGCACCACCACCATCCGTGCCTCGGTGGAGGACGTAGAGTTCGAGCTGTTCCTGGCCGTGGTGCTGGTTGTGCTGGTGATTTACCTTTTCTTGCGCAATTGGGCGGCCACCATTATCCCCAGCCTGTCGGTGCCGCTGTCCATCGTCGGCACTTTCGCCTTCATGTATCTGGCGAACTTCAGCCTCAACAACTTGTCGCTCATGGCCCTGACCATCGCGACAGGCTTCGTGGTGGACGATGCTATTGTCATGATCGAGAACATCTCGCGCTACGTGGAAGCCGGCGAGAAGCCGCTGGATGCGGCATTGAAGGGCGCGGAGCAGATTGGGTTCACCATCATCTCGCTGACCGTTTCGCTGATCGCCGTGCTGATCCCCCTGTTGTTTATGGGCGACGTGGTGGGACGCTTGTTCCGCGAATTCGCCATCACGCTGGCTGTGACCATCCTGATCTCGGCGGTGGTGTCGCTGACCCTGGTGCCGATGATGTGCGCCAAGCTGTTGAAACATCACGAGCGGGCGGAGCTGAATCCCGTGGTGCGCTGGGCCGAGGATAAGTTCAATGACCTCATTGCCGTTTACGGCAAAGCCCTGACGTGGGTGATCGACCGCTCGCGTCTGACGTTGCTGGTGGCTGTAGGCACGCTGGCGCTCACCATTGTGCTGTGGATCGCTATACCCAAAGGCTTTTTCCCCGTGCAGGACACGGGCGTCATCCAAGGCATCACGGAAGGCGCACAGACCACATCCTTCGGCGCGCTGGCGGAACGCCAATCGGCCTTGGCGGAAGCGGTCTTGAAGGATCCGGATGTGGTGAGTGTGTCCTCATTCATCGGCATCGACGGTACGAATATCACGCTCAACAGCGGGCGCATGACAATCAACTTGAAGCCGCATTCCAAGCGCAAGGCCAATGCCACCGAGATCATTCGGCGCCTGAAGAACCAGGTAAAGGATGTGCAGGGCATCACATTGTATATGCAGCCCGTGCAGGACCTGACCATCGACGATACGGTCAGCCGCACGCAGTACCAATTCGTATTAGAGGATGCCAACGGCGAAGAGCTGGCCCAGTGGGTCCCGCGCGTGGTCGAGCGCCTGGCGCAATTGCCGCAGCTTGCGGACGTGGCCAGCGACGCGCAGAACAATGGCCTCGCGGCCTATATCGAACTTGACCGCGACACAGCCACCCGGCTGGGGATTACCTTTGCGACGGTCGACAATGCGCTTTACGACGCCTTCGGCCAGCGCATGGTCTCGACCATCTTTACCCAGACCACGCAGCAGCGCGTGATTCTGGAATCCGACCCCGCTTTGCAGAAGACCATCGACTCTTTGGGCTCCATCTATGTACCGTCTCAGGGTGGACAGGTGCCGCTATCGGCCATCGCTAAATTCCATGAACGGGCGGCGCCCTTGCAGATCAACCACCTGCACCAGTTCCCGGCCAATATCGTGTCCTTCAACCTAGCGCCGGGTGTGTCGCTGGGTCAGGCGGTGGATGCTATCGCCCAAGCGGAGGCGGACATCGGCCTGCCACCTTCGGTGATCACAAGTTTTCAGGGCGCAGCACTAGCTTTCCAAAGCTCGCTCGGCAACGAGGTGCTGCTAATCTTCGCCGCCATCGTGACGGTCTATATCGTGCTGGGCGTTCTGTATGAGAGCTTCATCCACCCCATCACCATTCTCTCCACGCTGCCGTCGGCGAGCGTGGGCGCGCTGCTGGCCCTGATCGTCTTCCGCATGGATTTGGGGGTCATCGGCATCATCGGGATCGTGCTTCTGATCGGAATCGTCAAGAAGAACGCCATCATGATGATCGACTTCGCGCTGGATGCCGAACGCCACGAGCACAAACCCGCCCGGGAGGCGATTCATGAGGCTGCCCTGCTACGCTTCCGTCCCATCTTGATGACGACCATGGCCGCGCTGCTGGGCGCTCTGCCCCTGATGATCGGCGGCGGCGTGGGCTCGGAACTGCGCGAGCCCCTGGGCGTCTCCATCGTCGGCGGGTTGATCGTGAGCCAGCTTCTGACGTTGTTCACCACGCCGGTGATCTATCTTGCCTTCGACGATCTGGGCCAGCGCCTGCGCCGCAAGACGCAGGAGGTCATTGCCGAGGTGAAGGCATGAGCATTTCCGCACCCTTCATCTCGCGGCCCGTCGGCACGACGCTGCTGACGCTGGCGGTGGTGCTGGCGGGAACGGTGGCCTTCTTCCTTCTGCCCGTGTCGTCCCTGCCGCAAGTGGATATCCCCACCATTGCCGTGAGCGCAAGCCTGCCCGGTGCAAGCCCCGAGGTGGTGGCCGCAACGGTAGCCACGCCGCTGGAACGGCACTTGGGTGAAATCGCCGACGTGAGTGAGATGACCTCGCGTTCGACGGTGGGCCAAACCCAGATTGTGCTGCAGTTCGGATTGACGCGCGATATCGACGGCGCGGCGCGTGACGTGCAAGCCGCCATCGAGGCGGCGCGCGCGGACTTACCATCGAGCCTGCGCGCCAATCCCACCTACCGCAAATTCAACCCGGCCAACGCGCCGATCATGGTGCTGACGCTGGTGTCGAAAACACGCACGCAAGGCCAGCTTTACGACGTGGCATCCAACGTGCTGCAACCGGCGCTCTCGCAAGTCACGGGCGTGGGCAACGTGGGCATTTCGGGCAGCTCGCTTCCCGCCATCCGCGTGGAGTTGAACCCGCGCGCAATGTTCAAGTACGGCATTGGCCTTGAGGATGTGCGCGCCGCGCTGGCCGCTGGTAATGCCAATACGCCAAAGGGGTCCATTGAGGTGGGCGACCGGCGGTTCCAAATCTATGCCAACGACGTGCTGTCCAGCGACGTAGAGCGGGGCGCTACCCTCTACGGCGGGCTGATCGTAGCCCAACGTAACGGCGGCATCGTGCGGCTCGCGGACATCGCCGAGGTCGAGGGTTCAGTTGAAGATGTGCGCAACGCGGCTTACTGCGACGGCGATCCTTGCGTGGTGATCCAGGTTTCGCAGCAGCCGGGCGCCAATATCATCGAGACCGTGCATCACATTACGGAGCAGATGCCGCGGCTGGCGGCCACGCTGCCGACGGACGTGGACCTGCGTGTGCGCAACGACCAGACCCTCAGCATTCGCTCCTCGCTCAGAGACACCGGATGGACCTTGCTCATTTCCATCGTCCTGGTGATTACCGTGGTCTATCTGTTCTTGCGCGATTGGCGGGCGACGATCATCCCCAGCGTGGCCGTGCCTGTGTCGTTGGTTGGCACCTTTGGAATCATGTATCTGGCGGGCTTTACGCTCGATAATCTCTCGCTCATGGCGTTGACGGTGGCGACCGGGTTCGTGGTCGATGATGCCATTGTCGTGCTGGAGAACACTATGCGCCATGTGGAGGCCGGCATGCCACGCATGGAAGCCGCATTCCTCGGGGCCCAGGAGGTGGGCTTCACCGTGCTTTCCATGACTGCATCCTTGTGCGCGGTTTTCTTGCCGATTCTGTTCATGGGCGGGCCCGTGGGCCGTTTCTTCAGCGAGTTCGCCCTTACGCTGGCCGTGGCGCTGGGGCTATCGCTGGTGATCTCGCTAACCACGACGCCCATGCTGTGCGGCCTCTTGTTGCGGCCCCACGAGCCCGCGCGCGAGTCCCGCTTCAAGCGCCGGCTGGATGAAGGGTTTGAGAAGATCTTGCGGGGCTATACGCGCACCCTGGAATGGGCGCTGGAAAACCGCGCCATGGTGATGATCGTCCTCGTCATCTGCATCGTGCTCAACTTCCATTTCTTTTCTGTCATCCCCAAGGGTTTCTTTCCGCAGCAGGACACGGGCCGCATGATCGGCGGTGTGCGCGGCGACCAAAGCGCGTCGTTCGAACTCATGAAGGGCAAGATCGCCGAGTTCGACAAAATCCTGCGCAGTGATCCCGCGATCGCCAGCGTGCAGATCACCACCGGCGGCGGGGGTTTCGGCGGCGGCGGCGGGCAGGCGAACGTGGAACTGAAGCCGCTGTCCGAGCGCAAAATTTCCACCGACGATGTGATCGCGCGCCTCAGGACCAAGATGAGCGCGGTGCCCGGCGCCAACATGTTCTTGTTCTCGCCGCAGGATATCCGTGTTGGCGGGCGGCAATCGAACTCACCCTATCAGTACACGCTGTTGGGCGACGACGTGGAGGACTTGCGGATCTGGGCCCCACGCCTGGAAGAGGCCTTGAAGAATGTGGCGCAGCTGGCCGACGTCAACACCGACCAGCAGGAGCGCGGGCTGGAGACCGACATCCAGATCGACCGCGCGACAGCAGCGCGCCTGAAGCTGACCACGGCGCAAATCGACAACGCGCTGCAGGATGCTTTTGCCCAGCGCCAGGTCTCGACCATCTACAACCAGTTCAACCAGTACCATGTGATCATGGAGGTGGCGAAAAAGTTCTGGCAGAGCCCAGAGAACCTGCAAGACCTGTTCATCAGCACCTTTGGCCAGATCAGCGGCGCGCAAGCCACAGCGCCTGTTGGCGGTACGGTTGGTGCAAGCAGCGCCGGCGCGTCGGAGAGCGAGGAAGCCTCGCGTAATCTCGCGGCCAACGCACTGGCCAATACGGGACGCGGCGGCGCGTCCACGGGATCGGCGGTGTCCACGCGGGTGGAGACGATGGTGCCTTTCTCGGCCTTGGCCAAATACGGCTCCGGCTCGACACCGACGGCCATCAATCACCAGGGTCATTTCGCCGCCACGACCGTCTCCTTTTCACTGGCACCAGGCTATTCGCTGAGCGATGCCACGCGCGCCATTGAGAACGTCGCCGGCTCCATCGGCATGCCGCCGACCATCCACGGCGTTTTCGCTGGCACAGCAGGAGCGTTCCAATCCACGTCGGGCTCGGCTCTTCTGATGGTGCTGGCGGCGATCCTGACGGTTTATGTGGTGCTGGGAATTCTTTATGAGAGTTACATTCATCCCATCACCATTCTCTCGACCCTGCCGACGGCGGGCCTGGGCGCGTTCATGGCGCTTCTGGCCTTGAAAACCGAGCTGGGGATTATCGGATATATCGGGCTTATTCTCCTGATCGGCATCGCCAAGAAGAATGCCATCATCATGGTGGACTTTGCGTTGACCGCCCAGCGCCAGGGCGCGACACCACACGATGCCATTGCCGAAGCCTGCCGCTTGCGCTTCCGTCCCATCATGATGACAACCATGGCTGCCCTGCTGGGCGCGCTACCGCTCGCAGTAGGCCTCGGCGAAGGGGCCGAACTGCGCCGGCCGCTGGGCATCACCATCTTCGGCGGATTGCTGGTGAGCCAGTTCCTGACGCTGTACACCACACCGGTGGTTTATCTGTACCTAGCGCGCGCCAGCGAGAAAGCGCACGCGCTGCATTGGCCACGGTTCTTGCGCTGGCGGCGGAAGGCCGCCTGAAGATAGATCGGCGGAAAACCGCCTGAAGACAGGATCGGCGCGCACAAAAAAATTCACCCCGCACAGGAAGCGCGGGGTGAAGGTCTCAAAGCCTGGAGAGGCTGGTATTACTTCGCGCCGGCATCGGCGATCTTGCCCGAGGGGCTGACGCCCGTCGGAGACGCAATGACTTTGCCGTCGCTGGTGGCGATGAACGCGGGCATGGCTTCGATGCGGAAGGTGCCGGAGATCTTGCGGTTCAGGCCGGTCTTCGGATCCGGGTCGACGTCGGCCATCTTCTTCAGAGCGTGATAGAAACCCACGCCGTCGCCCGTGGCCGGGCGAGCGGTGAACATATACGCGTACCGCTTCCAATCGAGGTAGCCGCCCCAATAGCCGACGACGTTGCCATTGGCCTCTTGTTTCAAGCGCATATGGGCGTTGTCGAGATCGATTTCGGCGTAGTGCGGCATTTCGCCCTGCAGGTAGAGATGCGCCGGGGTGATGGTGATTACACCGTTCTTGATCTCACCCTGGAAAACGTTGTGTGAGCGGCCGGTGGGTTCAACCACGTAGGTCATGCCCGCGAGTACCGAAGCGCCTGCATCGCGTTCCATGTGCTGTGTGGCGCGGTCGAGGGTGATTGTAACCTTGCCGTCCTTGGAGAGATCCTCACCGCTGACCTGCATGAGCCAAGCCGGCGCGAAATCGACGGCGAGGTTCCACGCGAGGTCTTCGCCGTACGGCATCTGCGGTGGGCCGGCCTGGAACTGGCCAATGCAGCCCAGCGCGCGCCAGAGCTGATTATCGACCTTTTCATGCGTGTCCGGATCTTCAAACTTGGCGGCCGTGCTCTTACCACCGAGGTCGAAGCCCCAGGCCCACTTGCCGACGCCGGTTTCAAGGTTCACGTCGGGCGTGGCCTCCGGATAGTTATAGATGCTCTTGTTCTCACCGTTGACCACGGCGCGATTGTCAACAGCATCGGTGAACTTGCGCGGCAGTTGCGTCGGATTGGGGTTCTTGCGCATCTCTTCCTTGGCCTTCTCGATGTCGTAGCCAGGCAGGCGCGCGATGTCGCGGATGTGCATTTCAACAATGCCGCCGTTGCCACCACCAGGGCAGGCTTCTTTCAGGTCTTCAACGTGGGTCGCGGTGGCGAACCAGCCGATGACGTAGCCGCGGGTTTCGGCGTGAGCCGCGCTGGCGGCCATGGCGAGCGGAAGAGCGGCGAGAAGCGACGCGCTGCGGACTAAGGTCTTGCGGAAACTCATATAAAGAACCTCCCGGATTCCAGAAACTCTCGGCTTTTCAGCCTTGTCCGCGATAATGACCCAAATCCCCCTATCAGGCCAGCGGGTACCCGGCGCGGTGGGATCACGAATGCTGGAGACGTCGGTCCTGCTCCCGTTCCAACACGTCCAATTAACCCATTGATTCCCAAAGACATATCCTTGAACGAAAAAGCCGGCCACGCGAGGGACGTGGCCGGCTTCCGAGCCTGCAAGTTTATTTGGGGAATAGTGCAGGCTCGCTGACCGTACTTACTTCTTGTCCTTGTAGTAATTGTCCTGATTGTGATCGACCGAGAGCGGGCTCAGGTAGTGCGGCTCGGTAATCCCGCGCTTGCGCATGGCGATACCCGTCAGACAGGCATTCAGGATGTAATTGCTGTTGAGTGCCGTTTTGTAGCTGGTGTCGAGATAGGGCGCGACTTCGACGAGATCGAAGCCCACCATGTTGTTCTCGGCGCAGAGGCGGCGCACGATGGGCTGGGCTTCGCGCATGGTAAGACCGCCGGGCACGGGTGTTCCGGTGCCAGGCATGAAAGCCGGGTCGAGCACGTCGATGTCGAAGGACACCCACAACTTATCAACGCCCGCCTTGGCTTCAGCCACCGCGCGTTCCATCACCGCGTCCCAGCCGTGTTTTTCCACCTCGACCATGGTGTGGTACTTCATGCCGTGGTCGCGCATCCAATTGAAATCTTCGACATTAGGAATGCGCGCGCGCAAACCCACCTGGATGTAGTTCTTGCCGGGCACGTGGCCTTCCATGATGACGCGATAGACCGGCTGGCCGTGGTCGAGCAGATGCACGGCGTTGTGCTGGACGTCGTAGTGCGAATCGAAATGCACCACGCCGACCTTGCCCTTGCCGTGCACATCGGTGATGCCGGCGACGTTCGGATATTCGAGGGAATGATCGCCACCGACGACAACCGGGATAACGCCGGCTTCGGCGATTTCGCGCACAACCTCGCGGACGTGTTCGACGGAGCGGTCGGTATTGATGTTGTCCACGGCGATGTCGCCATAATCGACGATCCTCAGGTCCGCCGTCGGGTTGATCATCGTGTACATGTCGTTGCCTGTGCCGCCTTGAGCGCGCAGGGCCACGGGGCCGTGTAAGGCATCACGATAACCGGTGCCCATATCGAGCGGCGCGCCGACGATGGCGATTTCGATCTTGCCCGCTTTCAAATCCGCCGGCGTGAAGGCCACGGGTGCGTTGGCAAAAGTTGGGATGCCGCCCGCGCTGCGGCCGCCGAGATATTGCGAAAGCTGGATGGGTCCAGGTGCGCGTTTGGGATCAAGCACCTCGGGACGGCGCGTGCGCCATGCATTGTATTCAGGCGCTGACTTATCCATGGAGATGGACGGTTTGTCGCGGCCCGGCTTGAAGTCAACGGCGTCTTCGGCTGAATGAAGCGCTGCCAGATAGGCGGTGATGTCCTGTGCCGAGCTTTCGCGCAAGCGCTTGAAGAAAACGTCCGGACGGACGAAGCGCGTGGCGTGACCACTTTCGATATAGGCGGTTTCCGCGGCAGGAACTTTGGCTTTCAGATCATCGGGGATCTGAACGGCGTTGAGCTGCTCGGCTGTATCGCCCACCATGGCGCGGGATGCTGCGGCAGGCGCGGCAGGCGCTTGGGCGGCTTGCGCACTCCAGGTGCCCAGACAAAGGAAGACGGGCGTCAGAACCGTCGAAAGAGCCAAACGACGCGGGCATTTGTGGCTCATAGTCCCCCCTGAGCAATGCAGAACCCCCGGAATCCAGGGATTAAATACTGACAGAAGCCCCGCCAGCCCGCTTTGGGCGGAGCGCGGTCCACTTTAGTATCCACGCAGTGATTTTACGCCCTTCGCCATCGCCGGCATCAGACTGACGCGCGCCTTGAAATCGGCCTAATAGAACATTCCGGCCAGATGCCAGTAGAAACCCGACCCATACGTGTTGGTGCCGCCAATGACATCGCCGCCCGTGACGGTGAGATCGACCTTGCCGTCCTTATCGCCATAGACGATTTCATGACGGTTGTTGCCGTCGATATCGCCCGGCTTCTTGTCGGCGAAATACGTATAGAGCGGACTGCCCTTGTAAGCCCATTGCTTGGTGCCGTCGGCGCGGGACAGGACTTCCCAATATCCTTGCGACTGCGCGTTGGCCGGAGCGACCACGGGCTGCCACGTCTTCAAGCAGGCGTCGATGCAACCCTTGGTGCCGACGATTTTGCCTTCCGAGTAGTGATAGCGGTAGCCGTCACGTGTTTCGCGACCGCCGTACTGGAGATGCTGGCGGGACTGCGTGTAGACCGAGAAGCCGGCCTTCGTCACCATCAAGGGGCCGCGGCCCGGATAAACGTGGACCTCGATCTCTTTCGGCATGAAGTGCTGATAGACCAGCGCCACCTGGGCAGCGGGCTCGTCGAGCGTGCCGTTGATGTCGGTCGGCGAATAATCCCCAGCGAAAGAATAGAGGCGCTGGCCTTTGTAGGCCCACTGATTGGTGCCGTCTTCACGCGAGAGAATGGTGAAGTCGCCGATGGGAACAGCCATGGCTGGCGCATAGGCCGGCCCCCACGGCGTTGGGTTCTTCGGCGGGTTCTTCAGCGCATAGAGCACATTGCGCGTGCCGGAACTGACCAAGCCATAACCATTTGCGGTGGGCAGGCTCTGGATGTCGATGCCGCCGGGCGTCGGATTGGTGTTGGTGGGATTGTAGGCCGCGCGCTTCCAACCTTGTTTCGGGGTAAAGAAGGGTGCGCCGGGATTCATGAACTCGGGATTGTCCGCCCCGGTAACGGCTGTGCTCAGCGAGCGCGGTTCGCCGACAGGATCCTTGCCCGAATAGTAGTAGAGCGGCTGGCCCTGATAAGCCCATTGCTTGCCACCATCAGCGCGCGCCACCACCGTCCAGTCGCCGAAAGCCTTGGCATTGGCGGGTGCGGTGAAGGGCGGGAATTCCTTGGCGCACTCATCGACGCAGAGGGATTTTCCCGGCTGCGTGTCGGCGTTGTTGGTGTAGAGAGGACGGCCGTCGCTGTCGCCGAGGCGCTTCCAGAGATACTGGTTCGAAGCGCTATCCACGATCTTGACGACGTCGATCAGCGTCACACCGGCAGGCGTCGATGGCGGCGGTACGGTGGAGCGCTCTGCTGAGTTAGCGGCCGCAACGACCGCAGTGGATAGAACAATCGCCGCACCAAGACCAATCATGGCGGGTCTCATCCACTTGAGATGAACAGCTTTCATGGGATCCTCCCTCTTCGTCTTTCTTGGGTGCGCGGTGTGAGTACGGCGACCGGAAAGAAACCCTCACATTATGTAGAATGCACCGGGCTCATGGCGGTTGTCGATGGCGTGCCGCCCGGGGTCGCACGGGTATGAATGCACCGCAGCAGGCGCCCGCCCGACCTTAAAAAATTGATACGGGATATGGGGTTATGGGAGCATCCGGCTCCCGGTCTTTATTGCAGGCAGAGCCGCAACCGCGCGGATTGTTCAGGCAGAACATCGGCGCGGGCGAACAGGAGGATCAACTCGGCCATGCGGGTCACCTGCATCTTTTCCATGATGTGCGCCTTGTGGACCTCGATGGTGCGCACGCCGAGTCCGAAGGCGGCGGCGATCTCGCGGCGTTCGGCATGCTTGGCGGTGACAAGGTCGAACTGCGAGAGCACGCGTTTTTCCAGAAAATCGAAAACGCCGGTCTTTAAGGGCACGCGTGGCCGCCGAAACGTTGACCGAAAGCGGTGACAACGATAATGCGGCGCGCCGCTCCTTGCCGGTCATCGTCGCGGCCGCTAAATTCGCACAGGTGCTTTTGACCGGTCCCTTGGACTTTGTTTAGGCTTTCGTGGGACGGGCTGATTCCGGGTCCAAGTATTGGCGGACCCATCAAATTTCACCGTCGACCGTCGTCGGGGCCGTATGTATCCTTGGATCGGCGAATCCGCGACCAGCAAGAAATACATGTGCGGCAGAATAGGGGAGCTGCGCCGATGGCCCGGTTAGCGCGTCGTAAGATGCTCGTCTTGGCAGGGGTAGCATGCGGGTCCCCGCTCCTTGCGGGGTGCGGAGAGGATGTGACCGGCAAAGCCTACATAGTGGGGTGCAGCCCGGACGCACCTCCCTTCGATTTTGCGGACCCTACGTCCAACAAGCCTACCGGAGCGATGGTTGATATCGTTCAGGCGGTGACCAAGGATGCCGCGTTGAAGACCCGGATGGAAATAGTACCGTTCGCGGAAATGATTCCATCGCTGACCGCACATAAGATCGATTTAACCTGCACGGCGCTGCTGCGTACTCCCGAGCGCGAGCAGGTCGTCTCCTTCACCAATTCGGTCTATACCTTCGGGGGCGCCGTTCTGCTTCCGGCCGGGGACTCTCGTTCTTGTCCGAATCTCAGTGCCCTGGTCGACTTGACGGTTGGCGTGGAAGCCAGCTCGCGTTTTGTCACGCAGCTTGAGGAGTGGGGCGTGACATCGATCAAGCCTTACGCAACTTTCCCAGAAGTTATAAGGGCTGTCCACGACGGCCAGATTCAAGCGGGCTACGGCGCTCACGCGATCATGGCCTACTACCTGCGGACCGAACCTGACTTGAAGGTGCGTGTGGCCAGTGATTTCACGCCTCCTAAGTTGGAGGAACTCTGCCTGATCACGCGCAAGAATGATTTCGAACTCATCGCGAGGCTCAATGTCTCGATCGAGCGGCTCAAGGCGCGCGACATTCAAGCCACCCTGGCGCGGTGGAGCCTGGTTTGACGTGGAACGGCGAATTCCTCCGGATGCAGCGCAATCAAGAGAGCGGCACAGCTCAAGTCGCCGCCGCCACCGGATGTAGATATAAAACCGCGCCTGCCTGCGGGTGCAATATGGCCTTCCCACGCAGCAAAATGGGCCTAAAGAGGGGATAAGCCAGTTCCCCCTGCTTCCCAAGCTCGCCTGTTCAGCGCATGATCGGATCTTGCACTGAGGCGGTACGGGGCAGATGGGAGCGACTTTTCGGCAATCCATGGCGTGGCTGCACACCTGGACAGGGCTCACGGTGGGCTGGGTGCTGTATTTTATTTTCCTGACCGGCACCGTCGGTTACCTCAATAATGAGGTGGACCGGTGGATGCGCCCGGAAGCGCCATTGGTCGTTGCGCTGCCCGCGGCGCCGGAGATTATCAAGCACGCGCAGACCTATCTCCAGGCCATGGCGCCCGACAGCGCGCAGTGGATCATCCAGATGCCCGGCGACCGCTACACCAACGACCTCAACGTCGGCTGGCTGGCGCCGGCTTCGGACGGGCGGGGACGCGGGCAATTTGTCTGGCAGATCCTGGATGCCAAAACCGGCGCGCCGATCAGTTATGAGGCGCGCGAGACCGGCGGCGGACTTGCGCTCTACTGGATGCACTTTGCGCTTTATCATATGTCGCGCCAAACGGCTGCGTTGATCGTCGGTGTCTGCACTATGTTCATGTTGGTGGCGCTGTTGACAGGCGTTGTCATCCACCGGCGCATCTTCACCGACTTCTTTATCTTCCGCCCGGCCAAGGGCCAACGCAGCTGGCTTGATGCCCACAATGTCTTGAGCGTCACGGCCTTGCCTTTCCACCTCATGATCACATGGTCCGGCCTGCTGTTCTTCATGTACACCTATATGCCGCTGGGCCTGACCACGCTGTATCCGGACCGCGACGCGCGCGTGCGGTTCAGCGAAGAGGCCCTGACGCTGGCGCGGGCGACACCCATGATCAGGGATATGAGGCTTCCCGCTGATACCGGCGCACCGCTTGCGCCGCTCGATCGTATCGTCTCTGACGCCGAAGCGCTGTGGGGAAAAGACGAAGTAGCATCGGTGGAAGCGGTCCTGCCAAATCACGGCGGCCGATTGACTGTGCGCGCGCGACGCGCCTTAGGCATGATCAGTCGCGACAGCCCCGCACTTCGTTTTGACCCGGCAACTGGCCAATCCCTGGGACCTGTTGTGGGCACAACATATACCGAGCCCGGCGCCTTCCACACGATGCTCATCGGACTGCACAAAGCCAATTTCGCGCGGCCGTGGTTGCGGGCGCTGTTTGTTTTCGCGGGCCTTGCCAGCACAGCCATGATCGGAACGGGCCTCGTGCTGTGGTCGGCCAAACGGAAGACTCGCATTGCGGAAGGTGCCAAACCTCCCATCATGATGGTGGTGATTGATGCGCTGAACGTCGGCACGATCATCGGGCTACCCATCGCGATCGCGGCGTATTTCTGGGCCAACCGCCTGCTTCCTTTGCAGATGGAGAACAGGGCCGCATGGGAGATGAATACGCTGTTCATCACCTGGGTGTTGACCTTCCTCTACGCCGCGCTGCGTCCCTATAAGCGCGTGTGGATTGAGATGCCGCTGCTGGCGGCGCTGGTTTATGCCTTCACGCCGATCCTGAATGCCTTTACCACCGACCGGCACCTCGGTGTCACCCTCCCCGCCGGCGACTGGGTGCTGGCAGGCTTCGACATCTCCATGGCTATCCTGGGCGTGGGCTTCGCGGCCCTGGCCTGGATCTGCTACCGCACACGCCAGCGCCACATCTCTCGCGTGGAAAGCACTGCGCACGTCAGCGCGCTGGGAGCCGCCTGATGGCCAAGTCCCAGATCATCGATGGCGGTTATCGCTGGGCTGTCGCTTCGCGCACGCTCGCTGCCGTGGGTGGAGGCTATGCGCTCACCTCGCTTCTGATCGTTGCCGTATCGCTGGTCTTGCCCCTGCTAGGCATCAGTCAGGCGCAGACCGTTTTTTCCATGACGATGGCGAGCTTCCTGTTGTACGCGGCCGTCATCATGGCTGTGTTCCATGCCCGCACCGCCAGCCGGGCCTGGATTGGACTGGTGATCGTCAGCATTCCGCTCGGGCTCCTCGTCGTTTTCCTGCTGGGCCGAGGTGCTGAATGAGCCTGAGCGCGTGTCTTCTGAGTTTCGTGGCTTTCATTTGCCTCGCCCTGTCGGTACCCAGGCATTGCCGCCATATCTTTGGGCGGGATCTTGAAGGGCCGGTCATGCCCACATTGCGCATCGCAGGGTGGGTTTTGCTGGGCGCATCCCTCGCAGCCAGCATCGCGGAATGGGGCGCGTTTGTGGGGATCGTCGGTTGGATCGGGATCCTGACGGTGTCGGCCATCGCGGTGACGCTGTCGCTGACCTATGGGCCGAAGCCGCCGTGGCTGCTGCTTTCGCAAGCAAAGCCCTAGACAGCTTCCTACCGGTTGCTCTTTCTCAGAACGTCGCGAGGAGCCATCGCGAACAGGCGGCGAAACGCCGTGCTGAAGTGAGAGAGATTGCAGAAGCCCACCGCGAGAGCAATGTCGGTAATGCTTGTCGTCCCCGGTGACGTCTCAAGGAGCTGACGGGCGCGGTGCAACCGTTCATGGATGATATATTCGCGGAACGTCGTGCTATCGACCTGAAATAAGAGATGCAGGTATCGCAATGACAACCCGCATTCTGCCGCAATGTCATCGAGCGTCAGGTCGGGGTTATCACAGCGCGCGCGGATGATGCGCTTCACGCGTGTGAGATTGGCGGCGCGCACCGGGCTGTCGGACGAACGTGCGTCAGCGAGCTGACCCAGGGCCAGCAAAGCCAATTCACTCACCACGCTAATAGACTTTTCGAGCTCGTCGGGCGTGAGCGTGGCCGCCTCTTCCTGAAGCGCCGCCGCAGTGGAAAACACCAGACGGCGCATGCCGCCGACGTCTGTTTCCCGAGCGCATTTTTCCTCGGTTTTGACAATGCGGGCTTCGACAAAGTCCTGCGGCAAAAGGATCAGGAGAGCGTTGTTGTCGGCAGACTTCCGAAGAGCGAGCTTTTCTGAACCCGACATCATGATCAGCGAACCTGCTGAACAGTGCGCCTCGCGGCCGAACTGGTCCAATTCCACGGAACCAGAGATAGGCAGGTTGAGGGTGTAGCGGTGTTCGGTATCAGAGGCGATCTCTGCCGCGGCGCGCAGAACCTGAACCCGGCCGTTGGCGACCTTGATGCGCGCAATGGTGAAGTCGCTGGCGGAAAACGCCTGGGCGTGCACGTTGAACCCTGACATCGCCTGGGACGTATTGATCTTCTGTTCTTTGAGGGGAGCAGCACAGATATTGGCCGCGACAAAGCGCGCATAGACGCCGCCATCGCGCGTGGATATCTCGTCGTATAGTTTTCGATCAGCGCCGTTCAAGATGCCCCCCGCTGGGCCCAACACATGTTTGGGCACGATACACGTCTCGCTATGGTCGATGCCATGCGTTCCGTGTAACGGCGCGCCCGGTTACTTGACGCCTTGTCTTAGGACATCGCGCGGCGCAACGGAAAACACGCGACGAAACGCGGTACTGAAATGCGACACATTGGAAAAGCCAACAGCGAACGCTACGTCCGTGATGTTCGTCGTGGCGGGAGAGCCGAATCTCAGCCGGTGATGCGCGCGGTGCAAACGCTCATGCACGATGTACTGCCGGAAGGTGCGCCCGTCATCTTGAAAAAGGACATGCAGGTAGCGCACCGATAAGCCGCACTCCTTGGCGACATTTTCCAGAGTAAGGTCCGGGTTGCTGCAGCGGGCCTGGATGATACGTTTCGCGCGCATGAGGTTCGCTGCGCGGACCGGGCTGACGCTGGAGCGGGCATCGGTCAGGTTGCCGAGCGCCAGAAGCACCAACTCGCCAACAACGCCCACGGCTTTCTGCAACTCCTCGGACGCCATGTCGGCGGCAGTTTCATGGAGCGCGGAGGCAGAGGCGAAGATAAGCCGCTGCAGAGACCCTATCGGCGTTGCACGGGCGCAGATGTCGTCGCTTCTGGTCATACGCGTTTCAACAAAGTCCTGCGGCAGCATGACGGTCAAAGTATCGCTCTCGAAAGACTTCTGGAGCGACAGAAGGTCTGACCCCGACATCATAATCATGGAACCGGGCCGGCACTCCGACTCCCGGCCCAGCTGCCGCAACTCGGAAAAGCCTGTGATGGGTAAGCTGATGGTGTAGCGGCGCTGATTGTCGGCGGCGATATCCGCTGCCTCACGCTGATGCTGGATTTTGCCGCCTTTGGTCTTGTTGCGCACAATAGTGAAGTCGCCGGCCGAGAATGCGCGCGCGTCGGCACTGAAGCCGGTGCCGTTCCAATAGGCATTGTCCCGCTGCCACCGCGACGATGCATTGCAGATGTTGGACGCAATGAAACGCGAATACGCACCACCGTCGTGCGTTTTGATTTCGTCGTAGGGCTTGCGTACGCCTTCACTCACGACTTGCCCCTTCTTGCGCTCAGCGCGCCGCGCCTTAGCCGGCCTTTCGCTTCACGCTCAGAAAAAGGCCTGCAATCCCGTTTGTGCACGACCAAGGATGAGTGCGTGCACGTCATGTGTCCCTTCGTAGGTGTTCACCGTCTCAAGGTTGCACATGTGGCGCATGATCTGGAATTCCTCGGAAATGCCGTTGCCGCCATGCATGTCGCGCGCCTCGCGCGCGATGACGAGAGCCTTGCCGCAGTTGTTGCGCTTCACGAGGCTGATCATTTCCGGCGCGGCGCGCCCCTCATCCATGAGGCGGCCGACGCGCAAGCTTGCCTGTAGCGCCAGCGTGATCTCGGTCTGCATATCGGCGAGCTTCTTCTGGAAGAGCTGCGTCTGGGCCAGTGGCTTGCCAAACTGCTTGCGGTCGAGACCGTATTGGCGCGCGGCGTGCCAGCAGAACTCCGCCGCCCCCAGGACTCCCCAGGAGATGCCGTAGCGGGCGCGATTGAGGCAGCCGAAAGGACCTTTGAGCCCTTCGACGTTCGGCAACAGAGCGTCTTCGCCCACTTCCACTTCGTCCATCACGATCTCGCCGGTGATGGAAGCACGCAAAGACAGCTTGCCTTGGATTTTGGGTGCGCTGAGACCCTTCATGCCCTTCTCGAGAACGAAGCCGCGCACCTTGTTGCCGTGGGCTTCCGATTTCGCCCATACGACGAAAACGTCGGCGATGGGACTGTTGGAAATCCACATCTTGTTGCCGGTGAGCTTGTAACCATTGGCCGTTTTGACGGCGCGGGTCTTCATGCTGCCGGGGTCCGAACCGGAATCGGGCTCGGTCAGGCCAAAGCAGCCGATCCATTCACCGGTCGCCAACTTGGGCAGGTATTTCCGGCGCTGGTTCTCGGAGCCGTAGGCGTAGATGGGATACATGACCAAGGACGACTGCACGCTCATCATCGAGCGGTAGCCGCTGTCCACGCGCTCGACTTCGCGCGCCACAAGACCGTAGGCGACATACCCAGCGCCGGCGCCGCCGTACGTCTCGGGTACGGTTACGCCCAGGAGACCCATGGCGCCCATCTCGCGGAAGATGGAGGGATCTGTCGTTTCCTCGCGGTAGGCATCGATGACGCGCGGCTGGAGTTTGTCCAGCGCATAGGCGCGCGCCGCATCACGGATCATCCGCTCGTCGTCGGTGAGTTGGTCTTCAAGAAGGAGCGCATCACTCCAGGCGAAGGAAGATAAGTCCGGTGCGTCCTTCGCCGAGAGCGAGGACGCGGTCCGGGGTAGTGCTGACGTCATGATGGTTCCTAAACTGGTATTTTAAGCGAAGTTAGTGCGCGGCCTCTGGTCCCGAGAGCGCCACAACACCCGGAGCTTTTTTGGTGTTCTGGGGGTGTTCGATGAAGACCTGGGTCATAGGCAGTTGCAGAGCCCACGAGATGGCGGTCATCTGGCCATTCTTATCGGGATAGCCGTCGGCCAGGCGGTGCATGGCCTGATAGAGGCCGGGTGCGGACATGGTGCCGTAGCTTTGGTGATGGGTCGAGCGGCCCTTGGCCAGCGAATAGTACCAGTTGTCGACATCCGTATAACCAGCGGCCAGGCCGTTAGCGCCTTCCTCGGTCAACTTCATGCTGAAACGGAAATCCTTGAATTTCTGCTCGCCAGGCACGCCGCCAAACCAAGCGAAAGGCCAGGTCACGTCCTTCGGTGTGGTGGTGAGCACGCCATTGACGATCTTGCCTTTGAGGTGAGATTCGAACTTCTTGCCGAACTTCACATCAACGCGCTCGAGACCGCCCGGCACAACCTTGGCGCCGGTGGCATCCATCATCAGCGCATCCATGCCGCGATAGATAGCGACATCGACGTCATCGTCGTTGGTGAGGCTGTCGACGTTGGTGAGCTCGATGATGGCGCGGTTGTAGTCATTCTGGCGCACATAGACGTCGGTGAAGTGGAAGCCGATGCCGTCCGGACCGCGGAAGAAGCGCACGCAGGAGAGCGCGCGGCCAAGCTGATTGTCGATGCCGGGTGTGCCGTCGGGGCTGGTGAGATCGTTGGGGCCGACCTTGCCATCAAGGTTGAGGCCGATGCCCTTCTTGGATTGCCCTGTGTGGAAGGGGAACTTCTCTTCGCTGTCCATGGGATACCAGGTGGCCGATTCACGGGCGAGCTGGGTCTTTTCCACGGGGCCGAGGTCCGGGAACATCTTGTTGAAGATTTCGCGCGGGCCCATGTCGTTGACACCCTGCGGGCATTCTTCCTTGCCGTCCTTGGTCTGGTAAACCGCCCAATGCGTGCCGGTCAGGGCATAACCAATGGTCCGGTTCTGCAGCGCGGTGTGCGTGGTGTCGTCGGCCGAAGCCGGTGCGCCACAGGCGGCCGCGAGCGCCAAAGTCAAAACAGTACCGAGAGAGGTGCGAGAGAGTTTCATCGTGGTCTCCTCCTATGATCGACGCGTGGACTTAGACGTCAGCGTCGAAGAAATCGTCTCTAAGGATAAAGGCATTGAAGCCGTTGCGCTTGCCGTTGAACTCGCCTGTCTTGTTGCCGTTGATGTCGCCGGGTTCTTTATCGCCAGCGTAGGTATAGACGGGACGGCCACGGTAGGCCCAGACGTTCATGGCCCCCGGCTGACCGGACGCGGCGTAGAGCCCTGTCATGGGGTCGATGGTGATCACGCTCCAGACGCGGCTGGTAGATGTGGCCCCGGGCGCGGCCTGGACGTAGGGCCAACGCTGCAGGCAACGATCGGCCTTGCCGCCGCCGCAGATGGCGAGGCGATAGGCTTGCGGTGAACCGGGATGATCGCAGGCCAGCTGGTCTTTCGAGTCATCGCCGCAGGTATAGAGGTAGATGGTCATGCCTTGTGGCGTGACGACGGATTCACCCACTTCGTTGTTCATGTACCCGAAGCCCTTGGGCGGCGGCGGCGTGACTTGCGTGAAGACATTGTGCCAACCCGAGACGTCGGTGCCCTGCTGGCTCCAAGTGTGCGTGTCGCGCGCATAGGTATAAACGGGGCGCTTGCGGAAGGCCCACTGGCGCACGCCGGGTGACCGCTCGAACGTGGTCCATTCGCCCTGCGGCTGAGACAGGGCCGACGCTATGGCGGGCTGCCACATGCTCGTGCAGCTGCCGGTGCAATTGGATTTCTCGGCGCCGTCCTGGTCGGAGACATAAATTGAATAGTGCTTCTCGTTGAGAAGAATGCGGCCGCGTGAAGTGGTCTTCACAAGAAAGCCCGGCGGAACGGCTGTGGCCGGCCCGACTGCTTCGCGCTCGGCGGGCCCGTCACCGGCTGAGCGGCGGGTGGTGGCGCCGAACGTATCGCCGGCCTGCTTGTCGAGAACGGAGATATAGAGAGCGCGATGATCATGCGCCCACTGCTTCTTGCCGTCGGGACGCGTGATGATGGAGAAATTGCCGACCGGTTTGGCGTCGTCTTTCGCAAGCACAGGCGGCCAGATCGCGGTGCAGCTCTTGCGCTTGTCCAGATCCGGCAGCTTCATGCCTGGCGGATAGGGGCTCATCATGCCGGCGGTTTCGGTTGTGACCTCATCACCACAAGCCGAGGTCCCATCGCGGTCACCGGTGGTGCTCACACGCATCTGGCGGAAAGGCCACACATAGAGCGTATGGCCTTGTTCGTCGGCGAACACCGGGCCTTCGAGTTCCGTGGCTTGCACACTGAAGCCGGGCGGTAGTGGCTCGGAGATATAAGCTTCTGTTTTGATGCCAGCACCGGCCGGATCAAAACCCGTGCTGGTGATATCTGCCGCCGATGCGCTGGCGGAAACGCCCAGGAAGGCTATTGCGCCGGCAATGTAAAACAAGTTCCGCATCATCTGTCGCCTTTAAAAAAGGGCCGCTGCCCCACGGGATGTCCGGTGGACAGCGGCCGCATTCCTTAGACCAGAATCTCTCCAATTTCCTTGGAGGTATTGTTGGACTGCGCACCCCATGAGGGCAAGTCCACACCCATGATCTTCATCGCCGTGTAGCCGAGACGCGTGCCGGGCGAACCCGCCTGGCCCGCCGTGGTGGCGCCGGAGATATGCAGGCCGGTCTTGATCTTGCCGCCGGCGCGCCCCGCCGTGAACATCGGCAAGCCATCGATCTGGTGCAGACGCGCCAGTGACTGGTCGGTGGTGGCGTAGATGAGCATGTTGTCGAGCAGGGTGCCGTCGCCTTCCTTGAACTTGGCGAAAGCGCCGATGTGATATGCCAAGCCTTCCATCTGACGACGGATGAAATACGAGCATTCCTTCTGGTAGCCGACGACACCATCGAGCGGCTCTTCGTGTGTGGCGGTGTGGTGCGGCTTATCGTAGCCCTTCTTGGTGGTGGCTGCGAAAGCCGCCGCGAAGGCCAAGTTGAAGACGCGTGATTGATCGCAGGCCGCAGCCAAGACCATGAGATCGGTCATCATCTTGTGACGCGCGGTGACGAGCTCGACGTCGAGGCCCATGGGCGCATCTTCTTCCGGCGCCGGATGAACGACGCAGGCAGCACGCGGCTCGGGCTTGGTGAGGGCGAGATCGAACTGGCGCTCAAGTTCACGCAGGCCGGTGTAGTACTGATCAAGACGCGCCTTATCCGAGGCGCCGATCTTCTTGGTCAGGTCCTGCGTACGGTCCATGACGCCGGAGAGCACGCTCTTGCGTACCATGACGCGCGGGCTCGGCTTGAACTCGGGCAGGTTGGGGTTCTGGAAATCACCACCGAAGAGCTTGCCGTAGAACTGCAAGGGCGAGATATCGGCCGGGTTGACCGAGGTGGCGTTCTGATAGCTGAACGTGTCACGCGCGTTGCCCGTGGACGTGGCCGTGAGGATTTGGAAACGCGTCGGACCGGCGATGGTCTTGGCCACCGTCACGTCGATGGTTTCGCCCGGCAGATCGGTTTGGTTTGCCGGCGCGGCACCTGCACGCATGATCACCCAACCTGTCTTGTGGCAGAGGTTGGGATTGGCGTCGCGGAAGCCGTCGAAGTTGGTGAACAGGTTGATGTGCTGTTTGACTGGCGCCAGCGCCTGGATTTCCTCCGGCAGCTCGAAGTTCGCACCTGTCTGCTTCGGCACGAAAATCTGTTTGGTGAGGCCAAGGCCCCACGACCAGGTCCCGAAGCGAACGGGTAACGGCGAGCCATCGGCAAAGGCGTTGCCGTTGGCATTCAGAAACACATCGAGAATGGGCAGCGCGACGCTGACGGCGGCTCCGTTCAGCATACCACGCAAGATACGTCGTCTATTCATCATATGGACCATGTCGTCCTCCTCACTTCACGGCTACGCCGGTTGGCGTCAGGCCGGCGGTCCGCGCCGGCGGCGGGGGCAAGTCAACGACTTCAGTGAAGGCGTCGCTTGAAGCAATCATGCGCATCAGGTCAGGCACGCGGTATCCATCTTGAGCAAACGCGCCCGTCAACGCGGTCACGGCAGAATTGTCGCTCGTCGAGAGCGGTCCGCCCGTACCGTAGCTATACATGCGCTTTACGAGGCAGCTGGGCAGCGCAGGATGATCGTGCAACGCCTTGCCGAGACCCTCGACGGTGTTGAAGTTCGTGCCGTCCAGCGAACCGCTGATATCGACCTTCTCGCCTTTTTCGGTGTCGCGATAGCGGCCAGCGCCATCAAAGTTCTCAAGAGCTAAACCCATGGGGTCGGTGATCTTGTGGCAGCCGGCGCACACCGGATTGGTGCGATGTACCTCGAGACGCGCACGCGCGGTCTTCAGGCGCGCGTCGGGATTTTCGACGGCGGAGAAATCGACATTGGGCGGCGGCGGCGGAACGGGCTGGCACAGCAGAAGCTCACGCAGCGCTTTGCCGCGCTTGGTGGCCGAGCTGCGCGCCGGGTGCGAATGCAGCGCGAGGAAGCTGACCTGCGACAGCAAGCCAACCCGAGGACTGTCAGCCGGGAAGTCGAACGGCACCCAGCCCATGGTGGGGCGCACTTGATAGATCGGCGCGAGATAGGGCGACATGAAGGTGTGACGCGTGGTGTAGAGATCGCGGTAATCGCCCTTCTGCGTGACGAGCAGGTCGACAATCGTGCGCAGGGTCTGCTCGCGCGCATCGATCATCGTCTGGCCCGTGATCATCGGATACACGGTGGCATCTTTGGTCGTTATGGCGAAGTCTTCAAAGCCAAACATGTCGTCAAAGAAGGCGCGCACGCCGGCTTCGAGGCGTGGGCTGGCCATCATCATCTCGATGGCACGGGCACGGCCCTTCGGCGTCTGCAGTTCGCCCTTCTCGGCGGCCTGCAACAATGCATCGTCGGGTGCTGCGTCCCACAGGAAGAAGCTCAAGCGCGATGCGAGCGCGTAGGAATCAAGCCGCTTCTGGCCAGGGCGCTGGGGATCAGGCTCGGTCGTATCAGCGACCAGCAGCACATTAGGATCGATAAGCATGCCTTCGATCACCACACCAATGCCGGCGTAGAAGTCTTTCAGATCGCTGGCGCCGCGATGAGCATCGGCGACGAATTTGGAGATCGTGGCTTCAGACAACGGATGGCGGTACAGGAGGCGGCCTGTCTGTTTGACGAACTTGGCGGCGCAGGCGTCGTCAGCTGCCGCGACATTGGCGGGCTTGCAGGGAATGAGATAGTCGCGCCGCGGCGCGAGGCGCGTTTCCGCATTGCCTTTGTCGATGATCTGGACGGCGACGGACGAAGCATTGCGCTGAAGCTGCTGCAGTTCACCCACGGTCATGCTGATGGAAGCAGCACCGGAGGCGAGCAGACCGTCGGTGCGTGCCAACGGCGCAAAAGGCTGGCCGGCCGAGATGTCATCACCGAACACATAGTGGAGGGTGTTGGCATATTGCTCGGGCGTGAGGCGGCGGACCCGCGCTGGTGCACCCTTCAGACCGGTAAGAGCCGCGTTGCTAGCCGATTTGGCCGCAGGCGCAGTTTGAGCTGCCTTCTGCTCTGGTGCTTTTTCCGAGCAAGACAGAAGCCCCAGCGCCAGCACACAGGCCGCGCCGCTGCGCAAAATTTTGCCTAACCGAGTATGATAAAACGTAACGCTCACGTGCCACTTCCTCCACTTAGAGGCTCGTTTGCGGATGGTCCGGAATTATACCGGTCCAGAATGCCAATAGAAACAAGGCATTCCCGCATCAGCCACCTCTCAACTCAATGTGATCAGCTCTTTCCGTCCGTCCCGGGCAAAGCCAAGATTCTCATCAGATTCAGGCAATTTTCTTGCGTTGCGCGTCGGCTGGTTTCGCTAGATCACGAATTTCGTCCGTGTGCTCTCCCAATTGAGGGGCTGCCCGGTTCGCAACGCAGGGTTTGCCATTTATCACAATCGGGGTCCGCACCGCTGCCAGGCTGCCTCCCTCGGCCGCTGGAGCGGGGATATCCACACGCAAGCCGCGGGCAATAACCTGCGGGTCGGCAAATACTTCAGGAATGGTGTTGATGGGCCCGACCGGCACACTGGCCGCTTCGAGCTGTTGGATCAACTCGGCCTTTGTACGCATCGACGTGCGCGCGCTCAGCGCGTCGGCGAGCTGCGCGCGGTTGCGCACGCGATCCGGATTACGGAGATAGGCGGGGTCAGAGGTCAAAGCCTTCGCATCCAGCACATCGCAGAGCCGGGCGAATTGGCCATCGTTGCCGACCGCAATCATGATGTGACCGTCGGACGTCGGGAAAACCTGATAGGGCGCGAGATTGGCGTGGCCGTTGCCAAGGCGCGGCGCTGCTTCGCCGGCGATCAAGTAGGACGCGGCTTGATTGGCGAGCGTGCCGACCTGGACATCGAGCAAGCTCATATCGACGTGTGCGCCACGTCCGGTGGATTTGCGCGCATGCAATGCCGCGAGAATGCCAACGACACCATAAACGCCGGTGAACAGATCCACCGTCGCCACGCCCACTTTCATGGGCTCGCCCTCGGGCACGCCGGTCACGCTCATGATACCGCCCATGGCCTGGATCATGGCGTCGTAGCCGGGACGGTGGGCATAAGGGCCTGTTTGGCCGAAGCCGGTGATGGAGCAGTAGATAATACCGGGATTGACAGCGCTGACGGCGGCGTAGTCGAGACCGTATTTCTTCAGGCCACCGACCTTGAAGTTCTCGACGACGATATCGGCGTTGGCGATCAGGCTCAGAATGACTTCGACATCCTCACGGCTGTTGAAATCGACGGCGATCGAACGCTTGCCGCGGTTCGTTGAATGAAAATAAGTGGCACCCAGATTTTTACCGTCGCGGTCGGTGGCGAACGGCGGCCCCCATGCGCGCGTATCGTCGCCTTCGCCGGCGCGCTCGACCTTGATCACGTCGGCGCCGAGATCAGCCAGAATCTGGCTGGCCCAGGGTCCTGCGAGAACCCGGGAAAGATCGACAACACGAAGGCCGCTGAGCGGAGATGTAGCGGGCGAAGACATGCAAGCTCCCAATAAAACCGTGACCGCAAGGCCCGTGCCCCGCAGACGCAGCTTTACTCATATAGTTAGCTGCCAGCCGGCGTCACCTCACAAACCATTTTATTGATGGAAATCATGAGCGACGGTAATTACTGCAAAGACTACACTTGTTTCTGTTAAAAGGCGTGCCGTGAGCGACTCGACCAAACTCAATCTCAGGCGGCGTTTTGTGCCGTCTCTCTCTGCCCTGGTGGCCTTCGAAGCCTCAGCGCGGCTGGGCAGCTTTACGCGCGCGGCCGAGGAATTGAACCTCACGCAGGGCGCCATTAGCCGCCAGATCAAGCTGCTCGAGGATCAGCTGGGAATCACGCTCTTCGAGCGTGTACGCCAGCGCATCATCCTGACCGAGGGCGGCGCGTTTTATGCCGGCGAAATCCGCCAGACCCTGGACCGCTTTGCCGCGGCGACGGCCCAGGCTATGTCTTTTCGCACGCAAGGGGGCGTCCTGAGGCTGGGCATGCTGCCAACCTTTGGCACCCGCTGGCTGATCCCTCGCCTGCCCGATTTCTTCGCGCGCAACCCCAGCATAACCATCAATTTCTCTAGTCATATCAGGCAGGTAGATTTCCAACGCGACATCCTGGATGCGGCCATCCATTTCGGCGAGCCGCACTGGCCGGGGGTGATTCTGGAAAAGATAATGGGGGAAGAACTAATCCCTGTAGCTTCGTCCAAGCTCGTGAAACGGGAAAAGATCAGGAAACCCGCCGATTTGGCGCGGATCGTGCTGCTGGGATTGTCTACCCGCCCCACCGCCTGGAAGACCTTCTACGAACACGTCGGTTTGGGCGCAGTGGAACCCATGTCGGAGCTCGTCTTCGAGCAGTTCGCCATGGTGATGCAGGCGGCCGTGGCGGAACTGGGCGTTGCCCTTGTGCCGAAGGTCCTTGTTCAGCAGGAGTTGGATGCGGGCACCTTGGTGCCGCTGTTCGACCAGTCGATCACCGACAACAAGGCCTATTTCTTCGCCTATCCCCAGGAGCGCACCAACTATCCGCCCCTGGTGGCCTTCCGCGACTGGCTGCTGGAGCAAGCCGGCAAGTCGCCGGCTTAATACCTTAGCGCGCCTACTTCAGAAACTACGGCGTGATGGTCTTGCCCGGCGCGATGTCGGCAACGCTGGTCTTCACATGGATGAGGGCCGGCTTGCCCGCCTTCGATGCCTGTTCAAAGGCCGCCGCGAAGGCATCGGTGCGATCAACCGTGACGGCGAAAGCACCGAAGGAGCGGGCAAAAGCCGCGAAGTCCGGATTGACGAGATCCGTCGCCGAGACGCGATTCGGGAAGTCACGCTCCTGATGCATGCGGATGGTTCCGTAGGAGCCGTTATCAACCACGATGGTGATCAGGTTCGCGTTGTATTGCACGGCGGTGGCGAGCTCTTGCGCCGTCATGAGGAAGCAACCATCGCCCGCAACGGCAACGACTTGACGATTTGGATACATGATCTTCGCCGCGACAGCGGCTGGAAAACCAAAACCCATGGCGCCGCTGGTCGGCGCAAGCTGCGTGCCGAAGCTGCGATGCGGGAAAAACCGATGCAGCCAACCCGCATAGTTGCCCGCACCGTTGGCGATAATGGCGTCGGCCTTCAAGGTCTTGGCAAGTGCGGTGAACATTTCGGACAAATTGACCTTGCCGGTCACCGGCACGGGCGTTGTGAAAGCCTCAAGCTCGGCACGCGCTTCACCCAGCCACGGCGTGTTAGCCCAAGAACGGCGCACGGCAAGACCCGCTATACCTTTCGCTGCCCCGGAGGCATCGCACGCAGCAGCCAGTGACGTGGGCCATACGCGGTTCAGCTCTTGCGGATCGGGATGAATGTGCACGAGCTTCGCGGCACTCTCTTCCGGTGTCATGAGCGTATAGGCCTGCGAAGGATTTTCGCCGAGGCGCGCGCCGATGCTGATGACAAGATCGGCTGACTTCAGCCGCTGGATAAGTTTCGGGTTCGGAGCGAGGCCGATATCGCCGATATAACAAGCGTGCGCGTTGTCGAGGAGGTCTTTGCGGCGGAAGGAAAGAACGACGGGCAAGCCCAGACCTTCGACCCACTTGGTGAGGACACGCAGAGACTCTTCGTTCCAACCGGTGCCGCCGAGGACAAGCACGGGACGCTCGGCTGCTTCCAAACGTTTTGCCAACGCGGCAAGGAAATTGGGATCGAGCCCGCTTTGCACATTGGCAACGGGCGCCGGTATGCGCGGGCCCGCGGATTCCACCAGCATGTCTTCGGGCAATGCGACGACGACAGCGCCCTTGCGGCCCTGTTGCGCCGTTGCGAACGCCTTGGTGCAAAGCTCGACCGTGCGTGTGGGATCGTCGATCTCAAACGCCAATTTGCATAAAGGCCCGAAGGCGGCGGCATAATCAACTTCCTGAAAGGCTTCGCGGCCTTTGTCGCCGCGCGCAACCTGACCCACGAAGTAGATCATTGGCACAGAATCCTGCTGCGCCGTATGCACGCCGATGCTGCCGTGGGTAGCGCCGGGTCCGCGCGTGACAAAGCAAATACCGGCTTTGCCTGTGAGTTTGCCGTAGGCGACGGCCATGTTGGCCGCCCCCGCTTCGTGACGGCAGGTGACGACCTCGATCTGATCCTTGAAATCATAGAGTGCGTCGAGCACGGCGAGATAACTTTCGCCCGGAACGCAGAAAACGTGCGTGGTTCCGTTGGCGACGAGGGTCTCGACCAGGCGGCGGGCAGCTGTGGGCTGGGACGTTGCTTTAGCTTGAGAAGTCATGAGATCAGCCGTGAATGTAGGTTGTTTTGATGCGGGTGAAGAACTCGCGGGCGCCACCTTGCTCGCGCGGCCCGAAGCTGGATGCTTTCGAGCCTCCGAAAGGCGCCTGCAGTTCCACACCAGCGGTGGGAAGGTTGATCATCACCATGCCGACCTTCAGTTCGGCCTGGAAGAGACGCGCATACTTCAGCGACGGGGTGCAGACACCCGCCGACAAACCGAAGGGCGTGTCGTTGGCGAGCGTCAAAGCATGTTCGGGTGAATCGGCTGGAATGGCGACGGCCACGGGTCCGAAGATTTCCTCGCGCGCGACGCGCATCGCGTTGTCGACGTCGGCAAACAAGGCAGGACGCATGAAATAGCCGCGTGTAGCGGCTTTCAACACCTCGCCGCCTTTGACGAGCTTAGCGCCTTCACCGCGACCGATCTCAACGTACGACAGATTCTGCTGCAGCTGCGCGTCATTGGCCACAGGACCAATGTGCGTGTTGGGATCGAGCGCGTCACCAACAACGAGAGATTCAATACGCGCTGCCAGCTTGTCGACAAACGCGCGGTAGATGCCTTTGGTGATGATCAGGCGGCTGGAGCCGGTACAACGCTGGCCGGTGGAGAAGTAAGAGCCGTTGGCGGCAATCTCAACGGCCGCATCGAGATCGGCATCATCCAGGATAACCAACGGATTCTTGCCGCCCATTTCGAGTTGGTAGGGACGGAAACGTTTGGAGCATTCGGCCGCGATGCGCGAGCCGATGTTCTGGGAGCCGGTGAATGAAAGACCATCAATATGATCGCTCGTGATCATGGCCTCGCCCACTTGGCTGCCGCGGCCCATGACAAGATTGAACACCCCCGGCGGGCAGCCGGCGTCGGCGAGCGTCTCGGCCAGCGCCCACGCGCTGCCGGGCGTCGAGTCCGCGGGCTTTATGACGACCGCATTGCCATAAGCGAGCGCGGGCGCGATTTTCCATGCCGGGATCGCGATGGGAAAATTCCATGGCGTGATGAGACCCACAACGCCCAAAGGCTCGCGCTTGGTTTCGATGCTGACGTTGGGACGCACGGACGGAATAAGCTCGCCATGCGCACGCAAGGCCTCGCCGGCAAAATACTTGAAGATACGTGCTGCCCGCTGCACTTCGGCTTTGGCTTCAGGAAGCGTCTTTCCCTCTTCGCGCGCCAGGAGCGTGCCAAGCTCGGTCTCGCGCGCCATGAGGCGCTCGCCTACTTTGTCGAGCAGGTCGCCGCGCGTCTGGGCGGTGGCGCGCTGCCAGCCCGGCTGCGCTTCCCGCGCTGCGGCCACGGCGCGGTTGAGATCGTCGCCGGTCCCTTGCGCGAAAACACCGACGACGTCGTCAAGGTTGGACGGGTTGACGTTAGGGGCACTGCGGTCTGCCTCGATCCAGGCGCCGCCAATAAGGTTCGGATACTGCTTTCCCATCTCTCGTCTACTTGTGTTGCTCGAGATCTATTGTAACCGTCCCCAGCTTGCGCGGCACGATGCCGCGAAGCCGGTGCTTCAGGTAGTGAAAGATTCCAATCGGTTCATGATTTTTCGGAACCTCTGGACGTCCGCACCTTAGAATGTCCTAATACGATCAGGGAGCATATCACGGATCGGCCGGATTATACCGCGTTGCCAGAGACTTGCACCGGGTTCATGATCCTATGGCGGATTCGTCGGCGTTCGGGAGGACAATTATGAGTATTGCTGAAGAAACCCTGGCGTCGGCGCGTACTGAATCTGCGGCACGCATCACCACGAGCAAGCGCATCAAAGCGGTGATGGGCGGGTCCATCGGCAATCTGGTCGAATGGTACGACTGGTATGTGTATTCCGCCGCCTCGCTTTATTTCGCCAACGTTTTCTTCCCCCCCGGCGACCAGACCGCTCAGCTGCTGAACGCAGCGGCTATTTTCTCCGTCGGCTTCCTCATGCGCCCGCTCGGCAGCTGGCTCATGGGCATATACGCTGATCGCCAGGGCCGGCGCGCCGCACTTGTTCTGTCGATGGCCATCATGGGCCTGGCCTCGCTCGTGGTCGCAATAACGCCCGGATACAGCACCATTGGCATCTTCGCGCCCGCGATCTTGGTGCTGGCGCGTATTGCACAGGGTGTCGGTGTCGGCGGTGAATACGCCGCCGTGGCCACATACCTGGTAGAGATCGCCGGCAAAGAGCGGCGCGGGTTCTACGGCAGCTTCCAGTACGTGACACTGATCGGCGGGCAGCTGCTGGCGCTGTTGGTCATCGTCGGATTGCAAGCAACGCTGAGCCCTGAGGATTTGAGCGCCTGGGGCTGGCGCATTCCGTTTGTCATCGGCGCTATCGGCGCCTTCTTGGCTTACTTCTGGATCAACGCAACCCTTGAGGAAACCGAATCGTTTGAAAACATGAAGAAGCGCGATACCCCAGCGGATACATGGGCGCTGATGCGTCAGCATCCGAAGGAGCTGATGTGGGTATTGGGCCTCACCATGGGCGGCGCGCTGGGCTTCTACGTGTTCAGCAACTACATGCAGAAATTTCTGGTGAACACCTCGGGCTTCTCGAAGGATACGGCCTCGTTCATCATGGCCATGGCGATGTTGTTCTTTGCCGCCATTCAGCCCTTGGTGGGCTGGCTCTCGGATAAAGTAGGCCGCCGGCCGCTGCTGATCTTCTTCGGCATCGGCGCGACGCTGATGACGTTCCCGGTCATGAATGCTCTGGCTTCAACGAACGATGCGTGGACGGCGTTCTTCATCATCTGCGGAGCATTGACGGTGCAGAGCGCCTATACCTCCATCAGCGGACAATATAAGGCTGAGCTGTTCCCCACGGAAATCCGCGCGCTCGCAGTCGGCTTACCCTACGCGATCGGCGTCGCCGCCATCGGTGGCACCGCCGAGGTCGTGGCGCTGAGCTTGAAGCAGGAAGGCCACGAGGAGTGGTTCTACTGGTACACGACCTTCTTCATGGTGATCGTGGTGATCACAGCCCTCCTCATGAGGGACACCAAAAAGTACACGCGCGTCTTGGAAGACTAAGTCCGGAAGACTGAGTCAGACCGAGGCGCGGGTTATTTTGGATAGAAGCCGGCGCCCACAAGGCCCGGCGTTCCATCGATTGTCACCTTGTGGACGTAGGACCACTTCTGCGAAGGCGTGGTCTGTCCGGGTTTTGGGTACATGTAGTCGACCCACCCAGCGCCCTTGGTCTTAGCCATCTCGATGAATGCTTCCGAGAACGGTTGCGGGTTTGTGGCGCTGCGCGCACGGCCCGTTCCCTTGGTCCCCTCGTTCTCGGGGAATGCAGGGTTCAGCAACACCACGCCGTCCAGGTTATAGACGAAGAGATATGTGTCGCCCTGGAACCAGACACTGCCCTTCTTGCGAAAGTCGGTGTAGGCAGCCGCGCCGCGCTTGTCGATTTCGGCCGCGGCTTTGGTAACGAGGGTTTCGATATTTTTTGACTCCGCGCTCGCGGGCGGAGCATCGGCGGATATGGCGGGAGATAAAACCGCCAGAAAGCCACTTACCAAAACCAATCCTACAATCGACGCTTTCATTGCCGCTCTCCCCATGACTGAACGCAAGCCCGGAGAGTGATGCAAAGACGCCTATGACCGCAAGGTGGTGAGTTTATTGCACCACCTATCGCGAAGAAAACGCCTGGCGAGAAAGCGCTTGTGGAGAAGGTTTTGGGCCTTAGCTTGCCAAGCCGAAGAAGTCGTCGCGGATCCACATGGCATGGTAGCCGTTGCGCAGGCCGTTTTCCTCGCCCCAGGAATCGCCCCGGGCGTCGCCCGGTTTCTTGTCGCTGCCATGGGTGTAGATGGGCCGCTCGCGGAAGGTCCACACATGGATTGCGCCCGGATCATCGGCCTTGGCTAAGCGGCCAGTCTTCGGATTAATCCAAGCCACGCCCCAGAGCAGGTTGTTGGTGGTGGCATCCTTGGGTGCGACGGCGTAGGGGAAGATTTTGTTGCAGGTGTCGGCACTGCCCTTGCCGCAAATCGCCAAGCGATAGGTTTGAGTCTGGGTGGGATGATCGCAGGACAACTGGTCCCAGGCGTCGTCGGCACAAAGATAGGTGTAGAGCGTCATGCCATTCTTGTCGGCCATGACTTGGCCGATGTGCGAATCCTGCACGGTGAGTTCTTTCGGCGGGTCGGGCCACTTCTGCGTGTACACGGGGTGCCAGCCGGGCATGTCGTTGGCCATGAGACTTGTGCCGCGTGCGCCGACGATGCCGCGCTTCTTGTCCAGGATGTAGGTGTAAACGGGCATGGAACGGAAGGTCCATTGCTTCACGCCGGGCGCGCGCTCGATCACGCCCCATTCACCTTGAGCTTGGGCGGTGGCCGCCGCCAGCACAGGCACCCATTCCTTCAGGCATTCGCCTTTGCAGTTGGAGACATTGGGGCGGTCGCCTTCGAAAGAATAGACCACGAGGCCGCCAGCATTCATGAGGACGCGCCCGGTAGCGATGGACTTCACCGAGAAGGCTGGCGGTGTGAGCGCCGGCGGACCCACGGGGAAGCGGAACGGCGGCGGCTGGCCATCGAGGATGGGGCGGCGCATGCCACCGTTCACCTGGCCTGGCTTGGTATCGAGATTGGACGTGTAAAGCGGCATGCCTTCGTAGGCCCACTGCTTCTTACCGTCAGGACGTTCTGAGATTGTCCATTTGCCAACAGGCTTGGCGTCCGCTGAAGCAAGAACGGGAGGCCAGGCTTGCGTGCAGCTCGGGCGGATATCGAGGTCGGGCAGAATGTAGCCGGCCGGATAAATCTCGGCCGAGCCGCTGGTGACTGTGGTTTTGACATCCGTGCACTTGGAAGCATTGTCCTTGTGGTCGCCGGGATCGCCGAGCTCCTGATTGCGGAACGGCCAGTCATAGATGGTCATGCCGCGCGCATCGGTGAAGACGGGACCGTCCACGTCGGTCTGCTGCACGCCGAAGCCCGGCGGCATGGGCTCGTTCATCGAGATTTCCAGATCGGCAACGGGCGGCCGATATTTCTGGACAGTTTGCGCGGCAGCGAAAGACCCTGCCACGCTCAAGAGCGCGACAACCGCGATGCCTTTGCGGATATTCCCCAACAGACGCATAGACCCGTTTCCTTTAATTGAAATGCTCTCGGTGCTTTAGATCTGGCGCGCCTATTTCGCCGGTTGGGCAGCCGCCTGCTGACGGTCGGTGAGCGCCGCCAAGGGCTGCGGCTTTTCCGCGGGCACGATAAAAACCTGGGTCATCTTCACGTCCATGGCAGAAGAGATGGCCGTCATCTTCTTTGTCTTCGGATCGGGATAGCCGTCCGCGAGACGGTCGATGGCGTGGAACATGGAGATGGTCGGCATCTCGCCGTTGCTGTGATAGTGCTGCGGCCACGATTGATTGATATAGCGCTGGAAGCCTTCGATGTCCGTGTAACCGGCGATGACGCCATTGGCGCGCTGCGGCGTGAGCTTCAGCTCAAAGCGCATGCCCCTGATGGGCAGCACCGCCGTGGTGAGGTAGCGGCCGAAGATCGGGATCGTTGCGTCCGTCGCTTCCGTGATGAGCACGCCGTTGACGATCTTGGCTTTCCAGGTGGCCTGGAACATCTTGCCCCAGCGTTCGTCGATGCGCTGCGTGCCGCCCGGGGTGATCACCTGGCCGGTGGCGTCGCCGACGGCATCGATCAAAAGCTCGTCCATGCCGCGGTAGCTTTTCACGGTGACGTCGTCGTCGTTCTCGAGGCTGTCGACGCCGGAAATCTCGATCATCAGACGGTTGGCGACATAACGGCGGACGTATTCGTTCTCATACCACCAGATCGGGTTGATCGAGGGACCCCGAAAATTGATGATGCAACCGATGGCGCGGTACATCTGGTTGTCGATGCCCTTATGGCCTTCTTCGTCGCCGAAATCGGATTTCTTTACTTTACCGTCCAGGTTCATGCCGTGGACGATGGGGCCCTGAGCCTCGAGGTACGGGAAGGGATCGTAGCTGTCCTTTGAGGGCAGCGCCTGCTCGGCTTCGCGCTTGAGGTAGGTGTCGACCACCGTGCGCTGCTTGCCGTCATCCGGAAACAGTTGATGGAACTGCTCGCGCGGGCCGGTATTCATGCCCTTCGGGCATTCCGTCTTTTCATCATTGGACTGCACGGTCCAAAGGCGATGGGTCAGCACATAGCTGATCTTGCCGTCTTTCACGACGGGCGGAAGGTCAGCGGCTGAGGCGCTCGCCGCGCCGATCACAAGAGCCGTCAGGGCGGCGAAGGTCGGCAGTGCAATCTTTTTTGCCCGCATACGAAGTTCCATGTTCAGTTCCCCTTGAGCCGATGGCCCACGCGTCCGTTAGACCAGGATCTCGCCGATTTCCTTCGAGGTTTCGTTGCTCTTGGTGCCCCAGCTTTTCATATCGACGCCCATGAGCTTCATCGCCGTGTAGCCGAGACGCGCGGTGGATGTAGCACCGGCGTCGATGTGCAGGCCGGTCTTCAGGCGGCCGCCCAATTTGCCTGCGGTGAACATCACCATGTTGTCCAAGCTGTGCAGGCGCGCGAAGCCATGATCGGAGTCGGCGGTGATCAGGCAGTTGTCGAGCAGCGTGCCGTCGCCTTCCTTGATGGCCGCGAAGGTGGTGACAAACTCGGCCCACGATTCCATCTCGCGGCGCGTGAACCAGGAGCAGTTGGTCTGATACCCCAACGTCTCGTCCACACGCTCTTCATGCGTGGTGGTGTGGTGCGTCTTCTCGTAGCCCTGCTTGATGGTGTAAGCCGCGCCCGACGAGTAGGTCATGTTGAACACGCGGGTTTGGTCACACGCGATCGCCATAGCCAACAGTTCGCTCATCATCTTGTGGCGCGTAGCCACGTCGCGCGAGTCCGCGCCCGGAGGCGGTTCCTTGGTGACCGCCGCCATGGGCTTGCAGGCCGCGAGCGGCTCGGGCTTCGTGAGGCGCTGGTCGAACTGATGCTCGAGGTCGCGTAAGCCCGAAAAGTACTGATCGAGGCGCGCCCGGTCGGCGACGCCGACTTTTGTGTTGAGTGCTTTGGCTTCGTCCATGACGCCGGTGAGCACGCTTTTGCGCACCATGAGCTGCGGGTTCGGCGTGAACGTTGGCGCGTTGGGGTCCTGGAACTCCGGACCGAATAAGCGCTGATAGAATTGGATCGGCGAATATTCGGCGTTGTTCGGCGTGTTCTGGTCTTCATAGCTGAAGGTCGTGCGTGCGCTGCCGGACGCTGTGGCGTTGAGCATCTTGTAGCGCGTGGTGCGGCCGATCTGGTTGGCGATCTTGACGTCGAAGGTCTGGTCCGGATTTGAATCCTTTGTCCTGGGCGCCGAGCCCGAGCGCGTGACGACCCAGCCGGTCAGATGGCAGTAGTTCTCATAGCCGTCGCGGAAGGCGTTGAGGTTGGAGATTAGATTGATGTGCTGTTGCACCGGCTTCAGCACCGCAGACTCTTCGGGGAATTCGTAGTTTGCACCCGTCATCTTCGGCACGAAGATCTTTGAATTGATACCAAGGCCCCAGAACCAGGTGCCGAAGCGCATGGGCAGCGGCTTACCGTCGGCGAAGGCCGTGCCGTTGGTGTTGAGGAAGCAATCGAGGATCGGCAGACCCACCGTGACGGCACCGCCGCCAAGGATACCTCTTAAAACACGCCGTCTATTGATACCCGTCATGACACTTCTCCCTCTTTCTCAACCGGTTCCGACTTAGACCAGGATTTCGCCAATTTCTTTCGACGTCTCGTTGCTCTTGGTGCCCCAGCTCTTGATATCCATCCCCATCAGCTTCATCGCCGTATAGCCGACGCGCACGGTGGACGTGGCACCTGCGTCGATGTGCAGGCCTGTCTTCACCTTGCCACCCAGTTTGCCGGCGGTGAACATCACCATGTTGTCGAGGCTGTGCAGGCGCGCGAAGCCGTGGTCGGAGTCCGCAACCACAAGGCAGTTATCCAAAAGCGTGCCGTCGCCTTCCTTGATAGCGGCGAAGGTCGTGACGAACTCGGCCCAGGCTTCCATCTGGCGGCGCGTGAACCACGAGCAATTGGCTTGATAGCCGAGCCCTTCGTCCACGCGCTCTTCGTGCGTGGTGGTGTGGTGCGTCTTCTCGTAGCCGGCCTTGATGGTGTTGCCGTAGCCGTAGGACATGTTGAACACGCGCGTCTGATCGCAGGCGACGGCCATGGCCATCAGCTCGCTTATCATCTTGTGGCGCGCAGCCACGTCGCGAGAGTCGGAGCCTGGAGGCGGTTCCTTGGTGACGGCGGACACGACCTTGCACGCGGCGAGCGGCTCGGGCTTCGTGAGGCGTTGGTCGAACTGGCGCTCGAGATCGCGCAGGCCCGTGAAGTATTGGTCGAGGCGGGCGCGGTCAGCCGCACCGACCTTGGTGTTCAAAGCCTTCGCTTCGTCCATGACGCCAGTCAGCACGCTCTTGCGCACCATGAGCTGCGGGTTCGGCGTGAATACAGGCGCGTTGGGATCCTGGAACTCCGCGCCGAACAGACGCTGGTAGAACTGGATGGGCGAGTATTCGGAATTGTTCGGCGTGTTCTGGTCTTCGTAGCTTTTTGTGCCGCGCGCGGTGCCTTCCGCGCTGGCCGCCAGTAGCTTGTAGCGCGTGGTCCGGCCAACGGTATTGGCAATCTTCACATCGTACGTCTGGTCGGGGGTGGAGTCCTTGGTCCTGGGCGCCGAGCCCGAACGGGTCACAACCCAGCCGGTGAGATGGCAGTAGTTCTCATAGCCGTCGCGGAAAGCATTGAGGTTCGAGAGCAGGTTGATGTGCTGCTGGACCGGCTTCAGGACCGCCGACTCTTCGGGGAGTTCGTAGCCAGCGCCGGTCGTCTTCGGCACGAAGATCTTGGATGTGATGCCCAAGCCCCAGTACCAAGTACCGAAGCGCAGGGGCATGGGCTTGCCGTCGGCCAGCGCCGTGCCATTGGTGTTGAGGAAGCAATCGAGAAGCGGCAGACCAACCGTGACAGCGCCGCCGCCGAGCATGCCCCTCAGGACACGACGTCTATTCATACCAGCCATAAACGCTTCTCCTCTTACTTTGAGTTCTGAGCGAGAGTTTGCCCTGCGCTGGCGCTTTTGCCACCAGCTTGAGCAAACGGAACGACCTCCGAGAATGCAGGCGAAAGAGTAATGGCGCGAAGCAGGGCAGGCACGCGGTAGCCTTCATCCGCAAAACGCTTGTTTAAGAAATCGAGCATAGGTTCATCGGCGACAGTGGCCGCGCCCCCCATGCTGTAGCTGTACACGCGCCGTGTCAGGCAGGTCGGCAGAGCCGGATGATCGTGCAGGGCCGCGGCAAGGCCGACAGCGCTGTCGAAGGTCTTGCCATCCAGGGACCCCGACGGGTCGATCTGCGTGCCGCGTTCCATGGTGCGGTAGAAGCCCGCGCCATCAAACTGTTCCAGCGTCAGACCAATGGGATCGGTGATCTTGTGGCAGCCGGCGCACACCGGATTCTGCAGGTGGAAATTGACGCGGTCGCGCTGCGTCTTCTGTTCGGCCTTGGGGTTTTCGAGCGCGGAGAAATCGACGTTGGCCGGCGGCGGCGGAACCTTCTGGCACAGCAGGACTTCGCGCAAAGCCTTGCCGCGCAGCGTCGGCGAGCTGCGGCCAGGATGCGAGTGCACGGCGAGGAAACTGATGTGCGTTTCGATGCCGGCGCGGCCGCTGTCAGCCGGGAACGTATACGGGTTCCAGCCGGGCATGGCCTTGACGCCATAGATCGCACCCAGCGCCTGGGACATGAACGTCTCACGCGTGGTGTAAAGGTCGCGGTAGTCTTTGTTCTCGACGATCAGATGATTGACGATGGTGCGCAGCGTCTGTTCACGGGCGTCAAGCACCGTAGCCGCGGTGAAGGCGGGATAAATCGTGCCGTCCTTGGTGAGATTGCTGAAGTCATCGAAGCCCATCATGTCGTCGAAGAAAGCACGCACGCCTCCTTCAAGGCGCGGGCTGGCGATCATCATATCAATGACGTGCGCGCGACCTTCCGGGGTTTGGATCTCGCCGCTTTCGGCAGCCTTGAGGACCAACTCATCGGGGGCCGCGTTCCACAGGAAGAAGGACAGGCGCTGGGCCAAGGCATACGCCGTCAGGCGATACTTGCCTTTGTGCGCGGGGTCTTTCTCGTAACTGTCGGTGATGAACAGAACATCCGGACTCAAGAGCATGCCTTCAAGAGCCGCCGACAGTCCGGTGTAGAAATTCTTCACCTTGTCCGCGCCGGTGTTCGCTTCGCCCACGATGTATGCAAGCTTTTCCTTATCCAGGGGCTTGCGGTAGATGAGCCGGCCCACATTGCTGAGGAACTTGCTGGCGCAATCGGCGTCGGCCGCTTTCTCGTTGGCGGGTTTGCAGGGAATCAGATAGTCGCGGTAAGCGGGGCTGACCACTTCGGTCGCCACCATCGCGGCCGTGCGCTGGTATTGCTCGAGCTGGGCAGCCGTCACGCCGGCGATCGCAGCGCCGTTGGACAGCAGCCCTTCCGTGCGGCGCATGGGCCCGAAGCGCGCATCGATATGGATATCGGGTCCGAAGATATAGACCAGGGAGTTGACGTACTGCTCTTGGGTGATCAGGCGCACGCGGGCAGCCGATGCCATGCCGTCCAAAGAGGGTGCTGCCGGGCCTTCAGGAGCCGCGAAAGAACGCGAGGTTTGATCAAGCGCGAAAGCCGCCAGCAGACCTACAGCCCCCCAGCAAAGCACGCTCGCCAAGCGCTTCTTTTGCGACGGAACCGGATTCTTTCGAAACACCACGTACGTCCTCCTCGCTAAATCGTGGACCTCATCCGCAGCAAGGCATCAGCGTATGCGCGCAACATCCATGGAAAAAGAAAGAATCGCGCGGATCACTCTACTCCCTCACGGCCTCGCCCCAGAATTATCCTATGTACACAAACAAATGTACACAAACAAAGTTCGGGGCCTGACCGGCCCCCACTGAGTGGTCCGATTGGAATGTTAGTTTAGAGCACGGGTTTGATCCACCGGTATTGCCGTTGGCCAGACGATGGCCTCGGGTGCCGGAGGACGGTACCCCAACGATGAATGCGGACGGATCGTATTGTAATGTCG
>CANJBL010000008.1 GCA_947472795.1 Fidelibacterota bacterium | reverse complement strand
CCCCATTCGGCGCTCGGCTATAGGCCACCGGCGCCGGTGGCCTATAGCCCGGTTCCAATGCCACTCGAACAGGCCGCAACCGTGCAGTAGACTAACATCACGATTGGTACAGAGAATCGGTCAGGTCAAACTCAAGGAATGCTAGGGTAATTCAAAATATCACCATAACATATTGTGAAATATGAGGTATTTGTGTATTACCTTGTAACATACTGATTTCTTTGGGTGAGTTAAATGCTATACCGTCTAATTATTAATCAGTAGGTCCGCGGTTCAATTCCGCGCGTCGGCACCATTTCAAATCAAGTTCTTAGCGCAAAGAAAAAGCCCGGGCTTTTGGCCCGGGCTTTCTTGTTGGCAGAAGGTGGCGGCGGTTAATTCCGGCGCTGGCCCATGAACTGCAGCAGGAACTGGAACAGGTTCACGAAGTCCAGGTAGAGCTTCACCGCGCCCATGATGGCGGAGCTATCCTCCATCGTCGAACCGCGGATGGTCAGGTACTGGTTCTTGATGGCTTGCGTGTCGTAAGCGGTCAGGCCGGCGAAGATCAGCACGCCCACCACCGATATGACGAACTGCATGGCCGCGCTCTGCACGAACATCTGCACCACGCTGGCGATGACCAAGCCGATCAGGCCCATGAACAGGAAGGTGCCAAAGCCCGACAGGTTGCGCTTGGTGGTATAGCCGTAAAGGCTCAAGGCGCCGAAGGACGCGGCGGTGATGAAGAACACGCGCGCGACGCTGACGCCGGTGTAGGCGAGCAGCGCCACCGACAAGCCCACACCCATCAAGGCCACGAAGGCCCAGTAGAGCGCTTGCAGCGTCGAGGTCTTCATGCGGTTCGCGCCGAAGCTCATGGCCAGGATCAGGCCGATAGGCGCGAAGACCGCGACCAACCCGAGACCGGTGTAGCCGATGCGCCCCGTTTCGGAGACGCGGAAGAAGATGTCCCGCAGACCGCTGTTGACGGTGAGAAGGGCGACGAAGCCTGAAAGAAACAGGCCTGAAGCCATATAGTTATAAACGCGCAGCATGTACTGGCGCAGCCCGACGTCGATCGCTGCGGCATCCGCGCGTCCGAAGGTGGCGTCATAACCGCGCGCCACGGGACCGCGATCAGTTTCTAAGGCCATAGTGTCCTCGCATGTTGAACGCCCGCCAAAAGGGAGCGGGCACAGGAGATATATTGGTACGTTGGCGCGCCCACGCAACCGAAATCGGCATCGGGTGGCGCAAACGTAATATTTCGCTTTGTCACAAAAAGGCTTTTGTCACCAGTTGGTTACAAGCCAGGAGTCGGGTGTTGCCAGCTCTTTACTCGGTGCGCAGGAGGGGGGCCGCCTTGATGCCCATGGCGCGCCACGTGCCTGCAAATCCCGCGAGCAAGGTCACCGTCATGCAACTGACGATCACGATGGCTACAAGTCCGAGATCAAGGGACCAGGTGAGGCGCATGATGCGCGTCACAATACCCCAGGCAGCGAGCGCGCCGACCACGGCTGCGATGAGGCCTGTCGCCAGACCGAGCAGGAGATACTCGAAGACGAAGGCTTTCAGCACATCGGCGCGCGTGGCGCCGAGGACTTTTAAGACGACGGACTCATAAATGCGCCGGTTGTGGCCGGCAGCGATGGCGCCCGCCAGCACCAGGGCGCCGGCAAGAAGGGCAACAGTCGCGGTGAGGCGCACGGCCATACCCAAGGTGTCGAGCACCTGTTTCAGCATGTCCAAAGCTTCGCGCACTTGGATCACCGTGACATTGGGCATGGCGCCGAGCACGGCGGTCTCGATTTTGTCCTCTGTGCCCGCATCCGAGTTGACGGTGGCGATGGAAATGCCGGGCGCACCGGCCAGGGCATTGGGCGAGAAGATCAGCGTGAAGTTCATGGTGCCCGACTGCCAGCGGATATCGCGGAAGCTGGCCACTTTGGCCGTGATCTCGCGGCCCAGCACATTCACGGAAATGCTGTCACCGAGTTTCAGATAGAAATCGCGGCCCACGACGGCATCGATAGAGACCAGCGGTTCACCGCTATAGTCGGCGGGCCACCACGTGCCTTCGGCAAGCTTGGCGTTCTCGGGCAGCGTGGCCGCCGTGGATACGCCGCGCTCGCCGCGCGCGGCCCACCGGCTGTTGGCATCCATGGGCGCATCGTTGGTGGCGACACCTTTGATTTTAGTGATGCGTGCGCGGATCATGTTGGCAGTGATCACCTTGTGCACGCCGCTTTGGGATTGCACGAGCGAGACGAAGTCGGCGGTCTGGTGCGGTTGGATGTCGATGAAGAACATGCTCGGTGCGTCACTGGGCAAACCCTCGCGGATCTGACGGTCGAGGTTGGCCTGCATGAGGGCCATGGCCACCAGCACAGAGAGACCAAGACCTAAGGAGAGCACGACGGAGATGGTTGGTGAGCCGGGACGATAGAGGTTCGCCAGCGCAAGGCGCAGCGAAGGACGGCCCGCGACAAATCCGCGCCGGCCGGTGCTGAGGCGCGCGGCGAGCTTCATCACGAGGGCTGCAGCAATGCGGAAGAGAATCAGCGAGACCGTGGTGCCACCGACGAAGTAAATGGCGAAGCGGCGTTCTTCCGCCGTGAAGATGGTGAAGGCGCCCAGAGCAATGGCGATGAGGCCGACTGTGACCACATACTTGGTGCGCGGCCAGCTCGGCGAAAGCGCCAGCACGGACCGGAAGAGCGCCACGGGCGGGATATCGCGCGCGCGGGCCAGGGGCCACAGTGTGAAAAGTGCTGCGGTGAGCGCGCCGAAGATGGCCGCCTGCACAAGCGCCCAAGGATAAACGCCAAGGCGCGCTTTCACCGGCAGAACATCGCCAAGTGCTGTGATGGCGAAAGGCGGAATAATGGCCCCGATGATGAGCCCGATGATAATGCCGATGCCGGCGAGCATGCCCAGCTGCAGCAAGTACATGGAGAAAATCATATCCGCCGGCGCGCCCAAACATTTTAGCGTCGCGATGGTGGTCATGCGGCTTGCCAGATGCGCGCGCACGGCATTCGCCACACCAATGCCGCCCGTCAGCAAAGCCGTGAGGCCCACCAGTGTTAGAAACAGCGTGACGTTGTCGATAAAAGCATCCAGGCCTTGAGCCGCTTGATTGAGGCCGCGCACACGCCAGCCAGCATCAGGGAAGTCGCGGATCAGGCGTTCGCGGGCGTCGACGGCGGTCTCGGCATCTGTCAATTTGACGTTGTAGATATATTCGAGAAGGCTTCCTTCCTGCACCAGATTGGTCGTGGCCATGGCAGCGTCGGCGATCATGACGCGCGGACCCGCGGTGGCAAAGGTAATGGCGCGGTCGGGTTCATCAAGGATGGTGGCGCGGATCTGTAACGTTGCATCGCCCACTTGGAACGTGTCGCCGACATTGAGCTTGAGGCGCGTCAGCAGCGAAGGGTCAATCACCGCGCCCCAGGCGCCGTCGCGCTGAGCAAGCGCATCGCGGAGGGATTGCTGCGGTTGGAGCGTCACCGCGCCATAGAGCGGATAGCCGGAATCCACGGCCTTCAGTTCGATGAGCGTGCGGGCTTGCACTTCTCCGGCGCTTTCCGTGCGCGCCATGGAGCGCATCTGCATAAGCACACTCACTTCGCTGCCCTGGCGCAAGGCGGATTGCTCTGCTTCGCTCGCGGGCCTTCCCGTCATGCGCGCCTGGAGATCGCCGCCCAACAGCGGTTGAGCATCGCCTTCGATGCCGGCTTTGACGGAGAGGTTCATGGTGCCGGCGGCAGCGATGGCCGCGACACCAATGGCAATACAGGCGAGGAAGATGCGGAAACCTTTGAGCCCGCCGCGCATCTCGCGCAGGGCGAAACGCAAGGCGAGCGGAAGGCCGCTCATGGAGCGAGTCCTTCGCCGACGATGAGACCGTCGGCGATACGCACCACGCGCTCGCAGCGGCCAGCGAGTTTCAGGTCGTGGGTAATGAGCACGAGTGTTGTGTTGTGTTTGGCGTGCAGTTCGAACAGCAAGTCGATGATCTGCTGGCCGGTACCACCGTCGAGATTGCCCGTGGGTTCGTCGGCGAGAAGAATTTTAGGCTCCACGGCGAATGCGCGGGCAAGCGCCACACGTTGCTGCTCGCCGCCGGAGAGCTGACCGGGGTAATGCGTGAGGCGATGGCCAAGACCCACGGCGCGCAGCTGCGCCTCGGCGCGATCGAAAGCATCTTTGCGACCGGCGAACTCCAGCGGCACGGCCACGTTTTCGAGCGCGCTCATGGTGGGAATGAGATGGAAAGATTGGAAAACGATGCCGATGGTGTCGCGCCGGAAGAGAGCGAGCGCGTCTTCGTCGAGATGGGTGTAATCGGTGCCCGCTATGGCCACGTGCCCGGAAGAGATGCGCTCAAGGCCCGCCACAATCATCAGCAGTGTGGTCTTGCCGGAACCCGAGGGGCCCACGACACCAAGGGCGGTGCCGGCGGAGACGTCGAGGCTGACGCCGCGCAGAATATTGACCGGTCCGGCCGGGCCCTCCAGAGTAAGATGTACAGTGTCGAGAGCGATGGCCGCGGGGCGCGCCGTGGTTTTATCGGCGGCACGGAAAGACGGAGATTGATCCATGGGTGTGTCGGCGGTCCTTCGGTGCCTCGCCAAGGGGCGGGGATTGTTAGCACCTCAAGCGCTGTTACGAAAGCTGTTCACGCCGGCAGCTCTTGCGCTCGTGATGCTTACGGGCGCCACATCGCTGCAGGCCGCCGACAGCAAGCTTGTTCGTATCTTGGCTTTCGGCGATAGCCTCACGGCCGGGTACGGCCTTGAGCAGATGAGCGATTCATTTCCGGCACAGTTGGAGAAGGCGCTTAAGGCCAAAGGGCACAACGTCGTACTGCTGCAAGGCGGGCTCTCGGGTGATACCAGCAGCGGCGGGCGCTCGCGGCTGGAATGGTCGCTGGCCGAAAAGCCCGATGCGGTGATCGTGGAGTTGGGTGGCAACGATGCGCTGCGCGCCATCGATCCTGCCATCACCGTTGATAACTTGCGCGCCATCGTCAAACGTATCCAGCAGGATGGCACACCCGTGCTCATCGCCGGCATGATGGCGCCGCCCAATCTGGGCCGCGACTATGGGGGGCGCTTCAATCCTATCTTTGCCCAGGTCGCACAAGAAACCGGCGCGCCGCTGTATCCGTTTTTTCTTGATGGCGCCGTTACCGTGCCGAATTTGATGCAGGGCGATCACATTCATCCAAATCCTCAGGGCGTGAAGGCGATCGTGGCGCGCATTCTGCCGGCAGCGGAGAAGCTCGTCGCCGAGGCCGAGAAGCACCTGGCGATGTCGGTGAAGAAGTAATCAAAGATGCTGCGGCTGTTCGTCGCCTTGTCCCTGCCGGATGGTGTTGTGGCGCGCCTCGCCATGCTGTGCAGCGGGTTACCGGGTGCCACCTGGGTGGCCCCGGCCAACATGCACATCACGCTGCGCTTTATCGGCGAAGTAGACGAGGACGTCGCGGAGGAGATCGATCACCGGTTGCGGGCCGTCGTGTGGCAGCCTTTCGATCTGACGCTCGCAGGGCTCGGACTTTTCGGTGAAGGCGCCAAGGCGCACGCGCTGTGGGCCGCTGTGCAGCCGTCGCCGCAGCTCGCGCATCTGCAAGCCAAGATCGAATCGGCGGTGGTGCGGGCAGGCCTGCCGCCCGAGACCCGCAAGTTCACGCCGCATGTGACGCTGGCCCGGCTCACCAAACCCCAGCCGGCGCGGCTGCAGTCCTTCATGGTGGGCAACAATCTGTTCTCCGCCGGGCCTTTCCGGGTCGAGCAGCTCACCCTTTTCGAGAGCCGCCTGGGCAGGGGCGGTCCCGTGTATATTTCCTTGGCTGACTATTAGTATATATTAGTGCCAGGGACGATTTAATATATTTATTTCCATTTACTTATTTGTCCCTGGTACATTTATTAAATTCGTCCCTGGTACTAATTAAAAGCATCTCGCTCGCGCGCTCCACCAGATCCAAAACGTGCTCGAAATCGGCGCGGTCGCCGTAGTAGGGATCGGGCACATCGCGCAGGGTTTTGTCCGGGTGATAGTCGAGCAGGAGCTTCACCTCGGCGCGGGCGTTTTTCGGGCGCAGGGCTTGCAGGTCCGCCAGATGCTCCCGGTCCATGGCCAAGATCAAATCGAACTGGTGAAAATCTTCCGGATGCACACGCCGCGCGCGCAACGTCGACAGATCGAAGCCGCGTGCCGCCGCGGCTTTGATGGTGCGGGGATCCGGCGCTTCGCCGATATGATAGCCGCGTGTGCCGGCAGAGTCGGTCTCGACTTCCCCGGCAAGTCCCTCTGCCTCCACCATATGGCGGAAAACACCCTCGGCCGTCGGCGAGCGGCAGATATTCCCGGTGCAGACAAACAGAACGCGGATCATCACCCTTCCTCATTGCCCCTCCTCATTGCACGGTCGCGGGGGCTAGATAACATAGGTCATTGTCCCTATCTCTCAAGCACCATGCCGCCTGCTTTCCCTCTGCAGCCAGATGTGATCCCGCCGCGCAGCGGTTCCATCGTGATTCTCACCGGCGCCGGCATTTCAAAAGAATCGGGCCTTGAAACTTTCCGCGACGCTGGCGGCATCTGGTCGCAGGTGCGCCTGGAGGATGTGGCCACGCCCGAAGCTTTCGCGCGCGATCCTGTGCGCGTGCACGCCTTCTACAATATGCGCCGCGCGCGCCACCGCACGATGGATATCAAACCCAATGCAGCCCATCACGCTGTGGTGAAGCTGCAGCAGGCATGGCCCGGCGGTGTGACCGTCGTGACGCAGAATGTGGACACGCTGCATGACGAGGCTGGCACCAAAGACCTCATTCATATGCACGGCACCTATGCGCAAGCCCGCTGCAATTTCTGCGACGCAGTGGTGCCTAGGTTGGGCGATCTGTCGGTGACGGATATCTGCGCGTCCTGCGGCAAGGATAAAGGCATGCGGCCCAATGTGGTTTGGTTCGGCGAGATGCCATTGCATATGGAACGCATCACAGCCGCTTTGCGTGATTGCGCCCTGTTCATCTCCATCGGCACATCGGGGAGTGTGTATCCCGCGGCGGGATTTGTGACGATGGTGAAGAGGTCCGCGGATGCTCACACGGTGGAACTCAATCTCGAGCCCTCGCAAGGCGCGACACTTTTCGCCGAGGCCCACTACGGCCCGGCAACACAGATCGTCCCCGCTTATGTGGAAAGCCTGCTGCAAAGCCTATGAGCAAACTGAACAAAGTTTTGGCTGACGTGCGCGCTTGTACATTGTGCACCGGCCTGCCTTTAGGCCCGCGCCCCGTTTTGCGCGGTAAAGCGAGCGCGCGTCTGCTTGTCATCAGCCAGGCGCCGGGGACGAAGGTGCACATGAGCGGTGTGTCGTTCACGGACCGCTCTGGCGATCGCCTGCGGGATTGGATGGGTGTGGACAACGACACTTTCTATGACGAGGCCCGTATCGCGATCTTACCGATGGGGATGTGTTACCCCGGGCGTTTGCCGCAGGGTGGAGATAGGCCGCCGCGTTCCGAGTGTGCACCGCTATGGCACCCGCGCATTGTTCCGCTGTTTAGCAAGGTGGAACTGATACTGCTCGTGGGCTCATATGCGACGGACTACTATCTTGGCGATAAGAGCAAAAGAACGCTTGCAGAGACGGTTGCGGCTTGGCGCGATTACGGCCCGCGTTTCATGCCATTGCCGCATCCCAGCTGGCGCAACACCGGCTGGCTCAAGAACAATCCCTGGTTTGCAGAGGATCTGCTGCCGGTCTTGCGCAGGCGGGTGAAGACGCTTCTGCGCTAGTGTCGCGATTCCAAAGTTCGCAACTAGAGGCCGCCCTCTTCCGCTTCGGCCTGTTGTTCGAGCGCTTCCATATCGTCATCAGAAAACCCGAAGTGGTGACCAATCTCGTGGATCAGCACATGGCGCACCACATGGATCAGGTCTTCGCCGGACTCGCACCAGTAGTCGAGAATGGGCCGGCGGTAGAGGAACACCATGTCGGGCAAATCGCCCGAAGACCCCATGCGCTTCTCGCCGAGAGCGATGCCTTGGTAAAGACCAAGGATATCGAACGGTGATTCTAGTTCCATCTCCTCGATGACATCGTCGTCGGGGAAGTCGCTGATCTGCAGCACCACGCCGGCGGTCATTTTGAGAAGCGGTTGCGGCAGCGAAGCGAGCGCCTGCCGTGCAAGGTCGTCGATGTCGGCCAGCGTCGGGGCGGTCCAGTCAGCCTCCTTGCTTTGATCGTCCGCTTTGCCCATCGTGTTTAAACTCGTGTGTTTCACCGCTAGGGAGATGCCCATGGTGCAGAAACTCGATGCCGATGCCAGAGCCAAGGCGCTTGCCGACGTGCCGCACTGGAAAAGCGCCGAAGGGCGGGACGCCATCCAGCGGACATTTGTGTTCGCCGACTTCAACGCGGCCTTCGGCTTCATGAGCCGCTGCGCGCTGCAGGCGGAGAAAATGGATCACCATCCGGAGTGGTTCAATGTCTATAACCGCGTCGAGGTGATGCTGACGACCCACGACTGCAAGGGTCTGTCGGCGCGCGACGTGGCGCTGGCGTTGTTCATGGATAAGCTTGCCTTAGAAGCGGGCACCTAACGCGCCCTCGCATACTCGCCTTTGCAGCATCCTTCACAAATCAAATCGTCCCTGGCACGGAATTATATATATTTATCAATAATATGTATCGTTATTAGGGGAAAGTGTGCGTCGCACAAAAATATTTCGTTCCCAAGGGTGACTCCGCCTATCATGCGCCCCTGACCGCAAACCAAGGAGGCGCCGCGTGGCGCTCAACAAGATCTACGCAAATGCCAGGGATGCCCTGGCCGGCCTTCTGCGCGACGACATGTTGATCATGTCGGGCGGCTTTGGTCTGTGCGGCGTTCCGGCCGTGCTGATCGACGCGGTCCTGGAATCGGGCGTGAAGGGTCTGACGGTGGTGTCCAACAACGCCGGCGTCGACGGCGTGGGTCTGGGCTTGCTGCTGAAGTCGCGCCAGATCAGAAAGATGATCAGCTCTTACGTCGGTGAGAATGCGACCTTTGCTCAACAGTATTTGAGCGGCGACGTGGAGGTGGAGTTCAACCCGCAGGGCACGCTGGCGGAACGCATCCGTGCCGGCGGCGCTGGAATCCCGGCTTTCTACACGCGCACGGGCTACGGCACGCAGATTGCGGAAGGTAAAGAGACGCGGGAGTTTGACGGCCATCACTATGTCATGGAGCGCGGCCTGGTTGCCGATCTTGCGCTCGTGCATGCCTGGAAGGGCGATCCGGAAGGCAATCTTGTCTACCGCATGACGGCGCGCAACTTCAACCCGATCATGGCCACGGCTGCCAAGGTGACCGTGGCGGAAGTTGAAGAACTGGTGCCGCTTGGCGCCTTCAATCCCGATCACGTGATCACGCCCGGTATCTTTGTGAAGCGCATGATGAAGCTCGATCGGTACGACAAACGCATCGAGCATCGCACCACGCGCGCTCGCGCGGCAGCGGAGTAGAGAGTATGGCATGGGACCGTGACCAAATGGCCGCGAGAGCGGCGCAGGAATTGAAAGACGGCTATTACGTCAATCTCGGTATCGGTATTCCGACGTTGGTGGCCAACCACCTGCCGCAGGGCATCTCCATCCAGCTCCAAAGTGAGAACGGCATGTTGGGTATGGGGCCGTTTCCCTACGAGGGCGAGGAAGACCCCGACCTCATCAACGCCGGCAAACAAACCATCACGACACTGCCGACCACCAGCTTCTTCGATAGCGCTGCGTCTTTCGGGATGATCAGGGGCGGGCATATCAACCTTGCCATCCTGGGTGCGCTGCAAGTGGCCGAGAACGGCGACCTCGCCAACTGGATGATCCCCGGCAAGATGATCAAAGGAATGGGCGGCGCTATGGACCTCGTGGCCGGCGTGAAGCGCGTGGTGGTGATCATGGAACACACTGCCAAGGGCGATGCGAAGAAAATCCTCAAAGCCTGCGACTTGCCGCTGACGGGCAAGGGCGTGGTGGACCTCATCGTTACCGACCTCTGCGTTTTTGACGTGGGTCGTCCCGGCCTCACACTGGTGGATATCGCGCCCGGCGTCACGGTGGATGAGATCCGCGCCAAGACCGAGCCCGATTTCAAGATTGCACTCACGGCCGTCGCCGCTTAACGCCTTTATCTTTCTCAGCGGCGGCGCTTCATGGTAAGCACGCCCCATACCAGGGGAGCGGCATGCGCGGTTATTTCGGCATCGGCGTCGAGGGCATCAACAAGCCCTTCAATGTAGGCAATCTCTTCCGTTCCGCTCATGCCTTCGATGCGAGTTTTGTCTTCACCGTCGCCGCCACATATAAAAGAGCGCAAGGCGGGCAGACCGATACCTCCGACGCGCTTGCAAGTCTGCCTTTCTATAGCTTTCCAACGTTGAGCGATCTTCTGCTGCCCAAAGGCTGCGCGCTGGTGGGCGTGGAATTGCATGACGACGCATCGGAGCTGCCCAGCTTCACGCACCCGCGCTGCGCGGCCTATGTGCTGGGGCCTGAGCGCAGTTCGCTGTCACCGGCGCTGGTGGCGCGCTGCGATCATCTGCTGAAAATCCCCACGCGGTTCTGTCTCAATGTTGGTATCGCCGGCGTTGTCGTGATGTATGACCGGCTGCTCACCATGGGCCGCTTCCCGCCGCGCCCCGTCATGCCGGGTGGACCGGAGGGTGCGCGCTTCCGCAAACCGGCGCCGTTGGCGGAAGTGGCCTTGGCTGAGCGTGACGGCGAAGATCTGGCGGACTAGTCCGGCTTCGGGCTTGCCTTCGCGCGGCATCACCCGCACAATTCGGCCATGCGCAGACTCATCTTTTGCATATTCCTTGCTGGCCTCGCTTTCGCGCGTCCGGCCGCGGCCCAGGAAGTCAAAGTGCTTGGCACTTATGGCAAATGGGTGGCGCAGACTTATAAGGAAAGCGGCAAGGACGTTTGCTTCATGTCCGTGAAGCCGGAAAAATCCGAAGGCAACTACAAGGCTCGGGGCGAAGTGCAGTTTCTGATCACGCACCGGCCAGCGGCCAATGCTTTCGATGTGGTCAGCGTTGTGGCGGGTTATCAGTACCTGCCGGACTCCGATGCGGTGGTGACAGCCAACGGCAAGCGCTTCGCATTGTTCACCAATGGCGAGCGCGCCTGGGCGCGCGACACCAAGACCGACAAGGATATTATTCAACTTCTGACCAAAGGGAAAACGGTCACGGTGAAGGGCACCTCCAGCCGCAGCAATATTACCACCGACACGTTCTCGCTGACCGGCTTCGGTGCCGCGCACAAAGCCATCTCCGACGCCTGCAAGAAATCTTAAGAGTTAGAGGCGCGTGGCGAGCAGCTGGGTGATGAGCCCAGGGGCGCCGTCGCCCACCGGCTTGTCGTCAATCGCAATGACCGGCCGCACGCCCAGCGCATTGGTGAGGAAAACCTCGCTCGCGCGGGTGAGCATATCCACGCTGACCTCGCGCTCTTCCGCTTTTGCCAGTTTGATAGCCTCGGCGCGCATGATTCCGGGCAGGGCGCCGTCTTCCACGGGCGGCGTCAGCATGTAGCCATCCACCAGCACGAAGATATTCGCCACGGTACTTTCGGCGACGCGCCCCGCGGTGTTGAGCAGCACGGCATCGTCGGCGTCCAAGGCGGTGGCTTCCCGGCGCGCGAGGATGTTGTCGAGATAATTGAGATGCTTAATACGTGAGAGTGGTGAGTGCTCGTTGCGCCGTGTGCTCTTGGCGATGACAAGGCGCGCGGGCTCTGCCTCCGGGGGCAACGGTGCAACCGTCACGACAAAGGTGGTCTGAGGATTGGGAGGCGGAACGATGCCGCGCGCTCCGGCTCCGCGCGTCAATGTCACGCGGACCACGCATTCAGAGAGCGCGTTGCCGGTGATGGTGGCGCCGATCCAACCAGCAAGGAACTGATCGTCGCCCGGCACGGGAATGCCCAGAAGGTCCGCGCCGGCCCGCAGGCGCGCCAGATGCGCGCGTAAATGACGCACAGCGTTGCGGCGCACGACGATGGTCTCGAAGACGCCGTCGCCCAGCGTGAAGCCGCGGTCGGAAGGATCGATTCGCGCTTCGCTGGCCGCATGCAGCACGCCGTTGATGCTGATCTTCATGGCTTCAATTGTCCCGCAGCAGGCCCAGCAGGGGGTTCACCTTGGTCAAGCTTTCCTCGTATTCACGTGAGGGATCGGATTCCGCCACGATGCCCCCGCCAGCCTGGGCCACGAGCGTATCATTCACACGCACAATAGTGCGGATCACGATAGAAGAATCCATGGCGCCGTCAAAGCCGAGCCAGGCGATGGCACCGCAATAGGGCCCACGCGGGGCCGTTTCCAGCGCGTGAATGATCTCCATGGCCCTGATCTTGGGCGCACCGGTGACCGAGCCGCCGGGGAAAGTCGCGCGGAGCAGGTCCACCGACGTAATGCCCGCGCGCAACCGGCCCGTGACCACCGAGACCAAGTGATGCACAGTCGGGAATGTTTCGAGGCCGCACAGCACCGGTACTGAGATCGATCCGGGGATACATACGCGCGCGAGATCGTTGCGCAACAAATCCACGATCATCAGGTTCTCGGCCCGGTCCTTGCCGCTGGCAACCAGGTCAGCGGCCATGCGCTGGTCTTCCCTAGGCGTAGAGCCTCGGGGCCGCGTGCCCTTGATGGGCCGGGTTTCAATGCGGCCTTGGTGATCTGCTTGCAGGAATCGCTCCGGCGATGCGGAAAGAATGTGCAGCCCGTCTCCCATGTTGAGGAAGGCAGCAAAGGGTGCGGGCGATACGTCGCGCAGGCGCAGATAGAGAGCGTAAGAGTCGGTGCCTTTGGGCGCATCGGCCAGAAAGCGCTGCGAGATATTGGCCTGATAGATGTCGCCGGCACGAATGGCGTCGATGGTCTCTATTACATTGCGTTCGTAGCGGGCGCGCTGTGTTTCGGCGCGCCACGCGCCCGGAGTTTTTGCGGGAACGATTGAACGTGTGCCGAGTGCTGCGGCAAGGCGCTCGGCCCGGACGCCAGGCGGCGTCCGTCCGTCATTCTGCGGGAAATCCAAAGTCAGGACCCAGGCCTCGCGCTTTTCGAGGTCGAAGGCGGCGACGGTATCATAGAGCCCAACCACCATATCTTCCGTCGGCACGGTGGCGGCCGACTTCGGTGCCGGCAAGCGCTCCAGCGCGCCGCCCAACTCATAGGCAAAAAACCCCACGGCTCCGCCGAAGAAAGGCGTCGGCGCGTTGCCAGCTTCGATCTTAAACGCCGCAAGTTCCGCTGCCAGGATGGTGAGGGGATCGCCCGCGTGAGGAATACCGTCGATGCTGGTGGCCCAAGGTCGGTTGGCACAGCGGATGACGCGGAAAGGATCGACCGCGATATAGGAGAAGCGCGCTTGATTGCCCGGCAAGGCACTGTCCAGCAACACTGACATAGGCGTTGCCGCCAGCGGTTGGAAAGCCGCCGCAGGATCGCAGAAGGGAATGGGGTGAACGCTGAGGGACGCCGACGTCATAAAAGCAGGTGTCGATGACTAGGTTGTCAGCGGCAAAACACGATCCGGCGGCGCATGGCCGTCGCAGAACGCCCTGATATTGATGATGACTTTCTCGCCCATGTTGATGCGCCCCTCGATGGTGGCGGAGCCCATGTGCGGCAGCAGGATGACATTCTTCATCGCGAGAAGTGTCTGATTGACGGCGGGTTCGTGTTCGAAGACGTCGAGGCCGGCGCCCGCGAGCTTACCCTCTTGCAGAAGATGAATGAGCGCCACCTCATCCACGATCTCGCCGCGCGCGAGATTGATGACATAAGCCGTGGGCTTCAGAAGTTTCAGCCGTCGTTCCGAGAGCAGATGGAAAGTGCCCGGCGTATGCGGGCAGTGCACGGAGATGACGTCCATGCGCGCCAGCATCTGATCGAGGCTTTCCCAATAGGTGGCCTCGACTTCTGCTTCCAATTCCGGACGCAGGCGGCGGCGGTTGTGGTAGTGGATGGCCATGCCGAAACCGCGCGCGCGGCGCGCCACGGCTGTGCCAATGCGGCCCATGCCGATAATGCCAAGGCGCTTGCCGTACAGGCGGTGGCCCAGCATGTGCGTCGGGCTCCACCCCTTGAAGCGTCCGTCGCGGATCATCTCGGCCCCTTCGAGGAGACGACGCGGCACGGCCACCATCAGGGCCATGGCCATGTCGGCGGTGTCTTCCGTGAGGACATCGGGCGTGTTGGTGACCGTGATGCCCTTGACGCGGGCGGCAGCCACGTCGATGTGGTCAACGCCGTTGCCGAAGTTTGCGATCAGTTTCAGGCGCGCGCCGGCCTGGCTGATGATGGCCTTATCCACCTGATCGGTGAGGGTGGGGACCAGCACGTCACATTTCTGCACGGCGGCCACGAGTTCGTCGGCGGAGAAAGGCCTGTCCTCGACATTCAAATGAACATCAAAGAGCTCCATCATCCGCGTCTCAACGACGTCGGGCAGTTTCCGGGTCACCACAACTGTAGGCTTGGTCCGCGCCATCGTGATTGCTTCGTTCAGTCCGCTTTACGGAGGGCCGCTTTACGGAGGGTTGCATCTCCGCCCACCAGGGCATCGGTCATTAAGGGGTAGCAGTGGTCACTGGCCTTGTCCAGGCAAGCCCCCATAGAAGCCGCATCCAGCATGCCGTTGCCAAAAGCGCAAATCCCAGGCACAAAACGGCCTACCAGTGTGGCGGATTTGAAGTTCCTGTCATTTTTTGCCGCGACACGAGGTGCAGCGAAGGCAAAGGTTATAACGGCCTTGAGGGCGACGTACGTCAGGCATTTGGCGGTTTTGGGGGCGTTGATCGCAGTGCTTCCAGGCGCCCTTCTCTCGCCCACGCTCTTCTCGTCGGCCGAGGCGGCCGAGAAGCCCAAGGCGGCAAAAACCCCGCCCGCCGCGAAGGCCGCCCCCGCGCCGGCTCCAAAGACCGAAGCGCCAAAAGCCAATCAGCCCATAGCCAATCAGAGTAGCGGCGACGAACTGAAGGCCGACAGCGCTGATGCCATGGACGATAGCGAAAAAAGCGATGCCAAAGGTTCGGCGGCCGGCCTTCCCATTCCGCGCTTCGTATCGTTGCGCACCAATCCCATCAATCTCAGGACGGGTCCCGGCGTGCGCTATCCGGTTGATTGGATCTACACGCGCCGACACTTACCGGTAGAGATCATCGCTGAGTATGACACCTGGCGGCATATCCGTGACCCCGATGGGGCGGAAGGCTGGGTGCATCAAAGCATGCTGTCAGGCAAGCGCACGGCGGTGGTGACCGGTGGTGTGCAGACCCTGAAGCGCGCCGGTGAAGACATGGCGCCCGTGGTCGCCACGCTGGAAGCCGGCGTGATCGTCAACGTGCAGCGTTGCCCCGCCGAGACGGGCTACTGCCGCGTGGAAGTCAACGGCCTGCAAGGCTGGCTCAAGCGCGAGCAGTTCTGGGGCGTCTATTCCAACGAAACCGTGCAGTAAAATAATCTACGCTAGATCCGCGGCCAAGGCTGCCCTTGAGGCTTCCGGCAACAGCGCCATATGGCCGTAGCGCGGATGTGTGATGCCCACCACGACTTGCATGCCTGGTGTATTGAACGCCGCTGCCTGTTCCGGCGTAAAAGTAAAATGCAGAAAATGCACGGAGGAGGTTTTGCCTTCCTCGGTGGTGCGGTCCAAGTCGTCTTCGGGCACGCCCTTTACAGTGTGACCGGCGAAAGTGATCTGTAGCGCATCTTCAATATGGCCGAGCGTGGCCAGGATGCGCCGGCGCGTGGCCTCGTCTTCGATCTCGATCATCATGGTGGCCACCAGTTCGCGGCCCTGCGGGATCAGCGGATTGTAGGCCGAGAGTTCACCCTCGATCTGCTCCTCGCCGCCACGCTCGATGTAGAGCATCTCCTGCACCTGCGCCCACATGGTGTCGTAGTTCTCGAAGTAGAGGCTCACGTGCGGGCCGATGTGTACACGACGGCTGCGCTTGATCTCCACCAATTGCTTGCGATGCGCACGGCGAATCTTTGCGTACTCTTCCATCGGCATGATGTCGGCGCGGGTGATGGCGCGGCGCGCGGCCTGAGCGGATTGGGTCGTGGATTGAGTCATAACAACACTCCTTCTGCTCACATCAGGCCATAGGCCCGGGCGAGGATCTCGATGGGATGGAAAGCGCGCTGGCCTTCGTGGGATGCGCCGTCCACGCCCTCAGCACCTTGCGCGAGATGCTTGCCGGCGAGTGGACACTCCGAGGCGAGATAGCTTTTTTTTGCATCGAGCACGCGTTTCACGGTTTGGCGCGCGAACTTCTGAGCGAAGTCGAAGTTGCCCTTCTTCACGCCCCAGGAGCCGCCGTGGCCCGAGCAGCGCTCCACCACCGAAACATCGGTTTCGGGGATCAGGCGCAGCATCTCCGCACCCATATTGCCCATGTTCTGCGCGCGCGCGTGGCAGGCCATGTGCAAAGCAACGCCGCCCGACACAGCGGAAAGCCCCGGCGCGATGCCTTCATTATCGGCGATCTCGACGATGTATTCGGTGATGTCGTAAGTGGCCTGAGCGAGGGCTTTGACGTTTTCATCGTCAGGCACGATCAAGGGCCATTCAAACTTCATCATCAAGGCGCAGCTTGGCACCAGAGCGATGATGTCTTTGCCGGCATCGATATAAGGCCTTAACGCGGCGGCGGTGCTTTTGGCTTTCTCCGCTACGCGCGCAAGATCACCCTGTTCCAGTTGCGGCATGCCGCAACAGCCGGGATAGACCACTTCCGCATCCACGCCGTTTTTGGCGAGCACTTTCAGGGCCGCTACGCCGATGTCGGGATTATTGTAGTTGGCGAAACACGTGGCGAAGATCGCGGCGCTCCGTTTGCCGAAAGCCGGCGCGTCGCGATTGATCTCCGGCGGAGATTCCTTGGCGCGCGTCATGAATGTCTTGCCGTGATACTTGGGCAGCTCGACATTGCGGTCGATGCCGGCCACTTTCTCAAGCAGCGGGCGTGTCAGCGCATTGCCGCGCTTGCCGCCCCAGTTGACGAGGTCCGGCGCCATGCTAGCGAGTGTGCCGTTGCGGTCGGTCTCGGTGATCTGCTTGTCGGCGAAGGGCGTGCCGTGCTTGGCGCGCTCGGCGACGCGGTAGCGCAACATGAGGTGCGGGAAGTCGATGTTGAAGGCGTGCGGCGGAACGTAAGGGCACTTGGTGAGGAAGCACATGTCGCAGAGCGTGCAGCCATCCACAACTTTTTTGAAATCGGTGCTTTTGACGCCGTGCACCTCGTCGGCGCCGGCCTCGTCCACCAGATCGAACAGTTTGGGAAACGAGTCGCACAAGTTGAAACAACGCCGGCAGCCATGGCAGACGTCGAACTGGCGCCGCATCTCGGCGTCGAGCTTATCAGCGTCGATATAGTCCGGGTTGTTCCAATCGATGACGTGCCGTGTCGGGGCTTCCAGACTTCCTTCCCGCATCTCACACCTGTGCCGTATATCTCACGAGACAAAAAAATAAACCGACCGACTTTCTTTTTAAGCCGGCCGGTTTTTTAAACGCGATCGAACTGCCGGTTTAGCTGAGTGTATCGAGGGCCTTCTGGAAGCGGCCGGCGTGGGACTTCTCGGCCTTCGCCAGGGTTTCGAACCAGTCGGCGATTTCGTCGAAGCCTTCTTCGCGGGCGGACTTGGCCATGCCCGGGTACATGTCGGTGTACTCGTGGGTTTCGCCAGCGACGGAGGCCTTCAAGTTCTCGCGGGTTTCACCGATGGGATAACCGGTGGCCGGGTCGCCGACAGCTTCGAGATACTCAAGGTGGCCGAAGGCGTGACCGGTTTCGCCTTCCGCCGTGGAGCGGAACAGCGCCGAGACTTCGTTCTGGCCTTCGACGTCGGCCTTCTGTGCGAAGTAGAGATAACGGCGGTTCGCCTGGCTTTCGCCGGCGAAAGCGGCCTTCAAGTTGTCTTCGGTTTTGGAACCTTTGAGGTTTGCCATGGAGCCCTCCTGTGATGCGTTGAATGGGACGAAGACAGCCGCATGAATTCGGCTGCATTCACACTGCCACATTTAGGCCAGCGCTAACCTCAAGTCAAGCAGTTTAGAATAATTCTAAATTAAGGAGGCGCGAGGCGCGCCGCGAACGCTAAGCCGTTAGGCTTTCACGCGGATAATGACGTCCACGCGGCTGATTTCGGCGCCGCCAGGGGCGGAGGGAAGGGCAGAGATGCTCACCTGGTCCGAGGCGATGTCCTCGAGGCGGCCTGTGCGCTCAAAGTAGAAATGATGGTGATTGCCGGTGTTGGTGTCGAAATAGGAACTGCTGGAGTCGATAGAGATCTCGCGCAAGAGGCCTTTGCCCGTGAAATCGTGCAGGGCGTTATAGACCGTGGCGAGGGAGACATCGACACGCTGGCCGCGCGCTTCGTTGAAAAGCTGCTCAGCGCTGACATGCCGGTGACCGCGCGCGAATAGCAGCTTGGCCAAGGCCAAACGCTGACGCGTTGGGCGCAATCCCGCCGCCCGCAGGCGTTCGAGAACAGTCACACTGGCAAGAGCCGATTTCTTCTGGCGCATGATGCCTTCACTTTACGCATGACCGCGCCGCTGCATACAAAACAGGCGCCGTCACCGCCCATACATAGGCTTCTTTAGAAACTTTTTGAAGTGGTGAGATGAGACGAACATCTTCCGCCTCTGGCGGCGGGAAAAAAGCGGTGGATCGACAAAGCCGTTTGGGGATGAGGGGGAGGGGAAGCGGCCCGGCCGATCCACCGGCGGTCCTTCGAGGACCGTAAAACACTCAAGCACCCTGAGACTATCCGGGCAAATTGTGTTTCAAGTTGGGCAGCGAGCTTACAATCTTGTTAGCTGTTCCCGCCGTGGATCATGGACGCCCGCACGAGAAACGCAGGCGGCAATGGCATTCCTTACGCGAAAATATTTGGAGCAAGCAGCGTTAAGGTGGAATCGGATGCTTGCTCCAATTTATTGTTTGGTCGCGTCGTTATGCCGAAAACCGGTTCCCACTTTTCGGCACGACGCTCTAATGTTGGTGCTCGTACTGCGGCTGATGGCCCTGCGGCGCCTGCGCGAGAATCTCAACACGCACGGCCATGGGCCCTTTCTTGCCGGGGCGCACATGCATACGCACGCGTTGCCCCGACTCCAGCCGGTCGAGATTCGAGCGCTGCAGGGCACCGATGCCGATGAACACATCGTCACCGCCGCCCATGGGCATGCCGAAACCGTAACCCTTATCGACCGCGAAGAATTTGATCTCGCCTTCGAGGACTACTTCCTCTTCGTCGGTCGGCGGCATGTCGTCGGACACGGTGGAGTCATCGACGGAGCCGATGATGGCCACTTGCGGTCCGCGTGGACCGTCCGTCAGATCGCACGTGAGCGTCGCGCCCTGACGTAATGTACGCAGGCCCGCGCGTTGCACGACTGAAATATGCAGGAATGCATCCGCCGACCCATCCATCGGCGCTACAAACCCGAAACCTTTCGCCGGGTTAAACCACTTAACCTTAGCGGTCACGCCCGTCTTGGCGGAACCCGCCGAAGAAGACGACTGCATCGGATGATAAAAACCTTTGAAAATCCCCACCCCAGAGCTTGAAACTCTACACCATCTTTTTTGACCAACCAAACGGAGTCCGGGTGCAGCGCGCCCAATGCACGCGATTTGCGAAATACAAATTAGATCGGGGCAAAACCATTTTGCAGTGCACACCGCGAAGAGGCGCGCACACAGGCTTTAATTTTTCACGCGCCGTACGGCATCGTGCCAACCCTTGAGCAGACCGTCGCGCGTCTCATCCGCCATGCGGGGCACCGCGCGGAAATCCAGCTGCCACGCGGTTTTGATGTCATCCAAGGACGCGAAGACACCGCCTCCCAGCCCGGCGAGAAAGGCCGCGCCCAACACTGTCGTCTCGGCATAGACAGGCCGCTCCACAGGGATATCGGTGACGTCGGCCAGGAACTGCAAAAGCCAACGATTGGCGATCATGCCGCCATCGACACGCAAGGCAGGCGGCACGGCAATGCCGTCCTGGCGCAAGGCCGTGAGCAGATCGCACGTCTGATAGCAGACCGCTTCCAGACCGGCGCGCACGATATGACCGATGCCCGAGTCGCGCGTCAGGCCGAGGATGGCGCCGCGGGCGTGAGGGTCCCAGTGCGGCGCGCCGAGGCCTGTAAATGCCGGCACAAAGTAGACACGCCCGCCTTTCTCTTTCTGCTGGATGCCCGCGTCGTCCAATTCAGCAGCGAAGCGTTCGGACTCGGACGCGTGGCCCAGCATCTTGGCTTGATCGCGCAGCCATTGGATGACTGTGCCGGCGTTGAAAATGCTGCCTTCCAGCGCATAGGTGGTCGCGCCCTTGAGGCGATACGCGATGGTCGTGAGCAGACGGTGACGCGACGGCAAGGCTTTCGTGCCGGTGTTCACCAGCACAAAGCAGCCCGTGCCGTATGTGCTCTTCACCATGCCCGGCGTAAAACAGGCTTGCCCGACAAGCGCGCCTTGCTGATCGCCCACCAGCGCGCGGATGGGAATGGCGCGGCCGAAAAGATCGGATTCTGTCTCGCCGAAATCGCCGGAGGTATCGCGCACATCGGGCAACAGCGCCGGCGGCACAGCGAAAAGGTCGAGCAAGGCGCTGTCCCACCGTCCGGCGTGGATATCGTAGAGCATCGTGCGCGCCGCGTTGGTCGCATCGGTCGCATGCACCTTGCCGCCGGTCAGGCGCCAGAGAAGGAAGCAGTCGATGGTGCCGAAGGCCAGCTCGCCTTTCTCCGCGCGGCGGCGTGCGTCCGGCACGTTGTCGAGGATCCATTGCACCTTGGTGGCGGAAAAATAGGAATCGATGAGCAGGCCGGTTTTGTTCTGGATGGCACCTTCATGGCCGGCCTCGCGCAAGGCCGCGCACAAGGGCGCGCCGCGCCGATCCTGCCATACGATGGCGTTGGTGATGGGTGTGCCTGAGCGCCGCTCCCACACAACAGAGGTTTCGCGCTGGTTGGTGATCCCGATCGCAGCAACGCCGTCCGCACCGCCGGTCTGAGCGATGACAGCGCGGCAGACTTTCAACACGGCCTGCCAGATTTCCTCGGGGTCGTGTTCCACCCAGCCATCGGCGGGATAAATCTGGCGCAAAGGTTCCTGGGCCACAGCCAAGGGGCGCCCGCGCGCATCAAAGATGACGGCGCGTGTCGAGGTCGTGCCCTGGTCGATGGCGAGAAGGCGCGGCTGAGTCATGACCCAGTCACTCTAGCGCAAAATGAAGACGGTGGCTTAAGCGACTTCGCTGATCTGGCCGCCGGTGGAGCCGTCGAGGAAGGCGTTCCAGTCGTAACTCTCGTCGTCGGTGATGTTGAAGCTCTGGGCCCAGACCGGATCGCTCATGTGCTGCTCGTGCGAGGTATGGATCTGCTTCTCGGCACGATTCAGGTTGCGTTCGGTGATGATGGCCATGCGCGCAGCACCATGATCCTTATAGACCATGAGCGCGAAACGAAAAGCTTCCGAGGACTGGCGCATGTAGTCCCATTCACCGGAGTGCTTGGCGAGCAGGAACAAGGCGGAGCCCAGCGTGTTCTGGATGGAAGCCCACTGCAGCGGCGCCGTATCGGGCGTGCGGACTTGCAACGCTGAAACACAGCATTTTACCGCATATTCAAGCACCGGCATGCTGCGCACGTTGTCGCCATACACCTGCAAAATCTGCGCGAGTGTATTGGAGACTTCCGACCAACGGATGGGATGAGTGTAGCGGTTGAAGACCTGGCGTGAGGCCTGGCAGGCATGAATGGCTTCACGCAGCGCGTTGTCGTCGCCGATGGCCATGTCGATCTTGTAGAGTACGCAGCCGAGGCGGTACTTCACCAAGCCCCAGTCCAGGGTCTGGCGGCGGCGCGAGATATGCATCAGCGCGCGGCGATAAGCATCTGCGGCTTGTTCGAGACAATCGGCATCGTTCGAGCGTTCGGCGATGATCTGCAGCACAAGGCCCAACTGCTGATAAAGCTGGCCCAGCAGCGGTCCTTGTTCCTGGCCGGCGAGGTCGATGGCGGTGCGCCAGGCTTCGACAGCAGTGTGGTACCAGCTGCGGTCGCCTTCGAGCAGTGCCGCCGCGGCACACGTGTTGCCGTAGCAGAATAGCACAGAGGCGCGTTCCAAAGGCTCCATGGCAGCAGAGGGATCGAGACCCATGGCACGCGCGGCTTGCGCCAGCGCGGGCAAAGCCGAGCGCAGGATGCGCCCTTGCGGGAAGCTGCGTGGATCGGTGGCAGCGAGCGCGACAGCACGAATCAGCGGCACCCAGTCGGTATAGAAATCCACCGGCACCGTCAGCAGGTTGAGCGCGGTGAAGCGGCCGGGCCGTTCGCCGGGGCTCGACGCGGTGGCGGTGAAGTGCAGTTCGATATTGCGTCCGGTGGAATCGATATTTCCCCAGATGAGAAGGTCGGCGTTCTGATCGCTCATCCAGGCGCGCGCATCGCGCGTCGCGCGCTTCATGAGATCTTCGTTGAGCGTGGAGCCTGGTTCCACCAGCGTCGGGAAGGCTTTTGTCAGATCGCGGTCGAGGCTGACCACGCGGATGCCGGGAATACCGTCCAGCGCCGTGACAATTGCTTTGTGCTGGATGTCTTCATAGTCGTCACGAATCCTGCCAACCAGGATCAGCACATCGGCCGGCGGCGGGTTCTTCGCTTTTTTGCCGGGACGGCGCGTCGGATCTTTCACGACGGCGTCGAAAATCTTTTCCATGAAGTTCGGCTTGCGCTCGCCGATGAGGTTCAGCGGCAGCGGACGGCCCACGCGCACGGGAGGCGGCGCGATAAAGGGCTCGTTGGAAACAGGGACTGGCAGGTTGGCGACGGCGGACTGATAAGCGGCTGCGCGAATCGCATCGCCGCCTTCAGGCGAACGCATGCGCCGCGCCAATTTGGTCATGACCTTCAGCGCCGTCGAAGGATCGGCTTCCATCTGGCGCAGGAATTCATCGCGGGGAATGGCTTTAACGGTGACAGCGCCGCGCGCACGGGCCGCACTGGAACGCGGCGTGTTGTCGAGGATGCCCATCTCGCCGAACAACTCGCCGGCTTTCAGGCGCGCCATAACGGTCGGGCCTTCTGGGCCCTCCTTCACCAGTTCAACAGAACCTTCCAGGACCTCGAAGGCCCAATGGCTGGCATCGCCCTGGCGGTAAATGATCTCGCTGTCTTTGTAGGTTTTTGTAACCGTTCTCACGAGGCTGATCCCCTGACGCAGGTTGGGCTCTGCGTGACACCGGTTGGGAGTGTCGGAGGAAACGGTTTAATAAATCTTAAGTCGGGCTGCGCCCTCGTCAGCCTCTCATGAGTCCTATTTTAGGATGTATATACATCATTATCTGTAGCTACCCGCGTTAGGTTTTCCAGAGCCTGCAGGACGGCACCGGCCGCCGATCCACCTAACCCGGCGAAGAGCCGGCTCTGCGCCTCTCGCCAAAGTAGGGTGGCGTTATTGAAAGCCGTCCGTCCGCCGTAGGTGAGGGAAAGGCTGCCGCCGCGCCGTCCGGCGCCCACTTCTACAGACAAATATCCCAGCCTTTGCAGTAGTTTAAGGTTGCGGCTCAGGGTGGTGGGATCCATGGCCAGCACACGCGCAACATCTGCGGCCGAAACACCTACCCGCGCGCCGATGGCAGCCAAGATATTGAACTGGCCGGCGCTGAGGCCCGAAGGCCGTAAGGCGTCATCGAAGAGGCGCGTAACGGCCCGCGCGGTGCGCCGGGCATGGTGGCAAAGGCAAACTTCCAGCAGGGAATCCGGCGCAATAGGCTCCGGCGCGGGCTCTTGGCGGCGATATGAGCGGCTCATAATAGTGCATATACACTATAAATGAGGCGGCGGAATAGCCGGAGAGTCAGGTCGGCTGCTGGGAGGGGTGCTTGATGGCGTCCTGATAGACCCGCGCTTCCTTACCTTGATAAGCCGCAGCCATGTAGCGGTTGCCGTTGGCGTCCTCGGCAAAACCCAAGGTCATGGCGCCCGACTCCACGGCTGCGGCGGCATCACTGTCTTTGATGGCGAAGGCCTGGGCCAATGCGGCGACGAGGGCGGCGATTTCGCCGTACATCTCGCGGTTTTCTTTCGGCGGGGCGGGGTCGTGCCCCGTTTTACGCCCCGTGTCTTTACTCATGTCGCTTCACTTCCTGATCTCGCCGATTTCTCGCGCCTTGTTCTCCGGCCCTCGACCGCTACACTCATCGTGGAGCAGATTTGACATTCGCTACCTGGCTAGCGGAAGAAAAGCGAGTGGCGAATGTCAAATCGTAAGCTCCACGAGACAAATAGCTTTCTAGTGGTCCTTTGATTCTAACATTCGCAGGCCGGTCCCCGGAAATGGAATGCGAATGTTAGAATCGGACCACTAGGCGTTGTTGCTTCGGAATTCAAAGTGAGGGTCCTTCCTATGAACCGCCCGTTCTTCGCCTCAGTTCTGGCGGCTTGTCTGCTGGTCCTGCCTTGCGGCGGCAAGGCTTTTGCCAAAGACCTGCTGGGCACGGTGCAGGATGCGGGCACCTTCACCATCCTGCTCACGGCCATCAAGAACACCGGGTTGACCGAAGTGCTCTCCGCACCCGGGCCGATCACCATTTTCGCGCCGACGGACGATGCTTTCTCGAAAATTCCGCACGAGCAGTTGCAGAATCTGATGAAGCCGGAAAATAAGGAAAAGCTGAAGACGATCCTTATGTACCATCTGGTCGACGGCAAAGCGACGTCGCGCGATTTCCTCGGTAAACGTCTGGAAGCGGCGACCATGGAGGGCGGTTCGCTGTTGATCGACGCCACCAAGGGTGTCACCGTCGATAACGCTAAAATCATTAAGGCCGACATCACGGCCGATAACGGCTTCATTCACGTTATCGATACCGTGCTCATACCGAAATAAATTCTTCGCCTCCCTTGAAACCGAACTGCGGTAATGTTGCCCCATGCATATGAAGTTCGTCAGCTACGAATACACCCACGGCCCCAGGTTCGGCGCGGTGATCGGCAATGACATCATCGACCTGTCCGACGCGGGCTCGAGCCTGCGCGCAGTGCTGGCGACGGGTCCTCTGGGCAATCTGCAAGCTGTGGCTTCCAAGCGTAAACCCACTGTCGCTTTGGATCATGTGGTGCTGTTGCAGGTGATTCCGGATACCGCGCGCGTGATCTGTATCGGCAGGAATTACCACGATCATGCCAAGGAAATGGGCGGTGAAGCGCCCGCGAATCCCAATTTGTTCATGCGGACGGCCCAGTCGCTGGTGGGTCATCGCCAATCCATTGTGGCACCCAGCGCCTCCACGGATTACGACTACGAAGGAGAACTCGCCTTTGTCATCGGCAAGGGCGGGCGGCATATTCCGCAAGAGCGTGCGTTGTCGCACGTCGCCGGATATACCTGCTTTCTTGATGGCAGCATTCGCGATTTCCAGAAGCATTCTTTCACCGCGGGCAAGAACTTCGATTCCTCGGGGGCTTGCGGCCCGTGGCTGGTGCCGGCTTCGGAAGTGCCAGATCCGCAGAACCTGATGCTGACAACGCGCATCAATGGTGAAGTCGTGCAGCAGGCCAACACGGGCGAGATGATCTTCTCGGTGGCCGCCCTCATCACCTATATCTCGACCTTCACGCACCTCGAACCCGGCGACGTCATTGCCACAGGCACACCCGCGGGCGTCGGCGCTGGCCGCAAGCCGCCCAAGTGGCTGAAGCCCGGCGACAAGGTGGAAGTGGAAATCGAGCGCATCGGCGTGCTCGCCAATACGGTTATCTCAGAACCGAATGTCTAGGTAAGGGGCGAACCACGCGCATGTGGTCAACCTTCCTCCGGCGCCTCATCCTCGCTGTGCCCACCCTTTGGGCCATCATTACCATCTGCTTCTTTCTGATGCGCCTCACGCCGGGCGGACCTTTCGACTCCGACGCGCCGGTGCCCGAGGAAATCCTGGCCAACCTCCGGGCCCGTTATCACCTCGATGAGCCGCTGTGGCAGCAATACCTTTCTTATCTCGGCAATCTGCTGCATTGGGATTTCGGTCCCTCCTTCAAGTACCGCGATTTCACGGTGACGGCGCTCATCGCCCAGGGTTTTCCGGTCAGCCTGCAGAATGGCGCCTGCGCGCTGATACTGGCGATCATCATCGGCGTCCCCTTAGGTATCGCTGCCGCGCTGGCGCAGAACAGCCCGCGCGACTACGCCATCTCCGCTGTGGCCATGACAGGCATCGTCATCCCCAACTTCGTCATGGGTCAGCTTCTGATCCTGGTCTTCGGTGTGCTGCTCAAAGACAGCGTGCTGCACTTGCCGGCGGGTGGCTGGGACAATGGAGCTCTCGCGAACCGCATCTTGCCGGTTTTCTGTCTGGCACTCCCCTATGTCGCCTATATCGCGCGCATCATGCGTGGCAGCATGATTGAAACCTTGCGCACCAACTATGTACGCACGGCCCGCGCGAAAGGGCTTTCATCTTCCGCGGTCATTCTGCATCACGCTTTGAAATCGGCGCTGATGCCCGTCGTGACCTTCCTAGGCCCCGCGACGGCTTTCCTGCTGACGGGCTCGATGGTGGTGGAGACGATTTTCCAGATCCCCGGCATCGGGCGCTACTTCGTGCAGGGTGCTCTCAACCGCGACTACACGCTGGTCATGGGTGTGACGATCTTAAGCGCCGCTCTCATCATCGCCATGAACCTGGTGGTGGATCTGATCTACGGCCTCTTGGATCCCAAGGTGCGCTATGACGGCGAATGAAGCCATGGAAGCCACCGAAGTCATCGGCGGGCGCAGCTTGTGGCAGGATGCCGGCCGGCGTTTGCTCGGCAACAAAGCCGCCGCAACGGGGCTTGTGATCCTTGCCGTGGTCGCCATCGCCTCCTTTGTGGGTCCCTATCTGCTGCCCTGGAGCTACGATCAGATTGATTGGGACCATATCGAGGCTTTGCCGCCGGATATCGCCATGGGTCACTACCTCGGCACCGACTCCCTGGGGCGTGATCTTCTGGCGCGCACCCTCGTCGGGGGCCGTGTGTCGCTGACGGTGGGCATTCTTGCGACAACAGTGGCGCTGCTCATCGGGGTCACCGTGGGCGCCGTCGCCGGTTTTGTCGGCGGGCGCACGGACCAATTGCTGATGCGCTTTGTTGATCTCATGTATTCCGTGCCGCTGACATTCTTTGTGATCATTCTCATGGTCCTCTTCGGGCGCAACTTCACCCTGATGTTCATCGCCATCGGCGCTGTCGAATGGTTGACCATGGCACGCATCGTGCGCGGCCAGACCTTGGCCCTGCGCGGCAAGGAGTTCATCGAGGCGGCGCGTGCGTCGGGAGGATCAACGCCTGCCATCATTTGGCGGCACATCGTGCCCAATGTGCTGGGCGTTGTTGTTGTCTATGTGACGCTCACCATCCCGCAAGTGATCTTGCTGGAAAGTTTCCTCAGTTTTCTGGGCCTTGGTGTGCAGGAGCCTATGACCAGCTGGGGCATGCTGATCAACGACGGCGCGGTGGAGCTGCAGATCAACCCACGCACGTTGATTGTGCCGGCAGCCTTCATGACCGTTACGCTCTTTTGCTTCAACTTCCTGGGCGACGGGTTGCGCGACGCGCTCGATCCGAAGGATCGGTAAATATGACCCCGAAGGATCGGTAAACATGATCCCGAAGGATCGATAGAGATGCTCGAGCTGAAGAACCTCAATGTGCGCTTTGCCACACCAGACGGCGAGGTGGCTGCCGTCAGTGATCTCTCGCTGTCTGTCGCAAAAGGGGAATGCCTCGGTATCGTCGGCGAGTCGGGGTCGGGCAAGAGCCAGACCTTTATGGCGGTCATGGGCCTCTTGGCGCGCAATGGGCGCGTATCCGGTCAGGCGCTGTTCAATGGTGTGGATCTTCTAAGCGCGCCTGAACGGGCGTTGAATGCCTTACGCGGCAACCGCCTTGCCATGGTGTTCCAGGACCCCATGACATCGTTGACGCCGCATATGAAGATCGGCCGTCAGCTGACGGAAGTGTTGCGCCGGCATCGCGGGCTCACAGCGAAACAAGCGCGAGATGAAGCCATCGCCATGCTGGCGCGCGTACAAATCTCGGAGCCCGCGCGACGGTTCGAGATGTATCCGCACGAGTTGTCGGGCGGTTTGCGCCAGCGCGTGATGATTGCCATGGCCTTGTTGTGCGGGCCGGATCTGCTCATCGCCGACGAGCCAACGACGGCGCTCGATGTGACGATCCAGGCCCAAATCCTGGATCTGATCCGAAAAGCCAAGGACGAACTTGGCATGGGTGTTGTGCTCATCACCCACGATCTTGGCGTGGTAGCGGGTGTCGCCGACCGTGTGGCGGTGATGTATGGCGGGCGCATTGTCGAGCTTGGCGACGTACAGCAGATTTTCCGCGCGCCACAACATCCCTATACAAAGGATCTGCTCGCCTGCACGCCGCGCCTTGATGAGCAGGCGGTGAGTGTGCTTCCCAGCATCGCTGGCCAGCCGCCCAATCTGCAGCATCTGCCAAAGGGCTGCGCCTATCATCCGCGGTGTTCTTTTGTCATGAACCGCTGCCGGGTGGAGCGTCCTGCATTGCTCACAAGCCGCACAGGTGGACTCAAGGCGTGTTTTCTTGAATCGCTCGACGTGAAGGCCGCGTCATGAGCGCACCCTTACTGCAGGTGAAGGACTTGGCCGTGCACTACAAGGTGCGCGCGGGTGGTGTCCTTTGGGGCAAATATCAATCCTTGAAAGCCTTGGACGGCGTTAGCTTTGATCTCAAGGCGGGACAGACGCTTGGCATCGTCGGTGAGTCGGGGTGCGGCAAATCGACACTGGGGCGCGCCATCCTGCAGCTGGTGCCGGCCACGTCCGGTACCGTGGCCTGGTTGGGCGCGCCGCCGCCCGAGCTGAAAGCTTTGCGGCGCGAAATGCAGATTGTCTTCCAGGACCCGCTGGCCAGCCTTGATCCGCGCATGACGGCAGGCGACATCATCGCCGAGCCCTTGCGCAACTACCGCAAGGATCTCAGCCGGGAACAGATCAAGGCTGAAGTGCGGAAGGTGATGGCGCAGGTGGGCTTGTTGCCTTCCATGATCAACCGCTATCCCCACGAATTCTCCGGCGGCCAGTGTCAGCGCATCGGCATTGGCCGTGCCATTATCCTGGGTCCCAAGCTGGTGGTGTGCGACGAGCCCGTCAGTGCGCTCGACGTGTCCATCCGCGCGCAGGTCATCAATTTGCTGATGGATTTGCAGCGTGAGCTTGGCCTTGCTCTCGTGTTCATCAGCCACGATCTTGCCGTCATCAGGCATATCAGCCATCGCGTGCTGGTGCTCTATCTGGGCAAAGCCATGGAACTGGCAGAGCGCGAATCGCTGTACGCCGCGCCGCGTCATCCTTACACGCAGGCGCTTATGGCCGCCGTGCCGATTCCCGATCCCGAGAAGGAACGCGCCAAGCCAAGGGTCATTGTGAGTGGGGACATCCCATCGCCGTTGTATCCTCCTTCAGGGTGCGTGTTCCGCACGCGCTGCCCCAAGGCCACGGAAATCTGCGCTCAGGTGGAACCGCCGCTGGAGTCGGCAGGGCAAGACCACATGGTCGCCTGTCATCACTGGCGCGATGGAAGAGGGCGCGATTGAAGGATCGAAAGCGCTGACGGGCTTACGCAGGTGTGTTATGCCATGACTATGAATAGCGCCTTACACACACGCATTCGCACGCTATTTTTAAGTCTCGTTGCTGTCAGTCATCTGGCGGTGGGGCAGGCCTTTGCGCAAAGCGACCTCCTGCCGGAAGCGGCCACCGGACGCACGGCGGCAAAAAGCGGAACGGCAAAATCTTACATGGTCGTTGCGGCCAATCCGCTCGCGGCCAAGGCCGGCACCGATATTCTCGCTGCCGGCGGTTCAGCGGCCGATGCCGCCATTGCTGTGCAGCTGGTGCTCAACATCGTCGAGCCGCAATCGTCGGGCATCGGTGGCGGTGCTTTTGCACTCTATTGGGACGCCAAAGCCGGCAAGGTTGCCAGCTACGACGGGCGCGAGACCGCGCCGGCTGCTGCTGCGGAGAACCGCTTCCTGACTGAAAACGGCAAACCCATGGGCCGCCAGCAAGCCATCGTCGGCGGCAAGTCCGTGGGCGTGCCGGGCGTGGTGCGGCTTCTGGAGCTGTTGCATCAAAAGCACGGCAAGTTGCCTTGGGCGAAATTATTCGCGCCGGCCATCACACTGGCGGATGACGGGTTTGCCGTCTCGCCGCGTTTGCATGAACTGCTGGCCGGTGACAGCTCCTTCCGCAGCATGGACGCCGCACGCAGCTATTATTACGAGCCGAACGGCGAGGCCAAAGCGGTCGGGATGATCCTGAAGAATCCCGCCCTCGCCAAAGTCCTGCGTGACGTCGCGGCGCACGGCGCCGACGCTTTTTATACAGGCCCTATCGCCGAGGACATCGTGCGTGCGGTGGACACGGCGACAAAGAACGCCGCTGACATGACGCTGGCCGATCTCAAGTCCTACAAGGCTGTGGAGCGTCCCGTGGTGTGCGGTCCGTACCGTGGCTATAAAGTGTGCGGCATGGGCCCGCCGTCCTCGGGTGGCATTGGCGTCATTCAGACGCTCGGCATCCTCGAGCGCTTCGACCTCAAGAGCATGAAGCCACAGTCGGCCACGCCTGAACACCTTCTGATCGACGCCGGGCGCCTCGTGATGGCCGACCGCGCCGTTTATCTTGCCGATCCTGACAAGATACCCGTGCCGACGGCAGCATTGATCTCGCCCGATTATCTGAAACAGCGATCCGCTCTGATGTCGCTGGATCGCGCGGTAGCCAATCCCGAGGCGGGAAAGGTGCCGGTGAAGGACTCGCTCAATCTCGCGCCGGCGCCCAGCCCGGAGCTGCCCTCGACCAGTCACTTCTCGATTGTCGATCGTGACGGTAACGCGCTCGCCATGACTACCTCGGTGGAATCCCAGTTCGGCTCGCGTCTTATGGTGGATGGCTTCATCCTCAACAATCAGCTCACGGACTTTTCTTACGAAGACGTGGCCGATCACCGCACTGTTGCCAACCGTGTTGAAGGCGGCAAGCGTCCGCGCAGTTCCATGTCGCCGACCTTGGTGTTCAACAAGGACGGTAAGTTCGAGATGGCGCTGGGCTCACCCCTCGGGGCGGCCATCGTTGGTATTGTGGTGAAGACGCTGGTGGCGATGATCGATTTCAATATGTCGCCCGCCGATGCGGCAGCAGCACCCGGTGCGCTGTTCTTCGGCAGCGGTGTGACCATCGAGCAGGAACTGGCGCCCGTGAAGCCGGCGCTGGAAGCCATGGGTCATCAGGTGCGCGTCGGCGAATTCGCCAGCGGTATCCACGTCATCCGCGTCACGAAGGATGGTCTTGTGGGCGGCGCCGATCCGCGCCGTGAAGGCGTGGTACTTGGAAAATAGAGGGCTCGGGCAGTAACCCGCGCGAGGATGGCGATTATTTCTTGTCCATCTGGCTGATCTCGATCACCCGCGCGCGGAAGGCGCGCAAAAGAAGAATCGGCCGGCGATTATTTCTTGTCCATCTGGCTGATCTCGATCATGTGCCCATCGGGGTCATAAGCGAGCACGTGCTGACCGGCAAGTTGCGTGCCGTCGGGTGCGACCTGATTGAAGCGCGAAGGCTGGCGCTGGAAGCGTGTGCCGATTTGACCCAGGCGGCCATAAGCGGCTTGCAGGTCGGGCACTTCGATATTGACGATGACATCGCCACTGCCGATGCCGACAAGGTTACCGCGCGCACTCGGCAGCTGTGGCCGGTCATACCACAGCAGTGCGACGGAGGCGGTGTCGCCGGCCTTCAGGATGATCAGGCGGCTGCTTTTGGAATCGGCGGTCAACGGCAGATCAGCGGAGCCGTAAACACTGCTTTTGTCTCCGTCGGCGCCGGCCGTGTCGGAGAGCTTGACCAGCCCGATGCGTTGATAAAAGTCGAGAGACTTCTCGATATCGCCAACCACCAGTGTCGTCCGTTGCAAGGTAGCCGGGCGCAACGCCTGGGCATGGACGGGCAGCGTGGCGGTGGTAAGGCCGTACACTGCGGTTACCGTAAGAAGGGATGCCGCGAGAAGCGCCTTTTTCAGGGACATTGACGAGGTCTTTCCTAAAGGAAGCCGCAGAATCAGAGAGGTGCGTCTTGTTTAACCCGCGCCGCTGTGGCGTTCAACCACGACGCGCCGCGAGCCGGGCGAATATGCAAGGACGTAATATGCCCCAGGCACACCTTTCGTACCGGCGCCGAGTTTGCTACAAGCCGTAGGGTAGGGACGCAAAAAGACTTCAAAATGAACAATCCAATTTCCGCCCGCGACCGGTTTGTGGCGTTTGCGTTCTGCTGGGCGGACGTACTTGTCGAGCTTGATCCCTCGCGGCGCGTCCTGTTTGCCGTGGGCGCCACCAAGGCGCTCTTGGGCGTGGGCGCGGAAGCGGTCATCGGCCGCAACTTCATGGACATGGTTTCCCCGAAGGACCGCGTGCTGGTGGACCAGCTCCTATTCATGACCTCGAAAAAGGGGCGCATCGACAACGTCACCATCCGCCTCCAGGGCGAGAAGGGCCTGTCACCGCCAGTGGCCTTCGCCGGCTATGTGATGCCCGACCTGAAGGAGCATTTTTTCCTAGCGCTGCGCACCCAGGCGCACCTGGACGATAAGGGCGAGACGGAACAGGGCGTAGACCGGGACAAGACGACGGGGCTTCTGGCCGGAGATTCCTTCTCCGACATGGCGGTCAAGAAGCTAAAGGACAACAACGCCGAAATGACCTTGGTCAATATGCCAGGGTTCCAGGCGTTCCACGACGCCTTGAGCGAAGAAGAGCGCCAGGTGTTGCTCAACACCGTGGGCACAACGCTGCGCGCCAATTCATTGGGCGGCGATTCCGCCGGTGAAGTGGGCGATGGCAAGTTCGGGATCGTGCACGAGAAGGGGCTCGACGTCGCCGCCCTGGAAGCCAAGATCGCCGAAGCCACAAAGGCCTTCGATCCCGCCGGCAAGGGTGTCGAAGTCCAAGCCGCAACGGTCGAGATGGATATGACCGGCGTGAACGAAGGCGACCTTGCCAAGGGCCTCGTTTACACCATCAATCATTTCAAGGAACAGGTCGGCGATAGCTTCAATGTGAAGGATATCGCCGGCAACATGGACAAGCTGGTCAAGGAAGCCGTCCAGTCCTTGAACAACTTCCGCAACCTCACTGCCGGTAACGATTTCCAGATTGCCTTCCATCCGATCTTGGATGCGCGCACGGGTGCTGTGCACCACTACGAAGCGCTGGTGCGCTTCAACGGCAACTTCGAAGAGTCGCCCTACAAGTACATCACCTTCGCCGAAGAGACCGGCCTGATCACCGAGTTCGACATCGCCATGGCGCGCAAATGCGTGGACTGGCTGCGTAAGAACCGCGCCGACAAAGTCTCTATCGCCGTCAATATCTCCGGCATGTCCGTCGGCAACGATCAGTACAGCCGTGACCTGCACGCCATGCTGGACGCCGATACCTGGCTGCGCAACTTCCTGGTCTTCGAGATCACCGAGTCCGCGCGCGTGGCCGACCTCGTGCAAGCCAATAATTTTGTCCAAGGCTTGCGCAAAAAAGGCTTCCACGTCTGCCTCGACGACTTCGGCGCCGGTGCCGCCAGCTTCCAATATTTAAGCGTGCTGGAAGTGGATGTGGTGAAACTGGATGGCAGTGCCGTGAAGAATGCGCAAACCGCGCCCAAGGGCCGCGCCTTCCTGCGCGCGCTGACCACGCTCTGCAAGACCATGGACGTGGAGACCATCGCCGAGATGGTGGACTCCAAGGAAGGTCTGGAGTTCGTGCGCGATTGCGGCGTGGAGTATGTGCAGGGCTTCCTCTTCGGTAAGCCCGACGCCGATCCCTGGAGCTTCATCAAGAAGCTGGACCGCAAGCTTTTCGCTTAGGTTTTTGCGTAACTTTTGATCTTCTCAACCATGGAGACCAAGCCGTTGCGACGGCTGGGGCTGATGTGCTGATCAAGGCCTAGCTGGCGGAAGGCCGCGTCGGTGTCGATGGCGGCGATGGCCTCGGGTGTCTGACCCGAGAACAGCACACCCAACACAGCGATAAGGCCTTTCACAATATGAGCGTCGCTGTCGGCGGCGAAGGCGAATTTTCCGTTCTCGCCTGCGGGGTGGCCGGGGACCATCCACACCTGGCTCATGCAGCCACGCACCTTGTTAACATCCGTCTGCAACTCGGCAGGAAACGGGGGCAGCTTCCGCCCTAGGTCGATGAGGTAGCGGTAGCGATCTTCCCAGTCGTCGAACAGCGCGAAGTTCTCCGCCAGTTCGGCGAAAGCCATGTCGGGCGCGATCATGGTGGGTGCGGCGGTCATCTCTGCTCTGCTAAACTAGGAACGCAAAATCACGAAGGTTGTTTTATATGCCGCCCTTCATTCCTGTCACGGACCAATTGCAGCTGGACGAGGCTGAAGTTGAGTTGAGCTTCATCCGCTCGAGCGGTCCGGGTGGACAAAACGTCAACAAAGTCGCGAGCGCCGTGCAACTGCGCTTCGATGCCCGCCGTTCGCCTTCTTTGCCCAATGCCGTGGCCGTGCGCCTGCTGCGCCTCGCCGGCAAGCGGGCCACAGGCGAGGGCGAGATTGTCATCACGGCCAATGAACACCGCACCCAGGAGGCGAACCGCAAAGCCGCCATGGACCGGCTCTTGACCCTGATCCGTGAGGCCGCGGTAGCGCCCAAAAGGCGCGTCAAGACGAAGCCTTCGGCCTCTGCGCGCAAAGAGCGCGTGGAGCATAAGAAGAAGCGTGGGTCCACCAAAAGTCAGCGGCGCGTGAGTTCGCGCGACTGGGATTAAGCCCGATGACGGCGCCAAGCTGGTCTGTGGTCATCCCCTATTTCAACGAGCGGGACTATCTGCCCGCAACATTGGAGTCGTTGCTGGCGCAGAGCTTCCGCCCTTTCACCCTCATCCTGGTCGACAATGCCTCCTCGGATGGCTCGGCCGAGATTTGCAAAGAACTGCTGCGCAATGCGGTGGGAATCACGCCGATCTACCTGCACGAGCCCCGCCCCGGAAAGATCAACGCGCTGGAATGCGGCCTTGCGCGCGTCGAGACCGCGTTCGTCTCTTTCTGCGATGCCGACACCTACTATCCGCCGCACTACCTGACACGCTGCGCCGAGGTTTTCGCCGCTTCAACACCTGACGTCGTGGCGGTGATGGCCAGCAATCTGACCGGTCCGCCGACTCATGGATTGGCGATGAAACGTCAGGTGAAAACCATGGCCGTGGCGCGCCTGCTCAGTAAGCAGGCCCACACGGGCGGCTTTGGACAGACCTTTCGTACCGATGCCTTGAGACGCGCCGGAGGCTTCTCCATGGCGCGTTGGCCTTATGTGCTTGAAGATCACGAAATCATGCAGCGCATTTTCAAGTTGGGTACGTCGCGCTATGACTTTGATCTCTGGTGTACACCTTCAAACCGGCGCAGCGACCGCACCTCGGTCAACTGGACGCTGGGTGAGCAGGTGCTTTACCACTTGACGCCTTTTGCGCTGAAGGACTGGTTCTTCTACAGTTTCCTCGCCAGGCGTTTTGCCGCGCGCAAGCTGAGCCAGTTGAACTTGCGCGAGAAAACCTGGACTTAGGTACTCTCTGAGGGCGATGCGCCATCGGCGCCGAACTGCAGCGCTGCCACGCGGGCGTATAGATCATTGGTCTGCAGAAGTTCTTCATGCCGCCCTGTGGCCACCAGATGTCCGTCGTCGATCACCACAATGCGGTCGGCGTTGACGACGGTAGCCAGGCGGTGGGCGATGACCATGGTGGTGCGCCCCACCATCAGACGTTCCAAGGCGGTTTGAACGAGGCGTTCATTCTCGGCGTCGAGCGCGCTGGTGGCCTCATCCAGCAACAACAGCGCCGGATCGCGCAGGATGGCGCGCGCGATGGCGATGCGTTGCTTTTGTCCGCCCGAAAGGCGCACGCCGCGCTCGCCCAGGAAGCTCTTCATGCCCTCCGGCAACTTGTTGATGAACTCCATGGCTGCCGCCGCTTCCGCCGCCGCGTATACTTCCGCGTCCGTGGCCGTGGGGCGGCCGTAGCGAATATTTTCCATGGCGTCGGCGGCGAAGATCACCGGGTCTTGCGAGACAAGGCCGATACGCGCGCGGGCATCGCGCGGGTCCACGTCGCGCAAGTTCATGCCATCGATGCGCACTGTGCCAGTCTGCGGGTCATAGAAGCGCAACAGGAGCTGGAATACCGTGGTTTTACCGGCGCCGGAAGGACCCACGAGCGCCAGGTGCTCACCGGGCGTGACGGACAGCGATAAGCCTTTCAACGCCGCCGTGTCGGGCCGCGAGGGATAATGGAAGGTGACATTCTCGAAATCGACGGCGCCGCGCGCTGGCGCGGGCATGGGGTGGGGATTTGCCGGCGGCGTGATGTCGGCTTTCATTTCGAGGAGTTCGATGAGGCGTTCGGTGGCGCCCGCCGCGCGCTGCAGGTCGCCCATCACTTCGGTCATGGCGCCGACGGAAGCCGCCACCATGATGGCGTAGAAAATGAACGCCGAGAGCGCGCCCGGTGTGACGTCACCGGCGATAACACCGCGTCCGCCGGCCCACACCACGGTGGCGATGGCGCCGAAGACTAACATGATCACTACAGCGCCGAGCATGGCGCGCGCGAAAATGCGGCGCATGGCCACGGAGAAGGCGCCTTCGACGTTGCGGCCAAAGAACGCGCGGTCGATATCCTCGTGCACAAAGGCTTGCACCGTACGGATGGCGTTGAGATTCTCTTCGGCGTATGAGCCAACGTCGGCCACGCGGTCTTGGGTCTCGCGCGAGAGTTTGCGTACTTTGCGCCCGTACCAGATGATGGGCACGATCACCGCCGGGACAACCAGCGCTACGAGTCCGGTCAGCCTGGCGTTGGTGACGACAAGCATGATCACACCGCCGATGAGCGCGAAGACGTTGCGGATGGCGATAGAGAAAGACGAGCCGATGACCTGCTGCAAGAGGGAGGTGTCTGTGGTCAGGCGCGAGAGGACTTCGCCGGTTTTAGTGGTTTCAAAGAAACCTGGGCTGAGTTCCAGGATGTGGTTGAAGACCGCTTTGCGGATATCGGCGACAACGCGCTCGCCGATCCACGAGATGTAGTAGAACCGCACGAAGGTGCCGACGGCGATGACCAGCACGATGCCAATGAGCAGCGCGAGGCCTTGGTTCAGCATGGCGGCGCTGCCGGCAGAGAGGCCCCGGTCGATGACGAACTTCAGGCCCGTGCCGATGCTCAAGGTGGCCAGCGACGTGACCGCGAGCGCCAACCCGAAATAAATCAGCTGCCGGACATAGGGCCGCATGAAGCCGTAGGTCCGCTTGAGATATCCGTAATTCTTGCTGCGCGGCCGGTCAGGCATATTCCAGCGTGAAGGGCCACGGGATTGGTTGCTCACGGATTGCTCACGGGGGAAAGATCTTTCATGAAAGGCGCGATACTTCGCTCGTTAAGGGCCCTGAAGTGGGGCTTTTCCAGCCTGAAGTCAACGCAGGCCCTCTTGAGCTAAGATGGCGCCATGGCCGCCCTTGCCCCCGAAACCGTCGTCAGCCTGTGCCGCGATTGCCTCGGCGAGTTCGCGATGGAGACGCCAGCGTGCGCACGCTGCGGCTCCGAACGCATGGTCAGCCACCCAGAGCTGGGCCGGCTGGCCATCGCGCACATCGATTGCGATGCCTTTTATGCCTCGGTCGAAAAGCGCGACAATCCAGCTTTGGTCGATAAGCCTGTGCTGGTCGGCGGGGCAGGACGCCGCGGTGTGGTGACCACGGCCTGCTATATCGCGCGCCGGTACGGTCCGCGCTCGGCCATGCCCATGTTCAAGGCTCTGGCGCTGTGCCCGCAGGCCGTCATCGTCAAGCCCGACATGGCCAAGTACAAGCGCGTGAGCCAGGAGGTGCGTGCCATATTCGACACCGCCACACCGCTGGTAGAGCCCTTGTCGCTGGATGAGGCCTTCCTTGATCTTTCGGGCACAGCCAAGCTTTTCGCGCGTACGCCGGCGGCGACGCTGGCATTTGTCGCTCGCGAGATCGAGCGTCAGGTCCGCATCACGGTCTCCATCGGTCTCAGCTACAACAAGTTCCTGGCCAAGATGGCCTCAGACATGAAGAAGCCGCGCGGGTTCGCTGTTGTTGGCCAAAGCGATGCCGTGGAAATCCTGCACGATCTGCCTATCAACAAACTGCCCGGCGTAGGCCCTGCGCAAGCGGACCGCTTGAAGGTCGATGGCTTGTTCACCATCGGTGACCTGCAGCGCCAACCACCGGATGCGCTCGCGCGCCGCTATGGCGACACCGGCGCGCATCTTGCCCGCCTCGCGCGCGGCCAGGACAGCCGGCGCGTGACCATCGACCGCGAAGCCAAGAGTGTTTCGGCGGAAACCACCTTCGAGTATGACGTGGCAGATGTGGCGGATTTGCGCCGGCGCTTGTGGCCTTTGTGCGAACGCGTGGCTGAGCGGTTGAAGCTGCACCGGCTCACGGGCAAGACGGTGACGCTGAAGCTGAAGACGGCACGCTTCAAAACCAAGACCCGTAATCACAGTCTTGCGCAGCCGACGCAGCTGGCCGAGATCATCTTCCGCACCGCTGAACAGATGCTCTTGAAGGAAGTACCCCATGGGCCGTTCCGGCTCATCGGCGTGGGCATGGACGGCATTAGCGAGTTGGACGAGGCCGCGCCGCCCGCGCCTCAAGATATGTTTGCTGCCCTGGATCAGACCACGGCGCCGCGCGTCGATCAGGTCGAGCGGGCCATGGACGCAGTGCGCGCAAAGTTCGGGCGCAAAGCTATCCGCAAAGGCAGGTCTGACGCGTAAGAGAAACATCCCTTGGCGCAGGCAGGTATGTTATGACCGCCGTCCTTTCCCACGTTGAGAATTTTTCCATGACTTTGAAGATCGCTCTCATCGGCAACGGCGCTATCGCCAAGCTTGTCACGCAGTTTTGCGCCACACGGCCCGAGCGCCTGTTTGTCGTCGGTGCCTTGGGATTACCAGCCGATCAAGTATCGGTCGGTGCTCATCCCGTGGTGCATGCGCTGCCCGATCTGCTGGCGCTGAAGCCAGATGTGGTTGTGGAGTGTGCGGGACATAGCGCGGTGAAAGCTTACGCAGCGCCGGTCCTCGCCGCAGGTTTGGATTTCGTTGTCGTTTCCACCGGCAGTCTCGCCGATGCGGCCCTCTGGGACATCGTGCAAACCGCTGCTGCAAAATCCACGGCCCATGTGAAACTGGTGGCTGGTGCGCTGCCGGGAGTCGATGCCTTGTCGGCGGCGAAACTCGCCGGTCTCACCAAAGTCACGCTGCGCTCCTCCAAGCCGCCCAAGGCCTGGAAGGGCACGCCTGCCGAATCCACACACAATCTCGACGCCATCACCACGGCCACGGTGATTTTCTCAGGCAATGCGCGCGCCGCCGCATCCACTTTCCCGAAGAATGCCAATGTGGCCGCCACGGCGGCGCTGGCGGGCGTGGGCTTTGAAGCCACACAGGTAGAATTGGTGGCCGATCCGGCCGTAAGCCAAAATGTGCATCGTCTGGAAGCGGAAGGGGCCTTCGGCTCCATGGTATTGGAGATCAAGGCCAATCCTTCGCCGGACAACCCCAAGACCTCGCACCAGGCGGCGCTTTCGATCATGCGCCTTTTGGAAAATGAAGCGCAGCCCATTGTGATTTGAGGAACGTCTTTCACATTTGTGGAAGGCCTCGCCGTCGCAACCGAAACAGACTTAGGGTATGATGCGGCCTCTGATTCCATCGGCAGAGGGGCCTGTGTCGTGGGAGCGAAAAGTACATCGGACGCAAAGACTGTTCGGCCGCTCAAGGAAGCTTCGATCCTTGTGGTGGAGGACCAGAGTTTTGTTCTCGATATTCTAGAGCGCATACTGAGGCCCAAAGTGGGCGGCCTGCACGGCGCCCGCTCGGCGGAAGATGCGTTCTATAATCTGGAAAAGACCCCCCACCTCGCGCATGTCGCCATTGTTGATTATCATCTCCCTGGCATGAACGGCGCGCGCTTCATCGAAAAGCTGCGCGCCTCCAAGATCACGGCGTTGAAGACCTTGCCGGTGGTGATGATGACAGGCGAAAATAATATGGACGTCTACCGGGAAGCGGCCCGCCTCGGCATCGCGGCTTACTTGGTGAAGCCCGTAGCGTCGGCGACATTGACACAGGCATTGGAGAGTGCGCTCGCGGGCCACAAGGTTCCCGTTCCGCGTATCAAAGGCGATCCTGCCGCCGCCGTCCCATCGTCACTCAAGCGCGCAGCGGCGCTGCCGGCACGAGAAGAGAGTTCGCAAGTCAAAGAAGTGATTGATGCTCCAGCGCCTCCACCCGAGCTTCACGATCCCATCGATTTTAAAGCTTAGAAGCGCTTAGGCACGACGCAAGCTGACCCACTTTTGTGGCGCGCTCCTCCAGCGTGACCGCGCGGGAGCGCACATAAGGTCCTGGGTCGGAGGCGTTCCATTTGCGCGGATTGGGCAGCACGGCCGCCAGCAGCGCGGCTTCATGGGGCGAAAGCTGCGCCGCACTTTTCTTGAAATGATGCCGCGCGGCAGCTTCGGCGCCGTACACACCGGGCGCCCATTCGACGACGTTGAGGTAGGTCTCCATGATGCGCTGCTTGGGCCACAAGGCTTCCAAATAGACTGTGAACCAAGTCTCCAGGCCTTTGCGCAGCCAGGTGCGGTCTGGCCATAGGAACACATTTTTGGCGGTCTGCTGCGAGATGGTGCTGCCGCCGCGCAAGGTTCCGCCGTCATCCTCGAGATAGTCATCCAATGCTTTTTGCAGAGCGGTGGCATCGAAGCCGTGGTGGCGGCAGAAATTCTCGTCCTCGGCTGTGAAAACCGAGCGCGCGAGGACGGGTGCAATCCGCGTCATGGGCACCCAGGTGTATTGGATCTTACCGCCGCGCATGAGCATGAGCGGTGTCACTGGCGGTGGTACGGCGCGGTATATCAGCATCACGCCGGCGGGGAGCAGCAGGATCAGCGCCAGAAGCGCCAGAAAGATGAGCCCGATCTTGCGGCGTCGGCGTGTACTCACGAAGCGGACACCATGAAGGTCTGTGGCTTCTCGCCGGCCTGGTGATGGCGCCAGACGGTCTCAAATGTCTTTTCCAGATCGCGCGTGAAAGTGGCCATATCGAAGTGCCGCGCGTTACGTGCCGCCGCGGTCTTGGCGCGAACCGCCGCAAGCGCGCCGGAATCGCGCGCAAGCGTGACGGCGGTCTTGTGATAAGCGTCCGTCGTTGTCGTGATGAGCTCTTGCAGCCCAAGAGAGGTCAGGATGCCGCCAGCCACGCGCGCCGCGAATGTATCGCCAGTCAGGGTGAGCAGAGGGCATCCCAGCCACAGAGCATCGTTGGCCGTGGTGTGCGAGCTGTAAGGGAATGTGTCGAGCGCCAGATCGGCCACAGCGTAGCGGGCGAGGTGGTCGGCGAGATGGGACGCGCGTTCGGCGAAGACAAGGCGCTGCCCGCCGATGCCGTGGGTGCCGGCTTCACGCCGGAGGTTGGCTACGACCTCGTCTCGGTCGGCGCGCAACCACAGCACGCTGCCCGGCACATCGCGCAGAATAGCCATCCACACTTTGAATATCTCGGGCGTGATCTTCTGCGCGTGGTTAAAGGAGCAGAAGACAAAGCCGGTTTCAGGTAATCCGTAAGCGCTGCGCGTTTTTGGCGCCGCGATGGTGCGGGTCCCGTCGTGGGGTTGAGAGGAGCCCGGCATGTAGAGAATGTGCTCGCTGTAGAACTTGCGCGCTTCGGGCAGAATCACGAAGGGATCGGCAATGAGGTAGTCCATGGCGGGCGAGCCGCTGGTGCCAGGATAGCCGAGCCAGTTGATTTGCAGCGGCGCCGGCCGGCGCGCGGGGATGCCGTGACGCATATTGCCGGTGAAGCTGGTGAGGTCGACAAGGATGTCGATGCCGTCTGCTCTGATTTTGCGGGCCGCTTCATCGTCGGACAACGCACGAAGATCAACAAAGGTAGTGCTCGCGGCGATGCGCGCGCGCTTGGCATCGTGATCGTCGGGTCCATAGGAATAGGCGAAAACCTCGAAGATATTTTTGTCGTGGCGCTCCAGGACGTCGGGGATGACGCTGGCGACCACGTGATCGCGGAAATCGGCGGAGAAATAGCCCAACCGCAGTTTTGATTTTGTGTCCTGGCGCGGCACTGGGGGCAAAGTCTGCACCGCCGACGTGATATTGCTCGCGTACGTGCGGGCCGCAGACAGAAGCTGCTCGGGCGGGATGGGCCAGGAGAACAGCAGGAATGGCGAGAAGCCGCCGGGGTGATGGGCGGCAATCTCCTTCACGCGCGTTTCGGTGGCGCCGTAGTCCTGCCAGCGGCACAGCTCGCGTTTGCTCTGCGCCACCATCAGGGCAGCATAGGTATGGCCGGGATTGAAGATGAGGATGGTCTCGTATTCCTCCAGCGCTTCCTCCGGGCGCCTCAACGCGCGCAACGCGGCGGCAAGGTTGCGCCGCGTATCTACGTGCTCGGGCTGAAGTGCCAGAGCCGCGCGGTAGTGCGTGACAGCCTCTTCCAGCTCGCCCTGATCGTGGTGGATCACGCCGAGATTATTGTGTGCCTCAACTAAGTTTGGGTTGAGGGTCAGCGCATGGCGATAATGCGTCGCCGCTTCCGTGCGCCGGCCCAGCGTGCGCTGGGTCCAGCCGATCATGATGTGGCATTCAGCCGAAGCCGGGTTGGCTTGGGCAGCGCGCACGTAGTAGGCCAGGGTCTGGTCGAGTTCCCCGAGTGCGCGGAAGCTGTGACCGGCCAGCACGTTGAATTCAAAATTATCGGGATAGAAGCCAAGCGCGCGCTCGAGAACCGACAGCGTTTGCTCGGCCTGTCCGCGCGCGAATTTGCCCACGGCGAGAAGCTGTAGGGCGTCGATGTTCTGCGGCGCTTTTTCCAAAACGCCATTGAGCAAAACGTCGGCCTGGTCGAAGCCGCCCGTCTGCTGCAGACGCACGGCTTCTTTCAGATTGTCCATGAAAGGATCGGTCATGGCGGTAGTTTTATCAGAAGACCGCGAGCCGTCTAGCTGCCTAGCTGGCCTTGGTTTCTTTATAAATCTCACCGCCCGCGTCCTTGAAGGCAGCCGACATCTCGGCCATGCCCTTCTCGGCGTACTCGCGCACTTCCTGACTGATCTTCATGGAGCAGAACTTCGGCCCGCACATGGAGCAGAAGTGCGCCACCTTTGCGCCTTCGGCGGGCAAGGTCTGGTCGTGGAAAGCTTCGGCGGTCTCAGGGTCCAGCGAGAGGTTGAATTGGTCGCGCCAGCGGAATTCGAAGCGGGCGCGGGAGAGGGCATCGTCGCGCATATGTGCGCCCGGGTGGCCCTTGGCCAAATCCGCTGCGTGGGCGGCAATCTTGTAGGTGATCACGCCGACTTTCACGTCGTCGCGGTCGGGTAGGCCCAGATGCTCCTTCGGTGTCACATAACAAAGCATGGCCGTGCCGAACCAGCCGATCATGGCGGCACCAATGCCGCTGGTGATGTGGTCATAACCCGGCGCGATATCGGTGGTGAGCGGGCCAAGCGTGTAGAACGGCGCTTCGCCGCAGACGGCCAGCTGCTTGTCCATGTTGATCTTGATCTTGTGCATGGGCACGTGGCCCGGGCCTTCGATCATCACCTGCACGTCGTGCTTCCAGGCGATCTTGGTCAGTTCGCCCAAGGTCTCCAGTTCGCCAAACTGTGCGGCGTCATTGGCGTCGGCGCCCGAGCCGGGACGTAAGCCATCGCCCAGAGAGAAGGAGACGTCGTAGGCCTTCATGATCTCGCAGATCTCTTCGAAGTGCGTATAGAGGAAATTTTCCTTGTGATGGGCGAGGCACCATTTGGCCATGATGGAGCCGCCGCGGCTGACAATGCCCGTCACGCGCTTGGCCGTGAGCGGGATATAGCGCAGCAACACGCCGGCATGGATGGTGAAATAATCCACGCCCTGTTCGGCTTGCTCGATCAGCGTATCGCGGAAGATTTCCCAGGTCAGGTCCTCGGCCTTGCCGTTGACCTTCTCCAGCGCCTGATAAATCGGCACGGTGCCGATGGGAACGGGCGCGTTGCGCATGATCCATTCGCGGATGGTGTGGATGTTGCGGCCCGTCGACAGGTCCATGACCGTATCGCTGCCCCAACGGATCGACCACACCAGTTTGTCGACTTCTTCCGCCACCGACGACGTGACGGCGGAGTTGCCGATATTGGCGTTGATCTTCACCAGGAAATTCCGGCCGATGATCATGGGTTCGGATTCCGGGTGATTGATGTTGGCCGGAATGATGGCCCGCCCGCGCGCAATTTCATCGCGCACAAATTCCGGTGTCACAAATTCAGGAATGGACGCACCGAAGCTTTCACCATCAGCAAGCGTGGCGCGCGCGTCGTCTAAAGCCTTCTGACGCCCAAGGTTCTCGCGCACGGCGATGTATTCCATCTCCGGCGTGATGATGCCCTGTTTGGCGTAATGCATCTGCGTGACATTGCGGCCGGGTTTGGCGCGCAAGGGGCGACGTCCCGTACGATCAAAAACGGGAACCTTCGTGGCTTCGCCGTCCGAAAGACCATTGTCCTCGGGGCGAACAGCGCGGCCCGAGATTTCCTCAACATCGCCGCGGGCGCGAATCCAGCCAGCCCGCATCGGCAACAAACCGTGCCGGATATCGACCTTCACCGCCGGGTCGGAGTAAGGGCCCGATGTGTCATAAACCACCACCGGCGGTTCTTTTGCGGTGGTCTCCAGAGAAATCTCGCGCATGGCCACGCGTACGTCCGGATGGATGCGCCCCGGCACATGGATTTTGCGTGAGGCGGGTAAGGGACCTGAGGTGACCTCAAGCTCCTGCATGTCTTTCGGGCGGGGAATGACGTTCATGGCGATCTCCTGACAGAGATCCGAGTCCCGCGGTGTGAGATGAGAATAGCCTGATGCTGTTCCATCCCTACGCCGGTATCACCCGGATCAGGTTCTAAGGGTTTGCTGCGTCGTGCAGCCTCTCAGCCCACTTTTTGGGCACCCCTTGGACGAAGCGCGATTATCGGCCTCAGCCCCCCTCGCGGTCAACCAAAGAGACCGGTTATGCTTGCCCATCTTTGCAATGGTGATGGAGGCAATGCTCATGACAAACGCCAACATGTCGAATGGTTTATGGCTCGCGGCCGGTGTACGCACACCCTTTGCGAAAGTGGATGGGCAACTAGCCAAGCGCGACGCCATCGCCCTTTCCGTGCCCGTTGTTCAGGACATGTGCGGCAAGTTGAAAAGCGGCGACAAGCCCGACCTCATCGTCTGGGGAACCGTGGCGCCCAACCTGCACTGGAGCAATATCGCCCGCGAAGTGGCGCTGGACGCCAATGTGGGCGTTCATATCCCGGCCTACTCCACCGTCATGGCCTGCGGCACCAGCATGGTGGCCGTTTTCGCCGCCGCCGCCGAGGTGAACAAGCAACCGGGCACCGTGGCACTGGCGGGCGGCGTGGAGAGCATGAGCGGCATCCAAATCGGCCTTAATCAGAAACTGTCCACCTGGCTGCGCAAATTCTTTCAGGGCAAATCCTTGCACGACCGCGCCGAAATGCTGGGCGATCTACCTTTGAAGGATGTGAAGCTGCACATCCCCAGCATCACCAACCGTACCACTGGCCTATCCATGGGCGAGGGTACGGAGATCATGGCCAAGACCTGGCACATCGCGCGCAAGGCGCAGGATGATCTGGCGCTGCTTAGCCATCAACGCGCGACGGCCGCGTGGAATAAGGGCTTCTTCAACGATCTTGTCATCCCTGTGGATGGCGTGGCCAAGGATACGATCCCGCGCGCCGATACATCCGCCGAGAAGCTCGCGAAGTTGAAACCCGTCTTTGATTTCAGCGGTCAAGGCTCGTTGACAGCGGGCAACTCCTCGCCACTCACGGACGGAGCTGCCGGTATCTGGCTCACGGATGACAAAGGTCTTGCGCGTCTGCCCGAGAGTGCCGCGCGTGTACGCCTTGTCGATTGGGAATTGGCGGGCGTCGATATGGACCGCGACGGTCTGTTGATGGCGCCCACCTTTGCCATCCCGCGCCTTCTGGCGCGCCATGATCTTACCTACGACAGCATCGCCTTGTGGGAAATCCACGAAGCCTTCTCGGCGCAGGTGCTGTGCCATGTGGCAGCGCTGGAAGACAAAAAATGGCTTAGCGAGCGCGTGGGCGTGACGGCGGAGCTGGGGAAATTCCCGTGGGAGCGTTTCAATCCCAATGGCGGCAGTGTGGCACTCGGTCATCCCTTCGGTGCGACGGGTGCTCGAATTTTGAGTCAGACGGTGAAGGAGCTTCAGTCCTTCCCACCCAAGAGTCTCGCCATCGTCAGCATCTGCACCGATGGCGGTCTTGGCTGCGTAGCCTTGCTGTCTTCTACATAAAAAAACGGCGCGGAGGTTATCCGCGCCGTTTGCTGAATGAGGCCGCTTCTAAATTAGGCCGCTTGCGAGCGGTTGTCCCAGGGTTTGGAAGGTCCCCGGCGATTGCGGTTGCGGCGTGGCTGACCCTGCTTTTCACCACTGGGCTTTTGGCCCTGCGGCGGTTGACCACCAGGTGAGCGGCTGCGATCGCTGCGCGTCGCCACATGGCCGGCGTGGAAAGCGTGGCTCGTATCCACGGTGATGGTCTGGCGCGTGGTGCGCTCAATGGCCTTCAGATCGGCGACTTCGTCTGCATCGCAGAAAGAAATGGCACAGCCGGATGTGCCGGCCCGGGCCGTGCGGCCAATGCGATGCACGTAGCTTTCCGGATCGGCGGGCAGTTCGAAGTTGATCACGTGGCTGATGCCGTCCACGTCGATGCCGCGCGCGGCGATATCGGTGGCCACCAGTACACGCGCCTTGCCGGACTTGAAAGCCTCAAGGCTGCGTTGGCGGGCGTTCTGCGATTTGTTGCCGTGAATGGCATCGGCGGCAATGCCGGCTTTTATCAGATGCTCGGAGACGCGGTTGGCCGCATGCTTGGTGCGGGTGAAGACCAGCACGCGCGTGATGCTTTTGTCGCTCAGAAGATGCTGGAGCAGCTTGCGCTTGTCTTCGCGTGCCACGAACATCACTTTCTGATCGATGCGTTCCACGGTGGTGGACTGCGGCGTCACTTCAATGCGCTCATAGTCGCGCAAGATGCCCTTCGCCAGAGACATCACCGCTTCCGGCATGGTGGCCGAGAACAGCAACGTCTGACGGTTGGCGCCGATTTTAGCGACGATGACCTTCACATCGCGAATGAAGCCCATATCCAACATACGGTCGGCTTCATCGAGCACCAGGAATTCCACTTGGCTCAGGTCGATGTGGCGCTGGTTCATGAGGTCGAGCAGACGGCCCGGTGTCGCCACCAGGATATCGACGCCGGCGTTCATGGCCGAGACTTGCTGGCCTTGTCCAACGCCGCCGAAGACGACGGTGTGCTTGAAGCCCAAGTGGCGGCCGTAGGTCTTGAAGCCATCGCCAATCTGCACGGCGAGTTCGCGGGTGGGGGTAAGGATCAGGGCGCGCGGGCAGCGTGCCTTGGCTTTGATGCGGTTCGCGTCGAGGCGCTGCAGGATGGGCAGCGCGAAAGCCGCGGTCTTGCCGGTGCCGGTCTGGGCGATGCCCAGCATGTCCCGGCCCTGCAGAAGCAGCGGAATGGCGCGCGTCTGGATGGGCGTGGGCACGGTGTAACCTTCAGCCGTGAGCGCGCGGAGGAGCGGCTCAATAAGGCCGAGGTCGGAAAAAGTAGTCATGAATGCTTCTTTCTTATTTTTATATGCACAGGCGCTGAGGCTCCGCGAAAAGGCGGAGACGTCGAAACGGTCTGCGTTAACCCGGTAGGCACGCAACCGACGGGAGGGAGATAAAAACTTCTCGAGGAACGGTGCCAAAACCCTAAAGGGGGCACCTGCGCGCGTATCGCGAGACGTTGCCGCATGATGCGGACGCCGATTCCATAGGCGCTAAGGGTTAATAAGTCAAGTTTTCCGTCCTATTGGGGCCATTTCCCCCGCGAATGACCCGGCCCTTCCAGGAATCGAAGATGTTGCGGCGTATTTACAATCACAATACGATCATTGCGGTATAAGCAACTTGGAATAAGCCCAAGGAATAAATTCATGAATCGTCGCCAATTTGTCGGCCAAATGGCCGCGAGTGCTGCCTTAGCTTACGGCGGGTCTGCCGCCGCGACCGTCATGAAATCGGGCGTGACCAATACGCCGGACGGACCCCGTCCTGTGCTGCGCGCCTATGTCGTACAGCCCGAACGTGTCGTGCAGGACTGTCCGAACTGGTGCTGGGCCGCGTCCTGCGCGATGATTTTCGCGATGTACCAACACCCGACCGACCAACTGCAGATCGTCGATAAAGTTTTTGGAAAGCTGCAATGTCAGGGCGCGAACCAGCTCGTCATGCAGGACGTCTTGAGCGCATCCTGGCGCGATAAACTCGGCAACGATTTTGGTTCTCGCGTCACAGCGCGGTATGCGCCCGCCTCTGGCATCGTGTCGATCAACAAGGCGCTCATCGTCGAACTTTTGACCGACAATAAACCAATCCTTTATGCGAATACGCACCACGCCATGGTCATCGTCAGCGCCGATTATGTCGAGACCGACTCAGGACCGAATGTCATGAGTCTTGGTGTTCTCGACCCGTGGCCCGCCAGCCAGCCCTATCATCCTTTGACACCGGCGGAAATGATTCCGATCCACCAGGGCGGACAAATGACATTCCTGGCTTCTGTCGATATCGCGCGCTGATCAGGTATCAGGCGCTGGATGCTTTACGCTTTAGCGCCTGAATCACCGTTTCCAGTGCCTCTAAAAACCGCGAGCGGTCCTGCTTCTGAAAAGCTGAGGGGCCACCCGTGATTTCACCGGTTTCCCTGAGATGCGTGTGCAAGTCGCGCACCGCCAATGTCATGCCGATGGAGTTCTGATCCAAAGGCCTACCGTTGGGGCGCAACACAGCAGCACCTTTCGCCACACAGCGGGCAGCCAGAGGAATATCGGCGGTGATCACCACATCTTCCGGCGTCACACGCGCGGCGATCCAGTCGTCCGCCGCATCCGGATGGTCGTTGACGGTGAAGCGCTGCACCAAGGGATGATCGGGTCCACGCATCCAGCTGTTGCTGACAAGAAGCACAGGCAGGTTATGGCGTTCGGCGACGCGCACCACCTCATCCTTAACGGGACAGGCATCGGCATCGACAAAGATTTGCAAAGGATGCGCCGGCTCAGCCGTTGGGCGCGCGCGGCGGGAGAAGGCTTGAAATCTCCAGCACCATCTTCTTGATGATGGAGCGGTCAAAATCCTGAAGGCTACGCACGGCGATGTAAAAGGAGCCCGGCCCGCCGATAACGTTGTCGCGGTAATATTTATCCAGGTCCAACGGTGCCGACGCTTGGCCGGGTCCGCGCTGGTTCATGAGGGCGAGGCCATTGATGGTGATGCCCTCGGCCACGGCCTTATCGCGCGATTCCGTCACGGGCCGGCCATAGTCGCTGTAGCCGTCGCCCGACACATCAATGACCTTGCGTGTCGGCTCGTACTCCATACCCCTGAACATCTTCACGGAATAATCGATGCCGCCGCTGATGGACGTGGTGCTGCCCGGCTTGTAGGTGGTCTTTTCCAGATCGTCGGCAAATTTCTTGGCGGAGGCTTCATCCGAGATCACACGCCAGGGGATGATGACGGTTTGTGTATAGGGGCTCGACCACTCCATATATGCAATCGCGATGCGTCCGATAGGCCCACCCTTAATGGCGTCCGCTACTTTCTTATCGCGCATGGCATGGATGTAACCGGCGCGCTGGGTAATGGCTTCGCCCTCGTCGACGCTCATGGATGTGTCCACCGCCAGGATGAGCGCCAAATCCACCGCCATGGTATCGGCGGCGCGCGCAGCATTCTGCGCGCTCGGTGCTAACGCACCGGCGGCGATCAGTCCCACGGCAAAAAATGTAGATCGATAACCCATCGACGAAATCTTAGAGCCTCCCGTCGCCCCAAACTGGAAAGTGTTTAGCGGAACTCGCCCTGGATTGGTAGCGGGGCATTATCGGCCTCACGGGTTATTGTCCCTAAAGTCCGGGGCATAAATGCGGCGGGTTGGGCCACTATTTGGGGCCTAATAGTGTGCATTGGGCAGGGCCCCGCCTTGTTCGCCATGGCAGATGGCCCTAGTGTCTTGGGGCATGTTTTGCCCCTTTTTTCAGCATCCCTTATCCAGCCGTTACAATGAGTGACCGCCTCTCGCGTCCGGAGCGCCGCATCCTGCAACGCCAGGACGAGCAGTTTCTGGATCGCCCCCTCATCCTCTCGGGCGATCCGCGTTCCATGGCGGCGCACATACGCCAAGTCGTCAAGCTTCTGAAAAGCCCGACAGAGACCTCGCCTTGTTCTGCCGCCACGCTGCACCTCGCGACTTTATATGACCGCACCGTGCCGGCCTCCGCCGCGCCCCTGCTGGCCTGTAAACGCGGCTGTTATCATTGCTGCACGCAGATGGTGACGGTCATGGCGCCAGAGGCTTTTCTGGTGGCGGCCACCATTCGCCGGCGCACCAAGACCGTCGCTGCCGTTTTCGAGGCCGACACAAAAACGCGCGCGCTATCGCTGGACGAACGCCTGAAAGCTCACGTGCGCTGCCCGCTGCTCGACGATACGGTGTGTTCTGTTTATGCAGCGCGACCCTTGGGCTGCCACGCGTTCATCTCAACCAGCCTTGCGGCGTGTCTCGGTGCGTTCGAGCGGGACGAGGTGCCCAATATCCCCATGCCCGGCGATTACGTCTCCATCGTTCACGCCTGCCGCATGGTGCTGGTGGCGGCGATGCGCCTGGCCGGGCTGCGGGATGCGACCTTCGAACTTAATGCCGCACTTGCGGTGATCCTCGCCGACGAGAACGCCGAGGTGCGGTGGCTTAAGGGTGAAGATATCTTTGCAAGTCTGGAGGCGGGCCCGCCGCCGCCGTCAGGCATCGATCAGTCCGTTCGCGAGATGATGGCTTTCGTCGCGCCCACGCTTTAGCTGCTATTTTTTGTCGCGGTGGACGGGGTCCACCCACAATACGGCCTCGGGTTTTTCCACCGGTTCGATCTCGAGATTGATGGCGACAGCTTCGTTGTCACTGCGCACCAGTACGCATTCCAGGGTCTCGTCGGTGCTGGCGTTGATCTCCTGGTGCGGAACGTAGGGCGGCACAAAAATGAAATCGCCCGGCCCAGCCTCGGCGACATATTCCAGGCGATCGCCCCAGCGCAAACGCGCGCGGCCCTTCACCACATAAATCACGCTTTCCAGATGGCCATGATGATGCGCGCCGGTCTTGGCATTGGCATGGATGTGCACCGTGCCAGCCCAGATCTTTTGCGCACCGACACGCGCGAGGTTGATAGCGGCTTGCCGGTTCATGCCGGGGGTTTGGGCGGTATTGGCATCCAACTGATCGCCGGGGATGACTTTGACGCCGTGAATCTTCCAATCGACCGTGCCGGGTACCGGCGGATGATCGTGCGTATGGTCGTGGTCGTGTGTGTGATCGTGGCCCATGAAAATCTCGCAAGATTGTTTATGCCGTTATCCTATCAGTCTCACGCCCAGTTGTGGAACGCGAAGAAAGCGCCCAGGCCCAGGCAGCCGAACGCGGCTACATGGTTCCACTTGATGGCCTCGCCCAGATACAGCACCGAGAAGAAGGCGAAAACCACCAGCGTGATCACCTCCTGCATGATCTTCAGCTGCGCGGCAGAATACACGGCGTAGCCGATGCGGTTGGCGGGCACGGCAAGGCAGTATTCGACAAAGGCGATGCCCCAGCTGACGGGGATGACGACCCAGAGGGAGGTGCCGGGGAACTTGAGTTGGCCGTACCAGGCAAAAGTCATGAAGATGTTGGAACAAATCAGCAGCAGGACCGGCGAGACATATAGCCAATTCATCGGCACTCCTTGGGTGGCGTTGGCGGCAGTGGCTGTGGCGCCACTGTAAATCAGTCCTTTGGATCAGTCGCTGAATTCAGTCTTGGGCCCGCGTGCCGGGCTGGTATAAAACAAGCCGACGGCTTGATTCCTTTAGGGTTCCCGATGGCTGGCGACCGGATATATCTTTATGACTCGACCTTGCGCGACGGCGCCCAGACCCAGGGCGTCGATTTCGGCGTGGCCGACAAGGTCGCCATTGCCGAAGCGTTGGACCGGCTGGGCATCGACTACATCGAGGGCGGCTGGCCCGGCGCGAATCCCACGGACGACGCCTTCTTTGCCGCAAGCCCATCCCTCACCAAGGCCCGCATCACCGCCTTCGGCATGACCCGGCGCCCCGGGCGCAGCACCAGCAACGACCCGGGCCTTGCCGCCATTCTCGACGCCTCCCCACGCGTCGTTTGCCTCGTGGGAAAAACGTGGGACTTCCATGTGGAAGCAGCGCTCGGCACCACGCTGAACGAGAACATCGACATGATCGGCGAAAGTCTCGCCGAAGCCTCAAAGCGCAAGGACGAGGCGCTGTTCGACGCCGAGCATTTCTTCGATGGTTACCGCGCTAACCCGACCTATGCGCTGGACTGCCTCAAGGCGGCACTGGCGGGTGGTTCGCGCTGGATTGTGCTGTGCGACACCAACGGCGGCACGTTGCCCCACGATATCGAGCGCATTGTCGGCGAAGTGACCAAGCACATTCCGGGCGAAAAGCTCGGCATCCATTGCCACAACGACACCGAAAATGCCGTCGCCAATTCGTTGGCTGCCGTACGCGCAGGTGTCCGCCAGATTCAAGGCACGCTCAACGGCCTGGGCGAGCGCTGCGGCAACGCCAACCTCGTCTCCATCATTCCGAATCTTATGTTGAAGATGGATTATTCCACCGGCATCAGTGATGCACAGCTCGCACAGCTTACGCATGTGTCGCGGCTGCTGGATGAACGTTTGAACCGCCCGTCGCTCAGCGGCGCTGCCTATGTCGGTGAGCGCGCCTTCGCGCACAAAGGCGGCCTGCACGTCTCGGCGGTGGAGAAAGACCCACGCACCTATGAACATGTGCCGCCGGAAAAGGTGGGCAACCAACGGCGCATCATCGTCTCTGATCAGGCGGGCCGCTCGAACATCGTCGCGCGCTTCCGCGAGATCGGTTTCGACGTGCCGCCGACGCATCCCAAATTCGCGCGCCTCATCGAGGAAGTTAAGGCGCGCGAGCACGAGGGTTATTCCTACGATGCCGCCGATGCCAGCTTTGAACTGCTCGCCCGGCGCCTCTTGGAAGCGGTGCCTGACTATTTCCTGCTCAATACCTTCCGCGTCATGAGCGAGCGGCGTTTCAATGCCAAGGGCGATCTCATCACCCAATCCGAAGCGACCGTGAAGCTGGATGTGAAGGGCAAGCGTGTCATGCGCGTGGGCGAAGGCAACGGCCCCGTGGATGCGCTCGACCGCGCCTTGCGCGAAGCGCTTTTGCCGGTATACCCGCAGCTCGCCGAGATCCGCCTCATTGACTATAAGGTGCGCATCCTCACCCCCGAGAGCGGCACAAAGGCGGTTACGCGCGTCATGATCGAAAGCGCCGATCCTACGGGCCGCCATTGGACCACCATAGGCGTGTCACCCAACGTCATCGACGCGTCGTACAATGCTTTGCACGACAGCATCACCTGGTTCCTGTTCCACGATCAGGAGCGCGCGAAGCGGGGGAAAGCCGCCGAGTAAGATTTTCGGCAGTCAGATCAACGCCTGAACATGAGGGGGTCATCATGGTTCTCGGTATGTCGCTGTCCACGTTCACGATGCTGCACGTCGTCATCTGTCTGCTTGCTCTCGGTGCCGGTTTCGCGGTCCTGCGGGACATGCTGCGGAGTGTGGACAAGAAAGGCTCAGCCATCGTCTTCCTGGTGCTTTCGTTTCTGATCAGCGTTACTGGCTTTCTCTTTCCTTTCAGCCAACTGCTGCCGGGACATATCATCGGCATCATTCTTCTGGCCGTCTTGACCGTGGCTCTGGCGGCTCATGATCTTTTCAAACTCAAAGGCATCTGGCGTCCGGTCTATGTGATCGCCATGGTGGCGGGTTTCTATCTCAATGCTTTTGTGACCGTGTTTCAGATGTTTCTGAAAATTGGCGCGCTTCACGATCTGGCGCCCACCGGTTCGGAACCGCCCTTCGCCGCGGCGCAGGGCGTGCTGTTGATCGCGTTTGGTGTTGCGGGCACCCGCGCGGTGAAGAATTCCATCCGGCGATGGCATAAAACTCTAGAGCAGCCACGCCCGTAGAATAAGGCTGCACAAGGCGGCAGCGGCCACACCCGCGCACCACAGGCCGACGAACCAGACGAGACGCTGCCACAGGGGCGAGGGTGTCATCCGTGATAACCCTCCGTGCCGACCTTGCCGCGGAAAACCCAATAGGCATACCCCGTGTAGATCAAGATCACCGGTATCAGCACGGCGGCGCCTACCAGCACGAAAGCTAAGCTCGATGCGGGGGCGGCGGCCTGCCAGATGGTAATGGTCTCGGGCACGATATAGGGGAACATGCTGATGCCCAGACCCGCGAAGCACAGCAGGAAAAGGCCCAGCAGCAATAGAAACGGCGCCCGCTCTGCGCCGCGCTTCAGTGACATGAAAAAGGCGGCCGTCAACACCGCCACGAGGAGCGGCACTGGAACTGTGAAAAGGAGTCCAGGCCAATGGAACCACCGCTGGAAATAGGATGCCTGCAGGAACGGTGTGGCGAGGCTCACGAGTCCGATGCAAATGACAGTGCCGCCGCCAAGCCACGTGGCGTGCCGCCGCGCGGCTTTTTGTAGTGCACCTTCTGTTTTCATCACCAGCCAGCTTGCCCCGAGGGCGCCGTAGCCGACAACGAGACTCACGCCACACAGCAAACTGAAGGGCGACAGCCAATCCCACCAGCCGCCGGCGTAGTGGCGCCCCTCCACCGCGATGCCTTGCAGCAGCGCGCCGAGGACGACGCCTTGTGCGAAGGCCGCCACCAAGGAGCCGCCGGTGAAAGCCATGTCCCAGAAAGAGCGATGTCTTGCATCGCGCCAGCGGAACTCGAAGGCTACACCCCGAAAGATCAACGCCAGCAGCATGGCCGTCAGCGGGGCATAGAGCGCCGAGAGAATCACCGCATAGGCGAGGGGGAAGGCGGCCATCAGCGCGCCGCCGCCCAGCACCAGCCAGGTCTCGTTCCCATCCCAGATGGGCGCGATGGAGTTCATGGCTGTGTCGCGCGCCGGGCCATCCTCATGGTGAACAAAGAGAATGCCGATGCCGAGATCGAATCCATCCATGACCACATAGGCAAAGACCGCGAAGGCGATGATGAGGGCCCATATCAGCGGAAGGTCAAGGGTCATGACCTGGCCTCCTTGCGCAAGCTTGCGGCCGGCGTAAGGCCCGCCGCGCGTATGGGGCCGGTGTCGGGCGCGTGCTCGTGGGCGGTGGGTGGGGCCGCCATCAGCTTCAGCATATAGATGATGCCGGCAGAGAACACGGCGGTGTAAACAACGACGAAGGCGATAAGCGAACTGGCGATCGCCGGGCTGTCCACGGGCGCTGCCGACTGTACTGTGCGCAACAGGCCATAGACGGTGAAAGGTTGGCGCCCCGCTTCGGCCGTCACCCAACCCGCCAGCACGGCAATGAAACCCGATGGCCCCATTACCAACGCAAACCGATGCAGCCAGGATGCGGTGAACAATTTCTTCCGCAAGGCCGACGCCATCGCGCTTGCGCCCAGCAGCAGCATCAAAAAACCAAGTCCGACCATGACGCGGAAAGACCAGAACACCAAAGGCACGAAGGGCCAGTTCTCGCGCGGTATGGTATCGAGCCCGGCGAGGGGTGCGTGTGGATTGTGTTTGAGAATCAGCGAGGAGGCGTTTGGTATGGCTACGGGCCACTTCACCGTCGCCTCCTCCTGATCGGGCCACCCGAAGAGAAACAGCGGGGCGCCTTCGGGATGGCTGGTGAAGTGGCCTTCCATGGCCATCACCTTCGCCGGCTGGTGGGCGAGTGTATTGAGACCGTGTGCGTCGCCGGCAAAAATCTGCACAGGGATGGTCAGCGTCACCATGCCCATGGCCATGGCAAACATCATCCGCACGCCCTGTGTGCTGTGTCCCTTCAACAGATGCCACGCGCCCACCGCGCCCACGGTCAAGGCCGTCGTGAGATAGGCTCCGAGCACGGTATGCACCAACCGATAGGGAAACGACGGATTGAAGATGATGACCATCCAATCTTCCGGCACGAATTGATTGTCGGCGTTGATGGAGAACCCTTGCGGTGTTTGCATCCAGCTGTTGGCTGAAAGAATCCAGAAGGCCGAGATGAGTGTGCCCACAGCCACGGCGCAGGTGGCGGCGAAATGCAGACGCGGGCCCACACGGGTGAGGCCAAAAAGCATGACGCCCAGAAATCCGGCTTCTAGAAAGAAGGCGGTCATCACTTCATAGGCCATGAGGGGACCAATGACCGGCCCGGCGCGGTCGGAGAACACGGGCCAGTTGGTGCCGAACTGGTAGGACATGACCACGCCCGACACCACGCCCATGGCAAACGTGAGCGCGAAGATCTTCAGCCAGTACTTGAAGAGATTCAGGAAGACGGGGCGCTTTGTGACGAGCCACAGACCTTCCAGCACGGCGAGATAACTGGCCAGTCCAATAGAGAATGCTGGAAAGATGAAATGGAACGAAACGGTGAAGGCAAATTGCAGCCGGGCGAGGGTAAGGGCCGTCAGGTCCGCGCTCATGTCAGTCACCGATTGTTCGGACTCTCGTGTCTATCGTATAGCGCGCTCCTGCGTGCAGGAGAACGCGCTCGGCGTATATCTGCCGCGCGGTATTAACGTGCCAGAAAGCCACAGGTGCGCTAAGACTTTGGAAAATACCACCGCTGCCGGGGAGAGCCGGATGCGTTTACGCTTCGTTGCCTTTGCTCTGATTGTTGTCGGGCTTTTCGCCGCTTCCGCAGGCGCGGCGGATCAAGCGGCGCCATTGCCCCCGGATCCCGAGAACACGCTCTATCTCGATCTGACGTACGGCCGCGTCGTCATCCGCCTGCGGCCCGATCTTGCGCCCAACCATGTCGAGCGCATCAAGCACCTCGTGCGCGGCGGCTTGTATGACGGCCTCGCCTTCCACCGTGTCATCGACCATTTTATGGCGCAGACCGGCGATCCTTCGGGCAACAGCACCGGCAACACCGGCCGTACCCTCAAAGCCGAGTTCACGCGTACGCCGCACGGACGCGGCACGGTCTCTATGGCGCGCGGCAGCAACAAGAATAGCGCCGATTCCGAATGGTTCATTGTGTTCGACGACAGCGCCCGCGCGCAGCTTGACGGTCAATATACGGTCTGGGGCCAGGTGACCTCGGGCATGGAATTCGTCGATATGATCAAGAAAGGCGATACCCGCAAGGACGGGCATGTCGCTGATCCCGACCGTGTCGTGAGCTTGCAACTGGCTAGCGATGCCGATAGCACCGTAAAAGCACCGCCCGGCGAGGTGTTGAAGACATCCGCCGGCGCCACGGCAGCGCGCAATTTCAGCGGCACGGAATTCCGCTGCGTGGCGCTGGAGCGTGGGCTCGGCGTTACACCCCACGCGACTCTGGCGCGGCTCTGGACGCACGGGTTCCTGGCCGGGCGGTTCAAGGCGCAGAACGCACTGACCATAGGAGATACGGCCGAGGGTGATCTGGACGCGGCTCTCAGCGAGACCTGCGCCATGTATCCCGGCGCGCTGCTATTCGCTGCCGCCAACCAGAAGCTGGCGGCCGCCCCCCGCCCCTTACCGATCAAGACGGTGGCGTTCGCCACGGACGCTTACACCTGCAAGGACTACACAGCCGCGCGCGGTGGTGCCAATAAGGAGCAGGCCGACGTCGCGGATCTATGGGCGTTCGCTTTTGTGCAAGGCTACAAGAGCCTCGCGCAACCCGACGTACAAATCACTTTCGATGGCCGTACGAAGATCCTCGCTGCCATTGCGCCAGCGTGCACTAAAAACCCCACCATGAGTTTCCTTGAACTCACCGGCATCTTGGCTGCGAAAGTGAAGATCAAATAAAATTGTCACAATTTCTGTCCGGCAAAGACGGGACATAAGGAGCGACCGGTGCCGCGGGGCTTGACCGTGCTTCGGCGTAGCCCTAGAAGCCTTTCCCCATTCGTTTCTCCAAAACCGGCAGGACGAGATGACCCAGCAGACACCCGCCAAGAAGCCTTATGCTTTCACGGGATATGAGAAGTTCCTGCTGGCGGTGCTGGCCTTTCTGCAATTCACCATCGTGCTCGACTTCATGATCATCTCGCCGCTCGGCGCCATGGTCATGCCGGCGCTCTCCATCTCGCCGCAGCAGTTTGGCTTAGTGGTATCGTCCTATGCCTTCAGCGCCGGCGCGTCGGGTTTCCTGGCGGCGGGTTTTGCCGACCGCTTTGATCGCAAGCGGATTCTGCTTTTCTTCTATGTAGGTTTCATCCTGGGCACGTTGGTCTGCGGCCTGGCGCAGGACTTTCCGATTTTGCTCGCAGGGCGTGTCGTCACGGGCATCTTTGGTGGCGTCATTGGCTCCGTGGTCATGGCCATCACCACCGATCTTTTCCCGATGGAAATGCGCGGCCGGGTCATGGGCATCATCCAAACCGCCTTTGCAGCGAGCCAAGTCTTGGGCATTCCGATGGGCCTTTATCTCTCCACCTGGTGGGACTGGCATGCGCCGTTCATTATGATCGTCACCATTGGTTCATTGGTGGGGGTGGTGATTGCCTGGCGTATGCGCCCGGTAGACAAGCATCTCGCCTTGAAACAAGAGCACAGCCCCTTTGCACACCTGCTTGCGACCTTGACCGAGCCCAAGCACCTGCTCGCCTTCTGCACCGTGGCGCTGCTCGCCACCGGCGGCTACATGCTGATGCCTTTCGGCAGCGCCTATACAGTGAACAACCTCAAGATCGATATGGCGCATCTGCCGACGATTTACCTCGTCAGCGGCATTGCCACGATCTTCATCGGTCCGTTGGTGGGCCGCGCCAGTGACAGGTTCGGCAAATTCATGGTGTTCGCTTTCGGCACATCGCTGTCGATTATCATGGTGCTTTACTATACGAACCTGGGACCAACGCCGCTTGCGGAAGTGATCGTCATAAACGTGCTGCTGTTCATCGGCATCTTCTCGCGCATCATCCCGTCCCAGGCATTGATGAGCGCTATTCCCGACGTCACCAAGCGCGGCGCCTTCAACGCCATCAGTTCATCCTTACAGCAAGTTTCTGGCGGCGTCGCAGCGGTGATCGCCGGCGGCCTGGTGGTGCAAGGGGCTGATGGTCAGCTCGAAAACTTCCCGCGGCTGGGTTACGTGGTGGTGTGCGCTTCGCTCATCACGCTGTTCTTCATGTACCGGATCCACCGGCGGATTCCAGAAAAGCCCGTGGCGATCTAGCGCGCGGGCGCAGCCTCAATTGCGTCAATAGACCGGCCGGGCATGCCTGCCATGCTCGTGTGGTGGATTTGAAGTTCCTAAGATTTCGCCGCGGGCTCCTTTAGGAACTTCAAATCCAAAAAACCACACGAGATTCATACAATTCTAGTGTCGCTTTGATTCGGAAGTTCGTTGCAGCACCTGCCGCGCGATCAAACGAACTTCCGAATCGCGACGCTAGCGCGTATTGCGCCGGCGGGGCAGCCTTCCTACATAAACGCCATGCCTCTTGATGCACCCCTGACATCGCCTGTGTCGGCAGTCGTCGACAGTGACCTGCTGGATGCCTATAGCCGCGCGCTTATTTCCGCCGTGGGTAAAGTGGCGCCTGCGGTGGCGCAGCTGCGGGTGACGCCCAAGAAGCCAAGTTCCAGCCGCGACGAGCGTGGCGGCGGCACGGGATCTGGCTTTCTCTTCACGCCCGACGGCTACATGATCACTAACAGCCACGTTGCCAACCCTCACGCTCAGGGAGCGGGCGCGATTCACGCGGCGTTTCCCGACGGCAGCGAGTTTCCGGCTTATCTGGTGGGCGATGACCCCGACACAGATCTTGCCGTGATACAGGTGCATGGCCGGCCGGACACCAGTCATTTCCCCGCATTGGCTTTTGCGGACTCTGCCAAGCTTCAGGTGGGGCAGGTAGCTATCGCTGTGGGCAATCCTTTTGGTTTCGAATGCACGGTGACATCGGGTGTTGTCAGCGCGCTGGGCCGTTCCTTGCGTGCACAGTCGGGCCGGCAGATCGAGGACGTGCTACAGACCGATGCGGCGCTCAATCCCGGCAACTCGGGCGGGCCCTTGGTCGATTCATCGGGACAGGTGATCGGTGTGAACACAGCGACCATCCTGGGTGCGCAAGGCCTGTGTTTTTCTATTGCTTCCAACACAGGTCTTTTTGTCGCTACCGAAATCCTGCGTCACGGTCAGGTGCGCCGCAGTCATCTCGGTGTGGGCGCGCAGACCGTAGGATTGCCGCGCCGCATCGCCCGCGCGCTCGAGCGCAAAGCTGAAAGCGGGGCCCGCATATTCACCGTGCAAAGCGGTAGCCCGGCGGAGACGGCGGGGTTCTTGAATGGAGATCTTCTGCTCGGCTTTGACGGCATTGAAGTGACGGGCGTCGATCACTTGCACCGGTTGCTCAACGCCGACAGCATCGGGCGTACAATTATCTTCACGGTTCTGCGCACCGGCAAGGTGGTAACGCTGAAAGCCACACTCACGGCCCGGTCGAAGGCGTAACGGCGGCGCGCGCGACGAAACCTTTGACAAACCGGCGTGATGTGGCTCCTACTGCCCGGGCCAATTGAACGCCGAATTTCTCCATCATCATGCCGTCGCCCACTGATCTCCAGGCCGACCTGCAGAGGGCGATTGCCCTGCTCGAGGCCGGGCAGTTTGAGAAAGCCATTGCATCCGTGCGCCGCCTTCTCAAGGCAGCACCCGATGCGCCGCTGTTGCACCTCATTCTCGGCATGTCCATGGCGGGTGCGGGTCAGATGGACCCTGCGATCCATCACTATGGAAAGGCCCTGAAGCTCAAACCCAATTGGTTTGAGGCGCACAACAATCTGGGCGTCGTTCTACAAAAGCAAGGCAGGCTTCAGGAAGCCGCGGATCAATTTCTCGCTGCTCAGAAGATCAACCCGGCAAGCACGGAAACCCTCGCCAATCTGCGTTCGGTGCTGCCACCGCTCAGTGCGGCGCTTTTCGTACAGAACAAGCCCGAAGAAGCCGAGCATTTGTTGCGGCTATTGCTGTCCTTGTCGCCCGATTCGACCGACGCGGCGCTCTTTCTCGGCATCATGCTGGTTAAGCGCGGAATGTTCGACGATGCCCTGCCGCTGCTCTCTCAGGCGAGCGCGCAGCCCGCGCTGCGGCCACGGGCGCTGGCCTTTCAGGCGATCACCCAACGCGCGTGCGGTAATCCCACTGCGGATACGCTTTCCGCCATTCTGCAGACACCTGCCTCAAGCTGGAACGATACCAGTCTCGCCATGTGGGCAGCGCTTGGGCTCGGCAAGCCCGAGGAAGCATTTTCGCTGCGGACGGACCGGCTCAACATTTTGAACTTCAGCGACCTCGCCGCTCTTGAGCAGCGGGACCTGCAAAGCGATATCGCCGCACTGCCGACCATCACTGGAACGCTGCCGCGGGCGAACGCGAGGCCGCTTTTGTATGCTGCTGCCGATGGCCTCTATGCCGCGCGGTTCGCTAAAACACTGATTGCATCTGTGCTGTCGCAATGTCCCGCCTGCGACTTCCACCTTCACATCATGAATCCGGGAAGCTTCGATCCCGAACAGACCTTCCGCGACCTTCCGCGCGAGCGCATAAGCTGGACGACGGAAGAGTTCGATGCCGCGGATATCACGATCTTCTCCACACGGCGCTTCGTAAGATTGGCGCAGATCATGATGCCTCTGGCGAGGACGGTCGTGGCCCTTGATGTTGATATTGTGGTGAACAGGGATCTCATGGCGGCCCTGCCGGCGCAATTTGATGTGCTTCTGTACGAGCGCCCGAACGAGCCTTATGCCCATACGATGGTGAATGCCGGTCTGCTTGGTTTCTCGCCGCGTGGGCGTGAATTCCTGAATTTCCTGGCGCGCTACATCCTGCACTTTGACGCTTTGGGGGAATCAAGGTGGTACGTGGACCAGATGGGCATTGTTGCCGCGCGCGCGTGGTTCTGCCGCCATAAGCCCGACGTGGTGATTCAAGCTGCCGGCGAGGATGTGATGGGCTGGAACACCGCGCGCGCACAAGACTACGTGCTATGGCACCAGAAAGGTGAAAAGTGATGTTCGCCGAAGGAGCCTTTACGCCTTCACCGCATTCTTTTTGGCAGGTGTTTTGCGCTTGCCAGACGAAGTGTTGAGCGCCACGGCGTCCAGGATCAATGCCTTTAAGGCCTTCTCATTGATCTTATCGCTCTCTCTGAAATCAATCGCGCGCCGCGTATTGCCCTCCAGGCTCGAATTGAAAAGGCGTGCTGGATCTTTGAGCGAAGCACCTTTGGCAAAGGTCATCTTCACGACCTCTTTGTAAGTCTCGCCGGTGCAGATGATGCCGGCATGCTCCCATACCGGAACGCCGCGCCACTTCCACGTCTCAACCACATCCGGGTCTGCTTGTTTCACCAGCGCGCGGACGCGGGCCAGCGTTTTACCGCGCCAGTCGCCCAGCTCCTTGATCCGCACATCGATCAAATGAGAGGCAGAAGCCTCTTCGGTCTTCTTCGAATTTTTCTTTTTCGCGGGCGAAACAGCTTTTTTCATTGGTGATATCCATGACAATGGAGCGCAAATATTAAGCCGTTGGTCTCTTGGCGACGATAAGCAAGTACCGCATTGCGTTCTCGCGATAGAGAGCTTCCAGCAAAAATCCGCCACGCAGGGCATCCAGAATGTCGCGTGCGGCGCGTGATGGCAATAAGCGGTAAGCCAAGCCAAAGGCGGCGATGAGAATTTTGAGCCAGGCAAGCCGGCGCGGGCGCAGCCGCGCGGTCAGGTCGATCTCGTGCACTAGTGTCAGGCCCGCTGCCGCAATGGCTGCCCGGTAGCTGCACGCATCGGCCAGCACCGGACAACGCCAACTCTTTCTGAATGCCGCTAGTCTCGCGTTTCCTGTCTGGCGGTCGGGAATATCATCGACGATCAGCATGAGCCCTTCTGGAACAAGTGCTGGGGCGAGATTGCTGACGGTCGCAATGGGATCGGGACTATGGGCTAAGGATTCGATAGCCACCACAGCATCGTACGACCGGGGTGCGATGGAATCCTGATAACTGCGGATATGAAAACTGCAGCTCTCTGCAATACCCCGACGTTCAGCTTCCGCCGTGGCGCGGCGGTGTTGCTCGGGGCTTAAGGTCAGGCCGTCATAGCGGCCGCCCAGGCGCTCTTGCCACCGGAAGATCGTTCCGCCCAAGCCGCAGCCCGCGTCCAAAACCCGTGGGCGAGAAGGCAGGCCGGCGGCTGTGGCCGCTTCCATCACCAAGAGGTCAAGGCGCTGAGGGCCATGGTGCTCATCGTGAATCTCTTCGGCGTTGGCGGAGAGGAAACGATGTGTGGAACTGTCCTGAGATCCACCGCCACGGCCAAACTGCTGCGCAAAATCGAGAAAGCGAGACAGGTTGTCGTAATAGGCGGCAACGTCCGCCGAACCTTCAGCCATTGAATGTTGCCCCCAACACTGCACGCACGTGCAAACAATAGGGTCGCTGTTTCCGGAAGAAAAGAGGGGGCTAGGCCGTTCCTACCAAAAAGACAGATGTCGGCCACCGAGGTGGGCCGCTATGCCACCGCGCGGTCGCCTTTTGCGAACACGCTTAAGCCAAGCCACGTCTGAAGGTCGGCCGCGAGGGCGCGATTGCCAGTGGTAACCAACCTGTCGTCGGCTTTGGCGCGCTTGACGGTGGTATAGCCCATCCACACCGCGGTCATGGTCTTGAGGTCAGTGGTGAGGTAGAGGTCAACGTCAAAGCCCGGGTCGACCGAACACAGATCGGTTCCTTCGCGCGGGTCCACGATCAGCCACCAATGGCGTTGCGCCGGTGCGAGGTCGGAGAAGATGAACTGAATGATGCTGCGTCCGCGTGGCCCGCTTTTGTCCCTCATGGGGCGCGTGTTGAGATTGCGCCGCATGTCCCACATCAGAAGATTGACGTCCAGGTTCTCAAGCGATGCGCCGCTGGTGAGCCATTTGTGACCCCATTGACCCACACCCATGACAAGGGGGTGCAACTCGCGCCCCGCAGGCGTCAACGTGTATTCGAAAACCCCGGCCTCACCCGGTGCTTTGGCGCGGGTGACAATGCCCGCCGCTTCCAGATCCTTGAGGCGCTTGGACAACAATGCCGGTGACATGCGCGGCACGCCGCGCCGCAGTTCGTTGAAACGTGTCGAGCCCGCCGTCAGTTCGCGCAGGACAATCATGGTCCAGCGCGTGCATAGGACTTCGGCGGCCATCGCCACCGGACAGAACTGGTTGTAACTGCCTTCGGCCATGGGAGCTCCCTTCTCAAAACCGTGAATGTCTACGCAGTCTAAGGCGGGGAAAAATCAGCTTCCAGTTCAGTTTCTGTACCGAGCAGATTCAGTTCCTGAACTGGCCGCGAGGGCCCGCGGCGGCGGAATGTGGGCCTCCCCGCGCTTCACAGGGAAGCGCGCTGTCCACAGGAGTTCACATGCCCCTCGTTGATATTCATCTCATCGAAGGTGTCTTCGATAAAAAACAGAAGCAGGAAATGATCAGCAAGGTCACCGACGCCATGGTGGCCATTGAAGGCGAGGCGCTGCGCCCGCTGACCTGGGTGCGGATTTATGAAGTCGCCAGCGGCCAGTGGGGCGTCGGCGGTGCCGGCCTGACAACGGCTGACGTCAAGGCCAAGCAGTTCAGCAAAACAGGCTGATTCGTACACTGGTTTGATCGATAGCATTTGCGACGGAGGTGCTCATGGCGCTCGCATTAAGACCCAACTGCGAATACTGCGACCGGGACTTGAGCCCCCATGACACATCCGCTCGCATTTGTTCTTACGAATGCACGTTCTGCGCCGACTGCGTTGAAAACAAACTTTCCAACGTCTGCCCGAACTGCGGCGGGGGTTTTGTGCCGCGCCCTGTTCGTACCGCTATCGAATGGCGACCGGGACTTTCCGTGGTGAAGCGCCCAGCCTCAAAGACGCGTGTGCATCTCTCTTACGATGTAGAGGACATCGCTCGGCATGTGCAGCGCATCAAGCACATCCCGCCGCACGAACGCTGACGCGCGGCTTTCCTCGCTGAGCGCTAGCGCGGTTTGGGCCGCTTTTGAAATCCGCCGCCCGGCTTTTGAAATCCGCCGCCCGGCTTTTGAAATCCGCCACCCGGCTTTCCGCTCGGCTTGCCTCCGGGCTTTCCGGTATACTTGCCGGCTTTGAATTTGCCGCCAAACCCAGCCTTACCGTACGGTTTGCCGTCACGCGGTTTGCCGTCATGAGGTTTGCCCTCATAGGGTTTGTGGCCGTGAGGTTTGTGGTGAGGTTTGGCCTCATAGGGTTTGCCGCTATGGGCTTTATCGCCCTGGGGTTTGTGGTCGTGCGCTTTGTCGCCATGCGGTTTGTGACCCTGGCGTTCATTGCTATGCGGCTTAGGCTTTTTTTCCCATCGCGGTTTGTCCCGGGCAGGTTCACTGCGGGCAGGTTCACTGGCCTTATCGTCGCGCCCACCTTTCGGGTGCGCTTTCCAGTCCTTCTTGCCGGCGTAACTTGAAGGTGTGCGGCGCACGTGACCGCCGTCGGCCGGTGCGTCCGTTTTACCGATGAAGATATCGCCCTTTGTCACTTTCGCCACATTGGCCGCGAAAGCCTCGGCAGCGTCGGTGTCGATCTCGAATTTCGTTTCTTCATCGAAAATACGAATCGCGCCGATGGCCCGTTTAGTGACCCCGCCCTGGCGGCAAATCTCCGGGATCAGCCACTTGGGGTCAGCCTTGCGCTGACGCCCGACGTTGAGTCGGAACCACACCGCACTTGCTAAGCCCGTTTGCGGCTCGCGCGGACCGGGCATACCCGTGTCGATAATATCCTCGGGAGCCGGCAAGCGCGCACGGTGGATATGCACAAGCGCCGCAGCGATGTCTTCAGGTGAGCGATGCTGCAGCAGTTGTTTTGCCAGCGCCAAATCTTCGGGCTCGCTCGCCTCGGCGGACATTATGCTTTGCAACAGGCGTTCATTGTCGATCTGGCGAATGGCGTCGGGCGTCGGAGGATTAACCCAGGACGCCTTGATGTTCGCCTCACCCAACAGACGTTCAGCGCGCCGGTGATTCTTGGGCGAGACCAGAAGCACGCTCACGCCCTTGCGCCCGGCGCGTCCAGTGCGTCCGCTGCGATGCTGCAAGGTCTCGGCATCGTTCGGCAGATCGGCATGAATGACGAGGCCAAGATTGGGCAAATCGATCCCACGCGCAGCCACGTCGGTTGCGACACACACACGGGCGCGGCCGTCGCGCAAAGCTTGAAGCGCGTGGTTGCGCTCGGCCTGACCTAACTCGCCGGACAAGGAGACGGCCGAGAAACCGCGTTCGACCAGTGCGGCATGAAGATGACGCACTGCGTCTCGGGTGCCGCAGAACACCAGTGTCGCCGGCGAATCCACGAAGCGCGCGACATTGACCACGGCGTGCACGGTGTCCTGCGGTGCAATGCGCATGACACGGTATTCGATATCGGCATGCGCGCGCGCGCCGCCGGTTGCCTCAATGCGTAGCGCGTTGTTCTGATACTGTTTCGCCAAATTCACGATGTCGCGCGGCAATGTGGCCGAGAAGAGCAGCGTGCGGCGTTCTTTCGGCGTTGTCTGGAGAATGAACTCGAGGTCTTCGCGGAAGCCGAGATCGAGCATCTCGTCGGCTTCGTCCAGCACCACGGCCTTCATGCTGCCGACGTCCAGATTTCTGCGCTCAAGATGGTCTCGCAGGCGCCCCGGTGTGCCGACCACGATATGGCAGCCTGCGCGGAGCTGATGTTTCTCGGCACGCGGGTCCATGCCGCCGACGCAAGCGACGATCCGGGCATCGATGTGTTGATAGAGCCACACGAGTTCGCGTTGCACCTGCAATGCCAGCTCGCGGGTGGGCGCAATGATCAGGGCGAGAGGGTTTCCCGCCGGGCCCAGGGTGGGGGCATTATCGAGAAGCGCGGTTGCGACGGAGAGTCCAAACGCCACGGTCTTTCCTGATCCCGTTTGCGCCGAGACCAGCAAATCCCGGCCGGCGGTATCGGGCGCTAGGACGGCACTCTGCACGGCCGTAGGGTCGTTGTAGTCGCGGTCTGCGAGCGCACGTGCAAGTGACGGGTGGGTCGGGGGAAATGGCAATTGAGGCCTTATAAATGCGATGAAGGCGATGGGCCTTCGTGGAAATGTGAGCGGGTATAGCCCGAATGGGTGACAAGAAGCTGCAAGGATTTGCTGCTTCAGCCCCTAAATCGTATCCAGAGGCGAAAGTGCGAACCATGGCCTCTGGATTTCGCATAAAAAACAGCGATAGGGCCATATATGGTGCGCGTGTCTGCCCACCGGCTTGTTAACGACTTAGTCCGCCGATACCCTCAGTCATTGATATCAGAATAGGTGGCCCCGTTGTTTGTCGAAGCTCGGAAAACTTAGCCGTGAATGAAGCCACGCTCACTCTCAAGAACGGCCAGAGCCACCTGGTCCAGGCTCCGGTCGGCCGAGACCTCGACGACATTCTTCACTATATGCGCGTGCCTGCCGATGCGGCGGGAAGGACGCTGCGCCTGCAAACGCCGACGGGCGCCGCAATAGACGTTGCCGCCGCCGAGATCCTCAGCCTGAATGTCCCGCCGCCGCATGCATTGATCTCCGATTTCATGACGGACGGCGAACTCGCGCGGGTATTGGTCTTTGCCATGACGCATGCGAGTGCATTCCAAGACTCCGGTGTGCACGAGGCGCCCGATCAGGCGGGCTATCGTATCCGCAGCTCTCGTGTCCTGGACGGCCCCGGTAATGCGGCGCTGGCTGCGCTTGTCATGCCCAAGCTACAAGCCTTGATGCCGAAGCTCTGGCAGCAACTGGGCATGAACCCGCTACGCCTCGCAACATTGGAATGTCAGATTACGGCTCATGGCGACGGCGATTTTTTCGCGCTTCATACCGACAACGGCCTGCCGGAAATCGCCCACCGTCTCATCAGCTATGTTTACTATTTTCACCGCGAGCCGAAAAAGTTTAGCGGCGGTCACCTTTGCCTCTTTCACACGCTGTACAAGGACGGATACGCGACGTGCGGTCAACTGGGAGCCAAGATTGATCCGCCGCGCAACGGCGTCATCATCTTTCCCACCTGGGTCTATCATGAAGTCGCACCTATAAAGTGCGCCTCAAGCGCACTCACCGATCAGCGCCTAACCTTAAACGGCTGGCTGTTCTGATCGAAGCTTGGCGAGAATCTTTGCCGGCTCGTCGATGCGCTGCAAAAGGTTGTGCCGCATCATTTCGGTGATCAGCGCGGGATCGGCAATCATCATCCGCTCGCGGAAGAAGCGACGTGCACCCTCGATGTTGCCGGATGCAACGGCGTCCATGACCGCATCGCGGGCCTCGAGGTGAAATGGTCCGACGGCCTGGGCGATATCCACCTGACCCCACCACTTATCGGGAAACCGCCCGAGCGTAAGGTACTTCTGCCAGAAGGCCGCAAAACCGCTGCAGGCGTAATGCAGAATGAAGGGGCCAAGGTATCGCATGCCCGTGAAATGGCTTGGCCGCACAAAGTTGTGAACGCCGTCAGGCAGCATGCCGGGAGCGGCAAGGCGCACGGCGGATTTTCCGTTGGCGTAGAAATGAAAGAACGTGTCGACGCGTTGACCGGCGCGGGTGATGAGCGCTTGCGCTTCCGGCGTCGGAGCGTCAGACAAACGCGCCTTGAAAAGCGTGACGGAACCGAAGAAGTCTCCAGTGTCCTCGGTTTCGGGCACGGCTTCAAAATTGGCGAAGGCCGCCACATCTGCCGGCGTTGTCGTAAGCCACGAGAAATATGCCGCTGCGTCGCCCCTGGGCACGAAAAAGAGTTCGTCGGCATCGATGTGCAACAGCCAATCGAGCCCCATTGCGCGGGCCAAATTCATCGCATGTTCGGCGTTCAGAACCTGGCGCGCCATCACTTCGCGATCAATGTGTGTGCCGACGCTGTCCCAGAGGGTTAAGCCGCGCCAGGCGCGCTGCAGATCGTCGTCGCGGGCGATCGCGGTGATGTCTGATTGCGTGCGTGCCCAGTCCAGCATGGGGTCGGCCGGGTCGTCGAAGAACAGGAAGAAGTGTTTGAAGCCGATGGCGCGGTGGTAAGCGACAAACGATCTCAACGTCGCCGCGGCGTCGCGCAAAGTCGTGACAATGGCCGCGCGCGACGTCATAAAACCTCTGTGTTCGCCGTCGCCGGGGTTGACACGACGACGGCGTGGTCGCCCTGAGCGGTCTTACGGCGCAGCCTTCGCCCCAGCGTAGATCTTGCTGATGATCAGCCACTTCCCGTCATTGTGGACGAGTTGAAAAAGATCGGTGTATTTGTTGCCGCGAAAATTGGATTCTTCGACAGTGCCGGTCGCCACTTCACCCACAACGGTGACTTGAGCCACCGACGCAGGGCCATAGGGCTGCGCTGGCGCCGCCGCCGCCTTGCCGAGAGATACGAAAAAGCCCTCAGGCGTGCCGATTCTCATGGGGCCGCCGGCAACGAAACCGGACATACGAGCATCGGGATGAAACAGCGCGCGCATGGCCTGCTCATTGGGGTTTTTTGAAGCGTCAATGTAACCCTGCATCACGGCGCGCACTTCCGCTTCCGCATTTGAGCTCTGCGCGGCAAGCGAACTCAAGGAGAAGCCGGCAATGCCGAGGGCCGCGGTCGCGGCGATGAGAAATGTGCGAGAGCCGTGAGTGTTGAATGCTTGCTGGATCATGGATTGTTTCGTCCCCTGTTCGTTGCGGTGGTGTTCGTTGCGGTGGCGACCCATGTGCTTCATCGAAAAAAAGTCCGGGCCGCATATGGACTGATCAAAAAAGCTGAAGCCAGCATAACATGCGCGGCGGCCGTATCAATCGTCCTACATATTGGGCTCGCGTTGCCGCCCCACTGCGCTTTGCCTCAAGCAATCTTGCCGGTTCTCAAAGCCTCTTCCGAGAGCGGCCCGCGCGCATTTAAAATTCCATCTTTCCGGCTTTGCCATCGGGCGGGCGGCGCGCGTGTGTCGCTTGCTCAAAGGCGTAGCCAAGGGAGAGCAGAGTCTGCTCGGACCACTTGTGGCCGATGAACGACAAGCCCACCGGCAGTCCGGCCACATTGCCCATGGGCACGGTGAGATGCGGATAACCTGCGATGGCGGGCACGGCTGCGGCGCCGGGCCCGCCGACCGCGCGCAGGTTGGTGGCGGAATCGATCAGCGAGGCGGGCTCGCCGGTGGGCTGGATGAGCGCCACCACGTCGTAATCCTTGAGCATCTTGTCGATGCCTTCGGGCCCTAGGCTGCGTTGCGAAACTTCCACGGCTTCCTTGTACAAAGGATCGTCAAAGCCCGTGGTGGCTTCGGCGGCTTCCCACCGGTCCTGGCCAAACACGAGCAGCTCACGCGGCATCGCGGTGTTGAAGGCGATGAGGTCGGTCAGCGTGCGGGTTTTCACTGCGGCGGGCGCATTGACGAGGTAGGCGTTCACATCTTGCTTGAAATCGGTGTTGCTGATGATCTGGCCATACTTGGAGAGATCGGCGAACTTGAAGTCGGCGATGTCCACCAGCACCGCCCCTTGCGCCTTCAGGGCCTCCAGCGCGGCTTCGTACACGGCGGCGGTCTTGGGTGTGAAGCCTTTCTGGAAACGCATGACCCCGATGCGGGTCCCCTTCAGTGAATCGGGGTTGAGACCTTTGACGTAATCGGCCTTGTGCGCGTCGGCATCGGCGGTCGCGGCATCGGCGGGATCGCTGCCGGCCATGGCGGTAAGCAGTGCGGCGTTGTCCGCCACAGTGCGGGTCATTGGCCCGGCAGTGTCCTGATTGTGGCTGATGGGTACGATGCCTGTGCGCGATACCAGGCCGACAGTGGGTTTCAGTCCGACGATGCCATTAACATTAGCAGGCGTGACAACCGAGCCGCTGGTCTCCGTGCCGATCGCGACCGCAGCCAGACTCATGGCGGTGGCCGCGCCCGATCCTGAACTGGATCCGCTGGCGGTGCGGGCGAGGTCGTACGGATTGCGGGTGAGGCCGGCGACTCCCGTCCAGCCGGCAGTGGAATAGTTGGAGCGGAAGTTGGCCCATTCAGAGAGATTGGTTTTGCCCAGGATCACCATGCCCGCATCCTTCAGGCGCTTGACCATGGGCGAGTCCCTGAGCGGCACGTTGTCCTTCAGCGCAAGGGAACCCGCGGTGGTCACCATGCCGGCGGAATCGATGTTGTCTTTGAGCAGAATCGGCATGCCGTCGAGGGGGCCAAGCGACTTGCCCGCGGCATGGCGCTGGTCGGCGGCCTTGGCCTCGTCGAGCGCCTTAGGATTCAGCGCCAGGATCGCATTCACCTTTTTCGCTTCGGTGCTCTTGATGCGGGCGATATAGGCCGCGGTGATGGCTTCAGAGGTCACCTTGCCGGCGGCGAAGTCTGCCGAAAGCTCGGTCATGGACTTTTCAGCCACGGGGTAGGGCTTGGGTGAACAAGCCATAAGGAGCGCCAAGGCTACAGCGGCGGTTAACGCGAGACGCTTGCGGTAGATCATAGGAACCCCAAGAAAATACTTATCTGCGGCCCCATCGAACCCTGCGCCAGAGCCCGCCCTCGCGATTCCGCAGACATCAACCGCGACTGTGCGCCCGACAAATTATATCATCGGCCTGCTGGGAAGGTGCAAGATACATGTGGCTTGGCGATTAGCGGACGTTCACGCAAACGCAGTTTATCTCGGTCTTGATCGGGCAGCGCGTCTTAAGGAGAATTCGTGCCAGGGACGAATTAATTTCCGCGCGACTTCCAATTCAATAGCCTCCCGCGCCAGTAGACAAACTCGTCGCCCTCCATGACCCATGCGACTTCGCCTTGAAGGGGCAAGAGCCTCTCCCCGATCTTTTGGTAGTCCCAAAAACGACCATGCCAGGGAAGCGCTGTCGTTCGGCCTTTATCGGCGTAAGGGCGCGACGGCGCGCTCATCCTGTCTATGAGGCCGTCGGCGTTCAGATTGAATGTAATCTCGCCCCGATCTTCACCAACGCCTGAGGCGACCTTGATGGTTTGCGAGTCGACGACGGTCCAATCGAGAAGTTCGTTCATGAGAATTGCATCCGGGTTCCATGGGATTTCAGCTAAATACCTAAGCATCTCGCCCTGGTTCATACCGGGAGTGCCAACCATGCGGGCAAGTGGGATTGCGCCGAACAGTTTCACCTCGAGCCCGCCAGTGCCTTCCGAAAAATAGTCAGCGACTAGAACCGCGCCAAGGGGATACAAAGCCGCACGCCACGCAAACGCGGAGGTGCTCACACCAACGATTTGATATGCGCTGAATGATGTGGCCTCGGCGCCGCGCGACATCCACATCGTACCGGATTGGTCGAACTCTCCACTCGACGCCGCATCAGATCGCGCGCCTATTCTCTGGGCTAACGCGACAATCTCTGGCGGCAGATTAGATCGCGGCAGCCCATTTTTCTGAGTACGTATCGCTGTCTCTATGTGGTCGAGGCGAGCATTGAACTTGTGCCGGAGATAAAGAACGGACCCAACGAGAATGATGACGATCAGAGCGATGCCGAAGACCATTTTCGCGATCATTTTCGAGCCATACCAGAGAGTAATGCTCTAGAGCGTGTGCGGGGGAAGCGCATACTGCTACCGCAATTGATTGCTGGATGTTCCAAAAGGTACACCCACTCGGAGTATAAAACCTGGAGTCACGCTTTTAACGCGGCGCAGGATCGACGCGATGGCGACAGCGTCGCTAGAGTGAAATGTGGGTCGGCTGATTTAAGCCGCACGAATTGTGCAATTCTGAGTAGTTGGCGCGCCACTAGAGACGAAAAAGAGAACGTGTGGCGGATTACGATTAAAAAGACCCTGCGGCGAGAACGTCGCCCCGACTGAGTGTTTATTGCCGCCTATCTTCGCAGCGCCATAGGGGTTAAGGGTACTACGGCGCCTAAGCGCCAAAAAATCGCACGCATGCCCATTTATGCCGGTCGAGATGGAAAAACATCTCGCGACCACGCGTGTGTGAACCCTCCAAAGGACCAATGTCATGGCTAAGAACCAAGAAGCCCATAAGACAGGCGGCGGTATCGGCGGAAAGGACAAGCGCGCATCCAGTGAGACAAAGAAGACCCGTCGCGCGGCCAACCTTGCCCAGCGGGCTGACGACAACCGCTCGCGGCAAAAAGGCAGTCATCAAGCTCCCAAAGCCGCAAAAAAATAGACTGAATAGCGAGATGAACGCGGGTGTCGCTGCCTTAAGTTTTGCAGGACTCCCGCCTTCTCCGCCTCTTGGCAGAGCGGTAACATTCGTAAGTGCGCTTCACTCACGAACGCTAGCTAAGCGTTGGCGCGCCGTCAGAGGCGAAAAAGAGAACTACTGGCGGATTACGCTCAAACGACCATAACATCCGTTACGCAGAGGCCTAATCATCCTCGCCCGTGCGCGGAGATTCCAATCGTGCTTGGTGCCGAGAGGCCGCTGGGCTCCGACTCTCTAAAAATGATCGAGAACTCGTTGACAGGGCGGCGCAGGAATAATAATACACCATTAAGTTAATTGCCTACTTGGTGTATTAAAAATGGCCACCGATCCGTTGAGCCTGACTTTCTTGGCGCTCGCGCATCCCGCGCGCAGGGCCATCCTTGCGCGCCTCAGCCGCGGCCAGATGTCGGTCCAGGACCTTGCGAAGCCGCTCAAGATCAGTGCCCCGGCCATGACCAAGCATCTCAAGAACCTGGAGCGTAGCGGATTGATACGCAGGACCCGGATTGCGCAGTGGCGCCCCTGTCAGTTTGAGGTCGCCCCGATGAAGAAGGTCGCTCGTTGGATCGAGGAGATCCAGGCCATGACCGAACAGCATCTCGATCGCCTTGAAGCCTATCTGCAAACGATTCAAGCCGGGCAAGACGCGGTCGGTGCCGCAAACCCGAAGCGAAAAGGAAAGTGATCATGAAAAAGGCAGCGCCATTTACGACCTCGCGCGTCCTCAACGCACCCCGCGCGCTGGTGTACAGAGTTCAATCCGAAGTCGCCCATTTGGAAAAGTGGCTGAGTCCGGCGGGCTTCAGGACCATTCACGCGGAGATGGATTTCAAGGTGGGCGGAACGTACCACTACGGCCTGGAAGGTCCGGGTGGGATGCAGATGTGGGGACTGCAGACGTTCCGGGAAATCGTTCCCAACGAGAAGGTCGTTCTCATTCAGTCATTCTCGGACAAGAATCGCGGCTTGACGCGTCATCCGATGTCGGCGGATTGGCCGCTGGAGATGTTGTCCACGACGACCTTCGAGGACGCTGGCCAAGACAAAACGCGGATCACCATTTCCGTGGAGCCCTACAATGCCGACGAAGCCGGCATCGTTGCCTTCGACGGCGCGCGGAGCAGCATGGAAGGCGGTTTCGCCAGTTCGCTGGCGAAGTTGGAAGCTTACCTCGCAAGTCTGCAAAAGTGAGTACGCGCCGTCGCCAACGGAAGATCGCGATTTAGCCCGCGATAGAAATGAGGAACGCGCGTTCAATACGACGAAAAGGGGTGGCGTTCCCGGCGGGATTTGAACCCACGACCCCCAGATTAGGAATCTGGTGCTCTATCCAGCTGAGCTACGGGAACTCACCACTTTCCGGCGAACTACTGCTTTAGCAGCTTTTTATAACATGTTGCATATGCTCGCGCATTAGCGGGAGATGCGGAAAATCCGGAGAAATAACGTCGATCTCTGTAAACCGTTATCCACTGGCGGCGAGCATATACGGAACGTATACGGATTAGAGGAGGATGCTAGAGCCAAGGGAAGGCACACCGATGACTACCCCTAATCAGTTACGGCAGGGCTGTGGTCCACAGCCCACTGCAGACGCTTCTCATCTACGCATCCCCACATTTTCTGGAACGGATAATACATAAAAGGATAGCCGTCACGATCACGTATGACGTCTCCGAGACGCTTAACTTTCTTAGTATTCCATCGCCTGCGCTCAATTTTTGCTTCGAGCCCAAAGATTTCTCCGAGAGAGTTCGCTGCACGCAAAGTCAGAGCCTCACCCCTGTTCTTCGCATCCACTGCAAATCCGGACGGAGCATCTTCTAATTTGGCAGTCCAACTCTCGCCGATCATCATGACTCCATCTGCACCGTCAATATGTGCCAACGAAGCCAAGTCGCGCATCAATATGTAACGAGATGCACGATCAGGATGGTCGGTAGGAATGAGGCGGAACATGTTCAGGCCTTTAAATAGGAAAGTCATGCTCTGATGGTATCCATCGCGAAGCATTACAACGCGAGCTTGGTCGAATAATGCTTCGGCGGCTTCGCGGAAAGTGGTCGCCTTTTTCAAACGATCAAACGCGGCAAAGGTGCCGTAACGTCTAACAATCTTGCGTTCCTCATCGAGAGAAGGCTCTGTCCACAGCCTTTTGAAGTAACGGAAGCCACGACGTGAGCCATCTTTCATGGAAAGGTATAGGGCTCGGTCCATCGCCAATGCGCCCATGGGATCAGGCCGAGTATCTGCGACCAGGTCAGGTACTGGTTCAGCCAAGCGATTGAGTAAATCGACGACCAAGTCTGCAAATCTGCCGTAAACATGCGACAAAGCCTCCAGTATCTCCGTGTCTGGCAAACCGCTATCGACCCAACGCCGTTCAATTAGCAGCGTGCCGTTTTCGACTATGTGCGGGACAAAATATTTTCGTGGAACGGATGCAAAAATCTGGTGAGGGGAAGCAAATAGAGCCTGCGGCACCCAATTGGTTTCTGGACCCTCTAGATACGACGCTATGATGGCTGCGCGAACTTGACTGTGAGTTTCTAAATCACCCCGTTTTTCTATCGAATTCCGAGCTTCTTTGGCCCAAACCATAATCGGATCGTTGCCCCAATTGTGTTGATAACCTGCATACCACTCAACGAAATTAGGAATGGCGGCTTTATTTGATTGAAGAATAAACGTAACGGTCCGGCTGACGGTGATGCAATTTTGTAGTGCTAGCTGGAACCGATCTGGTTCGAAGTAACATGCCGCCGCGTCATCCCAGAGTTGCCGCATTTGTAGCAGCCTTGAAACTACAGCCTGTGCGGCGGTTTTTTGCGCGGTTGTCATGGGGTGGTCCAGCTTGAGATCAGTCTAATCGCGAGAATTATATACGGATCATATACGGATTTACATTTACGGAGGTAGCTCGACCACCTATCGGAGAGTCGTGCCCCGTGATCACGAAACCCAATCAGGAAAGCTTGAAAGTCGGACATTTAATGACGGCCGAATACACTTATTCAGGCGTCTCGATTACAAAAAGCCCATATGGCAAGCGCGGGTAAAGGTTCCGGGTTCCACCGGATACGCATTCAAGTCCACCAAAACCGTTGATGAGTACGCAGCCTATAAATTTGCTGACGACCTCTACAATTACCTCCTCGTAAAGGTGATGAATGGAGGCTCAATCCGGGAGAAGGATTTTGAGCGTCTTGTTGACGACTATGAAAGAGAGCTAAAGACCAATCCGCTCCGCAAGCACGATGAATACAAGATCAACTTTCTCCGGGTCTACGGAATCCCGTACTTCAAAGGCCGGCAGGTCACCGGACTAAAGCAGAGGGACATTCATGAATTTCTTCAGTGGCGGTCCAAGAATGGACGGAAGAAGCTTTCGGTTTCCACCAACACTTTCAGATGCGAGCTCTCCTATCTAAAAGGCTTCTTCGATTGGTGCTTCGATTCTGGGAACATCAACACACCTATACGGATTAAGAAGCCCCCACTCAAAAAGAACCGACGTCCTCACTTCAACAAAACAGATTGGGACAAGCTCGTTCAACACCTTCCGGTGTTCGCAGAGCATGAGAATCCAATAATTCGTCGTGATCGATTTATGCTTTGGAGTTACGTGGGTGTCCTAGCGGACACTGGCATCCGTGTTGGTGAGGCTCGAAATCTGAGATGGAGGGACATTTCGCAGGTCCCATCAAATGATCCAATGGGAATGCCCAACATCATTTTGATGGTGAAGGGTAAGACGGGTCCACGGGAGGTCGTGGCCTGCACTCCCCAAGTTAGGGAGCACTTTCGACGAATTCTTTATGTCCGTAATACTGAGTTAAAACGGAGCCCTGAATCTGACAGCCATGTCTTCTGTCATAGGGACGGAAAGCCCATTGGGTCCTTTAAGCGTTCATTCCATACTTTGATTGTTGAAGCTGAGGTGGAAAAAGACACCCACGGTCAACGTCGCACCCTCTATTCCCTTCGCCACACTTACGCAACGTTCCGGCTTCAGGAGGGAGTCCACCATTTTCTGCTAGCAAGAAATATGGGTACCAGCATTGCTATGCTGGAAGACTTCTATGGCCACACCAGCAACGTGGATGCTGCTGACGAACTCACAAAATCAAAGCCAGAGTCCAAGATAGATTTCCAGCAGAAGCCATTAGATTGGCTGACAATGGTTGGTTAGACGGATAACTAAGAATCTTCTATTCAGGAAACCCACTTCTTCGTTCGCTTCTTATTCAAAGAATCGATCACAGCCAATGTTTCTCCGGGATCGATGAAGCGTTTAGGCAAGGAATTGAAGCGTTCGATCAGCTTGTCGGCACGCCTAGATTTTACTTCGTCATATATCTTATTCTTCAGTTCCTCAAACTCATGCTCAATGCCTACTTCACGGAAGACTTCAGCCACTCTTGTAAACAGGTTGAATCCAGAATCTATATCCGTTTCATCTTCCGCAAATGCCCACGTTTTCTCTTTAGCCTTTAATTCCTTCAGTCTTCGACGTGCAAACTTTCTCAGTATGGCTTCTGCACGTTTGGTTTTCTTCCCTTCTTCTTCTTCGATACGTTTTGCAAGTGCCGCTGCTTCCGGAAGCTCTGTCGGGTAAATCACCTCTGCGGCGCACTGCTTTCGAATCTCTGAAAGAAGTTGTTCAATTTTCTTCATTTGTTCGGAGGTTGCGTTTTTCGGAAGCCGCACCGCTGCATAGCAGTCGGATGGATAAGAAAGCGTGCTGTTGGACTGAGAAGTAATACGTTTCATGCGCTTCCCTGTTTTTGACCAAGCTTCTATGGCTGCCCTGGTGGCCTCCGGATTAATTACACCGGCTGCTATAGCTCCATGGAATTTGCCATCATCGAGTCGTGCAACGGTATAAATAACTGAGTAACTAGGAGGAAGAAGCGTTTGGATCTTCTTAGGTGCTAATCGTTTGTCTTTCGCAATCAGAGTCAGTTTGCTGAAAGTCGAAATACTGAAAGGAAGTTTTCTATAGAGCTTTCTCCTTTCAGAATCCGAAAGAGAAGTGCTTGCCTCCAGGCATAGTTTTGCGACTTGGAAAATTCTGTCTGTTGCTTGTGTCCAGCATTCGGTGATGAGGGTTGAATAATGATTTACCCCATCTACCATAGGGTCTGATTTCTGCACTGGTTCCTCATTTTTCACCGGTGAAAGTTTGCATATCGAATCGCAATAGATAGCATTCTAAACTCTATTGCCAAGAGTTGGTTCGAGACCGTGGCCCATCCATATATTCATTCTGTGAAAATCGGAATTCCAAACTATGTATTTTGGAATAAGTTGGTTTTGGGTCCCCACCAGTGTTTCTAAATTAATTTAGCAGTCCAGCGGGTCTTGGCGTTTAACCCGTATAAATAAACGTAATGGACTCCTACATCCCCGCGCTCTCTTGTCGAGCTTACAGGTCTTTGGCCGTTGGCAGATTTCAAGAAACGCAAATCACTAACTACTGAGTCCATAAAGCCCTGGCCGAAGAAAGCTAAGGCACGATCCAGGCTCCACTACACTGTGTCCTGGGAGAGTCCATTGGTTGTCGAATTAGCCAATGAAATTCTGCCGTTGATTAAGCGGAACGTAAGCAGGAAACCGGTCAACCGTCCTGCACCACTCAGTGGTGATTCCAATTCGAGGTCCCGATGAATACCACTTCATAGAACACTTAGCCTGCGGATAGGCTAAGTGTGCCTCCAAATACTCCTTCATAATAATAGGTTCTATCAAATGCTTCTCATTCCTGTTCAAGAGAACAGGAACGCGAAGCATGCGGGCTAGAAGCCCGCATTCACTGGATAGATTAGTTCACTGGATCTTCTAGGTAGAGAGTCACTCAGGATAAATAAGTCATCCAGATAGCCTAAAGAGACAGTCAGCTAGTGGTTTTAAAAACAAGAATAAGAGGTGGTTGGATGAATGAAAGTAAGAAATTGGGAACACTTCTAAAAGGGAAGATGCCCAGTGAAATCTATACAGTCTCAAGAGCGACTGATTTTCATGATGAGATAAAGAAGTTCCAAACAAAGGCAGTGAATCCAAAACTGACCTACATCATTGCCTTCTATGAAATATAAAAATGGAGAAAAACTATTTGGATAACGAAATTACAAATCGAGTAACAGGGTTTCGAGCACCATCAACATTCCATGAAAAGGTACGAGTGTTCTGTGAAGCCAATGACATCACACCCAGCCAGCTTTATCGGAGAGCAACTCTTACATTCATCGAAAGCGTGGAGAGGGCTGAGACACGTAAAAACAAGAGTGCTTCGAGAGACTTCAACCAACTCACAAATCAACCATTCCAGTGACGGTGGTCGTGGCCATGAAACCTAATATCGAAATCCTTGCTGCGGCTCTTCGTAAGATTTTGCCGCACATGGAACACTGGAACGCATCCCTTCAGCCTGGGACCGATGCTAACTCTGATTATGCTTTTATTCTTTCGCAGGTGACAGTCGGCACTAAGGACACTGATGCATTTCACGAATTTATCGAAGTTCTAAGACAAGACCCATATTTTGGTGCGTTCGACGGGGGCAAGTGGGGTGTGCTGCCGAGTGGAGGCGGAGGCACAGTTCAATTGGACGCCGTTGCTAACCATCTTCTAGCTCGACTGCTAAACGAAGGCATTCAACCGGAAGCGATTCTCGCTCAGTTCCAAGAACGCGTACAGAATGAATATCGAGAATTTCTATTTGTCGCTTCAATCTTAGGAATCTCGGTCGATAAGCCCGTAGGTTTAGGATCGGGAATAACTCTTATGAGTCTCGATCAAGTGCCGCCGTCGATACAAAGGGGTATCGCCCTCAATCAAAACCATCCTTACAGCATTGGTCAGCGACCAATGACCGCTCCACGAGCAACAGCAGCACTCGTTATACATTCCAATTTGCCGACAAAAATTGTTGCTGTAAGTGAGGGCTATGCAGCTCAAGAGAAAATCGCACCTCACGTAGCAAAAGCGAATGAGACGATTGAGGAAGTAATCGATCTTCTGGCAGCTATTCATTGCGCTCCAGCATTTCTGCATATGACTTGGGCGCAGCCAGCAGATATCAATTATCTCCCGGATGTAGGTAGTGGATGGCACACAAGTGATGCTGCCCACTTTCGGCATGTTCCTCCGATTCCATTCGATCAGTCATTGCTCGATCTTTTTCACACCTATCTCGCGAAAACTCATTCCGACCGTCAAAAGAAATTCAGAATACCAATGGCACGATTGAACCGTGCTCTTTCCGCCAAAGCAGAAGTCGATCAAGCCATTGATTTGGGCATCGCCCTAGAGTCTCTACTGCTGCACGATATTGAGCAGCCGACAGAGTTGTCGTTCAGATTAAGATTGCGAGGTGCGAATCTTCGGGGTGGAAGTGTAGATGAAAGACGGTCCGCAATGGCTAAGTTGAATGAGCTTTATGACCTAAGATCAAAGGCCGTTCATCTCGGTGTTCTTAAGCCTTCCAAGGGAACTGACCCCAAAACCCTTCTAAAGGACGGTATGGCTGAATGCTCTCATCTGATTAAGCTTTTGGTTAAATCGACAATCGAGCCAAAGAATTTAGAACTAATGCCGTCTCAATGACCCAATTTCTACACAATGGGTTAGCTTTGTACTTCGGCAGTGTTGGGACCTCGAGCGTCCTTGCGTACGCCTCTGCTGCGTCTTCGGTCGAACTCTTTCTGCCTTATTGCATCCCAATGAGGCAGTCCCAGGTAGATTGCCTGCGTTGCATTGCAGAGGCCCATCAACGTATTTGAGTGTTTGCACCATTCAGGAATTGAGGCGTCTTCCGACCAGCAAGCCGGTGCATCGTGTCCAAATAGTTCTCTTCCTGTGAGAATGAGAACTGGATTGGACGGTCTGTCTACTTTCCACCGCTTCATCCCCGTCTTGGCGATTTTCTTTATGCCGCGCAGCTCAGTGGGTGTGAAATTCCGCTTCATCGTGCAGAACGCCAGGACAGCACCGGGGAACGCGGTCGGATCGATGATGTTCGTGGGTGTCTTAGGACCCAAAATCTCATAATCTGAGCATCCAGAGCAGGAGGCTGCGCTGACCAATCATCCAAAAAATATCTTAAGAACAGTTTCTGATATAGATCGAGCAAGATTGCGAATTAACGGCGTGCACGGATTCGTAGTCCCGGCCACCACGGTACTGGCGACATTTAGGGCTCTTGAAGGTCAGTACGAAGATGTACTCCCCTTTCAATGCACCTGTGGCGCAATTGCCGTGGTGGGACGAGACGCGTACTCCCAATCATCTGTGGTATTTTCAGATAGCGATGGCAACGCGCTCTGTGGCGAGTGTGGTAAATACGCCTACAACATGTCCAGGGAGATATCGAATCCCCGCATTTCCGAGGGTCTCAAAGAACTCAGGAATTTGCTCTACAAAGCGAAAACCGAAAATGCGGCCACCCTCTGCTACTTCTTATACGCATCCCTCATATTCGAGATTAATCAAATAAACCAGATTCGCCATAGCGTAACATTAATCCAGGACATCACCGCCAAGCATGCTCTTGAAAAAAAACTAACCTCACTTGCGATGTCTCCTGTCGTAGTGACGAGTGAATATGTTCACGAAACCGACGTTCTATTGGGCCTTCTTACCTACAATCACATTTATGAGCTATCGTCCTATTACGATGTCCTTTTGAACCTCATGCTAATCGCTGATAATCGTCAACGATTAATTGGCGAAGATGGCAGGACAATAAATCCCGTTGGCGAAATGATAAGGCGAGAAGCTCAGCCGGACGAAGTGCCGGGCATCTCATACAAGGTTGCGGAGCTGAAAAAATATTGTCATGACAACGGCCACGACAAAATCGGACAATTTCTAACTTTCACCTACGACAATAAGCTACGCAACGCCATCGCCCATTCCAATTACATTGTGCAGCCCAAAGGCGTATACCTTCCGCAAGATCAAAGGTCATACCCTGGCTTGATTATTACTAGTATGGTTGAAGGAATCACGTTTGCTGCGGAACTAGTGCTTGGCTTCATAGAGCGCGAGCGCGATGACTTTATGAATTCCGAAGGTGTGATCGAAGGCGGATATCGCATTTCGCCTATCGTCGACGGTCACCGATTTTCGGTACAAATATCTTCGCCCCCATAACCTGACATCAATTTATATGGCGCGGTTCTCTGTGAACTAAGTCAGCGCGTCAGACCTAACCCAAAGTAAGCAGAAACTATTCTGGGGCGATATAGCCAGGCTCACTTCTGACTTTATTCACCTTTGTTATGAGCGCCTCCGCATACTTTTGATATTCAGCAACCTCCGCAAGGGTCGGCTTACTGTCACCTCTGGCATGCACACTTGCATTCCTGACCTCTCGAAGGTTTTCCATCATTCGCAATTCGTCATTGGATAACTTCCCCAGCTTGACCAACTGAGCTGTGAATTTGACGGGATTTGTGAATCGCATAAGGCCATTGTGCTGCATCAACATGGTTAGGGCAGCTTCTACATCCGTCCAAATAGCAGCGACGGCCACCCCAGTATCAATCTCTGCCAATCTCAGAATTTTTTCACGAAGCGAAGGTGCCGTGGAATTTTCTGCATTCGCAGCCACCACCGTAGGGAGCTTCTCGATTTCCTCAAGACGCTCTCTTATCGTTACTTCAAAATCCTTGTAACGAATTGACTTCACCAATTTCGCGATTTGAGGCAAACGCCGAACCGCAAGAATCACCGAAGCAATAATCGTAACGGGCCATGCTAGGTCGTGAATTACCGACGCTGTGAAGGTCAAACCATCCAAGGGATATCCAATCGAGTACTCGTGTCCTAATTCGCATTCGATGAGGTGTCGGCCCACGAAAGGGGAATACCGATAAGTCCAATAACGCTGCCGATGATGCCTAGAGTAAGGCCGCTCAGATTGTGGCCGAACACCTGGACCGAAACACCGGTCGAGAGCCAATAGGCAAAAGCCAACAATAAAAGCGCTACAATCGGAACCCCGATCCGCTGTTGCCTATCGCCTTTCATAAGACCCCATTTCATTCCCGCTATAGCCACGCATGGTATTATTGCGGTCCCAAGAAAGCTGAGCGCGAAAGCGACGCCGTTCTTGAAAACAAAGACTACAGCGATGCCTAAAATAGCCAGAAAATAAAGTCCCGCCATTGTCGCCCCCAAAGTCATCTTCGAGCTAATAGGTCCGCATATAATCCAAGGATAATTATTCCGCCAAGTAGAAGTATGAATATGCCTATCGAGGCGGAACACAAGATTATCCGACAAAAAGAGGTGAGGTTTATCTCCTCCGGTTCCATCATTTTCATGAGCCATGCAAAGCTCCCGCCCACCGCAACCAGGCCTAAGAGGATGGCGGTGATGGACACCAGCTCGATAATCTCAGAGTTCAAAAATGGACCTCCATAAATGAAATCAGGATGCAAATTTCAGTAGGATAATCACCCCTGCAGCTACGACCAGCCAAACGAGGTTTTTCACGGTTTTGGATAGCCGCAGAATTCCCTCATTAGCCTTTTTGGCCTCGATTGCCAGCTCAGCTAACGAGAGAGCGGGTGCTTTCACCGGTAAAGCGTCATCGGGATGCGCTTCCATTTCCTCCAAATTCCGAGCATCGACATGTGTGGTCGTAAAACGTATGGATTCTATTGGAAGGAAGTCTGTTTGATCCCCTTCGGGGACATTCCAGATTCTGCGGCTACCGTCGGGCTCCCAACCAAACTCCAGTTTTTTTGGATCGTCGTTCAGGTAGTCGATCGGTGAAGAGAATTCTACAAAGACCTCGGTAGGAGTAACGCCAGAAACAATGTCTTGCGCCAAGGTGTCAAAGGATTCAGCGTTAAGCGGGATGCTAAATGCGCAATAAAGATGATCGTCTTTGTGACGTGAGAAGGTAGCGAATCCTATTGCGTCCTTCATTGCTGGGTCATCGACCATCTTCCGCGGCAAAATATCGTCGAATTTTGTGTCTCGATAGAGCGTAAGCGTTGGATTTAGCACCCTCCGCATTCCATCCTTTTGGTAGTGAACGCGAAAGCGGCTGGGAGCGCACAAAACGCAATCGGTCGATATCTCGAGTATGTTTTCCCGCGTAGTGGCTAATTCGAACGTGATTGTATGAGAATTGTCATAGTCCTTTGAGCCGCGAGATATTTGTCGGGTGACCGAAATGGGCTTGAAGAACATCGCGCCTCGCTTGTGGTTTATCTAGGAATAAGCTCCTAAGGCAAACAACCGCACTATGAGGAAAGTCCGCTACTACGCATCGATCATGGAGGTGCATAGTGCATCAAAAGGAGGACAAAAAAGCGGTCACCAAATACGCAAGGAAGTATAGAGCCGCGAGGGCCTTGAAGATAACGGTCATTTTCGAGCTCCGCACTCCGCCAGCGCTACGGACATAGAAGGTCGAACTGAGCACTTAAAAGCGAAGCCCCGGATGCAGTCGAACCATCAAGAGTTTCGCCAGTCTGCACGGCCTTCCATTGAAACGCCCCCGAATTGTCTCTGCCAGTTATTTGGAAAGAGCCTCGCAGAGCACTAGTGGCAGTGATCGTTTTCGTAGTGCAATTGGCCTGGGCAAAATGCTGCTGATTGAGATGCTCGTGGCTCTCCTTCGTCACGCATGAATCTATTTTGGCCTTCGTTTCGGGAGAACCGCCATCACCGTAGCTATTAGTCTTATCGTCATATTCCCCAAGATCGCGAGCACAGTACTCTCTCAAATCTTCCCCGGTTACCGACGCGGTAATCTTGGCGGTGTCGCCCCCGATGCCACTGGCTCCTGTTATCTTGGCGTCCCATGAATGCGCACTAATGGGAAGTTGCTGGGCCTGAACCGTGGAACTACTCGGAGTGCCAACCAAGCCTTTTACCTGCTGTGCAAATTCCGACTTCTCTCCATTCTCCTTCATGTCTTCCGCCAGTGCTTTTAGGTATGCAGCCTGATCTCCCATGCCTGCACGCCCACAGTCCAGTATCTCGGTCCTCTTCCACTTCGCATAACTTGCTTCATCTTTGGCTTGGAGAAATGAAGCTGAGACTATTGATGCTTGGAGACAGATATCCCCCGGTGAGCCACTACGCTTCACCATTTCATACTGAGCTACAGCGTCCTTCGCGGCATTTACCCAAATCTCTAAAGCCGGGTCTCCAGAAGCAGCTCCCAATGTTTTGGCAGGAACACTAGGCTGCTGAGTGCCAGTTTGGTTCGGACCAAACGTTTTCCATGAGATGGGAAGATTGAGATAGGCAATGAAGGCGAAGAAAAGCGCAGCGCCTCCCCGAATCCACCATTTGGGACTAAAGCTGGCAGTGGGAGATTCTGCATTCGGAGCGATAGCTGCCCATCCAGACTCCTGTGTGTCGTCAGTTTTATTTTCTTTGTTCTGAGTGTCAGCCCCGCCTTCAGCTTTCGCTCCACAGTGAGAGCAAAAAAGTGCCGAGACCGACTTCCCGCACTGAGCGCAGTATTTCATTTGAACCTTCCCCAATCCCCATAAGTCACAAAGCGTCGGAACTATAATGCCGATGCATCACCGTTAAAAGTACGAATAGGAAGCATCGTTCCTGGAACAATAATGCCGCATGTCCTTGCATGAGACGATGGACCTGAAGGACGTTGTTGCAGGAAATGTACGGAGGACACGTCATGCAAAAAGCATGACGCAGGAAGAACTCGCAGATCGAGTAGGGTTAAGTCCTCGCTACATCGGGTCGGTCGAAAGAGCTACAGCTTCTCCGACAGTCACGGTCCTCGGGAAGCTTGCGAAGGCATTAGACGTGGAACCAAGTGTTCTAGTGACTATGCGCAAGCCACGTTAGCAGGCTCTAGTAGTTTGTATACTTGGCCTGTTCCAATCCGTAGTTCTGAGGCAATTTTCTGAATGCCCCAGTTCAATGATTTCCGCATATGGATGACTGCATCCTTCGTGTCTTTAGTGACATTGGAAGGGCGTCCAAGCTTTTTCCCAGCCCTTCGAGCCCGTTCCTGACCTGCCAGAACTCGCTCTCGAATCATTCCGCGCTCGAACTCTGCAAACACTCCACACATCTGGAACATCATCTTTCCTGATGGCGTAGAGGTGTCGATCCCCTGTTGGTGGAGATAAAGATCGATGTCTTTTGCGTGGATATCTTGAAGAATTGAGACGAGGTCTTGGAGAGAGCGACCTAGCCGAGAAACATCCCATGCCATCACAGTGTCAAACTCTCTTCGCTGCACGCTCTTTAGCAGTGAGGCCAATGCTGGCCGATGTGATGCGGACTTTGCGCCAGAGATGCCGTGATCAACAAACTCGTGAACTATTCGCCAACGGTTTCGTCGAGCAGCCTCACGGAGTGCGATCAGTTGATTTTCAGTGTTTTGGTCTTGTGTTGAAACTCGCGCATAAATTACTGCTGTTTTCATTCAGTCCGCCTAAATCGGTATAAATACTGAATATACGGATCGTATACGGACTCGATAGGCCGTCGGATTCGCCAAGTAAACGGCCAATAACGCAATCGCCCCGTATATTAGGAATCTGGTGCTCTATCCAGCTGAGCTACGGGAACGTGCCCCCAATCAGGCGAGCGGAGATATAGCACGCTCCCTCCGGCCTGTGCAGACAGGGCCGAGGGTTCAAGGGAACCCAAAGTTCAGCTATTCCCAAATGAAACGGCCCCTGAAACGAAATGGGCGCGCCGTACATCCGGGCGCGCCCTGCAAGAAGAGCCCAAAGGCTCCTCCGCATCGTTGGTGGTGTGTCTAGCGAACTTCTACGTCAGTGGACTCTCACCGGCTCCAGGTCGTTCTGCTTCACGGCGGCCCAGGCAAGGTCGAAGCTGTGCGCAGCACCCAGCGGATCTCCGGCGGCGCTATGAATGGTCCACATCGCAACGTCGTTGACGATGGCGCGGCGAATGTAGGCCACTTCGCTGATGCCGACGCGCGCGAGATCCATAGGGGTCGCGCCGCTTTCGGCGGTCAGAAGCGTCGGCGCGAAGATATGGTCCGCGACGTCTTCGTCGAAATTGTCCTCTTGGCTGTCTAGGTCTTTATCCAACATGTGATCCTCCTTTCGAGCGATCATCCACGGACGGCCCTGTTATCAGGCATAACGCACGGCACCGCCGGTGGTTCTGGGGCACATTTTTTACGTGTGCGGTAACTTTATTTCTGGAACTCCTATTTGCGGTGGTCCAGATCGATGGTTTTTGGGCTCGGCTTCTTCTTGGCCTCATTCTTGATCTCGATCTGGGTCACTTTCGGCTGAGGCACGGGGCGTTCCAGGTCCACATGCAACAGGCCATTGATCACTTCAGCGCCGCGCACCTCGATTCCTTCCGCCAGTACAAAACTGCGCGTGAACTGTCGGGCGGCGATGCCCCGATGCAGATAGACCCGGTTACTGCTGTCTTCCTGCTGCCGGCCGCGGATGACAAGTTGATTGTCCTCCACGGTGACGTTGAGATCCTCTTCGGCAAAACCCGCCACCGCCAACGTGATGCGGAGGCGATGCTCGCCGGTCTGTTCGATGTTGTAGGGCGGATAGCCCTCGGCCGCGGTCTTGTTGACCCGGTCGAGAACGCGCTCGATATGGTCGAACCCCAACAGCAGCGGGCTCGAGAAAACCGAAACTCTAGTCATCTGGTGACTCTCCTCAGCGAGCGAGAACCGTAGGGCTGCCCACCTTTGGCGCAGCTCCCCTTATGTTGGAGCGTTTAAGGCTGCCGTCAAGGGGTCTTGAATTCGCATCGCCAGGGTTAAGCCATTAAAAACAGTAGGTTTTATGGGCGGCGCGCGCAGAGAAGGACGAGCCCAGGGGCGAGGAGAAAGGCCGCCAGCAGAAAAGGTGCTCCGGCCCCCAGCCGGGCAAAGACAAGGCCCGAAAGGGCAGGGCCGATCACCCGGCTCAGCGCGGTGGCCCCTTGATAAACCCCCAATACAGCACCCTGTTCGTGCTCGCCGGCTTCCTTTGAGACGAGGCTCGACATGCTGGGTGTGAAAAGCGCGGACCCTATACCCAGCAGAGTCACGGCAGCCCACATCTCGGGCACGCGCGTGGCAAGACAAAGTGCCGCATACCCCACGCCCAAGAAAATCAGTGCCGCGATGGCCAGACGTTTTTCGCCAAGGCGCCGAGTCAAAGGACCTATGGCCCCGCCCTGGATCAACACACCAATCACGCCCATGACCGTCAGCACGGTGCCGATCTGAAAAGGTCCATAGGTCAGGGTGGCGTTGGCCCAAAGCGCGAAGACCGTTTCAAAAAGCGCCCACGCTGTCACGGTGAGGAAACTTACCGTCACGAGAATGGCGAGGGATTTGCGAGCGAAGGTCGTGCGGAGTTTTTCCCGCAGAGATACACGCGGCTGCTGGCGCCGTGCGGCGCGGATATCTGGCGCCAGGCTTTCTTTCAAGAACAGCACAACGCCCATCGCAGCGACGAAAGTAATCCCTGCGGCGACGAGTGCCGGCGTGGCGAAGTCGGCGGTTGCAACGTCGTGACCACCGAGGACGCCGCCGATGCCAGGTCCGACGATGAAGCCGAGACCAAACGCGGCCCCCAGAAGGCCCATGCCTTTGGCGCGTGTTTCACGCGTGGTCGTATCGCTAATGTAAGCTTGCGCGGCGGCGATGTTCCCGGCCATGACGCCGCCGAAAAGGCGCGCGACGATCAGCCACGTCAAATTGTCGGCGGTCGCGAGCATGATGTAGGAGAGCGCAAGGCCGAAGCTCGTGAGCGCCAGCACGGGCTTGCGGCCGAAAGAATCGCTCAAGCGTCCCCAGACTGGTGCGGCAACGAGCTGACCGACGGAATAGAGGCCAAGCACCAACGTGATGATCTCAGGCCCGGCGCCCACGCGCTGCACATAGAACGGTAACAGCGGGATGAGCAGGCCGAAGCCCACCAAGTCCATGAATATAATGGTGAACAGGATGGCCATGCGGGACAGTGGTGTGCCGGTGCGAGGGGAGATGGAACGTATATGATGCGCGCCGTCAGGAAACGCGCGGCATCATAGAAACGCTAAACGCGCGGCACCATAGAAGCGGCGCCGGCAAAAGTCGAGCATCCGGCCTTGCCCTGGGTGCATTTGCCGTTGAAAATAAGGCCTATCCGGATCATTCAGAATTCCGCTAGTGGAGCAGGTTTGACATTCGCTCTCTGGATGGCGGAAACACTGGGTAGCGAATGTCAAATCGTAAGCTCCACTAGATTCATAAATTTCTAGTGGTCCTTTGATTCTAACATTCGCAAACCAGTCTCCGGACCTAGGATGCGAATGTTAGAATCGGACCACTAGCACCGGAGATTTAGCTATCGCCGCTCTTGAAAACACTGGTGTCGGCAGCGGCAAAATCAAGGCCGAGGACCGCCCACTCTTTCCGCCGCTCGATGCCACGGCCTCCGGCATGCTCGATGTGGGTGCGCCGCATCGCCTGTATTGGGAACAGTCGGGCAATCCGAAGGGCGTGCCGGTGGTGTTCCTGCATGGCGGTCCCGGTGCAGGTACGGCGCCCGCCTATCGGCGCTTCTTCGATCCCGAGCGCTATCGCATCATTCTGTTCGACCAGCGCGGCGCGGGGCGTTCAACACCGGAAGCGACCCTGGTGGATAACACCACGGCACACCTTGTCGCCGATATCGAAGCCTTGCGCCTTCATCTTGGCATCGAGCGTTGGGTTGTCTTCGGGGGGTCCTGGGGGTCCACGCTCGCGCTGGCGTACGGCGAAGCGCACCCTGCGCGCTGCATCGGTTTCATTCTGCGCGGCATATTCTTGTTCTCCGATGAAGAAGTAAAATGGTTCATCGGCGGACGCGATGCGCGCGATCTCGTGGGCTACGGCATGGGATGGATTTTCCCTGAAGCGCATCGTGCTTTTGCCGGGCACATTCCAAAAGAAGAGCAAGATGATTTGCTGGGCGCCTATTACCGGCGTCTCGTCGATCCCGAGCCCGAGGTGCATAGGCCGGCGGCGGCGGCGTGGTGCGCGTATGAAAACGCATGCTCGCGCTTGGTTCCGGGAGCACGCAACGCCCGTCATGATACCAGCAGCGACGCCTATTATACCGGGGCACTTTCCATGGCGCGCATCGAAGCGCACTACATGATCAACAATGGTTTCCTCGGACCCAACCAGTTGATCGACGGTCTTGGCGTGCTCGCCAAGCATCCTGCCGTCATCGTCCAGGGCCGTTATGACATGGTGTGCCCTATCGCCACCGCCGACCGGTTGGCGCGCGCATGGTCCGGCGCGCAGTATCGAATTGTCGCCGACGCGGGTCACTCTTCCATGGAGCCGGGCATCCGCGCGGCCCTGGTGAAAGCTACCGAGGATTTCAAACATTACCGCTGATGTGGTGCTGAGCGAGGGCTGACGGCGGAGGCGCGTGATTCGCACGACCTGTCAGAACAGACAGGCTCAGACGCGGCCGACCTGTCAGTTCTCGCAGGTTTGCGTGTACCGTCCCCATGGCACAACACTGGCGTGTCGCGGGGCCTTCGGGGCGTGCGGTACAAAGACCCAAGTTCCAAACAACTCACCCCGCTCCCCGCGGGGTTTTTTTTGGCCTGGGTTAAACGCCCTATGCCAAGAGGGGACTTTTTCACAAACGGGTGATTGCCCGTAAAAAGCTTCATTCCTGGGTCAGTTTCGGGGCCGAAACTGTTAAAATTTCTTTTAAGAACCCTAGTGTTACCACGGAGGACATAGTGGTTAAGCTGAAGTGTGTGTTACATGAAGCTTAGAGGTGGCCCTAAAACAGCCCGCCGCTAAATGGCGTGCCCGGCAGCCATAAAAGAGGCCCGGGCGAGGGCGCCGTCACTGCTTACCTATCGGATTGAAAATGGCTTTTGAGATCTCAAAGAGAACCATCGTTGCCGTCGCGGCCGTCGTCATTCTGGCCGGGGGCGGGACCTATGTGGCGAGCCATTTCCTCGGAGGAAAGACGGAGAATGCGCGCGGGCGTCGTGGCGCTCAGGAGCGTCCCGTTGTCGGGGTCATCGCCAAGAAAGAAGTCTTCGGCGACCGGATTGAGGCCATCGGCACTCTCTATGCGAATGAATCCGTCAGTATCACGGCCAAGACGCAAGGCATCATCCGCCAAGTGGATTTCGATGACGGCCAGACCTTCAAGAAGGGCGACCAGATCGCGGCCATCGATGCCGGTGAGCAGGACGCTGCTCTCAACGTCGAACTCGCGAACCTCGAACAGCAGAAAAAAGAACTCGAACGCACACAAAGCTTGGTAGCGGACAAACATGTCTCCCAGGCCAAGCTCGACGAGCAAGTGGCGCTCGTCAAGAAAGCCGAAGCCAATGTCGCCGCCGCGCGCGTGCGCTCGGGCGACCGGCGTATCATCGCCCCATTCTCGGGCATTGTCGGGACGCGGCGCATCAGTGTCGGCGCCCTGGTGTCACCGGGCACGGTCATCACCACACTCGACGACATCTCCGAAGTGAAGCTGGATTTCTCCATCCCCGAGACTTTCATGACTTCGCTGAAGCCCGGGCTTGATATCGAGGCTGGCGCGTCGGCCTATCCGCGCGAAATGTTCAAGGGCCGTGTGGTTTCGGTGGAAAGCCGCGTTGACCCCGTTACCCGTGCAATAAGTGTGCGCGCGATGATTCCAAATCCGGACCTTCGCCTGCGTCCCGGCATGTTGATGGTCGTGCAGCTTATCAAGGATCAGCGTGAATCCATCATGTTGCCGGAAATCGCGCTGACGCCGGAGAACGACGTGCAATATGTCTACACTGTAGGCTCCGATAGTGTGGTGAAGCGCATAAAGGTCGTCATCGGCCGCCGCCGTGCCGGAGGCGTGGAGATTCTCGAAGGCGTCCAAGAGGGCGACATTGTCCTCACGCAAGGCCTGCAAGACCTTCGTCCCGGATCCAAAGTCAATCTGATCAATCGCAACGAGCTGCGCGGCGATGCGCCGGCGCAAGCCAATGGAACGCGCCCCCCGCAGGCGTAACTACCCTCGTTCCCCATAGAGGCCTCGACCATGAAGCTCTCCGATTTCTCCGTCAGACGTCCGGTGGTCGCTATCGTGGCGAGCATCCTGCTGGTCGTCTTCGGTCTTTACTCCTTCTTCCAGCTGCCGGTGCGCGAGATACCCAACATCGACCGTCCGGTGGTCAACGTCGGCGTGAATTACCCCGGTGCCTCGTCGGAGGTCATGGAGTCCAAGGTCATTAAGATTATCGAGGACCAGATCAGCGGGATTCCGGGTATCAAATCTATCAGCTCTATGTCGCGAGACGGTTTCGGGCGCATCAACCTGGAATTCTACGAAGGCCGCGACATCGACGTCGCTGCCAACGACGTGCGCGATCAGCTCAGCCGTATCACCTACCGCCTGCCGGTGGACGCCGATCCCCCCGTCATCCAAAAAGCCGATTCTGACGCCGACCCCATCATCTTCATGAACATCAGCGGGCCGTTGTCGCCGATGGAGATGACGGATTATGCGGTTCACGTCATCCAACCTCGTCTATCGTCTCTGCCGGGTGTGGCCTATGTCATGAGCGGCGGTGCGCGCCTGAAGTCTATGCGTGTGTGGCTCGACCGGCGCGCCATGGCCGCGCGTGGGATTACCGTGTCCGACGTGCAGGCGGCTCTGCGGCGAGAGAACGTCGAGCTGGGCGCTGGGCAGCTCGAATCGACGGATCGTAATTATACAATGAGAACGATCCGCGCCTATCAGACAGCGGAAGACTTTAACTCAATGGTCGTCGCGCGCGGCCCCAACAATTACCTCGTGCGCTTGGGGGAAGTCGCCAAGGTGGAGATCGCGCCCGTCGACAAATTTTCGATCTACCGCACCAACGGCGTTGACGGTGTCTCGCTGCAGGTCGTGAAACAACCCGGCGCCTCGACGCTCGATGTAGCCGACGCGGTCCGCAAGGAGATGGCCCTGATCAATGCGACGGCGCCATCCGGCGTGCAGATGCAGATCGGCAACGATACATCGCTCTTTATTTCTTCGGCCATTCATGAGGTCAGTATTGCAGTGGCCGTGGCCGCAGTGCTGGTCATGTTGGTGATCTATATGTTCCTGGGCACGGTGCGCGCCGCGCTCATCCCCATCGTTGCTGTTCCCATTTCGCTCGTCGCGACATCCGTTGTGCTCTGGCCGTTGGGATTCTCGGTCAACATCCTGACATTGCTGGCCATGGTGCTGGCCATCGGTCTTGTGGTGGATGACGCCATCATCATGCTGGAGAACATTCACCGGCGCATGAAAGAAGGCGAGCCGGCCCTGCTGGCGGCACAGCGTGGTGCGCGTCAGGTGGGCATGGCTGTTGTCTCCACCACCATGGTGCTGGTGGCGGCTTTCGCACCTGTCGCATTGATGCAAGGCGCGGTCGGCAGCCTCTTCAAGGAATTCGCCGTCACGATGGCCATCGCGGTCGTCTTCTCGATGTTCATCTCACTCACCCTCACACCCGTGATGTGCAGCAAGATTCTCTCTTCCAAGCTAGACGAGAGCAAGGTCGCGCACTTCGCAGAAGCGGTCTTCGACAAGGTCAAGGCGCGCTATGTCCGGATCCTGAATAAGGCCCTGGACATGCCCAAGCGCGTGCTGCTGGGTTTTGCGGCGCTGGTTGCGCTGTCCGGCTTGCTGTTCACGACGCTTCCGAAGGAATTCACCCCGCGCGAAGACCGCGGTCAAGTTACCCTCAATATCCGCGCGCCCGAAGGCTCGAACTCCGATTATACGGGCCGTCAAATCAAGGCCGCGATCGAGGTTATTAAACCCTACATTCAAAGTGGCGAAGTCATTCGTGCCACGGAGCAGATCGGGGGAAACGGGAACCAGGGTAACTCCAACGTCTGGATGGCGCCGTGGAGCGATCGCCATCGTTCCACCAGCGCGTTCGTTGCCGAGATCACACCTAAGCTGCAGCAAATCCCCGGCGCTCAAGTCGTTGCCAACCTGCCCGCGGGGCTTGGTCGCAGCGGCGGCGGCGGCGGCGGCCCTGGCGGCGGCGGCGGCGTGGTGCTCGTCATCAGCGGACCAACCTATGATGATCTTCGCGTGTGGCGCGACGCCATGATGGAAGGCCTTGCCGGCAACCCGATGTTCACGGCCGTGCGCAACAGCTTCGTCGAAACGAAACCTCAAATCCGTATCCGTGTGGATCAAAACCGCGCCGGCGATCTGGGCGTGTCCGTAGGCGACATTGGCGACGCCCTGGCGGCCATGCTCGGCTCACGCAAAGCGACGACCTTTGTTGAAAAGGGCGAGGAGTACGACGTGATCTTGCAGGGTCAGGATTCTGACCGGCAAACGCCCAACGACGTCTCCAATATCTATGTCCGTTCCAGCACAACCAAGGCGCTTATACCGCTCTCGAGCCTCGTGACGCTGGAGGAAGGCTCTTATGCCGATGGTCTGCAACGCCAGGATCGCCGCCGCAGTTTCACGATGTTCCTGAATCCACGCCCGGACATTATTCTCGGTGATGCGATTCAGACCGTGGAAAAAGTCGCTAAGGAAAAACTGCCCTCCACGGCGGTGCTCACCTGGCGCGGCGAAGCCGGCGACTTCAAAGACAACAGCGCTTCGATTTACTTCAGCTTTGGCCTGGCCCTCGTCGTCGTGTTCCTGGTCCTGGCGGCCCAGTTCGAGAGCTTCATCCATCCCATGGTCATTATGATGACGGTGCCGCTCGCCGTCTTCGGCGCTCTCATGGGCCTGTTGATCTTTGGTCAGAGCATCAATCTCTTCTCCCAGATTGGGATCATCGTGCTTGTGGGGCTTGCCGCCAAGAACGGGATTCTGATTGTCGAGTTTGCAAACCAGTTGCGCGATGCGGGTCGCGAGTTCCGCGAAGCGCTGGTGGAAGCAGCGGCGATCCGCCTTCGCCCGATCATCATGACCGCGCTGGCCACAGTGATGGGCGCCTTGCCGCTGGTGATCGCGAGCGGCGCGGGTTCCGAAAGCCGTCGTCCTATCGGCGTTGTGATCTTCACCGGCGTTTCCTTCGCCGTGGTGATTACCTTGGTCGTGGTCCCAGTATTCTACACCCTGCTGGCCCGCCGGACGGGCTCGCCTGGCCGCGTCGCTGCGGAACTGAAGCAGTACGACGAGGAATTCCCCAACAAAGTCGGCGATACGGAAGCCCACGGGCACCAGCCGGCGGAATAGTGCACCGGAAGGCGTGCTTTCCGCGCGCCATCGTCTTATTCTCCCTCCATGCCTCTCCTCCTCCCGTGGCGCTAGTATCCACCACGGGATGAGCGCGAAGAGGTGTGGGGGCCCCGCGTGAAGGAAAAAGAGCTTCGGTTTGCCTTGGTCTGCTACGGCGGCGTGTCGCTGGCCGTCTATATGCACGGCGTCACCAAGGAAATTCTGAAGCTTGTGCGCGCGTCGCGCGATTTCCATACCTATACCAATCGCCACCAACCCAGCCTGACCTACGCGGACGTCGCCGTACCGCGCGACGAGCCCGCCGATACGGAGCAAGCTTACTTCGAACTCTTGCGCGAGATCGGCAAGACCCTGGATTTGCGCATCGTGGTCGATGTCATCGCCGGCGCTTCGGCGGGCGGCATCAACGGCGTGATCCTGGCCCGGGCCATTGCTCACGATCTCAGCATCGATCCCTTACGGGACTTCTGGCTGAAGCACTCGGATGTGGCCGAGCTGATGCCGCCGCACATCAAGGCTGGTCCCTGGACCAAATGGTATTTCCGGCCCTTCGTGTGGATGTTCCTTTACCGTTTCCGCGAGGATCTGGGCGGCAACCGCGAGTTGAAGCAAAAACTATCAATGTTCCTGCGCTCGCGCTGGTTTCGCCCGCCCTTCGACGGCTACAACCTCACTAAGGTTCTCTACGATGGCTTCGCCGGAATGGGTGATCCGGTAGAGCGCGGAAGTTCGCTCGTGCCCGCCGGGCTGGAGCTTGACCTCTTCGTCACTGTCACCGACTTCCACGGTTATGTGACGGACACGCCCATCCACGATCCACCTGTCATTCAGGACCGCGAACATCGCCAGATGCTGCGCATGACCTATCGTCATTGGCCGAAAGGCCAAGAGACATCCAGCTTTGACCGCGAAAATCTTCCAGGCTTGGTCTTTGCCGCGCGCGCGACATCCTCTTTCCCCGGCGCTTTCCCGCCCATGCGCTTTGCCGAGATCGATCGGTTGCTCGCGGAGCGTCATTTGAGTTGGCCGTCGCGGGTCGATTTCCTCTATCGAAATTTCAGGTCCTATTTGCTTGCCAATATCAATCCGGGCGATGCGTCCTTCATCGATGGCAGCGTGCTCAACAACAAGCCTTTTGCAAAGGCCATCGAGGCCATTCGCGGCCGGCCGGCTTATCGCCATGTGGACAGGCGCCTCTTGTATATTGATCCGCATCCCAAGAGCGCCGAAAACCGCTCGGCCTATGTGCCGGGATTCTTCTCCACACTGAAAGGCGCACTCTCGGATATTCCGCGCAACGAGCCCATTCACGACGATCTTTCATGGGTGAACACCTACAACGCCGAAGTGCGCCGCCTGCAGATGGTGGTCGACAGTGCTCGCTCGCATATTCGCGCCATGGCTGATGCGGTGGCCGGGCCGGCGCTCGATTTGGTGACGACGGGCGAGCAGATAGGCCACTTCCGCGAGCAGGCCAATAATAGGGCGCGCAAGGAAACCGGCTTTGCCTATGACGGATATTTGCGCCTGAAGCTGACGGCAGTCATCGAGGACGTGGCCTCGCTGGTCGCGCAGATCTGTGGCTACGACAAGGACTCCTCCGAAGCATCGCGCATTATCGCCGTCATCCAGAAGTGGGCGGAGCTGTCCGGCGTATCACCGTCCGCAGATGATCTGCGCACGCCGGTCGATCCCGAGAAGGGACCCCCGGTGTGGGTCAAGTTCCTGCTGCGCTTTGATGTGCGCTACCGTCAGCGGCGCGTGCGCTTTGTGGTGCGTGCGGTCAATCAACTCTACACCCGGATCGCGGAAGATAATTATGGCGGCCTCACATCGGAGCGCCTGGACCGCGTGAAAGCCGGCCTTTACGACGCGCTCGCACTGCTGCAGCCCATGACCGCGCGCGCTTCCAATGTGGGAGATGGCGCCAGCGGGTTGAGCCGGGAGGCCGTCCAGGCCGTGAAAGATGTGGTGCACAATGTCATCCTCGCCATTGCCAACGAACCGGCCCTGGCCACAGCGCCCGAGGCGGTAGCGCGATTGTTCGCCAAGCCTATTGATGAGACTCTGGCGCTTCTTGGAAATGATCTGGCGCTCGAGTCCGACAACACCCGCACGGACGCACTGCTGATCGCACTGGTCAACGGCACTGGCGATCTCGGGCCCTTGCCAATACCGGCGAAGCGCGAACTCATCGAGCACTACATCGGTTTCGCGGTCTGGGACGTGCTCACGTTCTCCATTACCAACTGGCGCGATCTCGACGAATTCGACGAGATCCGCGTTGACCGCTTAAGCCCCGATGATGCCCAGACCCTGCGCAAGGGCGGCGCGGATGCGACGTTGAAGGGCGTCCAGTTCCACCATTTTGGAGCCTTCTTCTGCCTGGCTTACCGGCAGAACGACTATCTCTGGGGGCGCCTGCACGCGGCCGATCGCCTCATCGACATTGTCCTGGACGCGGCGCGCATCGAAGGTGCGGCCAAGGACATCAATATTGTCGCGCTGAAGGCTAAGGCTTTCTCCGCCATCCTCGACGTGGAAGAAAAGCATCTCAGCGAGTGCAAGGACCTGATCGAACAACTGCGCCGGGAAATCGCGGCGTTGCAGGCCTGATGCCATTCGCTTCGTATATATACGCCTGCTAAACTATTCCGAGATGCAGCGTCTTCTTTTCCTTCCTCCGCTTCTTCTGGTCTTGAACGCGCCAGCCCGCGCGCAGGATTCCTTTGCCGATGCCTTTTGGCAGTTCAAAGCCAGCTCCGGCTTCGATTTTAGCTCCGGCGACTACGGTGCCGCCAAGGCCACGGAAATCCTCTATCTCCCCGTTTCACTACAGGCGGCGAAGGGACCGTGGACTTTCAAAGCCGTGGTGCCATGGATCAGAGTCTCCGGGCCTGCCTTGCTTCTGGACGGCGCAGCGGAGGGTGCGACGACGGGTGTGCGTAGCTCCGGTGCGGCGTCGGGCCCCGGCGATATCACGCTCTCGGGCACATATTCATTGGAGAGCCTCTACGCCCAAGGCCTTTACGTCGATTTCACCGCGCGCGTGAAGATGCCTACGGCCAGCTACACAAAGGGTCTCGGCACCGGCGCTTGGGATGAATATCTGCAGGTGGATGTGGCGAAGTCCTACGGCGACTTCATGCCCTTCGCCACGTTCGGGTATCGCTTCACGGGCCAGCCTTCGGGCTTCGCCTTGCGTGATGTCGTGTATGGGTCCGTGGGCGCCCAGTATACCTGGAACGAACGCATCACGACGGGCGTAGCCTATGACATTCGCCAATCGTCTTTGCGCACAGCCGTCAATCCGCAGGACGGCACGGCCTATGTGAATGTGCGCTTCAGTGATGATTGGGCAGTGAACGTTTATGGGGTGGCCGGCTTCTCGCAGAGCAGCCCCAACGCGGGCGGCGGTCTCGTTCTCAGCTATCGCTGGCGATAATTTCTAAACACTCACTCAAACCATCGGTACGCCGCCGGGCCGCTCGATGGGCGGGCGCGTGGTGGAGGGGGTATCGGGGCGCCCCTGCGGACGGTCGAAACTCGGGCGCGGCGCGACGCGTTCGGGCCGCGCGCGGTCGGGGCGGATGGCTGCGGGGCGTACGGAACCTTGCGCCGCATTGATGGTCACCACGGTACGCACGCCGGAAATGTTCTTGGCGCGGACGGCGTTGGGGCCGGAAATTGCGCCGGTGACGACAATACGGTCGTTGGCGGCGGTGCCTGGCGGTAGTGCGGCGCCGCTGACATTCACGCCGTCGATATTAAGTGTGCCGGCATTGCCGGCGCCCGGCGGAGCATAGGCTTCCAGCGAGACGTCGGACACTTCACTGCCGAAGCCGAGCGCCGTTCCGCTGCTCACCACATCGGGCACAAACGTACCGTTCAGCAGGCGGCCCGAGGCGACCATGCGCTCGCCGACTTTCGGTGCGGGTGCACCAGGTTGCAGCGGGATATCTATGTCACCCACGTGCACGCTTGTTGCAGTCACAGATGTTGCGAGACCACGGAGCATAATGCGGTCGTCACCCGACTGTTGATCGACGCGGGTGGCGACAATGGTGCCGTCAGACTGACGCAGACCCGAAACACTGACAATGTCGCCGGCTTGTAGAGTCTTGAAGGCCGCTACGGCGGCTTTGTCGCCGGCCAGATTCAGACGGATCTTCTGACCCATGACGGTCAGAGTCTCGGCCGTGTAGTCGATGGCGCCGATGGGGCCGGCCACGGCATGCTGGATTTCGACGCGGGCAAGATTCAATTTGCCGTCCTTGGTGCGGGCGAAGCCCTGCACGATCTGGCCGACACGCAAGGCCTCCAGCGTCGTCGGTTTGCCGTCCACTTCAACGGTGGTGGTGTGATCGAACTCCAGCTTCAAGCCGTTCACGAGGATCGAGCCGAAACCCGTGATCGTGCCGCGCACGCCTGTGCCGCCGATGCCGTCACCGCGCGGATTGTTCTGAGCGTAAGAGATGCCGGTGCCGCCGATGCCGTCGCCGTTCTTCTTGGGATCAGCCGCCGCGGTTTGGGACTGAGGGGCGGACGCACATCCGGCGAGCACAAACAGCAAGGCCGCCGCGCAGGCGCGCAGCGTTCTTTCGTTTAGCCCTCTGTGTGATCCCCTGTGCGTCATGCGTCCTAGGCCCCAGAATCTTCTGATTCATCCTCTGGCCGAGCGGTCTTAAAATTCGAAAGCCCCTTGTGGAAGTAGAGGCCAAAATTAACACGCTTTGTGGCGCTTTCTTTGCCTTTATCTTTGGCCACAAGATCTAGCGCCAACCGGTTGATATCCAGCAAGGCTTGCATCCCTACGCGCTCCGCGGCTTCCGCCAGAATCGCCGCCGATTCCCCGGTCAGTGCCGTGTAATGAACGCTTCGCTCAAGCTGAGGTTCGCCCTCTTCCAAAAGGTTGTGGGCAGCCGCGGCCAAATGGTCGTGCACGTTGCGGCCCAGATAGAAGGCTTTTTCCTCAAAACCCTTTTCGGGCACGAAGGCGAGTCGGTTCAGCACAACCCTACCTTCCGTGTCCAAATGGGCGATTCCAAGGCGAAGCCACTCATCCAATACGGCGCGCGGGCGTACGTCCTTTGAAATGCCGGCCACCAACGCATCAAAAGAGGGCCCATCCGGCGACTCGGGTTGGCGGGGAAGGGCCAGGGGCCGGCCCTTGCGGTCCGTGGTCTTGGCTGAGCCCAACCATTGAGCCACCGCCTGACCACCTATGCTGATGCTGCGTGGCGCCTGGGGTCCTTTGTCGCGGATGTCCCTGAGGCGCTTCACATCCTTGCGGTGGACGCCCGTCAGAATACTGATGCTGCTGTCGGTTTGTTTCTTCCCCTGGGACGGAAAATCTCTCAGCGCCACATCGACATAGACCTGTTTCAACAGGTCGTTCAGGGCCGGCAATCCCATGCCCTTGGCGATGAGTAGGCGCACCAGCGGGCGCAGCAGCCGTTTAACGGCGGCGACCAGCGGCTTTGGTGTCGCAGATGGTGTTTTCTCAGCCATTCCTTAGTTATGCCACAATGTGGGAAAATTTCCCACATTTTTGTTGACAGGCCCCGGGGCCGACGCTAGCTTACAGTCGTCCCGTGGGAAATTTTCCCACATAACCCAAGGAGCGTAGCAGCCTCTACAGGCACATTTCCACCCGAGACCGTGTTCACAAATACCCCGTGTGATTCGGCCCGGTCGTCACTGCCCACGAGTCAAATCCTACCCCGGTGACATCTGGGTCTTGTCTTCTCCCGCTCATGTTGAGCGATTTCGCCGGATGGGCGGGAGAAGATTTTTTCGAGAGATTGAGGTCAGGGTCGAATTTCCGACCCATCTTTCCCGCCCGTCCGCGTGATGGACCCCGAAAACTTCGGTCCTGACCTCAATCTCTCCTCCAGACTCTCCTTAAACCGCCCGCCTCTTCAAATCGCGCACCAGGAATCGCGCCGGGTGCAACGCGGTCACCAGGTCGCGTTCCAAGGGCCATGGCTCGTCGCAGATAATGCTCGCCAGAACTTCGGCGGCGAGCGGCGCGCTCACCATGCCGCGAGCACCCAGACCCGTCAGTGTGAAAAGACCCGGTTGATATTGTGCCGTCGGATAGCGCGCCCACGGATGCCCATGCCGCAGGTCGGCGAAGTCGGCGAGGAACGTTGGGTGATCCGGCAGGGCGCCAGCCAACGGCAAATGATCCAGCGTCGTACACCGCAAGCCCGCGCGCCCTGACAGCGCAGATGTATCGGCGTGCGCCAGCATCTGCGGCAGAACTGCCGCGAGATCGGCAAGATTGCGCGCGTGATCTTCCGCAATCACCGCGCGGCTTTCAGAGTTCTGCACATCGACCCAATCGAATGTCGCGCCCAGGCAATGCACACCGCTATCCGCTGGGGTGAGATATCCGCCATAGGTCAGCACACACCGCAGGTCGGTGCTTTGCGGTGTTGCCGGCACATAAGTGACCTGCCCACGTCGTGCTTGTAGCGGCAGCCAATTCGTCTGCGTGAAGGATGCCGCTTCCAAAGCGTTGGCCACGACGACGATATCACTTTCCAGAACGACGTGCCCCGACACGTCACCAAGCTGCCATACACCATGATCGAACCTGAGCGTTTTGACGTCCACGCCGAGCAGCAGATCAGAACCCTCCGCGAGCGACGCACAGATCTCTTGTGGCCGCACCCAACCACCTTGCGGAAAGAAGAGCCCGCCAAAAGGCAGCTCACATCCCGAAATGTTCGAGGCCTCCTGAGCATCTACACGGCGCAGAAGTGCATCTGGCAAAGGTTGCGCTTCCATGAGGCGCTGTTGGCGCGTCGCCTCGTCGGCATCTGTGGCGAGCTGCAGGAGGCCGTCACCGCGAATCTGTCCCTTCAAAGTCTTCAGCACAAAGGGCCACGCGGCGGCGTAGAACCGCCCGTCCAAATTGGGGGCCGCAGTCAGGCGCGGCATCAAACCGGCAGCGCGATTGCCGGACGCTTCGCCGGCAATAGACAGATGTTTGTCTACGATAGTGCTTTGCCACCCGCGCTGCCGCAGCGCATGAGCTACCGCCGCACCAGCGATGCCGCCGCCGATAATGGCGACGTGTCTCTGTGTCACGCGATGTGAGGGTGTCGCAAACCATGGCTGCAGGGCGGATGCAGGGCCGGTTCCTTTAAAGTGTCCGCGCAGCATTTCGCGTTTGCCGGCGAAGCCTGGCGTTTTCTCCACATCGAAACCCGCTGCTTCAAGTCCACGCCGCACATTGCCCGCAACGCTGTAGGTTGCCAGCTGTGTGCCTTCGTTCTTGGTATGTGAGAGCCGTGCGATTTCGGCAAATACGCGCGGCTGCCACATGGCGGGATTTTTCTCGGGCGAGAAGCCATCAAGGAACCAGGCGTCTATTTCTCCTTCGGCCTGCGCCAAGACGTCCGCTACATCGCCGCACAGCAGGGTCAAGAAGATGCCGCCCGTCAGAAAAAGGCGGTGAAACCCGCTCTGCGGCTCGGGATAAACGCGCAACAGCTCTTGGGCGAGCGGCGCGATTTCCGGCCAGGGCGCCAGCGCTACGGCCAAGTCCTTGGGTGCAAGCGGGTAGCCTTCTACCGCCACATAATGCAGATGCGCTCCAGCTTTCGCCGTACGCCGCCAAAGCTCGACCGTGGCCAGGAAGTTGAGGCCCGTTCCAAACCCCAACTCGCCAATAACGAACCTGCTTTTGCCGCTCCAAGCTTCCGGCAAACCGCAGCCGGCGTGGAAAACATGGCGCGTTTCGGCAAGACCGCCGGCGCGGCTGAAATAGACGTCGCCAAAGTCCTGGGCGAAAGGTGTGCCGTCGGCCTGCCATGACAAAGCGGGGGAAGGCAAAGTACCGGGCTTAGGTGATTCGGGAATGGTCATGACGCTTTAATATATCAGGCTGCGTGTACTGCCGCTTGCAAAGACGGGTCGGCTCCCATTAGTCATGGTTCATGACTTTACCCTCAGACATCGCGCGCCGTTTTATGAAGGCCGCGCCCGCGTGCGACTTCTGGTCCGTGCGCGTCATGCGCAGCCAGGCTGAAGCTTTGTCCGTCACGCGGGGTGTTGCCGACCCCGTGAGCCTCACGGACGATGTCGGCGCCATGGTCACTGTCGAGGCTGGTGGTGGGATTGGTTATGCCGCCACGTCTGATGTCAGCACGGCCGGTCTCGCGCGGGCAGGGCAGGAGGCCTTAGCCTGGGTACGCCGCGCCGCTGGGCGCTCGGTCTCGCCGCCGCGACTTCGTGATGGCAAAGCCATCCAGTTCGAAGACGAAGACCGAACAGCAACCCCCTGGCAAAGCGTGTCGCGCGGCGACAAGCTGGCGCGCCTCGCCCGCCAATCCGCGGACCTCAAGCGCAATGACACCATTGCCGACTGGTCGGCCGCACTTTCGTTCACCGACGAAGAAAGTGTCATCGCCACATCCCATGGGGACTTCATCCGCCAGCGCTGCGGCATCGTCGTGCCGCATCTCTCGGCCAGTGCCTCTGAAGGCGGCGAAACCCAGACGCGCACTTTTGGGCGCGGCGGTGTTATCCGCCAAGGAGGCTTCGAAACGTTAGATCGGTTGGGCTTCTGGACGGCTGCGCCGCGCATCGGAGAGGAAGCGCTGGAGCTGCTCGCAGCTCCCAATTGCCCCACCGAGACCATGGATCTGCTGCTCGCGCCGGACCAGATGTATATCCAAATCCACGAGTCTATCGGGCATCCTTTGGAGTTGGACCGCATCCTCGGTGACGAGCGCAACTACGCCGGCACCAGCTTTGTCACGCTCGACATGTTCGGCACCTATCAGTACGGGTCGGATCTCCTGAATGTCACCTTTGACCCCACCGTTTCCGGCGAAGCCGCGTCCTATGCCTTTGACGATGACGGCACGCGCGCCGAGAAACGATTCCTCATTCAGCGCGGCATTCTGCAGACGCCTTTGGGCGGAGCCTTCAGTCAGGCGCGCGCCAATATCTCCGGCGTCGCCAATGCACGCGCCTGCAGCTGGAACCGCCCGATCATCGATCGTATGGCGAACCTGAATGTGGAAGCGGGCGCGTCTTCACTTGATGATCTTATTGGTGCGATGGAGAACGGCATCATGATGGAGACCAATGTTTCCTGGTCCATCGACGACAGCCGCAACAAGTTCCAATTCGGCTGCGAACGCGCCCGTCTCGTCAAGAACGGTAAACTTGGCGATGTGGTGAAGAACCCCAACTACCGTGGTATTTCGGCGACCTTCTGGCGCAGCCTCAAAGGTCTCGGCAACGCCGGCACGGTGCAAATCCTGGGTACGCCTACCTGCGGCAAAGGCGAGCCCAATCAAGTGATTCGCGTGGGCCACGCCACGCCGACCGGCCTCTTCGCCGATGTACACGTTTTCGGCGGCGGCTGAGCAGCATGCAGGATAGATTTTTCGCGCTTGCTGACGAGATCGGCCGGCAGCTCAAGGGCGAGGAAGGTTTTCTCGCGCGCCTCGCGGCGGAGACCTCCGATTTTGTGCGGTTCAACCATTCCGCCGTGCGCCAAGCCGGCACGGTAAAACAGAGCTATCTCACGCTGGAACTCTTCAAGGACCGCCGGCACGCCAGTCAAAGTCTCGGGCTCACCGGCGGCCCGGAGGATGTGGATGGTGTGAAAACGGCGGTGAGCCGTCTGCGCGACGTCATCAATGATTCCCCTGAAGATCCCTTTTTCCTGATCAACACGACACCCGAGCCCACATCGCGCGTGTTGCCGGCGCGTATGCCAACAGCGGAGGAGGGCATCGAGGCTGTGCTGGCGGCGGGAAAAGGGCGCGACATGGTGGGGATTTACGCCTCCGGTCCCATCACACGCGGTTTCGCCAACAGCTTTGGGCAACGCAATTGGGATGCGGTCGAGGCTTTCAACATCGACCTCAGTTTCTACCTGCGCGCCGACAAGGCCGTGAAGATGTCCCACGCGGGCACCGAGTGGGATGCGGGCGCATTTGCCGCCAAAGCTGCTGCCGCTACCGCGCGCCTGGATGCACTCGCGCGCCCCGCCAAGACTATTGCTCCAGGTGGTTACCGGGTTTATCTCGCACCGGCGGCCATGGAAGAGCTTATGACCATGATGAGTTGGGGCGGTTTTGGCCTTGCCGATCACCGCACGGGCACCACGCCGCTCATCAAGATGGCCGAGCAGGGCGTCACATTGAATGCCGGCGTCACGTTACGTGAAAACACGCGCGATGGCCTTTCACCGTCTTTCCAGGACGAAGGTTTTGTGAAGCCGCCGGAAGTGACACTCATCGCGCAGGGTGCTTATAAGGATTGCCTCGTCAGTCCGCGTTCGGCGGCGGAATTCGGCGTGCCGCAAAACGGCGCGGATGCCTATGAAGCGCCGTTGGCTTTGGATATGGCGCCCGGCACTCTCGCGCAGGCCGAGATTTTGAAAACGCTCGGGACCGGCATCTATATCGGCAATCTCTGGTACCTGAACTATTCGGACCGCAATGCCTGCCGGCTCACCGGCATGACGCGGTTCGCCACTTTCTGGGTGGAGAACGGAGAGATCGCAGCACCTCTGAACGTCATGCGCTTTGATGACACGCTCTACCGCATGCTGGGCAGTCATCTCGTCGGCCTCACGGCCGAGCGCGACCTGCTGGTGTCGGCGGATACCTATGAAAACCGCTCCACCCGTTCCATGCGCCTGCCGGGGGCGATGGTCGACGACCTCAAGATGACTCTGTAACAGCACGCATTTTTTCTGACTTTCAGGCGTTCACGGCCCCCGCGACAAACCCGGAGCGCCGCGCTATTCTCCGCCCGTTCGGGGGATCTTTTTTCATGTCTTTGATACGCGATTGGTACAACGCCATCGCCGGCAACAATCAGCTGGCCATGTTGTTGATGCTTCTGGTTGTCGGCACTGTCATCGTGGTGTTGACCGCGCGCATTCTGGCGCCCTTCTATGCCGCGGTGACCATTGCTTACGTGCTGCAGGTGGCCAGCGACCGGCTCCAGCGTCGCGGTGCGTCCCGGCGCATGGCCATGAGCATTGTTTTTGGTCTTTTCATTGGCGCTTTCCTGCTGCTGTTGGGGCTCGTGCCGCTGCTTGTCCGACAATTGGCGCAGTTCGTCACTCAGTTCCCGCAGTTCATGGCCAAGGCGCAAGAGGTCATTGCAGGCCTGCCAGAGCGCTACCCGACGCTTGTGACACAAGAACAGGCCGCGAGCCTGATGGTGGAAGCGCGTCACGTGGCTTTTGAGTTCAGCCAGAAACTGGCGGGTTACCTCGGCGGCACGGTCATGAGCGTGGTGACGGTGTTGGTTTATCTGGTCATCGTGCCGATCATGGTCTTCTTTCTCTTGAAGGACAAAGACCGCATCGTCGCGTGGCTGGCGTCCTTCCTGCCCGAGCACCACGAACTCTCCGCGGCCGTCTGGAAAGATGTGCACCGCCAACTGCAGAACTTCGTCGGCGGCAAGGTCATTCAGATGCTGATCGTGGCCGTGGTCAGCTTCACGGTTTTCAAGCTCATTGGTTTGAACTACGCGCCGTTGCTAGCCGTGATTATCGGCATCGCTGTTCTCATTCCTTATGTCGGCGCGGCATTCGCAACGGTGCCCGTGGCTGTGGTCGCGATTTTGCAATGGGGTTTCAGTGTCGATGCCGGCATCGCCATCGGTGCTTATGCCATCATTCACGCACTTGATGGAAACGTGCTGGTGCCGTTGCTGTTCTCGGAAGCCGTCTCCATCCATCCCGTGGCGATCATCGTCGCTATTTTATTCTTTGGCGGCATCTGGGGGCTGTGGGGCGTGTTCTTCGCCATTCCGCTGGCGGTGCTGGTGAAGGCGGTGATCACCGCGTGGCCGTCACGCAATCTGACACCGCAAGCTCCATGACAGAGCCCGCCACGCCGGCGGAGCTTCTCGATCGTCTCAAAGCTCTCGGCATCACCACCACCACGACGGAACATACCGCCGCTTTCACGGTCGAGGAATTGGACGCCGTCGCCGGCCATTTGCCCGGCGTGCATGTGAAGAATCTGTTTCTCTGTGATGCCAAGAAAAAAATGTGGCTGGTGGTAGCCCCTGGTGCCCGCGCGCTGGATTTGAAGAAGCTCGCGAATGTCATTGGTTCGGCGCGGTTGTCGTTTGGATCAGAGGAGCGCCTGATGCGCGTGCTAGGCGTAGCGCCAGGTTCGGTCACGCCCTTCGCGATCATCAATGACAAGGACAATGCAGTTCAGGTGATTTTGGATGCTGAGATGATGGGAGGCGAGATCATCAACGCCCATCCACTCATCAACACCATGAGCACATCAATCGCGCCGGCGGACCTGTTGAAGTTCATGACCGACTGCGGTCATACGCCACGGCTGGTCAATCTCGCTGCCGCGGGACGCGGCTGAATTTATCCAAGCAAGTCTTCGTGCTCGGGATGGCGGCGGAACCAAGAGACTGCATAGCCGCAGACGGGCATAATCTTCAGCCCGCGTGCGCGCGCCGCAGTCACAACACCTTCCATCAGCCGCCCGGCAGATCCTTTGCCGCGCAACGCTGGAGCTGCTTCGACATAGGGGATGGTCATGACGCCGTCGGCCAATCGATAGTTCGCAAAGGATGTCTCACCTTCTTCCACCAATTCGAAGCGTGAGCGGGCTGGGTTGTCTGTAACAGCAGTGGAAGTCATGGAAGGGGAAGACATGGCCGGCCTTTCAAAAAGTTTGCGCCTTCAAGATGTGGTACAAGATACCTGTACGCAACCCTTCCACGAAACCCTTGAAACCTGGGCTGTTAACACCATATGGGCGACGTCGTTAACCTGCGCCGCGCACGCAAGGCCAAGGCCCGCGACGTGGCGGGCAAAGAGGCTGAGACCAACCGCCTCAAGTTCGGCCAGACGAAGGCCGATAGGAACAAACGCGCACAGGAAGAGGCGCGCACGGAAAAGTCCCTTGCGCAACATGAGCTTGATGCCTCGCGCCCGAAGCGCTGACCATTGGCAAGGCTAGGCCCCGCAGTTATTCTTTGCCCTCTTCAAGAAGGAGGCGTCCGATGTTCAAGGTCAATGGCACTGAACACTCATTCGAAGGGCTCGACCCCGCGACGCCTCTGCTGTGGGTTTTGCGCGACTCCCTCGGTCTTGTCGGCACCAAATACGGGTGCGGCATAGCCCAATGCGGCGCCTGCACGGTTCATCTGAACGGCCAACCCATTCGCGCGTGTTCGACGCCCATGAGCGCCGTCGAAGGCCAGTCCATCACCACCATCGAAGGTCTTGCCGCTCTGGATGGCCGCGCCGAAGGTGCCCTGCATCCGCTGCAACAAGCCTGGATCGATCACGATGTGCCGCAATGCGGCTACTGCCAGGCGGGTCAACTGATGACCGCCGCTGCGCTCCTCAAGACGACACCGCATCCAACCGATGCCGACATTGATAAAGCCATGTCGGGCAACATGTGCCGTTGCGGCACCTACACTCGCATCCGCAAGGCCATCCACGCCGTCGCTGACGGGGGTGCGTCATGACTTTCTCCGCCGACTCCTATTTCGCATCGGTGATGGGCGAGTTCGAAAGCCTCGCACCGGCCACCAAGATGCAGATAAGCCGCCGCTCGCTTTTGAAGCTGACGGGTGCTGCCGGCGCTGGTTTGGTCCTCGCTTTCGCGATCGCACCGGATGCGGAAGTCGCCGCCGCGACGACCTCTAAAGAATTTGCGCCGAACGCCTTCCTGCGGGTCTCGCCGGACGGCAGCATTCTCATCTACTCCAAGGGGCCAGAAATCGGGCAAGGCATCAAAACGGCTTTTCCCATGATCATCGCCGAAGAGATGGATGCGGCCTGGCGCGATGTGCAGGTGGAACAAGCGCCGATCAATCCGAAAGTCTATGGCCGCCAGAGCGCGGGCGGATCAACCTCTATTCCGAACAGCTGGGACCAGCTGCGCCGCGCCGGTGCTGCCGCGCGCGCCATGCTGGTCTCCGCCGCTGCAAAGCAGTGGAAAGTCCCGGAAGCCGAATGCACCACGGGCGACAGCATAGTCATGCACGCCGCCAGTAAGCGTCAGGCGAAGTACGGTGAACTTGCTTTAGCGGCCGCGACACTGCCCGTGCCCGATCCAACAACGTTGAAGTTGAAAACCCGTGCGGAATACAGGCTGCTCGGCACGCGCGTCTCCGGTGTAGACAATCGCAAGATCGTCACGGGACAGCCGTTGTTTGGTATCGATGTCGCCATGCCGGATATGGTTTATGCCGTGTATGAGAAATGCCCCGCCGTCGGCGGCAAGGTGAAGCGGGCCAATCTCGATGCCATCAAGGGCATGCAGGGTGTGAAAGATGCCTTCGTGCTCGAAGGCAACGGCACCGTTTCCGAAGTGATGCCCGGTGTGGCCATCGTCGCCACCTCCACGTGGGCCGCCTTCAAAGCCAAAGCGGCCTTGCAGGTGGAATGGGACGAAAGCAGCGCGTCGAGGGACAGTTGGACCGGCGCCGTGTTGGAAGCCCAGAAGATCGCCAAACAGACGGGCAAGCAGAGCATCACGAAAAACGGTGATGTGGACGCGGCCCTGAAGAGTGCTGCCAAGCGCCTCGAAGCTTTCTACAGCTATCCTTTCCTGCCGCATGCGAGCCTCGAGCCGCAGAATTGCACGGCGTGGTTCAAAGGCGATGCGATCGAGATGTGGGTGCCCACCCAGACGCCGGAGCGCGCCTTACAAGGCGTCGCGCACGTGCTCGGTCTTGAGCAAGACAAAATCACCATGCACCAGACTCGCGCCGGCGGCGGTTTTGGGCGGCGTCTGGTGAATGACTATGCGTGCGAAGCCGCGGCCATTGCCCAAAAGGTGAGCGCGCCGGTGAAGCTGACGTGGACACGCGAAGACGACATGCGTCACGACTTTTACCGTCCGGGCGGATTTCACGCTTTCACGGCCGGCTTGGATGCCAAGGGCAAGCTCGTTGCCTGGCGCGATCATTTCATCACCTTCACCAGCGACGGCAAGAGCCCGGTCACCGGCGGTAATATGCCGCCCGCCGAATTCCCGCTGTTGTTGGTTGCCAACTCCGAATTGCAGCAAACCATGCTGCCGCTCATGACGCCGTGCGGGTCCTGGCGTGCGCCACGCTCCAATGCCGTGGCGTTCGCGGTGCAATCCTTCATCCATGAATTGGCCACGGCCGGTGGCCGCGACCATGTGGAGTTCCTGCTGGAAATCTTTGGTGAGCCGCGCTGGTTGCCGCCCGCGAACGCCGGCGCCCTCAACACCGGACGTGCGGCCGCAGTGGTCAAACTGGCGGCGGAGAAGGCCGGGTGGGGCAAACCTATGCCCAAGGGCCGCGCGCTAGGCCTCGGCTTCCATTTCAGCCACGCCGGTCACTTTGCCGAAGTGGCCGAGGTTAGCGTGGATGCGCACAAACACATCACTGTGCACAAGGTCACGGTGGTGGGCGACATTGGGCCCATCGTCAACATGAGCGGGGCGGAGAACCAGTGCCAAGGAGCCGTCATCGACGCCATCAGCACCATGATGAATCTGCAGGTGGGCATCGAGAACGGACGTATTCAGGAAAGCAATTTCACCGAATATCCTATCCTGCGCATGAAGGACTCCCCGCAAGTGGATGTGCATTTCATCCAATCCGACTTCACGCCCACGGGAGTCGGCGAACCGGCGTTCCCGCCGGCGGCGCCTGCTATTGCCAATGCGGTCTTCAATGCGAGCGGTATGCGCATCCGCAGCCTGCCCATTCGCAGCCAGGGTGTTTCGATCTAATACGTGTTTCGCCGCGATAGTACCCGGCAGCGCGTGATTCGTTGAACGAAGACAACCTGCGCGCGGAATTCTGTGCGCAGATGAAGGCGTTCTCACAACTTTTTCGCTTCATGGGCGCGAACGTTCGCGCGCAAGAAGTTATCTCTCAAAAAAAATTGGGGATAACTCGCGCGAAGCGCTGTGGAATTTACAGAAAATCAACCATTGCGGCGCCGCGCGCCGTAGAATGGTTGCGGGTCAGAAAGACCCATGGGGACGTACAATGTGGGCGCGGGGACTTGCCGTTATTGCGGCATGGGGATTGTGGGGTGCTGGACTCTGTTCGGCGTGGGCTGGCGAGTCGCGAGCGTCTCTTTCTATGAGCACTTATGTGGCTGTCGCCGGCAGTATCAATGCCACCACGGCCTTTGCATCAAGCACGAGTCAAAGCGGCGAAAGTGCCAATCACGGCGCCGCATCTCCTGCGTCGTCTCCCGCGGCGGCACCGGCAGGCGTCAAATTAGGCGCCTGCGCCGCCGTGTCGCTCAGCTGCAAAGGCCCGCGTTCCATGCGCATCACGATCCACGCTGATGGCGAGCGTCTTAAGACGGAGAATGCGGACTCCACCGTGGACTGGAGCTCCGAGGCGAATGGCACAGATCTATGCGCTGCACGCGATGCCCACGCCAGCACGTTATCCATGTGCAGCAGCGATCAAAGCACCAATAATACTCTCGGCGTCACCGTCGATTATTGAGGTGAACTGTTGCGTGTGCTGTGTGTGACGCACGCACATAACGCGTGTCGGTAAGACTTTCTTAAACAAAATTTCTCCTGGCATAAAAACGCGCTCCTCCGCATGAGTAGCAAAGTGCCTTATTTTAGGCACTTTCTAGCGATTTTCGCGCGCTTTCTTACAGACGTTTCATGCCGTTGCCCGTCATCCCACCGTATTTCGTCCTTAGCTTGTTCACGTAGATGAAATTCGAAAATCAAAAGTAACGGACTTGGAAAGGATACCCTCATGACTCAGCACACACCTCGCGCCCGATCTCTGCGGATGGGTGCTTCTGTGGCAGCCATCGCCGCCTTAGGCGGTTTGTTTGTTGCCGCCACTTCGCCCGCGCAAGCCGCCACCGCAACGGCCAACATGGCCGTCACCGCAAATATTGGCGGCACTTGCACTGTTGGCGGTGCCAACGTCAGCTTCGGCACTTATGTCTCTACCGCTGCGAGCACAGCCACCGGGTCGATCACGGTGACTTGCTCCAACGGCACGAACGCTGTCGTGAGCCTGAACCAGGGCAACAATAACAACCGGGCATCGTCCTTCGCCACGCGCGCGCTCAATAACGGCGGCAATTACCTGGGTTACGATGTTTACACCGACAACACCTATGCCACGGTCTGGAACACCGCCAATACCCAGCCGATTGCGTCCACCGGCGCTCCGGTGACGCTGACCGCTTTTGGCCGTATCCCGTCCGGTCAGAACCCGGCCACCGGCAGCTATAACGACACCATCACGATCAGCGTGGCATTCTAACTTTCATACGTTGATTTGCTTTCGAGGGCGGAGGTGTTTGCATCTCCGCCCTTTGCTTCTAAGCGCGGTGGAGAGAGCACCATCTGCAAGGGAACATTGCGCCAGCCTGCACGTTATCTCAGGGCCGGTATTGCCTGCTTCAATCCGGCTCCAGAATGTCCCTCGCGGCAAGGTTCCCACGTCGCACCATCAACCGCCCCCCGCGAGATTTGTCGAACCTTAGCAGGGGAAGACCAATGTCGAACCGGACGGTAGAATATCTCCGCTTTATGCTCGCCGCTACCGTTGTGCTCTTCGGCACCGAAGCTGCAGCGACGCCAGTATCCGTTTCGCCAACAAGCGTTGCATTGAAGCCCGGCAGCGCTTCAGAACTCATCACCCTGCAGAACGAAAGTGACACCGCCGCCCGCTTTGAGGTGAGCGTGATGAATTGGTCAGAAAGTGCCGACGGCAAGACAAACCTTACACCTACAAAAGATCTGATTGTCTTCCCGACATTGCTTGAGCTTCCAGCGCGGGGTAGCAAGAAAATCCGCCTCGGCACCGAACACTTTGCCGCCGGCCCTGAGCAAAGCTATCGCCTCGTCATCCATGAGTTGCCGCAACCGGCTGCGGGTCAGAACGTGCTCGAAATTCAAGTGCTCACGAATATGACTCTGCCGATTTTCCTCGCCAACGATATGGGGCGGCCCAAAATCGCTATCGAATCTGCCAGCGTGGACAACACCGGCACGCTCTCTTTCACGGTGGTCAACCCCGGCACGGCGCACTTCGTTCTGCAGACGGCCGCGGTCACGGGGCTGGGCCCCAAGGGTAAAGCCTTCGAAGTCGCGCAAAAGGGTTGGTATGTGTTGCCCGGTGGCAAGCGCACCTATCATGTGAGTTTAGCCGGCGAGCCGTGCCGCCAGACCACGGAGCTTGCCATCAAGATGACCACCGATGGCCCAACGGCCGAGACGCGCGTTCCACTACCCAAAGGAACCTGCCGCGACGGATTGACCCGCTTTTTCGAGCCGCAAAAAGCGGAGCCGGCATCCTAGACTCCGCGAAAGGCACCTGACGTCCGCATCATGACCGGCATCCGTCCGTTAGCGGGAAAGGCCCCGCCACTTTGGCGGGTGCCTGTGCTTCGGCTCCTGATTCTTCTATTGGCGTGTCCCCTTGCGCCCTTTCGCGAGGCGCGCGCGGCAGAAGCGGGTACGCCCGCCATCTTGCAGCTCGCGGTCAACGGCATGGACAAGGGGGCCGTGCGCGTTCTCCTGCAACCGCCGGAGATCATGATCCTCGTTGCGGCTCTGCGTGACGCAGGCCTCGTCATCATTCCAGGCAATCCGGAAAAGATCGGCGAGGATCTCTATGTCCGGGCCAGCGCCCTCGCGCCCAAGATCAGTGCGCGTTACGACGAAGACAATCTCACCCTGTCCTTGAGCGTCGATCCGTTGCTGCTGACGCCGACCAGCGTCGACCTCGCGGTGCCGCCGGAGAAAGTGGAATACATCCGCAACAACACGGGCTTCATCAACTACGCCTTCACCAGCCAGGACCTGAAGAACCTCAACCTGCTGACCGAGCAGGGGGTCAGTATTGGCGGCTCTTTCGTGGACAATGCATTTTCCGTAACGGATACGGGCCGTTTCAACCGCCTCAACACCAGCATCACCATCGACAATCGCGACCGGCTCACACGGCTGGTGCTGGGCGATACAGTGGCGGAAGCAGGCATTCTGGGTGGTGCGAGCCGATTGGCAGGGATCAGTTACGGACGGGCCTTCGCGATCAACCCTTATTTCACACCGTTCCCCGGCCAGCGTTTTGCCGGCGTCATCACCACGCCCTCCACCGCCGACGTGTATGTGAACGGCTTGCTGGTCCGCACCGTCGAGCTGCCGCCAGGTCCGTTCAACCTGCAAAATCTTCCCGCTCTCTCGGGCGCGGGCGCAACACGCGTGGTCATTCGCAACGCCTTTGGGCTGACGCAGGAGTTGGGAGCTCCCTACTATCTCGATACCCATGTGCTTCGCCGTGGCCTCAGCGACTTCAACTACACCATTGGAGTCGAGCGCGCTCCGGGTAGTTCGTCGCTGGGCAATTACAGCGTCCCTGCCTTTGTCGGGCATCATCGCTATGGCATCACCGATACCTTGACGGCAGGAGGTTTCCTCACCGCAGACACGCGCAAGGTCGCAGGGGGTCCGGAGGTGACGCTATCACTCCCCATAGGCCTGCTTGCGCTTTACGGCGCGGGAAGCCAGCAACAGGGTATTGCCGGGGGTTCGGCCTCGGTGCAGTACGTTTACCAGTCGCCCCGTTTCAGTATAGGTGCCGCATTCACCGCCACCAGCCCGCACTACGCGACGGTGGGGCTGGACCAGGCCGACGACCGTGCCACACGGCAAATCAGTGCTTTTGTCGGATCGCGGTTTTTTCGCGATGTGGATTTTTCACTCAACGTCTATGACCAGCACTACCGCGACAGTGGCGACAACCAGCAAATCAATCTCACCACATCGATTCGTTTGGCTGATCGCTACAACCTGGCTTTGTCTCTCTTTCATACCGAAACGGAACACCTGCGTCCCAACAACGGTGTCTATGCTGCGCTCACCATGGCGTTGGGGCGCGAGACGACGGCGACGGTCTCGGCCAACCACGATGCCATGTCAAACATGGCGACACTTCAAGTGCAGAAGTCGCGCCCGCTTGGTGAAGGTTGGGCTTATCTTGCCCAAGCGTCCTTTGGGCGCAACGCCGTGGACATCGCCGATGTACAATATCAGGGCGCCCACGGATTCTATGAAGTAGACGCTACCCACGTCGGTGGTCAGACCACGACGACACTCTCGGCGGCGGGTGCAATCACATTCATTGGCGGCAACACCTTCTTCACGCGGCCTGTACAAGATGCGTACGGGGTGATCCAGGTCCCGGGTGTCGCAGGTGTCACCGGTTATGTCTCGCATCAAGACGTGGGAAAGACGGACTCTCAGGGGAACCTCCTGGTGCCCAATCTGCTCAGCTACTACGGCAACCAGATCGGCATCGAGCCGCAGGACATCGCCATTGACTACAGCGTCGCCGAGACCGACCGCACCATCGCGCCTTCCTACCGTGGAGGTGCTGTCATCGCTTTTCCGGTGAAGAAGCTGCAGGCATTTCAAGGCACGTTGGAACTGCGGCGCGGCGCGGAGGTGGTTGTTCCGGTCTACGGCGATCTTGCCGTCGTTACCAAAGAGGAGACCCTCCATTCTCCCATCGGCGCCAATGGCGAATTTTATCTGGAGAACCTGCCGCTAGAGCAGTTGCCGGCGACAATTGAATTTGAAGGGAAATCGTGCGCCTTCGTGGTCAGTGTTCCGCGGAGCGGTGACCGCTTTGTGCAACTGGGGCGCTTGGCGTGCGTTGAATCGCCATGAACCGTCTTCTCCGTTTCGCCCTTCTAGGAATGCTGATCATCGCCGGCATGTCGGCCGCGCGTGTGGGGACGGCTGCCGAGGCCAATCAATGCCGCCTGAATGTCACGCCGCTCAGTTTCGGCAAGGTCAACCCGTTTTCCCCGGTCGCCGGACGTGCCAACGGTTCCATCACATACAATTGTACAGTCTCCGCACCCATCGCCATTGGATTTGAAGCGCCGGGCGGGTCCGGCACGCGGCGTATGAAGCAAGGCGCTGTGGGTCTCGACTACGACCTTTATCTCGACGCTGCTTGTACGATTGTCTGGGGTAACGGCGCCGGCGGCAGCCAGCTCTTCCGTGATCCCGCTCCGCCGCCCAACAGCAACGTCACAGTACCGGTCTATGGATGCCTTCACGCCGGTCAGCGCAGCGCGCTCATGGGCAACTACGGCGACTCCTTCATCGTCACGATTCAGTTTTAAGAAATATATTCTTACAAAAAGAAAAGGCCCTGAATCCGCTTTCGGATTCAGGGCTGCTTTTTTGCGTGCGTGAGACCTAGGCGATCACTTCGGAGATTGGGTTCGTGACGCGGTTGGCACCTACACCCCATGTGCTTGTCGGAACACCCATGATCTGTTGAGCTGTAAGGCCGACGCGCGTCACGGCGTCGCTGGGGCGCGGCACATGCAGGCCGGTCTTGTGACGGCCATTGGCGTTGCCGATCAAGATGAGCGGGTAATTGCGAACCGAATGCAGGCGCGGCGCGCCATGCTCGGTGAAAGCAAAGATCAGCATGCGGTCGAGCAAACTGCGGTCGCCTTCCTTGATGTCGTCCATCGTTTTCACGAATTCGGCCAAGCTTTGCATGTAGAGCGCTTGGAACCAGGCGCACTGCTTCTGATAGCCGAGAGCCGGATCGACCGGCTCCTCGTGGGTCAGCGAATGATGGGTGCTTGTTTGGCCCTCCTGGCGAATGCCCGACTGAGCATCGGCAAACGTCAGGTTTGTCACATGGGTTTGGCCGCAAGCCATGGCGTGCGCGAGCAGGCCGGAGAAGATGGAATGACGGGCTTTGGCATCGGGGGCCAAGGTCACGGCCTGCTCAACTTCTTTGGCAGGCTGCTCGGACCTTGTGCACGCGGGAAGCGGATCGGGCTTCTGTAGCTGCACGTCCAGCTTCTGTTCCAAAGACCGCAGTGATGTAAAATAGCTGTCGAGCTTTGCTTTATCTTCGCTGCCCAAGCGGTTCATCAGCGCTTGGCGCTGGTCCGTCACGGCCGACAATGCGCTCCGGCGCACCATTACATTTGGATCCGGCGCGAAATCGGCAGCATTGGGATCCTTGAATTCTTCGCCGAAGATGCGTGTGTAAAGGGCCAGCGGGGAGACTTCCGCCAGTTTCTTGTTTCCGCCCTCAGGCGCGCTCCAGGAGATTTTTGGATCGCCGCCACAGGTGACTTCCAGCGAACGGAAGCGTGTGCCGTTGCCGATGTGCGCAGAGATGATGGTGTCCAGGCTGCCCGAATATTCGCGTTGGTTGGCGACGCGGCCGGTCATCAGGCCTTGTGCCCCGGTGAAGTGGGTTTCGTTGCCCTTGCCTTCCAGGAAGACTTCGGCGCCCGAGAAGAAGTTAAATTTTTTCTGATACGGCTTCAACGCTTCCATCTGGAAGGGAAGCTCATAATCCGCGCCTGCGGTCTTGGGGACCCACTGACCTTCGCCGAAGCCCAAGCCCCAGAACCACGTGGCAAAACGTGTCGGCAGTTGTTTGCCCGTGTCGGCAAAAGCCGTGCCGTTGATGTTCAGCATGCAATCGAGGATCGGCAAACCCACGGACACAGCGCCGCCCGCCATTATGCCGCGCAAAACGCGGCGGCGATTCAACATCTCCACTGCTTTCACCTCGGTTCTCCCTTTGCAGTGTTGTTGATCTAAGTCACGCATGCGGCAGCTCTTCCCTCCGCCGTAGCAAACACGGGGATCTCCTCCCGGGAAATCCCTGCATCAGCTGGAAGTGTACCAGGATCGCGCGTTTTGATGCAGACCTCAAATAAGCAAGCCATAACCCGTTGTGAGGAAATGACTTCTATGACAGCGCCGATCGGTCATCGTCACCGTCACGGGCGTGTCGGGGAATAATCCATGATGCGCAGCGTACGATCCTGCTCCACCTCGCGCATAATCGGCCTGTCGCTGGCGGGCGTATCCGCTTTGATTTTGATCCACTCCGCATCGGCCAGGAACGCTTCCCAACTCTTCTTCATGGTTGCTTCGTCTGCCCACTTGAGCAAATAGACGAAGGCTGGCCCGGACGCATCGCGCGTTTCCCAGATTGCGACAATATCGAAACCGTGCCGCTTCATGATTCGCAAGGCATGGTCGCGGAAGCGCGCGTGGAACGCTGGCTTGGACTTATCAACCAGGCCATAGACGCGCAGCTGATAGACCGGGCTTTCAGCGGTGACTGCCACATTGGGCGCCGCGACGCTCACAGGACTCAGTGCCGTGAGAATCGGCACGCACGCCACGTATATCGCCAAAGCCCACTTCCGCATCTTCTCGCTCCTCTCGCAAACCGCGTATTAAATTATCTTGAGGTTAAACCCATAACCTGCTCCCACGCAGCCCCAATCGCTACGGGCGAATTAATTCGGTTTATATAATCCTGGCCCTGCGTGATACGCGTCTGCGTCGCCGTGCCGCTCTCTAGTGCTTGACGAATCCCATGGGCTATATCGTCAGAAAGAAAAGCGTAGTCGGCATATTCACAATAGGATGGCAATGGATGTGCAACGACCGCTCGACCCGCCCATACCGATTCAGTGAGGCGATTTGCGCTTTTTGCCGCATAGAAGGGCGTTTTTAGCGTCGGGATCACAACCAGATCGCAATTTGCAAGTGCCGACCAGACCGCATCGCTCGACCACGGCGTCAGAGCGAGGGATAAACGCGGCGCGTATGCCGCGTTGAAATCTTCGATGGCCTTTTCAATTTCCGGCAGGGGCCTTGTCACAACGCTCACTTCAAGCGGCCACTGATCGCCCACGCCCGCAAGTGACGACACCTCGGCCGCCATTGCATCCCAATTATCCGGGTGGCCGAACCAAAGTAATTTAAGACGGGGGAGTTGTGGCGCGAAATGCGGCTGACCGCGCGTGCCCTCAACCGGGTCAACGATGATCGTCGGCTCCATACCAGTATAACGGCGCACCTCATCTTGGAGCGCCGGTGTGCTTACGACGACGTTATTCACCAGCTTGCACATCTCGATCGTATGAGCCTGAAATCTCGTGCCGTAAGCCACATGATCAAAGTAGCTATCACAGAGGTCCAATATGACGCGAACGCCACGCGCCCTCAGGTCCTTAACGAGCGCCTCGTTGTGAACGCTAATGCTTTTGGAAAGGACAATGACATCGGCTGAAATTGATGCGATGTCGATCCGACCTTGCGGATCTGGCGGTGCGCGACGAATCTCGGTTTTATGTCCGCGTCGCGAAAGTTCCGAAGCAGGGATTATGACGCGATAGCGGGCGGACGCGAGGTCCGAGTCAATCTTTCCAGCACGCTGCGCAAATTTTGCAATCGAGAAGAATTGAATTGTCGCCAAAAGCTCATCCCGAGACGGGTTAGCGCGCTTTATCCTGCAACGGCTTGTTGCCCACAATGCGCATATCACGCGGTTCGCGCAGTTTAAACTGAGCAGGCTCCTGTCGTAGATTCACCAAACCCGCCTCATGCATGACTTGCCCCAGGCTTTGGGGTGAATACCCCCAGCGATGGTTCATCAATGGATCTTTCCAGGCGGGATCGCCGTAAAAAACCCACATCGAGCGCTGGCCTTCTGGGCCTGGGCCTGTGGCGGAAGCAGCGTTCTCCAATAGCGCTTGGCATGCAGAGATAATGTTAGGGCATTCCAGAATCATAACGCCCCCCGGTTTCAAGACCCGTTGCCATTCCTTGAGAATATCGACGACTTCCCAACGCCAGAAATGTTCCACCACGTGGACCGCCAATATCTCATCAGCTATGTCATCTTCAAACGGCGTCAGCATATGCAAATCGCAAAGCACATCCGGCTTAAGACCACGCCGGCTTTCGGCCACATCAACGTTGATGTAGCCAGGAAGTATCTTGTCGCCGCACCCGAGATTTAGACGCTTCAGGATACACTCCTAAAATTATTCCACGTGTTCCGATAATTGTTTGGAGCCATCGCGTCGCGGTGAGTCAGCCGCACGATTGGGCCAACTTATACACTTAGTCAGAGGCGAGAAATCTATGAAGTGACAGGGATGTGAGAGCGCTGCGCCGCCCGCGTCTTATTTATCGGGCGGCTCAAACTGCCATACGTGGAACGGTGACTCCGCGGCTCATACCAATCCAACGACATTTATGGGAACCTGGGTTTGTCATGGGTTGGATATGGCGGAGGGGGCGGGATTCGAACCCGCGATACGCTTTTGGCGTATACACACTTTCCAGGCGTGCGCCTTCAACCACTCGGCCACCCCTCCGGCTGGATTCGGGCCGAGTCGTTTGAAAAAACGCTCGTGTCCGGCCTCTCTGGAAGGCGCAGAACCTAACCGAGCGCGCCAGAGCCTGCAACAAATCACCCGATATTTTGCATCTGCTCAGTGCCATTTTTTCCACGTTTTCCACAGGGTTGGGGATAAGTTTGAAGACGAGGCAACCTATGCTATTTTGTTTCTCCTCGAAACAATCATTGAATCCCCTGTAATTTAAGCATTTTGTAGGTTATGCCTCCGATAACGGGGTAAGAAACTTGCGTAAAGCGGGTGTGTGGGGTTCACGTGGTGTTTGGGCGCACAATAGGGTGGGCGCTAATTGTTTTGGCCATCATTATGGCGTCTGCCGAGGCTGTCATGGCCTTGGGGACCGGGGCTTATAACGGTTTAGCCACAGTCGATGTCTGGACGTTGCTGGTCGGCCAAACGCCGTCTTTCGCAACGCAATCGGATTCTTCGCAACTGCTCGCAGCCCTGAGCGCCGGCATCATGAGCATGCCGGCCTGGGTGATCTTCGCCATCATCGGCTTCACGGTCGTGCACGTCTGCCGCAAGCGCCGCGCGCGCCGGCGCATCTTCCGCACCGCCCACTAAATCTGAAATCTTCCGGGGACGGCAGGAAACGCGCGCACGTAGCGCGTATTAGTCGTCGCTCATGCGCAATGCATTGATGAAAGCGGACTGGGGAATTTCAACTTTCCCAAATTGCCGCATGCGTTTTTTGCCTTCTTTCTGCTTATCGAGCAGTTTTTTCTTACGCGAGATATCGCCGCCGTAGCATTTGGCGGTCACGTCCTTGCGCAAGGCGTTGATGGTTTCGCGCGCGATGACTTTTCCACCAATGGCAGCCTGAATCGGAATCTTGAACAGATGCCGTGGGATCAGGTCTTTCAGGCGTTCGCAGATCTGCCGACCGCGGTTCTCGGCCTGGCTGCGGTGCGCCATGAATGACAGCGCGTCAACCAGATCGCCGTTCACCAGAATGGTGACTTTGACGAGATCTGATTCGCGGTAGTCGCCGACCTCATAGTCGAAGCTGGCATAACCGCGCGACAACGACTTCAAGCGGTCATAGAAATCGAAGACAATTTCGTTGAGCGGCAGATGGTAAACCACCATGGCGCGGTTGCCGACATAGGTCAGGTCGATCTGCTGGCCGCGCCGGTCGTTGCACAGCTTCAAGATCGTGCCGAGATATTCGTCGGGTACGAGGACAGTGGCTTTCACCCAGGGCTCTTCGATTCGTGCGATGCGCGTCACTTCCGGCATATCGGCCGGATTATGCATCTCCTCGATCTCTCCGCTCGTCGTATGAATGCGGTAGACGACGCTGGGCGCTGTGGTGATGAGGTCGAGATTGAACTCGCGCTCCAGACGTTCCTGAATGATCTCCATGTGCAGGAGGCCGAGGAATCCACAACGGAAGCCGAAACCAAGGGCTGCGCTGCTCTCCATGGTGAAATGGAAGCTGGCATCGTTAAGCCGCAGTCTTGCAAGGCTTTCGCGCAAAACCTCGAACTGAGCCGCGTCCACCGGGAACAGGCCGCACCACACCACGGGGATGCTGGGCTTGAAGCCGGGCAGGGGTTCCGGCGCCGGGTTTGCTTCATCGGTGATGGTATCGCCGACGGAGCAATCGGCCACGGCCTTGATGCCGGCGGTGATGAAGCCAAGCTCGCCTGCCCTCAGTTCGCCGATCTCCAGGCGCTTAGGCGTGAACACGCCGACGCGTTCCACGGGGTAAACAGTGCCCGACGACATGAACTGAATCTTCGTGCCCTTCTTGATGCTGCCATCCTTGATACGCACCAGAATGACAACGCCCAGATAGGCGTCGTACCAGGAGTCCACCAGCAACGCTTTCAGCGGCGAGGCGGTTTCGCCTTTGGGCGGCGGCAGGCGCGTAACAATGGCTTCCAGCACTTCTTTGATGCCGATACCGCTCTTGGCCGAAGCCAGCACAGCATTGGAGGCATCAAGGCCGATCACATCTTCTATCTGTTGGCGCACGCGCTCGGGTTCGGCTGCCGGCAGGTCGATCTTGTTCAACACCGGCACGATCTCGTGGTTGGCGTTGATGGCCTGATAGACGTTGGCCAGTGTCTGTGCTTCCACGCCCTGGCTGGCGTCCACCACCAGGATCGAGCCTTCGCAGGCGGCGAGCGAACGGCTCACCTCGTAGGCAAAATCCACATGCCCCGGCGTGTCGACCAGATTGATCTGATAGGTTTTGCCGTCGTCGGCCTTGTAGGTCAGGCGCACGGTCTGCGCCTTGATGGTGATGCCACGCTCCTTCTCGATATCCATATTATCGAGAACCTGCTCGGTCATCTCGCGCTCAGTCAGACCGCCGCAATACTGGATCAGGCGGTCGGCCAAGGTCGACTTGCCATGATCGATATGGGCGATGATCGCGAAGTTTCGGATAAACGACAGGTCAGTCATGGCCACTCAATATACTGCGGCGGATGATCAGGCGCGCAAACGCCCGCCGCACGATTTTTCCACGGCCGCGACAATCTTCTTGCTCACGGCTTCAATCATCTCATCGGTCAATGTCGCATCTTTGGACTGCAGAGTGACATAGACCGCCAACGACTTCTTGCCTTCACCCACGTGTGGACCTTCATAGACATCAAAGAGGCCCGCGTCGGTCAACAGATCCTTGTCGGCACCCCGCACGGCACGCAGTAACGATTCTGCTGTCACGGACGACTCGACCACAAAGGCGAAATCGCGGTCCACAGGTTGGAAGTTCGAGGCTTTCAGCAGGGTCCGCGCTGCCCCCGCTTTACGCTTGGGTTGTGGCAGGCGGTCCAGGAAGACTTCGCACGCGACGATGGGGCCTTTGACGTCCAGGGCCTTCAACACGGCGGGATGCAGTTCGCCAAAGGCCGCCAGGATCTGGTTGCCCTGTTTCAGCAAGCCGGAACGCCCCGGGTGATACCAGCCCGGCGCACCCAAAGCAGTCTGCAGCGATTGTGCCGAAACGCCGGCGGCGTCCAGGACAGCCAGGGCATCGGCCTTGGCATCCAAGGCATCCACGGGGCGCGCAAGCCCCGCCCAATGACGCGGCGCCGTCTGTCCAGAACGGAGCGTCGCTGCAATCATAACTTGTTGGCCAGGCTTTGAACCTTCAAAACGCGGGCCTACTTCAAATAGGCTGCAATCGTTCATGCCACGCGCGGCATTGCGGCCGGCGGCGGCGGCGAGGTTGGGGATCAGCGACGGACGCAGCGCGTCGAGATCGGAGCTGATGGGATTGGCCAGGCTGACGAGCGCGAGGTCGCCCAGAAACAGCTCCGCCTGAGCTTTCGGCAGGAAGGACCATGTCGTGGTCTCGTTCAGGCCTTGCGCGGCGAGACTGCGACGCACGAAAGCCACCTGGCGCTGTTGTGCGGTCAGAACCACTTTGGGCATCGGCGCACGCGGCAGCGGTGTCGCGGGAATATTGTCGTAGCCGTGGATGCGCAGGATTTCTTCAACAAGATCCTGCCAGCCTTCGACATCGGCGCGCCAGGATGGCGGCGTGACTTGCCACGCATCGCCACTGCCGCCGACCGTGAAGCCCAAGCGCTCCAGGATTGCTTTGCATTCCGCAGGCGGCAGATCCAAACCACCAAGGGATTTCACCCGCGCCGGATTGAACGCGATGGTGCGCTTCCATTCGGGTGTGTCGCCGCCGTGCACGAGGCTGGAGGCTTCACCACCGCAGATGTCCAAAATCATGCGCGTGGCGATTTCGGCGCCGGCCTCTGCAGATACAGGATCGACACCGCGTTCGAAGCAATAGCGGGCATCGGAATTGATCGTAAGCTTGCGCCCCGTTGCGGCGATATTGAGCGAATCGAACAAAGCCGACTCAAGGAACACGGTCGTGGTGCTCTCGCTCACGCTGCTGGGTTCGCCGCCCATGATGCCGCCGATGCCTAGTGCCGCTTTGTCGTCGGCGATTACTACCATCGCGGGGTCGAGCCTATAGGTCTTGCCGTTGAGGGCCGCCAGTGTCTCGCTGGGCAATGCCAAGCGCGGACCCACATCACCTGAAAGCTTTGCATCGTCGAAGGCGTGCAGCGGGCGCCCCAAATCGATGGTGAGGTACTGCGTGATATCAACGAGCGCGGAGACGGGGCGCAGGCCAATCGCCGTCAGGCGGTCTTTCAGCCACTTGGGGCTTTCAGGATTCTTCACAGCCCGGATGGTGCGGCCCACAAACTGTGGACACAGTTTTGCATCGCCACCCTCAAGGCGCATTTTCACCTTGCGCGGGCTCTCGAATTTACCCGGCACGGCGCTGTCCTTCATGGGCTTCAGCTTGCCAAGGCCAGCCGCCGCCAGGTCGCGTGCGATGCCGCGCACGCCCAAGGCGTCCACGCGGTTCGGGGTAAGATTGATCTCGATGACGGGATCGAGCGCCAGCACCTGCGTCACGGGTGCGCCGATGGGCGCATCAGTGGGAAGTTCAATGATGCCGTCGGACTCTTGGGCAAGCTTCAGTTCGGCAGCCGAACACAGCATGCCCTGGCTTTCCACACCACGGATGGACCCCTTCTTCAGCACGTCGCCGGTAGAGGGAATGGTCGTGCCGGGACGCGCCAACACCACCTTCAACCCCGTGCGCGCATTGGGTGCGCCGCAGACGACTTGAAGAGTCTCCGTACCGGTCTCCACCGTGCAGAGGCGCAGGCGATCCGCATTCGGGTGCTGTTTGGCTTCGGCAATGTGCGCAACTATGAAAGCGTCAAGGCCGGCGGCGGGATTGCTGATGCTCTCCACTTCCAGCCCCGTCGACGTAAGCTTGGCGCTGATCTCGTCCAGCGTGGCGGCGGTGTCGAGGTGCTCTTTCAGCCAGGAGAGGGTGAACTTCACTTCGCCACCCTCCGGAACTCCAGGCGCTCAAGGACGCGAAAATACTGGCACAGCAGAAGCATATCGGGCGCGAAATAGCCTTCGCGTGTGAAGAACGCTTCGTGCGTTTTGCGCCAATAAGCGAGTGAGAGATCGCCTTCGCCCTCGTCATGGGCGAACTTGGCGTCCACTTCATTGAAGGGCGCCACTTCAACTTCGGTGAATTCAATGACGCAGCGCGGACGGCCGGTGCCGTCCAGAATGACGGCCCGATCACCTTCTTCCGGCGCAGGTTCGTCTTCGAAATGATAAAGTGCTGCGCTGGTGGCGGTCTTCTTGCCGTCGAGAATCAAGGCGCACAGTTCGTCGGCTTCTTTGACGGTGTGCCCAAAGGCCCATTGCGGCAGATGCGAATAGACCGGCGGCACGGGTGCTTTCGGAGGTGTTTGGCTCATCGTGTCAGCCCTCCCGTCACGGTCGGAATATCAAGGGCCGCGAAACCGTAGTGGCGCAGCCAACGCAGGTCGGATTCAAAGAACGTGCGCAAATCGGGGATACCGTACTTCAGCATGGCAATGCGCTCGATGCCCATACCGGCGGCGAAGCCTTGGTAGACGTTGGGATCGAGGCCGCACGCCTTCAGTACGTTGGGGTGCACCATGCCGCAGCCGAGAATCTCCAGCCAGTCGCCATAATTGCCGATCTTCAGCTCGCCGCCTTTGCGTGAGCAGCCGATGTCCATTTCAGCGGATGGTTCCGTGAACGGGAAGAACGACGGGCGGAAGCGTGTCGTCAGATCGTCAACGCCGAAATAGGTGCGCACAAATTCCTGCAGACAGCCGCGCAAGTGGCTCATGTTGGTCTCGGTGTCGATGACCAGCAGTTCAACCTGGTGGAACATGGGCGTGTGCGTCATGTCATAGTCGCAGCGGTAGGTGCGCCCCGGGATGATCACGCGGATTGGGGGCTTCTGGCTCATCATGGTGCGGATCTGCACAGGGCTTGTGTGCGTGCGCAGCAGGTAGCGCTGACCATCCTCTGCCGGTGGCAGAAAGAAGGTGTCGTGCATCTCGCGCGCCGGATGCCCCGGCGGGAAGTTCAGCGCCGTGAAATTGTGGAAATCGTCTTCAATATCGGGACCATCGGCGATCTCGAAACCCATTTGGCCGAAGATAGCGGCCACTTCGTCCATGGTCTGAGTGATGGGATGCAAGGACCCTTTGGTCCCGGGCCGGATGGGCAACGTCACATCCAGCTTCTCGCTGGCCAAGCGCGCATCGAGTGCGGCCGAGTCAAAGCTCTGCTTGCGCGCGTCCAGCGCGGCGGCGATCTCGTCCTTCAGCACGTTGAGCTGCTGGCCAAAAGCTTTACGCTCGTCGGGCGCCATGGCGCCCAGGCCCTTCATCAGGTCCGTGATGCGGCCTTTCTTGCCGAGGGCGGTGATGCGCACCTCTTCCAGGGCGCTAGCGTCCTTGGCTTGCGAGACGGCATTCAGCAGTTCGCTGCGCAGCTGATCGATGTTGTCGGTGGACATGAAGCGCTCGTGACTCTGAATCTGGAAAAAACAAAGGGGCTGCCCAGCAAGGCGGCCCCTTTATTCGACTGCTCAGAAGCTAGAAGGTGATTTAGCCGAGCGCCGCTTGGGCCTGCTTCACCAAACCGGCGAAGGTTTCAGGTTCCTTCAGGGCGATGTCGGCAAGCACCTTACGGTCAAGTTCGACGCCGGCCTTCTTGAGCCCGTTGATAAATCGCGAGTAGGTCAGGCCAAAAGCGCGAACCCCGGCGTTGATGCGCTGGATCCAAAGGGCGCGGTAGTCGCGCTTCTTCAGACGGCGGTCGTTGTAGGCATGTTGCAGGCCCGCTTCGAGGCGCGTGCGCGCCGGCTTGTAAGCCTTCGAATGGCGGCCGCGATAGCCCTTGGCTTGGCTGAGAACTTTCTTGTGGCGGGCGTGTTTGGTAACGCCGCGTTTAACGCGTGACATGTGTGTGCTCCGAGATCAGGGCTTAGAGGCCGTAGGGGAGGAAATTACGCTTAATGATGATGCCGTCGGCTTTCGCCAGCACATCGGTGCGGCGATTTTGACGCTTTCCTTTTTTGGCCTTCGAGATCAGGCGGTGACGCTTATTGGCGGCGCCAGCCTTCACTTTTCCTGTACCGGTGATCGTGAACCGCTTTTTGGCGGAGCTTTTGGTCTTCATCTTGGGCATTTCGGCGTCCTTTCTTAAGCTTTGACGGGTTGAAAACCCGGCCGGAGGCATGCCCTAAAAGTCTGAATGAATTGACTTTTTAGCCCTTTGGCCGGTGGACCCGGAGGAAACCTCCGGCCCCTGTCTGCCGCACTGGAAATAGTCCCAGGCAGCAGGACGCGGCGCTTATACCAGGGCCCGGCGGATTTGCAAGGTAAGTGGGCAGGCATACATTATGCTCCACACTACAGAATACTCTGTAATATGTCTTAACTCTTCGCAGTCTATGACCGCGGAAAGTTGGGGAGCCTGTTTATGGAACCGGATGAAATCATCCATCAGACCATGCGCCTGAAGATCATGTCGGCCCTCGGCAGCAGCGGCGACTCGCCGCTCGCGTTTGTGCGGCTGAAGGAGATCGTCAAAACGACGGACGGTAACCTTGGTGCGCACATCAGCACACTCGAAAAGGCCGGCTACGTTGCCGTTGAAAAGGACTTCCACGGCAAGAAGCCGCGCACCCGCGTTTCCGTCACCAAGGAAGGCCGCCGCGCCTTTGCGCGCCATGTCGCTTATTTGCGGGATGTGCTGGAGAGCGCCAATGTGAAAGATGCCGGCGCAGGGGTTGAAACGCCATAATCCAACCACACATTGTTGCTACGACACTGCCAAGGATCGGGGCGGAGCAGATTGGAGATTGGTCATGAGCGTTGTTAAACAGCTATTCGCATTGGGTCTATTGGTTTCGCCTTGCGCGGCTGCGGTCGCCTCCGACGCCGACGCTTCCAAGAATGTCGACGTCACATTCACCAATCCCGACAAGTACACTGATGCCGCGCCCCATCGCGGCCCCAGCAAAGAGCGCGACGGGACTTTGCGTCAGCTCGGCACCTACGTGGAGAAAGTTGGTGGAAAATACCTCACGCCCGGCCAGAAGCTGAGCATCGAAGTCCTCGACCTCGATCTCGCGGGTCGGGTGGAGTGGTGGCACGGCCCCGCTACCGACATCCGTATCATGCGCAATATCGACAGCCCGGCTATGAAAGTGCGCTATACGCTGACCGAGAACGGCGTGGAAAAAGCCAGCGGCGAAGAACGAATCTCCGACATGTCCTATCTTTTCAGCCCTACGTCCATCATGAACGATGGCGATCCGCTGAAGTATGAAAAGTCCATGCTCAGGGATTGGCTGCGTAAACGCTTCGGCAATCTCAATTCGCCGAGTTCGTAATCGATCCTTTGCGAAGCGCATCCACGCTCCACGCGCCGCCGCCGGCAAAGAACACGTAGAGGAAGAAGAAGCAGAACAGAATGGCGAGATCGCCGCCATTGTTGATGGGATAAAATCCCTGGCTGCCGTGCACCATGAAGTAAGCCACCGCCATCATGCCGCAGAGAATAAAAGCCACACTGCGGGTGAAAAAGCCGATCAGCAGCAAAAATCCGCCGACTAATTCAAGTGCGCCTGAGGCCAGAAGAATGGGCGGTAGAGGATCAGGCATGGGTGTTGCGGGCGGCGGAAAGTTCAGAAGCTTCTGCATGCCGTGTTGCATGTACAGCAGCGCGGCCATTATACGCGTGACGCTGAGCTAGCGCGGCGCCCAAGCGTTCTGAAAAGCTTCCAACTTCGACATTTCCGACTCCTACATATGCTTTCGGAGAGTTCCATTTAAGGAACTCTCCGATGCTTCAACTTGCAGTCTTTATTTCGGGGCCACGACCATCACGATCTGGCGGCCTTCGGAGCGCGGCTCCTGCTCCACCTTGGCATCGTTCTCGAAGTGGGCTTTTACGCGCGCCAACAACTGATGCCCAAGGCCCATGTGCGCCATCTCGCGGCCCCGGAAGCGCAAGGTAACTTTGACTTTGTCGCCTTCCTCCAGGAAACGCCGCATGGCGCGCATTTTCACATCGTAGTCATGGTCGTCGATGTTCGGCCGGAGTTTGATCTCCTTGACCTCGATGACCTTCTGCTTTTTGCGGGCTTCGTTCTTGCGCTTCTGCTCCTCGTACTTGTACTTGCCGATATCGAGGATTTTGCAGACGGGCGGATCGGCATTGGGAGAAATCTCAACCAAATCCAATCCGGCTTCATCGGCTTTGCGTAAGGCGATTTCGCGGTCTACGACGCCGACGTTTTCGCCATCAGCGTCAATCAGTCGAACAGTCTTGTTGTCGATCTGATGATTCATGCGCGGTCCATCGCTGCTGCTCTTGGACGCCGGCGCTTGTTGCTCGAACCTTGCTATGTATCAATCTCCTGTCGTTGTTTTTCCAAATAAACGCTTGAGACACGCCTTGTCCCAGACTGGAAATCCCTCGTCTCCAGTCAGCGCAAAACCGCTGTTTCCGACATTAGGTTCCGGGAACGGCGGCTTCTTTAGCAAGTCTATCGGTTGCCTCATCGAGCGCAAGGATTTCTTGAGTAGCGCCACCTAAGCGGCGCAGCGCAACCCCCCGATTTTCCGCCTCTTTTTTACCCACAACCACCAGCACCGGCACCTTGGCCAAAGAGTGTTCGCGGACCTTGTAATTGATCTTTTCGTTGCGCAAATCGACGTCGACTCGGAGGCCATGGGCGCGAAGGGTGGCAGCCACTTCCTCGGCATAATCGTTGGCGTCGCTGGTAATCGTACACACCGTTGCCTGGACCGGGGCCAGCCACATGGGGAAGCGCCCAGCGTGGTGCTCGATCAAGATGCCGATGAAACGCTCGAAAGTGCCCAATATGGCGCGGTGAAGCATGACGGGGCGGTGTTTATTGCCGTCCTCGCCGATATAACTCGCGTCCAGGCGCTCAGGCAGCACGTAGTCCAGCTGGATGGTGCCGCACTGCCAGGTCCGCCCAATGGCGTCCGTCAGGTGGAATTCCAGCTTGGGGGAGTAGAAAGCGCCTTCGCCGGGAAGCTCGGCCCAGCCGTATTCGTCGGACAGGCGCCCAGCCTGGCGCACGGCTTCCCGCAGGTTGTTCTCGGCCTTGTCCCACATCTCATCGGTGCCGAAGCGTTTTTCGGGGCGCAACGCAAGTTTGATGGCGTAACGCTCGAAACCCAGATCCTTATAGACAAGGTCGAGCAGCTCGCAAAATTTGCGCACTTCATCGACGATCTGGTCTTCGCGGCAGAAGATGTGCGCGTCGTCCTGGGTGAACTGGCGCACGCGCATGATGCCGTGCAAGGCACCATGAGGTTCGTTGCGGTGACAGCAGCCGAACTCGGCCATGCGCACCGGCAGGTCGCGGTAGCTCTTGATGCCTTGGCGGAAGATCAGAATATGGGCAGGGCAGTTCATGGGCTTAAGGGCCATGAGCTCGGACTTGCCCGACAGCACGGGGCCTTCGTCTTCGGTGTTGGGCACTTCGTCGGGCACCACGAACATGTTCTCGCGGTACTTGCCCCAATGGCCAGAAGCCTCCCACTGCTTGGAGTTCATCAGCTGCGGAGTTTTCACTTCCACGTAGCCGGCGTTATCGAGGCGCCGGCGCATATACGATTCCAACTGGCGCCAGAGCATGTAGCCCTTCGGATGCCAGAAGATGCTCCCCTGTGCTTCCGATTGCAGATGGAACAGGTCCATTTCCTGGCCGATCTTGCGGTGATCGCGCTTTTCGGCCTCTTCCAGCATCGTCAGGTAGTCTTTGAGCTGCTTCTCATCGAACCATACGGTGCCGTAGATTCGTTGCAGCATGGCGTTGTTGGAATCGCCGCGCCAATAAGCGCCGGCGAGCTTCGTCAACTTGAAAGCCTTGCCCAGCTTGCCAGTGGATGCGAGGTGCGGCCCGCGGCAGAGGTCGAGCCATTTGTCGCCCTGACGATAGACGCTGATGGGTTCGTGCGCCGGAAAGCCTTCGATCAGCTCGGCCTTGTACTGTTCACCGATGCTCTTGAAGTGGGCGACGGCTTTGTCGCGCTCCCACACTTCGCGCACGATCTTCTCGTCGCGGTCCACGATCTCGCGCATCTTCGCTTCGATCTTGGCGAAGTCGTCGGTGGAGAAGGGCTCTTTGCGCGCGAAGTCGTAATAGAACCCGTTCTCGATGGCGGGACCGATGGTCACCTGCGTTCCGGGAAACAACTCCTGCACGGCTTCGGCCAGCACGTGGGCAGCGTCGTGACGCAAGAGCTCCAGCGCGTCGGCGTCCTTGCGCGTGACGATGGCCAGGTTGACGTCTTCCGTCAGCGGCAGCGTGATGTCCTTCATCTCGCCGTTGATGCGCACGGCCAACGCCGCCTTGGCGAGGCCGGGACCAATGTCGGCAGCCACATCCGCGCCTGTCACGGGGCGGTCGTAGCGGCGCACACTGCCGTCGGGAAGGGTAATCGCAACCATGGGTGTTCTTTATATAAGAGCCTGAAAGTGGGCGGAATCTAGGGGGATGGCTCAGCTTGTCAAGCCAAGCCCCAGCGCGGCGCCGGCCTCACGTGAAGGGGTTCAGCTTCTTCAGCCAGCGGGAGAATTTGGCGGTTCGCGTCTTATGCGCCACCTTGGATTCGTCGATCAGCCAGGTGATTTGCAGGACCTTGCGCTCGCCCGCGAAGGGCAAATGGCCGTGCCAGGAATTCTCCGCCCGGCGGAAGCCGAAAACGGTCCCCAGCACCGGGCTAATTTCGGCGGTGTAGTCCTCGAAATCGCGAGCATTGCGCAGGACTCTGAGGCGCCCCGCGCCCGCATCCAGCCAGCTTTCGTTCAGGTAGATCAGCACCGTGGCGATCTTGCTCAGACTGTCCGTATGGATGCGCCCGTCGGAGGAGGCGGACCACTTGCGCAAGGTGATCAGCCGCGGCTTAGCGGTAAGGTCCAGGCCCAGCTTTTCGCTGCAGACGGCGCTGAAGGCCGGATCGTTGGCATCTGCGATCAAGTCTTGGAAGGCGCCGGTCACCTCCAAATCGCTGACCGGAAAGAAGCCCGTCTGCTTGATGGCGGGGAAGTCCTTGAGCACGGCAGCGGTCTTGTCAGCCTGCAAAGCTGTTTCGCCGACAAAATGGCGGTAGGGCTCATCCTTGGGCGACAAGCTCTTCAGGACATCGAGATCGATCACACGCACGGCGTTGGTTCCAAGGGGGCAGTTCTCCTGGCGGCCGTTATATCAGCTCGCGGGCTTATTTTCTCAAGAGACCCTATTTCCTTAAGAGCCCGAGCGCCGCCAATACTTCCGCCGGTGGGATTTCCACCAGGGTTGGCCGCCGTAAGATGCGCACCCGGCTGCCGCGCTGGCCGACAAGGGTTGGGTCCGAGGCGCCGTTGTACAGCACCACTGTCGGACAGCCCGCGGCCGCGGCCAGATGCATGATGCCGTTGTCGGGGCCCAGGGCCGCTGTCGCCGCCCAGGCCAGGAAAACGCTCTCGCTCACCGTGGCCCGCCCCGTGAGATCGATGGCTTCGGGGCAGAATTCCAGAACGGTGGTGACAAGGTCGCGCGGGACGTCGGGGCCAACGATAACGGGAATCTGTCCTTCGCCCATCAGCAGACTCGCGAGTTCCCCGTAGCGGTCCGCAGGCCAGGGTTGACCGGGTCCCGGCGCGGGGGCCATCAGCACAAAGGCTTCGGTCATGCGGAAGGGCACGGTGAAAGACTGCACCTGCCTGGCCACCCACGACAGATCTGGCCGCAAAACCGCGCCGATGCCGGCGATCTTCAATTGCGCCGTCCAGCGGTCAAACAGATGCATGGCGCCGCGCTGCGGATCCGCATGGCTTAAGGCTGTGCCGGGAATAGTGCCTGACCAGAATATTTGCGCGCGCTTGAATGGCAACGCGTACCAGCCGTACATCAGCCAGAACAGGCGCTGGGTATGCGGTGTTGCATCCAGATCATAGACGCGCGCGAAGTTTTCAGCCTGCAGCCGCCGCCGCAGGGCAAGCAGTGGGCCTATACTTTCCGTTTCAATCGTATCATCGATCCATATGTCATCGGCATAGGGCGCGGTGGCGGCAAACGCGGATGTGGCTGCATCAGTCAGAAGAACGATGCGCGCATCGCGGTGGAAGGCGCGAATGGCGCTGATAGCGCCGAGGGCCGGCACAAAGCGCGCAAGACCAGCGGCGCAGATGACGAGAATGGCGCCTCCGGTGGATGCCGCATCCGTCATTATAGCGCAGCGCCTTGCGGACAATGGCGCGCCATTACTTCGTCATAGACGGCAAGCGTCTTGGCGCACATCTCGATCTTGCTGAAGTAGGTGCGTGCCTGCGTGATCGCAGCATCGGCGATGCGTATGCGCTCCTCTTGACTGAGGTTGAGCGCACGCTCAAGAGCATCGGCAAGCGATATAGGATCGCTGGGTGTGAACAGCCAGCCTGTGACACCGGGTACGATGATCTCCTGCGCGCCACCGTGAGAAGGGGCTACGACCGGCCGGCCCATGGCCTGTGCTTCCGCCACGACACGGCCGAAGGCCTCGGGCCGCGTCGAAGCCGACACGACAACGTCCGTCGCCATATAGGCCGCGGGCAAGTCGTAGCAGTCATCGATGATGTGCACGTCGGCGCCGCGCGCGGCCGCATAGCGCATGATGTGCTCGCGGTGATTGGTGCGCCCATGATCCTGGCCCACCATGATGCAGCGCACGTCCGATTGTCCGCCGTTGCGCCGCTTCAATTCGGCGATAGCATCGATGAGAAGCTCATGACCCTTCCATGCCGTCAGGCGGCCCGGCAGCATGACCGTATGAGCGGAATCCTGCAGGCGCCATTTGGAGGTCACCTGGATCAGTCGTGTTGGTGAGACGCTGTTGGCGTTGAACAGGTTGATATCGACACCGCGGTGGATCACGCGAATGCGCTCGGGCGCAACATCGTATTCACGGACGAGGTGGTCGCGGATGAAATCGGAGACGGCGATGATGACCTCGCCCTCCGCCATGACGCGGTTGTAAAGCTTCTTCAGACCAAAGGGCTCTGTTCCATAGACACCGTGGAACGTGGTGATGAAGGGCACGCCTGTTGTTTTCGCCGCTGCGCGCGCACTCCAGGCGGGAGCGCGGCTGCGTGCGTGCACGATATCGACCTGCTTCTCACGGATGAGAGCGGCGAGCGTTTCGGCATTCTTGCGGATGGCAAAGGGGTTTTTGGTCGCCAGCGGCAGCGTGATGTGTTCGGCGCCGCCGCGCTCCAGCTCGCGCACCATGGGTCCGCCCGCCGAGACCACCAGGGCCCGCCAGCCGGCCTGGACCAGGGCATTGGCGACGTCCACGGTGCCGCGTTCTACCCCACCGGAAATCAGGTTGGGTAAAACTTGCAGGCTGGTCCGGGTACGACCAGAAGCGGAAAGAGTCTCTGTCGAAGGCATGCGCGGTTGTAGCATAGCAGCCGTCCCAGAATCGTCGCCTCAGAAATGCCCCAGCGGAGTGTTCTTACCAAAAGATGCCCCCCCACCCCTGAAACCCTGATCCGAACCGATGGCGCGACCCTGGCCGTAGAGCGCGTAGCGCCCCATGGAAATAATGGCCCTGGCGTCGTTTTCCTGCACGGCCTTATGTCGGACCGTAAGGGCACCAAGGCCGAGGCCTTGCTCGACCACTGTGCAAGCCGGGGCTACGGCTTCGTCCGATTCGATATGTTCGGGCATGGCCAGTCGTCCGGGCGCTTCGAGGGCGGCACCATCTCGCGCTGGGTGGACGATGCCCTGGCCATTTTGGATCATCTGACGACGGGGCCACAGATCCTGGTTGGTTCCAGCATGGGGGGTTGGGTGATGCTCAAGGCCGCCCTTGCGCGCCCCGCTCGCATCGCGGGGCTCATCGGCATCGCCGCCGCGCCGGATTTCACAGAAGACATGATGTGGGCCGGTTTTTCAGCTGACCAACGCCGCGAATTGGAGGAGAAGGGTCTTGTTCATGTGCAAGGCGATTGTGACACCCGGCCCTATCCCATCAGCCGCGCTTTGATCGAAGACGGGCGGGCGAATATGGTGTTGCGAGATGCGATTGCTTTGCAGTGTCCGCTGCGCTTGCTGCAGGGCCAAAGGGATATAAGCGTACCTTGGCAGACGGCCTTACGCCTGGCGGAGAAGGTTGGTAGTGACGACGTGGACGTGGTGTTGATCAAGGATGGCGATCATCGCCTCTCGCGGCCCCAAGATCTTGCGCGCCTCTGCGGTGAGCTGGATGCTTTGGTGAAACAGGTAACGGTGTAATGCGCTACAGGGTTCTCTTGGCAATACTCCTCTGGCCGCTTGCCGCCATGGCCGCGGACACGCCTCCTGCGGTGCAGTTAGCGCCGGACCCGGACCTTCAGCGCCCCCACGTGACATACCAAACCTGCCTGAAACTCGCACGCGAGCACCCTGATAAGGGAATCGAATTGGCCGGCAAATGGATCACACTCGGCGGCGGAGAACCCGCGAAGCATTGTCAGGCGCTTTCGCTCATCGGTCTCAAGGATTACGGCGAAGGCGCGCGCCGGTTGGAAGAGCTGGCGACAGCATCGAAACAGGAACCCAAAGTCCGCGCCAATATGCTGGCGCAAGCGGCCCAAGGCTGGCTGTTGCAGGGCGAGAACGGGCGCGCTTACGCGGCGCAAACGGCGGCGCTGAAGCTGCTGCCGCCCAACAGCAAAGAATCGGTGGAACTTTATCTCGATCGCGCCGGCACGCTGGCGGACTCCGGCAAGTACAACGAGGTCATGGACGATATTAAAGAGGTTTTGCGTATCGATCCCAATAACGCTGAAGCTTATGCCTATCGGGCAAGCATCCACCGCCTTCAGAATGAGCTGGACGATGCGCTGGACGATGCCGAGGCCGCTGTTGCGGCAGATCCCAATAACCTCTCTGGCCTTCTCGAGCGCGGCAATCTCTACCGCATCAAGAAGCGTTTGGCCGAAGCGCGCAGTGACTGGCTGAGGATTCTGATGATCGCGCCGGAGTCGGCCACCGCCGATGCGGCGCGCATCAACATCGAACATCTCGATGTGGATGCCGGCGCCCGCTAGTCAAAAATCCGTTAATCAGAAATCGAGATCGGCATAGATCGGTGCCGCCGGCACGCCGGGCACGGCGTCCTTCAGCAGATTGCGGAAGCTGAAGCGCGACTTCACGCGCACGTACCATTCCTTGGTCAGCGGATGGTCGTCCCAAGGTACATCACCGGAATAATCAACCAGCGACAGATTGGCCGCGGCGCTCAGGTCGGCGATGCTCAAGTGATCGCCGGCCAGCCAGCTGCGCCGTTCCGTCAACCACGCGATGTATTGCAGATGCGTGTGGATGTTCTCGCGCCCGGCTTTGAGCGCGCGTGAATCAGGTGCCGCATTGCTCATGACGCGACGCGTCAGCTTCTCGCCCGCCAGATGCTGCGTGACTTCACGATTGAATTTCTCGTCAAACCAGGCTGCAAGGCGCCGGCTCTCGGCGCGGTCTTTCGGATTGCGGCCCACCAACTGCACTTCGGGATAGGTTTCGTCCAGGTACTCGCAGATAGTCGCGTGCCCGCAGACCACGGTTTCATCTTCATCCACCAGCACCGGCAAATCGCCGGCGGGGTTCAGAGCCAACAAATCTTCGTCGGCGCGCCAGGGTTCGATCACCTGTTCACTGAACTCCAATCGCTTCTCGTGCAACGCAAGGCGAACCTTGCGGGCTACGGGCAGGAGTATGTGATGATAAAGCGTACGCATGAGCGTCGTGTTTAAAAGATCGTTCGCCGATCTTCCAGTGTTATTATTAAATAAGGCTCAGCGGGAATGGGCTTTTATTCGCCCTGATTGTAGATCGACTTGACCAGCTCGGTCAGGGTGACGCCGATCTTATCGCCGGAGGTGATAACCACTTCGCCGCGCGCGATGAGCACTTCATTGGCGAAGATTTCCACCGGGTCCGAGGTCTTCTGATCCAGCGTGACGACGGCGCCGCGGCCGAACTTGAGGAGCTGGCTGATGCGCAGGGACGTCTGGCCAAGCACAACGGAAATATCCACGTCGACGCCGTAGACGGCTTGCTTACTCTTTTCGTCGTCGTCTCTGGACGCCATAGTCTTGTTTCCGGTGGGCCCGTTTCCGGCCCGGGTGCGGTCGTTGGTGTGCGCTCACTATGAGCCAGGGCTCTACACGCGGCAAGCGCTTCGCCCCGGAAGTTCCCCGATTTGACCCTAAGCGGGATTGGTTAAGAAGGCGTAACTTTGAGGTGCAAGGCGGCCGCCATAAGCGCCTTGGTGTAGGGATCTCGCGGCGCCGTAAAGACCTGCTCGGCCTCGCCCGTCTCCCGCACCGTGCCGTCCTTCATGACGATGATGCTGTCGGCAAGGGCGCGGACCACGCGCAGATCATGACTGATGAAAAGATAAGCAAGACTATATTTGGCTTGCAGGTCGCGCAGGAGATCAACGATCTGCGCCTGCACGGAGACATCGAGCGCGCTGGTGGGTTCGTCCAAAACGATGAACTTGGGCCGGAGGACCATGGCTCTGGCAATCGCAATACGCTGGCGCTGACCACCAGAGAACTCGTGCGGATAGCGGTTGCGCGCGGCCGGGTCCAGACCCACCTCGCGCAAGGCTTCGGCCACACGTTCGTCGCGTTCCGAGGCGGCTCCGAGATTGTGGACGGTCAAGCCTTCGCCGACGATCTGGCCGATGGATAAGCGCGGGCTCAAGGAGCCGAAGGGATCCTGAAACACGATCTGCATGTGACGGCGCAAGGGGCGAACACCTTGCGCGGAAAGGCCGTCGATGCGCTGGCCTTCGAAGCGGATAATGCCTTCGCTGCCGATGAGTCGCAGAAGGGCGAGACCAAGCGTGGTCTTGCCTGAACCGCTTTCACCCACCACGCCGATGGTGCGTCCCGCCGCGACGGAAAAGGATACGCCGTCCACCGCCTTGATGTAGCCGACTGTGCGCCGGATGACCCCGCGCCGGATCGGAAACCAGACTTTCAAATCCTCGACGGCGACGATTTCCGCTCCCGCGGCGGCCCGCGTCCCTTTGGGTTTGGGCTCGGCGGCCAGAAGGCGCTTGGTATAGTCGTGCTCCGGTTTGGCGAAGATGTCGGCCACGGCACCCTGTTCGACGATAGCGCCGTCCTTCATGACACACACGCGGTCGGCAATGCGCCGCACGATGGTGAGGTCGTGTGTGATGAACAACAGCGCCATGCCCAGGCGCTTTTTCAGGTCAGCCAGCAGCTCTAGGATCTGGGCCTGAATGGTGACGTCCAGCGCCGTGGTGGGCTCGTCGGCGATGAGGATGTCTGGGTTCAATGCCAGCGCCATGGCGATCATGACACGCTGACGCTGACCTCCGGACAGTTCATGGGGCAGGGCGGTCAGCCGCGTCTCCACGTCCGGCAGGCCTACCAGCTTCAGAAGCTCCAGTACGCGCGCACGTTTAGCTTCGCCGGTGATGCCCGCATGAATCTCCAACACTTCGCCCACTTGCTTCTCGATATTGTGCAAAGGGTTCAGCGACGTCATGGGCTCCTGGAACACCATGCCGATGCGGTTGCCGCGCACCCGGCGCAAGGTTGGTTCTGGGGCGTTCAATAACTCCTGACCGCTGTACGTGATGCTGCCGCTGGGATGGCGCGCTAACGGATAGGGCAGCAGGCCCAGGATGGAGAGGGCCGTGACGGTCTTGCCGCTGCCGCTTTCGCCGACAAGAGCCAGCGTCTCGCCTTTGTTAAGTGTGAAGGAGACATCCTTAACCGCCATGACAGCGCCCGCACCGCCACCAAACTGAACGGCCAAGTCTTTGACGGAAAGGAGAGGAGTGTCGGTCATATGCAATTAATCATGCAAAGGTCTTGCGAGGGTCGAGGGCGTCGCGCACGGCTTCGCCCACGAACACCAACAACGTCAGCATGCCGGCGATAGCGAGGAAGCCGGTGAAGCCAAGCCACGGCGCCTGCAAATTTTCTTTGCCCTGGCGTAATAGCTCGCCAAGGGATGCGGAGCCCGGCGGCATGCCAAGGCCGAGGAAATCAAGCGACGTGAGCGCGACTACGGCTCCGGAAAGGACAAAAGGCAAAAACGTCACGGTCGCCACCACTGCGTTGGGCAAGATGTGTCTGGCCATGACGCTGACATCGCTCATGCCCAGCGCTTTCGCAGCGCGCACATAATCGAAGTTGCGGGCGCGCAGGAATTCGGCGCGCACCACCGACACCAGCGCCGTCCAGCTGAACAGCAATAAAACCCCCAGCAGCGTCCAGAACCCAGGCGCGATGATGGAGGCAACGATGATGAGGATGAACAGCTGCGGCAACCCGCCCCAAATCTCGATGAAGCGCTGAAAGATCAAATCCATCTTGCCGCCGAAATAACCCTGTACCGCGCCCGCGGCCACGCCAATGATGCTCGAGACAATGGTCAGCGCGAGCGCGAACAGCATGGAAATGCGAAAGCCGTAAATCAGCCGCGCCAGTACGTCGCGGCCCTGGTTGTCCGTGCCAAGCCAATGACGCGCCGACGGTGGCGCCGGCGCCGGCTGGCCGAGGTTGAAATCCAACGTCTCGTAGCTGAAGGGAATCAGCGGCAGCATCATCCAGCCGTCGGCCTTGATGGCGTTCTGCAGAAAGGGATCGTTGTAGTTGGCGGGCGTCTCGAATGTGCCGCCGAAAGCCGTCTCGGGGTAATCGAACAGCACCGGCGCGCGCAGAGTACCCTTGTAGCTCAGAAGGAGGGGGCGGTCATTGGCGATGAACTCAGCCATCAACGACAGCACAAAGAGAATCGCGATGATCCACAGAGACCAGTACCCGCGCCGGTTGGCTTTGAAATTCGCCAGGCGCCGCTGATTGATGACCGTCATGTTCCGCCACGGCAGCATCATGTTTGGCGTCTCATGTCTGTCTGGCCTCGAAGTCGATGCGCGGATCGACCATGTGATAGGTAAGATCGCTCAGGAGATTGAGGATCAACCCAATCAGGCTGAACAGATAAAGCGTGCCGAAGACAACGGGGTAGTCGCGGTCGAGGATGGCCTGATAACCAAGCAGGCCGAGACCATCCAACGAGAAGATCACTTCGATCAGCAGCGAGCCAGTGAACAACGTGCTGACGAGTGTTGCGGGGAATCCGGCAATGACCAGCAGCATGGCGTTGCGGAAGATGTGGCCATAAAGGATGCGGTTGCGCGTCAGCCCCTTGGCTTTCGCCGTCAGCACGTACTGCTTGTTGATTTCATCCAGGAAGCAATTCTTCGTCAACATGGTCAGTGACGCAAAGCCGCCGATGGTCATGGCGGTCACCGGCAGGATGAGGTGCCACATGTAATCGGTCACTTTGCCCCACAGCGACAAACTCGCCCAGTTGTCTGATGTCAGGCCGCGCAACGGGAACCAGTTGAGATAACTCCCGCCCGCGAAGACCACGATCAGCACGATGGCGAACATGAATGACGGCACCGCATAGCCCACGACCACGGCATAGGAGGTCGCGACATCGAAGCGTGTACCGTCGCGTACGGCCTTGGCGATGCCAAGCGGAATGGAAACGAGATAGATGATGAGCGTGGACCACAGCCCGATGGAAATCGACACGGGCATCTTCTCGATGATCAGGTCGCCCACATCAATGGTGCGGTAGAAACTTTGCCCCAGATTGAAGGACAGATAGTTCTTCATCATGAGCAGGTAGCGCTCAAGCGGCGGTTTGTCGAAACCGAACTGCTTCTCGATTTCTTTCACGAAAGCCGGGTCGAGCCCTTGCGCGCCGCGATAGAGGCTGGCTGTGCCCCGGCCACCCGCGATGTCTCCGCCGCCGCGAAAGCCGCCGGCGCCGCCGCCCATATCGAGCCCACGCACCTGTGCCAGCACGCGCTCGACGGGGCCGCCGGGCGCCATCTGCACGATGACAAAGTTGAGGGTGATGATGCCGAACAGAGTCAGCGGGATCAGCGCTATGCGGCGGATGAGATAAGCGAACATCAGTTAGTTCAATTCCGGCGGTCTGCGGCGGCGAACAAGATAGAGCACGACTGCAAGTCCCCCGGCAACACACAGAGCGATAATAAGATCGCGATGGCCGCTTCCAGGCGCCGATTGCGGGGTTGCCGCAGAAGCACTTTGGCCGGCGGTGGGGTCCATCCACCACAGGGCGATGGCCGATTCTCCCATGCCGCCTGAAAACTCGCCCATGCCGCCAATCCCAAGGGCAGGCGTGACCTCGGGCATCTTCAGCTTGCTCCAATAGGCATATCGCTCGATGGGCGAGGTATAGGTCAACAGCTGGTAGAAATTCCAGGTTAGTACACGGTCCAAAGCGTGCGTCGCCGCCGCAAGGTCATCGTAGGTCTCAGCGCCGATCATGGCCTTCAGCAAAGCATCAACCACCGGATCCTTAACCCCGGAGAGGTTGTTGCTGGCCTTGGCGTCGGCGGTGTCCGAGCCCCAGATCTCGGCCTGCTCAGCGCCCGGTGTAAGGTCGTTGTGAGGCATCACCACCAGCGTTGCGTCGAAATCGAAGTCGTTCACGCGATTGATGAATTGGGCGGTATCCACCAAGCGAACAGTGGCGTCGATACCAAGGCGCTTCAGATTCTGCGTGTAGGGAAGATACACGCGCTCCATCGTCTGCTGATTGTTGAGAATTTCAAAAGCAAAGATCGCGCCCGTCTTCACATTCGTCAATTTGCCGTCGCGCACCTCCCAACCTGCTTCCTTAAGCAGGCCCTGCGCTTTGGTCAGATTATCGCGAGCGTCGCCGACGCCGGGCGTGGTGGGTTCCATGAATTCCGCGGTGAAGACCTCCGCCGGCACCTTGTCGCGGAAAGGTTCGAGGAGTTTCAGCTCAGCGGCGCTGGGCAGCCCCTTGGCTTCCAGCGGCGAGCCCTGCCAGTAGCTGCGCGAGCGCTCGTATTGCTTATAGAAGATATTGTTGTTCAGAGACTCGAAGTCGAAGGCGTAGTTCAAGGCCTGACGCACGCGGCGGTCTTGGAACAATGGACGGCGCAAATTAAACGAGATGGGTTGTGTGCTGACAGGCTGGATATCCTGTAAGGGCAGCAGTTTCACGCGGCCGTCGGTGACAGCCGGGAAGGTATAGGCTGTCGCCCAGCGCCGCGAGCTGACCTCGCGCTTGAAGTCATAAACGCCGGTCTTAAAGGCCTCGAATTCCACATCGTCGTCGCGGAAGTATTCAAAGCGCACGCGTTCGAAGTTCCACAGGCCGCGGTTCACAGGCAGATCTTTGCCCCAATAGTTGTCCCAACGGTGATAGACAATGAATTTGCCCGGCTCGAAGCTCTCAATGAGATAGGGGCCCGTCGTCACGGGGACATCGAGCGTCGTCGCCGTGAAATCGCGGTCCTTCCAGTAAGCCTTGGACAAGATCGGCAAGTAAGCCGCGATTTGAAGAGAGAGCTTGCGGTTACTCTTCACCTTGAATGTGAAGCGTACGGTATCGGGCTTCACGGCTTCTGCTTTGTCGACGTCGGCATACATGATGCGATAGCGCGGGAACGCCTTGGCGATCATCGTCTCATAACTGAACACCACGTCATCCGCGGTAATGGCGCTGCCATCGGTGAAGCGCGCTTCTGGCCGGATCACGAATTGCACCCAGGAATTGTCGGGCGCGATCTCGGCTGTCTGCGCGATAAGGACGTAGGCAGTGGCAGGTTCGTCCTGTCCTGGTGCCATCAGGGTGTCGAACAGCAGAAGCTCCAAGCCGTGGACCGCCGCACCCTTGAGCGTATAGGGGTTGAGGGTGTCGAAAGTCAGGAAGGACTCGTTGGTCTTGATGAACGTGCCGCCCTTGGGCGCATTCGTATTGACGTAGTCGAAATGGTCGAAGTTCGCGCCGTATTTCGGCTCGCCGTAGAGCGCGATGGCATGGACCGGCTTTCCCATCGTCAGGGCTTCGGCGCTTGCTCCGTGCAACACCGTTGCGAGAGCGGCAACGGTGGCAAAGTGAGCGCGGACTTTCATGGAGCCCTTCAAGATCGCTTGCGACGCATGACAACAAAAGCAAGGCCGGCAACAACGGCCAGCGCCAAGGCCCAGAGCCAAGGTGAGGGGCCGGTCTTGATGCCGGCAACAGCCGCAGGGCTCGTTGTCGTGGTTGTCTGCCCCTGGGCTTCGTTGCCCATCCACCATAGCGCAATAGCGGACTCGCCCATGGTGCCGATGCCCAGAGCGGGGAATTTTTCCGGCATCTTCAGCTTCGTCCAATAGGCAAAGCGCGAGGCCGGCATGCCGTAGCGCAAGATTCGGTAGTGGTTGAAAGTCAGGATGCGGTCTAACGCACGCGTGGCGGCCGTCACGTCGTCATAGTTGTCGGCCGTGGCAATTTTTTGGATCATCGCATCCACAGCCGGATCTTTGATGCCGCTGTAGTTTTGCCCGCCGGGACTGGCGGCGGATTCCGAACCAAAATCATCCAGCAGTTCGTTGCCGGGTGTCAGGGTCGGATAAAGGCCGATGTAAATGGCGTCATAATCGAAATCGTTGACGCGATTGGCGTATTGCGAGGTGTCAACAATTCTCAGCTTGGCGTCGATGCCGAGGCGCTTCAGATCCTGCAGCCAGGGGGCCAGCGCGCGCTCGAGGTTGGCCTGTACCAACACGATCTCGAACGCGAAAGGCTCGCCGGTCTTCACGTTGCGCAACACACCGTCTTTCACGTCCCAGCCCGCTTCCTTCAGAAGATCGCGCGCTTTGACTAGGTTCTCGCGGTTATCGCCTGTGCCGGCGGTGGTGGGTTGGGTGAATTCGGTGGTGAACAGTTCCGGCGGCAGATCTTTGCGGAAGGGCTCCAGCAGTTTCAGCTCTGCTTCGCTGGGCAGGCCTTTCGCTTCCAAAGGCGAGCCCTGCCAGTAGCTGCGCAGGCGGCCATAAAGGCCATACATGATGTTCTTGTTCAGCGACTCAAAATCGAACGCGTAGTTGATGGCCGCCCGCACGCGGCGGTCCTGGAACAGCGGCCGGCGCAGGTTCATCACCAAGGTCGTGACATCCATGGGTTGGATGCTGGGAATCTCGATCTTCTTGATGCGCCCATCCGTCGCTGCAGCGAAGTCATAGCCTGTAGCCCAGCGCCGCGCGACCATCTCGCGCGTGAAATCGAAAGCGTCGGTCTTGAAAGCCTCGAAGGTAACATCCTCGTCGCGGAAATACTCGTAGCGCACGCGGTCAAAATTATAGAGCCCCCGGTTGGCTGGCTGGTCTTTGCCCCAGTAGTTGTCGTTGCGCTTGTAAAGCACGTAACGTCCGACCTCGAAGGAGTCGATGGTGTAGGGGCCGCTGGACACAGGAATGTCCAGCGTCGTCGCCGCGAAGTCGCGGTCCTTCCAGTATTTTTGCGACAAGATCGGCAATGTGGCGAGCAGCAGCGGCACCTTTTGATTCTGCGTGTTTTTCAAGGTGAACTTGACAGTGCGCTCATTGACCACTTCAGCCTTGGCCACGTCCTGATAGAGGAAGCGGTACGTGGGGCGAGCCTTGGTCACAAGGATGTCGTAGCTGAAGGCCACATCGGCGGCGGTGATGGGGCTGTTGTCGTTGAAGTGAGCGGCAGGATTGATGACGAACTGCACCCAGGATGCGTCGGGCGCAACTTCGATGGTCTCGGCGATGCCGGAATAAATGCTGGCGGGCTCGTCCTGGCTGGTGATCATCAATGGATCGTCCAGCACTACGTCGGCGCCGTAAGCAGACGCGCCCTTCAACGTATAAGGGTTGAAGGTATCGAAAGTCAGAAGAGCCTCATTGGCCTTTACAAAAGTGCCGCCCTTGGGGGCGTCTGGGTTGGCGTAGTCGAAGTGCGTGAAGCCGTCCTTGTATTTCGGCTCGCCGTAGAGCGCGAGGGCCTTCACCGGCTTGCCGCGTACCATGGCCTCTGCGGAAGGACCGACCAGCAGGCAAGCGCCCACCAGCAGAAGACCGAAGGACAGTTTGGGCACCTGCATGATGACCCTCTTAGCGTCTGCGGCGCATGAGCAGGAATGCTATCCCAATCACAGCCATCAATCCCGCCGCAAGGAGCCAGCGTGTATTGGATGATGTGGGCGCTTCGGCAGCTGAGGAGGGCGGAGTTGCGTTGCCGGGTGTCTGAGCGGCGGCCGAACCGATCCACCAGTTCATCGCGACCGCGTTCGTGCTCTGCACACCGGTCAGTGGGAATCGGTCGGGATGTTGCAGCTTCGTCCAATAGGCCAAACGGTCTCCGCTGTTGCTGTACATCAGACCCAGGTAGTAGTTCCATGTCAGCACGCGGTCGAGGGCGTGGCTGATGGTAACTAAAGTCTGACGATCAGGCGCCTTCAACATTTGTACGATGAGCGCATCGACGGCCGGGTCTTTCACGCCCGTGTAGTTGCGGCTGCCGGGGCGTTCGGCTGCACCAGAGCTCCAGAAATCGTTCTGCTCGTTGCCGGGGCTGAGTGAGTTGTTCACGCCCGCCACGGTCACGTCGAAGTCATAGTCGGTCATGCGGTTGACGATCTGGCTCGCGTCGATAACGCGCAATGTACCTTTGATGCCGAGCTTCTCCAGGTTTTGGAACCAGGGCAGGATGACGCGGTCCAATGTCGCCTGAACTTCAATCACTTCGAAAGTGAAGGCCTCGCCGGTCTTCTTATTGGTGAGTTGGCCATTGACCACGTCCCAGCCGGCGTCTTTCAGGAGTTGTTGCGCCTTGAGAAGATTGTCGCGCGGGTTGCCGGTGCCGTCTGTGGTGGGCTGATTGAATTCCTGCGTGAAGACTTCCGCCGGAACTTTGTCGCGCAGCGGCTCCAGGTACTTCAGCTCGTCCTGCGTCGGCAGGCCTTTGGCTTCCAGGTCCGAGTTCTGAAAGTAACTGCGGACGCGTTTGTACTGGCCGTAGAAGATGGTTTTGTTCAGCGATTCAAAATCGAAAGCGAGATTCAGTGCTTCTCGCACCCGACGGTCGGCGAATTTCGCCCGCCGCATGTTGTAGGTAAACGCCTGGGCATAAATGGGCGTGCCGTTCTCGATGACTTCTTTCTTGATGCGGCCGTCGGTGACGGCTGGGAAATCATAGCCGGTGGCCCAACGGCGCGCGGTATTCTCAAGCTTCACGTCGTAGCCGCCGGTCTTGAAAGCTTCAAAAGCAACGGTATCGTCGCGGTAGTAGTCGTAACGGATTTCATCAAAGTTGTAGGACCCGCGCGTCACAGCCAGGTCCTTGCCCCAATAGTTGGGGTCGCGCTTGAAAACAATGAAGCGGCCTTGTTCGAAGCTGTCGATCTTGTAGGGGCCCGTGGAGACCGGCACATCGAGCGTGCTATTGGCGAGGTCGTGCGCTTCCCAGAATTTCTTATTGATCACCGGAAGTTCGCCGATGATCAGCGGCAGTTCGCTGTTGTCACCGGTCTTGAAGACGAACTTCACTTTCAAAGGGCCGGTTTTCTCGGCGTGATCGACGTCAGCCCAGTAAAGTTTATGAAGCGGTAGGCCCTTTTCGCGCAGCAGGTCGAAGCTGGCGATGACGTCTTCGGGCGTAACCGGTGAGCCGTCGTGGAACCGTGCTTCCGCGCGCAGCGTGAATTCGATCCAGGTGTTATCGGGCGCTACTTCCATCGTTTCGCAGAGCAGACAGTAGTGGGCGAAGGGCTCGTCTTCGCCATAGATCGTCAGACCTTCGACAAACATGCCGTTGCTGCCGAGGAAGCTTAAGCCGGCGGCTGGAACGCCTTTTCTGGCAAACGCGTTGAAGGAATCGAAGGTGGGGGCCGGTGCCTCGAGATGCAGCGCGCCGCCTTTGGGGGCCTCGATATTGCGATAGTCGAACGGTTGATCTGGTCCGTATTTGGGCTCGCCGTAAAGCGAAAGTCCGTGCACCGGCTTGCCACGCACCATGGCGTGGGTAGGTGAGGAGAGGGCTGCCGTACACAGCGCCGCGCCAAGAAGCATCTTTGCCCAAGCCGTTTTGCTCATGACGTCCATCCCTCGTGTTCACGCCCAGTCTTTGTACTTGTTGGCGGGCGGTAGCGTTATGTCGTGCCGCGTAAAGCCTTCACAGCGGCGGCATGGACCGCCTTGTCGCCGCAGGCCAAAACGCGGCCGCGGCCGACTTTTTCCGACTCTAGAGTGAGGGGCGCACCGGTCCAATCGCTAACTGTGGCGCCCGCCGCCTCCAGCACCGGCACAATAGCGGCATAGTCATGCAGCTTCAGGCCGGCTTCACAGGCTATATCCGTCCAGCCAGAGGCAACCATGGCGTAATGGTAACAATCGGTGCCGCCAAAACGTCGGCGGTGCACGGCCCGTTCCAGGCCCCCGAACAAAGCGTGTTCTTCGTCGGTGAAATAGGAGGCTCCGGTGGCATACACCGTGGCTTGCGCGAGCGTCTGGCAGCTGCGTACGCGTGCTGATTTGCCGTTCAGCGTCGTGGGCAGTCCTTCACCACCGATCCAGCGCTCTTTCAAGGCGGGATGATTGATGCAGCCCAGCCAAGGCCGGGCGTTGCCATCTTTATCCCGCCGCCATAGGCCGATGAGGTTACCGAACAGCGGCACGCCATTGATGAAGGAGGCCGTGCCGTCGATAGGGTCCAGAATCCACAGCCAGTCGGCAGAGGTCCGCTCGCTGCCGTGTTCCTCGCCGATGATGCCGTGGGTGGGGAAAGCCTTGCGGATCGCCTCGCGCATGGCGGCTTCCGCGTCCCGATCCGCAATCGTGACGGGCGAGGCATCGTCTTTGGTGTCGACAGCAAAAGACGTGCGGAAGTGCTGGAGCGCGATGGCTCCGCTTAAATCCGCCAGGTGATGAATGAGCGCGACGCAGGCTTCGGATGAAACCGCGTCAGCCATTACATTGAAGGTCAGTTGGGCTGAGCGGGCGCAGCAGCAGGCGCCGCAGCGTCAGCGGCCGGTGTTTCCGCGGCAGCCGGGATCGGCGGCGGATTCTCGGTCATCGACATCAGGTACTTGATGACCGCGGCACGTTCCTGCGGCTTCTTCAGGCCGGCGAAGGACATGGTGCCCTTGGGCGCCAGGTGCTTGGGGTTCTCGAGGTAATCGTCGAGAATTTCATAGGTCCATTTGCCGCCGGCGATCCCTTTGAGGGAGTCGGTGGTCTTAAAGCCGTTGCGGTCGCCGATGGCGTCGCCAACGATATTGTGCAGGTTCGGGCCGGTTTTATTAGCGCCGCCCGCTTCCGCGGTATGGCAAGCGCCGCATTTCTTAAAGACGCCAGCGCCGTCTTCGACGCTCGCGGCCGCCACCAGGGGCAGGCTGCTGACCAGCTGAGCCGGACCGCCGCCGGCGGCGGCAGGGGCTTCCTCGACCACTTCGATAGGGAAACCGAACTTCTCCAGCTTACCCTCTTCTTGCTCTAAGGGGTTGCCGTACATGATGAAATTGCCCACGAGGTTGACGCCCAGAATGGTCAGGAAGGCCATCCAAAAGGCGGCGATGATCGTGTACCACGAAAGTCTATCCGTCATGCCCCAGTTCCCAGGTGATGTGTGCCCGCAACGTTCGGGCTCTGAATACTGGGTTTGACCCCAAATCTCAATATGAATCAAGGGTCATGCCGCCTCCCATGGACGGGCGGACCGCCCCCCTGCTTCCCCTTAAGGCCTTGACGGGCAAGCCCTTCATGCCCGCCGGAGGTCCTTGGCCCGAGGGCCCTTGGCCGTGAACCCTTGGAAGCGACGCTTCAGTCCTGTATGTGTCGCGACTTGTTCCAAGCCCCCTACATGTTCCGGTAACAAGGTCTCCCATGTCCGCGCTGATCGTGATTCCCGCCCGCCTGGCAGCCACGCGCTTGCCCAATAAGCCGCTCGCCATGATCGGGGATGCGCCCATGATCGTGCATGTCTGGCGCCGGGCCGTGAAAGCCGGTGCCGGCCCGGTGATTGTTGCCTGTGGCGACAAGGAAATTGCTGAGGTCATCACCGCCGCGGGCGGCACGGCCATTCTCACCGACCCAGCGTTACCATCAGGCTCCGACCGCGTGCACGCCGCCGCCGAGACTTATGATCCTGCCGGCAAGTTCGACGTGGTGGTGAACGTGCAGGGCGATCTTCCGACGCTGGAACCCGACCTGGTTGCGGCTTCCGTCACGCCACTGGCCAATCCGGCCATCGACATCGCCACGGTAGTGGCGCGCATTACGTTGCAGGAAGAACTGAATGATCCGGCGGTGGTGAAGGCAGCGTTGTCGCTGGAGCCCGGAGCGAAGATTGGTCCAGCCCTCTACTTCAGCCGCAACTTGATTCCGTCCGGTCCCGGCGATCATTACCACCACATCGGTATCTATGCTTTCCGGCGCGCGGCCCTGCGCCGCTTTGTCACCTTGAAGCCCACGGTCCTGGAAGTGCGCGAGCGCCTTGAGCAATTGCGCGCTATCGAGAATGGCATGCGCATGGCGGCCGCCCTTGTCGATACGATTCCGCTGGGCGTCGATACGCCCTCCGACCTCGAGCGCGCACGCCGGCTTTTGGGGTTTGCTTAAATGGCCGCGACACTCAAGACCAAAGTCAAAACCGCGCCGAAGCGCAAAACAAACCCCGACAATGTCATCGCGTTCCAGGGCGTGCTCGGTGCCTACTCGCACTTGGCCTGCGTGGCGCGCTTCCCGAAGATGACGCCGCTGCCGTGCGCGCAGTTCGAAGATGCGTTCTCCGCTGTGCGCAATGGCTGGGCCAAGTTCGCCATGATCCCCGTCGATAATTCTGTCGCGGGCCGCGTGGCCGACATCCATCACATCCTGCCGCACTCGGGTCTGCATATCATCGGTGAGCACTTCGAGCGTGTGAACCACCACCTGCTGGCGGTGCCAGGCGCGTCCATGAAGACCCTCACGCGCGTGGAAAGCCATGTGCATGCTTTGGGTCAGTGCCGCAAGTTCATCCGCAAACATAAACTCAACGCCGTCGTCGCCGCCGATACTGCAGGCTCCGCCATGGATGTGGCGGCGCGCGGCGACAAGACCGTCGGCGCCATTGCGTCTAAACTGGCGGCGGAGATCTATGGTCTGAAATCGCTGGCCTCCAATATCGAAGACGCCGACCACAACACAACACGCTTCCTGATCATGTCGCGCCAGCCGGCGCACACGAACCGTAAGAAGGGGCCGTTCGTGACGTCCTTTGTCTTCCGCGTGCGCAGCGTGCCGGCGGCTCTTTACAAGGCTCTTGGTGGTTTCGCGACCAACGGCGTCAACATGACCAAGTTGGAAAGCTATATGATCGGCGGCCACTTCGCCGCTGCACAGTTCTATGCCGACGTGGATGGTCACCCGGACGATCCGTCCTTGAAGCTCGCCTTCGAAGACTTGCGCTTTTATTCCAAGGAAGTCGCCGTCCTCGGCACCTATCCGGCGCATCCTTTCCGCCGGAAGTAGTTAGCCGCGGTGGTAAGGGTGCCCTGTGAGAATGGTGTGTGCCCGGTAAAGCTGCTCGGAGAGTAGAGCGCGCACCAGCATGTGCGGCCAGGTGAGGGCGCCAAAGCTCACCACAGCATCGGCGCGTTTGCGCACGCTTTCATCCAAACCATCCGCGCCACCGATAATGAACGCCACGGCGCGCACGCCGTCGTCCCGCCAGCGGCCCAAGCGCTTGGCAAACACATCACTCGCTTCATTCTTGCCGCGCTCGTCCAGCGCTATGATGCGCGCACCTTCGGGAATGGCCTCTAGCAGCGCTTCCGCCTCGCGGATGCGTCTAGCATCCACCGCCATTTCTTTCTTGATTTCGATTTCCTTCACATCGATGCGCCACGGTACGCGCCCAGTGTAGGAATCGAACAGATCGCGTTCGGCGCCGGGTTTGCTCTTGCCGACTGCCGCGATGACGATATTCACGAGAGGAGAAGCCGCTAAGCCCGGCGCTTGCGCGGCGCAGGGGACTTGGGGGAAGCCTTCTTCTTCGCCGCAGGTTTGGCGGCGGGCTTTGTTGGCTTGCTGTCAGCCACGGGTGCGGCCCAGATGCGTTCGATATTGTAGAAGGTGCGAACTTCCGGGCGGAAGAGATGCACGATGATATCGCCCGCATCGATCAGAACCCAATCGCCTTGGCGCTCGCCCTCGCTCTTGGGTTTGTAGCCGGCTTGCTTGAGTTTGATCACAAGGTGTTCGGCCATGGCCGAGACCATGCGCCCCGACGTACCCGAGGCGACAATCATACGGTCTGCGATGCTGGTTTTACCGACGAGGTCGATGGCCAAAACATCCTGGGCCTTGTCATCATCCAGCGATCCGAGGATCAGATCGATCATGCGATCGAGTTCGCTGGTTCCTTTTGCACTCTTAGCGATGGTCGTATCCTTCCTATTCTACTCTGGTCTTGCTCACTGCAGACCGTGCGGTCTTGCGCAGGGCCGTGGCTGACGCCGGATGGCGCCGGATGGCGACATAAGTCCAGACAGGAGGAAAACGATTCCAGATGGCTGAAGGTCTCCCTGTCCGAACCCGTGCAAAGCGCTGCGCGGCCGCGCCGGCCAGCGCGGCATAAGAATAAGGGCTGCGGTCGAAAACCGCAACGCGGCAGCGGTGAAAGAGCCGCGTCCATTGCCACCAGCGCGGCACCTGCGCGAGATTGTCCGCTCCCATGAGCCACACGAAGGCGGTCGCCGGATAGCGGCGCTGCAACACATCCAGCACCCGCGCCGTTCGGGTCTCGCCGAGGTGCAGCTCCACATCCGTCACGACGATGGCAGGATGGGATGCCAGGGCGCGGGCCGTGGCCATGCGTTTGGCCAAAGGTGCTATGTCTTTCGCTGCCTTTAAGGGGTTCTGGGGGCTCACCAGCCACCACACCTGATCGAGCTTCAGGTGTTTCAGGGCGGCGAGACTGATGTGCATATGGCCCTCGTGGGCCGGATTGAACGATCCACCCAAAAGCCCGATGCGCTGCCGCCGGCGTTCGCCGAAAGGCGGAAGCCGCGGGATGTGCGCTGTTTTAGGGACGGACTTGGCCGTCACCGCGCACCTTATATTTGAAGGTCGTCAGTTGCTCCACGCCAACGGGTCCGCGCGCGTGCAGCTTCCCGGTAGCGATGCCGATCTCGGCCCCCATGCCGAACTCGCCGCCGTCGGCAAATTGGGTCGAGGTGTTGTGCATCACGATGGCGCTATCCAGGCCCGCCAAGAAGCGTTCGGCGGCGGCGGCATCTTCCGTGATGATTGCCTCGGTATGGGCAGAGCCATGGGTGACGATGTGCGCCATGGCGTCATCCAGGTTCTTCACCATCTTCACCGCCAGGATGGCGTCGAGATATTCAGTGTCCCAATCCTCGGGTGTGGCTGCTTTCACGCGTGCATCCAACTTCTGCACGGCGGCGTCGCCGCGAACCTCGCAGCCAGCCTTGATGAGGTCGTCGAGGATGGGCGGCAGAAGTTTTGCCGCAACGGCCTCATCCACCAGCAGGGTTTCGGTCGCGCCGCAGATGCCGGTGCGGCGCATCTTGGCGTTCATAATAATTTTGCGGGCTTTGGCCGCATCGGCGCTACTGTGGAGATAAGTGTGGCAGAGGCCGGTCAGGTGCTGGAACGTCGGCACGCGGGAATCGCGCATGATGCGGTCCACCAGCGATTGCCCACCGCGCGGCACGATCACATCGATGTATTTGGTCATGGTCAGCATCTCACCGACAGCGGCGCGGTCGGCGGTGGCCACCATCTGGATGCAACCTTCCGGTAAATGACCGGCGCGCAAGCCTTCCTGCAAGCAGGCAAAGATCGCACGGCTGGAATGGAAGCTCTCGGAACCGCCGCGCAAGATGCAGGCGTTGCCAGACTTCAGGCACAAGCCACCCGCATCGGCCGTCACGTTGGGCCGCGATTCATAAATAATGCCGATAACACCCAAAGGAGTCCGTACACGCTGGATCTCAAGGCCATTGGGCCGATCCCATTCGGCGATGACCTGGCCGACGGGGTCCGCCAGGTCTGCGATCTCGCGCAAGCCTTTTGCCATGCTGGCGATGCGGCTGTCGGTCAGCTCCAGGCGGTCAAGCAAGGCAGCCGAAAGATTCTTTGCGCGCGCCGCGGCCATGTCGCGGGCGTTGGCGGCTTTGATCTCAGCGCCTCGGTTGCTGATGCTATCGGCGGCAGCGAGAAGGGCGGCATTCTTGGCTTCAGTGGTGGCATTGGCCAGCACGCGCGAGGCAGCCCGCGCCTTGCGGCCAAGTTCATCCATCTCTTCGGCGATAGTGCTGCTTTTGTCCGCTGCGCCGTCCATCATCGCACCCGATGTTTGCAAAAGTTTATCACGAGCCCACCACAAGATCATCGCGGTGGATGACCTCGCTGCGGCCACGAAATCCCAGAATGCCTTCAATGTCTTCAGACTTGCGGCCTTTGATGGCGCGCATGTCGGCGGCGGCATAGGCCGAGAGGCCCTTGCCAATGGTGCGTCCATCCGGTCCGCAGACATTCACCGCGTCGCCGCGTTCAAAATCGCCGGACACCTCCACCACGCCCGCCGGCAGAAGACTCTTGCCGGCATGAAGCGCACCCACGGCACCCTCATCGACGGTGATGGTGCCGCGCGTTTGCACGCTGCCGGCGATCCAGCGCTTGCGCGCCGCCAGCGGTTCCGCCGTCGGCAAGAACCATGTCGAGCGCCCGCCGTTCGCCAGCGCTTGCAACGGGCGCATGGGCTTGCCTGGGGCGATGGCCATGCGGCAGCCGGCGCTCAAGGCTATTTTTGCCGCCATGATCTTGGTGATCATTCCGCCTGAGCCATGACTGGTACCACTGACGCCGGCCATGGCTTCTACCGCCGCCGTGACCTCAGTCACTTCGGGGATGTGCTTGGCGTCAGGATTGGTGCGCGGATCGGCGGTGTAAAGACCATCGATGTCCGACAGCAGAATGCAGGTATCGGCGCTGATCATCTGCGCCACGCGGGCGGCGAGCCGGTCGTTGTCGCCGAAACGGATCTCGGCCGTGGCGACGGAATCGTTTTCGTTGACGACCGGCACGGCACGCAATCGCAACAAAGTATCCAGCGTATTGCGCGCATTGATGTAGCGGCGGCGGTTCTCGGTGTCGTCCAGCGTCACCAGCACTTGCGCCACCGTGATGCCGTGGCGGTCTAGAGAGTTCTGATAAGCTTGAGTGAGGCGCATCTGCCCTGTGGCGGCAGCCGCCTGCTTCTCTTCCAGGCGCAACTTGCGCCCCGTCATGCCGAGTGGTCCGCGTCCGATGGCAATGGCGCCGGAGGTGACGATCAGTACTTCTTGCCCGCGCGCATGAGCATCGGCGATGTCATCGCACAGCGCATCCAGCCATTTCTGATGCAGCCGTCCGCTCTCTTCATCCACCAGCAGCGCCGAGCCGATCTTCACCACAAGGCGCTTGGCATCCTTGACGTGTGCGGCACTCATGGCGACCATTCACCCGAAGGCAGGTCCTGCACCTGATCCACGTCCTCGTTGTCGCGGGCCGCGATCACAATCTTGGCCAGGCTCTGCAACGTCTCGGGCCGGCCTTCACCGGACACGCCGGAAAGGATCAACACCTTCTTGCGCGATGCCTTGGTCAAAGCTTCGACCTTCTCTTTGCGCAGCGTCTCATCCAGCGCGTCGCACTTGTTGAGGGCGACGATCTCGCGCTTATGCGAGAGCTTGCCGCCGTAGGCCTTCAATTCTTTGCGCACGGTCTTGTAGGCCGCCGCCACGTCTTCCTCGGTACCGTCGACGAGATGCAGCAGCGCCGCGCAGCGTTCGACGTGGCCCAGGAAGCGGTCGCCGAGACCCGCACCTTCGTGGGCACCTTCGATGAGCCCCGGAATGTCAGCGATCACAAACTCCAGCTCACCCACGTGCGCGACACCCAGATTGGGATGCAAGGTGGTGAAGGGGTAGGCGGCAATCTTGGGCCGCGCGCGTGTCACCGTGGCGAGGAAAGTGGATTTGCCGGCGTTCGGCAAACCTATCAGTCCTACGTCGGCGATGAGCTTCAGGCGCAGCCGTACCCACAGCTCTTCGGCGATTTGGCCGGGGTTGGCATAGTCCGGGGCCTGGTTCGCAGGACCCTTGAAGTGCGCGTTGCCGAAACCGCCATTGCCGCCGCGCAAAAGCGTGATGCGCTCGCCGTCACGGCTCATATCCGCCAACACCTCTTCCTCGTCGTCGGACAGGATTTCGGTGCCGACCGGGACCTTGACGATAAGATCCTTACCATCGCGGCCTGTGCAGTTTTGGCCGGTGCCATCGGCGCCGCGCTCGGCCTTGAAGTGCTGGTGATAGCGGAAGTCGATGAGCGTGTTCAGGTTGCGCGCGGCTTCAAAGATGACATCGCCACCTTTGCCGCCGTCGCCGCCGTCGGGTCCGCCGAACTCGATGAACTTCTCACGCCGCCAGCCGACGCAGCCGTTGCCGCCGTCGCCAGCCCGCAGATAAATCTTGGCTTGATCAAGGAATTTCATGCGGCTTTATATACCTTTTCTTCAGGCCCAGCGTCTCGAATGAATGCGTTGTGCGGCAGGATGAGGTGGATCATTTCCACGTCTTCCTGGCGCACGGGGTGCAACTTGCGCCGCCGCTCAGTGGCCAGGAAGCCCATTTTACCCAACACGCGGGCAGAGTCCTTGTTGTCGGCGATGGTGCGCGCGCGCACGAAAGGCAGTTCCAATGTATCGAAAGCAAAGGTCAATACAGCGCGCGCAGCTTCCGTGGCAAAGCCCTGGCCCCAAAAGGGTTCCGCAATCCAGTAGCCGATTTCAAAGTCGCAATCATGTGTGTCGTACTGAGCAATACTCATGGTGCCGAGCAGCTCGCCGTTCCTTTCGATGGCAAAAGGATAACCAACGCCGCGCGCCCTGAGGTCGTCGTGCGTGGCAATCCAGCGTTCGGCTTCGCCTTCGGGATAAGGATGCGGCATACGCCCAAGATTACGGGCAACAGCCAGGCTATTTGCGCCTATCTGCAAAGCCGGCGCGTCACTCAGCCGATAGGGCCGTAAGATCAATCTCTGGGTAGGGATGGTCGTTTTCATTGTCGTGGCCAATAAAAAAGGAGACGGCGATCCGTCTCCTTTTCTCATCCACGGGATCGCCAGCGTGGGTGCCGGCGATCAGATAAAAATCGCCGTTATTCTGCGGCCTGGGCTACCGGCGCCGGGTCAACGGACACGTACACGCGGCCCTTGGTCGACGTCTGGAAGCTGACTTTGCCTTCTTCAAGCGCGAAGATGGTGAAGTCGCGGCCCATGCCGACGTTCTTGCCCGGATGCCACTTGGTCCCGCGCTGACGCACGATGATGTTGCCCGGAATGACGTGCTGACCACCAAACTTCTTGAGGCCAAGGCGTTTGCCGATTGTATCGCGGCCGTTCGAGGACGAGCCGCCGGATTTCTTATGTGCCATTGCGAGCTCTCCTTACGCTTCAGCAGTTTTCTTGACCGCTTTCTTGGCGGCGGGTTTCTTTGCTGCACCTTCGGCCTTTTCGGCTTTCGGCGCGGCGGCTTTCTTCGCCGGCTTCGCGGCGACGGCGGCAAGGCCCACACCCATATCGGTGATCTTCACCAGGGTCAGGTGCTGACGATGGCCGTTGCGGCGGCGGTAGTGCTTGCGGCGGCGCTTCTTGAAGATGATGACCTTATCGTCGCGGAACTGGCGCACGACTTCGGCAACAACCTGGGCATTGGCGACGCGCGGTGCGCCGACCTGATCGCCCAGCATGAGCACGTCATCGAACACGACAGTGGCGCCGGCGTCGGCTTCGAGCTTTTCCACGGCGATCACGTCGTCTTTGCTGACGCGATACTGTTTGCCGCCCGTCTTGATTACTGCGAACATGATCTCGAAATCCTGATGAGCTAAACACGGGCCCGCAGCCGAAATGACCGCGAAATGCGCTTTGGCCCGCGCGAAGCGGCGTGAATATACTGACGAGGGTTACGAGTCAATGGCGCTGGCACCGTTTTCTGCCGCGCCTGGTCGTCCCCGGCAATGGGTTTTAACGTTTACTTTACAATCACTTAGGGTCATGGACCAAAGCAAGAACAGGGCCGTCGTCAGCCTCGCCCAGCAGGGTCTGTAACCCCATGGAAGGCGGCAGTTCCGCAACAACCTCGGATACGCTCAGCGGACCAGCGGATTCCCTTTCGCCGGCTGTCATCGAGCGTCTGAAATCCGCCGCCACCCTGCTGCGCAAGGCCGAAAAGCCCGTCCGTGTCCTCAGGGCCGTGGCCTGGGGCCCGGAAGTGGCCGAGCGCTTCTTTGCCTCCGGCGAGAAAGAGCTGCCGCAGGTCTCTTACACGCCGCTGGACGCGGCACCCATCCATGAAACGTTGAAGGCTGCCAAAGCCCTCATCGACGGCGATGGTCCTGTGCAGGCGTGGCTCTTGCGCATCGCCGATGTCATCGGTGTTGGCGCCGACATGCTGGCCGGTATTGGCACCAAGGAATTCCATCGCCAATCTTTGCGTCTTTACGGCTCGCCTCAAGCGGATCTCTTAAACTGCGATGTGCGTCCGCTGGATCTCGCGCGCATGCTCGATTACGTGCTCAGCTCTTTCCACAATCTCGAAGTCAATCTCGACGCCAGCGGCGAGCATTCCACAACGGCGGAAGAGTTGGCCACCCGCATGACCAGCGTGCTCTCGCGCCACTTCGCCGAATGTGCGCCGAAAGTCGAGCTGGTCGATCATCTTTCCTCAAATGCATTGGCTGGTGCGCGTTACATCCGCATCCGCAAAGGGGCTGTGTTCTCCGACCGTGATCTCGCGCAGCTCGTGCAACACGAGGCTTTTGTGCATATCGCGACGTCGCTGAATGGCAGTGCCCAGGCTGTGTTTCCAATTCTTGCCGCTGGCCATCCCGGCACTACGCGCACGCAAGAAGGCCTCGCGGTCTTTGCCGAATTGATTTCTGGTGCCATGGATCCTTCGCGTCTCTTGCGTCTTGCTGATCGCGTGCTAGCGATTCAGATGGCCATGGACGGTGCGAACTTCATCGAGCTCTACCGCTTCTTCGGCGAGCGCACGCACGATAAATTCTCCGCTTTCGAAAACGCGCGCCGCGTCGTGCGCGGCGGCATGGTGGAAGGCGGAGCGCCCTTCACGAAGGACTCCGTTTATTTGGAAGGCCTGGTGCGCGTGCACAATTTTCTGCGCATCGCCGTGCAGGAAAGCCGCGTGGATTGCATCCGGCTTCTGTTCGCCGGCAAGATGGACATCGAGGACATGCCCGCCATCACCACATTGGCCGCGCATGGGCTTTGCACCTTCCCGCGTTTCCTGCCGCCGTGGGCGAGGGATTTGCGGTTCCTGCTCTCTTATATTGCCTACTCGTCCTTCCTGAACCGCATGAACCTCGAGCGCGTGCGCGATCACTATAAGGACATGCTCAATAGCTGTGCGCCGCCGGTGCCGGGCAATGCACAGAGCGGCCCTGCCGCCTCAGCCGTGGCCACCCATGCATTGGGCGCAACCGGAGATCACTGAAATAACTTTTCAGTTGAATGACTTAGAAGGCGTTGCAGCGGCGCTGGCCTTGGGTTAGGTTCCGCCGCCTACAGGGGCTGCACGCTTATATATATGTGCGGTCCCTCTGCGATCGGAGAGGTGCCAGAGTGGCCGATCGGGCCGGTCTCGAAAACCGGTGTGCCCGCGAGGGTACCGTGAGTTCGAATCTCACCCTCTCCGCCAATTCGCTCTTCGCGATCCGCCGCCCCCTTCACGCGATGTAAATCGGAGCTCGGCAGACGGGCTTTGAGACTTCCCACGCCGTCATTCTCTCAGCAAGTAAAGGTGTGAGCGTCGCGAGCATCCCTATGCGACTCGCTGCAAAAGCTTGTCACGATTGACCTGACGGCTTTTTTTGTACCGGTCGATTTGAGAGAATTGACCCTGACAGAAGGAGCTGAAGATGGCGAAACGTGGATTAGGTGCGGAGCAGATTGTTTCCAAGTTAAGGCAGATCGAGGTGCTGATGGCGCAGGGCAAGTCTG
>CANJBL010000007.1 GCA_947472795.1 Fidelibacterota bacterium | reverse complement strand
GCAGACTTGCCCTGCGCCATCAGCACCTCGATCTGCCTTAACTTGGAAACAATCTGCTCCGCACCTAATCCACGTTTCGCCATCTTCAGCTCCTTCTGTCAGGGTCAATTCTCTCAAATCGACCGGTACAAAAAAAGCCGTCAGGTCACGCGAACGCCCGCCATCCGCGCTCCGCCGATGTGGTGCTGGCAATGATGTAGCCTGAGAGCACAAAGAAGATGGCCACGGCCTCGCCGGCCAAGTGATCCATGCCGGGCACGGACGCGACGAGGCCGCTGAGGCGTGCATGCTCCAGAAAAACGAGCAGGGCAGCGCCGAAGCGCACCAGATCGAGATAGACGGAAAAGCCCGGGCAAAGTGCTACGGCGCCGTGCGTTGCGCCGGAAGCGTTCGACACAGGCGGATGCGCGGGCTGCATGGCGACGCGCCTGGGCTAAGGGGGAAATCTGTTGGCTCGCCAAGGCAACGCCTGCAAGGCGAAGAAGTTGCCCCCGCCACACATAAAGAGTGCGAGGTCCGCTATGAGAGTGAGATCAGTGGATGCCGGCTAGTGGATATGCGTCTCGCCGCCGATCCAGACGACACGGACCATGTTGGTGGACCCCACTTTGCCGAAAGGCATGCCGGCGGTGATGACGAGGGCCTGACCATCCTTGCCAATGCCGCAGCGCATGGCGCCTTTTACCGCCACGTCGCCGATGTCATCCACCGAGTGGATGAAATCTCCCACCAGGGCATGAACACCCCAGACCAGCCCCAGACGCCGGCCCGCCGATAGGCTTGGCGTCACGCAGAGAATGGGGACGTCGGGCCGCTCCTGGGCCGCACGTAAAGTGGTCGAGCCCGAAGAGGTGAAGGTGACGATAGCCGCCGCTTGCAAGGTATGGGCGATCTGGCCTGCCGCAGCCGTAATGGCGGCGGGCGAGGAATGCTCCACATCGCCATGACCGGCGCGCATCAGGTCCAGGTAATGCTCGTCGCTTTCCACCTGACCGATGATCCGGTGCATGGTCGTCACGGCGCGCACGGGGAACAGCCCTGCCGCCGTTTCCGCCGACAGCATCACGGCATCCACGCCGTCATAAATGGCCGTGGCCACGTCCGAGGCTTCGGCGCGCGTGGGCACCGGCGACTTGATCATGCTCTCTAACATTTGCGTGGCGACAACCACGGGCCGACCACGCTTGCGGCAGGCGCGCACGATGCGCTTCTGTAGCACCGGCACCTGTTCCATGGGCATTTCCACGCCCAGGTCGCCGCGCGCGACCATGATCGCGTCCGACAATTCAACGATGGCGTCCAACTGGTCGAGGGCCGAGGGCTTCTCGAGCTTGGAGAGCACACCGGCGCGGCCCTTCACGGCGGCGCGCACTTCGGCCACGTCTTCGGGGCGCTGCACGAAGGACAATCCCACCCAATCGACGCCCTGACTCAAACCGAATTCCAGGTCGGCGCGGTCTTTTTCTGTCAAAGCCGGGATAGGCAAAGTCACGTCGGGCACGTTGACGCCTTTCCGGTCCGAGATGACGCCGCCGATGACCACCTCGGTCTCGGCGAAATCCTTGCCGCAGGTTTTCACCTTCAGGCGCAGGTGCCCGTCGTTGATCAGCAATGTGGACCCCGGGCGCAGGGCCGAGAAGATCTCCGCGTGCGGCAGGCAGACGCGTTCTTCGTTGCCGCTCTCAGGGGACAGGTCCAGGCGGAAGTTCGCACCGGGGCGCAACACCACCTTGCTCTCGGTGAATGTGCCGACGCGCAGCTTCGGGCCCTGCAAGTCCATGAGGATGGTGATGGGCCGGCCTGTGTCCTGCTCCAGCGCGCGGATGGCGGCGACCGAGGCGGCGTGGTCGGCGTGCGTGCCATGGCTGAAGTTCAGCCGGAAGACGTCGGCCCCAGCCTCATATAAAGCGGCGATGGTGTCCGGGTCCCGGCTGGCGGGTCCAATGGTGGCGATGATTTTGGCGCGGCGGCCGCGGTGAAGGGTCTGTGGGCACATATATGGTCAACCAATTTTGATGCCCAAACCTAACATGCTGCCAAGCCTTTAGGCGAGCTATGCTTTCTTGAGCGTTCCCGGCTTGATCGTTCCGCGGCGCGAGATTTCCAACCCGGTCAGCAGGGCGATGGAGCCCAGCACCTGATAGAGCGTGACCTTCTCACCGAACAGGACCCAGGCCGCGCCCGCCGGGATGACGGGCTGCAACAGGAACAGCGCCGCTGCCAGCCCGGCCGGAACATGGGCGAGGGAAGCGGCAATCAGCATCTGCCCCGCCAACTGCGCCAGCACCACCATGCCCACTGCAACCATCCAGCCATGGAACGTATGCGGCCACAGCTGCGGTTCCATCACCACGGCAGCGGCAATGAGAAGCACCGCGCTCATGGTCCCGCCGTAGGCCATCGTGGCGGTGACCGACACGCGCTTCCTCACTCGCGATAGAGTGAGCACATATCCCGAATAGAATGCCGCCGCGACCACGGCCGAAAGATCACCCACGACGCTGCGCCCGCCCAACGCGAGACTTTGGGCCATCATGATCGCCGAGCCCACGAGCGCGATGGCCAATCCCACCAGGAACAGCTTGCCCGGCTTGTCCTTGAACAGGATCCAGCCGCCGGCCACCACGAACACAGGCGTGATGTTTGCCAGCACGGCAGCATTGGCGACGCTGGTGATCATCACTGATGAATTCCAGAACAACAGGTCGCAGCAGAAGAACACGCCGCTCAGCAGGAGCAGCCACATGTCATGCCGTGGCTGTGTCGATGTGCTGGCCACGCGGTCTTGCGGGCGCAGCCACAACAGGGCGAAGAACAGCGGCACGGGCAGGGTGAGGCGGTTGGCGCCGGTGGCGATGGGCCCCACTTCCGACAGCCGCACGAAGATGGGCGAGAAGCCCGAACCCACAAGACCAAGCAGCAAGATAGGAAAGGCATGGCGCGCGATGAATCCCTGCGGCTTCACGTCCTGGGTGACAGGCGCCAGCGTTAAAGCATCAGGATCGTTTGTGGACTGGCTCATGAGAGTTTTGTCTGTGAAACAGAATCCTACCGAGATGCTCTTTAATAGAGCACGCGCCCCGGCTTTTCTCCTATATACTCTGTCTTCAGCCCGACGTCCGGCAGGGGGAATATTATGAAAGTCGCAAAAATCTTGGCCGGCGTTGCCGGACTTTTCATGTTGAACATGGGGATGTCCATCGGCCCCGCGTTGGCAGCAGACTCCGACGCTCTCATCGGCGAATGGTTCGATAAGATGCCCAACGGCGCCACCATGGTGACTGTATTCTCCGCGGCATCCATGACCTTCCATGGTCTCGCCCCCGACGGCAGTTCCACGCCCGACACCACGCTCGCTGTGACTTATAAGAAGCAGGCCGACGGCGCCATTTCGGTCGCGCCGAACAGCATGCCCGATCAGCCCGTGACCGCCACGGTCAAGGATGCCAATACGCTGGAATTGCGCTTCCCCGGCACCGAAGTGCGTAAGCTGGTGCGTCACACACCCGATGCCAAGAAGAAGTAAAAAGACACGCGGTTTCCGATGCTTCTTTCTGCCGGCGATGTGCTCGCTGTTGAACTCATCAATCCCCACGCGCTGCATCCGGTTCTGATCACCGGCGATCACGCCGGCAATGCGGTCCCTGAAGCGCTCGCCAATCTCGGCCTGCCTGCGGGCGAACTGGCGCGTCACATTGCCTGGGACATCGGCATCGCCGATCTCGCGCGTCTTCTCGCAGCACGTCTCAACGCCACCGCCGTGCTCGCGCGCTACTCACGCCTTGTTATTGATGCCAACCGCGCGCTGGGTGAGGCGGGGCTTATTGTCGAGGCCAGCGACGGCACGCCCGTTCCTGCAAATCTCGCTCTCACCGACAACGCCCGCGCCCAGCGCATCACCGAACTCTATTGGCCCTACCACCAAACTATCGACAGCCAGATCGCGCGCCTGCAGCGCAGGGGTCTGATCCCCATCGTGCTCGCGCTGCATAGCTTCACGCCTGCGCTCAAGGTCGGTACCGCGCCCCGGCCCTGGCATGTGGGCGTGCTCTACGGTCCGGACCTGCGCCTCGCCAATCTGCTGCTGACGGCGCTGAAGAAGGAAGGGCTCACGGTCGGTGCCAACGAACCTTACTCCGGCGTCACGCATGGGTTCGGTTTGAAGGTGCACGGCGTTGCCCACGGCATTCCGCATGCCGAGCTGGAAATCCGTCAGGACCTCATTACATCTGCGGAAGGCCGCGAGGTGTGGGCCGACCGTCTGGCGCGGGTTATGCAAAGTGTGCTTTCCTCACCCGAGCTGAAGACACTTCAGCACCATTAAGAGCACAATACGAAGAGGGGCCCCATGGCCATGGACGATCTCACGCGCCTCAAAGCCGAAGCCGCTGCATTCCGGGGGCTGGTGGCGCACTTCCAGAAGCGCACCGACGTCCAGAATATCGACGTCATGAACACCGCCGGCTTCTGCCGCAATTGTCTTGCCAAGTGGTACAAGGCTGCCGCCGAGCACTACGGCGCGCCGATCTCTTACGAACAGGCCCAGGAAGCGGTCTATGGCATGCCCATTTCCGAGTGGAAGGCCAAGCACCAGAAGCCCGCCTCCCCGGCGCAAGAAAAGACCTTCGAGGACACCAAGGCGTTGCATGCCAAGATCGGCGTGGTGGAATAACCCACTTCGCCACTGCATATCCCCGTTATCCCCGTTATCCACAGCTTGTCGTCACGCGCTCCGCTGCTATGGTCCGCCGCTCTAAGTTCTGGTTCAGGAGGGGCGCATGCCCGACGGCGCGACCGATAAGGGGATTTCCGCTCAACGTCTCAAAAGCTTCATCGAGCGCATCGAGCGCCTCGAAGAAGAGAAGAAGAGCATGGGCGCCGATATCCGCGAGGTCTATGCCGAGGCCAAGTCCTCGGGCTTTGACGCCAAGATCATGCGCAAGGTCGTGGCCCTGCGTAAACTGGACACCGCCGAGCGCCAGGAGCAAGAGGCGCTTCTCCAGGTCTATATCGACGCCATCGGAATGTAAGGCGTTGCGCTTCCTGTCTCACACGTCGCGCCGGTCAACACCGGGGCGCGACATCGTCCCTACGGTCAAACACATCGCCCGTCCGGCACAAAAGCCGCGCACAGCGCGCCGTTGCGTGACGCGCTTCCGGCATCGCCCCGAACCAGCCTACGTGCTGGTGTCGTTCAATCTGATTCGAAATTGAGCGTCGGCTGATCAAAGATCAGTGATGCGGATGCGTCGGCTCTACAGAGATGAGACAATGGCTTGTGTTCACATCTGTGTCTTATGCCGCGCCATCGCGAGGGACACCAATAAAAATAAAATGTAGCGGGGTGATGCCCTGGTTTCTGGTGGTGAAATAAGGAGCTAATTGCTCCTGCCACCATTCTGCGGGTCTCAAAAGAATGTGCGCGTTACGCCCATCAGGCAACGTTTTTTTTTGCCGGAGTGAGCGAGATTTTCATAATGACGATTTTAGGTTGAAGACTAATCATGGTTTGTAGAACAGCGGTGAGGTAGTCGGGCTCAATGTGCTCCATAACATCCATCGCGGCGACGACATCCACGGCGTGAGCAGGTAACGCCTCTTTACCTGGTACTGCCGGATCATATTCGAAGACCGAAATTTCCGGGGCGATTTGCATAAGGGCGGGTTTCAGCGTGCCCTTACCGCATCCAAAATCGAGCAGCGTTTTTGCACCGACTTTGCGCGCATACTTCGCTACAGCAGGCGCATCATTTTCAGCGGCAGCGCCATACTCGGGTTTTTCATTGTGGAGTTGGCGATTCATTTCCGCATATTCATGCGAAATGGTTTGCCGAATCATTTCTTCAAGATCCTTTATGGCCCTCAAAATGCGAGATTAACTTATCGGACATGAAGCATAATATCATAAGCGCAAAGCCAACTGCTAACCCGTCAATTATATTATTTTCGTTGTCCAAAAATAATCCAGAGGTTGAGCCGCCAAAAGCTCTGGCCGCGCCGTTCTCAGGTTAACCTCCTCAGCCAGGTGGAATGGAAGATACTGAGATGGCGCGGCGCTTCAAACGCCACCACCGCCAGCACCTATGCACGCGGCGAAATACCAACCCGTGCGCGGCGCGACAAACGTTGCCGAGTGCGAGAGATTGATCCCGAATGGAATCGCTTGGCCATAACCAAGGCCCATGGCAGCGAGTATTTGTCCGAAAATGTCTTTCATGATTTTAGGTCACCACGATCCGGCGGACACCAGGAGTCCCTGAAACCACAAGCACGTTCGTTGCACTTGCAAAGGCACGCAACACCAATGAATTGCGTCCAGCGGGAACCGGCACCGGGACCGTTTCCCCTGCCGGGATCGTTCTCTTAACGTGATCGTCGGGAGCGTTTGTTCCCCAACACTCGAAGGTGATGGCTCTGTCTTGCGTATCGGAGTTGTAAACCTGCAGTTCGACGATATCTAAATCCGTCGCAGAGGCTTGCGCGGTATGGATGACCGTGCCGGGCGTGGATGTCGCTGCAACCTTAATGGGGCGACCATCTGTCGAGCCCGAGAGAGGCCGCACCGTAATTCCTGTCGTCATATACTGAGCACTCCTGCTTGAAGCACCGCAAGACCTTAGTCGGCGGTAAAGGAAATGTTGAGTTCTTCGTTTCCGCCTGGGTTAATGATCGTCGCGGAAAGCGAACCGGAAACCGCAATCTTTGACCCCAAGTAACCAGCAGTCGTATCCGTCACGCTATTCAAAACCGTCCCTGCTGTCGCGGGTAGGGCGGCGATGGCGCTCGCCACTGCTCCCTTGTCCATCAAGTCGCGTTCATTGCTCTCCGTGATATTGGCGCCGATGTAGTTGGCGGCACCGAAACTACAATCCACGCCATCGCAAAACACCGGCACCTGCCGGCCAGTGGGGATCGCCACGCCGGTTCCCGCCGCCGTCTTTATCGTCACCGTCTGCCCGGTGCTGTTCTTAATTAGGTCCCACTGCCACTCAGTCGAGGGCACCGTCATCGCCGCGGCACTCGACAGCGATCCCGTCAACACCAGAACAGCGCATTGACCTATGTTACTCGCGACATAGTTGCTCCACGACAAGGTCGTGTCGCCCGTCATCACCATCGTTTGCACACCCTTGGAGCCACTATCGAACAGCCGCAGCACTTCGTTCAGTTTGTCATCGCCCCAGGTGTTGACGTTGGAGCCTTGGGCCTGTTGTCGGGCCTTGTATCGGGCGGTTGCCGTATCTGCCATTTAACCTTCCTCCCTGCGTGTCTCGCAGTGCATACCTCCTATTCTTATTTTTCACGATTTGCGTCAATCGGCGCAGGCCCGCTTCCCCTGTGAAGCTCGGGACTAAGTCGCTCTACGGAATCAATGCGCGAGGATAACGATCGCTTAGAGATCAGTGATACAGCGCGTCCAGCGCTTGGCGATATTCACGTAAGATCGCGTGGCGTCGCACCTTCAGGGTCGGCGTCATCTGGCCGTTCTCCACCGTGAAGGGTTGCGAGGCCAGGGTGAACTTGCGCACCTTCTCGATGGTGTTCAGCTGTTTGTTGGCGTGCTCTACCGCTTTGCCGATCACGCTCTTGAACGCACTGTCGTGTGCCAGCGCCGCCATATCCGCCGCGCGGCCATGCTCCTTCGCCCATGCCGTCATGAAGTCCGCTTCAGGCACGATCAGCGCGGTGATGTAGGGCTTCTTGTCGCCGTAAACCATCGCCTGGCCAATGGCTTCATCGACGCAGAGGATGCCCTGGATACGTTGCGGCGAAACGTTGTCGCCGCCCGAGTTGACGATGATGTCCTTCTTGCGGTCGGTGATCTCAATGAAGTTGTCGGCGTCCAGCGTGCCGATATCACCTGTGTGCAGCCAGCCCTCGGAATCGATTGTCGCCAGCGTGGCGTCGGGATCGTTCCAATACCCCTTCATCACCAGCTCGCCGCGTACCAGAATCTCGCCGTCGTCGGCGATCCTCACGTCCACGCCTTTCAGCGGCGGGCCCACCGTGCGCAGCTTGATCTTGTTGACGAGGTTGGCGCTGATGACGGGGCCGGCTTCCGTCTGGCCATAGCCTTGCAGAAGCCGCACGCCCAGCGCGAGGAAGAACATACCGATGTCGTAGTTCAGCGGCGCGCCGCCCGACACCATGGCCTTCAACCGTCCGCCGAAGCGCTTGCTGACTTTGGAACGCACCAGCGCCTCGCACACCGTATCCCGCGCTCTATCCCACACCGAAAGGCTGCCTGGGTTTTCGATGCGCTTGGTGCCCAGCTCCACCGCCAGCTGAAACATGTTGCGCTTAAAACCAGACTGCGTCTTCAAACCCTGCAGGATGCGCGCGCGCATGCTCTCGTACAGGCGCGGCACGGCGGTCATAATCGTGGGCCGCGCTTCTGTCAGGTTGGTCGAGAGCGTCTCGACACGTTCGGCGTAATAGATCTGCGCACCGATGGAGATCGGAAAGAACTGTCCCGCTGAGTGTTCATAAGCGTGCGACAGCGGCAGGAACGACAGGAAAACTTCATCATCGATGCCCAAGGTCTTCAGCACGTCCATGGCGCCGGCACAGTTGGCGAGGATATTGCCGTGAGTCTGCATCACACCACGGGGTAAACCCCCAGTGCCCGATGTGTAGATCAGGCAGCACACCGAATCCCGTTTCAACTCCAGCACATCGGGCGGCGGCGAGGGCTGGTTGGCGCCGGCGGCCAAAAGATCCGACCACGTATGCACCTCAACGTCGGTGCGCATGGTCTTCTCGGGCTCGTCCATCACATAGAGCACGACCTTTTGGTCAGCTTCGGCAGCCGCCTGGATCACGTGGCGCGCCAGTTGCGGTGTCGAGATGATGACGACCTTGCAGCCGCTGTCATTGATGATGTGCAGGTGGTTGACGGCTGTGTTGGTGGTATAGGCCGGCACCGCAATGGCGCCGATGCTCATGACGGCCACATCCGCGATCAACCACTCGGGGCGGTTCTCGGCCACCAGCATCACGCGGTCGCCAGGTTTCACGCCGGCCACTTTCAGGCCATGGGCCACTGCCGTCACTTGGTCAGCCACTGCGGCCCATGTGTGCGGGCGATAGACGCCGTCCACCTTGGCCCACAGGAACGGGCGCGTGCCCAACCGCTTGGCCTGGGCATAGAACATGCTGGGCAGACTGGTGACGGTCCCAATGTCGATATGCGGCGCGATTTGCGGCACGAAAACCCTCTTCGGTAATCCCGAGGCGGTATAATTTCAGGGTTAAATTAGAGCCTGTCCAGACCTAAGAAAAATTGGCGCAATGACGCGGATTTGCGTTGGCTGAGGCCGGGGATCACGCCTATATGGCGGGGTAGGGAGACAGGCCATGACTCAAAAAACTCAAGTCGGAAATGTGACAGATCGTATCAACGCGGCTGTTCTGGCACCCAAGGACGAGCCTTCGGGTACTGCCGTTCTGGGGCCTCTACCGGAATGGAACCTCGCCGATCTTTACAGCGCCCCCGATAGTGCCGACTTCAAGGCCGATATCGCCGCCGCCGAAAAGCGCACGGACACCTTCGAGAAGAATCGCGGCAAGGTCGCGGTCATGGACTCTGCCGCCTTCGGTGCGGCCATCGCCGAGTATGAAGCCATCAGCGAAATCCTCGGCAAGGTGGGCAGCTACGCTCAGCTTTATCAGTCGGGCGATGTCTCCGACCCTGCGCGCGGTCGCTTCTATCAGGACACCGTGGAACGTCTCACGGTGCTCAGCGGCAAGACGCTGTTCTTCACGCTCGAGATCAACCGCCTCGCGGACGACGTGCTGGCTGCCAAGATGACGCATCCTTCCGCCGCCCGTTACGAGCCTTGGATCCGAGATTTGCGCGTCATGCGCGCCCATGAACTCAGCGATGATCTGGAACGTCTGTTTCTCGACAAGTCCACCACGGGCCGCACGGCCTGGGTGCGCCTTTATGATGAAACGCTGGCCAACCTGCGCTGCACTGTGAGCGGCGAGGAGTTGACGCTCACCGCGGCACTCAACCGCTTGTCCGATCCCGTGCCTGAGCGCCGCAAGGCCGCCGCCAAGGCCATCGGTGCCGTGCTGGGCGACAAGCTCCAACTCTTCACGCTCGTGACCAACGTGCTCGCGAAGGATAAGGGCGTCGAGGACGAGTGGCGCAAGTTTGCGGCACCCGTCTCATCGCGCAATCTTGCCAACCTGGTCGAAGACGAAGTAGTCGATGCCCTCATCTCCGCCGTGAAGAGCGCATACCCAGACACCGCGCACCGGTATTACGCCCTCAAGGCCAAGTGGCTCGGCAAAGACAAGTTGGAGTACTGGGATCGCAACGCGCCGTTGCCCACGGCGACACACCGCGACATCTCGTGGGCAGAAGCTCAAAAGACCGTGCGCGGCGCTTATGCGGGGTTCTCGCCGAAGCTCGCCGGCATTGTCGACGACTTCTTCGCCAAGAACTGGATCGACGCGCCCGCGCGTCCTGGCAAGGCGTCAGGTGCATTCTCGCATCCCACCGTGCCCTCCGCGCATCCCTACATCCTCATGAACTATCTCGGCAGTCCGCGCGATGTGCAGACGCTGGCCCACGAGCTGGGCCACGGCGTGCATCAGGTGTTGGCCGCTCCGCAAGGTGCCCTCATCTCCGGCACACCGCTGACGCTGGCTGAAACCGCTTCGGTCTTCGGCGAGATGCTCACGTTCCAGGCGCTGCTTGCCGTCGAGAAGGACCCCGTCCAGCGCCGCGCGCTGTTGGCGGGGAAAGTGGAAGACATGCTCAACACTGTCGTGCGTCAGATCGCTTTCCACGATTTTGAACGTCAGGTCCACGACGCGCGCAGGGACGGTGAACTGTCGCATGAACAACTGAGTGAGATCTGGATGGCCGTGCAGAAGCAAAGCCTCGGCCCCGCGTTTCACTTTGACGACGAATACAAAAACTTCTGGAGCTACATCAGCCATTTCGTGCATGTGCCGTTCTACGTGTACGCCTATGCCTTCGGCGATTGCCTGGTGAATGCGCTCTATAACGTCTATGCCACCAAGGCCGTGCCGGATTTCCAGGCCAAGTATCTCGACATGCTCTCTGCCGGGGGTAAGTTCCGCCACAAGGAGCTGCTGGCGCCTTTTGGCCTTGATGCCACCGACCCCGGCTTCTGGCGCCGTGGCATGAAGACTATCGAGGGCTTCATCGACGAGTTGGAGAAGACTGCGTGACGCTGACTCCGTTCCACATCGCGGTTCCGGTTCACGATATCGCGGCGGCACGTGCTTTTTATGGGGACCTGCTGTGTTGTCCGGAGGGGCGCAGCGCGCCCGAGTGGGTGGACTTCAATCTTTATGGTCATCAGTTTGTTGTTCATCTCAATCGCGCCATGACGGTGAAGGCGCATCACAACCCGGTCGATGGTCATGACGTGCCGGTGCCTCATTTTGGCGTGGTCCTGGCCATGGACGACTGGAACGCGCTCGCGGTGCGCCTCAAGGCCGCGAAGGTCGCCTTCGTGATCGAGCCATACATCCGTTTCAAGGGCGAGGCGGGCGAGCAGGCGACCATGTTCCTGCTTGATCCCTCGGGCAACGCCCTGGAGTTCAAGGCCTTCAAGGACCTGGGCCAGCTCTTCGCCACCTAATTAATTCGTACCAGGGACAATTAAATCCGGAAGAACTCCGCGCGCGCCCGGAATCTATGGCCTTTGTCTTCAAGGGGTTAGGGCATACCCACCACGGTGGTGTTAACCCGGTTTTAGTCCCTGTCTCCTATGGTGTATCCGGGGCTCAAAGGCTTTTTGAGCCCGTATTCCACGCGGAGCCGGATATGACTCTCAAAGAACGCCTGGCGCTTTTCGGGTATGTGAAAATCAGCGGCCTGCTGTCGGGCGCTGAGGCGGACGAAATCCTGCGCGCCCTGGCCGATGTTACGGGCTACGGCCCGGAAACACTTCCCTGGGTGCAATCGCGTAAGATTCCCACATATGCGGCGCATAACTATGGCCTTGAGATTCCGATCTTCCGGAAAAAGCTCGCCACTCATCCGCGCGTTCTGGAAATCCTGCGCGATGTTGTCGGCCCCGACATAAAAATCCTCCAGGACGGCATTTCCGCTATGTGGTCTGCCGCCGGCCTGCATCGCGATAATCATCTCGACATGGACATGTTCAAAGATGAACCAATCGATGCGGACTCTCCCGACCGGTGTGCCGTCATACGCGTGCTGCATTATTTCCTGCCGCCGGGCGTTCAGACCAAGTTCGCCGTCGTTGCTGGCTCGCACAAACCGCGTCTCGCGCAAATGCCAAGCCCGGGCGGCTTGAAGATCAGCGACATCACGCAACAGGAACATTGGATGCCGATCAATCACGGCGACTGCGTGATTTTCGATAGCCGCCTTCAACATATGGGCCCGCTGCTGTCCGAGCCGCGGTACATGGTCAACTATACCTATTCGCTGCCCAACAGCTTCGGCCGGGAAGAGTGGTATTACCGCCGCTACGTCAGGACCGATCATTGCATGGAGCCATGGTCGGACGGTGTCGTGGCAGACCTCAAAGCGTCTGGTCTATGGTTCGACGATCCCGAGGAGCCATCAGCATTTGCGGCCCTGGAAGAGAAATTCAAGGATACGCCGCGCGGCCATCCGAAGATCCGCGACCGCGTGATCAACAGGTCCTTGTGTCCCTCGCGGTATCTCGACGGATCGCGCTACGCCTATCTCAACGAGACGTTGCCGCCGGCGGCCTAAGCGGCACATCACCCTGCACACAAGCCTGACACGGTAGCGCCAAAGCGCGCCCGAAGGTACTGTGCGTCATGGCGAAGAAACCGTCTTCCGACGAAAACACATTGACCGGGCGCGTGAAGCGCTATGCCCAGGTTGGCACGGCCATCGGCGGCTTCGCGGCACGCGTGGCTGGCGAACGCGTGCTGGGCCGCAAGAGCGATCCCGCCAAGAACGCGGAAGGGTTGAAGCTGGCCTTGGGCGGCCTCAAAGGCCCGCTCATGAAAGTAGCGCAAATTCTCTCCACCATTCCCGAAGCTTTGCCCGCCGAGTACGCCGCCGAACTTGCGCATCTGCAGGCCAATGCGCCGCATATGGGCTGGCCCTTCGTTAATCGCCGCATGACGACGGAGTTGGGCGAGTGGTGGAAGAGCAAGTTCAAAAGCTTTCCCCGCGAGGCCACGCGCGCGGCGTCCCTCGGACAAGTTCATAAAGCTGTGGCCCTCGATGGACGCGCACTCGCGTGCAAGCTCCAGTATCCGGATATGGACTCCGTCGTGGAAGCCGACTTGAAACAGCTTCGCTTGGTGTTCGCTGCCTATCGCACCTACGACCCGGCCATCGATCCCAGCGAAATCCACGCCGAGATTTCAGCACGCCTCAAAGAAGAACTCGACTACCACAACGAGGCCCGCAATCTCGCGCTATATCGTCACATGCTGGCGGCGGAGAAGGGCGTTCACGTGCCCGAAGTTGTGTCCGATCTTTCCACGCGCCGCCTGCTCACCATGACCTGGCTCGAAGGCGATCCCTTGCAGGAAGTGGCGGACCGCAGCGATCAGGCCACGCGCGATGCCATCGCCGTCAATATGTTCCGTGCCTGGTATGTGCCCTTCTACAAGTTCGGCGTCATCCACGGCGATCCGCACCTCGGCAACTACACGGTCCGCCCCGACACCACCATCAATCTCATGGATTTCGGCGCCATCCGCATCTTCGATCCGCAGTTCGTCAAAGGTGTCATTGACCTCTTCAACGCGCTGCAAAAGGGTGACCGCGCGCTCGCGGTCTCGGCTTACGAGATTTGGGGTTTCACCGGACTCAGCAATGAGGTCATTGATACGCTCAACATCTGGGCCGCTTTTGTCTATGCGCCGCTGATGGAAGATCGCCCGCGCCTCATCGAGGAAACCAACGCTGCCGTCTATGGCCGCGAGACCGTCGCAAAGGTGCATAAGGAACTCAGGCGTTTGGGTGGCGTGAAGCCGCCGCGCGAGTTTGTGCTCATGGACCGCGCTGCCATCGGCCTCGGTTCAGTCTTCATGCGTCTGAAGGCTCATGTGAACTGGCACCGGCTGTTTCAGGACACCATCGCGGGCTTTGATGTAGATGTATTGGCGAAAGCGCAAAGCGCGGCTCTTAAGAAGGCCGATCTGAAATAGCGCGCTGCGTTCATTATGGAACGCGGGCAGTCGCCAGCAGCGTATCGGTCATATCGAGCTGGTCCAACCGGCGCTCATATGCTCCCGAAAGAGCGTCGTCATTCAGGAAATCCCAAACGACATGTCCGCCCGGTTTATTCTTAGCCAACCAGTGCAAGTGATTGGCCAGGGAATAGCGTTGAATGCCGCGTACTTGAATATCGGAGAAAGCCGCCTGTTCGGCAAAACGTCTCAAGCTTTCGCGCGTGTGAAGGATGAGGTGTTGACTCCACAGCGTGAAATTTAAAAAGGCCTGGCTTTCATAGAGGCTGAGCAGCGCATCTCTGGCATGTGGAACTTCGACGACCAGAAAACCGCCTGGCTTCAAAACTTCCCGCACGGAGGCAAGAAATTCAATCTGATCTGGCACATGCTCATAGACATGGAACAGCGAAACAACGTCGTAATGTTGTCGCGGCACATCGTTGATGTGCTTGAACGTCGCGTATCCTTCTTTAAGCAAGATGTCGCGCGCCCCGGCTTGGGGTTCCACCGCATGAACCTCGTCGCAAAAAGGCCGTACGATGTCCAAGATCCCGCCAAGCCCCGTTCCAATATCCAGATAGCTTTTGCCCTGCACATGCGGCCTGATGAATTGCGCGCGGCGCGCATCATCCATCAAGGTTGATTGCAAAAGTTTCGCGCGTTCGGCGGGTCCCCAATAGGACAAGTCACCGCGATCTTCATAGACCTCGGCATTGATGTGATCGGTTCTGTTAAGAACGATGAGCCCCGAACGCGCGCACTTCAGGGCGTAAACGTCGTCGCGATCGCGAACGCGGTCCGATAGGGGCGCAAAGTCTTCGGGCGCGGCCAATCCTGCTTTTTGCAGTGCAAGGAGAAGGGGATGGTGCTGCAAGTCAGGCGGTTGTTGCATATTGACCGGAATCCGAAACGGCGCAGACCAGACCTATAGCAGGTGCCGCCGCGTGATGCCATGGCATCACCGGTTTTAGGGGCGCGGAAGCCGTCCCGGAATAATCAGCTCTTGAATAATCAGCTCGCGTCCTTGCCGAAGTCGGCGCAAGCGGCGGCGTTTGTCTTGCAGTCGTTCGCCAAGTTCATCACGCCGCTCAAGAGATCATTGGTCAATGTGATCTGCACGGGGATAAAGCGCGCATCTGCTGTGAATAGCAGTTTAGCTTCCGATTCTTGCATCTCTTCTGTCGTGCGCCGTGCGAAGCCGAACACCGGCTCTAACGAAGCCGTCACGGGGATCACATCGCGCAAGACGCCATTGATGGTCGAGGACCGCTTCGGCCCGCTCTTGCCAACAATGTCGTAGCGCCGTTTGCCGTCATAGATTGGCACGCGGAATGTCTTGCCGTTCGATCCCGCCGCCTGCGCCATGATCTGCCCACGCGCGGAGACAAAGGCCGCCATGGGGTCGAACACATTCGTGCGCAGGTTGGCAGGCACGGGCTTCAGGTCGCGGCTCCGGCCCCAGGGCAATTCGTCTTCTGTTAGCGTTTTGCCTGTTTCCGGATTGAAGACGCGCTCCTTCGTCTCTGCCGTGCGCGTCGAGGTATCGAAGGTCATGGTCATATCCGCGCCAACATCGTCGGTAGACCACTGCCGGGCATAGACCGATGGTACAACGCCGGATGGGGCCACAGCGCCTTCGCCCTTCAGCTCGGCGTGGAAATTCTTCAGGAATTTGGCGACACCGCGCGCCACCACGCGCATCTGTGTGGCGTACTTTGCGTCGTTCTGGTCCAGCGACACCATGGCGTCGCCGACATGGAGCCCGCCGACCATGATGTTATAGACAAGGTGTTCCGACAGAACGGGATTTGCAGTCGCTACGTTTGCACTGGGGTTCTCTATGGCGGCCGCGCGTGCGGCACCGGCGATCACCAGAATCACCAGGAGTGCGATCCCGCAGCAGGCTTTCGTCAGGATATGAGGACCGCAGAGGCGGCTGATCATGAAAGTCCTTCTCCTCGCACAGCAGAGTCTAGAGTCTAATGTGCGTGCGCTGTCTTATCCATTATGACGCCCGAATCGGCGGAGATGTTCCGTATTGCACACTAAGACCGCGGGATGACTGGGGTTTCCGGCGCGTTCACGAAATATTGCTCTAGGGAAACCCCGCTTTTGTGGTTAAAAATGTAACGGGAGAGAAATTCGCGGCCAGGTGCATAAGGGCCAAGATATCGACCTTAGACGCCGGTCTGCCGGGGGTTCATAGGAGAGGTATCGATGCAAGTTGCCGTCTTGAAGGAGCGGCGCGCGGGTGAATCCCGTGTGGCCGCATCGCCCGACACTGTCAAAAAATTTGTCGGTTTGGGTGCCAAGGTCGTCGTCGAAACCGGCGCCGGTGCGAACTCTTCCGTCAGCGACAGCGACTTCACTGCTGCGGGCGCAACCATAGCGCCGTCAGCTGCCGCTGCTGCGGGCTCTGCCGATATGGTTTTCAAGATCCAGAAACCCATGACGGCGGCGGAAGGCACGGACGAGATCAGTTATCTCAAATCTGGCTCCATCCTCTTGGCGCATCTCAATGCGCTCACCGATAAGCCGCTCATGCAGGCCCTCGCCAAGCAGGGCGTGACGAGCTTTGCGCTGGAACTGATGCCGCGCATTAGTCGGGCCCAAGCCATGGATATCTTGTCCTCGCAATCGAACCTTGCCGGCTACAAGGCTGTCGTTGACGCCGCGGCCACCTTCGGCAAAGCCATGCCTATGATGATGACCGCTGCTGGCACCATCGCGCCGGCGCGTGTGCTTATCTTCGGCGCGGGCGTGGCGGGTCTTCAGGCCATTGCCACCGCCAAGCGCATGGGGGCCGTCGTGTACGCTACCGACGTGCGCTATGCGACCAAGGAGCAGGTGGAGTCTCTCGGCGGCAAGTTCATCGTCGTCGACGAGGAAAAGATGAAGGCGGCGCAAACCGCCGGCGGTTACGCCAAGGAAATGGACGACGACTTCAAGCGCAAGCAGGCCGAGGCTGTGCATGCGGAAGTCTTGAAGGCCGACATCGTCATTACCACTGCGCTCATTCCCGGCAAGCCTGCGCCGCGTCTGGTTACCGCCGAGATGGTGGCCGGCATGAAGAACGGTTCGGTCATTGTCGATCTCGCGGCTGAAGCTGGCGGTAATGTCGCCGGCACGGTGAAGGATCAGGTCACGGTGACACCCAACGGCGTCACAATCCTGGGCTACACCAATATGTCGGCGCGTCTCGGCAGGGATGCCAGCGCGCTATTTTCCAAAAACATCTTCAACTTCGTCTCGCCGATGCTGGAGAAGGGCACCGGAGCACTCAAGATCAATTGGGACGATGAACTGGTCAAAGGCACGCTGGTCACAAAAGACGGCGCCGTCGTTCACCCATCGCTCGCGGGTTAGTCAGGTCAGGGGAGGTACCATGAATCAGGTCACTGAATTGGTCGGCCACGCCGCCCACGGTCCTGCGGATTTTTATTATCTGCTCACTGTTTTTGTGCTCGCGGTCTTCGTCGGCTTCTACGTAGTCTGGAGTGTCACGCCGGCGCTGCATTCACCGCTCATGGCAGTTACCAACGCGGTCTCCAGTGTTATCATCGTAGGCGCCATCCTCGCCGCCGGTCCCATGGAAACCGGCCCCGCTAAGATCCTAGGCTTCTTCGCCGTGACACTCGCGGCGGTGAATATCTTCGGCGGGTTCCTCGTCACCCAACGCATGCTCTCCATGTTCAAGAAGAAGGGCAAATAGGGTCATGACCGCATTAGGTGCAACACTTCTTGCTTATATCCTCGCGGGGATTTTCTTCATCCTGACCCTGCGCGGCCTATCGAGCCCTGAGTCCGCCCGGCGCGGCAACCAGTTCGGCGTGGCCGGCATGGCCATCGCTGTCGCCACGACGCTCACATCCCCCGTCGTTCAGGACTACACCTGGATTTTCGGCGGCCTTTTGCTGGGCGGCGTGATCGGCTACGTCATCGCCAAGAAGATCGAGATGACGGCGCTGCCGCAGCTTGTTGCCGCCTTCCACTCGCTGGTCGGCATGGCGGCCGTCCTGGTGGCCACGGGTGCGCTGTTATCGCCGGCCAACTACGGCATCGGCGAAGTGGGCTCCATCGAACCCGGAAGTCTGGTCGAGATGTCTCTGGGGCTTGCCATCGGCGCCATCACATTCTCAGGGTCCGTCATCGCCTTCGCGAAGCTGCAAGGCCTCATGACCGGTAATCCGCTGGTGTTCAAGGGCCAGCACGTCTTGAATGCTGCTCTTGGCATCTCCATCGTTGTGCTCATTGTCATGTTCTGCCAAAGCGAGAGCCACGCGCAGTTCTATGCTGTCATGGGCATCAGCTTCCTTTTGGGATTCTTGCTCATCCTGCCGATTGGCGGCGCCGATATGCCGGTGGTGGTCTCCATGCTCAACAGCTACTCGGGCTGGGCGGCAGCGGGCATCGGCTTCACGCTGCAGAACAGCTTGCTCATCATCGTCGGAGCACTCGTGGGCTCCTCGGGCGCGATCCTGTCCTACATCATGTGCAAAGGCATGAACCGCTCCATCTTCAACGTCATCCTGGGCGGTTTCGGCGGCGACACCGCCGCCGCGGCGGGCGGTGCCAAGAAGGAAGCCCGTCCGCACAAAGCGGGTTCAGCGGATGACGCGGCCTTCATCATGAAAAACGCCAGCAAGGTCATCGTCGTGCCGGGCTACGGCATGGCGGTGGCGCAAGCTCAGCATGCTTTGCGTGAAATGGGTGACAAGCTCAAGGCCCAAGGCGTGGAAGTGAAATACGCCATCCACCCCGTGGCGGGCCGCATGCCTGGTCACATGAACGTGCTTCTCGCCGAAGCCAACGTTCCCTACGACGAGGTCTTCGAATTGGAAGAGATCAACCACGAATTCTCCACTGCCGACGCGGTCTATGTCTTGGGTGCTAACGACGTCACCAACCCCGCCGCCAAAACCGATCCCACCAGTCCCATCTACGGTATGCCGATCCTGGATGTGGAGAAGGCGAAGACCGTGCTGTTCGTGAAGCGCTCAATGGCGACCGGTTATGCCGGCGTCGACAACGAGCTTTTTTACCGCAACAACACCATGATGCTGCTCGGCGATGCCAAGAAGATGACCGAGGAGATCGTGGCGGGGCTGTAAGCGCAGTGCTACTCAAAACTTTCTAACTTCAGCAGCCCTTTATACTGCCAAGTGATGTAATCCAAAGAATGCTCCGCGCTGAGATTTATCATCTTGCGCGGTGCGTCGATGATGCGCAGCTGCGGAACATTCGCGGCAAACCACGTGCATGCCGCAACAAGAGCCATTTGATCTAAAAACCATTTGGCTGAATTGTTCTGCTCGAAATTCAAAATATAGGCGGCGATGAAATCAATGAAATCTTGAGCGCTGGCGGTGACGGCGAGAAATCCTCCTTGAACCTGCATGTTGATGAAACACTCATTCGAGCGCCTATAAACGAGAGCATCGAAATCCGCCGGAACCGAACGAACGATGTCCTTTTGAACGACACAATCGACGTCGAGAGCGAAGATTGGCCTCGCGCTGTGCCGCAGGAATTGTGATAGGCGAACGAAGCGCCGCGTCGCATAAACTGTCTTGGAACAGGTTCCAATATTTTCCGAGGACATGAAACCCGTTCCCTGGGGAAGGCGGAAAGGGCTTTGGTCGGGTCGTACGCGCGGGGATTCATAACATGCAGATGAAAATCGCACTCCGGGACGTTCGCGAGAGTCGAAGATATGAGTTTGTGCGCAAAAGTGCTTGCGTAAATATCGTCGGCCGCCGCGAAGACAAGAGGGCGTGTCGTTTTGGCAGGAAACGAGCCCTGTAGTTGCGGAAGCGCCTGAATTTTCTGCGGCCAATCTTTGCGCCGATAGAGTGTAGATAAATCTTCATAGGATATCAGGTTAAGTCCTGTGCCCTCGGTGCTAAAGGCCCTCTCAGGAAGTCCGAGCATCAAGAAAGCCCACGCCATAATCGGGCGGCGCTTCACAAGATCGGCTGGGCCGTACTCAATAATCTGCAGTAAAAACTGCTCGTAGGGTTTTTGTTGCGCCCGTTCACTTATGGCCAGATAAGCGAGCGCTTGAATATCGCCAGGTCGTCCGGCTACAGCCTGCTTGAGATAATCTGATGCTTCGCCAAATCTCTCCAGCCGAACCGCGAGTATCCCGAGATTGAGGAGAGTTGCTGGACTGGATGGCTTGAGTGCCAGAAGGCGACGGAAAACATCCGCGGCAACCGCGAAATTTTGCTCGCGCATGAGCCATGACGCCCAATCCCGCAAGGCCTTTATCAAGTTTGCTTTTGCGAGCGCGCTTGTAGGTTCTCTATTGAAGACGCTTTGAAAATGCTCGGCCTTTTCCGCCAACTGTTGGACCGCCGCCGAATTACTGACAGTTGATGTCATTTCAGGCTTTCTAGATGGGCCGCTATGTATGATCAATCATCTCAGCCGTCAGATCGCCTTGCGGCAGGGCGATGCGGTTCAATCGCCCATAGATCGCCTTGCCGTTGTTATCCAGGCTGGGTGCCAAGTCTGCGACCGGGCGGATGGTGTGCGCGTTGTCGTCCACTTCAAAGAAGCGATAACCTTCTTTCGCCAGATGCTCCTGCACCGCTGCGCTGGACTTGGGCTCGATGCATTCAAGGAAAATGACTGGCCGCGCCGTGGTGATAACGTTCCGCATACCCTTGATGCACTCGCTTTCGAACCCTTCCGTATCAATCTTCACGAGGCCGATGCGCGTCCTGATGTCATCGGTCGCCAGTGCGTCAATCGCAACCACGTTGACTTCGGTTGTAGCGCTATTGGGTCGTGCGCCGATGGCACCGCCCGACGTCAGGTAGTCTTGTGAGGTCGAGACCGAAAACGGCAGTTTGCCCTCTTCAGCACCCACGGCCATCATGTAGCTGTTGATGGTATCGTGACCGTTGGCGCGTAGGTTCAGATTTAGCCGTGCGAAATTCATCATGTAGGGCTCGAACGACACCACCGAGATAGCAGGATTGGCCGCCTTGGCCGCAAGTGTGTAAGCGCCTGTATGAGCGCCGATATCTAGCGCAATGCTCGCACGTTTGGCGAACCATGCCCACGTCTTAAGAGTCATGCGCTCATAGGTGCCGTTCCAGAAGAAGCGCAGAGCAACACCGTCGTCCCTGCCACCTAGAAACATGCTGAACTTGCCCAACCCGCTGTCGCAGGACACCCAATTGTAATAGGGCGGCATGGAGAGAAGCTCGCGGATGGGAAAGCTGTTGCTCGCGGGAAGAGCTGCACGTTTAGCAAGCGCAGCGGCGTTGAGGGCTTCGATCATGACTGTGATATCACCATGGTGGGGAAATACTTACCGCGAACGCCCCCACGTCGCCAAAGAAAAAAACCCGGACTTTCGTCCGGGGTTTTTGTTCCTGGTCCCAGGTTACTTCATCCTGAGGATGTTGATCTGGTCACTGGCTGGGTCCGTGGCTTTGCGAATGTCCGCCACGTCCTTGGCGGTCACGGCGCTAGCCTTATTACCCCAGCTACTACGAATGAAGGTCACGACGTCGGCAATTTCCTGGTCCTTCAGCAGGACCCGGTATTGCGGCATCTTGTAGGAGTCCGGCAAGCCATCGACCACGTTCCGTAAGGATGCGTTCAGCACGATGTTGATGAGCGAGGCAGCACTCGGGTCCGCGACTGTCGGATTACCGGCCAAAGGCGGCAGGTACGGCGCAAAGCCGTTGCCGTCCGACTGGTGGCAGGTGCCGCACTGTTGCGCATACACCATCGAGCCCGCGACGTCGTACTTGCGGGCCTTCAGGGCTTCGGTGGCTTTGGTGTCCACCGTGTACGGATTGGCATCCTTCTCGCGTGAGCCGGGCAGGGAGCGCAGGTAGGTCGCCATGGCCGTGATGTCTGCATCGGTCATGTACTGCGTCGAGTTGTTGATGACCTCGGTCATGGTGCCAAAGGCTGTGCCGAATTTGTTGTGGCCGGTCTTCAGGAACTCTTCCAGGTCGGCTTGCGTCCAGCGCTTCAGGCCGGTGTTCACGTCCTGGCGCAGGTTCGAGGCGGACCAGTTGTCAAGGGGCGCACCCATCAAGAAGGCGCTGTCATCTTCGGCGTAGCCCTTTTCGTTGAAGGCCAGCCCGCGCGGCGTATGGCAAGCGCCGCAGTGGCCCGCACCTTGCACCAGATAGGCGCCGCGATTCCACACCGCGTCCTTGTCAGCGACATTCTTATAAGCATTGTCGTCAGCGAAGATGATGTTCCAGATGGCCAGAGGCCAGCGCATGTTCAGGGGTGTTGGGATCTCGCTCGGCTTATTCGGCACGGCAGCGGGCTGCACCGTCTTCATAAAGAAGTCGTACAGCGCCTGCACGTCTGCGGCGTTCATCTTGGCGTAGGAGGGATACGGCATGGCGGGATACAGCTGGTGCCCGTCCTTGGCAACGCCGAGGCGCACCGCTTTGTCGAAATCCTCCAGCGAGTAATTGCCAATGCCGTTCGTCTTATCGGGCGTGATGTTGGTGGCGTAAATGGCGCCCAGCGGCGTGGCCATCTTCAGGCCGCCGGAGAAGGGCGCTGCATTGGGAACGGAGTGACAAGCCACGCAGTTGGCAAGCCGCGCGACATATTCGCCGCGGTCCGCCGGCGGCTCCGCCGCACGGACGCTCGCCATGCTCTGTGCGAGGAGGGCAAAACCCATTGTCGCAGCCAGACCGATATATCTCACTGTATATTTCATACCACTCCCCAGGCCCCAAAATGGCGGCGTGTCAGGATATTATGGGAGCGTCTCTGTTGCCAGTGCGCGCACAGTAAAAAACGTTCGTGAAAATAAGGTGCAAGGCTTTACCCCTAGCGCAATACGGCAGGGGTCTTTCGCTGAATGCCTCGCTGCGGCTCCGCCGTCAGACGCCAAACCGCAATTTTAGAATCGGTCGGCGCGGCTTCGGCTTTTCCTGGCGAAGACTGGGGGCGTTGTCGCTTTGGCGCGGCCAGAGCAGACGGCGGCAGGCGTGTTCGGCTTCGGCGGGCGACTTATAAACGGCGCGCTCAAGGCCGGCGAATGTCTTGTCCGCGGCATAGAAACGAAAACGATGCCCGTCTCTGACCACCAGCCCGGCGGCGCGGCCGCCCAACTCGATCACAAAACCTGAACCATTCGTCATCACGTACTCCGATCTGTATCATAACCGATCTGCATCACAACATGGTCGCGCCACGGAAAGAGCGCTCTGTGGAGGGGGGAGGAAAGGCGCTCTTCCCGTGGGCGTTCTTAGAAACATGTCTGCCAGCTACATCGCGGGGAAAGGCGCGGGGTGGGGCGGCGGTGATCCAAACGACTCTCCTTCGCTTATGTTCCGGCAGCGGTTCCGGGCTGTCCAAGATGTGAGGAAGCTGACGAGCAACTCACAATGCCATCACACAAGCGCGCTATCGACGAATATATCTATTAATCTATCGATTTAGTAGAGAAATAGGAAACTCTTCTCCGCTCATGCATAGACCTAAGGATTTTCGGCTAAAAGTTAGCTGCTGGGTCTGGCCTTAGAGTCCTTGTAACGCGCGAAATAGGTGTTGGCCTTTTCGCGCTGCTTCTCCGCCATGGCGATACAGTTGTCGATGGACTCCAGCACGTTGGCATAGTTGCGCGGTGCGCCGGTCAACGCCTGCACCTTGTTGTCGAAGAACCTCTTATAGTCATTGCGCTCCGCCGGCGTGCAGAAGCGCCCACCAACGCCCACTAGTCCGCCGCGCCCGAAAGTAGGCGTCTTTTGGATGATGGTAGCGTAGTTGGCTTTGAACCAGGCCCAGGCGTCGGCGCGGGTTTTATCTTCGCCCATGCCGGCATAGATCAGCATGGGCAGTTCGTTGGTGCGTAGCGTGCCGCTGAGGGCGAGATCCCGCACTTCGCCCGACAAGCGCTTGTCGGTGGTCTGGGTGAGGGCCGCGAGCAATCGTCCGCGTGTGCCGCCATTCCGCTCTGTCTTCAGCCGCGCCATGATCGCGTGGATCGCCGGTGCGCCCATGTCTTCCACGGTCACCGTCAGGGCCTGATCCACAAGGTCAGGGTTCACCGCTTCGGGATGCAGCTTGCCGTCATCTGTTTTGCCGTCAGCGGAAAGGCCAAGGTAGGCTGCGCCGCGCTTCAGCAACTCGCGCCGGGCTGCCTCCGCACGCCCTTCCACGGCCATCATGCGCGCCACAGGTCCACGTAGCAGCGTTGCTTGTTGCGGGCTCTCGCGATCCAGCTCCGTCGTGGCATCCAGGCCCATCTTCTGGAACAGCGGGGTGAACAGGTCACGCACGAACGCGCGCGCTCCATCGCGGGCACGTTCGGAAACGAAGCGGTCCTTGATGCCCGTCAGGTCCTGCGCCAGCGCTTGCGCGGAATCCCACGCCATCAGGCCGTCCTTGGCACTCACGAGTGCTTTGACCGAGTCAAAGTATTCGCCGGCGTCAAGCTTGTCGGCCATGAAAGCGGCTTCAAGACTATCGAGCGTGGCAAGGATTTCCTTTTCTGTGAGCTGAGGCCCGGCTTTGGTCAGATGCGACCAATCCGCTTTGCTGAGAGCAAAGCGGTAATAACCGGCGCCATCGGCATTGGGCATCACCCAGGCGGGGCAGCTTGCCGTGTTGAGCTTGATGCGGGCTTTCTGGTCTTCGAGCAGGCTGCAGGTTTGCTCGCGTTTCGTGCCATCACCATAGGAAACGCACAACGGAACCTTCCACATTTGCGATGCAGTCTTGGAGGCGGTCTCTTTCAACAGTGGCACATAGCGGCTCTGGCTCACCGCCAGTTCCGCGCCGTCCTTGCCGCAGGAAAGCTCCGCACTGATCAGCGGTACGCCCGGTTGCGTCAGGAAACTTTCAAATGCGGCTGCGCCTTTGCTGTCTTTGCCGGCTTCCGCCAGCGCCGTAAGCAGATCCTTGGATGTGGCGTTGGCGAACTTGTGGCGCTCCAGGTACAGCCGCACGCCTTTCTGGAAAGTTTCCGGGCCGTAGTACTGCTCGAACATCGCCAGCACACCGCCGCCCTTTTCATAGGTGATGCCGTCGAAAGCGTTCTCGATGTCGTCGTTGGAGATAATGGGTTGGGCAATGCTGCGCGCTGTCGTGCGGCTGTCGGCCCCCATAGCTCCAAGCGCGCCGCCCAGCGTCAGCCGGCTGTATTCACCCTTTGGCTCCACGGTCGCGGCGATTTTGTTGCTCATCCAGGTGGCGAAGGATTCATTCAGCCAGATGTCGTTCCACCACACGGGCGTCACCAAATCGCCGACCCACTGGTGCGCCATCTCATGGGCGTGCACGGTCAGATAGCGCCGCTTCTGGTTCAAGGGTGCGTCGTTATCGAGCAGCAGCAGAGAATCGCGATAGGTAATGGCGCCGGCATTCTCCATGGCGCCCGCCGCGAAGTCCGGCACGGCAATAATGTCCAGCTTGTCGTAGGGGTAGGGAATGCCGAAGTAGTTTTCCAACGCGTCCATGATGGCGCCGGTATGATCCAAGGCGTATTTGAATTGTCCGCCGCGGCCTTTCACCGTCACGCCGCGCAAGGGCAGCTCCACATTGCGAATGGAATTTGTGGCCAGAGGTGGCCCGTCCACCACATCGAAGGGCCCCACCATCAAGGCGACCAAATATGTCGGCAACGGCTTGGTGGTGGCGAACTGCACGCGCTTCATGCCGTCGCCCGCGTCCTTGCTCTGGATCTCGCGCGTGTTAGCAATGGCCTTGTCCGTCGTGCGCACGGTCATGGCAACGTCATAGGGTGTCTTGAAGCGCGGCTCGTCGAAGCCGGGGAACGCAAGACGTGCGGAAATAGATTCCATTTGGCTGAAGGCATAGGACTCACCGCCCTCATCAACACGGTACAGTCCTTCCAGTTGCCGATTGAAAGGCGCTGTATAGGTGATGGTGATGCGTCCCTTAGGTCCTTGCGGCGCATGCGCCAGAGTCAGTTTCGCCACGCCGTCACTGTTGGGAATCTCCGTCCAGGTCGTGGCAATCGGGGCGCCGCTTGCGTCCTCCACCGCGATGCTGCTGACGCTCAGCCCGCGCCCATGCATCCACAGCGTCGTGCCGGCGTCTTTGAACTCCACGTCGATCACGGCCTTGCCGCCGAAGGTATCGCGTGTGGGCACGACGGTGAGATCGAGGGTGTAATGCGTTGGGCGCACCGTGTCGGGCAGTTGACCTGTGGGATAAGAAGGTTCCGCGGCCAGCGCCGATCCGCACAGCATCATCGCCGCTACCAGGTGTTTCAGCATGTGAGTGTCCTCCCATTCCCCAAATCTCTGGGCAGAGTTTATCGAAAAGTCGCGAACTCCCCCAATCCGGCATGTCAGCTCTGCGGTAAATATAAAAATTGTTTAATATCAATGACTTATAAACGGCATCAAAAATAAACCCGGCCTGAATGCCTGCTTTTCAATGGCTTGGCAGGGGTGGCGGTGCTACACGATGGCGCCGCCGCGGAAGGGCCTTGGGGAGGCGCTGCCACTCTTCACTCGGCGTTGCATTTTTTATGTGCCCAGAGGCAATGATTCTCGACAAGACCTCCACCGCCCCGAACAACGGGACGCCACATCTCGCCCCTTCGCTGCCGCTGCTTATGATCGGCGCTATTGGCGTGGTTTATGGCGACATCGGCACTAGCCCACTGTACGCCATCAAGGAAGTCTTCGCCGGCACGCATCCGCTGCCCGCCGACAAGGATCACATCTTCGGTGTGCTTTCGTTGGTGTTCTGGTCGCTCATGCTCGTGATCTCGGGCAAGTACCTTTCGCTGCTGATGCGCGCCGACAACAAAGGGCAGGGCGGTAGTTTGGGTTTGCTGGCGCTTGCCAGCAGCGTGACGCAAAAGACCTGGCTAGGGCCGATCGTTGTCATTCTCGGCATCTCCGCCGGGGCGCTTTTCTATGGCGACAGCATGATCACGCCGGCGGTTTCCGTGTTGAGCGCCGTCGAGGGCCTGGAAGTGGCCCTGCCCGGTTTGGAAAGCTACATCATTCCCATCACGCTCGTTGTTCTTGTCATCTTTTTCTTCTTTCAAAGCCATGGCTCGGCGGTCGTCGGCCGCCTGTTCGGCCCGGTGATGATTGTCTGGTTTTTTGCCATCGGGGTTGTGGGCATCTTCAACATCATCAAAGCCCCCGAAATTCTGAGTGCCGTCAATCCTTGGTACGCCATTCATTTTTTCGTCCATTACAAAATGACTGCTTTCCTTGCGCTGGGGTCCGTTGTGCTGGTGCTCACGGGCGGCGAGGCGCTTTACGCCGATATGGGTCACTTCGGCATTCAACCGATTAGGCGCTCCTGGTTCATTCTGGTGCTGCCCGGCCTCGTGCTGAACTACTTTGGTCAAGGCGCGTTGTTGCTGACGAACCCCGCGGCTGTGGAAAATCCGTTCTTCCTGATGGTGCCGAAGTGGGCTGTTCTGCCCATGGTGGGACTTGCCACTTTTGCCACCGTGATCGCATCGCAGGCCGTGGTCACAGGCGCTTACTCCATCACGCGCCAGGCCATGCAGCTTGGTTTCCTGCCGCGCATGGCCACGATCCATACGTCGGAATCCGAATCCGGTCAGATCTACATTCCCTTTGTGAACTGGCTCTTGATGGTCGCGGTCATCGCGCTTGTGTTGGGCTTCCAAAGTTCCACCAACCTTGCCGCCGCTTACGGAATTGCCGTCACCGGCACCATGCTGATTGCCTCCATCCAGCTTACCGTCGTGATGTTCGGTCTTTGGAAGTGGAATCCGTGGATCGCCGGCTTTATTGGCGGCTTCTTCATCATCATCGATCTTGCCTACTTTGCCGCCAACATGACGAAGCTGACGCACGGCGGCTGGTTCCCGCTGGCCATTGGCGTTGCCATCGTCATCTTCCTGACGACCTGGAAGAAGGGCCGCGAGCTGCTCTTCGCGCGCCGCGCCGAAGATGCCATGCCCGTGGACACATTCCTGGCGTCGCTCAACCCCAATGTCACGCGCGTGCCGGGCACGTCCGTGTTTCTCTCCGGCACCATCGAAGGCGTGCCGCATGCTCTGTTGCATAATCTGAAGCACAATCGTGTCGTGCACGAGCGCGTGGTGTTCCTGACCGTGGTGACCGAGGAAGTGCCGCACGTCAGTGAGCAGGATCGCCTTGAGGTCCAGCACCTGGGCCGGCGCTTCTACCGCTTCATCCTGCGCTACGGCTATTTGGACGAAACCGACATTCCGGCGGCGCTGAAAGCCGCCACGCGTCTCAATTTCGAGTTCAACGACATGGAGACGTCATTCTTCCTGGGCCGCGAGACCATCATGCCCAGCCGCCGCCCGGGCATGGCCCTATGGCGCGAACATCTCTTCGCCTGGATGATGCGCTCGGCCACGAGCGCCATGGACTTCTTTAAGTTGCCGCCTAACCGCGTGGTAGAGCTGGGCACTCAGGTCGAAATCTAGGTGGTCGAAATCTAAAACGGTTGCTACACACTCTGCGTCGTCCTGGGCGAACGCCCAGGACCCAGGGTAACGACACGCGATCACTCAAAGCGGATTGCGATCACCACCGACGCTCCATTTAGCTACTCTGGATCCTGGGAATAAATCCCAGGATGACGTCGGAAGGAATAGATGGTCTCGCGTCGGACTATTTGTTTGGAATGGGGGCGAGTGCCCTACGCTAGCGCTAAGCCCATGCGCACCGCCGTGAAGCGGAAGCCGGGGATGTGTTGTGTGCGCCGGCCTTCGGGCACCCAGCCTCTGGAACGATAGAAGGCCACCGCGTTCTCATTGGCGGCCATCACTTCCAAAAGGGCTTTGCGGTTGCCGGCCCGCTTCATGGCGCCGATGGCGTCGTTATACAGGGCAGAGCCTACGCCGCAGCCCTGATAGGCGGGCAGTACGTACAGCAGCCAGATGACGCCCGCCGGGTTCACGCCGACAGCGCCGACAATCATGCCGTCCACTTCCGCCACGCGGATGCTTTGCCATTCGCCGGCAACGAAGCCGGAGAGGTCGCCGGAAGCTTTGACATGCGCCACGGTATCTCTGGGCAGGATGTTCTGATTGGAGGCCAGCCACGATTCACGCACCAGGGCGGCAATGGCCATGGAGTCGAATGGCGCGGCGGGCCGGATGTTCAGCGCGGACATTGCTTTTCCCTCTCCCAGGGCACGAATCCTTGAAGAGTAAATGCGGCGGGTTTCTAGCGCGTTAACGGGCTGGGGAGGTTTAGACAGCAGAACGGAGCGATTATGAAACCGCTCCGTTTGATCTCGCCAAGCTTGATCGTGTCAGTCTTTGGAAAAGCTGCTGGCGGCAGCTTTCGTGGCTAGAAGCCTTCGCGCTCGAGGCGCTTGCGTTCCATCTTACGGGCCCGGCGCACAGCTTCGGCCTTTTCACGGGCCTTGCGCTCAGAGGGCTTTTCGTAGGACTTGCGGAGCTTCATTTCACGGAAGATGCCTTCGCGTTGCATCTTCTTCTTCAGGGCCTTCAAGGCCTGATCGACGTTGTTGTCGCGGACGATGACTTGAACCAAGGCGTTCCTCGTTTTTCGGATCACATACAAAAGGCGCCTCAGTCCCCCCGGACCAGCGCCTCATTAAGAGGGGCGGGGTATATCATGGGTCCCAGGGCCTGGGAAGCGGGTTTTGGCACCTTTTAGGCCGCTAAAGAAGCCATTTCACACGCTTTTTACGGGACGGTGCGCCCCGGCCACAGACCGGGGGCTGGTATGGCGCCAGCCGGCCCGCCCTTATATATAGGTCTTAGAACCTACCGAAGGACGCCGCCAAACCATGGCTGTACTGCCGATTGCTAAGATGGGTGCCGAGGTCTTGAAGCGCCGTGCTGCGGAAGTCACTGATTTCCAGGCCCCGGAACTGAAGGATTTCGTCCAGGACATGGTCGATACCATGGAGGACGCCCATGGCGTCGGCTTGGCCGCGCCCCAGGTCCACAGTTCCCAGCGCATCGTGATCTTCTTTGTGCCGGCCAACCGTAATGCCGGGGTCGAGGTGCCGCTGACCGTCATGGTCAACCCCGTGATTACCCCCCTCAACGAGGACAAGAACGAGGGCTTCGAAGCCTGCCTGTCGGTACCGGGGCTCACCGGACTGGTGCCACGCTATACCCATATTAAGTACAGCTTCCGCGATTTGAATGGCGTGCTTGTGGAGCGCGAGGCGAAAGACTTCCACGCCCGCGTCGTGCAGCACGAATGCGACCATCTCGACGGCACGCTCTACCCGCAGCGCATGACCGACATGGCCTCGCTCGCTTTCACCGACGTGCTTCAGGCCGAGGCCGAACGCGACGGGCGCGAGCTGGAGTTGGACGAGGAAGGCACATGAGCGTCGCCGATCCTAAAACCTCTCAACGCGATGCCCTCATCATGGCGGCTTTGCCTCACGTGGCCTTCGACGGCTGGAGCCGAAAGACACTCACGGCTGCCGCTGAGGCTCAGGGCGTTAACTACGACCACCTTTTCCCCGGTGGGCCGAAGCAAGCTGTTGCCCATTTCATGGACCTTGCCGACCGCAAAATGATCGAAGACCTCGCCGCCCTCGATCTCGCGTCGATGAAGGTCCGCGCGCGCGTTACCGCCGGTGTGAAAGTCCGCCTCGAGCGCTGGACACCTCACCGCGAAGCTGTCCGCCGCGCGCTGGCCCTGGCCCCGTTGCCGCCCTTCGCCGGTGAGTCCCTGCGCGGTTTTTACCGTACGGTCGATGCCATTTGGCGCGCCGCCGGCGACCGGGCCACCGACTTCAACTTTTATACCAAGCGCGGGCTGCTCGCGGCGGTCTATGGCTCCACGGTGCTGTTCTGGCTCGACGACCGCTCCGAGGGCTGTGTTGCCACCTGGGCCTTCCTCGACCGCCGCATCGCCGAGGTCATGCAGTTCCCGCAATGGAAGGCCAAGGTCACCGAACGCCTGAAAATCCTGCCAGATCCACGCCGCGCCCTGGAACGTTTTGCCGAGCGCTTTGGGCCCAAAACACGCAGGCCCGCTTCCTAAATGCCGCGGGTGGTGTTATACGGGCCGCGTATTTGAATTCAGGAGTAAGTCATGGCTGCCAAGAAACCCAAGAAGTCCAGCACCAAAGTTCGCGCCAATCGCCGCAAGGCCAAGAGCGCCGCTAAGTTCAAGCGCGCTCGCAAGCGCGCCCGTAAAGAGGACTAATCAGGCTTATCTGCAAACGTGCTGAAATAAAAAGAGCGCCGTATTGAACGGCGCTCTTTGAGTTTGGCGAGTAGGCGCTTACGCACGCCCTCGCTTAGTCACCCGGCGTTTATCTCCGGGCTTACTCGTCGCTGTGATCCATGCATTGGGATCGATCGGTTGCTGGCAGGCTGTGCCGGCCACGAGTGTGCTCGTTTCTTTGTGCATATAGACGTTCACTGTTTGCGGGCCCGCATCATAAGCGCGCCACAGGCAATACTCGGACGTCAGCTTGTCGGCCAGGATTTCGCGCCGGTCCTGCGGGATGCGGTCGTTCAGCGGACTTTGCACCACGATCATATCGGGGTTGTTGCCCAGAATGCGGTTCAGCTCGGCGATAGCATCGAACTGATAGGAAGCCGCTTCCAGGTCCCGCAACAAATGGTCGGGCAGGGGATAGCGCGTCGGCAACGCGATGCCTGTCAGCGGATACAGGATGCCGTAGTAATTGAACACGTATAGCGAGTCAGCGCCCTCGGCCTTGATGTCTTGAGCGATGGTCGCCGGCAAATAAGGTGAACCGTTGTCGCGGATCTTCTGGATGTGCAGGCCGACGTAACCCGATATCCCCAGCGCGAACACAATACCCGCCGTCCACGCGATGGCTTTGGTCGAGCGCGGCGCGTTGGTGCGGGACTGGAAGTTCGCTGCGGCAATCAGAGCCAGAGGGGCGAGCGTGTCGAAGAAATACGTGGCATAGGGCTGCTGTTGCGCCAGGCCTGCGACCAGTGCCGACAGGAACCAGAGCGCGAGCGCATTATGCACCCAGCGTTGGCGGGCTGTGGCGGTGTCCTCGCTCGCCAGGGGCAGGCGCGACCATACATATTTGGCGCTCAGGATCACCAACGGTAACACTGCCAGCATGAACAGGAAGGCGCGGAACAGGATCAGGCTCGCCGGAAAATCCGTCGCTTGCCGGTCCAGGTTCGAGGTGAAGTTATAGAAGGTGAAAGCGTCCGCGTGCCCCAGGGTCGCGTACACCAGATACGCAACGATGGTCGGCAGCAACCCGCCGCCGATCATGGTGCAGATCCCCAGCATCGCGGCTTTGAGGCCCCGGTAGCCCAGCAGCGCTCTGAACTGCCATGTTGTGTACAGCAGCATGCCGCCGAAGAAGACGCATTCGAAGAACGTCGAGTATTTGATTTGCAGCGAAAGTCCGAGCGCGAGACCGGCGAAACCCAAGCGCGCTACGTCGGGCGCGGTGCCACGGCGGATGCGCCGCAACTCGCGCAGCACGAGACCGCCGCCTAGGATCACGAAGGGCATGAAGAACACCGGCGTCTGGCCTGAGTCGCCGTAGAACAGCAGAGCGTAGGTGGAATAGAGCAGACCGGCGAGCATGCCCGCCACAGGTCCCAGCCCCAGGAAGCGCTGGCCGATGCGCGCGATCATCCAGCTGCCGGCGATGGTGAACAGCGCGCCGAAGATGCGCACACCGAACAACGGATCGGTGAACAGCGCGTCGGCGGCGGCGAAGATCAGGAAGATGCCGATGGGTTTGCGGTCGATGATATCGACGTACGGGATCAGCCCATGGCGCATGCCCGAGCCGATCATGAGGTACACCGACTCATCCACGCTCAACACCGTGTAGTCGAAGAAGGGCAGGCGCACGCACACCACGCCCAGCACGAGCAACAGCAGCATCAACAGCGGTGACTGCGGGATTGAAAGCAGAACGCTGCGCCATGTGTCAGCCGGCGTGGACCTGACCCCCAACCAGCTGTCGCGGAAAGTCAGCCCCTCCGCCATGGACATATAAGAGGGCGATCCCCGATCGTCATCGAGGTCATCTTTATGAAAGGCGAGCATAGTTCCCCCGAGCACGTAAGATTTCTTTTTTTCCAAGGCCTTAGCTTCTCTTTTGGTCAGCTTTATTGTGGCTTTGGCTTACATAAGAGATGCCGCCGCCAACCGGTCTCCCTACCGCGCGGTGATGCTTTCCACGGGCGTGCGCAGGCGGGCTCGCATCGGCGCGCCAAATGGCCCTAAACTCTTGGAACAGCCTTGGATTCGGGGACGATTCTGGGCTTTGAATAAAAAGGCGACCCGCGCGTCATGCGAGGCAGCGAGCAAAATCATCAGGCGGCCAATCCGCTGACCGATGCCTATGTGGCGTTGCGGGCGGATCTTGTGCGCTTTCTCACCGCGCGCCTGGGCAATCACGCCGCTGCCGAAGATGTCTATCAGGAGCTCTTTGTGCGCATTCGCACGGCGCAGGCGGACGTGATCGAGAACCCCCCCGCGTTTCTGTTTCGCAGTGCCTACAACCTCGCGAACGAATTTGCGCGCGCGGGCCACAGGCGTGTCAGGCGCGACGATGCCTGGACCGATCTCACCAATCAGAAGGTCGGCATCAATTTCATCTCCGACGGTCCCGATGCCGACGATGCCATTGACGCCAAGCGCCGCCTCGATCAGCTCCTGGACGGATTGAACGAGTTAACCCCCAAGTGCCGCATGGTCTTTACCCAGCATCACTTGCAAGGCCTGAGCCATCGTCAAATTGCCGACGGTCTGGGGGTCTCCATAAAAGCCGTGGAAAAACAGATGACTACGGCTTTAAAATATTTAGCAGCGAAACTCGGCGTTGAACGTAGCCGTTCCGGCAAAACATAGGGGTGGGGGAAGAAGCCGTGCACATCATCTCTGGAATTGAGAACAAGAAGGACTAATTCGTGACTGAACGGAAAACATTCACCGACGACGAACGCCTCGAGGCCGCGCTGGCCTGGCATGTGCGTTTGGCGGGTGACGTTCAGCCGGCGGATTGGGAAGGCTTTACCCTGTGGCTGGAGGAAGATCCGGCCCACCGCGATGCCTTCGACCGCGCCGATGCCCTGGCCGCCGAGATCGCCAGCCACCGTATCGCCCTCAGCAATTTCGAAGCCGCATCTGCCGATGCTCCCACTATCGTCTCCTTGAAGGACTTTGTCCGGCCGGCGCCGTCACGCTGGCTGGCATCCCGGCGTACGTGGCTTTCGGGAGTTGCCGCGGCGGCCGCCGTATTACTTGCTGTCTTCCTGCGGCCTGCGCCGGTGGCGCCGCCGGTTGAGAACTGGTCCACGCGCATGGGTGAAACGCGCGAGGTTCATCTCGCCGATGGCTCCGATGTTCATCTCAATACGGATACGGTTGTCTCCTTCTCCATGGATAAGGACACCCGCACCGTCCGTCTGGAAAAGGGCGAGGCCCTGTTCGATGTGATGGCGGACGCCGGACGGCCATTTGTCGTCGTCATGGGCGAACAGCGCGTGCAGGTCGTCGGCACGTCTTTCAACATCCTGAAGCAGGATGGACGTGTGGCGGTGACCGTCGTGCACGGCGTTGTGCAGATGAGCCGCAACGTCGATCCGGAACATGTGCGCCTCACGGCAGGCGACCAATTCACCCGCCGCGACGGCGAAGCCGCTTACACGCTGGTGAAGGTCGACCCCGCTTCGGTGGTGGCCTGGCGTGACGGCAGCCTGGTTTTCCAGGACGCCGCCCTGGCTGATGTCGTTTCGAGTCTGAATCGCTATTTCCCGCGTCAGGTGGCCATTAACGACGAGTCCGTCAGGACTCTTCGCTTCTCCGGCGTGCTGAAAATTGACGATGAAATGAGCGTCCTGCGCCGCCTGGGCGCCTTCCTCCCAGTCGCTGTGCAAGAGCAGGGCAATGCCCTAGTATTGGAAAGGAGATAAACAGTAAGTCATTGACATAGCGAATGTTGGGGGGAGTACATCTGCGTCATGGGGCCTCGCACCTCATGCGCGGGAAGAAGGCGCGGTATCTCACCGCGCTTTTGTCGTTTCTGTGCGCCAGTACTTTTCTATCGTCTGCTTTTCTCGCGCCCGATGCTTTGGCCGCCGAGACCCGAACCTTCAACATCGATGCCGAGCCATTAAGCCGCGCCCTCGTGACGCTGGCCACGCAAGCCGATATCTCCATTGGCTTGGCAGGTGTGGATCTCGCCAACAAAACCAGCCGTGAACTTGTAGGCCCTGCAACGGTTGCTGCTGCCCTCGAGCGTATCCTCGAAGGTAGCGGGCTCGCCTTCGATATGGTCGATCCGCAAACCTACCGCATCTACCCCATGCCGCTGGCGCGCGAGACGGCCGCACCACAAGAACTCCGTCAGCGGGCCGCGGTCGTGCCGCTCACGCTGCCGCTGGTGGAGGAGATCACCGTTACGGCTTCCAAACGCCCGGTGTCCTTACAGCGTGTGCCGCTGTCCGTCGCCGTGGTCACCAGCACGCGGCTCTCGGACTTCGGCCTCTATTCGCCCAGCGACGCGGCCTCCTTGGCGGCGGCCGTCTCCACATCGAACCAGGGTGCGGGCAAAGAGAAGATGTTCGTGCGCGGTCTTTCGGATGGCGCCTTCACCGGCAACACCCAGGCTGCCGTGGGTGTCTATATCGATGAGACCCGCGCCACGTTCAATTCACCCGATCCCAATCTGCAGCTCTTTGATGTCGAACGCGTTGAAATCATCCGTGGTCCGCAAGGCACGCTGTATGGAGCGGGACCCATCGGCGGCTTGATGCGCATTATCACCAAGCTGCCGGTCTTCGGGGATTTCGAGTCTGAAGCTATCGTCGATGGTTCACTGGCGGGCTCGACAGGAACATCGGGATTCGTCGAAGGCATGCTCAATGTGCCGCTGATCAGCGACAAGATGGCCGTGCGGGCCGTCGCCTACGCCCGTCATGACGGCGGCTACATCAATGACACCAACATTGGCATCAACAACGCCAATATCACCGAAACGACCGGCGGGCGCGTCACGACACGTTTACGCCTCTCGCAGGATTGGCTGGTGCGTGCCGGCATTGTCTATCAATCCATCCGCGCCAAGGACACGCAGTACTACGACGAAGCCATGCCGAAGTTCACGCGCGGCAATCTTGTGCGTGAGCCCAATCAAAACCGCTTCCTAGACGCCAACTTCGCCATCGTCGGTGATCTCGGTTGGGCCGACCTGACGTCCTCGACGGCGTGGCTGTCTCAGGATGTGCGCGGCAATTTCGATGCGTCCCTCGCGTTACCCATTCTCACCAATCTACCCATCGAGGCCACGACTTTCGCGCAAGAAGCTTCCTATGAAACGGTCAATCACGAAACGCGCCTGGTCTCCACTCCCGGTACGCGCTTTGAGTGGCTGGCAGGCGTGTTCTTTTCGCGCCGCTATGCCAATTCCACCATTCGTCTGCGTTTTCTCAATGAGCATCCCGCGCCGCCCGGCGCGCCGCCGCCGCAGGTTCCAGGTCAGCCACTGCTGCTTGATGGTATTTTTTATTCCAAGAGTCGCCGTGACACCGGCAGCGAGTACGCCGCCTTCGGCGAAGGCACCTTCGCACTGACGCCCAAGATTTCACTCACAGCCGGCTTGCGCGTTTATCGCGGTGTGCTCAATGCCAGCGCCAACAATTCCGAATTAATTGACGTCGGCCCGTCGGAAGCCGTGGGCTTCAACGCCAAGAACGGTTTCACGCCCAAGGCATCTGTCTCCTATAAGCTCGATGCCAGCACCTTGCTTTACGCCGAGGCGGCGCAGGGTTTTCGCCTGGGAGGGATCAACATCGACAGCCGCGTGTCCACGCCCACCCGGCGGCGAAATACCACGCTGACGGTGTCAAACTTCGATTCAGACCGCCTTTGGAACTTTCAGGCGGGCGTGAAGTCGTTGGTGCTGGGCCAATCCTTCATGGTCAATGCGTCGGCGTTCTACGCGGTCTGGAGCAATATGCAGGCCGACCTCACACGCCTCAACGGCATGTCTTTTACCGCCAATATCGGTCGGGTGCGCAATCCAGGCTTCGAGGTCGAGACGATCTTTGCACCCACCGACCACTTTACGGTGATGACCAATCTTTCATGGAGCAATCCCAAGCTCGATGAAAACAGCGCGCTAGCTGCGGCTATCAGCGCCAACCGTTTGCCGGTGGTACCAAAGTTCTCAGGCACGATGGCCGCGCAATACGAGTATCCCATCTCGGCGGACCTCTCGGGCTTTGCCAATCTCAAAGGCGATTTTGTCGGCCCCGCACGGCTTACCAACGGCATCACAACAGAGGGCGGGGCGCAAAGCTATCTGTCGTTGAATACGCGCATCGGCGTAGAGCGCGGCCGTCTGCGCGTCGCGCTCTACGTGAACAACGTGCTGGATCAATCGTCCAACACATACGCCTTCGGCAATCCCTTTTCGCTTGGCCACATCACGCAGGTGACGCCGCTACGCCCGCGCACCATTGGCGTCAACCTGCGCTGGACCAACTAGAGCATGTTCCGGAAAAGTGGTGGCGGTTTTCCGATAAGAACATGCTCAAAAAATATCACGCGCCATAGACAGTCCGCCCGCCCAGGATTGTCGAACGCACCCCAACCTTGAACAGGTCTCGTCCTGAGACGTGCTCGATGTTCTGGTCAAGAATGACGACGTCTCCGAATTTGCCTGGTGTAAGTGAGCCCTTCACATCGTCCTCGTGCACGGACTCGGCTGCCCATAGCGTCCACATCCGCACAGCTTCCTCAACCGTCACGGCCTGTCCTTCCGGGGCCGATCCGCCGTCGCTTTGTTTCGCGACAAGCCCGGCAATGCCCGCTAAGGGACTGAAGGTCGGCACCGTCCCGGTGGAATCGCTGATCGAAACCGGTTTCAATCCAGCGTCGATCATTGCGCGGTAGCGCGGAAACTTAGCGGCGGAAGGGCCATCGCTCGCTTCTGTCGGCGCAGTGATCGACACCCGCATGCCCAGCTGTTTCACGCGCACCATTTCTTCGTCAGTGAGGCTGCCGTAGTGCTCCAAGCGGTGACGCAACTGACGCCGTGAATGCATTTGCGCACGCTCGACAGCTTCCAGGCACCTTGGAAGGCTGGCGCCGGCCTGGTGCAGCAGCATATGCAAGCCCGCGTCGTGAGCACGCAGCACCGCATCATTCAGGTCGTCCTGATTCCAGTGATAGTCGGTCACGCGCTGTAAAGTCGCATTGTATCCAGCTCCGGCCACGAACAGTTTGATGCCGCCGTAAGTGAGCATTTCGTCGCCAAAGCCCGGCAGCATGCCGCCGTGCAGCACTTCCTCCAGGCCCATCTTGAACGGCACGACCGGGTAGGTCTTCACGCGCATGGGCAAAGCGCCTTCGGAATAGAGGCGCTGGCAGACGCGCACGTCATCGTCAAAAAGCGGAATGGTCGAGGTCGAGGTAATACCCTTGGCCACAAACTGCGGCACGATCTGGGTGCGGATCGCCTCACACTTCTCTTCAAAGCTATGAGCGTTCTCCGGCAACAGGTCGAATGTTTCGGTCACCATGCCCGTGGGCTTGCCGTCGGCATCGCGCGCCACATCACTGCCCATGCGTCTGCGCCCGTCGCGCCAACGCAAGGAATCGGCTTGCAGAGGGTCAAAGAGGCCCAGGCGGCTGAAGGCCAGCGAGTTCATGGACCAGCCATGCATACCGCCCAGGATGATGATGGGATGCACGGTGCTGATGGCATCCAGTTCCTGGCGGGTCGGCCAGCGCTGTTCAGTGACATGCTGATGGATGTTGAAGGACCCGCGCGCGAGCACCCAATTGTCAGGCTTGGTCTTGGCAACACGCTCGCGCACGCGCGCGAACATTTCCTGCAGCGACTTCAAGGGCGGGGTATGCACATCAACCTGAAGTCCCGAGAAATAGTAAGCCGAGAACTCCATATGCGTGTGAGAGTCGTTGAACCCCGGCAATACACTGCGTCCGCCGGCATCGATCACGCGGACGTTGCCGGCGGCGCGTCGGATGTCGGCGCTGGTGCCGACCTGAGTGATACGCCCATTCTGGATCAGCACCGCCTGCGCGCGCGGAACCTTGTCGTCCATGGTCCAGACATTGCCGTTGATGACGGCAATGCTCTCATGAATCGGCTTGGGTGTCGCGAGGGGTACAAGCTGTGCAGGAACGATTTGCGCTGATGCGCGCTCCGGCCGGATGAAACCCGCCGCCATCATTGCCAGAATCAATTCGCGCCGATTCATGTCATCCCCTCCTTGATATTTATCCGTCTAAAAAATACGAGCGGAGAAAAGTGGAGTGTGGTGCCAAGGGCGCGTGTGATGGTGCTTAGAAAGCTCCGACGCCCACGGCTATCAGGTTTTTGGCTTTAGGATGTTGACGTGACCCATCTTGCGGCCCGGGCGCGGTTCCGTCTTGCCGTAAAGATGGATGTGCGCGGCAGGATCGGTCAGGTAAGTGTAGATCTTGAAGATATCTTCGCCGACAAGGTTCTTCATCACCGCGTCGGAGTGCCGCGCGGGGTCGACAAGTGGTAATCCCGCCGCCGCACGGATCAATTGCTCGAACTGATCGGTGCCGCAGGCGTTCTGAGTCCAGTGACCGGAGTTGTGCGGGCGAGGGGCCATTTCGTTGCACAGTATCTTTCCGTCGGTCGTCACGAACATTTCCACAGCCAGCAGACCCACGAGGTCCAGCGCCTTCATCGCACGCATGGCAATGTCCTGCGCGGTCTTTGCGGTCGCTGCATCGATACGTGCCGGCACGGTGGAGGTGTCCAGCATGTGATTAGTATGTACGTTCTCCGAGGGCTCGAAGCAGACAATGCTGCCGTCCACGCCGCGCGCGGCAATCACCGATATCTCGCAGCGAAAATCAACAAACCCCTCCAGCACGGCGAACGTATCGCCGCCCGGTACAGGCTTGCCGCCCGTGATGGCTTGCCACGCGGCATCCGCATCGCTTGCGCTCTTGATCTTGGCTTGGCCTTTGCCGTCGTAACCCAGGCGCGCGGTCTTCAACACGGCAGGTGTGCCGATTTTCTTCACCGCCGCTTCAAGATCCTCTCGCGTGTGCACCGGGTGCCACGGCGGCGTTGCAGCGTTGATCGACGCGAAGAACTGCTTTTCTTTGATCCGGTCTTGCGCCACTTCCAGCGCGCGCCACGAGGGACGCACTGTGGTGTGGCTGGTGAGAAAGGCCGCCGCTGTTGCCGGCACGTTCTCGAATTCGAAAGTCACTACATCCACTGCGGCCGAGAACCGCGCCAGCGCGGCTTCATCGGTGTAAGCCGCCACGGTGGAGTCCGTAGCCACTTGTTCAGCCGGACTATCTTTGTCAGGGCCGAACACGTGGGTGCGGTAACCGAGCCTTGCGGCGGCCAGGCACAGCATGCGTCCCAACTGGCCGTTGCCGAGGATTCCAATCGTCGCGCCAGAGGGAAGGCGGTGCATTAAGCGGGCTTCTTGCTCACGGACTCAGTCTGCGCGCTGCGCCAAAATCCCAACCGCTTGGACAGCGCCTTATCGTTGAGCGCTAAAATCGCCGCTGCAAATAGCGCGGCATTCTTGGCGCCCGCTTTTCCAATCGCGAGCGTGCCGACAGGAATCCCAGCCGGCATCTGTGCAATGGAGAGCAGGCTGTCGAGCCCCTTCAAGGTTTTGCTTTCCACCGGCACGCCCAGCACCGGAAGCTTGGTAATTGCCGCTGTCATGCCGGGCAGGTGGGCAGCGCCGCCGGCGCCCGCGATGATGACGCGCAAACCAGCGGCTTCAGCGGCGGCTGCATATTTGTAGAGACGTTGAGGCGTGCGATGCGCCGAGACCACTTGCGCTTCGAAGGGCACGTTCAACTCGGCCAGCAGCTGCGCCGCGTGCCGCATGGTCTCCCAATCCGAGATGCTGCCCATGATGATGCCGACCAGGGGCTTGGTGCCCAGTTTGGTCGGCGTTGCGTCGGCGGCCTTGCCCTTGGTGCGGCGGAAGGCCGCAATAATTTTAAGCCGCGCGTTAACCGCGCGGCGGGCTTTGCTGGCCTTACCCTTTGCCGCTTTGCCCATGAATACCCCCGGGGCGACCCTGCGAAAGAGGCGGACTTTAACGGAGGGCACAACCCACAGCAAGTTGATATCCTGGGCGGCTTTCTTATGATTTCAGGCTCTTAGAAGCCAAAAGAGGTGCGCTTATGACCGATGCCGCCAAACCCCCTGTCCTTGTCACGGTGCAACACAACTTCCCGGTCGTCTCTGAACGCGTCTTCGACGCCTGGCTCGATCCCGCAATGATCGGCACGTGGATGATGGGCCGCGGCGTGCGCGACGAGGACCTGCTGCATGCCAAGATCGACGCACGCGTCGGTGGGCGTTTCTCCTTCCTCGTGCGCCGGCAAGGTCAGGAGATAGATCACATCGGAACGTATCTCGAGATCGATCGGCCGCGCCGTCTCGTCTTCACGTGGGGCACGGTGCAGGATGGCGCCACCAGCCGCGTCATCATCGATATCGCTGCCACACCCGGCGGCTGCGCGCTCACACTGACGCACGAGATGGATGCGGCGTGGGCGCCTATGCAGGACCGCATCCGTGACTCGTGGGCCAAGATGTTGGGCTCACTTGGTACTGCTCTGGCTTAAAGAAAAGCGCCGTCCGCCAGCGACAACGTGTAATCCCGCACATCGCCCGGCCATGTGCTCATCTGCGCACGGATGCGCGCTGCATCGCCTGCGAACAAAGCGCGTGTCGCTTCTTCAAATCCTTGTTCATTGCCGGCCATGGCCGACATGAAGCGATAGGCTTTTTCCTGCGCACTGCGTTTTTGATCCGCCGGCGCGCTCTGCTGACGCGCCGCATCGACGAGCTTGCGTAGGGCCACCGACGCGCCGCCCGGTTGCGTGGCGAGCCACTCCCAATGTCGCGGCAGCAGTGTCACCTCGCGCGCCACGACGCCGAGCTTGGGCCGTCCGGGTCCGCGTTGGGGTGAGGGCAGCGCATAACGTGCCTTTACGTCTGCCGCTGTGCCGCGCAAATCCAGGTCCGTCACGCGCCCCGTGGCGTCGTCGAACACCAGCACGCCGCCACTGCCATGGGTCTGCACAGCGACAGCCACGTCAGCCAAGCCGCCCCGAGCCAAACGCCGAGTACTGGCGAAGGCGGTATAAGTCGTGTCCATCGTGACTCCTTTATATTACCCGGGTGTAAATATATTATCCGGGTAATAATGCAAGTCCTTTAAGAGGCCACGGTAAGGTTTTGCAAAGGCGACCGCGCTAGCCTCAAGCGTCGAATTTTATCTGCGCAACAACGGACGGGCCCCTGTGCCCGAAATCCCATGCCCGATATTCTGCAGCACGAGACCATTCCTACTGTGCAGCGCCGCCTGGACGGCCAGGGTGGCGGCAATGGCGGTTCATCTCAGCGTGGCGCGCCTCCAAAGAAAGCTGCCGCCAGCTACGAAGAGGTCGCGCGCACCAGGCCGACCGATGACCGCATCACCATCCTCGGCATCCCTATTGAGCAGATCACACCCGTCACCAAGGCCGCGCTGGCCGGCCTCGTCTCTGAGAACAATCACTTGCGCAATGTTGTGCGCCGCCTCGAGCGCAACGGCGAGAAGCGCGCGGCGAACGACACCGCCATTCTCGAACCCGACGCGTTCTTTCGCGCGCTTGGCGGCACGCTCGCCCAGCCCGCGGGCGAAGGGCAGACATGGGTTGTGGTGCTGGTCTATGTACAGACCTATGAGGATATCCGTCGCAGTTCCGGCCTGCTGGCCGCCAACAGTGCGCTGATCGATGTCGCGCACCGTCTGAAGGATGTGCGCCTCGGCGCGTTGTCTTTTGCGGCCATCGGGCAGACCGGCGGCTCCAACCTTGCGGGTGTCGCGGCTTTACCGGCGGATGATCTCGACACCGATGCCATCGTGCGCGATGTGCGCGAACAGCTCACGTCGAGCGGTTACGCGGTGGGCGGTATCGATATGGCTCTGGCGATCAATGTTGCCGCCGCCGCTGTGGGTCAGGGCGAGAGCGCATTCTTGGCGCTCGGGCGCGTCGATCATCTGCTGCGGGCAAACCGGTAAATCACGCGGGCCGGTAAATCACGCGGGCCGGTAAATCACGCGGCGATCACTAAGCGATAATGTCGGGGATCATCTTGCCGCGCAGAGAGGTGATCTGGTCTTTGAGCGCCAGCTTGCGCTTCTTCAACCGCCCGACCTTGATCTGATCGAAATCCGGCTGGTTCATCAGGCTATTGATGACATCGTCCAGGTCGCGGTGCTCCAGTTCCAGTTCGCCGAGTTTGGCTAGTAACTGCTCCTGATCCCACTGCATGTCGTTCGTCTGCATCCCGCTGGCGCGCGTTCCCAGAACTTCTCTTAAGTCCAAGTTCCGGCGGCATTATTGCTTTGAAACGGAGGCGCGGGGAGCCTGCCCCGTTTCGATTGTTTGTGGCCCCATGCACCAGTTTACACCGCAGGCCTCGAATGTCGATGAATTGCGCAGGCGGTGGCGGGATGGCGCCGGGGCATCGACTCCGTGGTTTTTTGGCGGCCAAAGGTGTTTTTGCGGGAAATTTCCCCGGCTTTAAATTCATTACACATCAATGTCTTGAGCCCACCTCTGGAATTTCTGCGGCGCAGGGGGGTAAGCTTGAGGTCTTCTGAAACTGATCCGGAGGATATCGTTCCATGGCTCAGGAAGCGCGGGTAGAAGCACTTCGTACCAAGCACGCAGAAATCGAACATTACCTCATCGAAGAAGAACGCCGACCATGGCCGAACTTCGACCTGGTCCACCAACTCAAAAGAAAGAAGCTGAAGATAAAAGACGAGCTGCAACGCGCCAGTTGCTAGTTAGCTTATAAGCTCAGCCAATAACCTTCCCACGGGGCTCACGCGGAGGACTCGCCGCGCCCGGATGTGGATAGGGTAGGATCCCAAAAACGCTTAAGGCCCATCGTCGGATGGGCCTTTTTTTGTTCTCTGCGTCTGGGCTGCGCGAGCCCAAAGATGAGTTAGCTCGGTTGGCCGTCGTCGCCCGTGGAGGAATCAGGCGAGGGAGCGGGCGTGGCGGTTTCTGCCGGAGCTTGTTCGGCGGGCGGGTTGGCAGCGGCTTCCGCAGCGGCGGCAGCGGCTTTTGCTTCGCGATCGCGGCGGTTTGCTTCGCGGACCTTCGCCTTGGCGGCGTTGGTCGCACGGCGCTGGGCGATGACGACGGCCTTCTCAAGTTCAGCTTCCGTGCACAGGCCCAAGGTCACTGGGTTTTGCGGTTTGATATTGGTCGCATTCCAGTGCGAGCGGTCGCGCACAGACAAAATCGTCGGCTTGGTCGTGCCGATGAGGCGGCTGACCTGCGCATCCGTCAGATCGGGATGATGCTTCAGCAGCCACGATATGGCATCGGGGCGGTCTTGGCGCTTGGACACCGGCGTATAACGCGCTCCTTTGGAGCGCGCCGTCGGCAGCGGAATGTCCGTCTTGTTCATCTTCAGTTTGAACTTCTGATCCTTCTCCGCCTTATCCAGTTCGTCCTGGGTAAGCTGGCCGTTGGTGATCGGGTTCACGCCGACGATGCCGATAGCGACTTCACCATCGGCAATGGCCTGGATTTCCAGTTCGTGCATGCCTGTGAAGGCAGCGATCTGCTCAAAGGAGAGCGCGGTGTTTTCCACCAGCCAGACGGCCGTTGCCTTGGGCATAAGAGGCAGCGACATGAGAGTTCCTTTCGGGTGACGCGAGAGGGGCTTTGGGGCAAAAGCACCCCACCCGCCACCCAAGCCGGCAACGGGACCCCACGCATGAATTCAAAGGGTATATATCGGGTTTCCGGCGGCAGGGTCAAACCGTTCCGCCATTTTTGGGCTAAAATATTGGAAAGATTTACGATTAAGCCCGATTTGACCCTAAATTTGGGGGTTGTATAACGGCATCCTGCGAGGCTTCACCGGGAGACCCGCCATGGATACGGACGAACTCGACCCACTCAAGAAGAAGCTAGTGAAGAAGGATCTCTCCCGTATGTCCGTGGGTGACCTTAAAGAATACATCGCCGACCTGAAGGCCGAGATCACCCGCGCCGAGGGGGCCATCGCCACCAAGGACAAGGCCCGCTCGGGGGCGGAGTCTTTCTTTAAGTCCTAAGGCGCCGTCGTCGCACCCAACGGTGCCACCTTCGCCGGCACGGTCACCTTGCCGGCATGCTCGAACGTGAAGGTGATATTCACCGTCTCGCCCACCTTCAATGGCTGCTGAAGGTTCATCACCATCACATGAAAGCTGCCGGGCTTCAGCTCGACCTTGCCTTTGGCGGGCACCTCCAAGCGCGGTACCGCATCCATCTTCATGATGCCGTCCTGCTGCATGGAGCGATGCACCTCCGCCATGCCCGGCACCGACATCGTGATGCCGGTCAGGGTGTCGGCGGCTCCCGTATTCTCGATGCTCGCGTAGGCCGCCGAGACTTTGGATTGCCCGGGTGTTTCGCGCAGCCACGCATCCTTCACGCTGACCTCGGCATGAGCCGCCGCCGGAAGAAACACCATCATGGATGCGAGGAGTGTTTTTAGTTTCATGTGCGGGGTTCCTTGCCCATGGCGGCCAGCAGTTCTTTTGCGAATTCATCCGGCTCGTCGTCGGGCCGGAAGGCGCGCAGATATTCACCCGTGGGCGATATCAATTGGAAAGCAGAGCTGTGATCCATGGTGTAGTTGCCGTCGCCCAAGGCGTGCTTCTGATAGAAGGTGGGATAAGCCCGCGCCACGTCGGCAATCTGTTGGGCACTGCCGGTCAGTCCAATCACCTGCGCATCGAAATTGCCGAGATAGCTTTTCAACACCTCCGGCGTATCCCGTTCGGGATCGATAGTGATGAACACCGGTTGCACGTCTTTGGCGCCGTCGCCCATGGCCTTCAGCGTATTGCCCAGATTGATCATCGCTGTCGGGCACACATCCGGGCAGTTGGTGAAACCGAAGAACATCAGCACCCACTTGCCTTGGAAGTTCGCCAGCGTTGCGGGCTTGCCGTCCGTATCCACCAGCGCGAAGTCGCGCCGGTCCGGTCCGCTGCGTGTGACGGTCGCCTTTGTTGCGGGCTGCTCGGGGATGGAATTTCCCACGTACAATCCAAAGGCCGCCGAACCGACGGCAATCAATCCGCCGATGGCGATCAGCCAAAGCGGAAGTGGAGATTTTTCAGGTGTCATATTGGGCTCATGAAATGATGTGCCATTTTAGTACGTATATTTGATGTCCGCGACAAAAGTACGCTGCGGAAAGGGGTGAAACAGAAAATAAGCGCGGTCGGCAAGGTTGTTCACGCCCAAGTTCGCCGCCACATGCGGTGTCACTTGATAGCTGATGCGGGTATCCATCACAAAATAGCTGCCGAAGCCCTGGTAGGTGTTGGCGACATAATCCGTGTTGTCGATGGTGCCAAAAGCCCGGTCGCTATATCGCCCCGCCAGCGTGAACGACAGATCGTCACGGGGCGCGTAGGTGGCAACAAAGGCGCCGCGCAGGCGCGGCAGCTGCGGGATGTCCTTTCCCACGGCGGTAGCTAAGGCTGTGTCCTTATCAATCCTTGCTTTGACGTATGTGATCCAACCCGACAACTCCAGCCCAGGGATCAACACGTTCTTCTGCCGCGCGACGAGTTCTACTCCGGTCGCGTGCGTACGGTCCACGTTCTGCACATAGCTCGCCAGCGTGGTCGAACCGACGGGCAGGGGGGCTGTCTGCGATAAGAGGGTGTTGTGAATACGTTCATCGAACAGCGACAGACGAACGTTGCCCGTCGTCCATGTGCGTTCCAGCGAGACCTCGCTGGAGAGCGCGCGTTCGGGCGCGAGATTGGGGTTCGGTACCGACAGCGTGATTCCGGTCGTGATAGCTTGATACAGCTCGGTCACGGTCGGGAAGCGATACGCCAACCCCACCGAGCCTTTCAGTTCCCAGTCCGCCGATGGCCGATAAGCAAGAACGAATTTCGGCGAGAAGGCATCCCGCGAGAGTTCAGGTTGCGTCACGTTGAGGGCTGGCGTCAGCGAGAAGTTGGCGCCGTTGTACGCTTTCCAGCGTTCATATCGTCCACCGATGGTGGCCGTCACATCCGGCGTGAGCGTCCAGGCATCTTGCAGCCACGCCGCCTGCGTGCGTGTCCTCCCGGCGTTGGATGTCTGCAAAGCGCCCTCAGTGCCGTTGGTCCAGTCGCTCAAGGCATACTTCGGATTCTTCAATTCGAAACGGTCTTGATGCGCACCGAAGGTGACGACGTGGCCATCGCCTGGCCTCCACGTTCCTTTGGCATCCAAGGTGTACCAGCCGGTTCCATCCAGATTTGTTGTTGTGCCCGCGCCGCCCGTGAAACCAGCCGGCAAGGCGCCCGTCGGCAGTCGCTGATGGCTTTTGATGTAATTGAACAGAGTGCCGACCACTTCGAAGTCGAACGCACCGCCGGTGTGCGAAGCGACCGATAGCCCTTGCGCCAATTGCACTTCATCGACGTTGTAAACATTGTTCGAGAACGTGCTCGCGGCCACGTTATAAGCCCGGCCACCTATATTGAGCGGGCCCGCGTACACCGCTTGCCCACTCCCATCGCGCAGATAGCTGTTCACGGTGGAATCGTCATTGTTGATGAACAGCCCGAAGGTATAGCCCGCCGTGATCTCGGGCGTGATGTCATAGGTGGCCCGTCCAGAAAGATTGTCCTGGATCTGGTGTTCGATCCCGGTAGAGCCCAGCACCGCGACGGCAGCGCCGGTACGGTTGCGGTCGCTGAACGCGCCCGTCACCGCCGTTCCCGCTGCACTCGTTCCAGCCGGAACGGTCGCCGTCGCATAGGCCAAAGGCTGGCCGTGATTGTCCAAGTGGTTGTAGCTGAGTCGGAACGCGAAATTCTCGAAACGGTCGCCGACGCTGCCGGCGAAGCGCGCCGTGCCGTATGTCTTGTCGTCGCCGTATTTCGCAAAAGCCTGCAAGGCGCCTTGCACCTGCGCCGTCGCCTCGAAGGCATCGGGCATGCGTGTGGTGAAGGCGATGACCGTGCCGATGGAATTGCCCGCATAGCCAGCCGCGAAAGGCCCATAGAGCACATCCACGCGTTCCACCGCGTCCGGCGACACCAGGCCCCACTTGGGCGAAGCGCTCGTGTTGTTGTTGCCGATCAGCGAGGAGATCAGCACGTCATCCACATAGATCAGGCTGCGCGCCGATGCGCCAACGCCCGACGTGCGCGTGGTCACCGGCGATTGCGTATCGCCAATGTGCCGCTGACGGATCAGCACGTTGGGCAGGTACTTCACCGTGTCCTCGGGTGTGAAGACGTTGATGGTCCTGGCGATCTCCTCCGCCGAGATACTTTCCACTGTCGTCGGCAGGTTCTTGATCGCGGTGATGGATTGGCCCGTGACAACAATTTCGTCAGGGCGTTGCTCGTCCGCCCTGGCGGCGAGAGCGTCCACGGTCACGACGGCGAATGATGTGAGTGAAACGAACGCGCGCAGGGCCGGATACACCGAACCCCGTGCAGAGTGAGCACGCATGAAAAAATCCCCAAAACAACGGTACGTCAGGGCACGCCGTCCGCTTGAACAAGCGGGGCGACACACCCGTGAATGATCGTCAGACCGTTAGGAGAGGGGGTGCGCGAGAGGCGTAAGGCGCGCGTGGCGCGCTGATGAAGGCGAAGGCGTGGAAGTGCAGGGCCGTCGGTTGGCCCAGGTCGCGCGGGATGTACTGCACCGGCAACAGAGGCAGCGCGAAGGCCGCCATATCGGCGACAGTACCGCATAGCTGGCAATCGGCATGGCCTTGATGGGTATGACCAGATGCGGGGCTGTCGGTGTGCGGATCAGCCTGGGCACCACGATGATGCATGACGCCGGCCATGAGTGTGCCGTCGGCCATCATATGGAAGCCCGGCGGCGCATCCGCCGGTGTCGCGGCCACGGCTACCAGCAGACTGCGCGATAGTTGCTGCTGCTCGAGCACATTGGCGGCCAGGGCGATCACGCCCAGCCATACCGCCAGTCCAATGCGCAGGAAGTGTTTGCTCATAAGCGCGGGATGATAGGGCCCGCGTGCTCTGCTTTCAAGCCGCGTGCTGAAAGGCGCGCCTGTTACAGATCGGCCCGTTTATTGATCAGCGAGTTCGTTCTTGTGGGCGTCGCTCCAGCCCACTTCAAACAGCGGTTTGGAGCCTTGGATGCCTTTCATCTCGAACTTGCCGCGCGGGATGAAACCAATCTTCTGGCCTTTGCAGGCATCCTTCACGGCTTGCGACACCCAGATATTGCCCTTGCTGGCCTTGTCGCAAATGCGTGCCGTCATCTGCACGGCGGCGCCGAAGAAGTCGTTGTCTTCTTCCACGGCTTCACCCACGTTCACGCCGACGCGGATACTTACCGGAATGCTCGGGTTAGCGCCGTTATGGGCGAAGATTTCCCGCTGCATCTGGATTGTTGCCTGCACGGCGGAGACGGGGTCGGGAAACACCGCCATGATGCCGTCGCCGGTGTGCTTCACTTCGCGGCCACGGTTCTTCTGCAAGGCGCCGCGTACGGCGGTGTTGTGGGCGCGCACGGCTTTCTGCGCGCCGGCATTGCCCAGCTGCTGCGTCATGGCCGTGGAGCCCACGATATCGGTGAACACGAACGTGAAAACCGACGGTACCGCCGAGCGCTTCTCGGGCAGGTTCCAGTCGTTGAGCACAGAGCCGATATCGGCAACGGCTGACCCATCGCCCTTCATTTGTAGCGTCATGGCTTTGGCGCCCGCTTGCACCATGACGGTGTACTTGGGGTTCTTGCCGTAACTGGGCAGCTCGACGCAGAAATTCTCAGCGCGCTCGGCTGTGTTTCCGGCGGCGATCAAACCGTCCTTCAGCATGGCCAGCTGCGTGTTCTTGTCCAGGCGTTTGGTCTGGCCGATCACCGAGGCGCCGCCGGCAAAGTACAGGTTCATACCGAAGCGCGAGAAAGCATTGGTGGGTTCGGGTTTGGCGGTGCGCATGGCATCGGCGACGAATTTGTTGAGGCTCGCGCGCGCGTCCACTTCCGCTGGCGATTTCTCCGGCGCGGCGGGTTTTGGCGCGGGCTTCTTCTCTTCGGTTTTGGGCGCCGGTGCCGATGTTCTCACGGGTTCGGGAAGCGGGGCAGGAGCTTCCTGCAAGGCGGGCGGCTCTGGCGGAGGTTCGACGCCATGAACCTCGGCAGTCATATCGGCACCCAGGTCCTGCGGCTCTGATTCTTCCAGCTCCTTGGGCGCTTCCTCTTCCGCGGCGATCTCTTCGGCAGCAGCATCTTCAGCTTCGATCTTGGCGCGCAGGTCCTCGATCTCCACCTCGTCGAATTCGATATCCTGCACGTGGGCCTTTTTCTTCTTCTCGGCTGTCGCCGCCAGCATTTGCGCAGGGCCTGCAGCCGATTGTTTGCCCGATCGGTTTCCGCGCAAAGCGCCGAGGATGTTGAATTGGCGTTGCAGATTGAAGAACAGCGCGATGAAGAAGATCAGCACCGAACCGCCGACGATGATCTGAGTGTAATCTCTGGGCGGTGCGAGCCGCATGCTCACCATCTGCGCCACGATGAGCGAACCAGCGATAAGGCTGATAATACCCAGCGCAAGGCTGCCGATGACGACGATCAGGAAGCGGACGAGGGGCCCGCGCTTCTTGGACTTGGGTTTCTGTTTACGGGCGGGCGCTTTCTTTGCCGGTGCGGCTTTTGCTTTTGGCGCTTCCGTTTGTTGCGGACGCTGCTGTTGCAAGGGCGCAGGCTTGTTCTTGCGGTTCAGCCCCTGCTTCTTCTCTTTCTTTTCGCCGAACATGCTATCGCCGTCGTTCATGGCCTTGGCCTTAGTGCTCTGCCAAGTCACCACTTCTTCGGACGTATTGCTGTCGGAGTTGAACGTCTCGCGGACGACGCGTGTGGGGAAGCCCTCCTTGGCCTCGATACCCTTCGCATCCTCGATCGCTTTTTCGCGCTCGCTGGGCTCGTAGCTGGCATGCAGCTGCCAGCGTCCGTTTTGGCTGTAATAGAGTTCGTAAGTTTCGCGAGCCATGTTTCCCGTAGCACCGGACGCGGCCGCCGGTGTCTCCCCTGTGCCCACTCGCGGTTATACTTTTATTGCGAGCTTCGGCCGGTCTTGCGAAGTTGCATCCGCAATCCCTCAACCTTGAAAATGCTAGGGATTGCCTAAAGATGCCTTAAAAACAGACATCAAAAATCGGGCTTTTCAAACCAACGCGCCGCAGGTGGCAAATTGCCCGATAAACGACTCCCGTAAAACGGGTATTTAACAGAGAGTTCAAGAAGCCCGAACCGTGTTTGCGGGCGCTATTTTGACCGTCTCGAAAGAGGGTTCAGTCGCGGGCATGGCCGAGAAGATGTCATCGGCAGGCGCCGAGGTCGTGGTGTCAACCGGGCCAGCCCCGGCTTGCGCTTCTTCGGCGTCGTTCTGCTGCTCTATGGCCGCCTGCACCTGCGGTTCACAGACGATCTGCCCGGTGACGGCCTGAGCAACTATAGCCTGGGCCTGACGAACCAGATCAGCCGAGAGGATGGGGTCTTCACCGGCCACCGTGTTGCCGATAACGCCGACGGCCAGTCCAGCCGCATTGCCCGTGAAATTAGTCTGCATCTCGATGGCGGCGTTCACCGCTGTTTGTGCGGTGGCAAAGCGCGCGAAGATTCCTTTGCCGGTGTGTTTGACTTCGTGCCCGCCGTGGGCGGCGATCGCCGCGCGTACAATTCCGTTGTGTGTGCCCATGGCAAGATCGTGGGCCTGCTCTTGCGCGGACTCTTGTGCGGCTGTCTCCTGCGCGGGCAGGTGATCTTCGCGCAACTCGGTCAGCACGTACACGTCCAGTAGCGGTACCATGTCACCCGACGCCGCACGCTCGAACAAAGGCGTGTGAGTCTGATGGAACGGCGAGCGCGCCGCCGCCATGGCATGGCTCAAGGTCGTGACGACATGGCCGGAGCCTTGCAGATAAGCCGCGAGCGCATTGCGTCCCGCCGCGAGCAACGGAGCGTTGGCCGGTGTCGTAAGATGCTCGGTACGCTGGCTCATGAAGGATTCAATCACCGCGCTGTTCATGCCCATATGCTGGAGCGCATCACGCAGCAGGCTCGCTTCGGCCCGGGCATTTAGGCGCGCCGTGGCGGCCACACCGGCAGCACCTCCCGCCAGAACGATTGCTGCCGCACGTCGGGTCACGGGATCGTCGGGCAGGTTTGTTTTGAGTGCCGGCGCCACGACATCGCTGGCGAAGCGGCGCAACACCATACGCTCAAGATTGAGCGATTCTGCGGGCACTTCTTCAGCATCTTCCGCGGCGATTGCAGCTTCCGCGGCTGCGGTCTTGGCGGCGGCAGCGCGTTCCGCGGCAACTTGTGCCGCAGCTTCGGCCTCAGCCTTCTTCTTGCGTTTGGCTTCCGCCTTCGCCTGTTTTTCCGCGGCTTGTTTCTCGGCGTCATCGTTTGCCGGCGACGGCACGCTTTCGGGCATCTTCACCACAACCGCTGGGGCTGTCGCCTCCAGTTCCTGCGGCTTCGCCAGATCCAGATCGCCGCGCTTGACCTTCATCTCGTCGATTTCGCGCAAGGTTTCCGGTGACGGCGGACGGTCGTGCTTCGGCTTCACGCGCGGTGGTGCGGCGCCGGCTGCTTGCTCGGGCAACTCCAGCTTGGGCGTCGCCTTGTTCCACAAATCCGCCAGTAGCCGGTGCAAGGGCAGGCGCGAGCGGAAGAGGCTGTAGAAGAAGAACAGGAAGATGGCGACATAAGCATACGTCAGCGTAGCGCTGCGCATATTTGGCGATATCTCCACGCCGGCCGCACTGAAGCGGGAGAGGGACCAGTTCACGACCACGGTGAGGATGGTCGCGGCCAGCAAGCTCACGGCGCCCGTGACGATGATGCGGAAGAAAACTTGCGCCGGTGTCAGGCGGGGGCGCACGTTCACCGGCATGGGGCGGCGGCGGGCGATGGTGTTGGCGGCCGCGCGCACAGCCGTCATGGGTGAGCGGCGGCGTGGCTTAGCCCGCAGGCGGTTGGCCTCGGCTTCTTTGATCTTCGGGCTGGTGTAGATCGTGAAACGCTCGCTGTCGTTCACGTCCGGGAAGTAGGTCTCGCGAATGACCTTGGACGGAAAACCTGTGCGCGTCTCCACCGTGTGCGCATCGGCCACGGCTTCTCTGCGCTCTTCGCCCGGGTAGCGGGCATGCAAAGTCCAGCGCCCCTTCTGGAGCACATAAACTTCAAACTGGGTAATGGCTAACATGACTGTCCATTTTGCCCGCTTTGAGGACCCCTAACAGTTCACCAGGGGCGTGTGCCGGCAGCGGTTTCGCTCAGCCGGTATTAACGCTTATACGGCGGATTTGTTGCCGAAGCTTAAACCAAGACCCCACTAATGACAAAAAAGCCGCGCCCCCGAGGGACGCGGCTACTAAATGTTGTGTTTCGGAGCGAAAAACTCGCCCGTTAGGCCTTATTGGTGCCGAAGCCCTTGAAGCGCTTGTTGAACTTAGCGAGCTGGCCGCCGGCGTCGTTCAAGCGATGAACGCCCGTCCAGGCCGGGTGTGTCTTCGGGTCAATTTCAAGGCGCATGGTATCGCCCGCCTTGCCATAGGTGCTGCGGGTCTTGAATTCGGTCCCGTCGGTCATCACGACCGTGATTTCGTGATATTCGGGATGGCCTTCTTTCTTCATGACATGCCTCAATAAATTGACGCTGGCCGGGGATGTACCGGCCGCGGAAGGCGGCTGTATAGCGATTCCGCCCCAGGATCGCAAGATCAACCGCGAAGCTGAGTTTTTCCAGATGGGACAGGGGGGAGCCTGAATCAAATACCCCTTCATTTCCAGGCAGTTATACACGCCATCGTGTCCGCCCGGCAATGGCAGAGCCATGAGCGTTGCTTTAGGCTCTGGCAGGAGAAACGTGAGGTCTCGTTGCTTGGGGGAGGATCTGCCATGAAGAAATATCTTCGCCAATTTGGTCTGGCTGCTCTCGTGCTGCTCTTGGCCTTCAGCTCCTTTCACCAGCCGGAAAACCCGGCGACCGAGCCCGATCTCTCCCAGTTGTTCGATCCGCTCACGCTTTCACAGAATCTGTGTGGTGGCGCATCGGGCATGGCCGACACCTTCACATGGGGCCCGGTTGAAATCGCCGCCGCTGCCGAAGAACCCGTGGCCAAGACGTCCCGCAGCCCACATATGGACGGCCTGGGTGATGCGCACTACCGCATCACAACGTCAATTCCCGAGGCACAAGCGTTCTTCGATCAGGGCTTGCGGCTCGTCTATGACTTCAATCCCGGAGAAGCCGTCGCGTCGTTCCGCGCAGCCAGCGATTTGGACCCCAAGTGTGCCATGTGCTTTTGGGGCGAGGCGCTTGCATTGGGTCCAAACTTGAATGGGCCGATGCGCGCGGAGGACATTCCCGTCGCCATCGAGGCCGCGAAAATAGCAAAGGCGCTGTCCTCAAACACCACTGCCGCCGAGCAGGCGCTGATCGGCGCGGTGGCCACGCGCTATTCCGCCGAGAAGGACGTGAAGCGCGAGGACTTGGATATCGCCTACGCCAATGCCATGGCCGAAGTTTATGCGTCTCATAAAAAGGATTCGGAGATCGCGACGCTGTATGCGGACGCGGCCATGGAAGTGCGCAGCGTGCCATGGCGTCAGCCTTGGGACAAAACTGGCCGCTATCCCCAAGGCTATTGGGCGAAAGCCATCGTCGTTCTGGAAGACGCGTTGCCGCGCTATCCCAGACATGCGGGGCTGATCCACCTCTACATCCACGCCATGGATGGCTCGGCTACCATAAAGAAAGCCGAGCCTTACGCCGATAAACTCGCGGCATTGGTTCCGAAGGGCGGGCACATGGTACATATGCCGGCCCACACCCTGTTCAGCCTTGGTCGCTACAAAGACTCGCTGGCGACAAATCTGATCGCTATCAAGGCCGACGAGGATTACTTAAGCCGTCCCGTCGCAGCCAACGACATCTACCGGTTTGGATTGTACCCGCACAATGTCAGCTATGCGCTCGCGTCAGCCGAAATGGTGGGCGACGCCGCTGTTGGTAAAGAACTCACGGTCAAATTGAAGACTCATCTGGATCAACGCAAGACCCTGAGCGAAGGATACCTGTCGGACTATATGCACGCCGTCGTTGCCTTTGGCACACCCGAAGAGATTCTTGCCTTGCAGGAACCGCCGAAGGACAAACCCTACGTCACCGGCATTTGGCATTACGCCCGCGGTACCGCTTACGCACGCATGGGCGACATGACGAACGCGCTTGCGGAGGCCGACGCACTGGTTGCCTTGAATGATCCGCGCAACGAAAAGGCCTTTGGCAACTTCAAGGAAATGTCCATCGCCATGACGACGGCCGAACACATGCTGCGCGGGCGTGTTGATGCTTTCCAAGGCAAATGGGCGGAGGCTGCCACTCATTTCCAGAAAGCCGCCGAGACCGAGGATGACAGCTTCATCAAAGATCCACCCTCCTGGGTCTTCCCTGTACGCCAGGCGCTTGGCGTTGCGCTGTTGCGTCAGGGCAAGACATTGGCGGCGGAAGAGGCGTTACGCCGGGCGCTTTTCGATGCGCCCAGCAGTGGCTATGCGCTCTACGCCTTGCAGGAAGTGTCAAAGGTCCAGAAGGACGAAACGGCGCTCAGGGAGTATGGAAAACTCTTTGAAAAAGCCTGGGCTGGAACAACGCCGCCCGACCTCGATCACATGTGATCGCTCGGCGCACTCTCTCTACTTCGGCCCTAGCTACTTCGGCCCTTGCGTCTTTAAAAGCGTCTTCACATCAATGCCCATGCGCTCCATGCGCGCCACTAACAACGGCCACTCCTCCTTGAGGAACCTATGGCGCTCGCGGCTTTGCAAGGCGTTGCGCACGCCGGTTCTCACCATCATGCCGATGCCGCGCCGCTTTTCCGTCAGTTCGTCGCGCGCCAATTCCTGCAAGGCCTTGGCGACCGTCAAAGGGTTGACCTGAAAATCACTGGCGAATTGGCGCACGGACGGCAGCAGCTCACCCTCGGCATAGGTGCCGTCAAGGATGCGACCTAGAATCTCGCCCATCAGCTGCCGGTAAATGGGCTGGTCGTCGTTCCAGGTGTGCGCTTTGGCCATGATCGCCTTTTTAGAATGCGAGGACCCTAAAGGACAAAGGCAGCGCTTGTCACGCCTATATGCGTAGTGTATTAGTATAATAACACACCATATCAATCAGGCCCAGCAATCAGGCCAAGATGATCATCGAGCGCTTGAAGACGGCAGATCCGGAACGGGGCGGCGATGAGCTGATCTTCAGCGCCATGGACCGGCCTGTGTTTCATCCGCTGGTGACCCGCCGGCGCATGGTGGTGGCGGCTTTGCTCGCGCTCCTCCTGGCCGCCGCCACCTATGCCTTTGTACGTTTTGGGGTCGCGCATTTTATGACGGTGGACGCTGAACGCCTCAATATCGCCACCGTCCGGCGCTCCGTCTTCCACGACTACATTCCCGTCACGGGCAGCGCTGTTCCCCGCACCACGGTCTATCTCGATGCCGTCGCCGGCGGCGCGATTGCGGAAATTCATGTGGAAGAGGGGGCGAGCGTGGTGGCAGGTCAGCCGCTGGTCGCGCTCCGCAATGCCAATCTCGAGCTCGATGTGGCGGGCCGCGAGGCTGCCCTCGCACAACAGCTTTATCAGCTGACGACCATCAACCAAGCCCTCAATGAGCGCCGCTTGCAGCGAGTCCGCGATTTGACCGAAATCGGTTACCAGATCGGGCTTCTGACATCTCAGCGCGACCGCAAACGGCCCTTGCTGGCAGGCGGCTATGTCTCACGCCAGGAGTTCGACGACCTGGAGCGCAACCTTGCGCACTACAATGGCGTCTATGCGAGCGTGCAGGCCGCGCAAACCGCCGACGATGCATCTCGGCCGGAACAGGTGCGGCAGTTGCAGCAGTCCATCGATCTCATTTCTCACAACCTCACCATGACGCGCGGCAATCTAAAGGCCCTGAATATTACCGCCCCTATTTCCGGGCAACTCAGCTTCCTTGATGCCGACCTCGGCGCCGTCAAACAGCAGGGCCAGCGTATTGGACAGATCGACAGCGACGATGGTTTCAAGGTCCGTGCCAATGTCGATGAATTCTATATGGCGCGCGTGCTGCCTAATCAGGGCGCCAGCACACGCATCAATGGGAAGGACTATGCGCTCAAGGTTTCCAAGGTCTATCCCGGCATCAAGGACCGGCAATTCGCCGTCGATCTGCAATTCATCGAAGCGCCGGCAGGAATACGCCGCGGTCAAACGCTGCAAGTGAAAATCGAAATTGGCGATCCCGCGGAGACGCTCATGGTCGACAATGGCGCATTTTATGACGACGCTGCTGGACAATGGGTCTTTCTTCTGTCGCCGTCTGGCGATAGTGCCGTGCGCCGTGCCGTCTCGTTCGGCCGTCGCAATCCGGACAGCATCGAGGTCTTACAGGGCTTGCAGACCGGTGATCGCATCATCGTGTCAACCTACGCGCCTTATGACGACATCGACCGTATCGACATTAAACGAAAGCCAGCAGAAGGGGAAAAGCATGATCACGCTGTCGGGGATTCGTAAGACTTACCGCACAAAAGAAATGGAGACAGTTGCGCTCGACGATGTCGGCCTGGACGTAGGCAAAGGCGAATTTGTCGCGCTTGTCGGTCCTTCCGGCTGCGGTAAGTCCTCTCTGCTGCATGTTGCGGGTCTGATTGATAGGCCCGACGCCGGGCAGTACATCTTCGACGGTGAAGACATCTCGGCCTTCCGGGAAAGCCGCATGGTGGAAATCCGCCGGCAGCACGTCGGTTTCATCTTCCAGAGTTTCAATCTTCTGGAAGATCTTACGGTGTTCGAGAACGTCGAACTGCCGCTTCTTTATCAGAATGTGCCGAAGGCGCGCCGCCGCGACCGTGTGCGCGAAGTGCTGGAGCTTGTCGGCCTCGACTCCCGCGCGCGGCATCGTCCGGCCCAGCTTTCCGGTGGCCAGCAGCAGCGTGCGGCCGTCGCCCGCGCGGTGGTCGGAGATCCCAAGTTGATCCTGGCGGACGAGCCCACCGGCAATCTCGACACCAAGAACGGCGACGATGTCATGGAGATGCTCAGCACGCTCAACGAACAGGGTGTTTCCATCCTCATGGTCACGCATTCTCCTGTCCATGCCGCCAGGGCGGGCCGCGTCGTCGAGATGATTGACGGACGGATTGCGAACGCCGTGCGTCAAGCAGCCTAGGAGCGGTCCATGTTGATTCACTATCTCGACACTAGCCTGCGTAACATCTGGCGCCACCGCATCTCCGCCGGCCTCAGTATTTTTGCCCTGGCGATTGGTTTGGTCTGTTTCCTGTACGCCTTGGGAGATGCTCTTCTTTTGACACAAAGTGAAAAACATTTTGGGAAAGGAGGGCGTGTCCTTTTCGTCAGCACCGAAACCAATCTTCCTAATAGCGGCAAAACCGTAAAGACAACGGCTCTGACGGCGCCGGCTCCGCTGGCGGCTTATCTCTCGAGTAAGTTGCCGGGCTTGGAGACCGTTGCGCGAATGCGCGCTACTGAAGCCGTGGTGTCGGTGGAGGGACAGCATGTGTTCTTCGATAGTGCCTACGCTGACGCGGCCTTCCTGCGTGTGTTTGGTCTGCCTTTTGTGCACGGCGAAGCCCAGCACGCCCTCGATCAGCCGCGCAGCGTTGTACTTACGCAAGTCGCGGCCCAGAGGCTGTTCAATTCCGATGACGTCCTTGGGCGGACCGTGACGGTCCAAGGCATGGACTTGACGGTCCGGGGTGTTATCGCCGCCGTGCCGGGTCCTTCCCATCTTGCTCGCGGCCCCTTCAAATTTGACGTTCTGATCTCTTCGGATGTCATTGAAGAGCGCTCGCGCCAGGAGGCCGGCGGTGTTGAACCTCCGGCGGATTGGATCACGGTGCCGTGGTTCACCTACGTCGTGCTGCCGCAGGACGGCAAGGTCTCGGCGCAAATGGTCGATCAGGCCCTGGCCGACGTGGACCGGCAGTTCTCGCCGCAACTAGCTGTATCGCGGGCCTTCAAGGCGCGGCGTATCAGCGAGATGGTCATGATTCTCATGGACGGGTTACTGACCCATGGTGACCAGACCGGCATACGCAATGACGTGCTGATCACCGTCCTGGGCAGCATTGTCGTGGCACTCGCATGCCTCAACCATGCCAACCTGTCTGCCGCGCAGGCGGCGGGCCGCACGCGGGAAGTCGCCTTGCGGCGAACGCTCGGTGCGCGGCGTGGCCAATTGATTGTTCAATATCTGGTGGAGACGGCCCTGAAGGTTGGTGCGGCCTGCATTCTGGCCTTTGGGCTCGCAATCTTGCCGCTGCCGGCCATCAGCAATGCCGTCGGTTTCAACGTTTTCACATTCTACGCGACATTGCCGCTGTTCTGGGTCGTCGTGGTAGCGGCAACAATGTTCATTGTTCTCGCGGCGGGCTTCTATCCGGCCCTGGTTCTGTCGCGAATTTTGCCCGTGGGAGGAATGCGGGCGGACGCTCCGGCCATGGAACGTCAACGGGGGCGCAAGGTGTTAGTGGTCATTCAGTTCGCCTTCGTCAATCTGCTGCTCATTCTTGCTTTGGTGGTGGGCATGGAAAACCGGACGCTGGAGCGCGCGGCAGGCACGGCCGTCAGCGATCCAGTGCTGGTCATTACCAACAGCATGAAGGACTCAGGCGTGGGCGTGGATGCTCTGCGCAGCGAGCTGTCGCGCTCGGCGCACATCAAAGCCGTCAGCACTATGGCGGGCCAGCCATGGACCCTGTCCGTCGGGGCTGCACCGGTGCAACGCACGCCAGATCTTGCCGAAAAGCCAGTTTCTATGTCGCTGCAGATCGTCGACGAGGACTTTTTCACCGTCTTTGATATCAAACTCCTGTCCGGCAGAGCCTTTACCGCCAACCGTGGCGACCGCGTTTTTGGCAAAGGCGATCTCGATAGCGACATTGTGGTTAACCTCAACATGGCGCGGCAGTTGGGCTGGACCCCGGAGCAGGCCATTGGAAAGACCGTCTATCGCACGTCGGTCACCGACCGGACCAAAGCGCCTACGGCGTTGCGGATCATCGGTGTTGCCGAAAATAAAAGCGTCAAGATGCTGTCACCAATCACGCAGTCCGGATTTTATGGCTTTGGCCCGTTCGCCGCCGTCACGCCGGTCATCCGTCTCGATGCGCACAATGTTGCCGCCGGTGTTTCGGACGTCGAAAGCGCCTGGAACGCTCTCGCGCCGGGTGTTCCCATCAAGCGCCAGTTTGCCGACGACATCTTCCGCACCTCGTTCAGCTACTTCAACGCCTTGGGCAGCATAATTATTGTGCTGGCCAGCTTTGCCGCGTTGATTGCCGTCATGGGCCTTGTCGGCATGGCAACTTACACGCTGGCGTGTCGTCAGCGGGAAATCGGCATTCGCAAGGCCATCGGCTCAAGCGTATCGCAAGTCTTCCGACTGATCTTGTGGAGCTTTTCTCAACCCGTCGTGATGGCGAGCGTGATCTCGTGGCCGCTAGCTTTCCTCGCCGCACGAGTCTATCTGAGCCTCTTCGCGACGCGCGCGGCGCTGACGCCACTGCCTTTTGTCATCGCCCTCGCAATTGTGGTGTTGGTGACGTGCGCAGCCGTGGCGCGCCAAGCCATCAGGGCCGCACGCCTCAACCCGTCGGAGGTGCTGCACTACGAGTAAGGGAAGGGGCTCTAACGCTGATCCAGCTTCAGTTCGATGCGCCGGTTGCGCGAACGTGCGGCGTCACTGTTGCCCGGCTCGATAGGCTGATACTCACCGAAACCGGCGGCGGCAAGACGTTCCGCCGGCACACCCTGGCTCGCCAGGTACTTCACCACCGAGATGGCGCGCGCCGACGACAGCTCCCAGTTGGAACGGAACTGGGTAGTGGCGATGGGCACTGTGTCCGTATGCCCGTCGATGCGCAGGATCCAGTTCACTTCCTGGGGAATGTCCTTTGAGATCGTCAACAATGTACGCGCCAGTTGCGCCAGTTGCCGCTGACCGTCGAGGCTCACATCCGCCGAGCCCGATCCGAACAGTACTTCCGACTGGAACACAAAGCGGTCGCCTACCACGGTGATGCCGGGGCGGTTGCCAAGGATGTCGCGCAGGCGCCCAAAGAATTCCGAACGGTAGCGCTGCAGTTCCTGCACCTTGCCCGCCAGCGCGCGGTTCATGCGCCTCCCCAAGTCCGAGATTTGCGCTTTCTGCTCGGCGGTCAACCTATCCGAAGCATCAAGCGTTTGCGCGAGCCGCGTCAGTTCGTTCTGCAAGTCTTGCAGTTGCTGGCTCATCAGCGCGGCCTGCGCTTGTGCCTCCACCGACTTGGCATGCTCCTTAGCGATGTCGCTGTCGCTGCTGGCTACCTTCGCGCCCAGCGCGTTCACCTGCTTCTCAAGATTGGCCTTCAGCGCTTCCATGGCGCGAACCTGCTGCTGCAACAGCGCAAGGTCCTGGACCTGCTTGGTAATGATGGCGCGGTCGCGCTCGTTCGCTTGCGTCGAGGTGCCCAACTGGTCCTTGAGTTTTGCGTTTTCCGCCGTCGCCGTCTGCGTGCGTGCGGAAAGATCTGCGTTGTCGGCTTTCAGTTGCCCCAGCACTTCCAATTGCTCGTTGGCGCCCTTCAGGTCGCTGGAGAGGCGGCCCACGGTCAACTCCAGGTCGGCGCGGGCCTTGCGCTCCAGGTTCAGCATATCGCCGATCTGCGCCATCTGCTTGTTAAGCGATGAGAGCTCGGCGTCTCGGCCCGACAGGGCCTGACCCAGATAGAACTGCCCAATGACGAACACCAGCAGCACGAAGATGATGATGATGAGAAGTGTCGAGAGCGCATCGACCCAGCCCGGCCAGATATCGACCGTGCGGCGGGTGCGGCGGGTGAAGCCCACCATTCCTGCCTACTCTTCCGCCGCGACACCCTCACGGGTGGCGGCCACGGTCTTGGCCAGCAGTTTGATTTCGTTGCGCAGTTCGCGCACGCTTTCGCTGCGCCCTGATTCCATGGAAGAGGCAAGGCGCGTCAGCGCGCCGTCGATGTTGCGGATGTGCGCGCGTGTGCTTTCGTCCATGCCGCCGCCGGCCGCTGGTGCCGACAGAGATTGCGCGATGTCTCCCATGCTGCGGAGCAGGGGCGCCAGATCGCGTTGGCTCTCGGCCACCTTCAGCAACACCTGCTGTTGCGCCTTCATATGGTCGGCGAAGAGACCGAGCCTGTCGTTGAGCGTCGCCAGTTGATCGTTGCCGTTCACGCGCGTCTGCTCGCCGCGCGCCATGATGTTCTGCAATTCCTGCAAGCCTTCGGCGGTCTGCTCCAACAGCGCTTCCGTGTAAGCCGACACGCCCTGTTCGCTGTCGCCGGGGCCCGCGCCCGAGGACAGGCGTGTCAGACCCGAGAGCCATTCCTCCAGCTCGTTATAGAAAGCATTCTGCGCTTGGCCTGCTTGCAAGTCGAAGAAGCCCAGCATCAATGAACCGCCCAGACCGAACAGCGACGAGGCGAAGGCCGTGCTCATGCTCGACAACGGCGCTTCCAAACCCTGCTTCAGGGCGGTGAACATCACCTGCATGTCGTCGCTGGTGACGGTCAGGTTGCGAATGACGTTGGCGATGGAGCCCACGGTGCCCAGCAAGCCCCAGAACGTGCCGAGCAGTCCGAGAAAAATGCAAAGCCCTGTGAAGTAGCGCGAAAGGTCGCGGCTTTCCTCCAGGCGTGCGGCGATGCCATCCAACAGGGTGCGCATCACCGGTGCGGATAGCACGATGCGCCCCGAGCTTCCGCGCGCGCGCTTCTGCTCCAGCATGCGCGCCATGGATGACAGCAGCTTGAGGCCGCCTTCGCCGGACATGGTCTGCATCTCGCCGAGAGAAGGAGCTTCATCCGGGTGGCCGTGCTGGAAGTCTTCGATCCACTTGGCTTCCGGCGCCAGCATCATCACCTGACGGAAGTTCAGCACGATACCGGTGATGATGATGCCAAAGATCAATCCGTTCAGCAGCGGATTGACCGCGAAGATGCCAACGAGCGTCTCCGCGATGAAGGCAAGGCCCACGCCCACCACCACCAGGAAGATCACCATGCGCGTCAGATATGTTTTGGTATCCGTCATGCCCTTCGCTCTAAAGTCTCCGCTCTAAAAACCCCGCGCGAACCTTATCCGCCATACTGTCGAAGTGTGGCAACCCTATGGCGCATCCCTAAGGTGTGACGCCAATCTTATATAGTCGGTCTTACGAAGACGCTTCTTACAAAGTCGTGGCTTAGCGCCGCGAGGTGATGGCATCCACGCGGTCCGGCGCGCCGTCACCGGCTTGCTCGCCCAGCGCACGCACTTCGATGCGTGTGGAATCGATGCCCGCCGACAACAGCTGCTTGCGCACGTTCACGGCACGCTCCAGCGACAGGCGGCGCGAACGGCTCACGCTTTTCTCCGGGTCGGACGCGAAGGCCAGAAGTTGCACGCGAATGTTGGCGTCTGCTTTCATGCGCGCGGCCAAGGTCTTCAATCCGGCTTCGGCGCCCGTCGGCACTTCCGGAATACCGACCGCGAACGAGATCGTCAGCGTGTCCGGTTCGCCGGGTCTTTGTACGGGCAGGGCAGCAGTCTGTGTGGGTGGCGCGGAGACCGCAGGCGCAGGCGTTGCGGCAGGTGCCGGTGTTGTTGAAGTAACCGGCGGCGGAAGGCCGCCATCATTTGAGTCGCGCGCGTTTACCGCGCGCGCCGGGGGCAAACCCGCCATGCGTGTTTCCGGCGGCGGCGTTAGCAACGAGCGCGGCGCGGCGGCGTCAGCAGCTGGCACCGATGTTGCCGCGGGTGCCGATGCGACAGGAGCTGGTGTCGCCGGAGCAGGCGTGGCCGCGGCGGTTGCTGCTGGCGGTGGTGTCGCGGGCGCTGAGGGTTTCGCGGCGGGCGGTGCGGTGGATGCTGTTGCAGCAGGAGGCGGTGTTGCAGCAGGACGGGCCGCTGGCGGTGCTGCCGGCGCCGGCTGAGCCGGAGGTGTAGCAGCGGCTGTTACTGGTTTAGCGGGAGCCGGGGCTGGTGTGGCAGTGGGTGTCGCGACAGGCGCAGCAGGCTTAGGTGCGGGCGCAGGTGTCATCGCGGGCGGCGGTGCGCTCGCGGTTTGAACGGGGGCTGCCGGTTTCGGCGCGGCAGCGGGTGGCGTCGCAGCGGCTGGCGCAGCAATGGGTGGCGCAGCCGGTTTCACAGGCGCTGCCGCCATCGCCGCAGGAGGTGTGGCAGGTTTCGCTGCCGGAGCAGGTGCTGCGGGTGTTGGCGCCTTCGCTGTTTCAATTTTCGCAGGCGCCGGAGGCGCGGCCTTCGCCACTTCCACTTTCGCAGGCGCGGCTCTCGGCGCCGGAGAAGCTGCCTTCGGCGCTTCAGCTTTCGGTGCTGCAATTTTTGGCTCAGGCGGCTTGGCCGCCGGAGTCATTTTCGGTTCTTCCGCGCGCGCCGTGCGCACAGGTGCGGGTTTCGCCTCCGCGACGCGAACGCCGGCAGGCGGACGCAGCTTCACCACCGCGACGCGGCTTCCGGCTGATGGCGCGGTGGCTTGCACGCCGCGCGGCGGGATCAGCGTCGGCGCAACACCAGCGGGCGGATGCAGAACAACCGGCGCACTGTCATCCAGTCGGCCGGACTGCGGAATCAACAGGCTCGCGCTGCTCCCACGCGACAATGAATCCAACACGGCGTAATCGACAATTACATCATTGGGTGGTGGACCACCGGCGGTGATCGAGCGCACACCGGGTCCGCGTGCCTTGGCATTGGGATCGCCGTCGGCCCAAGCCGGCGTGCAAAAGCTCACAGCCAGAATGGTCGCAAGCCCTGTGGCTGTCAGGAACGTTGTTCCCGGCCGCAAGCGCCGCGTCGTGTTTTTCGCAATACGACTAAATGCCACCGTCTCAGCCCCCGTTTTGCGTCGCTCTGTCCCTGCGTCGCTGGGAAAACGGCAAAGTCTTTGATATCGCGTTGCTTTGCGCGTCTTCCAGAGCCCAAACGTACAACAGGGCCTTCGCTTCGTACAACGGGATTAAGATTTTTTCGCAAAAGACGTGCGGCGCGGGCGGGCAGCTCAAACGGCGCTGATCAGGTCCAAAAGTTGCTTATGCAGCTTAGGGTTAGCCGCCAGGACGTTACCACTGCCCAGCAGGTTCTTGCCGCCGTCCAATTCGGTGATAAAGCCGCCGGCTTCCTTCACCAGCAGGATCCCCGCCGCCATATCCCAGGGTTGAAGGCCCATTTCCCAAAAACCATCGTAACGGCCAGCGGCCACATAGGCGAGGTCCAGCGATGCCGTGCCCATGCGCCGCACGCCGGCCACGGAATCCATCACGCGCTCCAATTGCTTCAGGAACGGTTTGTGGCCCGGACGGCCATGGAATGGAATGCCGGTCGCAATGACGCTGTCGGTCAGGCGTGTCCGCGCCGAAACGCGCAGACGTTTATCGTTCAGGAACGCGCCTTTGCCCTTCTCGGCGTAATACATCTCGTCGACGATGGGATTGAACACAAGCCCCGCGATGATCTCGCCGTCCATCTCCAAGCCGATGGAAATGGCGAAGTGCGGAATGCCGTGCAGGAAATTGGTCGTGCCGTCGATGGGGTCGATGATCCAGCGGTGGTGGCCGTCGGCACTCGCTACCTCACCGCCTTCCTCCAGCAGGAAGCCGAAGCGCGGGCGTGCCTTTGTCAGTTCCTCGCGCAGAACTTTTTCCGCTTTGATGTCGGCGGCGCTGACGAAATCGCTGGGGCCTTTCTGCGAAACCTGCAGCTGTTCGACTTCACCGAAGTCGCGCTTCAGCGCACGGGCGGCCTTTTGCGCCGCACCGGTCATTACTGTCCACAGGGCCGTGCGCAAGGCCATGGGAGCTACCTATTTCGCGCGTTCGACGTAAGAGACGTCTTCGGTGTTGACGACGATCTTGGTGCCCGCTTCGATAAACGGCGGGATCAGAACTTTCAAACCGTTCTCTAGAATGCCGGGCTTGTAGGACGAAGCGGCCGTTTGGCCTTTCACGACCGGGTCGGCTTCCACCACTCTCAAGATCACGGTCTGCGGCAGTCGTACGTTGACCGGCACGCCCTCGATGAAGTTCACCGAGACTTCCATGTTGTCCTGCAGGAAGGCCGCCTGATCGCCCAGCATCTCAGCGGGAATGCTGAACTGATCGAAAGTGGCGCTATCCATGAAGGTGAACATGTCGCCTTCCTTGAACAGGTACTGGCAATCCACTTCGCGCACGTCCAGGCGTTCCACCGTGTCGGCGGTGCGCCAGCGGGCCTGGCTCTTGTTGCCGTACTTAATGTCGCGCATTTCGACTTGCATGAACGCGCCGCCCTTACCGGGCTGCACGACCTGATTCTTGAGCACCATCCACTGCTTGCCTTCGTGCTCGATAACCATGCCGCCGCGGATGGAGTTGGCTGAAATCTTCATAGAACGCCTATGTTTTCGCTGAATTTGTGTGGGAAATCGCGGCTGCTTCTATCAGGTTGCCCCAGATGTGGCAACACGTCCCCCGTCCGCGAAGCGGCACTTTTAGCGCGCTTTTTAGACTTGGTCTGCCCCAGCCGATGGTCTAACAGGGCGCCATGACCTCTGGTGAACAGCTTTCCTGGTGGAACCCTGAGAGCTTGGGGCGGCGCAAGCCTTTCCTCGAAGCCAGGCGCGCGGCCACCAAAGCCATCCGTGCCTATTTCCAGGCCGAAGGGTTTTGGGAAGTGGAAACGCCCGCCGTCCAGGTCTCGCCGGGCGTCGAGCGCCATATCCAACCCTTCGTCACCGCGCTGCGCGAACCTTTGGGCACCGGGCCCAGCCCGCGTTATCTGCATACATCGCCCGAGTTCGCCATGAAGAAGCTTATGGCCGGCGGCCACGCGGTCGGCATCGGAAAGATCATGCAGCTTTGCCATGTCTGGCGTGACGGCGAGCGTGGGCCTTTGCACCACCCCGAATTCACCATGCTCGAATGGTACCGCGCCGAAACGGACTACAGCACGCTTATGGATGACTGCGCGGCACTCATGCTCGGTGTTGCCAAGGCCGCCGAGCGCACGTTGCAGGATGGCGTGATGCTGCGTTGGCAGGGCCGCACATGCGATCCCGCACGCACCTCTGAACGCCTCACCGTGCAAGATGCTTTCCTGCGTCACGCTGGTATCGATCTGCTCGCCACTATCGACGATCCGCGCGAAGCAGCGCTGTCACCAAGCCAGCTTTACCGCGCGGCGGAAGGGCAAGGGATCCACGTCAGTGCCAACGATACCTGGGAAGACCTCTTCTTCCGCGTCATGTTGGAACGTATCGAGCCCAAGCTCGGCATCGGCGCGCCCACAATCCTGTGCGAGTACCCGGCCAATCTCGCGGCCCTTGCGCGCCGCAAACCCGGTGACGCGCGCGTCGCGGAACGTTTCGAGCTTTATGCCTGCGGCGTGGAACTCGCCAACGCCTATTCGGAACTCACCGACGCCGCCGAGCAGCGCGCACGCTTCGCCGCTGATCGGGCGTTGTTCACGCGCCTCTATGGCGCCGCGCCGCCTGTCGACGAGGATTTTCTGGAGGCGGTCGAAAAACTTCCGCCGTGCGCGGGCGCGGCGCTTGGCTTCGACCGCTTGGTGATGCTGGCATCGGGTGCGAGCGACATCACCGACGTGCTCTGGGCACCGGTTGTTTAGCGCCTAGCTCTCAATCAGTGGGTCCCAGGTTCGAGTTCTTCTTAGCTTCTTATTCTGCCGTTGAAAATCGCAGGCATCGCGCTGCACCTAATTTTATAAGCTAATGTCATTCTTAGAGAGTCGGTTGTTTCCACAGGTGCCGCCCCATGGTGCGGGATGCGGGATGAGAAAAGTGCAATGCGTCTTGGACAAAAAGGTAAAGCTATAGGTGATGAACTGCCCTTGGTGTGGAAATAGGTCGCGCCCCCCATATCAGAATGCCAATCCATGTTTACATAATATAGTATTGTATAATCCAATGTTCCTTCGTTGTCCGTATGCACCGTGCCGTCTTGCATCGCTGTTTGCCCGTTGACATATATATTATGGACATGTTCGATTTTTAGTCCGAATGCTTCCGACGCTTGTGAAAGAACAGGCTTTAAGAATTCTACTAAATCACCATTCTCGTTCTGCCATTGTAGCGCAAGAACCCAGAATCGTTTGCCCAGGTTGGGATTTGACACGGCACCAAATCGCCATGCATTGGCGGCAAGAAAACTTCGGTACAATTTGTCGCCAGTTTTTGTGTCTACAAGAGCATCCGCGTAAGCAATATCCTCCTGTTCATGTAGGAAGACGCCGGTAGGGTCAGGGACAAAATTTTCCATACACTTATTGTTCATGATTTTGTTGAGTTCCGAAGGCCATTAGTAGATGTACTATCATGACAAACGGGCGCATCAAACAATGACGCGAGCCCCTAAAACTCCTCCAAAGTTTAGTAGAATCCGGCCCAAGGGAAAGGGGTCGGAGATGAAGCGTTCAAGGTTTTCGGAAGAGCAGATCGTGATAAACCGTGCCAGGTACAATTTATTCCACGGTGATGGTTGGGGTGATTTAGCCCCGTGGTTTAGCTCGCAACACTTTCGGGATTTTTCGCGCGCCTACGAGGCTCGACGCTGAAGGCCCCCACAAAACCTCCGACGACGCGGTTTACAAACTCCGGAACCACATGGCGGCCGTCCCTGCCGAAGACGCGTTCGCGGCTGAACTGCGCCATTTCATAAGCCGGATAGTAGGTCACGTTGCGGGCATACTCGCGCGTCACCTGGCCCGCGACGGCGCGCAGGATTGATTTGCTCTCGGTGCTCGCTGTGCCCACGTCCGTCTGCGCATAGGTCCGTTCCAGATGAACTGGCGAGACCGACATGATGATGTGCTTGTTCGGATAGTGCGACAGGATCAGCTCGATGATGGCTTTGGTGTTCTTATAATTCTCGCCGAAATTGCTGATCTTGAACTTGGCCATATTGTCGCCGCCGCCTAGGCCAAGACCCGGCGGCAGACAGAAGTTCCAAGTCGTGGAGACATGCGGCCAGACTTCCGTGAGACCCAGTGTCAGCACGATCACATCTGACTTCTCCAGGCCCTCACGCGTCACCCTGCTGATCGCGGTGCTCAGTTCCTTGAGCAGCGGGAGTGTCTTGGCGTACACCAGCCGCCGCGTGGGATCTTGGTAGGCTTCGTCTGTATTCAAAATTCTGTTGATATGCGCATCGCGAACGGGGTGAAAATTGGCTTCACGATCCGTGCGCAGGCCGAACACTTCTTCGAACTCCTGGCGCATTACGAAAGTGTCGTAGTGAAAAACCGAATTGCGCTCATTTACCTTATCGAAGATCTGCACGGTGGGGTCATAGCGCGTATCCAGATAGTGCGGAAAAATCGGGAAACCGGCTTCGCGTAGCGCGCGCCTGATCTCGAAGGCGAAGCAGCTGCCCATGGTGAAGATCTTGGTATTGGGCTTCAGCAGCTTTTTGACGGCGACATAGAAGTCGGGGTCCGGGTGGAAATCCTCCCAGGACTGCAGGTCACGCGGCTTGGTCGGTGGAGCAGTTTGAGTCACGGCGCAGCGACACTTTAGAAGTTACCCCTTACACATATATGTATAGGAATTTCCAAAGTTCGTGAAGAACGTGCAACGTCAGACTTTATTCAACCTACCGTAACGCGACTGATCGCTTTTGGAACTGGGCCATTAATTTGGAACTAGGCCTTTAAATAGTACCCTTCCCGGGCACATGTGGCGCCGAACTTACCTTCACGCGCCAGATCGGCCATCAGTGCAGTGGGGTTATCCGTTCGGAATTGGCGTATGGCTTCCATCGGTCCGGGGCCATGGTCGGGGCGGACAGGATTGCCGTTGACGATCGTATCCTCGACGATCAGATAGTCTCCCTTACGCAAGTGAGGGACCCATGCATCGAGTTCGCGTTTGACGTGGGCCGCGGTGTGATCGGAATCAAGGATCAGGAAAAGGTTTTTGCGGTTCGCCGGCAATTGTCCAAGGACGTGTGCGACGATCTCGGGCGCTGCGCTGTCGCCGATGATGAACTCAACACCCTTGTCGGCAGCCGCACGCGGATCCAGCATCGGCGCGCAATCAATGCTGAACACCTTGCCGCTCCGATCCATATTTTTTAACTGGTCGGCAAAAAAAATCGCCGATCCGCCGTGGCGGGATCCGGTCTCGATGACCCATTCGATGTCATGGGCAAATAGAATTTCCTGATAATTCCACATGTCGGATGGCAACTTTAGTGTGCGCACACCCCGGTATGCGACATGCTTCCAGATGTTGGTTTCGTGAAACCACTTGAGGTATGCGAGGGCCGCGGGATGCATGGAGGAAACCTACAAGGTGGCGAGCTTCGGTTTCGAGCGTATCAAACCATTCGCGTATGTAAACGAGTTCGCTCAGCCTGCCACGACGCGTCGGATAGCCACCGACAGCTGGTCCAGCGTGAAGGGCTTGCTCAAAAGGTGCACGCCGGCGTCCAAGGTTCCGTTATGTACAATGGCATTGCGGGTATAGCCCGTGGTGAACAGCACCTTCAGCTGCGGCTGGTTTTTCAAGGCCTCTTCCGCCAATTGACGTCCGGTAATCTCCGGCATGACCACGTCGGTCAGCAGCAGTTTCACGTCCGCGCGGTTGGCCAGGATTTTCAATGCTTCTTTGGCGCTGTTGGCCGACAGAACAGTATAGCCAAGCTCTTCCACGCTCGCTGTCGTCAGCAGGCGCACCGTGTCGTCGTCCTCCACCACCAGTACGACGGCCGGCTCATGACCGTCGGTGACATCCTGCGGCGCGGCGGCGACGTATTCGCTCGCAAGCCCGTCAGCGCCATCGTGGCGCGGCAAATAGACTTTCACCGTCGTGCCGCGATCGACTTCTGAATAGATCTTAATGTGGCCGCCCGACTGTTTCACGAAACCGAAGACTTGGCTCAAGCCCAAGCCCGTGCCCTGTCCAACAGCTTTGGTCGTAAAGAAGGGATCAAAAGCACGCGCCATGGTCTCCGGCGTCATGCCGGCGCCTGTGTCGGTGACACAGACCATGATGTAGTCGCCGGGCGCGATGCTGCTCTCGGCGGCGTAGCGCGCGTCGAGCTTGGTGTTTTCCGTCTCGATGGTCAGGCGACCACCCTTGGGCATGGCATCGCGTGCGTTGACGGCGAGGTTGATGATGGCGTTCTCCAGTTGATGGCCGTCCACGTGTACGCGCCAAAGCCCGGCGCCGTGGACGATCTCGATCTGGATGTTTTCGCCCAACGAGCGGCGTAGGAAATCCGAAAGCCCAGAGATCAGTGTGTTGACGCCGAGGACCTTGGGGTCAAGCGCCTGCTGACGCGAGAAGGCGAGCAGGCGCTGCGTCAGCGTGGCACCGCGCTTCGCACCTTCGATGGCGCTGTCGATGAAGGTCGCGATATCGCCGTTGCCTTTATTCAGCCGTTTGCGGGCGATGTCCAGCGCACCGATGATGACGGCCAGCATGTTGTTGAAGTCGTGCGCTACGCCGCCGGTCAGCTGGCCCACGGCCTCCATCTTCTGGGCTTGGCGCAGTTGCAATTCCACGCTCTCGCGCTCGCGCACCTCGGTGCGTAGCCGGTCGTGGGAATCCTGCAAGGCGGCATGGCCCGCTTCAATCTCCTTGCGCCGCTTGGCTCCTTCAATGGCGGCAAAGGAGCTTGCGGCGATGGCGGCCAGCAGGGCGAGCACTGTGAGCAATTGGATCGAGAGCGTCGTGCGGTCCATGGTTGCTTGCCGCACCGCGAGCAGGCGGTTCTCCTCGGCGAACATCATATCGACGATGCTGTTGGCTTGATCGGCGAGGGTTTTGCTTTCGCCCGTGATGGCGGCGAAGGCCGCGTCACGTCCGCTCTGGCGGTAGATGTCGATGCTGCCCTGCAGAATGACCAACATGCGGTCGATCATCGGTGCGAGCTTGGCGACGTTCTCCTGCTGGCGTTGATTGTCCCGGGTCAGTTGTCCAATACGCTCGACGCGCGTGGGCAACTGGTTCTTGGCGTCGATGAAAGGTTGCAGGTAGTCGTCGCGGCCTGTGATGAGATAGCCGCGCATGCCGGTCTCGGCTTCGAAGAGAGCGAGGCGCACTTGGCCCATCGCTTCGCGCACCGCCGTGCTGTGGCTGATGGAGACATCATCCTCGCGCTGCGCTCTCACCAGCCACGTCAGCGCGATCCCGACAACAATCAGGACCAGCAGCGCGATCGCACCTGGCTGTACGAGACGCCGGAACCACGTCGCAAGCAAACCCACAACAACCCCCCGCTGCGGGCGAAACGCCCGGTTGAGCGGCGGGGATTATGACCTCAGCTTTTTGAAAATGGTATTGAAATCCCTTACTGCGATTGTGGGTCCTTGCGGGTGCGACCAGACACCGCCGCAGACCGCCAGAAAATCGGCGCCGGCTTTTACGAGTGGTTCGCAATTCTCCACCGTGATCCCGCCGATGGCGACGCAGGGCACGTTTGTGGTCTCGCTCCAGACCTCGATGATCTCCGGATCGGCGGGTGTTGTGTCTGCCTTTGTCGTAGACGCAAAAAACGCACCGAACGCTACATAATCTGCACCGGCTTCCGCCAGGTCCATGGCCAGATGACGTGAGTCCTTGCAGGTCACGCCCACCGTGGCGTCGCCCATGATGCGCCGCGCTTCATCATAGGGCATATCTTCAGGCCCGATGTGTACGCCGTCGCAGCCGAGCGATGCCGCAAGATCAGGCCGGTCATTGAGGATGAAAGCGACATTGCGCTCATGGCACACCGGCATCAGGCGCCGCACCGCGGCGGTGATGGCGGCATCGTCCGCACCCTTGAGCCGCAGTTGAACGCACGCCACGTCGCCTGCGCCCAGCGCATCGTCGAGCGCTTTCGCGAAAGCGTCGAGATCGGCGATCTTGTCCGGCGTGACGAGGTAAAGCCGGCAACCTTCCGTGTCAGCCACGGCGGGCGTCCGTCCGGCTACTCTTCCTTGCCCTTATAGATGTCGATCAGCTTGCCGAGCAGGTTGTTGGCTTCCGGCAGCGGACGCTGGAAAGCGTTGCGCCCAACGATGGAGCCGTTGCCGCCGCCATCGCGGATGGCCTTGGCTTCTTCGTACAGAGCCTCTTCGCCCTTCTTGGCGCCGCCCGAGAACACCACGATGCGCCGGCCGCCGAAGCAGCTCTGCACAATGTGGCTGACGCGCTGGGTGAGGGTGCCGCGCGGGATGTTCTGCGCTTCGTAAACCTTCTTGGCTTCGCCCGGCTCCAGGTAGTCCGTCGGCAGTTTCACTTTGATGATATGCGCGCCCATCAGTGCCGCCATGTGGGCAGCGTAAGCGATGACGTCAAAGCCGGTCTCGCCGTCCTTGGAGACGTACTTGCCGCGCGGATAGGACCACACGACGACGGCAAGGCCCGCATCCTTAGCTTCGGCGGTCAGCTCGCGCAGGTCGTTCATCATGTCGTAGGCGTTCGCCGAGCCCGGATAGATCGTATAGCCAATTGCCGAGCAACCGAGGCGCAGCGCGTCCTGCACACCACTAGTGATGGCCTGCACCGGGCCGTCCTTCTCGCCGTTGAGTGAGTTGCCGCTGTTGACCTTCAGGATGGTGGGAATGGCGCCGGCGAAGCTGTCGGCGCCGTCCTCGATCATGCCGAGGGGTGCTGCGAAAGCCGACAGACCCGCATCGACCGCCAGCTGCCAGTGGTAGTGCGGCTCGTAACCCGGAGGATTGGGAGCGAAGCTGCGCGCTGGTCCGTGCTCAAAACCCTGGTCCACGGGCAGGATCACCAGCTTGCCGGTGCCGCCCAGTCTGCCCTGCATCAGGATGCGCGCGAGGTTGGATTTGGTACCTGGGTTGTCGCTCTCGTAGCAGGCAAGAATCTTCTTCACCCGGGGTGTGATTTTCATGAATGCGGCATCCTTTGGCTTGGTCTTGGCGGAAAAGGGAACGTGTGAGGAAACGGAGGAGAAACGTGAAAGTTGGGGCTGGGCGATGGCGTTTTACAACGCTGCCACCCGCCGGAAGTCGCGACATATAAAGCCACCGTCGGCAGTTGAATAGACCCGTTTCGATCTCCTTTCCCGAGACCCACAGCCCGGCCAGAGCCCAGAACGTGTTGACCTCTTCCGGACTCCTTCCTATGCTTCATGCAGAATTCGAGGTTGGGGCGCTATTTCCTTGAAAGATATTGAGAACTATAAGCTGAGCGGTGTTCACGAAGCACTTCAACGGCTTGATCGCGCGGTCGGTCGCCTGGAGTCCGCCGCCGGCAAGCCGCCGCGCGCTGGCGACACGGCGGCGCTCGAGCAGAAACTTGCCGATTTGCGCGTGCAGCACGGCAGCTTGAAGGAGACGGCAGGGCGCGTGGCCGGGCGATTGGACGATGCCATCGGGCGGCTCTCGGGAATGCTCGAAGAATAAAGACGATCGGGGCGGGACAGGTTTGGGTCAGGTTTCCATCAATATCCGCGGGCGCCAATATCAGGTGGCCTGCGACGACGGGCAGGAGGCGCACCTGGCCCGCCTCGGCCGCTTTCTCGATCAGAAAGCCGAGCAGGTCGCGCCCGCCGCCGGCACCACCAATGAGACCCTGCTTCTGGTCCTGGTTGCCCTCATGGTCGCCGACGAGTTGGCCGACACATCAGCCGAAGTCGAAAGCCTTCAGGCTAATTCCGGCAAAGAAGCGCGCGCGGCGCGGGAATCTGCCGAAAAAGACGCGGTTGAAGCTGTGAATAAGGTGACAGAGCGCATTGAACGTATTGCCGCGGCGCTTGAGGACACCTAAGTTCGATCCTGGAGCTGCTGGACAGGTTAGGCCTTCGAACCCCCAGGGGCGATAATCGACTATTGGGAGCTGTCCCTCATCAGATTCCGGTTTGATGAAATGGCACCCACTTATACCTGTGGTCCCATTGGCGGGTCACATAAGGCCGACGGTTTCGGCGGCTCCACTTTATTCTTGAAGGTCTCTGGGAGACGGCGTGGCGATGACGGGTCCGGCTGCCGATACCAAAGCGGCGCTCCGGCGCACCGTCCTGGTCCAGAGGCGCAGCATCCACGCCGCCCGCCACACCGAGGCCGCCCAGGCTCTGGCCGCTCGTGTCGCTGCCGAAATCCCCGCCAAAGGAAATATCATAGCTGGCTATTGGCCTATTGGGGACGAAATAGATTGCAAGCTATGTTTAGAAACCCTCAAAGCAGCCGGGGCTGATGTCGCTCTGCCGGTGGCCGCGGGACAAGGGCAGGTCCTGATCTTCCGATCCTGGTGTCCGGGCGATGCACTTGAGCCCGGTCCATTTGGCACACAGCACCCCGCACCCCGTTCCCCCGTTGTGGCGCCGCGCGTGTTGCTCATGCCGCTGGTGGCTTTTGACCGCGCCGGCAATCGCCTGGGTTATGGCGCCGGTTACTATGACCGCACGGTGGCAGCACTCCGTCAGCAACGACCCATCATCGCCATCGGCATCGCCTACGACGAGCAGGAGATCGCTGATGTGCCGTCGCACGGCCACGACCAGAAACTGGATGCGGTCATTACCGACCGCCGCACGCTCTGGTTCAACGATGCCGCGCGGCCCAAGGACTCTGAGGTGGTTTAGACATGCGATTACTCTACTGCGGCGACATCATGGGCCGGGCCGGCCGTGATGCCATCACCACATTCATTCCGCAGCTGCGCCGCGACCTGGGCCTCGATTTCGTTGTCGCCTGCGGTGAAAACGCGGCTCATGGTTTCGGTATCACCGCCGCGATTTGTCACGAGTTCTATGAGGCCGGCGTCGATGTTCTGACGCTGGGCAATCACGCCTGGGACCAACGCGAGATCATCACATTTATCTCGGCGGAACCGCGTCTTCTGCGGCCTCTGAACTATCCGCCGGAATCCCCGGGCCGGGGTTTTGGTCTGTTCACCACGGCAAAGGGCCGCCGTGTGCTGGTGGTGCAGGTCATGTGCCGGCTGTTCATGGATGCGCTCGACGATCCCTTCCGGGCGCTCGAAGACTGTCTCACCAACCACCCGCTGCGCGATGCCGCCGATGCCATCATCGTGGATGTGCACGGCGAAGCCACCAGCGAGAAGGGCGCGCTGGGGTTCCTGTCCGACGGCCGCGCCTCCATGGTGGTCGGCAGTCACTCACACATCCCAACGGCTGATACGCGCATCATGCCGGGCGGCACGGCCTTCCAGACCGATGCCGGCATGTGCGGACCTTTTGACTCCGTCATTGGCATGAAGAAGCACATCGCCACCCAGCGCTTTGTCACCAAGATGCCGACGGAGCGTTTGGAACCGGCGGACGGCGAGGGCACGCTCTGCGGCGTTTACGTCGAGACCGACGACCGCACCGGCCTCGCGCTGCGGGCCGAACCGATCCGTATCGGCGGCATCCTGAAACAGGCGCTGCCCCACGGATGACCGCTACGCCTAGGCGTTTGCTACAATATTTGGTATAAATGGCTGAATCTTCAGCCGCTTATGGTATAAGCGGTTGATATTGCACGACCACGAACGACCCAAATAAAACGACAGGACGAGAGACGCCCGCGCCATGGCCGGCCATTCCCAATTCAAGAACATCATGCACCGCAAGGGTGCCAAGGACGCCAAGCGCGCCAAGCTTTTCACCAAACTCGCGCGTGAAATCACCGTCGCGGCCAAGACCGGCGTGCCCGATCCGGCCTACAACGCGCGTCTGCGCGCGGCCATCAACGATGCCAAAGCCGACAGCGTGCCGCGCGATGTGATCGAGCGCGCCATCAAGAAGGCCTCCGGCGCCGATCAGGACAACTACGAAGAGGCGCGTTACGAAGGCCGTGGCCCCGGCAACGTCGCGCTCATCATCGAAGCGCTGACCAACAACCGCAACCGCACGGCGGGCGAGCTGCGCACCATCCTTGGCAAGAACGGCGGTAGTCTCGGCGAAACCAATAGTGTCGCCTACGCCTTCCAGCGTGTCGGACAGATTCACTACAAACTCGAAGCCGGCAACGAAGACAAAGTCATGGAAGCCGCCATCAATGCCGGCGCCGACGATGTCCAGTCGGGCGAGGGCGGTCACGACATCTATTGCGCACCCGACAGCCTGCATGCGGTGCAGAAGGCTTTGGAAGCGGTGCTCGGTGAAGCCGCAACCGGGCGCCTGGACTGGAAGACGACCATGAGCATGAATGTCTCCGGCGAAGATGCCGAAACGCTCATGGATCTGCTCGAAGCGCTCGACGACAACGACGACGTGCAGCGTGTCTTTGCGAATTACGAAATGTCTGACGAGGTCATGGCCAAGCTTAATGCTTAGAGCCGTCGCAAGAGCTGGGCTCGCCCATGGAGGTTCAGGGGGCGGTTTAAAGGTCCGTATCCTCGGGATCGACCCGGGCTTGCGCCATACGGGCTGGGGCATCATCGAGGCCGAAGGCAATCGTCTATCGTTCATCGCCGACGGCGTCGTCGAACCCAATCCGGACCTGTCTCTGGCGGAACGTTTGCAGGAGTTGTTCCTGCAAGTGCAGGGCATCGTGGCGGCTTATGCACCGCACGAGTGCGCCATCGAAGACACCTTCGTGAACAAGAACCCGGTCTCGACACTGAAGCTTGGGCACGCACGCGCGGCTGCCATGCTGGCGCCGGCTGTCGCTGGAATTTCCGTTGCCGAATACAAACCCAACCTCGTGAAGAAGTCCGTGGTCGGCGCCGGCCACGCCGACAAGGCGCAGGTCGCCGCCATGATGCGCGTGCTGCTGCCGGGCTCCAATGCCAGCAAGGACGCCGCGGATGCGTTGGCTGTTGCTGTGTGTCACGCTCATCATCGTGCTTCGGCCCTCGCGCTGCGCAAGAGGATCGCGACATGATCGCTAAATTGCGCGGGCGTCTGGACTCCACCGGGGAAGATTGGGCCGTCGTTGATGTGGGCGGCGTTGGTTATCTGGTGTTCTGCGCCAGCCGCACGCTGGCCGCTTTGCCGGGTCTCGGGGAGGGCGTGGAACTCTCTATCGAGACTCACGTCCGTGAAGACCACATCCATCTTTATGGTTTCACCACCGCTGCCGACCGCGAGATGTTCCGCACGCTGATGACCGTGCAGGGTGTTGGGGCGAAGGTGGCGCTCGCTATTCTCTCCGCGTTATCGGCGGAGCAAGTCGGCCAAGCCATCATTGCCGGCGACCAGACCGCGTTTAAGCGCGCGAGCGGTGTGGGCGCAAAGCTCGCTGGACGTCTCGTGGCGGAACTGAAAGACAAGATCGGCGCCTTTGCGTTCGGCAGCGCGGCGGTTGTGCCCACGGCTGCCAAAGGCACGAAAGCCACTTCGGGCGGCAACGTTGTCGAAGATGCGGTCTCGGCGCTGGTGAACCTTGGCTATGGCCGCATGGAAGCGTTCAGTGCCGTGAGCCGCGCCGCGCAAGCCGCCGGCGGGGTGGCGCCCGTGGGTTCACTCATCAGAACATCGCTGAAGGACCTCGGAGGCAGCCATGGCGGATGACGCCAGTGCGCGCATGATCTCCGCCGCGCGGCAGGATGAAGATGCCGACGCCACACTGCGTCCAAAGCGCTTGCAGGATTTTATCGGCCAACGCGCCGTGCGCGAGAACCTTTCGGTCTTCATCGCTGCCGCGCGCGAACGCAAAGAGTCTCTCGATCACGTTCTGCTGCATGGGCCTCCGGGCCTCGGCAAGACCACGCTGGCGCAGATCGTTGCGCGTGAATTGGGCGTGGGCTTTCGCGCCACATCGGGTCCCATGATCGCGCGCGCCGGTGATCTGGCCGCCATCCTCACCAATCTCGAAGCCAACGACGTTCTGTTCATCGACGAGATCCACCGCCTTAATCCTGCCATAGAGGAAGTTCTCTATCCGGCCATGGAGGACTACCAGCTGGACCTCATCATCGGCGAGGGGCCGGCGGCGCGTTCCGTGCGCATCGAACTCCAGCCCTTCACCCTTGTCGGCGCAACGACACGGGCCGGTTTGCTGACCACGCCCTTGAGGGATCGGTTCGGCATTCCTTTGCGCCTTGAGTTCTACAACGCCGATGAGTTGGTAGAGATCGTGCAGCGTGGTGCCCGGGTGATGGACATGAACATCAGCAGCGATGGAGCCCGCGAGATCGCCAAACGCAGCCGTGGCACGCCGCGTGTTGCTGGGCGTTTGTTGCGCCGCGTGCGTGATTTCGCCGCCGTCGATAACTGCCCTGAAGTGACTGTTGCTGTCGCTGACAAAGCCCTCAAGCGCCTGGATGTGGATGCTTTGGGTCTCGATGCCATGGACCGCCGCTATCTTGCTTGCATCGCGCAGCACTACGGTGGTGGGCCCGTGGGCGTGGAAACGCTCGCCGCGGCCTTGGCTGAAGAACGCGACACTTTGGAAGATGTGATCGAGCCCTTCCTGATCCAACAGGGCCTGATCCAGCGCACGCCGCGCGGGCGCATGATTTCTGATACCGGCTATCGCCAGATGAATCTTCCCATTCCCCGGCGCGACGCCGCACAGTTCAATCTGCTCGACAATGAGGGTGAGGGCTGATGGACGCGGCCCCCCTCATGCCGACAACGGGCACCTTGCGCGACGGCGTGCACCTTCTGCCGGTGAGGATCTATTACGAAGACACCGACGCGGGCGGCATCGTCTATTACGCCAATTACCTGAAGTTCGCCGAACGCGGCCGCACCGAATTATTGCGGACATTGGGGGTCGAGCAGGAAAAGCTGCGCGCCGAAGACGGCGTGCAGTTTGTCGTGGTCAAGGGCGAGGTGGAATACCGCCAGCCGGCGCGGCTCGATGATGCGCTGCTGGTGCAAACCTCGGTGGTGCATCTTGGCGGCACATCGGTGCGCATGCGCCAGATCATCACCCGCGAGGATAAGGAAGTAGCGCGCGTCATGGCGCACGTGGTTTGCGTCGATCTGGGTGGCAAGCCCAAGCGCTTGCCACCAAAATTCAGAGACAAGTTGCAGCCATATCTGGCGGAAGAGTAAGAGTGGCTGCGCAGTGACACGCGAAGTGACAATGGTTTTGTGGATACGGATAGGTAGGGCGAAATGGACAGTACAGTAGCGACGACAGCCATGCAGGCGCCTGGCGTAATTCATCTCTCGGCGTGGAGCCTGTTCCTGCAGGCCGACATCGTCGTCAAAGGTGTCATGGGCTTGCTGATCTTTGCCTCGCTCTGGAGCTGGGGCATCATCTTCGACAAGATCCTGCGCTTGCGATCGCTGGCGCGACAGGCCGAGCAGTTCGAGGAGCGCTTCTGGTCGGGTAGTTCGCTGGAAGAACTCTATGAGCGCATCGGTCAGCGCCCCAAGGACCCCATGTCCTCGATCTTCGTGGCTGCCATGAAGGAGTGGCGCCGCTCCTCCGGCAAGGGCGGCACGGCCCCCACCGCCGCCGGCGCAGCACTCGCCGAGCGCATGGACCGGGTCATGAAGATCAGCCTCGAACGCGAGATGGATCACCTGAACCGGCGCATGATCTTCCTGGCGTCCACCGGGTCGGTGTCGCCGTTCCTCGGTCTGCTCGGCACGGTGTGGGGCATCATGAACACCTTCACCTCCATCGGTGCCGCGTCCGATACCAGCCTTGCGACAGTGGCCCCCGGTATCGCCGAAGCCTTGTTTGCAACCGCGTTGGGACTTGTAGCTGCCATTCCCGCGGTGGTTTTCTACAACAAGATTTCCAGCGATCTCGCGCGTTATGCCCTGCGGCTGGAGAACTTTGCCGGTGAGTTCGGCGCTATCCTGTCGCGCCAGTTAGATACGAAATAGGCCGCACACATGGCTGTTTTCATCAAACCATCGTCCGGAGTTAAAACCAGCCGCCGCGCTTTCGCGCCGGTGGCCGAGATCAACGTCACCCCCATGGTCGATGTGATGCTGGTGCTCCTGGTGATCTTCATTGTCACCGCGCCGCTGCTCACCACCGGCGTCAACGTCAACCTGCCGCAGACCAGCCGTGCGCGCTCGCTGCCTCAGGACAACACGGCCTTGACGCTGACCGTCGAGAAGGACGGCACCGTGACCCTGAACGCCGTCAAACAGGACGCGGTTAAGCTGGACATGGAGAGTTTGCGCGGGCGTCTGACGGCCGTGCGTGAAGCGAACCCACAGATACGCATCTATGTGAAGGGCGACAGGGAAGTGCCCTACGGCGTGATGATGCAAGTGATGGCGGAAGTGACGGCGGCGGGGATCACCCAGGTGGCCTTCGTCACGGAGCCGCAAAAGAAGCCTAATCCTTAGAGCAGTCAGCGAACCGGACATCGGCCCGTGCGTGTGCAACGTGAGATAACCAGTCAAGTCGACGGTGGAAATGCTTCCACTGCGCAGGGCTATACCCTGTCGCTGATGCTGCACGTCGGCATCGTGGCGCTGGCCTGGGTCGGCATGCCGTTTTTCCACCGCGAGATCCCTAAGGATCAACCGCTCATCGTCGATCTGGTGCCGATCGAGGATATCACCTCGGCCGCGCCGAAGCCGACGCCGGAGCCTGCGCCCGAGCCGACGCCCGTGACGCCCGAGCCACCCAAGCCGGCGCCCGCCGCCGATACGCCGCCAGCCGAAGCCTTGCCGCCCCCGACACCACCGAAGCCGGAGCCCAAGAAGGAACCGGAGAAGGCGCCTGAGCCGAAGGTGAAGCCGCCGCCCCCGAAGCCGACACCGCCCAAGCCGAAGCAGGACGACAATGCCGCGCTTCAGAAACTTCTGAAGGATATGACGAAGAGTGCGCCGAAGCCCGCGCAGCAGGCCGCCAAGACAGACGCACCACCCAGCAACAACATCGCGCCCAATATCTCGGACCATGCGTCCATGACGGAACTGGATGCCATCCGCCGCCATATCGAAGGCTGCTGGCGCATCGATCCCGGCAAGGAAGGGCTTGAGAACCTGTCGGTGAAGATCAACGTCTTCATCAATCCCGACGGCTCCGTGCGCGAGGCGCAGATCGTCGATATGACCCGCTACTTCGTGGATTCCTCTTTCCGCACCTTCGCCAACTCGGCCCGCAACGCCGTGCTAGGTTGCGGCAACATCCCGATCACGCCCGATCACTACGCCATGTTCAAAGAGATCGAGATGAACTTCAGCCCCCAAGGACGGATCAATTAGGGCGGATCAACTGATGAGCCTTTACGTTTAATACTCGGATTGCTTGAAAGCCCGACACGCCGCCGCCACAATTGCTTTGTACTCTGAGCGAACGCCTCGCGAATGGATTTTGTAATGAAGAACACTATGACGCATCTGGCGCGCCGCCAGTTTCTCCAGGCGCTTCCCGCGGCAGCCGCGCTGCCACTTGTGCTTAGCGCCAGCGAAGCCTTCGCCCAGGTGCGCCTCGACATCACGCGCGGACGCGTCGAGCCCATGCCCATCGCCGTGCCGGCGTTCGCCGGCGGCAGCGACGATCTGAAGCAGATGGGCAAGGATGTGGGCGACGTGATCGCCAAGGACCTGGAACGCTCGGGCTTGTTCCGCCCCTTGGACCCGAAAGCCTTCTTGCAGGATCTCTCGTCGCTAGATGTGCAGCCGCGCTTTACCGATTGGCGCACGCTGGCCGCGCAAGCCCTTGTGCAGGGTTCCGTCGATCAGCAGCCTAACGGTCAGGTTCGCGTCGCTTTCCGCCTGTGGGATGTGTTTGGCGGCCAGCAGATGGAAGGGAAGGGCTACGGCACCGATCCCGCCAACTGGCGCCGTGTGGCGCACATGATCGCCGATCTGATCTACACCACCATCACTGGCGAGAGCGGTTACTTCGACACACGCATCGTCTATATCGCCGAGAGCGGCCCTGCCATTAACCGCGTCAAACGTCTGGCCATCATGGACCAGGACGGTGCCAATCACCGCTATCTCACCGATGGATCGGCTCTTGTGCTGACGCCGCGCTTCTCGCCGACGGGTCCCGAGATCACTTATCTCTCGTACTTCCGCAATGTGCCGCGCGTGTATCTCTTCAATATCGACACGGGCCGCCAGGAAGTGCTGGGCGATTTCCCCGGCATGACCTATGCGCCGCGTTTCTCGCCCGACGGCAACAGCGTCACCTTTGCCGCGGCACTCAATGGCAACTCCGATATCTACACGATGGATTTGCGCACGCGCCGCATGTCGCGTCTGACCGAGCATCCCGCCATCGATACGTCGCCGTGTTATTCGCCGAAAGGTGATCAGCTCACCTTCGCGTCGGATCGCGGGGGCAGTCAGCAGATCTATGTGATGAACGCCGACGGCACCAACCAGCAACGTATCAGCTTCGGCAATGGGCGCGGCCGGTACGGCACACCCGTCTGGTCGCCGCGCGGGGACCTCGTTGCTTTCACGCGCTACGCCACGTCCGACGGCAACTTCTATATCGGTGTGATGAAGCCCGATGGCTCGGGCGAGCGCCTGCTGGCCCAGGGCTTTCTGGTGGAAGCCCCCACATGGTCGCCAAACGGCCGCGTGTTGATGTACTTCGCCCAGTCGCCCAACGGCGGGCGCACCAGGCTCTTTTCCATCGACTTAACGGGCTACAATCAAAGGGAAATTGTAACACCGCAGGACGCCTCCGATCCGGCGTGGTCGCCGCTATCGCCCTGATATCCGACTGAAATCAGCATTTTTGAGCCAAGATGGTGGCTTTTCATCATCTTGGCTTAATTATTGTAAATGCTGAGGTTTTTTATCAACCGCTGGCGTTCGTCTGAGAAACCCACTATTTTCAAGGCAGATGCGCGTGCGTGCGATGCGGTAGGCTATTGATTCTTGTCGTTTTAATGGTACAAGAAGTGAGAATGCTTCGGGGCTCCCGTTAGGGGGGCGCCGACTCGATGGACTCAAAGTAAAACTAAACCTTAGGGGAATAATGATGAAACTCCGATTCTTAGGCGTGATCGCCGTGACTTTCGCGGTCCTTCTCACAGGCTGCGCCAAAAAGCCCGTGGAACAGAAGGCTGTGGCAACTCAGGCTCCGCCGCCGGCTCCGACGCCGCCGCCGGCTCCGCCGAAGGGTCCGGCTCCGGATTCCATCGAATATTTCAACACCGTCGTGGGTAACCTCGTCCAGTTCGCGTACGACAAGTACGACCTCGACGCTGCTTCTCAGGCGAAGCTGGCCGGTCAGGCCACGTGGTTGAAGCAGTACCCGAACCGCACGCTGACCATCGAAGGTCACTGCGATGAGCGCGGTACCCGCGAATACAACCTGGGCCTCGGCGATCGCCGCGCCAACTCGGTGAAGCAGTACCTGATCGCTCAGGGCGTCGCTGCCAACCGCGTCAAGACGATCTCCTACGGCAAAGAGCGTCCGCTGTGCGTCTCCTCGGACGAAGCCTGCTGGGCCAAGAACCGCCGCGGTACGTCGGTCGTTCAGTAAGTTGATTTCTGCGGGCTCCGGTTTTTGCCGGGGCCCGTAGTGTTTCTGCAGATTCCTTTGGGGCGCATGACACGGCTTCGGCCATGCATGCGCCTTATTGTTAGGGGATACTGCCCGGCACATGGTTAATGCCGACAAGAAGGAGCGAAACATGAGAACGCTCACACATAAGATCCTCACGCCCGCTGCGGTCGCCCTCTGTGTGGCCCTGAGCACCGTGACCTTAAGCACCGGTGCCGTTTACGCCGCCGATCGCAATGCTCCGCCACCAGCACCCGTTCCGGATGCGCAACAGCAGACCATGGCTGAGTTGACGCAGCGCATCTTCGCGCTGGAGCACATGGTCGAACAGCTCACAGGGCAATTAGAGGAAAGCAAATTCACCGCTGATCGCACCGCCAAGCAAGTGCAGGTGCTGCAGGATGATTTGAGTTTGCGCCTTGCACGCATGGAGCAGTCGCTGGGTATGACGGGCATGCCGCCCGCAGCCGCGCCTGGCGCGGCTTCGCCAGGACCGGCTCCGGAATCCGCATTGCCGAACGCGAACCCTGACGTGGCAAGCGCGACACCTTCTTCGCCGCCACGCCGTTCCACTTCTTTCGACACCGCGCCGGCCACGACACCGCCTGTGCCCGCGGGCGCCTTGGCGCCAGGCGCTCCCATGTCCGCACCTGTTTCAACGCCGCCGTCAGCGCGCCCCATCACACCGCCAACGATCACACAGCCTGGGCCGCAAGCGGCTGCCGGCAACGCGGGCGTTGCAGTCCCAGGCAACGGCGCAACCAGCAACGACACCACCGCCAACGGTGGCTTTGTCATCCGCACCGACGCGCAAGGACGTCCGCTTGCCGCCGACCCCAATGCCATGCAGGCGCCGCCACGTCCGGCAGCACCGCTGCCGACACCGCAGCAAGCAGCACCGCGTGCGGCTCCTGGTCCGGGGCCCGTGACATCCTCGCAAGTCGCTTCGGCGCCCGCTGTGGCGGTCACATTGCCCGATGCTCCGCCCAAACAGCAGTACGACTTCGCTTTCGATTTTCTGAAACGCCAGGATTATCCGCGCGCGGAATCGGCCATGCGCGCTTTCTTGAAGGCTCATCCCAAGGATACGCTGGCGAGCGCCGCGCAGTATTGGTTGGGCGAGACGTATTACGTGCGTGGTGATTTCAAGCAGGCCGTGGCGGAGTTCAATGCGGCCTACACCAACTATCCCAAGGGTACCAAGGCGCCGGATAGCCTCCTGAAGCTGGGCATGTCGCTTGCCCGGGCCGATCAGGCACAAGGTGCGTGTATCGCGCTGGGTCTTGTGAAGAAGAACTATACGGATGCGCCGGATACGGTGGTCAAATCCGCCCAGAGCGAACGTACGCGCCTGAAGTGCAAGTAAAGCCGCCATGCCGCAGTCCCTGAATGCAGAGGCTGCCGCTGTTTCTTCAACCGCTTTCGAGAGCGCTCTTCGGCCTTTTGCTTTAGCAGAGGGGGCAAAGGTTGCCGTCGCCGTATCGGGCGGCGCCGACAGTATGGCGCTCGCGCGGCTGCTGGCCGCTTGGGCGGGGACATGGGGTGTCACGCTGACCGCTCTCACGGTCGATCATCGCCTGCGCGAAGGTGCGGCGGCTGAAGCCGAGCAGGTGAGGGATTGGCTGGCAGCACACGGAATCGCGCACGTCACTTTGGCGTGGGAAGAGGGGGCAGGGCTGCGCGGTCTTGCGAAAAGCGCGCAGAGTGCGGCCCGTGACGCGCGCTACGACCTGATGACGGCGTGGTGCGCGGCCAATGGCCGTACGCATCTTTTTGTCGCCCATCATGCCGACGATCAGGTGGAGACCTTCCTGTTGCGCTTGAGCCGGGGCAGTGGCTTGTCGGGCCTTGCCGCCATGGCGCCTTCCAGCGTGCGCGGCGACATCATCATCGCGCGGCCTTTGCTGGGCTTTGCCAAGGCGGAATTGGAAGCGACCTGCCGCGAACTGGATCAGAGTTGGATCGAAGACCCTTCCAACCAGAATGATGCCAGCGGCCGGGTGCGTTTCCGCAAAGCCCGCGCGCTCTTGGAACGCGAAGGGCTCACACAACAAAGATTGCTTGCCACCATTGGCCACCTGCAGCGGGCCCGGGCGGCTTTGGATCATGCCGTCACGGCGCTGTTGGCTCGCGGGATCTGGGATGAATTTGGTGTTTTCCGCTTGGCGATCATTGATCTGCTCCAGGCGCCGGAGGAAATTGGGTTGCGCGCTCTGGCCCGTGTGCTCGCGGCGGCCAGCGGCCAGGTTTATGGCCCGCGTTTCGAAAACTTGCAGAAACTCTACGTGCGTCTAGGTGCCGGCCCGTGGGCCGATGCCACGCTGCACGGCTGCCTCGTCAGCCGGGATGGGGATGATGTCGTGATCGGACGCGAGGTTGCACAGATCATCGACGAGAAAACTTTAGCGGGTGATGCGACCATTCTGTGGGACGGGCGTTTTAAGATCACACTTAAGACGCGTATGCCCGGTCCCTTCAAAATTTCCGCTTTTCCTTCGGGTATTGCGCGCTGTGACATGACAGATCAGGAGAAGGGGCTTTTGCAGACCCTACCGGCCCGCGTCCGCGCCACATTGCCCGCTCTCACTGATGTGAGCGGCCTGGCAGCGGTGCCCCATGCCGGTTATGTACGCGAGGACCTTGCCGCAGCGGGTGGCTTTAGCCTTGAGGTTGCTTGCGTTTCCGCTACTTTCAGCACGGTATCGGTGGGTGATGCCGAAAAGTGACACCGTAGATTGTCATTATTCGATCAATTACAAACGCTTTGCTTGCGCTGTGACTTTGACGCACTATTTAGAGACAAGCCGAAATCCACAGAAGTTTCGTTCCTTTTTAAGTTTAGGGGACCGTTTTGAATATTAGCCGTAACCTCATGCTCTGGGCGATCATCCTGGTCTGCGTGGTGGCCCTGTTCAATCTCTTCTCCGGGGCGACGCCGCGCAATTCCAGCCGTGAGATCTATTTCTCCGACTTCATGGCGGCTGTTGAGCGCACGGAAGTCCAGGATGTGACCATCCAGGGCAACAATATCTCCGGGTCCTTCAAGTCCGGCGGCGACTTCCGCACCTATGCACCGGAAGATCCGACGCTGGTCCCCAGTCTGCGTGAGCACAACGTCACCATCAAAGCTGTGCCGCGCAGCGACAATGAATTGTCCTTCTGGAGCGTCATCGTCTCCTGGTTCCCGATGCTGCTGCTCATCGGCGTATGGGTGTTCTTCATGCGCCAGATGCAGTCCGGCGGCGGCAAGGCCATGGGCTTTGGTAAGTCCCGCGCCAAGCTGCTGACGGAAAAGCAGGGCCGCGTCACCTTCGACGACGTGGCCGGTGTCGAGGAAGCCAAACAGGAACTCGAAGAGATCGTGGAATTCCTGCGCGACCCGCAGAAGTTCCAGCGCCTGGGCGGTAAGATCCCGAAGGGTGTTCTTTTGGTCGGGCCCCCGGGCACCGGTAAGACGCTGCTGGCGCGCTCCATCGCGGGCGAAGCCAACGTGCCGTTCTTCACCATCTCGGGTTCCGACTTCGTCGAAATGTTCGTCGGCGTCGGTGCGAGCCGTGTGCGCGACATGTTCGAGCAGGGCAAGAAGAACGCGCCGTGCATCATCTTCATCGACGAAATCGACGCTGTCGGCCGCCATCGTGGTGCCGGCTTGGGCGGCGGTAACGACGAGCGCGAACAGACCCTCAACCAGTTGCTGGTCGAGATGGACGGCTTCGAGGCTAACGAAGGCGTCATCCTCATCGCCGCCACCAACCGTCCCGACGTGCTTGATCCGGCGCTCTTGCGTCCGGGCCGCTTCGACCGTCAGGTCGTGGTGCCGAACCCGGATATCGTGGGCCGCGAGCGCATTCTGCAGGTGCACAGCAAAAAGACGCCGCTGGGCTCCGACGTGGATTTGAAAGTGATTGCGCGCGGCACGCCTGGGTTCTCGGGCGCCGACCTCGCCAACCTGGTGAACGAAGCTGCTCTGCTGGCGGCGCGCAAAGCCAAGCGCGTGCTGGGCATGCAGGAATTCGAAGAAGCAAAGGACAAGGTGCTCATGGGTGCGGAACGCCGCTCCATGGTCATGTCCGAAGACGAGAAGAAGCTGACGGCCTATCACGAAGGCGGCCATGCGCTGGTCATGCTGCACGTGCCGAGCCACGAGCCGTTGCACAAAGTGACCATTATCCCGCGCGGCCGTGCCTTGGGCGTGACCATGTGGTTGCCCGAGCGCGATAAGTACAGCATGTCCAAGATCGAGCTGCAGGCGCAGCTCGCCAGCCTCTTCGGCGGACGTGTCGCGGAAGAGATGACCTTCGGCATGGACAAGGTGACGACCGGCGCTTCGGACGACATCCGCCGCGCGACCGATATCGCGCGCAAGATGGTCACCGAGTACGGCTTCTCCGAGAAGCTTGGACCGCTGCGCTATACCGATAACCAGGGAGAAGTCTTCCTGGGTCACTCGGTGACGCAGTCCAAGAACGTCTCGGATGCCACTGCGCGCCTGATTGACGAGGAAGTGCGGTTGTTCGTCGAAGCCGGCGAAGCGACCGCGCGCAAGATCCTCGAGGATCACCGCGACCAGCTCGAGATCATTGCCCAGGCATTGCTGGAACATGAAACCTTGAGCCGCGAAGAAATCGAAGCGCTGCTGCGCGGCGAGAAGATCGACAAGGAAAAGAACACGCCCAAGCCGCGTGAACCCGGCCGTCGCAGTTCTGTGCCCTCGTCGGGTGCGGAGAGTGGCGTACGTCCATCGCCCGGCTTCGGACCGCCGGCCCCACAAGCAGGGGCTTAATACCGCCACAATATCGCGTAGAATAAGACCCCGTCCGCAAGGATGGGGTCTTTTTCTTTATGGTCCTCTATTCGCGAAAATGGAGCTTCCATGCGTGTCTTTTGCCTCGGCGTATTCTTTGGCATTTTGTGGGTGGTCAACCCGCCAGCGTGGGCCGGGCCACTCGAGGATGCGCGAGACGCCCAGAACAAGCGTGACCATAGGCGCGCGCTGGAACTGGCCATGCCGCTGGCGGAAGCCGGAAACGCAGAGGCGCAACAGATTGTCGGCAATGCCTATGGTTTTGGCGAAAACGTGCCCCGCAATTATCCCGCAGCCGTTCAGTGGTTTCGTAAGGCCGGTGCGCAGGGGATGCTCCTGTCGCAAAATACGCTCGGATTCTGGTTCAGCGAGGGCAAATATGTCGCACGCAATTCAGATGAAGCCCTGACGTGGTTCCGCAAATCCGCCGCGCAGAATGACCCGGTGGGTGAGTTCGGCTTAGGCCAGATGTATCAGAATGGAACCGCCGTCCCGAAGAATCTGGATGAAGCGTTGCGCCTATACCGGTTGTCGGCCGATCAAGGTTTTGGACTCGCTTTCATGGTCCTTGGGCAGATGTATTTCGCCGGCAATGGCGTCACCAAGGACGAGGCCGCGGGCGTGCATTGGTATCATCGTGCGGCAAGCCAAGGTGTGAGCACAGCTGAGTACACCATAGGCATGGCCTATGCCGAGGGCAGGGGCACTGTGAAAGACGACGAGCTTGCCGAAGGGTGGTTGCAGTTGGCGGCCGATCAGGGGGAGACGGCAGCGCAACAGTACTTAAATACTTTTCAAACCAATCATTACGCCATAGATGAGCAGAAGATCGCAGCGCTTCGCAGAGATGCATTGGCCGGAGACGTGCACGCCGAAGTCGCACTCGCCAACGGTTATGCCCACGGTGTTGGTTTTCCTCAAAACGATACCGACGCACTGAAGTGGTATCGAAGTGCCGCGGAGCACGGTGACGGTTTTGCGCAGAACACACTTGGGCGCATCTACGGCGACGGACAGCTCGTCCCTAAAGACCTCAATGAGTCTCTGAAATGGCTGCGCAAGTCCGCCGATCAAGGCAATGCGGATGGCCTATATGGTTTGGCTGTGTCTTATGAAAAAGGATATGGCGTTTCGCCGGACAAAGCCGCCGCAGGGAAGTTGTATCGGCAAGCAGCCGAACATGGGCACTCTGGGGCGCAATATATTCTGTCGATTGCCTACTGGCAGGGTGACGGCGTGCCGGAAGATAAAGTGCTGTCGGTGATGTGGCTGGAACTGGCCGCGCGCGATCCGGTGAAGAAGTATATCGACACGCGCAATGGTGTGGTCATGAACGTCACCGCAGACGAGCGCAACAAAGCGCTGGCTTTGGCCGAACAGTGCGAGTCCACCCATTTCAAGACATGCGGTTCCTGAGTTAGCTCGCGCGGGCAGTAGGGCGCCATGAGTTCGCTAAAAGCCCCGCCCAAAAGGCGGGGCTTTTTGTTTATGTGGGCTTGAATATGTCTGAAACGCATAAAAGAACAAAAAGGCAACATTTTCCTTTTACAATCTTAGCGGGCAAGTTTATAGAGGGACCGCCTTGTGAAGTTCCAAAGACCAAGGGGTCCCCCCATGCGCTTTCTCTTTGTCCTTCTCGTCCTTGCCCTCTCGCAACTTCCTTCGTGCCCGACCTTTGCCGCCATCGAGACCCGGGCGGCTATCGACGGCACCACGTACGCTGTCGTAGCACCCCTCTACACCGGCGCGACGGGTCCAGCCTCCTTCATCCGCTTCTATAACGGCAGCAGTTCGTCCACGACCTTCAACATCACCGTGGTGAACACATCGAATGGCATCACCGCCGGCACGGGCACTGTTGTCGTTCCGGCTTACGCTTCGCCGCAGTACCCCGTTCTCCAGCCCTCCACCGGCGATCCGTCGGTGTTTGGACAGGCCGGGGTAACCGCGAGCAGCGGCGCGACCTACGCGCTCTACATCCAGAACTCCAACGCGCTGGCGGGCTTCCAGCACGTGACGTTCAACTCCACCAGTTTGTTGTTCGAGAACAATAGCGTCTGCACGACGCCGATCTCGCAGCAACTGGCCTCCAGCAACAAGCTGGTGCTGACCAACGTGCATTCCTCGACATTCGCTTCAAATTATCCGAGTTCGATCACGATCCATAATTATGCGAGCACGTCGACGGTCGTGACACTGACACTGCGCAACGCCGCGACGGGGGCGAGTATCGGTTCGTATAATCAGACCATCTCAGCCAACGGCACGTTGACGCTGCCCGAGACGATGATTGAAAGTCAGTTCGCGGTGGGCACGCCGCCGCTGCATTTCAACTTGGAAATCACCAAGAGCGGCGGCGGCACGGTGCCCGTGACGGCGACACACACGATCTACAACAGCACCCTCAAGGGCGACATCAACATGGCGGAAGCCTGTGCGGTCAATGCCGTGGCGGCGACTGTGGTGCAAGCGCCGCAGACCACGCCCACTAGTTATTGCGGGACACTGAGATTTCCAGCCGCCGCCCCATTTCCTTACAATGTCGCGACGTTTAGCTTTACCGCAACGATAGCAACAAACGGGCGCATTCATGGCACTGCTTATGCCAATTATGCGGGGGTAACTGACGGTGCCACCATGACCGGTACACTGACGGGTACAAATTGGACGGCTGTGTCATCCGACGGCCTCTCTGGTTCCGGCACAGTTCAGAATGGCGTTATCAGCGGCGCATTTTCTTCTCCGTATGGCAACATTACGGTGAGTGGCACCACAAGTGCATGCAGCAGTTAAATTTTGCCGTTAGTCGATGATCTCTAAGTGCTTACGCCAAATTTCAATAAGCCCTAAACTCCAGACCCCGCCCATACGGCGGGGTCTTTGTTTTGATGGAGTGGGCCTGTGCAAGTTTATGTGACGCCGCGCGGCTTTCTGACCAGTGCTGGTGCTGCCGAGGCAGTCGCGGGCAAATGGGCGTGGCCATTCCTGGGTGACGAGCACGCTTTCACAGCCATTGAACTGCATCTGCGCAACGACGGCGCGGTGAAACGCCTGGGCACCTTCGCACGTAAGGCCTTCGACGGCGGCAATCTACGTCTGACACCGGATGTGAACGCGGCTGTCACGGCGCAATGCGAAGCCATGGCGTCACCGCGCGCGGACTTCGCGGGGCAGGGCGTGACCAAGCCCGTTGTCATGGGCGTGCTCAACGTAACACCCGACAGCTTCTCCGACGGCGGGCGCTTCGAGGGCTTGCAAGCCGCCACGGCACACGCAGGCATGCTGTGTGACTCAGGGGCGGCCATCATCGATGTGGGTGGCGAGTCCACCCGGCCTGGGGCCACAAACGTGACCGAAGCCGAGGAAAGCGTGCGCGTCCTGCCGGTGGTGGAGGCGCTGGCCGCGCGCGGTATTTCTGTCTCCATCGACACGCGCCACACCAAAGTCATGGCGGACGCCATTGCGGCGGGGGCCGCTGTGGTCAACGACATCACGGCGCTGGCCGATAAGGGCGCGTTGGAGCTTATCGCCAAATCCAACGCCGTGGTGATCCTCATGCACATGCAGGGCACGCCCAGCACCATGCAGAACAATCCCACCTATGTTTGGGCGCCTGGGGATATCTATGATTTCTTCGTTGAGCGCCTCGCGGCCTGTGCGGCGGCGGGCATCCCGAAATCGCGCATTGCGCTGGACCCAGGCTTCGGTTTCGGCAAAACAGATGTCCACAATGCCGAGGTTATGGATCACCTGGCGTTGTTCCACAGTCTGGGCTGCGTACTGGCCGTAGGCGCCTCGCGGAAGGCATCTTTGGGCCGCATGAGCCGGGGCGAGCCCGTGACCGCCCGCCTGCCGGGCTCCCTGGCCGCCGCCATTCACGCCGTCCGCCAAGGGGCTCAAATCGTGCGGGTGCACGATGTTGCGGAGACTCACCAGGCCCTTGCGGTGACAACTCGTCTTATTACGGGTACTTGAGGTATTCTTTGCCCTGAGGACGGGAACCAAAGGGCAGGGTTCTCGGTTGAATATGTTCCTACACCCGACCTTTCTCTCTGGAGCCCCATGACCCAACGCAAACTCTTCGGCACCGACGGTGTGCGCGGCCTTTCCAATGCCGAGCCCATGACGGCCGAGACTGTCATGAAGCTGGGCATCGCCGCTGGCCGCCACTTCACGCGCGGCAAGCACCGCCACACGGTGGTCATCGGCAAGGACACGCGCCTCTCGGGCTATATGCTCGAGCCGGCCCTGACGGCGGGGTTCATTTCCGTGGGCATGGACGTGATCCTGGTGGGGCCTATCCCCACGCCTGGTGTCGCCATGCTGACACGCTCCATGCGCTGCGATCTGGGCGTCATGATTTCCGCCTCGCACAACCCGTTCGAGGATAACGGCATCAAATTGTTTGGGCCCGACGGCTATAAACTCTCCGACGCCATCGAGGCCGAAATCGAAACCATGATGGTGGGCAACGGCCTCGATGCCGCGCGCGTGCCGGCGGTGAGCCTGGGCCGCGCCAAGCGCCTGGAAGACGCGCAAGGGCGCTATATCGAATACGCCAAGACAACGTTCCCGCGCGGGCTGCGCCTCGACGGCCTCAAGATCGTGCTCGATTGCGCCAATGGCGCGGCCTACAAAGTCGCGCCCACCGTGCTGTGGGAACTGGGCGCCGAAGTGATCAAGGTCGGCGTCGAACCCGACGGCTTCAACATCAATCGCGACTGCGGCTCGCTGCATCCGGAACGCATGAGCGAGCTCGTGCGTGCTTACCGCGCAAATCTGGGTATGGCTCTCGATGGCGACGCCGACCGCGTGCTGTTCTGCGACGAAAAAGGCGACATGGTCGATGGCGACCAGGTTCTGGCGCTTATCGCCGGCCATTGGCAGCAGACCAAGCAGCTCAATGGCGATGCCGTGGTCTCAACAGTCATGAGCAACCTGGGCCTCGAGCGCCATTTGCAGAACCTGAACCTGAAGCTGATCCGCACCGCCGTCGGCGACCGCTATGTGGTCGAGCAGATGCGCGAGTCCGGCTACAACCTCGGCGGCGAACAGTCCGGCCACATCATCATGGGTCAGCACGCGACGACGGGTGACGGCATCATCGCCGCGCTGCAAGTGCTTGCGGCGCTGGTCGCGGCGGGGCGCCCCGCCAGCGAAACCTTGCGCCTGTTCCAGCCGGTTCCGCAGCTTCTGAAGAATGTGCGCCTGAGTGCCGGCACGAAGGCCGATGAAATCCTGAAATTGGAAATCGTGCAGCAGGCCATCGCCGCCGTGCAGAAGCGCCTGGACGGGCGCGGGCGTCTGGTGATCCGCAAGTCGGGCACCGAACCCTTGATCCGCATCATGGCCGAGGGCGACGACGCCAACGAGGTCAATACAGTGGTTGCCGACCTTGCGGATGTGATCGCGAAAGCGGCGGCGTAAGCACCGTCGTCGTCCTGGCATTTATTGCCAGGACCCAGAGCCGCAAACGCTTTACTCTGTAACCCTGGATCCCGGATCTCGCTACGCTCGTCCGGGATGACGAGTGGAGCACAATGACCGGCCGCGTTCTTATCATTGCAGGGTCTGATTCCGGCGGCGGGGCCGGGATTCAAGCCGACATCAAGACCGTCACGGCCCTGGGCGGCTATGCCATGACGGCAGTGACAGCCATCACCGTGCAGAACACGCTCGGTGTCACAGGCGTGCACGAAATCCCGACAGATGTGGTGGCCGCTCAGATCAAAGCTGTGCTGGACGACATCGGCGCTGACGTCATCAAGACCGGCATGCTGGCCTCCGTGCCGATCATCGAAGCGGTCGCTGGCGCACTGAAGGGCAGGGGCATCCCGCGCGTGGTGGACCCGGTCATGCGCGCCAAGGGCGGTCACGCGCTGCTGGCCGAAGAGTCCGCCGCCGCGCTGACCACACATTTAGTGCGCGGTGCTTTGCTCATCACACCCAACTTGCCCGAGGCGGAAGTGCTGACAAAGCGACCCATCCGCACGGTGGCGGATATGGAAGATGCGGTCACAGCTTTACGTAGCCTTGGCGCTTATGCGGTTCTGCTGAAGGGCGGGCATCTGGAGGGGGATGAAGTGGTTGATCTGCTCATCACCACCGATGATGTCATCCGCTTTGCCGATACACGCATCCAAACTAAAGCCACGCACGGCACCGGCTGCACATTGGCCTCCGCCATCGCAGCTGGGCTCGCGGACAAGATGCCGCTGCCCCAGGCCGTCGCCCGCGCCCGGGCTTATGTGCGCCAGGCCATGCTGACGGCGCCTGGATTGGGCAAAGGCCACGGCCCCTTGAATCACGCTCACACAGTTGCGCCCTTCACCTCCATATAAGCTGGCAAATAAGCTGGCAAATAATGCGAAAACCGCCGGTTTTCGCGGGGGTTAGCAGGCAGAGAGGCTTTGATTGACGCCATAGGGTCCGGTTCATAAACTCCGCCCCCTTCAAGCCGAGTCCCCGGGAGCGTTTTGGACTTTGGCTTGGTCTCAAAAGCCTTCTTTCCAAAGGAACTGCCTCCTCATGTCCGCCAGTCCGAAGCCGTCGGTGAAGCCGGCGCGCAATCAGTTTTCGTCGGGTCCTTGCGCCAAGCGTCCGGGATGGACGCTGGATGCCCTGAAGAACGCGCTCGTCGGCCGTTCGCATCGCGCGAAGCCCGCCAAGGCGCGCATCAAGCAAGTCATCGATAAAACCCGCGCCATCCTCGGCGTGCCCGCGGACTACAAGATCGCCATCGTGCCGGCCTCCGACACGGGCGCCGTGGAGATGATGTTGTGGCATACGCTGGGCGGCCGCCCGGTGGACATGCTGGCCTGGGAAAGCTTCGGCGAGGGCTGGGTCACGGACGTGATCAAGCAACTGAAGCTGAAGGACGCGCGCACTATCACCGCACCCTACGGCAAGCTGCCCGATTTGAAGCAGGTGAATTTCGATCACGATGTGGTCTTCACCTGGAACGGCACGACCTCGGGCGTCCGCGTGCCCAACGGGAACTGGATCCCGTCGGACCGCAAGGGCCTCACCATTTGCGACGCGACCTCGGCCGTGTTCGCCATGGAGATGCCCTGGGACAAGCTCGACGTGGTGACCTACTCCTGGCAGAAGGTGCTGGGCGGTGAAGCGCAGCACGGCATGCTGATTATTTCTCCGCGCGCTGTTGAGCGCCTGGAAAGCTACACGCCGCCGTGGCCCATGCCGAAGATTTTCCGCCTGACCTCCAAGGGCAAGCTGAGCGAAGGCATCTTCGAAGGCGACACTATCAACACTGTCTCCATGCTTTGCGTGGAAGACGCCGTGGATGGCTTGAACTGGGCCGAAAGCGTCGGCGGCCTCAAAGGTCTCATCGCGCGCTCGGAAGGCAACCTCAAAGTGCTTTCGGACTTCGTTGCCAAGAACGATTGGCTCGCTTTCCTGGCCGAGACAGCCGACATCCGCTCGTGCACCTCCATCTGCCTCACGTTGCCCAAGATCGAAGGCGCGGAGAAACAGGGCGAAGTGGCGAAGAAGATGGCGAGCCTGCTGGAAGCCGAAGGTGTGGCCGTCGATATCGGTGCCTACCGCGATGCGCCGGCGGGCCTGCGCATCTGGGGTGGGGCGACGGTGGACACCGCCGACCTTGAGAAACTCATGCCGTGGCTCACGTGGGCTTACACTGAAGCTAAAGGCGCTGCCTGACGGCGACGCTGGGAAGCCAAGGGCGCATAAGACAAGTTTGGGGAAGGACGTTTGTTATGGCTAAGCCGAGAGTTCTGATCAGCGACAAGTTGAGCGCCGCGGCGGTGGAGATCTTCAAGAACCGTGGCGTCGACGTGGATGTGAAGACCGGCCTGAAGCCGGAAGAGCTGATCGCCATCATCAAGGACTATGATGGTCTCGCCATTCGCTCCAACACCAAGGTCACCAAAGACGTTCTGGCCGCAGCACCGAACTTGAAGGTTGTGGGCCGCGCCGGCATCGGCGTGGACAACGTCGATGTGGAAGCAGCCACGGGGCGTGGTGTCGTTGTCATGAACACGCCCTTCGGCAATGCCATCACCACCGCCGAGCATGCCATCTCGATGATGATGGCGCTGGCGCGCGACATTCCCCAAGCCTCGGCTTCGACCCACGCCGGCAAGTGGGAGAAGAACAAGTTCATGGGCGTCGAGCTTTACGGCAAGACGCTCGGTGTCATCGGTTGCGGCAACATCGGCTCCATCGTTGCCGACCGCGCCCTGGGCCTGAAGATGAAGGTGCTGGCGTACGATCCCTATCTCTCGGAAGAACGTGCGCGCGACTTGGGCGTGGAGAAGGCCGACCTCGATGCCATCTTCGCCCGCGCCGATTTTATCACCCTGCACACGCCGCTGACCGACAATACGCGCGGCATCATCAGCGCCAAGTCCTTCGCCAAGATGAAGAAGGGTGTGCGCATCATCAACTGCGCGCGCGGTGGTTTGGTCAACGAAGCCGACCTCAAGGCCGCCATCGAAAGCGGGCAGGTGGCCGGCGCGGCGCTGGATGTGTTCGAAGAAGAGCCCGCGAAGAGCAATCCGCTGTTTGGCAACGAGAAGGTGATCTGCACGCCGCACCTGGGCGCTTCGACCAACGAAGCTCAGGAAAACGTGGCGCTGCAAGTTGCGGAACAACTTTCCGACTATCTGCTGACCGGTGCCGTGACCAATGCGCTCAACATGGCCTCGGTGTCGGCGGAAGATGCACCGAAGCTGAAGCCCTATATGCGCCTCTCCGAGGAACTCGGCAGCTTCGCCGGCCAGCTCGTGCAGGCCGGTATCAAGGGCGTGACGGTGGAATACAGTGGCACGGTGGCGCAACTCAATACCCGCCCGCTGACCTCTATTGTGTTGAAGGGTCTGCTCAGTCCCTTAATGGAAAGCGTGAACATGGTGAACGCGCCGGCTATCGCGCGCGAACGCGACATCAAGGTCACCGAAGTGAAGCGGGATAAAAACGATTTCTATCAGACGTTGGTGACTCTGACGGTGGAAACGGACCGCGGCAAGGCCGTGGTGTCGGGCACGCTGTTTGGCGGAAACCTGCCACGCTTGGTGGATATCGATTCCATCCATATCGAAGCCGAAATGGGTGCGCACATGCTCTATGTCACCAATACCGACAAGCCGGGTTTCATCGGCGCGCTCGGCACGACCTTGGGCCAAGCGGGCGTGAACATCGCCTCCTTCCATCTGGGCCGCTCCAAAAGCGGCGGCGACGCTATCGCGCTGTTGCAGCTTGACCAGGCGGTGAGCGACGACCTGCTCTCCAAGGTGAAGGCCCTGCCGCACGTGAAGCAGGCGCAAAGCCTCGCCTTCTAATTCCGAAATCGGCTAAACTCTTCCGCATGGATCCCCTCAGCCCAGGGCGTCTGGCGGAAGAGAAGCTGGAGATGGACCTTGCCAAAGTCCATATTCAGTTGCGCCGGCGTTTGGGCGTGGTTGCCGGCGTTGTCGCCGTTGGCCTGTTCCAGACGCAGTTCGATCTGCCGGCGGGCGAGGGCATGCTCGTGACGGTGCAATCGATCTTAAAGGCCGCGCTGCCGGTGATTGTTATCGGTGTTGCCGGCACGATGCTGGTCTGGGGTGCGGCGCGCCGAGAGATCCAACGCCTCCGGGCCGCCGCCGAAGGCAAGGTATTGCGAATCCCCGGCCGTGAGCGCGCGAAGAAGCCGCGTTAACGAGTTTTCCCCAGGTTTTGATGAAGGTGGAGGGGCTTAAGCCGCCCTTTTTCTTGTTGCTGGGGCAGGGGGAGCGTATAACCGCGCGTTTGTGAAAAACCGGCCCTTTATCTCCCCAAGCGACACATTATGAGCGATACATCCCGGACACTTCTGCCTGAGGGCTTGCGCGACGTTTTGGCGCCAGATGCCGGCTATGAGTCCGCTGTTATCGATCGGCTGAAGAAGAGCTTTGCCGCCAACGGCTATGTGTTGGTGAAACCGCCACTCATCGAGTTCGAGGAGACATTGCTGGCCGGTATGGGCACGACGCTCAGCCAGCGTATTTTCCGCATGCTGGACCCCGTGTCGCACCGGACTTTGGGCGTTCGTGCGGACATCACACCGCAGATCGCGCGCATGGCGGCCACGCGGCTTGCCGGTGCGCCGCGCCCTTTGCGCCTTATGTACGCGGGCCAAGTGCTGCGCGTGAAGGGCTCGCAATTGGAGCCGGAACGCCAGTTCTCGCAGGCTGGCTTTGAATTGATCGGCGCCGAGGCGGGCGCGGCGGACGCCGAAGCCATCGTCGTGGTCGCCGAAGCTTTGCAAGCGCTGGGCGTTAGCGACGTGACTATCGATCTCGGTCTGCCGACGCTGGTGCCAGCGATTCTCGCCGACCAAAAGCCGGCGGATGCGGAGCGCTTGCGTGCCGCGCTGGATCATAAAGACGTGGCCGAGATCACGGCGGCGGGCGGCAAGGCCGGCGCGCTGTTGACCACATTGGTGGAGGCCTCCGGGCCTTTCGACGTCGCCAATGCCAAGCTTGCCAAGGCAGCCCTGCCGGCAGCGGCGCGTGCGGCATGGCAAGGGCTGGTGGATGTGGCCGAAGCCGTGCGCAAGGCAGCGCCCACGCTAGCGCTGAGTGTTGATACGGTGGAGAACCGCGGCTTCGAGTACCACACCGGTGTGACCTTCTCGGTCTTCGCGCGCGGCGCGCAGCGGGAGTTGGGACGCGGCGGGCGCTATACGCTGAGCCAGGGTGGCGAGACCGCAACGGGTGCGACGTTCTTTGTCGATGCGTTGATGACGGTTGTGCCGCGCGAGGAGGCGGGTTGGACGTTGTTCGCGCCCTTCGGCACACCCAGAAGTGCAATTGCCGCATGGCAAGTGAAGGGCTGGCGTGTGATCGCGGGCCTGGCGAAAAGCAAAGATGATCTGGCGGAAGCCAAACGCCTCGGCTGCACGCACGTGCTGGCCGGTGAGGCGGCAAAGGAAGTTTCGACGTGAAGGACGTGAGACACCATGGGTAACGTAGCGGTCGTCGGCTCGCAGTGGGGCGATGAGGGTAAAGGTAAGATCGTCGATTGGCTCTCGGAACGCGCGGACGCTGTCGTGCGCTTCCAAGGCGGCCATAACGCGGGCCATACGCTGGTCATCGACGGCAAGACCTACAAGCTCTCGCTGCTGCCCTCCGGTGTGGTGCGCGGCAAACTCTCCATCATCGGCCCGGGCGTGGTGGTAGACCCTTGGGCGCTGCTCGCGGAGATCAAGCGCGTGGGCGAACAGGGTGTGAAGGTCACCGCGGACGTTCTGAAAGTTGCCGACAACGCCTCGCTCATCCTGCCTTTGCACGGCCGCCTGGATCAGGCGCGCGAGAGTGCGGCGGGCTCGGCGCTCATCGGGACGACGGGACGCGGCATCGGCCCGGCGTACGAAGACAAAGTGGGCCGCCGCGCGATCCGTGTATGCGATCTCTCCAGCGATGACACCATCGCTTATAAGGTCGAGCGGTTGCTCGCCCACCACAACGCGCTCTATCGCGGCATGGGCCAGCCGGAAGTGGACGGCGCCGAACTCATCGCGCAAATCAAAGAGATCGCGCCCAAGATCCTGCCCTTCGCGGCACCGGTGTGGGAGATCATGGCCGATGCGCGGCGCGACCGCTTGCGTATCCTGTTCGAAGGCGCGCAAGGCGCCATGCTCGACGTGGATCACGGCACGTATCCGTACGTCACATCATCCAACACCGTCTCAGGCCAAGCGGCTGCCGGCTCCAGCATCGGCCCCGGCGCGGTGGGTTATGTGCTCGGCATCACCAAGGCTTACACCACGCGCGTGGGCTCCGGCCCATTCCCGACAGAACTTACCGACGACATCGGCGAGCTGATGGGTGCACGCGGCCACGAATTCGGCGTCAACACCGGGCGCAAACGGCGCTGCGGTTGGTTCGATGCGGTGATGGTGCGTCAGGCCATCAAGACGGGCGGCATCACGGGCATCGCACTCACCAAGCTCGATGTGCTCGATACCCTCACCGAGATCAAGGTGTGCGTCGGCTACGAGTACAACGGCACGCGCATTCACCGCTTCCCATCGGGGATGGCGGGGCAGGCGGCGGTGAAGCCTATCTATGAAACCATTCCAGCCTGGAACTGCTCGACGCGCGGAGCCCGCAGCTGGGCGCAGCTGCCCGCCGAGGCCGTGAAGTATATCCGGCGCATCGAGGAGTTGATCGAGGCCCCCGTGGCGCTTCTTTCGACCAGCCCGGAACGCGACGATACGATTTTGGTGCGCGATCCTTTTGCGGACTAAAGGAGCCATTTCTACCCGTAGTTATGGTCCGGCCGCCGATTTTTGGGGCTTTAGGCCATAAAAATCTGCTGATTCAGGTGCTTAACGACGTTGTAAGCGCCACCCCACTCCCTTAGAATGCCCTCAGATCGGCAGAAGCCGGTCTGCAATTTTTAGGACTGTTGTGCCATGGCCGAAGCGGCTGCGGACCTCAGATTGGCGCCTGCCCCCACGAAGGCAGCGACGCCCGCACCTGCGCCTGCTGCCGCACCCGCGGCGGCTGCGGCTGCATAAACCCAGACTCCGACTCCCGTACCACAAGCACCTCAGCCGCAAGCCAACGGCAATGGCAACGGCAGCTACATCATCGTGCGCGACCGCTTCACGCTGTACTGCGACAGGCCGATCCCCGCGCTCGATATGCCCAACGCGCTCGCCTACGAAGTGGCCGACCGCAAGCAGGAAGGCCGGCCCTTGTACGCGCTCGTGTGCAAGCCCGAGATGCCACCGCGCATCAGCGTCATGCGCACACTCAAGGGCCTCGAGATTCCGGCTGTGCTGCACATGGTTGATTGGGGCGTGGCCGAATGGCCGCTGGCGGAGCGCAAGTGCGTCATCGTCATCTATCACCGGCCGCTCGGTGGGCGCGTGATGGATTCCATGGCCTCCACGTTCAAGCGCATTCCCGATCACCAGTTCGCGCGCGCGGTCATCAAGCCTATCGCCGATGGACTTGTCGAGTTGGCGCTGAAGGGCATCGCACACCGCTCCATTCGTCCGGACAATCTCTATTACATGGACGAGCAGCGCACCAAGATCGTGCTCGGCGATTGCGTCACATCCGTACCGTCGCACGATCAACCCGTCGTGTTGGAGACGATCGAGTCCGGCATGGCCATGCCATCGGGACGCGGCGGCGGCACGTACGCCGACGACATGTACGCCTTCGGCGCCACAATCTTGATGTTGGCGATTGGGCGCAACCCCATGCAGGGCGTGCCCGACGCCGAGATCACGCGCCGCAAGATCCAGATGGGCTCTTACGCCGCGCTGGTGGGCGACGAGCGCATGCCTGTGGCGCAGATCGAATGTCTGCGCGGGCTTCTCACGGACGATGCTGAACAGCGCTGGGCGGCGACCAACATCGACCTCTGGCTCAATGGCAAGCGCCTCACGCCCATCCAGGCCAAACCGGAATCGACCGCGCAACGGCCTTTGCGTTTCGCTGACCAGGAGTTCCACTCCATCCGGCCTTTGTCCTACGCCATGTATCAAAACTGGGAAAAGGCCATCAGCATCATCTCTGACGGCACGCTGGAAATTTGGATCCGTCGCGGCCACGAGATCAATGACCTGGCCGACGGCATCGCTTCGGCCATCAAGAGCACCGGTGCCATGGCGACCATCGCCGGCAACAAGATCGACACCGATGACGTCATTATCGCCCGCGTATTGATGCTGCTCGATCCAAAAGCACCGGTACGTTTCCGTGAATTCCGTGGCTTTGTGGAAGGCTTCGGGCAGTCGCTGGCCATCGCGATGTTGCGCAAACAGAAGCTTCAGCCCTTCCAAGATTTCATCAACCGCGATCTCTGGCGTCACTGGATCAATGCGCAGGGCAAGGCGGCTGCGGAAAACCAGCAGTACGAGACCGTGTTCCGCGACCTGAAGAACTACATGAAAGACCCGAACTCGGGTGCGGGGCTGGAACGCTGCGTGTACGAACTGAACGAATGGCAGTTCTGCATGAGCCCGCTCGTTGAAGCCCAATACGTGATGGAAGTGAAGGGCGTGCTGCCGGCCCTTGATGCCGTGTCCAAGACCGTCAATACCAAACTCTGGCCGGTGGACCGGCATGTGGCGGCCTTCCTGCGTGCACGCTATGCGAAAGGAACAGGTTCGCAAATCGACGCCATGAACGATGCGCGGCCCGACCGCGCCACCATCGGCATGCTCTCGGTGCTGGCCATTGTGCAATGGCGTTTGGGTCCCGAAGCTCTGTACGGGCTGGCCATGTGGGTCGGCTCGCTCATGAATCCGGTCATCAACAGCTATCAGAACCGCAACAAGCGTAAGGATCTGGAAAAGGAAATCCCCAAACTCATCCGTAAGGGCAACCTCGCCGAGCTTTATAATTTCCTCGATAACCCGGAAGAGCGGCAGAAGGACGCCGAGGGTTTTGCCTGGGCCAAGGCCGAATTCGCCGGCGCGGAAAAACAGATCTATGACTTCGAGCACGGTCAGGTGGACCGCCAGGAATCGGCCATCAAGACTGGCCGTCAGGTGGGAACGGTGGCGGCGACGCTGATCATGTTCGTCACTTTCCTCGTCGTGCTGATGGGCAAGCTGCTGTGAGCACACCATGAAAAAGCGCAGCACCTTTTTCCTCTATGTGATGCTGGCCATTCCCATCGGCCTCATGATCATCCCCACCGTCATTGTCTTGGCGGTGGCGCTGGTGCCCACGGGAGTCGCCTTCATCATGGAGCGCGGCAAAGGCTATTACGGCGGCCTTACGGTGGGCGCCATGAACCTCGCCGGCACATCGCCTTATCTCGCCGATCTGTGGACACAAGGGCACACCGTCGCCACGGCCACGGGCATCATCACTAATGTCTTCGCGTGGCTGATGTTCTATGGCGCCGCTCTCTTCGGTTGGGCCATCTATTCCACCACGCCCGCCATGGTCAGCGCCTTCATCACCATGACCTCCGGCAACCGCATCACGGCGCTGCGCACCACGCAGCGCGAACTGGTGCAGAAGTGGGGCCCGGATGTGGAATCGGTCTATGAGCCGGAAGGTGCGGCGGCGGCGAAGGAAGCCGCGGCGGCGGCGGCCACGGCAGAACCCATGGCGCCACGCCGCTAATCAATCAAGGCGTCAATTACTCTTCGTCGCCGTCTTCGACTTCAAGCGTGTTGAGCGCGCTCAAGGCATCCAGAAGCTCCTGAAAATCATCCGGCGGCGGACGTTCGAAACGCAACGTCTTCTCCGTGACCGGATGAATGAAGCCCAGAGTTCGCGCGTGCAAAGCCTGGCGCGGAAACTCTCTTAAGAATGCGGCAATATCCGTAGGCACTCCGCGCATCGACCGGCGGCGATTGCTGCCGTAGGTGGAATCGCCAATGATGGGGTGTCCAATGCTGGCCATGTGTACGCGGATCTGATGTGTGCGGCCGGTCTTCAGGCGGCAGCGCAGCAGCGCGGCTACTTCACCGAAAGCGTCCAGGACCTGATAGCCGGTTTCGGCGGGTTTGCCGCTGCCCTTCAAGATGGCCATCTTTTTGCGGTTGTGGTGGCTGCGCCCGATGTTGCCGGTGATCTTGTCGCTTTCGTAGCGCGGCACGTTCCACACCACGGCATCATAACTACGCTCGATGGTATGTGTCGCGAATTGAGCGGAGAGTCCGGCGTGCGCCACTTCGGTTTTGGCGACAACGAGAATGCCGGAGGTGTCCTTGTCGATACGATGCACGATGCCGGGGCGCTTCACGCCGCCGATGCCGGCAAGGCTATCGCCGCAATGGGCCAGCAATGCATTCACCAGGGTTTGGTCCAGGTTGCCCGGCGCCGGATGCACCACAAGACCGACCGGTTTGTTGACGACAATGAGATCCTGGTCCTCGAACACGATATCGAGGTCCATGGCTTGGGCTTCGGGTGTGGCATCCACGGCGACAGGCAGCAGCAAGCGTATCACCGCGCCACTCTTCAGCCGGTAGGCAGGGTCGGTCTCGGTTTTACCCGCGACACTGACGGCGCCATCTTCGATCAACGTCTTCAAGCGCGAACGCGAGACGTCGGGCAGGGCTTCGGCCAGCCATTTGTCCAGGCGCGCGGCCTGGACTTCCGGCGGAACGGTGAATTTGCGGTCGTTGGCGGTCCGGGGCGGACGCACGGCTTTTGAGGGGGTGATTTTCTGGCTCATGACGATGGGGCCTTCTTATCTTACATTCGGGCTCATGAGCCAGCCCGTCACGCTCTGTTTAATGCGCTCTCAGGTCGAAACCTTGCAAGGCTTGGCTGCGGCGGCCTATCCCCAGGAGTGCTGCGGGTTGCTGGTGGGTGAAGGGAACGCGGAGATCACGGTCGTCGAGGTGATATCCGCGCCGAATATGGCCGAAGAACCTCGTAAGGGCTTCGCCATCGATCCGCAGCTTCAGTTCGATACCTTGAGGGCGACGCGGGACACACTTGACCGCGTAGAGGGCCGCCGCGTGGTCGGGCATTATCACTCACATCCCAATGGCCGCGCGACACCTTCGGCCCACGATTTCGCCATGGCGCACGATCCAGACGCCGTGTGGTTGATCCTCGCGGTGTCGGGCGAGGGCCCGCCGCAACTGCGGGCGTTCCGTCGTCCTGCCGATCAACAGGACTTCGTGGAGATCCCTATGCGTATCCAGCCCTAAGGCCGGAAGAGTTACGGGAAGGCGACAACTCCACGCGGAGAACGCCGGCGCGTGGGTGGCTTCGGCAGCTTGAGATTGCTGCTGCTCGTGGCGGGTTGCTCACTGGGCGCCAACGCGTATTTGTTGACAAAACCGCTCCACCATTGCGGCACACCCAGCGCCAAGGGCTCACCGAGCGTGTGCCGGTACAGCGTGTGCGTCATGAGATGGCGCGTGGTTTCAAGTTGATTGATGCCCAGATGTTCCAGGATGACGCGCACAGCTTGATCGTGCGGCGTCTTCTGGCTTTCCGGCGTTACCATGCGCTCGATACGGGCAACGATCTGAAACAGAAGATCGGAGACGATGCGGTCCTTGCGCCCAGCAGCGGCATCAACCTGATCACCGAGGACAGCGAAAAGCTCGTCGGCTTCTTCGGTGGAGAACAGCGCGCGCAGTCTGGAAGCGCCCAGCGCGACGACGGCCGCGAAGTAATAATCGTCCAGCGCATGAACTTCGAACACCGCGCGGCGCTGGTCGAAGGTGAGCGGGCAATCATCGAGGCCAGCGGTCAGTGTGTTCTGCCATGCGGGGAAGGTGCGCTTGGCGACCTTGCTCATCTCTTTCAAGAACGCAGAGACAGCCTTCTGAGGCGCGACAGGAAGCTTGGAGGACGGCAGTGACACAGTCATTTGAACCCACCAGATGTTGGTGACGAATTGTCCCAAAAACGCTTGGGGTAGAAACGCGGTTGCCGGTTAAGTGTCGGAAAAGCCGAAGAAATTCCGTTTGCGCTTGCCATAATTTGACCCAAGCCCTTGAGAGGGTTAGGGTTTTTGACGGCCTCACATTGTGCCGGCAGGAGCCGGCGAAGGACTGAAGTGGCAAAGCGTGCGCGGCGACATCCGGATTTGATTCTCCTTCAGATGGCAGACACCGAAGGCTTCGGCTTCACTTATCTCTCGGCGGAGGATTTTGAATACACCGCCGATCATTTCATGCTGCCGGCGATGAAGTACGCCAAGGCCGATATGAGCGACGCCGAGCAGCGCCGCGAGTTGGCTTACGATTTTCTCTGGCGCTATTTCAGTAAGCCCGATGCCAAAGGCTACTACCGCGAGAACGTGCGTTGGATCGTTGCGGCCGCCGCTCGCGAGAAGTTCGCCGCGGAAGTCGAAGCGGGCAAGATGCCGCGCGTCATCGTCATCGCGCGTAAAGCCGGCGAAGCCGGCGGCATCGTTATCCGTGACGGTCACGAATACTTGGAGCACCCCGGTTATCCGCTGGCGCTCATCGTCGGCAAACCGCAAAACGGCGGCGGCGCGGCGCAATTTTTCGCGAGCAAGGCGGCCTTTGAAAAAGTGGGCTCCAGCCTGCCTAGCCAGGAGACCTGGCTGCCGCAAATCATCTATCGCCTCTATGCGCAGACACCGTCGGTGGTCATGGGACTACCCAAACCCGGCAAGAAGGGCGAGATGGGTGTGGAGTGCATGGCGCTGGCGTTCGGCGAACGCGCCAAACTCGTCGAACGGAAAATCGAATAACTCAGCTGTCACCCCCGCGCTTGACGCGGGGGTCCAGGGTGGAGTGGTCCGTTGGTCGCGGCAAAATCAGTGTTGATATCTGGTATCGAGCGGGAAACCCTGGATCCTCGGGTCAAGCCCGAGGATGACGTATGAGTGTTAAGGACCGCTCCTAAGACACTGTTTCGTCCGTCTCCAGCGAAACGCGCGCGCGGATGTCGGGTGCTGCAATGCCTTTCGCCAGAACCAGTTTAACGATACGCGCATCGAAGGTGTCGGCGGTCTCGTCGGCCAGCACGGCGTTGAAGCGCGCCTCGCGGGCCGCGCGCACCTCTTCCCCCCACAAGGCCTGCGTCTCCGCAGGCCCAATCACACAAAACGAGATCAAGATGGCGGCCTCGCGCAGGAACAAGTCGAAGCGCTCCGGGCCTAACTCGTGCGGGGCCAAAAGCTGCGCCCACTTATAAATCGCAAAGCGCATGCCGTCGTCGATGTAGGCCGGGTTCACTTCGTTCTGCGCAATGGTGCGGTCGAAGAGCTGCAAGGCGGAACGCCGCTTGCTACCGAAGCCGAGGAAATCGAAGAAGCCGAGCATAAGAAGGACCCGCGCACTTTGATGGGAGTTCGGGTAAGATAGGCACAGTTATGGCTTCGTGCGAGAGCATCATGACGAATATGTCGAAGACGCCTGGAAATGCCCCCCAATTGCCGCCAAAGCAGGTCTGCGGCAAATGCGAGGCTGAATTCCGCTGGGAGTCCAGCAATCCACTGGTGAAAGGCGCACCCCTTGTGGCGCGACTCTCGAAACCTTCGGATGAATGCGACTGCGGCTACGGCAACGCGCCGCCACCGCTCGAGCTGTAGACCATTTGCATAGCCGAGGTTTCGATGGCGTCCTTTGTCGATACGCCCGACTGGTCGAAGATTCCGGCTCCCGCCGATGACGGCGCGGCGGCGCACCTCACCGGCATGCGCATGCCGCCGGTGGCGCTGAAAGCAACAGACGGGCGCAATGTCGATCTCTCGCGGGAGAAGGGACGCGTGGTGGTCTATGCCTATCCGCGCACGGGTGTACCCAATGTCGACAATCCACCCGGTTGGGACATGATCCCAGGGGCGCGCGGCTGCACGCCGCAGACGTGTTCCTTCCGCGACAATCTTGCGGAGTTGAAAGCGCTGGGTGTGGCCGACGTCTTCGGGCTTTCCACGCAAAGCACGGACTATCAGGCGGAGGCAGCCACGCGCTTGCATCTGCCTTTCGCCATCCTCTCCGACGCGCAGTTGCAACTGGCGAAGGAACTGAAGCTGCCCACGTTCACCACGGCTGGCATGACGCTATTCAAGCGCTTCACGCTGGTCATCGATGACGGCGTGATCTCAAAGGTCTTCTATCCGGTGTTTCCGCCCGATCAAAGTGCTGGGGATGTTATTGAGTGGCTGAAGGTTTGAAGCGCGACGGCGGAATATCAACATAGCCGTCGCCCTGGGGCTTGACCCCAGGGCCCAGGGTAACGAAGCGCGGTTGCTCAGTTGGCGAATGAGAATGCCCTAGCACGCTGCATGCTCCCCGATTGTGACTCTGGACCCTGGGAATAAATCCCAGGGTGACGACGGAGATTATTTAAAGCGGCTCAATCCCAATCCATCCAAATCAATCTCCGGCGTCCGCCCACTGATAAGATCGGCGATGATGCGGCCCGACCCGCAGGCCATTGTCCAGCCGAGCGTGCCGTGGCCCGTGTCGAGGAATAAATTCTCGTAAGGCGTTGCGCCCAGAAGTGGAACCGAGTCCGGTGTGGCGGGGCGCAGGCCGCACCAAGGCTGAACATCCGTGTAGGATGACGCGGCGGGGAACAGGCTGCGCGCGTTGCGTAATAAAGGCTCGACGCGCACGGGGTCAAGCGTCGTGTTCCAACCGGTCAACTCCGCCGTGCCTGCGACGCGCAATTTATTGCCAAGCCGCGAGAACACCATGAAGTTGGTCTCGTCCGTGACGCTGACGGTTGGCGCTGCATCGGGATTTTCGATTTCCGCCGTTATGGAATACCCCTTCGCCGGGTACACCGGCAATTTCAGCCCAAGGTCGCGCGCGAGCAGGGAGCTGCTGCTGCCCAGCGCGAGCACGTAGGCATCGGCGGTCTCTTCGGTGCATCCGCTACCCGTCGTGGTGACAACGCGCGTGACGCGTCGATGCGGGCCCTCGATGCGCTTGATGGTGACGCCGGTCTTGAACTTCACGCCGCGCGCGGCGGCAAGCTTCGCCAGCTCTACCGTGAAGCGATGCGCGTCGCCGCTTTCGTCTTCCGGGCTCAGCAATCCGCCCACAAGATCGCTCTTCGCCGCACCCGCCAGCGCGGGTTCCACGCGCGCGCACTCTTCCGGCGACAGAATGTTCTGTGGCAGTCCGTAGGACTCGAGCAGGGCGGCGGTGGCGCGGCCCTCGGCGAATGCCGCGCGCGAGCGATAGATGTGCAGGATGCCGTCGGTGATCTGGTCGTATTGGATGTTGGTCTTCTGGCGCAGGGCCTTCAACACGGCGCGGCTATACAGCGCGATGCGCAGCGTGCGTTCCGTGTTCACATGCAACCGCGCCTCGGTGCAGTTACGCAGGAACTTGAGGCCCCAACTCCACAACGGCGGGTCCCAGCGCAGCGGCTTGAAGAGCAATGGCGCATCGGCCTGGAACATCCACCGCAAAGCCAGTCCAGGCGTGTCAGGTGTTGCCCAGGGTTTGGCGTGGCAGGCAGAGATCTGCGCGCCATTGGCGAAGCTGGTCTCCAGTCCCGGCCCGGGTGCGCGATCCAGAACCGTGACGGCGTGACCATCTTCCGCCAGAAAATATGCAGCGGCGGTGCCGACGACACCCGCGCCTAGGACGAGAACTTTCAAAGCCGTTATCCGATTTCACCCTAGTGTGGTGAATTTGAAGTTCCTAGGATTTCGCATCGGGCACCTTAGGAACTTCAAATCCAAAACCACACTCGATTCATGTCATTCTAGTGTTGCTGCGATTCGGAAGTTCGCTAAAGCATCTGCACTGAGATCAAACGAATTTCCGAATCGCGACACTAGGTGGGCCGAAGGTATAGTCGATTTATGTAGTTCGCTAGAAGCGGAGACCGGCGAAATATGAGCATCAGACCCGCAATCCTGCCCGCCTATATGGTGCTTTCGGTAGCCGAGATGTACGCCGCCGACAAGGCCGCCGAGGATTCGGGCCTGTCCAGCTTGGATCTGATGGAAGCAGCGGGCACGGCGGTGATGAAAACCTTGCGCGAGCGCTGGCCGGCGCAGCCCGTGGTTGTTCTGTGCGGTCCGGGCAACAATGGCGGTGATGGTTTTGTCATTGCGCGCCATCTCAAAGAGGCGAATTGGCCCGTGCGTGTGGCGTTAGCGGGGTCGCGCGACGCGCTGCGCGGCGATGCTGCGGTCAATGCTGAGAAGTGGCAGGGCGAGATCACGCCTTTGCATCCCGATATTCTTGAAGGACGTCCGCTGGTGGTGGATGCGTTGTTTGGCGCAGGACTCAGCCGCCCGCTCGATGGTGCCGCCAAAGCGGTGGTGGAGTACATCAACACGCAGGCGCTGACGTGTATCGCCGTGGATGTGCCCAGCGGTGTGTCCGGCGATAGCGGTGACGTAGTGGAGAACATCGCACCGCACTGCGCCGTGACGGTCACATTCGTCCGCCGTAAACCTGGGCATCTTCTTTATCCCGGCCGCGCATTCTGCGGCGAGGTTGTCGTCGTCGATATCGGTATCCCTGAGAGGGTGCTGCATAACATTGCCCCACAAACCGCGCGCAACGTACCAGGTTTGTGGACTTTGCCGCGTCCGACGTGGCGCGATCACAAGTACGACCGCGGTCATGTGACAATCGTTGGCAGCGCAGCCACAACAGGTGCTGCACGCCTGGCCGCGCGCGGCGCGCGCCGGGCCGGAGCGGGCGTGCTGACGATGGCCGTACCCGCGAGCGCTGTGCCGATCTATGCCGGCGACGCGCCGGGCATTTTCGTTCAGCCTGTGGAGTCTTCGAATGACCTCGAAAAACTTTTCGCCGACGAACGGCGAAATTGCGCGGTCATCGGTCCCGGCGCCGATGTGGGTCTTGAGACGGCCGTACGCGCGTTGCACATCGTCAGCCTTGGTCGTGCTGCCGTTCTGGATGCAGGCGCGTTGACGAGTTTCGAGGAAGACCCGGAGCATCTCTTCGCCGCCATCCGACGCGCCGAGGGCAAGGTGGTCATGACGCCGCACCCCGGCGAATTCGCGCGCCTGTTCAAAGGCAAGGCGTTTGGTGGTCACAGGCTTCACCAGGCCCGGGCCGCCGCAGAGGCGTCCGGTGCCGTGGTGGTGTTGAAGGGCGCGGATACGATTGTCGCCGCACCCGATGGCCGGGCGGCCATCACCGATAACGCTCCGCCCTGGCTGGCGACAGCGGGCGCCGGGGACGTCCTGACCGGGATAACAGCCGGCCTTTTGGGGCAGGGCATGGCCGCCTTTGAGGCTGGTTGCGCTGCGGTATGGCTGCACGGAGAGGCGGGGGCGGCAGCCGGCCCCGGCCTCATCGCCGAAGATCTGCCCGAAAAGCTTCCGGGCATCCTGGCCAAGCTGCTGGAATCCCTCTAAAACCCCGTTCTCCGCCGGGCACGGGCGAAGGTGCTTGATCCGGGGGACAGTTATTGGCTATCTACCGCATCCTTTTTTGGTGCGGTTCTTTGATCCGGCTGGTGAAGACCTGCCGGAACAAGGGGCTTCGCCCCGCGGTCGGCGGGTGTGGTGGAACTGGTAGACACGCGAGATTTAGGTTCTCGTGTCCGTAAGGACGTAGGGGTTCAAGTCCCTTCACCCGCACCAGCTCCGCTGCAAAATAGATTCCGCTGCAAAACAGGCCCGCTGCAAAATACGCTCCGCTGCAACAGATTTAACGCGCAACACGAGATCACGAGTTTTCCATGCAAATCATCGATAAAGATGCCGAAGGCCTTTCCCGCCAGTTCAACGTGGTGATCTCGGCGAATGCCATCGAAGAGTGCGTCACCTCGCGCCTCACCGAAGTGGGCCGCAATGCGCAGTTGCCCGGCTTCCGGCCCGGCAAGGTTCCCTTGAAGCTTCTGCGGGCGCGTTTCGGTCAGTCCGTGCGCGGCGAAATACTGGAAAGCACCATCAATGAGTCCACACAGGCGGCGCTGTCCGAGAAGGCGCTGAAGCCGGCCATGCAGCCGCGCGTCGAGTTGGTGAGCTTCGATGAAGGCAAAGACCTGGAATTCGCCGTGAAGCTGGAAGTGCTGCCCGAGATCGCCAGCACTGACGTCGAAGCCATTGCTCTGAACCGCCCGGTGACCAAGGTCACCGACGAAGAGCTGGATAAGCAGATGCAGGACCTTCTGAAGTCCCGCCGCACGACGGAAGTTGTCGAAGAAAAGCGCGGCGCCAAGAAGGGCGATGCCGTGGTCGCCGACTTTGTCGGCAGCATCGACGGCGTGGAATTCGAAGGCGGCAAGGCTTCGGGCGCCACCATCGAGATCGGCAGCGGCCAGTTCATTCCGGGTTTTGAAGATCAACTCATCGGCGCCAAGGCCGGCGAAACCGTGACCCTCAATGTCACTTTCCCCGAGGACTATGCCTCGAAGGACCTCGCCGGCAAGAAGGCCGACTTCAAAGTGGACGTGAAGGAACTGCGTGCCTTCACGACGCCGGAACTCAACGATGAGATGGTCAAGCAGTTCGGCGACGAGAACGTGGATGCCTTCAAGAACCGCATGCGCGCTTTCATGCAGCAGAATTATGACGCGACCTCGCGCCTGCGCGCGAAGCGCCAACTGCTTGACATCCTTGCCGAGAGCAATTCCTTCCCGGTGCCGCAAGGCATGGTCGAAGTGGAATTCGATGCCATCTGGCGCCAGATGGAAGCCGCCACGCGCTCCGGTCAGATCGACCCGGAAGACGAAGGCAAGTCGGAGGACGAGCTGAAGAAGGAATACCGCGACATCGCCGAGCGCCGTGTGCGCCTGGGCTTGTTGCTGTCCGACATTGGCCAGAAAAACAACGTCTCGGTATCGCAGGAAGATGTTTCCCGTGCCGTCAGCCAGGAAGCCATGCGCTATCCGGGCCAGGAAGGGGCGGTGGTCGAGTACTACCAGCGTAATCCCCAGGCTCTGGAAGCCATCCGCGCGCCGATCTTCGAAGAGAAGGTAGTGGATTTCATCCTCTCCAAGGCGAAGGTGACCGACGAGACGGTGAGCCTTGAAGAGCTGCTGCGCGATCCGGATGATGAAGAGGAAGCTAAAGAGGCTAAGCCAAAGAAGAAGGCCAAAGCCAAGAAAGCCGACGCCGAATAATTTCGGCGCCGCGAACTCTTCTTAGTTCACGAACATTTTGAAACCTGAGTGCATTGAGACCGCAAAGCGGTCTCAATGCATCAGTGTGCGCTGCGATCTGTGGCGGATGTGATTGCAACTGATATAATTCGCCACATAAACCAGCCGCCGTGTTCGTCTCGTAAAACGTAAGGTGAGCCGCATGACTCGATTGAAGAAGCTGCTTCTTGTGGCCGGTGTCGTGATAGGCGCGCTGGCCGCCGCCGCATATTGGTACGTCCTACCGGGCTTGTCGGTGGCCAATGTCGAGCCGCCTGCGAGTGAAGTGACGGTGGCGAAGTGGTTGCTGAAGCACAGCGTTCCTGGCAGCGCCGCGCAAGCCGCCAACCCGCTTGGCAAAGACCCTGCCGACATTACCGCAGGCGGGGAGATGTTCCGCGCTAAGTGCGAAGTCTGTCATGCCTATGACGGCAGTGGTCACACCGAAGTCGGCGCGGGCCAGTATCCACGCCCACCGGCGTTGCATACGCTTGTGACCGCGATGTCCGATGGCGAGATTTTTTATCACATCAAAAACGGCATCCGGAACACAGGCATGCCGGCGTGGCCGCTGCCCGACCGGCAGATATGGCAACTGGTGACGTACTTGCGGAACTTGCCCATCGTGGCGCCTATGGGCACGGCCGCGGTCGTTGCAAAAGATCGCTCCGAACAAAAACCCATTGAGGGCGCGCATTATGCCGGTTCGGCGGCATGCAAGTCCTGCCACGAGGAGGTTTACACACGCTGGGCCAAAACCAAGATGGCCAACGTTGTGCGCGATCCCAAGGAGCATCCCGACGCGATCATTCCCGATTTATCGAAACCCGATCCGCTTGTGGATTTTACAAAGGATGACGTTGCCCTCGTTTACGGCAGTGGATGGAAGCAGCGCTACTTCAAGAAAGTCGGGGACGACTTCTTCCCGCTTGGCGCTCAGTGGGACATCACCCACAAAATCTGGCGCAAATATTTCGTAGCCGATAACACTGACTGGTGGGTTCCATTTTATCCTAAGGACAACATGCAGCGTCCGACGGGTCCGTTGTGCGATGGCTGCCATTCCGTGAACTACAACATAGAGACCAAGACGCCGACGGAATGGAACGTTGGCTGCGAACGTTGTCACGGGGCTGGTTCAACTCACGCTGAACATCCCACGCGGTCGAACATCTTGAATCCCGCACGTATGGACCATGTGGCGGCCAATGACGTTTGCATCCAGTGCCACTCGCAGGGACAGCCGCTCAAGAATCCCATCAATGGCAAGCACTACGATTGGCCCGTGGGGTACGACGTGGGTCTAAAGCTCCAGGATTTCTGGAAGCTTGAAGAACACAAACTCGGGGAACTCAGTTTTACGCATTTCCCGGATGGCACGGCTCATAAGAACCGCATGCAAGGCAATGACTACATGCAAAGCCTTATGTATGAGCGTGGCGTCACCTGTTTCAGTTGCCATGACGTACACGGTACGGAGCACGAGGCCGTCTTGCGCAAGCCGACCTCTGAAATCTGCCTTACGTGCCACGGTTCGAATACGCAGAACGGACCGCACGCAGCCTCCGTTGAAGCGCACACGCATCACAAGGCGGGCAGCGCGGGCAGCGAGTGTGTGGCGTGTCATATGCCGAAGATTGAGCAGACCATCGCCGATGTGAACGTCCGCAGTCACACGTTCCACTTCGTCTCGCCTGCCAAAACAGACGCGTACAAGATTCCGAATGCCTGCAACACCTGTCACACCGATAAGCCGACGTCCTGGGCCGCCGATGCGCTCAAGACGTGGTCTGACCGTTCGCCATGGCGTATGGTCGAATGAGGACAAGCAATGTGCGTGGACGCCCGGACCCCGGAAACCGAGGTGCGTATGGGCATATTTGGCGCGGGGCAGGTGCGATTGTTGGAATCGGATACCTCGCGCTTGCGGCGCCGCATTTATTGCTTATGTTAGAGCCCAGTAAGGGGCCAGCCTGCGGCTCCGGCGTACATCCGTGCGCCCAACCCCAGGCCAAATCAGGTGCAGCATGAGAGATCGCGATCCCGTTGAAGTTTATGCCAACAGCTTGGTGCCCATGGTGGTCGAGCAGACCAACCGCGGCGAACGGGCTTACGATATCTATTCGCGCCTTTTGAAAGAGCGCATCATTTTCCTGACGGGCCAGGTTAACGACATGGTCTCCTCGGTGATTTGCGCCCAGCTCCTGTTCTTGGAAGCGGAAAACCCCAGCAAGGACATTAGCTTCTATATCAACTCGCCCGGCGGTGTTGTGACCTCCGGCCTGGCGATCTATGACACCATGCAGTACATCCGCTGCGACGTGTCCACGGTCTGCACGGGGCAAGCGGCCTCCATGGGTTCGCTGCTGTTGACGGCCGGCGCCAAAGGCAAGCGTTACTCGCTGCCCAACGCCCGCATCATGATCCATCAGCCCTCGGGCGGTTTTCAGGGTCAGGCGGCGGACATTGAAATCCAGGCCCGCGAGATCCTCGCCTTACGTTCGCGTCTGAATCAGATTTACGTGGATCACACAGGTCAGACTCTGAAAAACATCGAGAAGGCCATGGACCGGGATAACTTCATGAACGCGGAAGACGCGAAGACCTTCGGTCTGATTGATACCGTGGTGAAAGAGCGCCCGCGCATCGAAAAGGACGGCGCGCCGCCGATTTCGGCCTAGCGCCAGGCTTGACCGGCGCCCCGACCGAGGTTTGAATCCGCACGGAACTTAAACCGGGCGGGGACCGTTTTCCCCCGGGTACTCAACTAAAAGTTAATTCGGGGCGTGGGAGAACACTTCACAAAACGGCGAGCTTTTCTGCTCCCAAAGCCGGAAAGACTTGGTTCTTCTTGCGATTTTGGCTTTCTCCGTTAGTTCTGTGCCGGACGCATGGCGGCAACGCCCGGGTTCGATATTGTGCAAGGCGGAAAGGCTCGGTTAACATACGACATGTAGTATTTGTACTGGTCGACCCAACCATTTAACCCTTTGGGCCGGGCCGGTGGAGTAAGGAATGACAAAGTCGTCCAGCGGCGATTCTAAAAACACCCTCTATTGCTCCTTCTGCGGAAAGAGCCAGCACGAGGTCCGGAAGCTTATTGCCGGCCCGACCGTATTCATCTGCGATGAATGCGTCGAACTCTGCATGGACATTATCCGCGAAGAGAACAAGACGAACCTCGTCAAATCGCGGGAAGGAGTTCCGACTCCGCGCGATATCCTGAAGGTGCTCGATGACTACGTCATCGGCCAAAACCATGCCAAGCGCGTGCTGTCGGTGGCGGTGCATAACCACTACAAGCGCCTGTCGGCCACGACCAAGAATGCTGAAGTCGAAATCTCGAAGTCGAACATCCTGCTCATCGGTCCGACCGGCTGCGGCAAGACGCTTCTGGCTCAGACGCTGGCGCGCATCCTCGATGTGCCCTTCACCATGGCCGACGCAACGACGCTCACCGAAGCCGGTTATGTTGGTGAAGACGTCGAGAACATCATTCTGAAGCTGCTGCAGGCCGCCGACTACAACGTCGAGCGCGCGCAGCGCGGCATCGTTTACATCGATGAAATCGACAAGATCAGCCGCAAGTCCGACAATCCGTCCATCACGCGCGATGTTTCGGGTGAAGGCGTGCAGCAGGCCTTGCTGAAGATCATGGAAGGCACCGTGGCGTCCGTTCCGCCGCAGGGTGGCCGCAAGCATCCGCAACAAGAATTTTTGCAGGTCGATACCACCAACATCCTCTTCATCTGCGGCGGCGCCTTCGCCGGGCTGGAGAAGATCATCAGCCAGCGCGGCCGCGGTACTTCGATTGGCTTCGGCGCCGATGTGAAGTCGCCCGACGAGCGCCAGACCGGCGCTGTCCTGCGCGAAGTCGAGCCCGAGGATTTGTTGAAGTACGGCCTCATTCCGGAATTCGTCGGCCGCTTGCCGATCTTGGCGACGCTGGAAGACCTGGATGAAGGCGCGCTCATCGACATCCTGACGCGTCCGAAGAATGCGCTCGCCAAACAGTACCAGCGTCTTTTCGACATGGAGAACGTGCACCTCACATTCTCCGAGGATGCCCTGAAAGTGGTGGCGCGGAAGGCCATCGCACGCAAGACAGGGGCGCGTGGATTGCGCTCCATCATGGAAGGCATCCTGCTCGATACCATGTTTGATCTTCCCGGCCTTGAAGGCGTGGAAGAGATCGTGGTCAACGGCGAAGTGGCGGAAAGCAGGGCTAAACCCCTGTACATCTATGCCGACCGCCGCGAGGGTGTCAGCACGCCTGCATAAGCCCCGCATAACCGTAGATTTCGGTGGAATACCGCCGAAATTTCACGGGCTTGATCGTGCGTCGGCGTATCCTATCTTAATGTCATACGCTAAAGTGTTTCCGGGGCCGTTCCATGGACGAAACGGCCCCTGCAACTCCAACGGGCTTCTATCCGTTGGTGGGTATGTGCTGCCGGTGCCGTCACGGGCCGGAAGCTGAAAGAGGTGTTCGGTGGATACTGCTAAAGAGACGGATAAGGATACTCCCAAAGGTCAATTTTTCCCGATCCTGCCCCTGCGGGATATTGTCGTTTTCCCACACATGATCGTTCCTCTCTTCGTCGGGCGCGAAAAATCAGTGCGCGCCCTCGAAGACGTCATGGCGGACGACAAGCAAATCCTGCTCGTGGCCCAGAAGGACGCGTCGCAAGACGATCCTTCCACAAAAGATATCTATGACGTCGGCACGGTCTCGACCGTGCTGCAGCTGCTGAAGTTGCCCGATGGCACCGTGAAGGTGCTGGTCGAAGGCGGTCAGCGCGCGCGCATCACCGGCTACAAAGAGAACGACTCTTTCTTCGAAGCCTCGGCTGAATTCCTCGATGAGCCGAAGGAAGAAGATAAGGAACTCGAAGCGCTGTCGCGCTCGGTGGTGTCGCAGTTCGAGCAATACATCAAGCTCAACAAGAAGATTCCGCCGGAAGTATTGGTGTCGGTGAACCAGATCGAGAACGCCTCGAAGCTGGCTGATACCGTTGCCTCGCACCTGACGCTGAAAATCGCCGAGAAGCAGGAGCTTCTCGAAGTGAAGACCGTCTCCGAACGCCTGGAGCGCATCTACGGGTTCATGGAATCCGAGATCAGCGTGCTGCAGGTCGAGCGCCGCATCCGCAACCGGGTGAAGCGCCAGATGGAGAAGACTCAGCGCGAGTACTACCTCAACGAACAGATGAAGGCGATCCAGCGCGAGCTGGGCGAAAACGAGGAAGGCCGCGACGAAGCCTCCGAGTACGAAGAGAAGATCAAGAAGATCAAGATGTCGAAGGAGGCCCGCGACAAGGCCACGGCTGAGCTGAAGAAGCTGAAGTCGATGAGCCCCATGTCTGCGGAAGCCACCGTCGTGCGCAACTACCTGGATTGGCTGACAGCCATTCCCTGGAAGAAGCGCAGCCGTGTTCATATCGACCTGAGAGCCGCCAAGGCACAGCTCGATAAAGACCATCATGGCCTCGACAAGGTCAAAGAGCGCATCGTCGAATACTTGGCCGTGCAGAGCCGCACGAAAAAGGTCAAAGGCCCCATCTTGTGCCTTGTCGGCCCGCCGGGTGTCGGTAAAACGTCGCTGGGACGTTCCATTGCGTCGTCCACGGGCCGTGCCTTCGTGCGCGTGTCGCTAGGCGGCGTACGGGACGAAGCCGAAATTCGTGGCCACCGCAGAACCTATATCGGCTCCATGCCCGGCAAGATCATCCAGGGCATGAAGAAGGCCAAGACGTCGAACCCGCTTTTCCTGCTCGATGAAATCGACAAGCTGGGCGCGGACTGGCGCGGAGACCCTTCTTCTGCTTTGCTCGAAGTGCTGGACCCGGAACAGAATTCCACCTTCCAGGATCACTATCTGGAAGTGGACTATGACCTGTCGGACGTGTTGTTCATCACGACCGCCAACACGCTGCGCATGCCCCAGCCGTTGCTGGACCGCATGGAGATCATCCGTCTGTCGGGTTACACCGAGGATGAAAAAGTGGCGATCGCGAAACGCCACCTGATCCCCAAGCAGTTCGGGGCCCACGGCTTGAAGAAGAGCGAGTTCAGCGTCTCCGACGACGCCGTTCGCGATCTCTGCCGCTACTACACGCGGGAAGCCGGCGTGCGTAACCTGGAGCGCGAACTGGCCAACCTCGCGCGCAAGGCGACGAAAGAAATCATCCTGCGCAAGCTGAAGAAGGTCACCGTGACGCAGCGGAACCTGAAGAAGTTTGCCGGTGTGCAGAAGTACCGCTTCGGCCAGGCCGAGCGCGAGGACTTGGTGGGTGTCACCACCGGTCTCGCCTGGACCGAGGTCGGCGGCGAGCTGCTCTCCATCGAAGCTGTCATCATGCCGGGCAAGGGCGGGGTGACGCTGACGGGGAAACTCGGCGACGTGATGAAGGAATCCATCCAGGCCGCGCGTTCGTACGTGCGCGCCCGCGCCCGGATATTCGGCATCAGATTAAAGTACTTCGAGAAGCACGACATCCACGTGCACGTGCCGGAAGGTGCGACGCCGAAGGATGGCCCCTCCGCCGGCGTGGCGATGGTGACTTCCATCGTTTCGGCGCTGACCGGAAATGCTGTGCGCAAGGACGTCGCCATGACAGGCGAAATCTCGCTTCGCGGCCGGGTCCTGCCCATCGGCGGCCTCAAGGAAAAGCTGCTGGCAGCTTTGCGCGGCGGCCTGACCACGGTGCTGATCCCGAAGGAGAACGAGAAGGATCTCGAAGAGATTCCCGACAACGTCCTGCGGGTGCTGAAGATCGTGCCGGTGACCACGGTGGATGAAGTGCTCTCTCTGGCGCTCGTCAACCCACTGGTGCCGCTGCTGAAGGACGAGAGTGAGGAAGATGCTCCGCGCCCGACAGCGAAGGCGCCGGAAGCGGAAGTGGATGAGGAGCCGGTGCTGACGCACTGATCTCCGGATTTAATACCCAAACAGAGCGGCGGACACGGAGCCTTCCGTGTCCGCCGTTTCTTTTAACAATCGTCGGTGGGTAAACGCCGGCTGTCATAAACGGCCGTGACAGGTCCAAAACCAGGCCCTTTTCCGCAAAAACCGCAAAAACCGGGCGTTTATCGCATTGACGCCCGCAAAAACCACGGCTTACACTCCGCGCGCGCAACCGGCATTAGGACATGTTTGACGGTGCAGCAGTTCAATAGGGGAACGCTGACCGGTCAGGGGTCGCCGGGTTGTCCATCCATAGATTTCATTTTCCATAGACACTCTTAAAATCATCAGGGGTCAGACATGAACAAAAACGATTTGGTTGCTGAGGTGGCGGAAACCTCGGGCCTGACAAAGGCTGACGCAACCAAGGCAGTCGATTGCGTCCTGGATATCATCACGGCGTCGCTCAAGAAGGGCGATGAAGTGCGCCTTGTGGGCTTCGGCACGTTCGCCGTCGCCAATCGCGCCGCCAGCGAAGGCCGTAATCCCCGGACCGGCGAAAAGATCAAGATTCCGTCGTCCAAGCGTCCGAAGTTCTCTGCGGGCAAGGCCCTGAAGGACGCCATCAACCGCTAATCAGCGGCGTTGGTTTCACAAAGACAGAACGCCGGTCCTGCAAAGGGCCGGCGTTTTTCTTTTGACTGCTTTTCTTTTTGGGGGTGCGGCAGTAGGTTGCACCCGACTTGAGGCGGCCATGATAGGGCCAGCTTTGGGGGCGATTAGCTCAGTTGGTAGAGCGCTTCCTTTACACGGAAGATGTCGGCGGTTCGAGTCCGTCATCGCCTACCATTCCTCCAAAACCCGATTGCTGCATGCGCGGGCGGTTCCCATAAAAAAGAGAGACCAATGGCTGACAATATCGAGGGCAAGGTTGTTGTCGTCACCGGTGCCAGCAGCGGACTTGGCGAAGCCGTGGCACGCGCGCTCGCCAAAGCCGGGGCCAAGCCGGTACTCGGCGCACGGCGTCTCGACCGCCTGCTGGCTCTTGCGCGGGACCTGAAGCTTGGGGACCAAGCCGCTGTGCAGACGGACGTAACCAAGTGCGATCAGGTCGAAGCACTGGTCGAACATGCCGTGCGCTTGCATGGACGCATCGACGTTATCATCAATAACGCGGGCCTCATGGCGCACTCACCGCTCGAGCGGCGCAAGATTGAAGACTGGGATCGCATGATCGATGTGAATCTCAAGGGCACGCTCTACGGCATTGCTGCGGTGCTGCCGCATATGAAAGCGCAAAAAGCGGGGCACATCATTAATGTGTCTTCCGTCTCCGGTCATAAGGTGCGCTCCGGCAGCGCGGTTTATGCCGCCACGAAAAGCGGCGTGCGCGCGATCTCGGAAGCTTTGCGGATGGAAGTAAAAGCCTACAATATCCGCACAACCATCATTTCCCCGGGCATGGTGGAAAGCGAGTTGGTCAACAGCATCACGGAGCCAGACATCGCTGATGCCGTCCAAAAGATGTACGAGGCTGCGCTGCCTGCGCAATCGTTTGCCAGCATGGTTCTGTTCGCCATGAATCAACCAGACGATGTCGACATCAACGAGATTCTCTTCCGGCCGACAAGCCAAGAACTCTGACACTCTGTTTAGGGTTTCTCCAGCGTTGGCGGCGAGGACGCGCTATGATATAGAACCTATCCTTCATTCGCGTGGGTAGCGCGTTTGATCCATTCCCGCACCGGCCATAAAAGCCGGTCGGCCTTTTGGTGACGGCTACCCATGCGCAATTTTTTCAAAGTCTCAATTTCTATTTCTGCATTTGCGATGCTCGCCGCCGGCTGTTCCGGCGGAGGTATGAGCACACCTGTGTCCGGGATGCCCGGGCCCGGTACATCCACGCCCGGGGGTTCAACCTCGCAGCCCCCAGCCAACTTCGCCAATCTGCCCGTCAACGCCAACGCGCCCCTCACGCCCCACGCAGGGCTTGAGATCATGATGACGAAGACCAACGCGATCGTGGCTTCGCCCAACGCGACAATATTAGTTACCAATATCGGTTTCACTCTCGCGCTGCCGGATGGACGCACAGCCATCTATGACACGCGGGCAGGGGCCTCCAATACCATTGCCCCCAACACCTACACATATTGCGTCGCGATGTGCACCGCGCCAGGCTTTGCCAGCATTGCCATGCACAGCGATGTAACCACCACGCTCACCAACGGCAAAACTTCGCCTTTTGCGGATGTGATCTTCGGTGCGTGGTACGAAACCGACTTCTTCAGCCCGGTGGCGCGCGGCGTGTTCGCGACGGGACTTACGACTGCATCCAATGATGTGCCGCACACAGGTACGCTGACTTACAACGGCGCTCTCACGGGAGTCGTCCATACGGGCGGCACGCTCAATACCTTCAGCGGAGACATCGCGCTTCGCGCCGATCTTGCCGCCGGCCAAATCACCGGTACGGCAACCAATATGGTGGCAATACGAAGCCTAGACGGTCACACGCCCGCCGGCCTGCTGAATGACATTGTGTTGTCGGCAGGGGTGATCAACGGCACACGTTTCAGCGGTAGTGCTGCGCCGGTGGCGGCGACGCCGTCCACGACGCTCGATCTCACAAACGCCACCGGACAGTTCGGCGGCAGCTTTTACGGTCCCGGCGCCCATGAAGCCGGCGGAAGTTTTTCGCTGTCGTCGAGCGAAGCCGGCATCGATGTCATCGCTGCCTTCGGTGCGGGCACCGCCACGCCCCAGGCCTCATTGCCGACGCTACTGGCCGGGTACCCGATCTTCTTTGTGCCTCATGCCGGGCTCGAGATTTTTAGCACGGAGGGAGGCTATCCCAATCTACGCATCCAGAGTAATCCCGCGGCGGCAATGGAAACGGCCGTGGATGGCTTCGTGCTGGACCTTCTCGAGCCCACGCCGCGCGACGCTTCCGGCAAGACAGCTGATTCCCGCAAGGCTACGGTGACAGCTCCGATGACCTTCCAGATGTCCTATCCAGCCGGGCGGGTCGGCTCTTGCGTCGGTACCTGCACCGAAACCACCTATCCGCCCGAAACCGTTACCGTGACCTTGTCGGCGGGAAAGGCTTCCGCACTCAGCTATGCGACGTACGGCGTTTGGGACCAGGAGACTGCCACCGATCTTCTTTCTTTCGGCGCATTTGCTGGAGGCGTACAGACGCCTGTAGCGCAGGTACCGAGCACGGGGACGGCCACGTATATCGGCAACGTTGCTGGTGCCGCGTTCAACCTGCCAACTTCAGCGAGTTCGGTGACATCAGTTGCCTTCACCGGTACAGCAACATTCAATGCTGATTTTGCACAACACGCGGTGACGGGAGCCTTCACAGGATTGTCTGCCACCAATCGGCAGTCGGGTGCGGCGCTGGGAACGATGAGCGACATCGCACTCTCTGCTGGCAACATCGCGGGTGCAGCTTTCACGGGTTCGGCTGCGGCGATGGCTACGTCCGGTTCAGTCGTGAACCTGAATGGAATGACAGGACGCTTCGGCGGGGAATTCTTCGGACCCAATGCTGCGGAAGTCGCGGGTACAGCGGCGCTGGCCGGCAACGGCGCTAGCCTCATCGCAGCTTTCGGTGCCAAACGGTGACAAGAGGATTTTACTGTCGTTCGTAAAACTATTCTCCACGCGCTCTCGATTGCGCTCCTGTTCGTCGTAAGCTTGACTTCAGCTTTCACGCACTGATAGCGTTTTCCTGACCTATTACGAGAGGGGCGCACATGACCGTCATTGAGCGGCATCCGTTTGCCGTCAGGCTGTGGCACTGGATTACGGCTGCGGCAGTTTTTGTCCTGCTCTTCACCGGCGTTGTGGTCTTCAACGTTCATCCGCGCCTTTACTGGGGCGAGGTGGGCAACGCGACGATGCCGGCGGCCATTGCCATTGAGGCTCCGCCGGGAGCCGACCTAAAGGCCAAGCCGGTACCTGCGATCTTCAGAGTGGGATCTCACACCTGGGATCTCACAGGTAGCGTAGGCCTGTCGGTGGGCGGCGGCGAATACTTCATGATCTACCGCTCGCCGCGCTATTTCATGAAATTCGGCGCTGCCCGCGCATACCATTTCATGGCAGCGTGGGTGTTTGCGCTGAGCTGGGTTGCTTATGCGGTTTATCTCTTCACAAGCCGGCGCCTCAAACGCGATCTATTGCCGACGTCGGCGCAATTCACCGTGCGCGCCTTCGCGCGGGATGTGTGGGACCATGTTCGCCTGCGCCGTGCCCATGGTGCGGCGGCGGGTGAATACAATCTGCTGCAGAAGCTAACCTATCTCGCCGTCGTGTTCATTCTCGTGCCGGTGATGGCCTTGAGCGGGCTAACCCAGTCGCACGCCATCACCGCGCGCTTCCCTGAACTTTTCACGCTGTTCGGCGGGCGGGAGTCGGCGCGTACGATCCATGGCCTGACGGCGGCGCTCTTTGTTGTTTTCATCCTCATCCATATCTTTCAGCTGTTCGTCGCCGGTTTCATCACCAAGGTGCGTGCAATGATCACCGGCAAGTTGAACATCAGTGAGCAGGCCTCCACATGAGCAAGATCCTCACGCGCCGCCGTGTGATCCTGGGTGCAGCCGCCGGCGCGGGCATCATTGCCTACGAGGCGCTGCCGCAGGGCGCCTTCAAGTACGGCCTTATCAAAGCGGCGGACAGTTTCACGCTGCGCGCACAACGCTTGATCATCGGCAAGTCCCTGGTGCGGGAGTTCTCGCCGGCCGACATTTCGCCGCAGTTCCCGACCAATGGCGTGAACATGCCGGAGGGCGAGACCTATCAGCAGCTTCTCGCCAGCAATTTCGGAGATTGGGCGTTGAAGATTGACGGCAAAGTCCGCACGCCGGTCTCGGCATCGCTTGCTGAGTTGCGGAGCATGCCGTCGCGCACGCAGATCACCATGCATACCTGCGACGAAGGTTGGAATGCCATCGGGCAATGGAAGGGTGTGCCGGTCGCTCATTTGTTGAATATGGCCGGCCTTGCGCCCGATGCGCGCTATGTCGTGTTTCATTGCCTCGACAAGCAGGGCGATGGCGTCATGTATTACGAGAGCCTGGACCTCTTCGACGCATTTCATCCGCAGACCATCCTGGCCTATGAGATGAATGGCGAGCCGTTGCCTGTCGGTCACGGCGCGCCCTTGCGTCTGCGTATCGAACTGCAGATCGGCTACAAGAATGCGAAGTACATCGACCGCATAGAAGTTGTCGATAGCCTCGCCAATATCGGCAAAGGCCGCGGCGGCTGGTGGGAAGATTCCGGCGATGCGGTCTGGTACGCCGGGCAGTAATTCTGGTCGGACGTTACATACGACTTATTTTGGCTGACCTATAAATAAGAAGTGATCGCCATCTTCGCGTGTAGTGATTGTCAGAAAATATTTATCCAGGCGTTGCAACCACCACGATCCAGGTTCCACGATGAGGTGCGCATTTCTCCCGTCAGGCAGTGTCTTTTTCGCCGGTTGATTTGCGATCATGAGCATGACTGCCTTCGGCCTCAGTGCCGCTATGGTCGATAGCACATCGTCCAGATAGTCGGGCTCGATATGCTCCATCACATCCAGAGCAACAACAAAGTCTACGGGGTCTACGGGTAGATTCTCTTTCTCAGGTATGGCGGGGTCGAATTCCAGAATGCTGATGTCTGGCGCGAGTGCGGCCATCGCAGGTTTGAGTGTTCCTTTACCGCAGCCGTAATCGAGAACGATTTTGAAGCCGTTCAGGCGGCATATTTTTAAGACACTTTCCGCACTATCTGAAGCATGGGCGCCGTAATTGGGCTTATCATCATGCAGTTGGCGGTTCAGTTCTGCATATTCCGGCGAGATCAAACGGGGAGTCATTTCGAATGCAACTCCTGACAGCGGGCAGGGTGTCTCTGGAGATTGTGGCTGGTATCATGAATTTAAGTCAGGGGTAAACGGCAAAGCAGAAAAGGCTAAATGCTTCGCGCCAGGGCGCGCCGCTTAGCGGCGCAAGCCCGGTCATCCAGTACCGTCTTCGCCCTATGTTCCTTGATGCTCAGCCATTGGAGATTCCAGATCTCGTCGGCGCCGCTGAAGCAGAGCGGGACGCGGTGATCCTTCTGATAGCCGGGGCAGGGCCCGGTGGTGCGGTTGGTCGAAGGGCAGGGGTGTACATGCTGGAAGGCGATAAGCGGCGCACGGTGACGCGCGATCTTCGCTTCAGCGCTCGCGGCATTTAAATAGAGAATACTTCCCGCGATCAGGATGGTGCACGTTTGCTTGAGAAATGGTGTCATGGGTTTGCCGTGATGTCGTTGGGGTGTGCTACTATCGCTCCCAACACTTGACCGACCGTTAAGCCAGTCCCGCAAATCCCGTTATTCACAGCCCGCCTTTTCCCAAAATGCCTCCGCAGCCCGCCGCCGACGTCATCTTTCAATTCCAGCAGGCCACAGCGCTGCATAAGTCCGGCCAGATTCCACAGGCTCAGGCTCTTTACGAGGACATCCTCAAGAAACAACCGCGCCATGCTGAGGCGCTGTACCGGCTGGGCGTCATCGCTTACCAGATGAACGATCATGCGAAGGCGGCGCAGTTTTTCAGCAAAGCCGTAAAGGCCGCGCCCGAGGTTTCGGCCTTCCATTCCAATCTCGGCTTTGCATTGCAGGGCCAGGAGCGCTTCCGGGAAGCTGTCGACTCCTTCAGCCGGGCGGTGAAGCTCGCACCCGAGGTCGCGCGCTCCTATGTCAACCGCAGCGGAGCGCTCTACGATCTTGGTGAGTGGGATGCCGCGCTGCTCGACGGGGACAAAGCCGTCGCGCTCGATCCGCGTGAACCTGGCGGCCACTACACGCGCGGCAACGCGCTGCAAAAGCTAAAACGTAACGAGGACGCCATTGCCTCTTACGCCGCGGTGCTGGCTCTTGCGCCCAATTACGGCGCCGCCTACGTCAATCGCGGCAATGCGCTCCAGGAATTGGGCCGTCTGGAGGAGGCGATTGCCGACTACGACCGCGCCATCACTCTCACTCCCAGTATTGCGATCATCTATGCCAACCGCGCGGTGGCCTATCAGAAGCTGGAGCGCAGGGACGAAGCTGCCGCCGACTTCGCGCGCGCGCTAACCATCGACCCCACGGACCTCGAGTCCAAGAAAAACCTGTTCTGGTTCCATTTCTCGCATCTTAAAGACCTGTCGCTTGTGGAAAGCTTGAGCGGCGAGTTGGCGGCTCTGACGCGTGCCCGCGACGTACGTAAGCTTCAGGCCATGAAGGTCATCACCGATTTCCGTCTGCTGCACGATCTTGAGCAGAGCGACTACCTGCTGGCCGAAGGCTATGAAACGGAAGGCCTGAAAGAAGCCAATGCGGTCATGCGCAAGCTGCATGAGCGCCACGAGGGTAAAGCGGGGCGCAAATCCAGCGCGGGTTCAAAGATCATCCATCTCAGCACCAGCGAGGTGGAGACCCTGGCGACCTACCGGAACGGCACGCTGCGGTACGGCGACGGCACCACACTTGCAGCTTGCCTTGACCCAAACCGGGATTGGGCGGCGGTGGAGGAGCAATATCTGGCGGCTTCGCCGGAAATCGTCGTCATCGATGACTTCCTTCTGCCCGAGGCGCTCGCGGCCTTGCGCAAGTTCTGCCTGGTCTCGACGGTCTGGCGCACCGATTACGACGCCAATGAATACCTAGGCGCATTCCCCGAAGACGGTTTCGTAGGCCTCGTGCACTTCCAGCTGGCCATGGAACTGCGGGCGCGCATGCCCCGCATCTTCGGCGCTCATGCCCTGGAGCAGCTCTGGGGGTTTAAGTATGCCCAGCGCCTGGGCAAGGGGATCAACGTGCATGCGGATTTTGCGCGGGTGAACCTCAATTTCTGGATCACGCCGGACGAGGCCAACCTGGATGCCACCTCCGGCGGCATGGTCATCTACGATGCCCCGGCACCCCAGGACTGGAACTTCCTCGACTACAACTTCCACCAGGAGAAAATCTACGGCTTCCTGGAGGAGAAGAAGTCCGGCAGCCGCACGGTACCCTATCGCTGCAACCGCGCAGTGCTGTTCAACTCGAACCTGTTCCATAAAACGGATGCCATCCGCTTCAAGGAAGGCTACGGGAACCGGCGTATCAACATCACCTACCTCTTCGGCCGGGGCTTGAAGTTCCCGTAAGTGGCCGGCTCGCCTGCATTCTCGCGCGTAAAACGAGAGCCGCGCACCTCCGTTCACGATCCCAGAAACATTGTTCGGCGTAGGGCCGTTGTGCCCCTCGTGCAAGAGCCGCCAGCACGCGGCGCGGGCACCGTATTACGGCAGACCGTCATGTGGATCCTACAGAGTCCACGAGGCCGTAGTGAAATCCCCGGACTGGAAGCCAGCCCGGGGATTTCTTTTGGTTCCGTAACGGGGCCCTTGATACAGACGGTCTAGAGGCAAAAAATCTCGCTGCGTCAATGTTTTTGACGCCATCTCGCGGCTTGACTCTGTAACCCCCTGCCGTTTAGATCACCCAGGCTTGGAAGGGCGAGGACGGGGGGCTGGGCGCGCTTGAACCACGATCTGCGTTTGACGTCGCAAGAGCCTGAAATATAATAAAAAACGTCGTTCATTGTTGAGTCCTGAGCGGCTCGTGGGGCAAGGCGCTGCGCCGATGCAAGATCTGCTCGTTGAGTATCTGCCGATTCTGATTTTCCTCGGCATCGCGTTTGGTTTGGCGCTGGTCTTCGTATTGGCGTCTCTTGTCGCTGGTCCTAGCCGGCCCGACCCTGAAAAAAGCTCGGCTTACGAGTGCGGCTTCGAAGCCTTCGATGACGCCCGCTCCAAGTTCGACGTGCGTTTTTACCTCGTCGCCATCCTGTTCATCATCTTCGACCTGGAAGTGGCCTTCCTGTTCCCCTGGGCGATCAGCCTTGGGAAGATCGGCCTTTTCGGCTTCTGGTCCATGATGTGCTTCCTGGGCGTGCTGACGGTGGGCTTCATCTACGAATGGAAAAAAGGAGCCCTGGAATGGGAATAACCGTTCCGGCGCAAGCCATCGCCCCAGGCGATCAAATCCGCGTCCCCACGGCGGACGACGGCCAGCTCATGGCCCGTGTCGCCGGCGAGTTGCAGGACAAGGGCTTCATCCTGACCAGCTTCGATGCGCTGGCCAACTGGGGCCGCGCGGGTTCCGTCTGGCCGATGACCTTTGGTTTGGCCTGCTGTGCCGTCGAGATGATGCACGTCGCCATGGCGCGCTACGACTTCGACCGCTTCGGCATGGTGTTTCGTCCATCTCCGCGTCAGTCCGACCTCATGATCGTGGCGGGCACGCTGACCAACAAAATGGCACCGGCCTTGCGCAAGGTCTATGACCAGATGCCCGAGCCCCGCTACGTCATCTCCATGGGCTCCTGCGCCAACGGCGGTGGCTACTATCACTATTCCTATTCCGTCGTGCGCGGCTGCGACCGCATCGTGCCCGTCGATATCTATGTACCGGGTTGCCCGCCGACAGCTGAAGCGCTGCTCTACGGTATCCTGCAGCTGCACAAAAAAATCCGCCGCGTCGGCACCATTGATCGCTAAGTCCTGTTCATGAACCAGACCGCATCCACCGGCGAAGGCCTCCAGCAAACGTGTGCGCACATCAAGGCGCGCCTTGCCGATGACCTCGTTTCCGCCGACATCGTGCGCGGCGAACTCAGCATCAAGGTGAAGCGTGCGGCCATCGTCAAGGCGCTGACGACCTTGCGCGACGATGCCGGTTGCCAGTTCAGCCAGCTCGTGGATCTTTGCGGCGTCGATTATCCCGAGCGCGCGGAGCGTTTCGAGATCGTCTATCACCTGCTGGCCATGAACACGAACCAGCGCATCCGTGTGAAGGTAGATGTGGGCGAGGATATGCCCGTGGCCAGTGTCACCGATGTGTTCCATGCCGCCAATTGGCTAGAGCGCGAAGTGTGGGACATGTACGGCGTCTATTTCTCCGGCCATCCGGACCTGCGCCGCATCCTCACCGACTACGGCTTCGACGGCCATCCGCAGCGTAAGGACTTCCCGCTCACGGGCTATGTCGAGATGCGCTACGACGAAGATCAAAAACGAGTCATCTATGAACCGGTGAAGCTGGTGCAGGATTTCCGCTCTTTCGACTTCCTCTCGCCGTGGGAAGGCATCCAGAAACTGCTGCCCGGCGATGAGAAAGCCGCCGCTGCGCCAGCACCGCCGAAGCAGGGAGGCGCTTGATATGAACCAGGCTCTTTCCCCCGAAGTCGAGATCGAGAACTACACGCTGAATTTCGGTCCGCAGCATCCGGCCGCCCACGGCGTCTTGCGCCTCGTGCTGGAGATGGACGGCGAAGTCATCGACCGTGTCGATCCGCACATTGGTCTACTTCATCGCGGCACCGAGAAGTTGATCGAGTACAAGACCTACCTGCAGGCCATCCCGTACTTCGACCGTCTCGACTACGTCTCGCCCATGAACCAGGAGCAGACGTTCGCGATTGCCGTCGAGCGCTTGCTCGGCATCGATCCGCCGCCGCGCGCCAAATACATCCGCATGCTCTTTGGCGAGCTGACCCGCATCCTGAACCACATCATGAACATCGCGTCCTACGCCATGGACGTGGGCGCCATGACGCCGTTCCTGTGGACCTTCGAGGAACGCGAAAAGATCATGGGCTTCTACGACGAAGTCTGCGGCGCGCGCATGCATGCGAATTATATACGTCCGGGCGGCGTCTCCATGGATATGCCGGCGGGCCTCAAAGACCGCATCGCCGACTGGGCCGATAAATACCCGAAGATGATCGATGACCTGGAAGGTCTGCTCACCGAGAACCGCATCTTCAAGCAGCGCACCGTGGACATCGGCGTTGTCAGCGCCGAGCAGGCTATCGCCTGGGGCTTCACGGGCCCGAACCTGCGCGCCTCCGGGCTTGCCTGGGATTTGCGCAAGTCGCAGCCTTACGACGGCTATGAACAGATCGAGTTCGACGTTCCCATCGGCAAGCATGGCGACTGCTACGACCGTTACCTCGTGCGCGTGGTGGAAATGCGCGAGTCTGTGCGCATCATCAAGCAGTGCCTGGAAAAGATGCCCTCCGGCCCTGTGCGCGTGAACGACCGCAAAGTCATGTCGCCGCCGCGCGGCGAGATGAAGACCTCGATGGAAGCACTCATCCATCATTTCAAGCTCTACACCGAGGGCTTCAAGGTTCCGCCGGGCGAAGTCTATGCCGCCACGGAAGCGCCCAAGGGCGAGTTCGCCGTGTATCTGGTGTCCGACGGCACCAACAAGCCGTACCGCTGCCGCATCCGCGCGCCGGGCTTCCTGCACCTGGCGGCCATGGACGACATGCTGCGCGGCCACATGCTGGCCGACGTGCCGGCGGTTCTGGGTTCAATCGATATCGTCTTCGGGGAAGTTGACCGATGAGCGGCCGCGCACTCGCGAAAGACCAACCGGCCAGCTTCGCTTTCACCGCGGAGATGACGGCGCGTCTTAATCAGATCATCGCCAAGTATCCGCAAGGCCGTCAGGCCAGCGCGGTGATCCCGGCGCTCGATCTCGCGCAGCGTCAGGAAGGCTGGGTCACGCGCCCCGCCATTGAAGAGATCGCCCGCCTTCTCGATATGGCGCCTATGCGCGTGCTGGAAGTGGCGACCTTCTACACCATGTTCAATCTGCATCCGGTCGGAAAGACCCACGTGCAGATTTGCACCAGCCTGCCGTGCTGGCTGCGCGGCTCCAATGAGGTTGTGAAGGCGTGCAAGGAAAAGCTCGGCATCGGCATGGGCGAGCGGAGCGCCGACGGTACGTTCTCGCTTGGTGAGCTGGAATGCTCCGGCGCCTGCGTGAACGCGCCCGTGGCGCAGATCGGCGATGACTATTACGAAGACCTGGACTACGCCAGCACCGTCAAGATGCTCGATGCTTTCAAGCGTGGCGAAACGCCGAAAGCCGGTTCTGTCACGGGCCGCGACGGTTCCGCGCCGGCCGGCGATCACCTGACGCTCACCGAAAAGCCGACACCGCCCGCCAAACAGGATTTTGCTGCCGCGAAAGCGGCGTTCGAGAAAGCCAAGGCGGAGGCGGCTGCCAAAGCCGCCGCGCCTAAAGCATAAGACGATGAGCATGGACGCAGTCATAAACATCACTGTCGTCCTGGGCCTTGTGCCCAGGACCCAGGGTTACAAGGCTCGGTCCATGCAGAAATATTGTTGTGTGCCGCAGTGCGCGGCGCGCGAAACCCTGGGCCCTGGGAATAAATCCCAGGGCGACGGATGTGTGGTTGACCATGCTCGCTGACAAGGACCGCATCTTCACCAACCTCTACGGCCGCCACGACTGGCGTCTCGCCGGCGCGCGCGCGCGCGGCGATTGGGACGGCACCAAAGAGATCCTCGATATGGGCGCCGACTGGATCATCGACGAGATGAAGCGTTCGGGTCTGCGTGGCCGCGGCGGGGCAGGGTTCCCGACGGGCCTTAAGTGGTCCTTCATGCCCAAGACCGAGAGCGACCGTCCGCACTATCTCGTCGTCAACGCCGACGAAGGCGAGCCCGGCACCTGCAAAGACCGCGACATGCTGCGCTTTGATCCGCACAAGCTGATCGAAGGCTGCCTCATCGCCAGCTTCGCCATGAAGGCGCACGCTTGCTACATCTACATTCGCGGCGAGTTTTACAACGAAGCCTCCAATCTGCAGGTCGCCATCGACGAAGCCTACGCGGCAGGCCTCATCGGCAACAATGCCTGCGGCTCGGGCTGGAAATTCGATCTCTATCTGCATCGCGGCGCCGGCGCTTACATCTGCGGCGAAGAAACCGCGCTGATCGAAAGCCTGGAAGGTAAGAAGGGCCAGCCGCGCCTGAAGCCGCCGTTCCCCGCCGGTGTTGGCCTCTACGGCTGCCCGACGACGGTGAACAACGTCGAGAGCATTGCTGTCGCCCCGACCATCCTGCGCCGTGGCGCCTCGTGGTTCGCCGGCTTCGGCCGCCCCAACAACACCGGCACCAAAGTCTTTTGCATCTCTGGCAACGTAAACAAGCCCTGCAATGTCGAAGACGCCATGAGCATTCCGCTCAAGGAACTGATCGAGAAGCATTGCGGCGGCGTGCGCGGCGGTTGGGATAATCTGCTGGGCATCATCCCCGGCGGCGCGTCCGTACCTGTGCTGCCCAAATCCATCTGCGACACTGTTCTCATGGACTTCGATGCGCTGCGCGACGTGAAGTCGGGCCTGGGCACCGCGGCCGTCATGGTCATGGACAAGTCCACCGATATCGTTGCCGCCATCGCGCGCCTGTCGGCTTTCTACAAGCATGAGAGCTGCGGGCAGTGCACGCCGTGCCGCGAAGGCACCGGCTGGCTCGCCCGCGTCATGAAGCGCATGGTCAAAGGCGAAGCCACGCTCGGTGAGATCGACACGCTCGAGCAGGTCACTTACCAAATCGAAGGCCACACCATCTGCGCGCTCGGCGATGCGGCGGCGTGGCCCGTACAAGGATTGATCCGTCACTTCCGTCCTGAACTGGAGCGCCGCATCCGCGACTATCGCGACGCCAAGGTCAAAGACAAAGCGGCCTAAGGGACGGAGCAGGGGAAAGACTATGCCTAAGCTGACCATCGACGGCATCGCGGTAGAAGTTCCGGCGAACACCACCATCCTCCAGGCGGCGGAGCAGGTGGGCGTTGAGATCCCGCGTTTCTGTTATCACGACCGTCTCTCCATCGCGGGCAACTGCCGCATGTGCCTGGTGGATGTCGAGAAGTCGCCCAAGCCCGTGGCCTCCTGCGCCATGCCGGTGGGCGAGGGCATGGTGGTGCACACCAAGTCCGACCGCGCCAACAAAGCGCGCGGCGGCGTCATGGAATTCCTGCTCATCAACCATCCTCTGGATTGCCCCATCTGCGATCAGGGCGGCGAATGCGACCTGCAGGATCAGGCGATGGCCTACGGCTTCGACCGCGGCCGCTATCACGAGAACAAGCGCGCGGTGAAAGACAAGTATATGGGTCCGGTCGTCGAGACCGTCATGACCCGCTGCATTCACTGCACGCGCTGTGTGCGGTTTGCTACTGAGGTAGCTGGTGTACCGCAGCTTGGCGCAACGGGCCGTGGCGAGGACATGGAGATCACCACCTATCTCGAAGGTGCGCTGTCTTCCGAACTCTCCGGCAACGTGGTGGACCTGTGCCCGGTGGGCGCGCTCACCAGCAAACCTTACGCTTTCAACGCGCGCCCGTGGGAATTGCGCAAGACGGAATCCATCGACGTGATGGACGCCGTCGGTACCAACGTGCGTCTCGATGCGCGCGGCCGTCAGGTCTTGCGCGTTCTGCCGCGTGTGAACGAAGACGTGAACGAAGAGTGGCTCGCCGATAAGAGCCGCCACGCCGTCGATGGCCTGCGCTATCAGCGCCTCGATCAGCCTTTTGTGCGCAAGAACGGCAAACTGGCGCCCGCCAGCTGGGATGAAGCCTTCGCCGTCATCACCGCCAAGATCAAAAATCTGGATGGCAAGAAGTTCGCCGCCATCGCCGGTGACACGGCCGATGTGGAAGCCATGCTGGCGCTGAAAGACCTGATGACCGCCTGCGGCTCGTCCAACCTCGATTGCCGGCAGGATGGCGCATCACTCGATCCGAATGCACGCGCGTCTTACATTTTCAACTCGACCATCGCCGGCATCGAACAGGCCGACGCCATCCTCATCGTGGGGTCCAACCCGCGCAAGGAAGCGCCGGTGCTGAATGCCCGCATCCGCAAGCGCTACCTGAAGGGCGGCGTGAAGATCGCCGTCATCGGCGACGCGGCGCAGCTCACATATAAGTATGAGCACATCGGCACGACCGCCGACGTGCTGGCCAAGATCGCCGACGGCAGCCATCCCTTCGCGGCAACGCTGAAGGCCGCCAAGAACCCCATGATCATCCTCGGCATGGCGGCGCTCACGCGCCCCGATGGCGCGGCGACTCTTGCCACTGCAAAGAACGCAGCCGATGCCTGCGGTCTGGTGAAAGACGGCTGGAACGGCTTCAACGTCCTGCATACGGCGGCAGCGCGTGTCGGCGGGCTCGACATCGGCTTTGTGCCGGGGAGTGGCGGCAAAGACGTGCGCGGCATCCTCGACGGCGCCGGCAAGGGCGAGATCGAAGCGGTCTATCTGCTGGGCGCCGACGAAATCGACACCGCCAAACTCGGCAAGGCTTTTGTGATCTATCAAGGGCACCATGGTGATCGTGGTGCGCACCGCGCCGATGTCGTGTTGCCCGGTGCCGCCTATACCGAGAAGGACGGCACGTACGTCAACACCGAGGGCCGCGTGCAGCAGGCTTTGCGCGCCGTGTTCCCGCCGGGCGATGCGCGAGAGGACTGGACCATCATTCGCGCGCTCTCCGAGAAACTCGGCCGTACGCTGCCTTACGACAACCTCGCGCAAGTGCGCGCGCGCATGGCCTTCGTCAATCCGCTGTTCAAGGGCGTGAACAAGGCCGAGAAGGCCGAGTGGAAAGGCTTTGGCGCACCGGGCTCCGTCGCGGCTGTGGCCTTCGACTATCCGGTGAAGAACTACTACATGACCGACCCCATCAGCCGCGCCTCGCGCACCATGGCGCAGTGCACGGAGGAGTTTGTGTTGGCCGGCTCCAAGCAGAAGAGTGGCACCCATGGCTGAGTTCCTCAACACGCACCTGGGCCTCTACGCCGGCACGCTGATCTTCATCGTCGGCAAGATCCTGCTGTTCGTCATTCCCGTGGCCTTGTCGATGGCCTTCCTGACGTTGATTGAACGCCGGGTCATCGGCGCCATGCAGCTGCGCATCGGCCCCAACGTGATTGGTCCCTTTGGCCTGTTGCAGCCCTTCGCCGATGCCGTGAAGTTGCTGTTCAAGGAAACCGTGATCCCGACGGGCGCATCGCCGGTCGTGTTCTTTCTCGCCCCCATGGTGACGTTCTCGCTGGCGCTTCTGGGCTGGGCGGTAATGCCCGTGAGCGCGGGCTGGTACATCTCCAATCTCAATGTCGGCGTGCTCTATCTCTTCGCCATCTCCTCGCTCGGCGTGTACGGCATCGTCATGGCGGGCTGGGCATCCAACAGCCGCTATGCCTTCCTGGGCGCCATGCGCTCGGCGGCGCAGATGGTGTCCTACGAAGTCTCTATCGGCTTCATCATGATCTCGGTGCTGTTGAGCGCCGGCTCGCTCAATCTGACCAAAGTGGTCGAAGCGCAGCAGGGCCTCTGGTACTTCATTCCGCACTTCCCGATGTTCATCGTGTTCTTCATCTCGATCCTGGCGGAAACCAACCGTCATCCCTTCGATCTTCCGGAAGCTGAATCGGAACTGGTCGCCGGCTTCATGACCGAATACTCGTCCATGTCCTTTGCGCTCTTCTTCCTGGGCGAATACATCAACATGATCGCCATGTCGGGTTTGGCGACGACGCTGTTCCTGGGTGGCTGGCTGCCGCCGGTCAACATCGCGCCCTTCACGTGGATTCCGGGCGTGATCTGGTTCGCGCTTAAAGTCGCGCTGTGCCTGTTCGTGTTCATCTGGGTGCGCGCCACGTTGCCGCGCTACCGTTACGACCAATTGATGCGCCTGGGCTGGAAAGTGTTCCTGCCGTTGTCCCTGGTCTGGCTGATCCTGACCTCGGGCTTCCTGGTTTATTCCGGCAAACTGGCGCACTGAGGAGAGACGACAAATGTCATTCAATCCTCGCAGTGTTCTTCTCTGGGAAATCGTCACCGGCATGGCCTTGACGCTCAAGTACATGTTCATGCCCAAGGTGACCATCAACTACCCCTACGAGAAGGGGCCATTGTCTCCGAGATTCCGCGGTGAACACGCGCTGCGCCGTTATCCCAACGGCGAAGAGCGCTGCATTGCCTGCAAGCTGTGCGAGGCCATTTGCCCCGCGCAGGCCATCACCATCGAAGCCGAACCGCGCGACGACGGCAGCCGCCGCACCACGCGCTACGACATCGACATGACCAAGTGCATCTATTGCGGCTTCTGCGAGGAAGCCTGCCCGGTGGATGCCATCGTCGAAGGGCCGAACTTCGAGTTCGCCACCGAGACGCACGATGAGTTGCTGTACAACAAGGACAAGCTGCTGGCGAACGGCGACCGTTGGGAAAGTGAACTGGCGAAGCGTTTGGAAATGAACGCGCCGTACCGGTAAGAGACATACACCACTGTCATACTCCGCGAAGGCGGAGTATCCACCGATCCTCCGCAGGGGCTGGAGTTGGTGGGACAGAGGATCGCCCGGCTGAACCGGGCGATGACAAGAGAAGAGATGGAAGTGGGATGATGATGGGGATCAACAAGATGAGGCAGGGGGAAGCAGCATGATTGTCGCGGCGCTCGCTTTCTATCTGTTCTCGGCAATGGCCGTGATCGGTGCGCTGAACGTGATCTTTCAGCGCAACCCGGTGCATTCGGTGTTGTGGCTGATCTTCACCTTCTTCAACGCTGCCGCCCTGTTCGTGCTGCTGGGCGCCGAGTTCGTCGCCATGATCCTGGTCGTGGTTTACGTCGGCGCCGTGGCGGTCCTGTTCCTGTTCGTCGTGATGATGCTGGATATCAATGTCATCATGCTGCGCGAGGGGTTCCTGAAATACATGCCCGTGGGCGCGCTGATCGGCGTGATCCTGCTCGTCGAGCTGGCGGTTGTGTTCGGCGCCTGGACCATGGCGCCCCAGGCCGAAGCCCTGCGCGGGCTGCCCACGCCTGATCCGTCACAGATCACCAATACCGAAGCCCTCGGCCAGGTGCTCTATACCGATTATGCCTATGTCTTCCAGGCGGCGGGGCTTGTGCTGCTGGTCGCCATGATCGGCGCCATCGTGCTCACGCACCGCAAGCGCACTGGCGTGCGCAAGCAGAACATCGGCGCCCAGGTGGCGCGCGATCCGAAAACCACAGTCACGCTGGTCCAAGTGCAAACTGGAAAGGGCCTGCAATGAACGACGCAGACGCCGCCTCCGGCTTCCTGACCATCGGCCTCAGCCATTATCTGACGGTCAGTGCCATCCTGTTCACGCTGGGCATCTTCGGAATCTTCCTGAACCGCAAGAACCTCATCGTCATCATGATGTCCATCGAGCTGATGTTACTCGCCGTGAACATCAACTTTGTCGCGTTCTCTTCCTTCCTTCACGATCTGGTGGGCCAAGTGTTCACCATGCTGGTGCTGACGGTTGCCGCCGCCGAAGCCGCCATCGGGCTGGCTATCGTCGTTGTGTTCTACCGCACCCGGCGCTCGATCGAAGTCGAAGACATCAACCAGATGAAAGGCTAGGGCACCCGTGCTGATCGCCGCCGTATTCCTGCCCCTGCTGGGCGCCTTCATCGCCGGTTTCTTCGGGCGCATCATCGGCGACCGCCCGTCGCAGATCGTCACCTGCCTCGGCGTCGGTCTTGCCGGCGTTTGTGGCGTCGTCAACTTTGCCGATGTGGCCATGCATGGCCACACGCAGGTGGTCAACCTCATGACCTTCCTGTCCTCGGGCACCTTCGAAGCCCAGTGGGCGCTGCGTTACGACACGCTGTCAGCGGTCATGGTCATGACTGTCACCGTGGTCTCGACGTTCATTCATATCTATGCCGTCGGCTACATGTCCCACGACGACAGCCAGCCGCGTTTTATGTCCTACCTGTCGCTGTTCACCTTCGCCATGCTGATGCTGGTGACGGCGGACAATCTGGTGCAGCTGTTCTTCGGCTGGGAAGGGGTGGGCCTCGTCTCCTACCTGCTCATCGGCTTCTGGTACAAGAAACCCTCGGCCTGTGCCGCCGCCATCAAAGCCTTCATCGTCAACCGCGTGGGTGACTTCGGGTTCCTTTTGGGAATCTTCGGCGTCTACTTCCTGTTCGATGCGGTTTCATTTGATGTCATCTTCGCCGCAGCCCCCGCCAAGGCCGACGCGCAAGCGACCTTCTTCGGCATCCACGCCCACGCGCTGACCATCACCTGTCTGCTGCTATTCGTGGGCGCCATGGGCAAGTCGGCACAGCTCTTCCTGCACACCTGGCTGCCGGACGCCATGGAAGGCCCGACACCGGTCTCCGCCCTCATTCACGCTGCCACCATGGTCACCGCTGGTGTGTTCCTGGTGGCGCGCATGTCGCCGCTGTTCGAATACGCGCCTGACGCGCTCGCCTTCGTCACGTTCCTGGGTGCGACCACGGCCTTCTTCGCCGCCACGGTCGGCTGCGTACAGAACGACATCAAGCGCATCATCGCGTACTCAACCTGTTCGCAGTTGGGCTACATGTTCGTGGCCTGCGGTGTGTCGGCCTATCAGGGCGGCATCTTCCACCTGATGACCCACGCCTGGTTCAAGGCCCTGTTGTTCCTTTCGGCTGGTTCGGTCATCCATGCCATGTCCGAGGAGCAGGACATCCGCAAGATGGGCGGCATTTGGCGCATGATCCCCATCACTTTCGCGGTGATGACCATCGGCACCATCGCCATCACCGGCATCCCGCCGTTCTCGGGTTACTTCTCGAAGGATATGATCATCGAAGCCGCGCATGCTGCCGGCACAGGTGTGGGCAACTACGCCTACTTCATGACCATCCTGGTCGCGCTGCTGACCTCGTTCTATTCCTGGCGTTTGGTGTTCCTCACCTTCTTCGGGCGCCCACGCGCCGATCATCACACCATGGAGCACATCCACGAGAGCCCATGGATCATGCTTGGCCCTCTCGTGGCGCTGGCCCTGGGTGCCGTGTTCATCGGCGGTGGGTTCAACCATTTCTTCGTCGGCGAAGGCCGCGAGCACTTCTGGGGCGAGTCCATCAAGGTCTTGGAGAATCACGACAGCATCCACCGCGCGCACACCGAACATGTACCGTTTCTGATCGAATGGTTGCCGCTGATCGTCAGCCTGTTGGGCCTGGGCTGGGCCTATATGTTCTACGTCCGCCGCCCCGATCTGCCGGGCAAGCTGGCCCGTGCGTTCCCCGGCGTTTATCAGTTCCTGCTCAACAAGTGGTACTTCGACGAGCTTTATAACTTCCTGTTCGTGAAGCCCGCTTTTGCCCTCGGCCGCTTCTTCTGGACGCGCGGCGACGCCGGCACCATCGACCGCTTTGGTCCGGACGGCATTTCCGCCGCCACGGGCGTGGCCGCCAAGGGTTTGGGCCGCGTGCAGAGCGGTTACCTCTATCACTACGCCTTCGTCATGTTCATCGGCATCGCCGTGATCGTGACGTGGTTCGTGTTGAACCGGGCGGGATAAGATCACATGAACGCACTCACCACTTTCATCACGCACCTGCCGATCCTGTCGGCGATCACGTTCCTGCCGCTGGTAGGGGCTGCCATCATCCTGTTCGTGCGGGGTGACCAAGAAGTGGTCGCGCGCCAATCGCGCCTCATCGCGCTATGGACCACCGGCTTTACCTTTGTGCTGTCGCTCTTGATCTGGATTCAGTTCGAGCCCAGCACCTCGGCCTTCCAGTTCGAAGAGCATTTCGACTGGCTGCCGCAATACCGCATCTCCTACCACATGGGTGTGGACGGCATTTCGATGCTGTTCGTCATCCTGTCCACTTTCCTGACGCCGCTTTGCATCCTGGCCTCGTGGGATTCCATCCAGAAGATGGTCCGCGAGTTCATGATCGCCTTCCTGATCCTTGAGACCATGATGGTCGGCATGTTCTGCGCCATGGACATGGTGCTGTTCTACGTCTTCTTTGAAGCCGTGCTGATCCCGATGTTCCTGATCATCGGCGTGTGGGGCGGGGGCCGGCGCGTCTATTCCGCCTTCAAGTTCTTCCTCTTTACATTGACCGGCTCCGTGCTGCTGCTGGTGGCGCTGCTCGCCATGTATTTCCAAGTGGGCAGCACCGACATCCCGACGCTCATGGCCGCCAAGTTCAGCCCCGAGATGCAAACCTGGCTGTGGCTCGGCATGTTCGCGTCCTTCGCGGTGAAGGTGCCCATGTGGCCGGTGCACACTTGGCTGCCGGACGCCCACGTGGACGCGCCCACTGCGGGCTCGGTCATCCTGGCCGGAGTGCTCTTGAAGATGGGCGGTTACGGTTTCCTGCGCTTCTCGCTGCCCATGCTGCCGGAGGCCTCGCACTATTTCGCACCGTTGGTCTTCACGCTCTCCATCATTGCCGTGATCTATACGTCGCTGGTGGCCCTCGTGCAGAGCGATATGAAAAAGCTGATCGCTTATTCGTCCGTCGCCCACATGGGCTTTGTGACCATCGGCGTGTTTGCCGCGACCCAGCAAGCCGTCGAAGGCGCCATCTTCCAGATGCTGTCCCATGGTGTTGTCTCGGGCGCGCTCTTCCTGTGCGTCGGCGTTGTCTATGACCGCCTGCACACCCGCGAGATCGGCCGTTATGGTGGCCTCGTCAACAACATGCCGAAGTACGCCTTCGCCTTCATGGTGTTCATGCTGGCCTCGGTGGGCTTGCCGGGCACGGCGGGCTTCGTCGGCGAATTCCTGGTTCTGGCCGGCACCTTCCAGGTCAACACCTGGGTGGCGCTGTTGGCGGCGACCGGCGTCATCTTGGGTGCGGCCTACATGCTGTACCTCTATCGCCGCGTGGTCTTTGGCGAGCTGACCAAGGACGACGTGAAAGCGATGTTGGACCTGGAGCCGCGCGAGATCGCGATTCTCGCCCCCATCATCCTCGTGGTGATGTGGATGGGCGTGTACCCAATGTCGTTCCTGAGCGTGATGGATGAATCCGTTGCGAACCTTCTGAAGAATTACCACGACGCGCTGGCCAGCCGCACCGCCGAGGTCGCCCCCTTGGGCAGCACCCTCTTGGCGTGGCTGCGGTAGGAGAGGATGAGGTCATGACTGCTCTGCCTGCCTTCGGTCCAGCACTTCCAGAAATCTTCATGGCGATTTCCGCCCTGGTGCTTCTGCTCGTGGGCGTCTTCCGCAACGACGAAGACTCCACTCTCATTACTTGCCTAACCGTTGCCGTCATGGTGGCCGCTGGTGTGATGGTCTATCGCGGCACCGGCAACGCCGTGACGTTCAATCACCTGTTTGTGGTCAACGGCTTCACCGTCTTCGCCAAGATCCTGACGCTCATGGGCGCGGCGATTACGCTGTTCCTGATCAACGACTGGGCGAGGGGTGCGAAGGTCGGCCGCTTCGAGCTGCCGCTCATCGTGTTGTTTGCCACCATCGGTATGATGCTGATGATCTCTGCCAACGACCTCATCGCGCTCTATGTAGGTCTCGAGCTGCAAAGCTTGTCGCTGTATGTGCTTGCCGCCTACCAGCGCGACAACATCCGCGCTACCGAAGCGGGCGTGAAGTACTTTGTCCTGGGCGCTCTCGCGTCTGGTTTGCTGCTCTACGGCTCGTCGCTGGTCTATGGCTACGGCGGCACCACCAGCTTCGAAGGTTTGGCCACGGCGATAAAATCCGGCCCCAACACCATCGGCGCCATGATCGGCGTGATCTTTGTCATCGCCGGCTTGGCCTTCAAGGTCTCGGCTGTGCCCTTCCACATGTGGACGCCGGACGTTTATGAAGGCGCGCCCACGCCTATCACCGCTTTCTTCTCGGTGGCGCCCAAGATCGCCGGCCTCTGTCTGTTCCTGCGCGTCCTGGTCGGGCCCTTCGCCCCCATGATCGAGCAATGGCAACAGGTGATTATCCTGATCTCGATCCTCTCCATGATCTGGGGCTCCATCGCCGCCATCGCGCAGACGAACGTCAAGCGCCTGATGGCTTACAGCTCCATCGGCCACGTGGGCTACGCGCTCATCGGTCTTGTGGTCGGCAACGAAGAGGGAGCCCGCGGCCTCCTGTTCTATATGCTGATCTATATGTTCATGAACGCCGGCACCTTTGCCGTCATCCTCTCCATGCGCCGCAAGGGCCGCTATGTGGAGGAGATCAGCGATCTCGCCGGGCTTTCCAAAACGAACCCAGGCATGGCCTTAGCGCTGGCTGCCCTCATGTTCTCCATGGCGGGCATTCCGCCCTTGGCCGGGTTCTTGGGTAAGTTCTACATCTTCATGGCCGCCGTAAACGCCGGGTTCGTGTATCTGGCCGTCGCCGGGCTTTTGGCCAGCGTGGTGGGGGCTTACTATTACCTCCGGCTCATCAAACTCATGTATTTCGACGAGCCAGCGGAAGCTTTCGACCCGCCGGGCCTGACCGCCGGGATCATCATGGCCGGCTCGAGCGTTCTGATGCTGGTGCTGTTTGTCATCCCGGCACCCCTGGTGAACGGCGCCGAAGCCGCCGCCCGGGCGCTCTTCCTCGGCTAAGTGCCGCCGGGGTTTTTAACCCGGTCATTTAAGGTTGAGGGCAGGGATTGGTCCAAGCCTGGTTCACAGCCGCCCACGCGCCCCCCGAGCCGCATCTGCCGCCCGACTGGCGGGTCATGCCCTTTGACTCCCTCGACAGCACCAATGCTGCCCTGCGCCGTATTGTCGAGATGGAAGGCGATGTGCATGAGGGCTTGATGCTCTGGGCCAATACCCAGACCGCCGGCAAGGGCCGGGCCGGGCGCAAGTGGTCGAGCCCGCGCGGCAATGTCTATGTCTCCATTCTTGTGGCCGCGCCTGAAGACCTGATCCACGCTCACGAGCTGGGATTCCTGGCCGCCATTGCCGTGCGCGAATGTATCCTCGATCTGCCGCGCCACAACGCCCCGCCACCAAAGGTCTCCTGCAAGTGGCCCAACGATGTGCTCATCGAAGGCCAGAAGGTCTGCGGAATTTTGCCGGAGGTGGTGGCCGACGACGCCAAACGCAATTGGATCATTCTGGGCATCGGCATCAATCTGGTCGCCGTGCAGATCGATCCGGCAGCCTATCCGCCCACGGCCCTTTCGCTGCACAACATCGACACCACGCCCGCTCATGTCATTACCGTGCTGACGCGCGAGTTGCACAAGTGGTTCGCGGTCTGGCGCGAGAAGGGGTTCGCCGCCGTCCGCGAGGAATGGCTGACCTGCGGCCCCGACAAAGGCGCGGTTGTTGCCGTGGGCTTGCCGGAAGGGTCCGTGACCGGTGAATTCGCCGGCCTAGATGAAGACGGCGCACTCCTTCTGGAGACGCGTGGGGGCAGACGGCGTATTGTCGCGGGCGATGTACTTTTTGGGGACGGATCACATGCTGCTCGTGATTGATTGCGGCAACACTAACGTCGTCTTTGCTGTCTATAACGGCGAGGCGATGCTGGGTCAGTGGCGCGCGGCCACCAAGACCGATCGCACCGCCGATGAATACGGTGTGTGGCTGACGCAGTTGCTCGAGCGCGACGGCGTTGCTCCGGATCAGATCACGCATGCCATCATCGCCTCGGTCGTGCCGGATAAGAATTTCGACCTCAAGAATCTTTGCGAGAATTACTTCAAGTGCACGCCGCGCTTCATCGGCGATCCGGATTTGAATCTGGGTGCGTCGGCCAAAGTCGATAACCCAAAGGAAGTCGGTGCTGACCGCATTATCAATGCCGTTGCCGCGCACGCGACTTACAAAGGTCCCTTGATCGTCATCGACTTCGGCACCGCCACGACGTTCGATGTTATTGATGTCAATGGCGACTATTGCGGCGGATGTATATCGCCCGGTATCAACCTTTCCATGGAAGCCTTGCATATGGCCACGGCCCTGCTGCCGCGCCTGCAAGTGCGCAATCCGGGTCAAGCTCCGATCATTGGCACCACCACTGTAGGCCAGATGATGTCCGGCGTGTTTTGGGGTTACATCGGGCTCATCGAGGGATTGGTGGGGCGCATCAAAGCCGAGCGCGCCGAGAAGATGACTGTGGTGGCCACGGGCGGCCTCGCGCCGCTGTTCGCCGAGGCCACGAAGGTCATCGAACATATCGATCCTGATCTCACCCTGCGCGGGCTGTTGCAGGTGCATGAAAGAAACAAAGGATAGAATTACCTCCCCCTTGTGGGGAGGTCGGCGAGCACAGCGAGCCGGGTGGGGGGATGGCAGACGAACGCGCTCGTAACTTGCGGAAAAACCCAACCGAGGCCGAGAAACGGCTTTGGCGTTACTTACGTTCACTCAAAGGCGAGGGCTTTCACTTTCGCCGCCAAGTACCGCTCGGTAGATACATTGTTGATCTCTGCTGCCACTCCGCAAAGCTTGTGATCGAAGCCGATGGTGGTCAGCACGCGGATGAACAAGCTTATGACGCAGAGCGCACGGCCTGGCTTCAGTCTCAGGGCTATCGCGTCTTGCGTTTCTGGAACAACGAGATTTTTGAAAATATTGACGGCGTAACCCAAACAGTCTTAGCGGCGCTGAAAAGCACCCCCACCCCAACCCCTCCCCACAAGGGGGAGGGGCTCAAGATCGAGTCCCAATGAATCGCACGTTACCTCAAGGCAACACGACTGCCGATTTCCCTCAGGGCCTTGATAAGGGCCTCTGGTTTGTGCCCTTGGGCGGTTCCGGCGAAATCGGCATGAACCTCAATCTCTATGCCTGCGACGGGCAGTGGATGATGGTCGATCTCGGTGTCACTTTTGGTGACGACACTGTGCCGGGCGTCGATGTGGTCATGGCCGACCCCAGCTTCATCGTCGAGCGGCGCGAAAAACTCGCGGGCCTCATCGTCACCCATGCGCATGAAGATCACGTCGGGGCTGTGGCTTACCTGTGGCCGCAGTTGCGCTGCCCGGTCTATGCCACACCATTTGCCGCCGCCTTCCTGGAATTCAAGCTGAAGGAATTGGGCCTGGAGAATGAAGTGCCCGTGACGGTGGTGCCGCTGGGTGGGCGCGCCGAGATCGGACCTTTCAAAGTGGACTTCATCACGCTCACGCATTCCATCCCCGAGCCCAATGCGCTCGTCATTCGCACCAAGTACGGCACTATTTTCCACACGGGCGACTGGAAGTTCGATCCTGCGCCGCTCATCGGTGAAGCCACGGACTTTGCGGCGCTGAATGCCGTGGGCGATGAAGGCGTCCTGGCGCTCATCGGCGATTCCACCAATGTCTTTTCGGAAGGCGAGGCAGGTTCCGAAGGCGAGGTGCGTGAAAGTCTGATCTCTCTGTTTGCTCGCTACACAGGTCGTATTGCCGTGGGCTGCTTTGCCTCCAACCTCGCGCGCCTCGAATCCATTTGCCGCGCGGCCAGCGCCAACGGCCGCGAGGTGGCGCTGGTCGGTCAATCTCTCTGGCGCATCGCCGAGACCGCGCGGCGTACCGGCTACCTTGCCGACGATTTGCGATTCCTCGAAGCGGAAGATGCTGCCTTCCTGCCGCGAGACAAGGTCCTCTACATTTGTACGGGCAGTCAGGGTGAGGGCAGGGCAGCCCTTATGCGCATTGCCTCCGGCCAGCACCAGGACGTGAGCCTGGAAGCAGGCGACGTGGTTGTGTTCTCCTCCCGTGTCATTCCCGGCAATGAGAAGGCCATCGCTAAGGTGCAAAATGCGCTGGCGAAATTGGATGTGGAGATCGTCACCACGCGCGATCATTTCATCCACGTCTCCGGCCATCCCGCGCGCGGCGAACTGCGCCGCATGTATCAAATGATCCGTCCCAAGATCGCTATCCCCGTGCACGGCGAGGCCATGCATATGCGCGCGCACGCCGCACTCGCCAAGGAATGCCAAGTGCCGCAGACCGTGTTGGTCGAGAACGGTTCGGCGGTGCGCTTCGACAAGGACCGCGCGGAAGTCGCAGGCACGGTCTGGAGCGGACGCCTCACCTGGGAAGATGGCATGGTGCAGCCGTTGAACAGCACCACGCTGCGTGATCGCAAGCGCATGGTTTACGAGGGGGCTGCCGTGGCCACCGTCGTGCTGGACGAGGACGGCGAGGTGGTGGAAGACACCGACGTTGCCGTCCTCGGTATCACGGATCCGTTCGAAGACGAGGAAGACGGCTGGCTCGAGGAACTCTCAAAAGCTCTCAGCCGCTTGCCGCGCAAATCGCGCCGCGACGACGAGGTAGTGGCCGAAACCGTACGCGCCGCCGTGCGCCGCGCCTTCGCGCCCCGCCGCAAACCCCTCGTGCGGGTGCATGTGGTGCGGCTGTAAATGCGCTATAATAGAATGAGCAAGGAGATCAACATGCGCCGCATTGTCAGTCTCGTCCTTCTCGCTGGCTCGTTCGCGGGCACGGCCCACGCCGACACCGTCAAGCTTTCCACCGCCGACTGCCGCCAGCTTGTGCAGCACGTGCCCAAGGACGACGTCACCTATAAGCCGGGTGTGGATGTGCGCGGCAAGGCCGTGGTGCCAGCCGACGTAGGCGGTGGCTACGACGTGAAGATGCCGGAAAGCATCGACATCCAGATCGGTATCGATCTTGCCGACCGCTTGGCCTTGCGCGACGCCAAACGCACCCAGCCCACGACACCGGGCTTGCCCGGTGCTCCAACCCCGACACCACCCGTTCGCAAAGTGATGCCCTTCGAGGGCAAGGCGCCTCTCGGCACGCTGTCAGTCAAAGGGAATGATGTTTATTGGAACGGCCAACGTCTGGCCTCCGGCGACGAACGCGCGCTGTCCGAAGCTTGTTTCAAAGGGCTGAAAGATGCTGGCGTCACAGTGCCGGCTGGAAAGCCCGTCCCGCCGCCGCCAGGGACTCGCGGAGATTTGCGGTAAACCACGGGCTTTATTGCCTATTCCCGGGCCTTCGCCTATGGTCCCGCATCGTCATATTTGAAGTTTCAGGACCTTGCCATGCGCCTTTCGCGCCTCTTTCTGCCCACTCTTAAAGAAACGCCCACTGAGGCCCAGATTGTCTCGCACCGCCTGATGCTGCGCGCGGGCATGATCCGCCAGCACGCCGCCGGCATCTACAACTGGCTGCCGCTCGGCACGCGCGTCTTGCAGAACATCATGCAGGTGGTGCGCGAGGAGCAAAATGCGGCCGGCGCGCAAGAAATCATCATGCCCACTATCCAATCCGGCGATCTCTGGAAAGAAAGTGGGCGCTATGATGATTACGGCCCCGAGATGCTGCGCATCAAGGATCGCCATGAGCGCGATATGCTTTACGGCCCCACCCACGAAGAGGTGGTGACGGACATTTTCCGTAACAACGTGAAGAGCTACCGCGACCTGCCCAAAAACCTCTACCAGATCCACTGGAAGTTCCGCGACGAAGTGCGCCCCCGGTTCGGCGTTATGCGTGGCCGGGAATTCCTGATGAAGGATGCCTATTCCTTCGATCTGGATTACGAGCGCTCAAAGCACGCCTATAACCAGATGTTCGTCGCTTACCTGCGCACCTTTGCGCGGCTTGGGTTAAAGGCCATTCCCATGAAGGCCGACTCAGGCCCCATCGGCGGCGATCTCAGCCATGAATTCATCGTGCTGGCCGACACCGGCGAGAGCGCGGTGTTCTGCCACAAAGCGCTTCTCGAGAAGCCGGCGCCCACGAACGTAAACTATGAAGCCGACCTGCAACCCATCATCGACGAATGGACTAGCCTCTACGCCGCCACCGATGAGAAGCATGATCCTGCCATGGCGGATAAGCTGGGGGCTGAGCTTGTCAGTGCGCGCGGCATCGAGGTGGGGCACATCTTCCACTTCGGCAAGAAGTACTCAGATCCCATGAAGGCCAGCGTCATTGGGCAGGATGGTAATGCCGTTAATGTCCACATGGGCTCTTACGGTATCGGCGTGTCGCGCCTCGTTGGCGCCATCATCGAAGCTAGCCACGACGAGCACGGCATCATCTGGCCGGATTCCGTGGCACCCTTCGACGTGGGCATCATCAATCTAAAGGTTGGCGATGCCGCCTGCGATGCCGCCTGTAAGACCATCCACGACGCCCTCGTGATGAAGTGCAAGGACGTCCTGGTGGATGACCGCGACGAGCGCGCGGGCGTAAAATTCGCCGACATGGATTTGATTGGCATCCCCTGGCAGATCGTCATCGGCCCCAAGGGCGTGGCAAAAGGCGTGGTGGAGTTGAAGCGCCGCGCCACCGGCGTCAAGGAAGAGCTCAGCTTCGAGTCCGCCATCACCAAACTCACCATTCTTTAGGACGGACAGCCCCGCATGATCTTCGGCGCCTTTGAACGAATGGTGGCGGCGCGCTACCTGCGGGCGCGGCGCAAGGAAGGCTTCGTCTCCGTCATCGCGGGCTTTTCTCTCGTGGGCATCGCGCTGGGCGTGGCAACACTTATCATTGTCATGGCGGTCATGAACGGTTTCCGCGCCGATATCATGGACCGCATCCTCGGTGTTAACGGTCACATCAATATCTACGGCGTGAATGAGTCCATCACCGATTACGATGCACGCATCGCACAACTGAAAACCATTCCCGGCATCGTCAGCGCTATCCCCAGCGTCGAGGGACAAGTGCTGGTATCCTCCGATGCCAATACAGCCGGTGCCTTGGTACGCGGGTTGAAGTCCGAGGACATCAAGCAGATGGCCTGGATCTCGGGCCATATTGTTGACGGTTCCATGGAGCAGTACGACGCCGGCGAGGGCATCCTCATCGGTGCGCGTATGGCCGAACGCTTCCGCGTGCGGGCGGGGCAAGAGATCACGCTCATTTCACCAAAGGGAAATGTGACCGCCTTCGGCTCCGCGCCGCGCAGCCATTCGTTCTTGATTGCTGGCGTCTTCAACATGGGCATGAGCGAGTATGACTCCGGCATGGTGTTCATGCCGCTGTCGCTGGCCCAAACCTATTTCAAATACCCCGACGGGGTGAGCAATCTGGAAATCCGAATCGACGATCCGGATAAAGCTCAGATAGTTGTGAAGCGTATCGCGTCCAGCTTTCCGCCGGGCTTTCGCATCTTCTCCTGGCAGGAGACCAACGGACCGTTCTTCAATGCGCTGCAGGTGGAACGCAACGTCATGTTCCTGATCCTCACGCTCATCATTCTCGTGGCGGCGCTGAATGTCATCTCGGGCCTCATCATGCTGGTGAAGGACAAGGGCAGGGACATCGCCGTGCTGCGCACCATGGGTGCCACACGCGGCATGATCATGCGCATCTTCTTTATCGCCGGGGCCAGCGTTGGTGTCATCGGTACGTTGGTGGGCTTTGGACTGGGGCTGGCGTTCTGCGATAATATCGAAGCCATCCGCCAGGGCTTGCAACATCTCACCGGTACCGAACTTTTCTCGGCGGAGATTTATTACCTCACGCAAATCCCAGCGAAGATGGAATGGCACGAGACGCTATCCATCGTTGCGATGGCTTTGTTCCTGTCTTTCGGCGCCACGTTGTATCCATCCTGGCGTGCGGCGCGCACGGACCCTGTGGAAGCGTTGCGCTATGAGTAATGCCCTCGCTCTCGAACTCTACGACGTTCGCCGCACCTATACGCAAGCGGGCAGCGCTCTGCATGTGTTGCGCGGCGCCAATCTAAAGGTCGTGCCGGGCGAAGTGATTGCGCTTGTCGGGCCCTCTGGCGCCGGCAAATCAACGCTGCTGCATATTGCAGGGCTTCTCGAGCGCCCCGATAGCGGCGAGGTGCGCTTCCACGGAGAGGATTGCGGCCAGTTCGACGACGATAAACGCACGGAGTTGCGTCGCAGCCGATTGGGCTTCGTCTATCAGTCTCACAACCTGCTGCCGGAATTTTCGGCCGCTGAGAATATCATCGTGCCGCAGATGATCGCCGGCCGCTCTAAGGCCGATGCCCGTCCGCGCGCATTGGAGCTGCTGGAGGCTATGGGCCTTGCCGCCCGCGCCGAGCATCGCCCGGGCCAGCTCTCGGGCGGTGAGCAGCAGCGCGTGGCCATCGCCCGCGCGCTCGCCAATCGTCCGGCCGTTCTTCTCGCCGACGAGCCTACCGGCAACCTCGATCCCGAGACCGCCGATACGGTCTTCGCTCAGCTTGTCTCCATCGCCAAGCAACAGGGCCTTGCGGCCATCATCGCCACGCACAATCCGGCGCTCGCCGCGCGCATGGACCGCACGGTGCGTCTTCAGCATGGTTTGTTGGAAGTGCTTTAGAGCAAGCAGCATTTAGCTGAAATAGGGGCTGCTTGCTCTAAATTACTGGTTGGTCGCGTCGTTATGCCGAAAACCGGTTCCCACTTTTCGGCACGACGCTCTAGGCCTTCGCGGCGGCGGCTTTTGGGACGGCTTTTGGCTTAGCCTTGCGAACAACCTTCTCCGGCTTCGGCGGCAGAGAGGCTTCGTGCGCCAGGCGTAGCGCGCGCAGGCGGTTGGTCTTCTCAAGATTTTCCGCATCGCGGGCTTTGCGTGCCGCGAAAAAGTCGGTGTCGCGCTTATCAGAGGCGCTGCGCTGCGATTCCGAAGTGCGGTGGGTCTTCTTGCCGCGAAATGCCATACGTACGTCTTCCCGTTGCAGGTTCGAACGTCGATCGTTCGCGGAATTTTAAAAGAATGAAGCCCGGTGCGCTTGGCAACCGGGCTTCATCGTCAAGGCTTGATTAGACTTTCAGGTTCGCCGCGGCGTCCTTGCCGCGTTCGTTGACCACATCATAAGTGATGCTCTGTCCATCGGAGAGGCTCTGGAGACCAGCGCGCTCGACAGCGCTGATGTGCACGAACACATCTTTACCGCCGGTGCTGGGCTGGATGAAACCAAAACCCTTCTGCTTGTTGAACCACTTCACTGTGCCTGTTGCCATGTTGGCCTCCTAAGAAAACGCACGAATGCGCGACATGAACTGCGCGACCATCGCGCAATCCGTTCCGAATCCATCGTTTGTCTTGAAAGGCCCGGGAGGGCTATAGCAAGGCAGGCGTAGAACCCGTCCCTTATCATAATTCATTCAGGCAAAGGTCGTAAACCCATTCAGAGGAGCCTGTAACAGTGGTTTTTGGCGGAATTCCATCATCTTAGCCAAGGTACGCAACATTTTTGCCGGACGGGCGTTAACCTTTCAGGCAGCACCAGGAATCACGCCAGGAATGACGATGGACCCAGAAACACCAGCCCGTTCCCGAACCTTAGGGTCGGCGAACGAGAGGCGTCTCCTCCATGAGAAACGCGACGAACTCATTTTTTCCGAGAAACGCGTGCAGGACGCAATGAACCTGGCCAAAACCCGCAAGCTACGCGATTTACGCCTCGCGCATGAGGCGGCGCTCGCGGCTCAGCCGCAGGCGCCTGTCCCGGAGCCGTCGCGACGCCGTTCCAAGAAAATAGAGCCAAAGAAATAAGCTCTGCGTCACGCCGTCGCGGGGCGGCGTTGACAGAACCCGCGCAAGCTCCATATTTTTAATCATTCTAAACTCGCCGTCTTAAACTTATGGAGGGATGCGCCATGGACATCGATATCGGGATTGCCAAGAAAGACCGCAAAGCCATCGCCGACGGCCTCGCCAAGCTCATGGCCGACACCTACACCCTCTATTTCAAGACGCATAACTATCATTGGAATGTGACGGGGCCGATGTTCCAGACGCTGCATCTCATGTTCGAGACGCAGTACAACGAATTGTGGATGGCGGTGGATTTGATCGCCGAACGTATCCGCACCCTGGGCGAGCCGGCACCCGGCACTTACAAGCAAATCTCCAAGCTCGCCAGCATCAAGGAAGAAGAGGGCATACCCAAGGCGCAGGAGATGATCCGCAATCTCGTGAAAGGCCACGAGCAAGCGGCCAAGACCGCGCGCGCTGTATTGCCCTTGGCCGACAAGGCTACGGACGAGCCCACGACGGATCTGCTGACACAGCGCCTTGTTATCCACGAGAAGACAGCGTGGATGCTGCGCAGCCTGTTGGAAGGCAAATAACGGATTCTTATGTGGTCGCATTTTCCGTCGCTGGAAAATGCTCTAGCGTCCACCGCCGGCGATCATAGTGTTGATCTGATCTTGCGTCAGGTCCGTGTCCTTGCCGCCGATGAGCAGGGCGCCTTTCTTACGGCGGTTTTGCTCCATGATCTCGGCGCGCCTGCGCCGGTCGGGTCCAAAATAGCGCCCGATGCTGACGAACGGGCGGGGCCGCTCTACCACTTCGCGGATGCGCGCGATCATCGACTTGGCCGAGAAGGGCTTGGCGACAAACTCCGTGATGCCGGCGTTGCGCGCCGCCGTCACGCTCTCGAAGCGCGTCTGCGACGTCATCATGATGAAGGGCGTGAAACGGATGTCGGTGTCTTCGCGTCTCAGCCAGCGGATGAGATCTACTCCGCACGCGCCCGTCAGGTACCACTCGCTCAAAACAATATCGATGTCGCCCTGTTGAATGAATGTGAGCGCCGTGCTCATGGCATCGGTCTCCACGATTCTGCGCGCACCCAGAATCTGCAGCATGCCGCGTGTGATGCGGCGCATCAGCGGATTGGGTTCGATCACGAGGATCTTAAAAGGGCCGAGATAATCGCTGGTCTTGTTGAGCATGGTGATGTGCACGACGCGAGACTGACTCCATTCTCATAGCCGCGCGGGTTCATCACTTCAACGCCTGCGGCGGAGGCATAAATCCCGAGTTGAACAGCCCCGCTGTGCCGTACTATTTCGAGTAATGGTTTTCGGTGGGTTCCCCCAAATTCTCAGATTCCGCGGTTTTCGGTCCTTTTTGCCTCGTCCAGGTATCGACGTGACTTTATTGAGCCCTGGGCGACATGGCTCAAACTGCGATAATTTAAGGGCGCTGGGGAGCCTACCGATATCAAGCGTAAGCAGAGATTCCGATGACCAACGCTTCGCCGCGTCAGCGCTTCAGCATGCCGTCCGTTTCGAAGCTTTGGCTTCTCGTCTGCACTTTCGCGGTGTTCATCTTTGCTGTCGGCGGCATTGAATTTGCGCGCCAGCCGAACGCCGTCGCCATCATCTGGCCTTCCGATGCCATTCTTCTTGCGATCATCCTGCGGTCTCGGCGCGAAGCTTGGCCGGCGCTGATTGCTTGCGGTTATATCGGCAATTTCGCCGCGGAACTGATTGTCGACCCAGTCCTCACGGCGGCGCTTCTTTCGGCGTGCAACGTGATCGAGATCACCATCACGGTGCTGCTGTTCGTCCGCTTCGTAAAAATGCCGCCCAACCTGACGCATGCGACGACTTTCGCCAAATTTCTGCTGATCTGCGGATTGATAGGCCCGGCCATCAGCGCCGTGCTGGCAGGCAACGCGCTGGCGGCTTTGAACGGGATCCAGCCGTTGCCGATCATTCAGCGCTGGTTCGCCGCCGACTTTCTTGGCGCCATCACCATCCTGCCGCTGCTGTTGATGTTGAAGCCTGACGAATGGCATCAGATTGCGCGCAATGCGCGTCGGCGCGAGGCTGTGAGTATTCTGCTTCTGGTTCTCGGCGTCTCTGCGGCTATCTTCACGCTCGGCAACAATCGACCGATTTTATTCCTCGTCTTTCCATTCTTGATTCTGGCGGCGTTTCGCCTGCGCTTCCTGGGCGCGGCCATGGCTATGGCTATCCTTGCCATGGTCTCTATTCCGCTGACCATCATGGGGTACGGCCCCTTTTCACAGACCGACAACGCGCCGGTGCTCTTGCAGATTTTCCTGGCGACCTGCGTCTTTACCATCATGCCGGTGGCGGCGGTCCTGACCGAACGCGACAGGTTGGAGCGCGTCGCCGTCGTTGCCCGAGGCGCCGCCGAGCAGGCGAGCGCCGCCAAGTCTGCCTTCCTCGCCAATATGAGCCATGAATTGCGCACACCTATGACCGGCATCATGGGTATGTGCGACCTGCTGCTCGCCAGCCAGCAAACGCCCGAGCAGAAGAACATCACAGAGACTTTAGAGCGTTCCGCGCGCTCATTCCTGGAATTGCTCAATGACTTACTCGATCTCGCCAAGATCGAAGCCGGGCGCATGGATATCGACACCACCGACTTTCGCCTGTCGCTCGTGATGAAGGACGTGTTGGAATTTTTTGCACCCGCCATGAGTCAGAAAGGTCTGACTTTCACGGTAGAGTGGGATCCTACGCGCTACGATGTGCTCAATGGCGATCCCAAGCGCTTGCGCCAGATCCTATTCAATCTCGTCGGCAACGCGCTGAAGTTCACCGACAGCGGCGGAGTATCGGTGACGCGCAGTCAAGTGTTGCAGAACACCGGTCTTGTCCTGACCTCGGTGGAGGTGCGCGATACGGGCGTCGGTATTTCGCCGGAGGTGCAGGGGCGCCTGTTCCATCCTTTTGTGCAGGAGGATAACGCGTCGGCCAGGGGCGGGGCGGGCCTCGGGCTCAACATCTGCCGCCAGATCGTGCAGGCCATGGGCGGGTCCATCGGCATGCGGAGCAGCCCAGGGGAGGGTTCGCGATTCTCCTTCTCCGTTCCGCTCCTGGCGGGCCTCGAAGACAAGATCCAACATCGTTTCGCCATTACACCGGCACGCATCGGCGACGTGCTGAAGGCTTACAAGCTGAAGATCCTGTTGGCCGAAGACAATGTCACGACACAGTTTCTGGTGAAGAACGTGGTTGAGATGTGGGGTCATCATGTGACCGTGGTGGAGAACGGCGCGCAGGCGCTGGCAAGAACCGCCGACGGCGGCTTCGATATGATTTTGATGGATATGCAAATGCCGGTCATGGATGGGCGTGAGGCCGTGCGCCTCATGCGCGCGCGCGAGGCGCCGGGCCGTCACATGCCAATCATTGCGCTGACCGCCGATGCCATCCTGGAAAGCCGCGCGCGTTATCTCGAGGCCGGCTGCGACGCCATTGTCACCAAACCCATCGCATGGACGGTGCTGGTGCAGGCCATGAAAGCCTTGTTGTCTCCCGGCGAAGGGAATGCGGCCAGTCTTCCCGGTTTCGAAATTCGAGGACCGGCGGAGCAGGAATGGCCGGTCTTCGACCGCGAGCGTATCGATGGACTCACCGAAGGTCTGGGATCGGTGCTGATGAGCAATCTCTTGGCACGCTGCCTGGATTCCCTCGACCAATACACGGAGAGTGTCTTGCAAAGCCTCGCTGATGGCGACTTCGCCGGGGTGAAGCGTTTTGCACACGACCTGAAAAGCGTCTGCGCCCAGTTCGGTGCACTCCGGGCCAGCGAGATTGCGCGCCGCATTGAGGCGGAAATGCCCGATCTGGAAACGGTGAAAGCCATCATTCCGGAGTTGAAAGACAGCGTCGAGGCCGCAGGCGCTAGCATTCAGGCCATTCAGGAAAACCTGTCCTCCCAGCCGGAAAGCGGGCCGTCGGTCGCTTAAGGGCTCATTTCATCCACAGCGTGCAGACACGCTTGTGGATAACTCGTGAGCCGTGCTTTCGCTAGCGCGTCGGCTGTGAAATTCTAGCGCCATGGACGCCCCCCTGACGAATCCCACCAAAACCGGCCACGCCCCCTTTGTGCACTTGCGCTGCCATTCGGCCTACTCCCTGGCCGAGGGCGCCATGAAGATTCCCAAGCTCGTCGCGTTGACCGCCAGTGGCGGGATGCCCGCCGCCGCGCTTACCGACACGCGCAACCTCTTCGGCGCGCTGGAATTCTCCTCCGAGTGCAGCAAGAACGGCGTGCAGCCCATCATCGGTTGTCAGCTCGCCGTGCGCCGCGAGGATGTGCAGACCGGCCACGGCCAGAGCGGGCGTCTGCCGGAGCCCGATCAGTTCGTGGTGCTGGTGCAGAATGCTGCCGGCTACACCAACCTGATGCACCTTGTCAGTAAGGCGTTCTTGGAAACCACTACCGGCGAGACGCCGCAGGTGAGTTGGGCGGACATCGCCGCACACAGTGCCGGTCTTATCGCGCTGACGGGCGGCCCGGCCGGCACGCTCGGGCGCTATCTTGGTGAGGGGCAGAGGCCCAAGGCGGAAGAAATTCTCGCCCGCCTCATGTCCATGTTCCCAAGCCGCCTCTATATCGAGCTGATGCGCCACGGCCTCAAGACCGAAACGCGCATCGAGCCCGCGCTCATCGAGATGGCCTACGCGCACAACGTGCCGTTGGTCGCCACCAACGAATGCTTCTTCTCCGATGAAACTATGTTCACCGCCCACGATGCGTTGATCTGTCTGGCCGAGAAGTCCTTCGTCTCGGTGCACAACCGCCGCCGCCTCACGCCCGAACATCGCTTCAAGAGCGCCGAGGAGATGGTTCAGCTCTTCGCCGACATCCCCGAGGCCGTACACAACACGCTGGTTGTCGCGCAGCGTTGCGCCTTCAAGGTCAATGAGCGCAAACCCATCCTGCCGCGCTCGCCGAAAACCGGCGACCGCACGGAAGAAGAAGCCTTGCGCGATCTCGCGGGTGCCGGGCTCGCGCGCCGCCTACAGACGCAGGTGTATCGCTCCAAGATGAGCGAGGACGAGCGCCACGCTGCCGCCAAGCCCTACCGCGAGCGTTTGGAATACGAAGTCAGCATGATCGTGAAGATGGGCTTTGCCGGTTACTTCATGATCGTGGCGGACTTTATCCAGTGGGCCAAGGAGCAGGGCATCCCGGTGGGGCCGGGGCGCGGCTCCGGCGCAGGCTCGGTGGTTGCCTGGTCTCTCACGATTACCGATCTCGATCCCTTACGCTTCAATCTGCTGTTCGAGCGCTTCCTGAACCCGGAACGCGTTTCCATGCCCGATTTCGATATCGACTTCTGCCAAGATCGGCGCGGCGATGTCATCCGCTACGTGCAGCGCAAGTACGGTGCTGACCGCGTCGCGCAGATTATCACTTTCGGAAAACTTCAGGCGCGCGCGGTCTTGCGCGGCGTTGGCCGTGTGCTGGAGATGCCGCTCGGCTACGTCGACAAGATCTGCAAGATGGTGCCCATGAATCCGGCGGCACCCGTGATGCTGAAGGAGGCTATCGAGGCTGAGCCCGAGCTTCAGCATTTGCGCGACACCGACGACAATGTGCGCCAGCTGATCGACATATCTTTGAAGCTGGAGGGGCTCTACGCCCACGCTTCCACGCATGCTGCCGGCCTTGTCATCGGCGACCGTCCGCTTGAGCAACTGGTGCCGCTCTACCGCGATCCCGGCTCCGACATGCCCGTCACCCAGTTCAACATGAAATGGGTGGAGCAGGCGGGTCTGGTGAAGTTCGACTTCCTGGGTTTGAAGACCCTGACGGTGCTGGACCGCGCCGTGAAGCTCCTGAAGTTGCGCGGCATCGATCTCGACCTCTTGACCTTGCCGCTGGATGACAAACCCACTTTCACCATGCTTATGCGGGCCGACGCGGCGGGTGTGTTCCAGTTTGAAAGTACGGGCATGCGCGATGTTCTGCGCAAGCTGAAGCCCGACGTGTTCGAGGATTTGATCGCCGTGGTGGCGCTCTACCGCCCGGGTCCTATGGACAACATCCCGTCGTTCATCAACCGTAAACAGGGCATCGAGCCCATCGACTACATGCACCCGACGCTGGAGCCGATCCTGAAAGAGACCTACGGCATCATGGTCTATCAGGAGCAGGTCATGCAGGCCGCGCAGATCCTGGCGGGGTACAGCCTTGGCGGCGCCGACCTCTTACGTCGCGCCATGGGCAAGAAAATCCAGTCCGAGATGGATGCCCAGCGCGCTACCTTCATCGAAGGTGCGTCAGCGCGCGGCATCCCCAAGGACAAAGCCTCGAACATTTTCGACACCATCGACAAGTTCGCCGGCTACGGCTTCAACAAGTCCCACGCCGCCGCGTACGCCCTGGTGGCCTATCAAACCGCCTATCTCAAGGCCAATTACCCCGTCGAGTTCATGGCCGCCACCATGACCCTCGACATGCACAACACCGACAAGCTTGCCTTCTTCCGCAACGAACTCACGCGTCTTGCCATTCCTATCCTGCCACCCGATGTGAACACATCGGACGTGACCTTCGCCGTGGAGAAGGGCTCCATTCGCTATGCGCTGGCCGCTGTGCGCAACGTCGGCGTCGGCGCCATGGAAGCCCTGGTAGCGGCGCGCACCAAAGGTGGGCCTTTCAAGAACCTCACGGACTTCGCCGGCCGCCTCGATGGCTCCGTCATCAACAAACGTCTGCTGGAAAACCTCGTGAAGTCCGGCGCACTGGACTCGCTGCATGCCAATCGCGCGCAGCTTTTCGAGAGCGTGGAAGGAATCCTGCGCTACGCCCAAAGCAAGGCCAGCGACCGCAGTTCCAAGCAGGTGAGCCTCTTCGGCGCCGAGGATACCGCCAGCAACAAACTCACATTTCCCAACGTGCCCGAGTGGCGGCCCATGGAGAAGCTGGCCAACGAGTTCGAGGCCATCGGCTTCTATCTCTCGGCCCATCCCTTGGATGCCTTCAGCGGGACGCTGGAAGCGCTTCAGGTCATCAAGGCCAAGGATGTGGCCACGCTGACACCGCAACAGTGCGCCACACCGATCAAGATGGCGGGCACCATTGTCTCCAAGCGCGAGCGCGTGGGCAAACGCGGCAACAAATATGCTTTCGTCATGCTGTCCGACGATACCGGCACCTTCGAGTGCATGATGTTCTCGGAAGTGCTCTCCGCCTCGCGCGACCTATTGGAATCGGGTGCGCCGATCCTGCTGACGTTGGATGCTCAGCTTGAGGACGACAAGGTGCGCCTGTTGGCCAGCCGCGTTGATTCACTCGAGAAGGCCCTGGCCGCGCGCGTGCGCAACTTGAAGCTCAAGGTGCTACCCAGCTTGCCCATGGATGAGTTCCAGAAGCTGCTCGCCGAGGATGGCCGTGGCAAGGGGCGCATTGTACTGGTGACACGTTCCAATGGTCATGCTGTGGAAGTGGCGTTACCCGGCGGCTACGCCATTCAACCAAAAACGCTTGCCGGCCTGAGAGACGTGCCGGGCATCGCGGAGATCAGAGAATTCTAGAAGGAACGGTCCTCCGCATGATCGCCAAACGTGCCCTTCAAGTCGCGGTGATGGTCGGCAGTGTGGTGCCCCTCGCGGCGGGTGGCAGCGGTATGCTGCGCGGTCCTGCGCTGCTCGGTGTATCGGGTGAAAGCGATGTTGGAAGTCATTACCGCTACCTGTCGGGTTTGCTTTTCGGGATCGGCATAGGATTCCTGTCCTGCGTCCCACGCATTGAGGAAAAAGCGGCCCGGTTTCGGTTGTTGACGTTCATCGTCCTTATTGGCGGATTGGCACGCGCAGCAGGCTGGATATTGGACGGCGCGATCTCGCCAACCATGAAAGCCGCGCTGGTCATGGAACTTGCGGTAACGCCGGCGTTGGCCCTCTTGACCTGACCGATTTTCTGTACCGGTCGTGATGTTAGTCTACTGCATGATTTGGCTCTGTTCGAGTGATATTGGAATGGGGCTATAGGTCACCGGCGCCGGTGGCCTATAGCCGAGCGATGAATGGGGCCGCTTGGTGTTGTAGTGC
>CANJBL010000006.1 GCA_947472795.1 Fidelibacterota bacterium | reverse complement strand
CAGACTTGCCCTGCGCCATCAGCACCTCGATCTGCCTTAACTTGGAAACAATCTGCTCCGCGCCTAATCCACGTCTCGCCATGTTCAGCTCCTCCTGTTGGGGTCAATTCTCTCAAATCAACCGGTACAAAAAAAGCCGTCAGGTCAAGACAGCAAGGCCTTGTTCCGCGACATGGTGCAGACCGCTCTGCTCAACGCGGGCGCCAAAAGCGTGAAACATGCCACCACCGTCGACAAAGCCGTGGATGTGCTCAACCGTTATGGCCAGGAGATAAGCTGCGTCATCTGCAATTGGGAGATGGAACCGGTTGGCGGATTGGAATTGCTTCGCATGATCCGCAGCCGCGCCTTGCAGAAGACATCACCGCGCACGCCTGTGGTCATCCTTACCGCCCATGCCGATACCAGTGCCGTGAAAGCCGCCATGGCGCTCGACGTAAACGGCTTTGCTGTCGCACCGCTGTCTTTCGAGAAACTTGTGAAGGCCGTCACCCACGCCATGTCTCGTACCTGGATACTGCAACAGCCGGCGCACTATGCCGCGGTCGCACCCGTCGAGATCGCGCCGACAGCTGCCCCGCCTGCCACGCCGTGCGCGCGCGATATCGCCGCTCCGCCGCAAGCGGCACCCAAGCCGCATCATCCCACTCCGGCGGCGCCGGGACGCGTTCACGGTGGCCCGTCCCCTGCCCCTGTGAAGAAGAACGATGAGCTCAAGAACGTACACATGTGCATCCTCGCCGACGTCCGGCCAGGGCAAATTCTGGCCCGCGACCTCCGGGATAACCAAGGTCACTTGCTGCTCAGCGCGGGCGCGGTCCTGAAGCCTACGCTCATCGATAAACTGGTGAATGTCGCGCAAGGACACGCCGACAGCTATCACGTCTGGATCGGTGATCGCGATGATGGCGGCTTAAAGAACTCGCACTAATGTCGCGATTCCAAAGTTCGTATGATCTCGCAGCGACCTCTGAAACGAACTTTGGAATCGAAGCGACATTAGAATATATCGAATCTAGTGCGGCTTTTGGATTTGAAGTTCCTAGAGAACTCGCCGCAATATCCTGGGAACTTCAAATCAGCCGCACTAAGCCGAATACAACTCCGCCCAGAATCACCCAATGCAGGCTATTTTTCACGCGCCATAATACAACGAATGCGACCGCGATAATGGCGATAGCAATGCTGTCGAGGTCGCCGTCACCTGTGAAAATCACCTGACGGCCCAGCAGCGTCGCCAAGGTCGCGATGACGCCCACCACCGCCGCCGTGACAAACGTTAGTGCACCGGCGGCCCGCTTCACCCGCGCGATATCCTCGATATAGGGCGCACCCGCGACGATCAGCATGATGGACGGCAGGAACGTTACGTACGTCGTCAGACCCGCGGCAAGGGTCGCGGACACCATCGGGGTGAGTCCATTGTCCGCATTCCAGCCGGCGAAGAAGCCGACAAATTGCAGCACCAGAATGAGTGGGCCCGGCGTTGTCTCGGCCAGGGCAAGGCCATTGATCATCTGACTCGAATCCAGCCAGTGGAATTGATTGACGGCCGCATCCGCCACGTAAGGCAAAATCGCGTACGCACCGCCGAAGGTGACCAAAGCCGTCTGTGTGAAGAAGCGGCCGATATCAGCGAAGGGTTTGGCGCCGGCAAGCATGATGAGCGTGCCCAAGGGCACGAGCAAAAGCACCAGGTAAAGCCCCAGAAGCCGCAAAAGCCGCAAGCCCGTACCTGGTGGAAATACCTGACCTGTATGCGCCTCGGCCGGTTTAGCCGCGACCCAACCGATGGCGCCGACCAGGATGATAATGAACGGAAACGGGATATGGCCGAACTCCATGGCTAGGAATGCGGCCACGGCGAGCGCCACCGCCGCCGGCGTCTTCAGCACCCGCCGTCCCACTTTCCAGGTGGCATGTAACACCACCGCGACCACAACAGGCTTCAGCCCTGCGAACACCGCCTGCACGACAGAGGTATCGCCGTGCGCCGCACTCATCCAACTCAACGCGTAAAGGAGCAGCGCACCGGGCAGAACGAAGAGAATGCCCGCCGCCAAGGCGCCCTTGAGGCCATGCAGCTTCCACCCCACATAAGTGGCGAGCTGCTGGGCTTCCGGACCCGGCAGCAGCATGCAGAAATTCAGCGCCTGGAGAAATGCGTCCTGGCCGATCCAGCGGCGCTCGTCCACCAGCTCGTGTTGCATCGTGGCGATCTGGCCCGCAGGCCCGCCAAAGCTGATGAAGCCCAGTTTTGCCCAGAATTTCAGGGCTTCGGAAAATGTTGGCTGCGGCGTCATATCCGGCGCTAAAATAGGTTGGAAGCCGCTAGTGCCCGGTTTCCGAAATGCGTGACTCGCGACATGGGCCTGCAACGCATTTCGGAAACCATAGGGCACTAGCAACTATTTGAATCTAGTACCGCTTTCGGTCAGAAGTTCCTGACGTGTATGTCAAGACAGGCGGTGTAGGAACTTCTGATCGGCGGTACTAGCGGAGCGGCGCATGCGTATTGATATTGTGTTCGACACGGTTTGTCCCTGGTGTTTTGTCGGCAAGCGCCGGTTTGACCGCGCCTTGAAGATGCGCCCGCATCTGAAACCCGAGGTACGTTACCGCTCGTTTCTGCTGAACCCGGACCTGCCGCCGCAAGGCGTTGACCGCCGGGAGTATCTGGAACGCAAGTTCGGCGGCAGCCACCAATACGACCGTATCGCCGAAGCCCTGATCTATACAGGCAAGGGCGAAAGCATCAATTTCGCCTTGGACAAAATCAAGCGTACCCCCAATTCCGCCAATTCCCACCGCCTGGTGCGCCTCGCCCACACGCTTGGCCGCCAGCACGAGGCCGTCGAACTGCTGTTCACGGCCTTCTTCGAGCGCGGACTGGACCTCGGCAATGTGGAAGTGCTCATCCGCCTGGCCGAGGAATTGGGCGTCGAGCGTCACATGGCCCATGCCCACCTGTCGGGCGATAACGATCTCAATGCGGTCTATACCGAAAACGCCCGCATGCATCGCTTGGGCATCACCGGCGTGCCGTGTTTCATCTTCAATGAAGGCCGGGCGATTGCCGGCGCTCAGGAGCCGGAAATTCTGGTGCGCATGCTGGATATGGCTGTGGCCCAAGAATCCGAACGGCCGGCCATGCAGAGCTTAGGCTAAACAGCTCCATAATCCGCTTAAGTTGTAGAGCTTTTTACCCACAGGTTGTGCTTTAAACACAACCCCTAACGCTCTGTCTTCACAGCGAGAATTTTATCCGGTCTTGCGTGCAGCCGGCAGTGGTCGTTAACGTTTTGCTTACCTCTATGACCGCATTCTTTTGCGATCAAAAAAAGCGGCCTGACAGGCCCCAGAGGAGCGCCGATTCCAATGACCGAGTTTACTTGCGATCATCTGTTCAAGATCACCTTTGCCCCGAGCAAGTTTGAAGCTTTGGTAACGAAGGCGTGCCGCAGCGTGTTCCAGATTGAACCAACCGCTCACGATCCGGCGGTGGTGCCTCAGGTACGTCTGTACACAGTGCACTTCGAAACGCCCGAAGACCGCGACCGCGTGCGTATCGCCATGCGCTTCCTTGAAAAGGAACAGGCTGCCCTGGAGGCCACCCGCGCACCCGCCGCGCCGCAAGTGCAACAGAAGTTGGCGCGCGCTTAGTTTCCAATATGAGATGTCGCCCTCGGACTTGATCCGACGGCCCAGAGCAGTTTCGAAGAAAAGCTGCCCAATCCATCGCGTTCCCTGCACGGAACGGTTTTTCAAGCCACACCCAGGATTTCACTAACCCTGGATGCCCGGGACAAGCCCGGGCATGACGGCGGAGTGAGTTAAGCCGCCTTCTCCGCAATCGCCGCCATCTCCCGCAGGACTTTCTGCAGGCCTTTGACACGTGCGCCCGGCGTATCCCATGGCCGCGTGAACACCAACTTCTGATCGGGGCGCAGTTTTAACGTGCCCGTCTGCTTGCCGATGTAATCCACAAGTCCGATGGGATTTGGGAATGTATTGTTGCGCAAGGCGACAACCGCGCCCTTCGGGCCGGCATCCACCTTTTCCACGTTGGCAATGCGGCACAGCGCCTTGATGCCAACCACGTCCAGCAGGTTTTCCACTTCCGGCGGCAGCGGCCCAAAGCGATCGATGAGTTCGGCTGCAAAGGCATCGATCTCGCCGCTGTCCCGGAGACTGCCGAGGCGACGATACAAAGACAGGCGAATACCGAGATCCTTCACATAGGTGTCCGGAATCAGCACGGGCGCACCGGTATTGATCTGCGGCGACCAATCTTCCGCCGCCTGCGCTTTTTCTTCAGTCTCACCGGCACGTGCGGCCGCCACGGCCTCTTCCAACAGATGCTGGTAAAGCTCTACGCCGACTTCCTTGATGTGGCCCGATTGTTCGTCACCCAGCAGATTGCCGGCGCCGCGGATATCCAGGTCGTGGCTGGCCAGCGTAAAGCCCGCGCCGAGACTATCGAGGGTTTGCATCACATCCAGGCGCTTCTCGGCCATGACCGTTGGTTTGCGGTCCGGCGGCAGTGTCAGATAGGCATAGCCGCGCTGCTTGCCGCGCCCGACGCGCCCGCGCAGCTGATACAACTGCGACAGGCCGAACATATCGGCGCGGTGAATGATAATCGTGTTCACCTGGGGCATATCGAGCCCGGACTCGATGATGTTGGTGGACAAGAGCACGTCGAACTTGCCGTCGGCGAAGGATGTCATCACATCCTCCAGCACCGTCGGGCGCATCTGGCCGTGGGCGATGGCGTATTTCACTTCCGGCACCAGCTTCCTCAGGCGCTCGGCAACGGCGTCGATATCGGCCACACGCGGGCAGACGTAGAAGGTCTGACCACCCCGGAAGCGCTCGCGCAAGATGGCCTCGCGTAAGACCACCGGATCGAAGGGCAGCACGAAGGTACGCACCGCCAAACGATCGACCGGCGGCGTGGCGATCAGGCTCATCTCGCGCACACCCGTCAGCGCCATTTGCAAGGTGCGCGGGATCGGCGTGGCGGTCAGCGTGAGCACGTGCACTTCGGCTTTGATCTGCTTCAAACGTTCCTTATGCGAAACACCAAAATGCTGCTCTTCATCGACAATCAGAAGACCGAGATCCTTGAACGTGATGCCTTTCGCCAAAAGCGCGTGCGTGCCCACAACAACATCAATTGTCCCTGCCGCCAGCCCTTCTTTCACCGCTTCGGCGTCTTTCGGTGTTACCAAGCGTGAGAGCTGGCCGACGCGTAAGGGGAAGCCGGCAAAGCGCGCGCTGAAATTGCGGAAGTGCTGACGGGCGAGTAGCGTCGTCGGCACCACGACGGCCACCTGCATACCGCTCATGGCCGCGACAAAGGCCGCGCGCATGGCAACTTCGGTCTTGCCGAAGCCCACGTCGCCGCACACCAGGCGGTCCATAGGCCGGCCTTTAATGAGGTCTTCCAGCGTGTCGGCGATGGCGCGGAACTGATCGTCGGTTTCGGCATAGGGGAAACGTGCGCAGAACTCGGCGAACAATCCCTCCGGCGGCGGCAAGGCCGGTGCATCCTTGATCTGGCGCGCTGCGGCGATGTTGATCAGCTGTTCCGCCATATCGCGGATGCGCTGCTTGAGCTTCGCTTTACGCGCCTGCCAGGCAGCTCCGCCCAACTTGTCGAGGTGTACACCCGCCTGCTCCGAACCGAAGCGCGAGAGCACGTCGATGTTCTCGACGGGCACATAGAGGCGGTCGTTGCCGGAGTAGCTGATGCGCAAGCAATCGTGCGCTGCGCCTCCGACTGTAAGCGTTTCCAGTCCTTCGTAGCGCCCGATACCGTGCTCCGTATGCACGATCAGATCGCCTTCAGCGATTTGCGAGGCATCGGCGATAAAGGCATCGGCGCGGCGACGCTTCTTGGCTGCGCGTACCAAACGATCACCCAGCAGATCCTGCTCGGAGATGATGGCTAATGCATCCGTGACAAAGCCACGCTCCAGCGGAAGCGGAATGGCCGCAAGCAACGAGGTATCGGATTTCTGCACCTCGGCCCAGGTGACGAGATCGGCTACAGCCGTAAAACCGTGGTCGCGCAGCACACTCGCCAGACGCGCTTTCGAGCCGATGCTGGTGCCGGCGAGGATGACACGCCGTCCCTTCCCCTGCTCCGCTTTCACATGAGCGATGAAGGCTTCAAACACATTCTCATTTGGACGTGCGCGCACATCAGCAAAGTCACGGCCGGGACGCCCACCGGCATCCTCGCCGCCACCAACGTCGGGCGCGGCATAGGAACGGAAGGCCGTAACGTTACGAGCGACCATCATCGCCGCCCAATCGCCTTCGTCCAGGTACATCAAACCCGGCGGAATGGGGTGATAAACGATGCCGCTTTCATCCAGCGACTGCGCCTTACCGCCGCTGGCGGTATCGACCAAACGCCGCGCTTCATAGTAGTCCCGGATCGTTTCCAAGCGGACCCCAACAGCTTCCTCGATATCGTGATCGAGGCTGATGCTGGCTGTGGGTAAATAGTCGAGGATCGTGCCGAGGCCATCGTGGAACAGCGGCAGCCAGTGTTCCTGGCCCATGAACTTCAGGCCGTGGGAAATAGCTTCATAAAGCGTGTCGTTGCTGCCCACCGCGCCGAACAGCTCGCGGTATTTGGTGCGGAAGCGCGCGATGCTTTCCGGCGTCAGCACGGTCTCGTTCATGGGCTTCAGCGCGACAGAGTCACGATTGCCCGTGGTGCGTTGGCTGACGGGGTCGAAGGTGCGGATGGTTTCGATATCGTCGCCAAACAGGTCAATACGCACAGGCTCTGGCGCGCCGGGCGGAAACAGATCGATGAGCCCGCCACGCAAAGCGAACTCGCCTGGCTCCATCACCTGCTCGGCCCGCGTGTAGCCGTTGGCAGCCAAATAAGTATCGAAGGCCTTGCGGTCCAGTTGCGCGCGGACTTTCAAGATCATGGCTGTCCCGCGTAGGGATTCCACTTTGGGCACCCGCTGCAAGATCGCGCTGACTGTCGTGATGACCAAACGCGTAGCGCCTGAAGCCGGCGGCTCGGTCAGGCGTGTCAGTGCATCGATACGCCGGGCCATGACCTCGGCATTTGGCGAGACGCGGTCATAGGGCAAACAATCCCAGGCTGGGATGACAATGATTTCGATCTCGGGCTCGAAAAAAGCCACGGCTTCCGCCAAAGCTGTCAGCCGCAACTCATCGCGCGCCACATGGAGTGTGGAATCACGGACCGCGCCGCGCGCGCGTTCAGCCAGCACCAGGGCGTCGTAGCCTTCCGGCACGCCGTGCAACACCTTGGCTTTGATTTTGGCGAGAAAGGAATCCATTACTTCAACTTCGTCAGGTGGCGGTAATAGTCCAACACGTCATCGAACAGGGAGTTCCGCCAGCGGTCCGGAACAGGTTGGCGGCCCATGACCCAGTCGATGAGGTCCACATCGGCCTCATCCAACAGTGCATCGGCCTCATCCAGCTTGCCGTCCGGCAGGGTTGCCACCGCGCCCTCAAAAAACCCGCCGACAATGGCATCAGATTCCTTGGTGCCGCGATGCGTGGCGCGGTACAGGATGCGCTTTCGGCGTGGGTCTGTGAGTTGTGGGGGGGTGGGCTCGGTCATTTCGCCACGCTTTTCCGCCCCTTCTTTGGGCGCAAACAAATATATCCCCCGGGCCGGGCCATTTTTGGTCTCCCAAAATTGGCCTCCCGTGGGTCGCCATGGATATACTGCGCCGAACGCCCGCTGTCAGCCCTCCAGCCGCACGATTTTTTCTCGTCATGTCCGCCTTACGCCCGACGATTCTTTTCCCACTGTTCGCCAAAGTCACCACTTTGCCGGGCATTGGGCCGCGCCTTGTGAAACTGGTGGAGAAAGTCGCGGGCGAAAACATTGTCAATGTGCTGTGGCATCTGCCTTTTGGCATCGTGGATCGGCGTTTCGCACCCAAGGTCGGCGATGCTCCGCCCGGCAAAATTGCGACGCTGACGGTAGAGGTCCTGGCCCATGCGCCGCCTCCGCCCACTCGAACAAATCGGGGCGGGCGGGCTCCCTACCGCATCACCTGCGGCGACGAGACCGGCAAGATCACGCTGGTGTTCTTTCATGCCCATGGCGACTACCTGGAAAAAACACTGCCCGTGGGCGAGAAGAGCGTGATCAGCGGCAAAGTGGAACTGTTCGATGGCCGCCGCCAGATGACTCACCCCGACGCCATTGTGCCGCTCCACCAGATCGATGATGTGAAACGGGTCGAGCCTGTCTATCCGCTCACCGAAGGGCTTTCGCCAAAGGTTCTGGATAAAGCCGTGCGCGCGGCATTGACGAAAGTGCCGGTGTTGCCCGAGTGGCAAGACGCAGCCTATTTGCAGAGGCAGAAGTGGCCCACGTGGCACGACGCCATCGCTCTGGCCCATGCACCCAAGGACGAGGACGACCTCTCGCCGCTTCATCCGGCCCGATCGCGACTAGCCTTTGATGAACTGCTGTCCAACCAGCTTGCGCTTGCTCTGGTGCGCCTGAAAGCCCGTGTGCGCCGTGGGCGTAGTCTCTCGGGGAATGGAAAGCTGCGCGCGAAGGTGAAGGCCGCCCTGCCTTATGCGCTCACAGGCGCACAGGCCAGGTCATTGGAAGAAATATTCGCCGATATGGCCAGCGAAAGCCGTATGCTGCGCTTGCTCCAGGGCGACGTGGGCAGTGGCAAGACGGTCGTTGCCCTCTTGTCCATGCTTGCGGCGGTCGAATCCGGCGTGCAAGCGGCGCTCATGGCGCCCACGGAAATCCTCGCACAACAACACTTCGAGACCTTGAAACCTCTATGTGACGCCGCCGGTGTGCGCGTTGAAGTGCTGACCGGGCGCCTCAAAGGCGCTGCGCGTGCACCCATTGTCGAAGACGTAGCTGCCGGACGCGTGCATATCGTCATCGGCACGCATGCTTTGTTCCAGAAGGATGTCGAGTTCAAGGACCTCGGCTTTGCGGTGATCGACGAGCAACACAGGTTCGGCGTGCACCAGCGCCTGGAACTGGCGGACAAAGGCTCGGGTACGGACGTGCTGGTCATGACCGCCACGCCCATTCCGCGCACGTTGACGCTCACGGCCTACGGCGACATGGATGTGTCGCGCCTGGATGAGAAGCCACCCGGCCGCATGCCAGTGGCCACACGTTTGGTCAACGTGGAACGCCTGGACGAGATGGTCACCAGCGTTGTGCGCGCCGTGAAAAACGGCGCCAAGGTCTATTGGGTGTGCCCGCTGGTGGAAGAGTCCGAGCTCATCGACCTTGCTGCCGCCGAGGAACGCTTCGCGCATTTGAAGACCGTTCTCGGCGACAAAGTGGCGCTCATCCACGGCAAGATGAAAGCGGCTGAAAAAGATGCGGCCATGGACTCTTTCTCCTCGCCCGATGGCGCCAAGGTGTTGGTGGCCACGACTGTCATCGAAGTGGGTGTTGATGTGCCCGATGCCACGGTCATGATCATCGAACACGCCGAGCGTTTCGGCCTCGCCCAGCTTCATCAATTGCGCGGGCGCGTGGGGCGCGGCGGGAAGTCGGGGAGCTGCGTTCTTCTTTACACCGGTCCGCTGACCCAAACCGCCAAAGAGCGCCTTGAGACCCTGCGCGATACCGAAGACGGCTTTGTCATCGCTGAAAAGGACTTGCAGCTACGCGGCGGCGGCGAGGTGCTGGGCACGCGCCAAAGCGGCATGCCGGAGTTCAAGCTGGCAGACTTAACCGTCCACGGCGAGCTTCTGGCCGCTGCCCGCGACGATGCCAAGCTCATCATCGCCCGCGATGCCAACCTGGAAACACCGCGCGGCGAAGCCTTGCGCACGCTGCTGTATCTGTTTGAGCAGGACGACGCGGTCAGGACCTTGAGGTCGGGGTAACATCGACGTGGAAACGGTTTCCACTCGTCGCCCTGGCACTTGTTGCCAGGGCCCAGGGTGGCCGGGTGCGTTACCCTAACCATCACCGTGCTCTCTACAGTCTTCGCGCTTCGTAATCCTGGATTCTGGGCACAAGGCCCAGGATGACGGGTGAGTATTAACTAGGCTGTCGGCACCCTCGGCGGCGGCATCACGATCCCGCCCGACACCACCATCTTCAGGCATTCCTCGACGGTCATATCCACCTTGTGCATGTCCGTGCGCGAGAGAAATATGAGGTAGCCCGACGTGAACGACATGGTGGGTATAAAAACGCTGTAGAGTTCTTCGGGTGCCGCGCTCTGCACCTCATCGGCACTGCGCCCAATGACCAAACCCAAAGCCCACATCTCCTTCCTTGGAAACTCCACCAGCACCACTTCGCGGAAGGACTGTGTCTGCTTCGAGAACACCGTCTCGAAAATTTGCTTTATGGCTGAGTAGAAGCTGCGGATGATCGGCAGCCGCGCGACGATACGCTCGCCGATGCCCACCAGCATGCGCCCCAGAAAATTGGCTGTGAAGAACCCAACCAGAGTCAGGAACACGGTCAGGATGACGATGCCCAGCCCCGGGATCGCGAAAGGCAGATAAGTATTGGGGTTGTAGCTGTCGGGCAGAACGCTAGCTACCAGATTGTCCACATAGCGCACCACCACCCAGGCAAAATACAACGTAATGCTGATGGGAGCCGTGATGAGCAGGCCGGCCAGGAAATAGTTACGCAAGCGCACGATTAGGGATTGGCGCCAGGGCATGTTGACAGGTTGAGCGGATGGCGGTGTGGGGTCAGGCATGGCATCATCATGCCCTATGAACCCTGATTCCGCCGCAACAAATCAAAAGCCTATTGTTGGCGTCGGCGTGGTGATCCTGCGCCCGGGCACTCCCGGACCGGATGTCCTGCTGATCCAGCGCGGCAAAGCGCCACGGGCGGGCGAATGGAGCATTCCCGGCGGGCGGCAGGAATGGGGCGAAACCCTCATGGAAACGGCACATCGGGAAATCCGCGAGGAAACCGGCCTCACCATCACCAACCTCAGGCTCATTGATGTGGTGGATGGCCTCATGCGCGGTGCCGGCGGAGACCTGGAACGGCATCTGACGCTGGTGAACTATCTGGCAGAACCGACCGGCGGCACCCTGGCAGCCGGTGACGATGCCATCGATGCGCGCTGGGTGCCCCTCGCCGATATTCTCAAATACGGTCTCTGGCGCGAGACCACGCGCATCATTCGGGCGGGTGCCGCCATGGCGGAAGCGCCCTCGGAAGCAATTGCGCCGCCCACAGCTGGCACCTAAATTAACGTCATGATGGAAGGTGAATGGATTCCCCCGCAGAAGCCGTTGTTCACGGTGCGCATCTGCATCAACAAGCGTCTCAACACTGACCGCCTGCCCTCCTGCGGCGGACGCGGCAGCCGTGGCCTGGCCGACGCTCTGGAGCGCCAGATCAACGAAGAACGTATTCCCGCGACCGTCACGCGGGGGCCTTGCATGAACAACTGCCTCAACGGCCCAAACCTTAAGATTCAGGGTGCCGATTATTTCAATCTGCAGGGCGATATTTCAGAGGCCTCCATCGCGCGCATCATGGAGGCCGTCCGCGCCGAGGCCGAGCGGCGTAAGGCTATCGCACCAGCACCCGATGCTGTTGAGCCGTGATAGCGCTTCTGATCTCGTCAGGAATTGGCGTCGTGATCATTATCGGCTTGGCGCTCGCTTTGCCTTGCCGCGCTTGCCAAGCCCGACGCGAGCGCATGCGCGCTGCTTACGCCCGCTGGAAAGAAACACACGGCAACTAGAGCGGCCCGTCCTGCATCATGGGGCCTCTGCCCTGAGGCGACGCGCGCAGGATATCGGCCGTGTGATGCTTCAACGCCGCCACCTGATAAGCTGGCACCTGAAACACCCAACCATCAGCCTTGGCGTTGAGATCGTTGACGGTCTTGCTCCAATCGGTGCGCATATCTGTCACGTTGGGCGCGGCTGGCGCTGGGGCCGGCGCTGACGCCTTGATCTTGATCCAGGTTTCCTCGCCCAGCGTCGCCAAGTCTATGTTGACCTGAAGGCCACCCACGCCCTCGATGACGGCAGTGATCGTCTTATCCTTGGGGAAAGGCTTCGCGTCGGCTTTGGCGACATCGTCCATGTTCATGCCGGCGAGAATGCCTGCGTACTCTTCAGGTGAAACATCCTGCCCCGGCGAAGCGCCCTTGGGGAGATTCTGGAATGACAGATTGCCCATGGAATTGGGGCGGCTGACCACCACCTTGTCACCATTGGGGTGAGTCACTGTGACACTGTTAATGTTAGGCGCTTTGATATCGACGATCTCGCGTTGCAGCCAATCGCCCACGGTGCCGATGGCCGTGAGATCGCCCGTCACCAACCAGGTTTGCGGATCGTTCGGCAGGCGCACATAGGTGCCCCCGGGTCCGAGACCGCCTTGCTTGCGGCCCACGATCAGCTTGGCGATGTCCTTGCCGGCGGCATCCTGCAGCGCCACTTCGCGGCTCATGGTGCCTTTCGGTGCGGGATCTTCCAGCTGCAGGCGGCTATAACGATCCGCGAGCCGTGTCTTGCCTTCGATCTTGGTGGCGCGCGCGAGGCCCACCACCAGGCCATTCAGTTTCTCGGCACTGGCGGGGAAATTATCGCGCTCGCGGGCGTGCCAGGTTTTTCCGTCCCAGTCGAAATGAGTGCTTTCGCCACCGTGGCTGACAACCACCGACTTCAACCGCGCAACATCTTTCTCAAGACTCGGGAACAAGCGTTCGCCCTGCTTGTCGTTGGCTTCCAGACGCGGCTGCTGAAGAACTGTCACAACGGCAAGCGCCACCGCCAGGATGGTCGCGACACACAGTGCCCCAAACGTTTTGAAGGTCATGGGTTGCTCCTCACTATGTCGGCACTTCGATGCTTGCGTCGGCGCGAGACCGCCACAGCCACCAGGATCAGCCCGAAGATCACAGGCACGGCGCCGATGTCCGCGAAGGTGATGGTCTGCTGCAGCGTCTCCAGATTTTGCCGCAAGGCCCGCTGAACGTCGCGCAAAGCGCGGCGCGTGGTCAGAATCTCGCCACGGTAAGCTTCAACTGTCTTGCGGTCGTCATCGCTCAAGGTGACTTGGCCACTGCCGTCGGGTCGCATCTGCATGGCACCGAGCTTCTTCTCGAGTTCTTCGAGATGGCTGGAGAGCCCCTGCTCTTTCTCACGGTACTGCAACTCGGCATCGCGGCGGATATCATCCAACAGCTTGAACGGACGGCTCTGCACGCCGCGTCCGCGCAAAGCGGACAGCGCCGGTGCCCCGGTCAGGTTTTCCAAAGCGTTATTGACGAAGTTGCTGTTGTCCGCCGTTGGCACGGCCACACCCTGCCCGATGGTCTGGACCCAGAAACGGTCGGCCAGCATGTCGGTGTCCGCGACGACCACCACATTGATGGGCTGCTTGGATTCCTTCAACGGCGCATCGGGGAACGCGCTCTTGGCTTTTCCGGTGATGCGCGCGGCCAGCACTTCGCGCCGGTCCGCCGGTTTAAAGTCGCGGAACATGGCCACGATATCTGGCATCGCTTCGAAGTTCTGGGCTGGGATCCGCATGGAACGCGGGCCGGTCACCAGCAGCGGCGTCACTGTGGTGCCCGAGCCATCAACGGCTTCCAATGCACCGGCGGTGCCGAAGTTGACCTGCTTCAGATCGCCGGTGATTGAATCATTGGCGTCGATGTTCTGACGCATGACCTGCATCCAGGCCACATAGTCCACCACCACGGGGCGGCCGTTGGCCGCCATATTGACGCGGATCGCGGCATCGATATCGCCGACGACGGCGCCGTCCACCATCTTCACGCCCCAGGCGGCCATGAGTTTTTTGATGCCCGCAAGGTCGGCCCCTGGTAATGGCAGGCCCATCTGCCCGCCAACATTAGACTCCGCGTGCGGATCGACGAACAGCAGGACCTTACCGCCGTTCATCACAAACTGGTCGATGGCGCGCTGCGTCGGTTCGGGCAAACTGCCCGGCTGCACCAGCATCAGCGTGTCGATGTCCTTGGGGATTTCTGCTGCATTCGGGTCCAGGGTCTGGACCGTGAAGAGTTCCTGCACCTGCTGCATGATGGCCCAGGGCGGCGTCCCGCCGCCCATGCGCATCTGCATGGGATTGGCACCGCCGCCATTGATGGGCAGCGACGTGAGCAGACCCACCTTCGGCGGGTTCGCGCGCGAGAGGCTGTAGATGAGCTTGGTCAGGTCGTATTCCAGGAACTGCTCGCGCTCAAGCGAGAAGAACGGGATGACCTGTTGCTCGTCGGTCGAGTTCGTAGCCGCGAGGCCGAAATACCCCACCTCGCCGTTGCTGCTGATCGGCACGGCTTGCAGACCAAATCCTACGGCGCGATCTTCCACTTCCGAGAATGGCTCCGGGTTATAAAGCTCGACCTTGATCTTGCCTTTGGCCAACTTGGCGTACTGTTGCAACAGGTCGCGCACACGCTGGTAATAAAGCGCGTGACGCTGGCTGGCTTGGCCGATGGCTTCGGTATAATACAGCCGCACCACAACCGGCTCACCGATGCCCGAGAAGATCGGTTTGATCTGCTCGGAGGTGGTGTAGGCACGCCCTTCCGTGAAATCGGCACGGATGTTGCTGAGCCAGCCGTTGGCGACCACATTCACCGCGATCAGCAGCGCAACGGCCAGAGCGACGCCGATGAGCCCCAATTTTCCAGCATCGAGTTTCTTGGACATGATCAGGCCGCCTTTCTGCGATCGACAAAGACGACGGTTGCGAACAGCCAGAAAGCCGTCAGCGACACAAGGAACACGACGTCGCGCAATTCGATGACGCCGCGCGTGAGCGAGTCAAAGCGCGAGAGGAAATTGAAAGACGCCAGCGTCTCCACCAGGATTGTCGGCAACCGGCCGCGGAAAACATTCACCACTGAGTCCAAGCCGCCCATGGTGAAGATGAAACACACAAGCGCGCCGGTGATGAAAGCGATGATCTGATTGCGCGTCAGCGCCGACATGCAGATGCCAATGGACATAAAAGCACCGGCCATCAGGAAACTGCCAAGATAACCAACCGCAATGGCGCCGTTATCGGGTTCACCCAGGATATTGACCGTGAGCCACATGGGCGCGGTCAGCGCCAGCGCGATGCCGCTGAACAGCCAGGCCGCCAGGAATTTGCCCAGCACGGCCTGCGTGGTGGTTACCGGCAAGGTCAGCAGCTGTTCGATGGTGCCCGACTTGCGCTCTTCGGCCCACAACCGCATGGCCACCGCCGGCACCAGCAGGATGTAGACCCACGGGTGATAGGCGAAGAAGCTGGAGAGGCTTGCTTGGTCTCGCTCAAAGAAGTGGCCCACATAGAATGTCATCGCGCCTGTCACGGCCACGAAGATGGCGATGAACACGAAGGCCACGGGTGTCGCGAAATAGGCTGCCAGTTCGCGCTTAGTGATGGTCCAGATATGACGCATGTGAGATTTATGCTGCGGCGCGCGCCGCGGCCCCCGTGGTGATCAAGCGGAAGACGTCGTCGAGATTGCCACCGTCCTGGTAGATTTCGATCAGCGGCATGTTCTGCGCGCGGGCCAGTTGGGCGATATCCTCCAACACCAGCCCTTCAGGCTTGGGCGTCAGGCGCAATCTCGTGCGGCCATGGCCTGCCGGTGTCTCGAAGATCGCGCCGACGGCGCGGTGATTACGGAAGTACGTTGTGGCGGCTTCGGCAGCGGTCTCAGGCAGCACGAGGCAGATCGCACTGGCATCCGGCAGCTTGGCCAAGAGGTCGGCGGCTGTGCCGTCGGCCAGGACACGTCCATTGCCGATGATGACGGCGCGTGTGCAGACCGCTTCTACTTCTTCCAGAATGTGCGTCGAGACGATGATGGCCTTCTCGGCCGCCATCTCGCCGATCAGCTGGCGCACCTGATGCTTCTGGTTGGGATCCAGGCCGTCCGTGGGCTCGTCCAGCAGCAGCACCGGCGGATCGTGCAGGATGCTTTGCGCGAGGCCAACGCGGCGGCGGAAACCTTTGGAGAGCACTTCGATGGGCCGTTCCATAACGCCGGTGAGATCGAGACGCTGAGCAGCGCGCAGAACGCGCTCATCCCTATCGGCACCGGAGAAGCCGCGGATCTCAGCAATGAATTTCAAGAAAGCGCCGACGGACATCTCGTCGTAAGACGGCGAGCCTTCCGGCATATAACCGATGACGCTTTTCACCGCCGTGGCGTCGGTCACTACATCATGACCGCAAACCCTGGCCGTGCCCGATGTAGGTGCCAAGAAACCGGAAATCATGCGCATGGTCGTGGTCTTGCCGGCCCCGTTTGGCCCCAGGAAGCCCAGCACTTCGCCTTTGCTGACGTTGAGCGAGATGTCATCCACGGCGCAGAAATCGCCAAAGGATTTGGCCAGGTGTTCGAGTTCCACCATCAGCGTCATGCGGTCTTTCCCCAAAGGCCAGGCGCACACCCAAGTGGGCCACGCAGAGCGCGAAAAAGTAGGCGGAAGCCCGCAGCCATGCAAGCTTTCCGGAGGGTCAAAAAATCAAGGAATTACAGGATTGTAATCGAATATCTGACGGCCTGATCCCGGGCTTAATCCCCGAGGTCCTTTTCCGTCGCCACAGCCGGTGTGCGCCGATCCACGTCAGGCGTGCTTTCCACGAGTTTGACGATGGAATCGACAATCTCGTTCATCTTCTTAGCCACGGCGGCGCCGTCCTTACGGCGCTCTGGCGAGCCGGCTTCGATCTGGCGCTGGATGTAGCGCGCCTGTTCTTTCATTTCCTTTACGGAATCAGTGAGATTGCGGCCCTTGGGCGCATAAGCTTCATGCACCATGCGCATGCTGTTGCTGAGCATATGCAGAAGCGTGCGGATCAGAGAATCCGAATGCGACAGCTTCTCCTCGATCATGTCCTTGGAGACGAGCGACAAGGTGCAGTCTTCCAGGGCCATGGCTGAATTGCGCCGGGCCCGGCCGTCGATGATCGCCATTTCCCCAAAGAATTCGCCCTTCTTCACGCGGGCGATGGGCACGCGCTTGCCGTCCACTTCCTTAAAGATGCCGATGGCGCCGTTATTGAGGATGTAGGCCGACGTAGCCGCATCGCCCTGGCGGAACAGGAACTGTCCCTTCGCCAGCGGCAATATCTCAATAACTGGTTCGTCCATCGTTACCACGGAGGCCTCATCGGCAGAGCGCTGCGGGTCTTTTGTATCGACAAATCCGGCCCGGTCTCGCCTCGGGGTGGCCTCGGCGGCCAGGCTGGTTTCGTCACCCAATTTATCAGGCGTTGTCCTTGGTTTCACTGCAGAAACGACAGCTTTTGAAAGTTTTTGCAAAAGGTCCAAATCTTGCTGTGTTGGGGCCGTATAACGCTCGGCAATGGCCGCCACATCGCCGGTTAGCGCGCCGCAGAGCGCGGCCAGCTGCGGCTCCTCCAGCCGTTCGGCGGTCTGGGCCGTGTCCTTCAAGATACCAGACAGCGCCTGCAGGCGTTCCTGGACCTCCGGTATGACCTTGCCGGACCCGTAGGCTTCCAAAACCAGGCGGCAGACAAAACTCACCCGGTAGCCATCGCTTTCCAGGCGCGCGTGCAGCAGATCGTTCATGGCCGCGTCCACCAGCTGGCGCACGGCGCCTGCGTCCATGTCCCGGCCATTGGCCTTCTCCAGCATGATGTTGGGCACGCTGATGCGCCGGATGGCCGACGCGCGGTTCTGGCCGCGCCGGTCGGGTCCAATGTAGTCACTGGCGACCACGAAGGCAGGCCGGTTGATCATGCTGCGTTTCAGCCGCTGGAGAACATCTTCATCCTTTACCGGCTTGATGATGATGTCGTCCGTGCCGGCCTTCATGGCACGCTTTACCGCCTCCATGTTGTCCGGGCGCACCAGCGTGATGATTGTCACGAAGGGATTGGTGCCGACCTTGTTGTGGCGGATATCACGGATGAAGTTGAATATGCCCGGGTCCAGATCATCGGCAAGCAACAGAAGATCGGGTGCCCGCACCTCCATCATGGTGATGAGCTTCTGCAAAGTATTGGGCGTACTGACCTGCTTGAGACCCGCCTGCCCTAGGATCTCGCGCACGTCCCGGCGTGTATCGTCATCGGGCTCGCCGACAAACGCCACCACCTTCTCCATCGTGTGGAGTGCGAAATCATTCATGCGCGAATTGCAGTCCCCGGTTGAAGAGCCCGCCCCCGAACTCTCGACCTCACCAGCACCGGCGAAGATCGTCGGCGTGAGTTGGTCCAATCTCCCTGAAGCAACGCAATAACTCAAATGTGAATTTGACGGGAAGGCTTCCCGACCTAGTCGAATCATGAGATGACTAGCGCGCGCAAAAGGATGTTTCGACTCACTGAAACACCTGTCCCGCGTGCATCCAGGAAACGGCGGTCACACCATGAACCGCGGACCGGATTGCCATATTGGCAGGGAAAATCCGGGGGTTCGTGAGTTGGCTAAGAAGACAAATGGCGCCGTCAAAAGAGCGCCCCTAGGCTCGCAAAAACCGAAGGGCCTCGCTGCGGCTGTCCAGCGGACGGTCGTGAAACTGCGCCGTATATTGGGCGCCGACATCCAAGAGAATGCCGCCGAAGCCCGCGAGGCTGTCGCCCACTTTCTCGATGCCATGAAATCCGTTGCGGCTCGCACCTATCCAGCCTGGAATAAGATTCTGATGGAGGGCCTGGCTGACCGCGCGCTCGATTACGATGAACGTCGCGCATTGCTCGACGTGCACCCCATCGATGATTACTTCTTCGCGGGCGTCGTGGCGTTGGACGCTGTGCGCATACGGACCATCTATACGCCCGAGGAATCCCAAGAGCTGCTGGGCGAGATTGGCGCGCAAGTGGATGCCGCCGCCGGACGGCAGGATCGCGTTGTGTCCGATCTGGTATTTCTGATGATCAGCCGCATCGGACTTGGCGCCGGCGTCGATCTCATGAAGACACCCTATGACAAAGTCGTGAAAACGCTTCTTCAGCAATTGGGCATCCACAAGATCGATACCACCAAGGCCCTCATGCGCGATAAAGGCTTCCGTCACCTTCTCGGCGAACCTCTGGCGCGTGGGGTTCCCCAGTGGTGGCGAGACTTCCATACCAAGTTCAGTCTCTATTGGGATGAACCCGAAGAGATGGACGACGAAGAGATCGACGAAGCGCTCCGTGCTCTGGCGGCTGCCACTGCAGCGCCCACACCTGCGCGCCGCCGCGTGCGGCGTCGGGCCTCCTCGATCCTCGGAGACACCTGATTCGAGGCGATTGACTGTCGTAGCCTTTGGGCCGCCGATCCGCTATCTCGTGAAGCAGATTTGACATTCGCTGTCTGGCGGGCGGAAATACTGAATGGCGAATGTCAAATCGTAAGCTCCACGAGATTCATAGATCTCTAGTGGTCATTTGATTCTGACATTCGCAAACCAGTCCACCGAACGAGGATGCGAATGTTAGAATCGGACTACTAGTTTCATGGCCTGGGATTTCAGCTTTCTGGAAACACTTGAAAAGCCACCCCTTACGCACGGGCGCCTGTTTGTGTCTTCACGCGGCCAGGGGCCAATGTTCCTTTTCATCCATGGCGGTTTCCATGGCGCCTGGAGCTGGTCGCCGTGGTTGAAGGACCTCGCGGCGAGGCAGATTCCCGTTGCCGCTCTAGATCTGCGTGGTCACGGAGGTTTGCAGCAAACGCGTGACTTCATCTCCGCCGGCGTCGTGGAGATGGCCGCAGATGTAATCGAGGCCGCGCGCGTTCTCGGGCGCCCCGTCATTCTCGTGGGTCATAGCCTTGGCGCTCTTGTGGCCATGGCGGCGGCACAGCAGGTTCGTCCCGCCGGACTTGTGATGCTGGCGCCCATGCCGCCTGCCAATGTCGCCGACGTCAAGTTGTTGCCACCCTTCGCCGACGACACACAAATCGCACCGCCAGTTGGTGAGCGCGCCCGCAAGTGGTTCCTCGCAGGATCTGCCGTCCCCGACATCACCCCTTACACATCCCGGCTCTGCGGCGAGAGTCCCGCTTTGCTCAACGATGTTTATCGCCGGAGCATCGCGGTGGATCCGGCCTGGACGTTTGGACCGGCACTCTGTCTGTCCGGCGATAAGGACGAAAGCCCCCTGCATGTTCGCGGCCAGGATGAAGCCATCGCCACCTTCTATGGCGCAACGCTGGCACCTGTGCCCGGAGGCGGGCATTGCATGATGCTGGACGATAGCGCGGGTATCGCGCGCGATCTCATTCTGGACTGGCGCGCGGCGCACAAATTCGACCTATAATTCGCTTCTGTTGAGCCCGCATATCTTTTATCTTCACTTTGACTTCGCTTTGCTTTCACGGGCCTCACACCCAAACGGGACGTTTCCGGTGCGTTTTGTCTTGAGTTTACTTTTGATGCTCTTTAGCGCGGCGACGGTTCTTGCCGCCGATGGCGCTTACGTCTCCCAGAAGGGCTCGTGGTTGCGCAACAAAACCGAGAGCAAGATTCCCGCCGGTAGTTTTACCCCGATCGATGAGCCCATGGTCGTGACCAAGGACGACGGCACGAACCTTTCCTTCACCATATATATGATGTCTCCCGACGGGTTAGTGCCGGGCACGATTTTCGAGGGCATCTATGACGGCAAGCCTTATACCTTTGGCAAGGATACGCTCGCTTTTGCCCACGTCTCGCCGACCAGCTACCGCATCGAAATCAAAAGCGGTGACGGGGCCTCGGCCACGGAGTTGGTAACCTTCTCAGCCAACAACACCAGAATGCGGGCCGAAGGCAAACGCACGGAGAAATCCGGCAAGACCTATGATTACGTGCAAATCTGGGACCGCATCGAATAAAGTTCCCGCGCTTCGTATTTTCTCATTTCACAACAATAAGCCACGCGCAGCGTTGAATCCCCAAGACGGCAAGGGATTCGGCAGGGTTTTGCATGCGCGTGATGACGGTTTGTTTATGTTTGGCGGCAGCAGCGGCTTTGGCGTCGCCGGCGGGTGCTATTACCCAATATTCCACCGACCACCAGATCGAGGTGGAACAAGCCTGGGCGCGCCTCGCGCCCAAGGAACCTGACACGGCCAGCGTATTCTTCGAGGTCTATAACCAAAGCGAAAAGTCCGATGTGCTGCTATCGGCCTCCAGCCCTGCGGCGGAAAACATTACGATCCGGCGCGGCACATGGCAGGGTTTCAATTTCCTGAATAGGGAAAGCGACGGCATCAAGATCAAAGCCCGCAAGACCACATCATTCCACCCCGGCCAATATGAAATCACCCTGAGCGATTTGCGTGGTCACGTGAACGTGGGCACCGTCCTACCCGTGACGCTCTATTTCAAAGAAGCGGGCGCGGTCACTATTGAAGCCCAGGTCGCCAACCAGCTTCTCGGCAACCGCATCAATAAGTAAGCCCTAGCTACAATTCCCCTGCGAGATCGCTTACACTTGCCGCGGGTTCGGCGGGGATGTTTCCATGAAAGCGCTGCGTTTTCTGTTTCTGACGGCATTTGTTTTTGCCGCCCCTTCCGTGGCTGCACCACAGTACACGGCCAATCACCAGATCGAGATCGATCAGGTGTGGGCGCGCATCGCGCCCAACGAAGCCGATACGGTCAGTGTCTTCTTCCAGATTTATAATGCCGCCGATAAACCCGATGTGCTCATCGGCGCCGCCTCGCCTGCCGCTGAAAGCGTCGTCCTGCGGCGCGGAATCTGGAAAGGTCTCAATTTCCTCAACACCGTCGTCAAGGATATTTCTGTCCGTGCGCGCAAGACCATGGTGTTGCGCCCCGGCGTGTACGAAGTCACCCTGAACAAATTGAATGCGCCGGTGAAAGTGGGCGCGGTGTTGCCCCTCACCCTCACCTTCCGTGATGCTGGGCCAATCAGCGTCGATGTGCCGGTCACCAATCAGCTGCTGGGAAACCGCGGCCAGAAATAGCGCTACTTCAGGTTTTCGCGCGTCTTTTGGATGACACGCGCCACAAGGCCGCCGCTGCGGGCATCGGGTGGAGGGTTCATGGTTTTCAATTGGTCCTCGAGCATATCCAAAGCAGCATATTTTGCCTTCAAAGGCCGCGTGCCGAGATAAGCGATCAGCCAGGTGGAGATGGCCCGAGGATCGGGGCGCTCCTTCGCGACATCGAGGATCATCCTCACAGGCTCGGTCATGATGACCCCGCTGCCGGTGCGGCGGCCATGCGCGCATAGCGGCGCTGGCGATACCGATCGAGCGGCACTTCCACCATCACGATCACAAGCCACGAGAACGCCAGTGACAGGGCGACCAGGATCAGAATTCTCCAGGGGGAATCCCGCATTGGCAAATGAAGCGTCATCGTGAACGCCTCATATATATACATCACCAGCCAATGGATAAGGTAAAGCGGGTAACTGAAATTGCCGAGAAACGCATCAAACTTGCTGTGCCGCGTCACGTGAAAGAGACACGGTATGGCCAACGCCGCGAGCCCGTAATAAGGCCAAAGCATGTACGACATCGAGAAATGAAAGCGGTAACTCAAGATGGCGATGTCGTAAATGAAGAGCGTCAAAAGGACGAATGACACGCCGAATGCCATGCAGCTTTTGCGGTCCATGTGCACGACGTAAGCGTCGTAAAAACGCCGCCCAAGCATACCGAGCACAAATGTTCCGATTTCAATTGGGAAAAATCTGCTCATCCACGGATCGATCTCAAAGCCGGCATGATAAATCATGAGCCGGACAACGAATGTTGCGGCAAAAATGCCAAGTAGCCCCGATGTCCGCAATCTGATCAGAAAAGGCACAAGGCAATAAAACATAAGTTCTATCGAGATTTACCACGCCTGAGGCACTGCCATGAGCGGCCAGACCTGCCCCTCGCCCACCGGACCGCCGGGCGCAAAGACCAAATGCCCATCCTGGATTTTTGAAAAAGCGTAGTTTCCTGACCGAAGATAAAAAACTGCGTGAACGTCAGCCAAGCCTTCGCCGGCCAATCCAGGCCGGCTGCTGCCGGAAGCGCCGGAAAAAACCACGTCGCGCGTCCCGCCTTATAGAGCGCGTAATAGATCGGCAGCGAGATCAGCAGGCATAGGAAGTAGAGCGAATAAATACGCAGAAAGCGGTTTGTATAGAAAACCCCGATGTCCTTTCGCGGATCGTACTTTTGCGTAAGGATTGTGGCCATGTAGAAGCCGGAAATGATGAAAAAGGCCTGCACCGAGATCAGGCCGCCGGCGATGGAATATCCAAAAAGGCCGCCGAAATGACTGAGGGCAACCGAAAGCGCCAAAATGATACGCAACGCGCCCATGCTTATCCCTTTGCGGCTATGGACATGCGCGCGTAACGCCGTTGCCGATAGCGGTCGAGCGGCACTTCTACCAAAATCATGATGATCCACGACAGGAAGAATGATAGCGCCAGGCAAATCGCCACACGCGCGCCCGTATTCATGGACGGCAGGTGCCAGCCGGCCGTCAAAGCATCATAGGCGATGAGCACAAACCAGTGAATCAAATACAGAGGATAGGAGAAATTGCCGATGAAGCTGTCGAGCTTGCTGTTGCGCGTCAGTTGAAACAGGCAAGGTAAGGCGATGAGCGCGCAGATATAGAAAGGCCACACGACCTGATTGATGGGGAACGTGAACATCAACGCGCGAATGAAGCAGGCGCCGATGATAAACCCGGCGCCAATGGTTATCTGCGTGCGCCTAGGGATTTGGTAGATGTAACGATCGTAAATGCGCCGCGCCACCATGCCCATGACAAAGGTGGCGATCTCTAGCGGGAAGAAACGGCTGAGCCAAGGATCGTGATCCAGATTCAAGCCGTAATACAGCCACACGCGCAACGCTTCGGTCACAACGATGATGGCCACAAGCCAGCGTGTGCGAAGGCGGATCAGGAACGGCACCAGGCAATAGAACACCAGTTCAATAGATATGGACCACGCCTGCGGCACGGGCATCAAATGCCAGACCGGATTATTATTGTCGGGCTCGGCGGACGTGAAAATGAGCCCGCCATCGGCGAAGCGCTGGAATAGCGTGGTCTCCTGGCCAAAGACAAAAAGCCCGGTGAATGAGAGCCACAGCCGTGTCGGCCAGTTCAAGTTCGGCACGTTGTCGGCGGCGGCCTGATAAAACCAGCTGCTGTGGCTCGTGGCCCAGAGGGCGTAGTAGCCGGCCAGCGACATGGCGAGCGCGACAAAATAGATGGAATAAATGCGCAGGAAGCGGTTGGTGTAGAACACACCCAAGTCACGGCGGGGGTCGTATTTCTCGGTAAGGATGGTCGCCATATAGAAGCCGGAGATGATGTAGAACATCTGCACCGAGGCAAACCCGCCCGCCAGTGAGATGCCCCCATAGTCCCCGAGATGGCTGAGGACGACCGACAGCGCCAGCAGAACGCGCAATACGCCCATCAAGATGCCCTTTGATCGCCCCGCTTCCTCCCGCACGCTACTGAATTCCCTGCCGGATGCAAGGTGGCGGCCTGTGGATAACATCCTCTAACGCGCAGATTTCCTGAAATTTTCCGAGGCCAGAGGTGCGCCACGGCTTTGCTTGACCGGGCCAAACGTGGCGCATATGGTGCGCCTCCCGCAAAGGTATTTCTCCCAGCGCAAGACCACGGCGCCGGACTCTTACACCAGCGCGGCACGCCGAGGTTGGGCCGGTAGCTCAGTGGTAGAGCATCGCACTTTTAATGCGGTTGTCGGTGGTTCGATCCCACCCCGGCTCACCAATCTTTCCCCCACTCTTTCCACCGCAAAAATGGATCCCCGGCCGCGTGCAGCGTTCGGAAATATCCTACGTATGGGGTATCGGCTGAACGCTGCAAACACCCGGTTTTCCCAAACGAAAGCCGGGCGTTTTTTGTTGAGTCTTCGCTGCCGGACCGGCACCTTCGCATGTCCCGTCCCAGGCATGATGAACGCGCGTGTCCCCACCCAACACAGATGCCAACATAGATATTGCCGCGCAGCTGAAATTCGCCGCTGCGGTGCTGCATCAAGGGCGTTTCGCGGAGGCGCTGGCTTCCTATGACAAGGCCCTGGAGAACGAGCCACACAGCGCGGAAGCCTGGTATGGCCACGGCGAAAGCCTCTGGCACCTCAAAAGGTACTATGAGTCTCTCGGCAGTTTTGACAGCGCACTGGCGTTCGACGCTCAACATGTCCGCGCGCATACAGGACGCGGCCGCGTCCTCGCCTTACTGGGTCGCCGTGCGGATGCCCTCGCCGCTTTCGACAAAGCACTGTCTTTCGACATTCAATACGCCCCGGCATGGAGCCATCGGGCGGCAGCCCTGCACGACTTAAACCAATTCGTTGCGGCGCTTGAGTGTTACGACCGCGCTTTAGCCATCAACCCAGACGACGTTGAATCCCTGTTCGAGCGCAGCCAGCTGCAATGGCTGCGCTTTCAACGTGCCGCGCCCGCCATTCTCGATCTGGAACGGGTGTTGGCTCTTGATGAAAGCCGCGCCTATGCGCGCGGTGACCTTTTGCATCTGCGCATGCAGACCGGCGACTGGAAGAATCTCGATCGCGATATTGCCGCGCTTCATCACGGCGTGCGCGCATGCAAACGCGTGGTCACACCTTTTGTCTATCAGTCCATAGCGGACTCGCCCGTCGATTTGCAGACTTGCGCGAACACCTATGCGCGCGACCGTTTCCCTGCCGCCCTAGCGCGCTGGACGTCACCGGGTCCCGCACATGGAAAGATTCGCGTCGGCTATCTCTCCGGTGAATTCTACGAACAGGCCACGGCCTTCCTGACCGTCGGGCTGTATGAACTGCATGACAAAAGCCGTTTTGAGATCGTCGCCTTCGATAATGGCCTCAACGACAAAGGACCCACGCGCCAGCGCATCGACGCAGCCTTCAATAAGATCATCGATATCTCAAGCATGACGGATGGCACCGCCGCCGACGCCATTCTGGGGGAAAACATCGACATCCTGGTCAATCTCAACGGTTACTTCGGCCAAGGCCGCATGGGTGTGTTTGCGCGTAAGCCCGCGCCGATACAGGTCAATTATCTGGGTTTTCCCGGAACGCTGGGCGCGGATTATATGGATTACATCCTCGCCGATCCGGTCGTCATTTCGCCGGATGAACATCAATACTTCAATGAGAAGGTGGTCACTCTGCCCAACACCTATCAAGCCACAGATTCGAAGCGGCAGATCGCCGAAGACATTCCCTCGCGGCGCGCCTGCGGCCTGCCCGAGGCCGGTTTTGTGTTCTGCAACTTCAATCAGAGTTACAAATTAACCCCAGAGACCTTTGCCGTGTGGATGCGCCTGCTCCGCGGAGTTGACGACAGTGTGCTGTGGCTCTGGGAGAGCAACACAACGATGTCGCAAAACCTGCGCGACGAAGCATCGCGGCATGGCATAGCTCCCACCCGACTTGTCTTTGCGCCCGGCCTTCCTCATCGCCAGCACCTCGCGCGCCTGAAGAACGCCGATCTGTTTCTCGACACCCTGCCCTATAACGCCCACACGGGGGCGAGCGATGCTTTATGGGCGGGCGTGCCGCTGATCACCTGTACCGGCACCGCCTTTGCCGGGAGAGTCGCCACAAGCTTGCTCCGCGCGGTGGGCTTGCCGGATCTGGTGACTGAGAATTTGGGCGACTACGAAAAACTCGCCCTGAAACTCGCGCGCGATGCTTCTCTTTTAAGGTCTGTGCGGGAACGGCTTGAACAAAACCGCACGACGTATCCGCTGTTTGATACAGGCCGCTTCTGCCGCAACCTTGAAGCCGCCTACAAGCGAATGGTCGAAATTCACACAAGCGGCGAATTCCCGCGCGGTTTCAGCGTCACCTAGCTTTCACGCATCTCCCGCACGTACAGCATAAGTGCCCCTCGTCCCTGGCGGTCTTCGTCCGACGCGCCTGCGTCCTCGCTGCTGATTCCCCGCCATACGAAGCCGTTCTTCTCCAGCACACGGATGGATGCAAAATGCCGCTCGAAGGTGGTGGCGTACACGCGGGCCACCCGGCCCGTGGCAGCGGCCCACTGCAAAAGCCCTTCGACCAGTTCACTGGCGAGACCCCGCCCCTCGTACCCCCCGGCGATGCTGTAGCCCAACGTAATGGTGCCGATCTCGTCAGGTGGCGCGGCAAAACCTGCACTGCCGACAACAAGCGCACCCTCGCGCAAAATGGCGTACCAGGCCCACCAGCCGGGAATTGCAGCGCCCTTCTCCAGCTGCGCGGCAAAAAGCTCCTGCACGTCCAACAATACCGATGGCGGCCACGATGGTGGAAGCCGCGCGTTCAGGATTTCCGCAAAACGCGCAGGGTCGTCGGCAGCCGCACGCGCGAGCACAGCGGTTGCGGCCACCAGATCAAGCCTAGCTGTGGAAATGCGCAGCGGCGGCGTCATGTTGACCCCGCCCTCGCCGCCATGAGGCTTAGTTGCCTTCGGCGGGTTTCGCCGGGGCAGGGCCCTTGTCGCCAGCCTTCACGGCATCGGCGGCTACCTGAATGCGCACCACGCGGTCGGGGTACGGCACGGAGCCGTTCTCGTTCGGATCGCCGCGGCGGATGCGGTCGACAAATTCCATGCCCGAGACCACTTCACCCCAATAGGTGTACTGGCCATCGAGAAAGTGGCTGTCTTCCAGCACGATGAAGAATTGGCTATCGGCGCTGTTGATGTTGGCTGCGCGCGCCATACCGAGGGCACCGCGTACATGTTTGCCGTCGTTGAATTCGGCCGGGATGTTCTTGCCCGAACCGCCCGTGCCGGTCCCTGTCGGGTCGCCGGTCTGGGCCATGAAGCCGTCGATCACGCGGTGGAAGACGTTGCCGTCATAAAAGCCCTCACGCACCAACTCCTTGATGCGCGCCACATGCTTAGGCGCCAGTTCGGGGTGCATCTTGATGACCACGCGGCCGTATTCCAGATCCAGGTAAAGCGCGTTTTCCAAGTCGAGGGACTCCAAATTCTGCTGCGGGAGGGCTGGAACCCCGGGCCGCACGAGTGGCGCCGAGGCAGCACTCTCATCCTGCTGCGGTTGCTGATTTTGAGTTGGCGCCGGGCGCTGAACCGGCCGGGGCCGTGCGGGCCCTGCGTTGGAAGCCTGTGCCCATGCACCGCCGGCGGACGCGCACAGCAGCAGCACGGCCATCAGACCGAACCAGAAACGCGTTCCAGGCAAGAAACCAGTTCCAAACACTCGTCAACACCTTGCGACCGTTTAAAAGCCGCCCTTCATAGCCTTCGAGCCCCGTTTATTCAACGGGCATAATGCTTTGTAATCGTGGCGAAACCGTGTGGGGGCGCGGTATTAGACCTTGTATTTGGCCCGGACACTGCGGTTGATGGCCGCCGGCACGAAGGAGGAAATATCCCCACCCAGGCGGGCAACCTCCTTCACCAGGCGCGAGGCAATAAACTGGTTGCGCTCCGAGGCCATGAGAAACAGGGTCTCCACGGTGCCATTGATGCGGGTATTCATGCCCGCCATCTGGAATTCATATTCGAAGTCAGACACGGCCCTGAGACCGCGAATGATGATATCCGCGCCGTGGCCCGTGACGAAATCCATCAACAGGTTGTCGAACGGCACCACCTCGACGATCGTGCCCTTGGTTCCCAGTTTCTCGATCTCGCGCTTGGCCATGGCCGTGCGCTCCTTGAGCGAAAACAGGGGGCCTTTGCCGGCGTTCACCGCCACGGCCACGATCAGCTTGTCCACCATCTTGAGCGCACGCGCGATGATATCCAGGTGGCCATTGGTCAAGGGATCGAAGGTGCCCGGATAAACGCCGACACGGTAGCGGCCACCTTGGGATGGCGCTTTATTTGCCGGCTGCTTTCTCGCCATATATCGCCCCCTCTAACTCAGTTGTCATCCCCGATAAGCCGTGCCGAAGCTGCGAAGCAGCGTAGGCTGGCGCGATCGGGGATCCACTGTGCCACACACTCCAGCCTCAGCGACGGAAGCGTGGATTCCCGCCTTCGCGGGAATGACAGTAGAGTTCCAAGTTATCTCCAACTCAAACGATGCCGGAAACGTATATCAGCCTTCGGCAGCCGCTTCGTTTTGTGCTTCCCCGGGTTGCTCTTCCCCGGTTTGTTCTTCTCCCGGCTCGCTCGTCTCGCCGTCGCCATCCGTCTCGTCTTGCGGCAGATGCGCAACCGAGGTCACGTGTTCCTCTTCGCCCGTGGCAAAGAGCGTCACACCTTGCGTCGAGCGACCCGCCACGCGGACATCGCCGATGGGAATGCGGATAAGGCGGCCCTGATCGGTGATCATCATCACCTGATCCTTATCGGCCACCGGGAAGGATGCCACCACATCGCCGTTGCGCTTGCTGGTGGCGATGGAAACGATGCCCGAGCCGCCACGGCCTGTGATGCGATACTCATAAGCCGACGTGCGCTTACCGAAGCCCTTGCGCGTGGCGGTGAGAACGAACTCCTCGCTGCCGGCAAAGCGTTTGAATTCTTCGTCGGTGAGCGTCTTGGCGCCGCCGTTGGTTTCCGCGGGCGCGTCATCCCCCGCTTCTTCCACTTCATCGCCGCCGCGCAGTTTTTTGGCCATCTTGAGATAGGCATCGCGGCTTTCGGTGTCGAACTCCACGTGTCTCAGGATGGACAGCGAGATCACTTCATCGCCCTCGGCCAGTTTGATGCCGCGCACGCCCATGGATGAGCGGCTGGCGAAGACGCGCACATCGCTCACCTCGAAGCGGATGCACTTGCCCTGGCGTGTGGACAGAAGCACGTCGTTGCTGTCGTCGCAGGTATCGACGCCGATCAGGCTGTCGGACTTGCCGTCTTCATCCTCCAGCTTCATGGCGATCTTGCCCGAGCGGTTGATGTTGATGAAATCCGAGAGATCGTTGCGGCGCACCGTGCCGGCGGACGTGGCGAACATCACATTGAGCTGGCCCCAGGTGCTCTCGTCCTCGGGCAGCGGCATGACCGTGGAGATGGTCTCGCCTTCCTTCAGCGGCAACAGGTTCACCATGGCCTTGCCGCGGCTCTGCGGCGTGCCCACGGGCAGCTTATAGACCTTGAGCTTATAGACCATGCCGAGCGTGGAGAAGAACAGCACGGGCGTATGCGTATTGACGATATAAAGTGCCCGGACGAAATCCTCTTCCTTGGTCGCCATGCCCGCCCTGCCCTTGCCGCCGCGCCGCTGGGCGCGATAGGTGGACAATGGCACGCGCTTGATCCAGCCGGCGTTGGTGACGGTCACCACCATGTCTTCGCGCTGGATCAGGTCTTCGATGTCGGTCTCGAACTCCACCTCTTCGATGGTGGTCTTGCGCGGCGTGCCGTACTCGGCCTTCATCTCGACCAACTCTGCACGCATGATCTCGAAAAGCCTGGCGCGGCTGCGCAGGATTTCGAGGTAGGTCGCGATTTCGGTGCCGATCTCGGAAAGTTCGCTGTGGATCTTGTCGCGCTCGAGACCCGTCAGGCGATGCAGGCGCAGGTCCAGGATGGCCTTGGCCTGGTCTTCCGAGAGACGGTACTTGCCGTCCACGACCTTGCGGTCCGGCTCGTCGATAAGCGCCACCAGGGGCGCCACGTCTACCGCCGGCCATTCGCGTTCCATCAATTGCGCGCGCGCGACGGCAGGATCGGTGGCGGCACGGATGAGCTTGATGATCTCGTCGAGATTGGCGACGGCAATCGCCAAGCCCACCAAAATATGCGCGCGGTTGCGCGCCTGGTTCAGCTTATAGACGGTACGGCGGCGGATAACGACTTCGCGGAAGGCGATGAAAGCCTGAAGGATTTGCTTCAGGTTCATCAGCTCTGGCCTGCCGGCATTGATGGCCAACATGTTGACGCCGAAGCTGCTCTGCAGCGCGGTGAATTTGTAGAGCTGGTTCAGCACCACTTCGGCCACGGCGTCGCGCTTGATCTCGACCACGACGCGCACGCCGCGCCGGTCGGACTCATCGCGCAGGTCGCTGATGCCTTCGATGCGCTTGTCGCGCACCAGCTCGGCGAACTTCTCGATCATCGAGGACTTGTTCACCTGATAGGGAATCTCGGTGATGATGATCGCTTGCCTGTCCTTGCCGATGTCCTCGATCTCGCAGCGCCCGCGCATGATCACGGAGCCGCGGCCGGTGATCATGGCCGCACGGCTGCCGGACTGGCCCAGGATGATGCCGCCCGTCGGGAAGTCGGGGCCGGGCACCAGTTCCATGAGGCGCTCGTCGGTGGTGGCCGGATCATCGATCAGCGCGCAGGTGGCATCGATCACCTCGCCCAGGTTATGGGGCGGGATGTTGGTCGCCATACCGACGGCGATACCGCCGGCACCGTTGACCAGCAAATTGGGGAAGCGCGCCGGCAGCACCAGCGGCTCGGACTCGCTCTCGTCGTAGTTGGGCTGGAAGTCGACGGTGTCTTTGTCGATGTCGTCGAGCAGCGAATGGGCCGGCTTGGCCAGGCGCGATTCCGTGTAACGCATCGCCGCCGGCGGATCGCCGTCCATGGAGCCGAAGTTGCCCTGACCGTCGATGAGCGGCACGCGCATCGAGAAGTCTTGCGCCATGCGGACCATGGCGTCGTAGATCGAAAGGTCGCCATGGGGGTGATACTTACCCATGACATCCCCGACGATGCGGGCCGACTTACGGAAGGGCTTATTGTACTCGTAACCCGCTTCCTTCATGGCGTAGAGGATGCGGCGATGGACGGGCTTCAGGCCGTCACGGACGTCAGGCAGCGCGCGGCTGATGATCACGCTCATGGCGTAATCGAGGTAGCTGCGGCGCATTTCGTCTTCGATCGTGACCGAAATCATGTCGAAGGCTGGCGGATTAGGCGTGATGTCGTTCACGTGCTTTGGCTCACAGGTTCACTCGCATGCAGTTACCCTCACCCAATACCCTAAAAGCCGCTTCCGAGGCCGCATTTGCTGCGGCGCGGTGCTGGAAGGCGGCTGCACCAGATATTGACGTTTGGGCTCCCCACGATCAACCCGGAAACGGGCTGTAACTGCCTTGAAATCTATCAGATATTCCCATGGCCTCCTAACACTAGTTGGCAGCGAAACCAGCCTTACAACCCTGACGAAACCGGCAAAAATTTCTCCTCTATATTTTAAATTATAATAGACACTTATATGTCGTTCCTAATGTTGCATGGAAGCATACCAAAAGCCCGATCCTGCTTCCCCTGGATCGCGCGCGGCGGCGTATGTACTTTTCCGAGGGTCATCGCAAAGACTCGGCTGTTTAACGCCTGAACGACTGCCCCTAGGGATAGCTTGCCTCCTGTTCCAACGGCGAGCGTTTTTTCTCAATTTGTGCACCGCAATATGAGACCCAAAACTGAGTTGGATTGGCGACCGAGGCACTTGCCCCTAAGCTCATAGCCATGTCTTTGGGGACCGGTTCCATCATCTTTCTGCTCGCCTGGGCCGCCGTGGTTACGACCATCGTGTTGGTGGTTGCACGTCCGTGGAAGGCCCCCGCCGCCCGGGCGCCATTGCCACTCTCCCTCGCCGGCCTTGTCGGCCTCTGGGTGCTGGTCATGGGGGCTTTGAGCCACGCCGAACTCATGAGCCTGGGTTCGTGGACCGCTGCCTCCGTGACCATTGGGCTCATCCCGATCAAAGCGAGCTTCATGGCGCTACTGGCCTACGCCGCCGGACGAAGCATCAATACCGCCCGGGCGGCGAGCGGTCCTGTTGTTCAGCGCTGGGGTCTCGCGGCCGCGCTGTCCGCCGGAAGCGTGTATCTCGTCGCGGCTGATATCCAAGCAAGCATCGATAATGCCCGCGCCACGCACGCACGCAGCACGGCGCTGTCACCTGAAGAAGTTCAGGCTCTGACGGCAAAGGTCCGTGACGGTAAGGCTGTGCCGGATGAAATGAGCGCCTTCCTCGGCAATCCGCTCTGCCCGCCGGATCTCCTGGCGCGATATGCCGCAAGCGAAGACCCACGCTGGCGCCGCGCCGTAGCGCGCAACGGTACACTCATTCCTGAACTTGCCGAAAAGCTTGCCACGGATACGGACGAAGAAGTGCGCTACATGCTCTCCTTCAACCGCGACCTGACGCCCGCACTCTTGTCGCGCCTCGCCGCCGACAGCAGCGTTAATGTGCGGGCCATGGTCGCGTGGACAAAGACCTTGCCCGACGAGGATTTCGCCAAACTCGTCGAGGACCCCAGCGCTGAAGTCCGCGCCACGGCCGCCATTCAGCCGCGGCTTTCTCCGGAGGCCTTGGAGAAATTGCGCGCTGACCCCGAAGAGCGGGTGCGCAACGCAGCCAACCGCCGGCAATAGCTGCTACTGCAAAGCGTCCGGCAGTTCACCCGGGGTGTGCTTGATGGGCTCCCCACTGGCCATGCGATCCAAGAGCCGGCGGGCATAGGTGGAGCGCGCCGTGGCGTGGGGCTCATAGGCCACCATCTCCAGCAGATGACGCGCTTCCTCGGGCTTGCTGGCGTTGGACAGAGCCACCGCCGTCTCCAGAGTAATGTCGTCCACTTGCGGCGCCAGCTGATGCGCGAGCTTCAGTACATTGAGTGTATTCTCCGAAGGGCTATCGCTATTGGCCAGTGACGCGAGGCCATAGAAGTACAGCGACGGATAGTGATTGGGGTCGAGCTTGTAGATTTCGCCCACATAGGGTTTGGCTTCGGCCCAGAGGTGCGCGCGCTGCTCGGGATCGCGGTGACCAGCGACAATGAAGCGCAAGGACTTCAGGTACAGCGCTTCCACATCTTTGGGATCTCTGGCGATCACTTTGTCGAGCAGCGAATCGGCGGCGGCGTAATCACCAACGATGATGTTTGCATGGGCCAAGGTGCGCTGCGCCAGGGCGTCATCGGGAAACGCGTCCGTGCGCTTGCGCACATCATTCACCAAATGCGCATCGGCGGTCTTGAAGATTGGCGTGGTCATCAACCGCGCACTCATCAGCAAAAGCGCATCGGCGGACTCCGGCATGGACGTGATGTTGATCTCCGGCGCGGACGTGGTCTCGCGCGGCACTGTACGCACCAGGATCTGGCCTTTCTTGAGATACGCTTTCACGGCTTTGTTGAAGTCGCCAAGGCTCATGCCGAAGCTGGCGGTAAAGGCATGGTCCATCTTCTCGCCGCGTCCGAGAGCCTGCAGGAAGGCAAAGAGCTGCTTGCGGCGCGCGTCGTCGTCCATCAGGTAGTGTGTGATGAGCCAGCTCTCGGGATAGAACATGCCCGACGTCAGCACGCGTTGCGTCGGCTTGAAGATGCGCTCGACCGATACCCAATCGCCGGTCCGCAAGGGATAGACGCGGGCTTTCTGGTATTTGCCCACTTCGATGCTATTGGGCTTGAACTTGGAGGCGGCGAAATACTCGGCGATGCCTTCGCTGAACCATTCGGGATAATTCGCCGGGTAGTACTGCAGCACAAAGTGATGCGTGTACTCGTGCAGAATGATGGATTGAGCCGACAGCCAATCGGCGTCACCCATGTCTTCGCGGATGGCGAACGCAGACGTGAAAGATGGCGTGGCCTGATAGAATCCGGCGATGGATGTCGAGATGCGCGGCGCCACTTCCTGCAGCTGCTCATTGTCGCGCACGAGATAGATCGAGAATTTGTTGGGCGAATGCGCCGCCGTGGTGCCGGTCATGATGCGCAGCAGTGCATCGTAATCTTCCAGCTTTTGCGTGAAGTCGTGCAGCTCCTGTTCGGAGCCTTCGCTATAAACCACGAACAGCGGGCTTTCGGCCTTCAGCCAGCGCGCATCAGCGTGCGTCGAGAACAGCGTGCCCAGCAGCAGCGCCGCCGGGAAGATGAACTGTTGAGAGAACTGAAACCGCGCCAGAAAGCGCACAACATAAACCAGCAACTGTCCAAACACGTCCCCGTCCCCCAATCTTGAAGTTGCCAACTTGAAATTGGCATGGTGGCGATCAGTGACCGGACAAAGGCGCGGAACTATTTTTACCGCTTATGGGAACATCCGCGCGCGACCGATCGTTTACCGATTTGCCACAACATCTCCCCAAATTCTAATTAACAGTTTTACACGGGAATTCGTGTGCCGATGCGTGCTGTGCATGCATCGTAAGGGCAGATCAGCCCTTGGCGCGCTCTGCGCCCACTATCGACTGCAGGATTTGCTCTGACATCTCCTTCACCGCGCCGGGCGCATGCGAAAGGAAGAGCGTGTTGGTCTTGTCGTTTTCGCCGATAGCTTTGAGCGTGTCGAAATACTGGGTCACCAGCACCAGTTGCATCACGTCGGACGCGCTTGTGCCGCCGACCACCTTCTGGAACTGCTCGATGGAATTGCGCAGACCTTCGATGATGGCCTTGCGCTGATTGGCGATGCCTTGGCCTTGCAGCGCTTTGCTTTCGGCCTCTGCCTCGGCCCTCTTCACCACCAGGATCTTTTCCGCTTCGCCGCGCGCCTGGGCCGCCACTTGCTCGCGCTGGGCCGCGTTGATGTCGTTCATGGCCGACTTGACCTTGGCATCGGGAACGATGTCGGTCACCAGGACATTGACGATCTCATAGCCGAAAGCCGCCATGTCGGAATCCAGTTCGCGCTTCACAGCTGCCGCAATTCCCGATTGTGTGGCGAACACTTCATCGAGCGTCATGCCGGGCACATGCCCGAGGATGACCTGCTCCACATAGGATTTGATCTGCGCCATGGGGTTCGACAGCTTGTAGTAAGCGTCGAATACGCGCTCGGGGCGCACCTGATACTGCACGGAGATCGGAATGGTGACGAAGACGTTGTCCTTCGTCTTGGTCTCCATGGTCAGCGCGATCTGATTGACGCGCAGGCTCACACGTCCTGCAATCGTATCGATGATCGGCCACTTCCAGTTGAGGCCATCGGCTGCCACGCGCCGGAACTTGCCGAAACGCGTAACAATGGCGACTTGCGATGTGCCGACGGTAAAGAACGTCAGGAAAGCGATAACAATCAGGATCGCAAGCGTTACACCAAACCCCATGGCCGACTCCCTTCAGAGAGGACGCGAAGCGCCAGAGCCTTAGAACGGGATATCATCGTCCATCGGGTCACGGCCGCCGCCGCCACTGCTCTTACCCTTGCTGCCGCCGCCGGATTTGGGCGCGTCGTCATAACCGCCGCTGTCCCAGCCGCCGCCGCCTTCGTCACCCATACCGCCGCCGCCGCCGCCTCCACCGCCGCCCTTGCCGTCGAGCATGGTGAGTTCACCGCCAAAACCCTGCAGCACGACTTCGGTGGTGTATTTCTCGGCGCCGCTCTGGTCGGTCCACTTGCGGGTCTGCAGGGAGCCACTTACGTACACCTTGCTGCCCTTCTTCAGGTATTTCTCGGCGATCTCGGCGAGATTTCCGAAAATCACCACTCGGTGCCACTCGGTCTTTTCCTTGCGCTCACCGCTGGCCTTGTCGCGCCAGGTTTCCGACGTGGCAATGGAGATATTGGCGACTTTGCCGCCGTTCTGCATGCTGCGCACTTCCGGGTCGCGGCCCAGATTACCGATAAGGATCACTTTGTTGACGCTGCCAGCCATGCTTTGCTCCTGAAGAGTCGACCTTGAATGTTGTCCTGCACCTTACCCGGCGCGGCGGCGGCATAAAAGAAGAAATAAACTTTGAATTTCAATGCCTAAACTCGCTTTACAAGAGGCATTGCTCCACCGCGCCGAACGGCGTAAGAAGACATGAACATAACAAGAACGTTTAGTGCAAATGCCCCCCGATAGCAAGCCCTCCCCGAAGCATACCCATCTCCATGAAATACGCGTCCGCGGCGCCCGGCAGCATAATCTGCGCTCGGTCAATGTGGATATTCCAAGGGATCAGCTGGTAGTCATCACCGGCCTGTCCGGATCGGGCAAAAGCTCACTCGCCTTCGACACCATCTATGCCGAGGGTCAGCGGCGCTATGTAGAGTCGCTCTCAGCCTACGCCCGCCAGTTCCTGGAACTGATGCAGAAACCCGATGTGGATTCCATCGAGGGCCTGTCGCCGGCCATCTCCATCGAACAGAAAACCACCAGCCGCAACCCGCGTTCCACCGTCGGCACGGTCACCGAGATTCACGACTACATGCGCCTCTTGTGGGCGCGCGTCGGCATTCCCTATTCGCCGGCCACCGGACTGCCCATCGAAGCCCAGACCGTCTCGCAAATGGTCGATCGCGTCATGGCCATGCCGGAAGGTACGCGCCTTTACCTGCTCGCGCCCATCGCGCGCGGCCGTAAAGGTGAATACAAAAAGGAACTACAGGAGCTGCTGAAGAAGGGCTTCCAGCGTGTGAAGGTGGACGGCACGCTCTATGAGATCGCCGACGTGCCCACGCTCAACAAAAAGCTCAAACACGATATTGAGGTTGTGGTCGACCGCGTCGTCGTGAAGGACGGCATCCAGAGCCGCCTTGCTGAATCCTTTGAAGCGGCCCTTGCGCTCGCCGAAGGCATTGCTCTCACCGAAAACGCCGACGCTAAAGGGGACGCCGGACGTACCACGTTCTCGGCCAAGTTCGCCTGCCCGGTGTCCGGTTTCACGATTGATGAGATCGAGCCTCGCCTCTTCTCCTTCAACAATCCCTTCGGCGCCTGCCCGACTTGTGATGGCCTGGGCGTGAAGATGCTTTTCGATCCGGCCCTCGTGGTGCCTGATGATTCTCTCAGCATCGAGGACGGCGCCGTGGCGCCCTGGTCAGCCTCCTCCGTGCCCTCACCCTATTACCTTCAGGCCTTGAAGGGTGTGCTCAACCATTTCGGCGCCAAGATGGATGCGCCGTGGAAGAAGCTGCCCGCCAAGGTGAAGGACGCCATCTTCAACGGCACCGGTGATGATGAAGTCACCATCAAGTTCAGCGACGAGGTGCGCAAGTACGAGACGCGCAAGCCCTTCGAAGGCGTGCTCAACAATCTGCAACGCCGCTGGCGCGAGACGGATTCCGCCTGGATGCGCGAAGAGTTGGAGAAGTACCAGACCTCGCAGCCCTGCGAAGTCTGTCATGGTGCGCGTCTGAAACCCGAGGCGCTCGCGGTCAAGATCGAGAAAAAGAACATCGCGGAGATTTCTGAACTCAGCATCGCCGACGCCGCCAAATGGTTCGCCAGCCTCTCCAAGACGCTTAGCGCCAAACATATGGAGATCGCGCGGCGCATCCTGCGCGAGATCGACGACCGCCTGCACTTCCTGAATAACGTCGGGCTCGACTACCTCACACTGTCCCGCAACTCCGGCACGCTTTCCGGCGGCGAAAGCCAACGCATTCGCCTGGCCTCGCAGATTGGCTCGGGCCTGACCGGCGTGCTCTACGTGTTGGACGAACCCAGCATTGGTCTTCACCAGCGCGACAACAATCGTCTCTTGGAAACACTCAGACATCTTCGCGACATCGGCAACACGGTGCTTGTGGTCGAACACGACGAGGACGCGATCCGCACCGCCGACCATGTCATCGACATGGGCCCCGGCGCCGGCGTACACGGCGGCACGGTTGTCGCCTCCGGCACGCTGGACGACATTCTCAAAGCCAAAGGCAGCCTCACCGCCGATTACCTCAACGGCACGCGCGAAGTGCCCGTGCCGAGCGAGCGGCGCAAAGGCAATGGCAAAGTGCTGTCCGTGAAGGGTGCGCGCGCTAATAACCTGAAGAACGTCAGCGTCGATTTCCCGCTGGGTACCATGACGTGCGTGACGGGCGTGTCCGGCGGCGGTAAGTCTTCGCTGGTGCTGGAGACTCTTTATAAGGGCCTCGCCAAGCACCTCTATGGTGCCCGCGACATCCCCGGGCCGCACGACAAGATCGAGGGCATGAACCAGCTCGACAAGGTCATCGACATCGACCAGTCGCCCATCGGCCGCACGCCGCGCTCAAATCCTGTCACTTATACCGGCGCTTTCACGCCCATCCGCGATTGGTTCGCTGAACTTCCCGAAGCCAAGGCGCGCGGCTATGCTCCGGGGCGCTTCAGCTTCAACGTCAAGGGCGGGCGCTGCGAAGCCTGCCAGGGCGATGGCCTCATTAAAATTGAGATGCACTTTCTGCCAGATGTCTACGTCACGTGCGATGTCTGCAAAGGCAAGCGCTATAACCGCGAAACACTGGAAGTGCACTTCAAGGGTAAGAGCATTGCCGACGTGCTCGACATGACCGTGGAAGAAGGCGTCGAGTTCTTCAAGGCCGTGCCCAACATCCGCGAGAAGATGGAGTTGCTGAAACAGGTCGGCCTTGGCTACGTGCACCTGGGCCAGCAGGCCACCACACTCTCGGGCGGCGAAGCGCAGCGCGTGAAGCTCGCCAAGGAACTCAGCAAGCGCGCCACGGGCCGCACGCTCTATATCCTCGACGAGCCCACGACGGGCCTGCACTTCGAGGACGTGCGCAAATTGCTGGAAGTGCTGCACACCCTGGTGAACCAGGGCAATACGATGGTGGTCATCGAGCACAACTTGGAAGTCATCAAGACCGCCGACTGGGTCATCGACTTAGGTCCCGAAGGCGGACATGGCGGCGGCGAGATCGTGGCCACCGGCACACCGGAAGACATCGCGCAGGTGAAGGCGAGTTATACCGGGCAGTTCCTGAAGGAACGCCTCAAGACAACGGCGAAGGCGAAGAAGAGGGCTTAGGCTTTGATCGTCATCCCCGCGAAGGCGGGGATCCATTCGTCAGCATGCGCCTTGCACAATGGATCCCGGATCGCGCCGCGCTTGTGCGCGGCTTGTCCGGGATGACGGACAGTGCTTACGGTTCCAGCCTATGCCAGTGCTTGTCCGCCGCTACCACGTCTTCCAGCGGATCGGCGCCGTAGTAGTTATAGACCGGCTTTTTCTTGTAGGCCCATTGCGTGGCCTTGTCGTCGCGCAGCATCACCGACCAGTCGCCTTGCGGCTTTGAAGTCTCGCGCGCGAAAATGGGAATCCACTGCACGCCCAGGCAGGCATCGTTGCAGCTGATCTTGGTCCCCTTGTCGAGATCATTGGTGTAAACGGGCCGGCCCTGATCGTTGGTGAAGGCGTAACCCGTGTCGGTTTCTTGCGTGCTCACTTCCACGGGGCTCCAGGGTGCTGGTCCCTTCTTGGCCGGCGCGGCGGCACCCGCCACATGCACGGCGACATAGGCCGCGATCAGCGCGCCGCCCAGCACCGCACCCAGTCTGATGACCTTCGCTCTGATGACCTTTGCCATGTGGATATCCTCCCTGCCCAAGATACACCCTATGCTAGTCGGGCCCTTAACCGGAGAGCAAGCATACAAACATTGGCACGCGAATGGGGCACAGGAATGGCAGGGCTCTTGCCGCTTTCCGCCGATAGTGTGGGCCGCCAATAGCATGGGGCGAATGCGAGGCCCCGTGTTAGGGTGAGCCGTGCCACCACCCAAAAAACCTCAAAAGTCCCGCACTCAGATTCTCGAGGACCTAGAGGATTTCATGAAACGTCATACCAGCCCCCGTGCGGCCTGGTACGTGGGCACCGCCGGCGACGCCCGCAAAGAACTTTTTGACGTGCACGGCTTTAAAACCAGCGATGTGGGGCTTTACCGCCAAGCCGCTTCGGACGCCGACGCATCCTCTCTCGCGGGACTCCTCATTAAGCGCGGGGCCAAAGGCGATTCCGGCACAAAGGCCGGCGCCACCAACATCTTCCTGTTCAAGATGGCCGCCCACACCAAGCCGGCCCTCGGCAAGTAGCAGTCCCCAAGCTTAAGCAATCGGCGGCGACTGACCGTCGAATTTCGGCAGAGTTTCGTTGATACAGGCCCACTGCGGGGCGGATTTCACCCAGATGGTGGCGCTTGGCGTCACGATGTTCGGGTCGTCCAGCGTTCCAGCTCGGATGAACACCAGATGCGGCCTCGCCTCTGTGGAGCTGAACATGGGCGTGCCGCACGTGGGGCAGAACTCCCGGTGCATGCTGTTGCCGCTTTCCGCCGTGCTGGGGAAATCGGTCACCGCGCCTGTCACCGTCACGTCCGCTTTATAAAAGCCGACGTTCACTGTGCCATTACCCGCCGCCCAGTATTGGCAATCACGGCACCAGCAGACGCGGGCGCCGATGGGTTTGGATACGCTGCTGTAACGGACCGCGCCGCAAAGGCAACCGCCGGTTATCGTCATGAATCCCCTCCTTCAAATGCGTACCTCATTGTATCCAAATCTCACATCTTCGTGCACCACTGCTACGAGATATCTGACATGCAATGTCAGTACTGCTATGATGTGCGTGGGGGTACGGAGTGCAGTGAGCCAAAAAGGGCGGAGCATTCCACGGCAATATGAGTACATCGGACGCGCCCGCGCGGTTACCGCGGAGCAATCAGGATATCATGGAGTTTTACCGCGAGCGGATCATGTATCTGCTGGCGCTGGCCGTACTTATTTTCATCACACCCTTTGCCGTCGTCAATTTCGTGAACGGCCAGATCCTCCTGGGCGTTTCAGTGCTGGGCGTTGTGGGTACGTTTGTGGTGGATGGCATCGCTATCCATTTCAAGAAGCGCCCGCCCATCCCCTTCACCTTCCTGCTGATTCCCACAGCCCTGGCCATTGGCATGTCGTTGAAGGAAGACCCGATCCACGGCGCGCTCTGGTGTTACCCCGGCGTGCTGCTGTGTTACTTCGTGCTGGCGCGGCGTGTGGCCATCGTCAGCAGCCTGGTCCTGCTCGCCTGCGCCGCTCCCATGGTGCTGATGTCGCTGGGCACCGACATTGCCTCGCGCTTTGTGGTGTCCCTCGCCCTGACCATCGTCGTCATCTTCATCATCACCGACGTTATTCGTGATTTGCAGGAAGAACTGCTGGCGCAAGCGATCACCGATCCCCTCACCGGCGCCTATAACCGCCGCCAAATGGAATTCGCCCTCGACGAAGCGCTGGAACGCCACCAGCGTACGGCTGCGCCAGCCTCGGTGCTGCTCATCGACATCGACTATTTCAAGAAAGTGAACGACGAGCTGGGCCACGATGCCGGTGACCGCGTGCTGAAGGCCCTCGTGCTTCTTATCAAGAACCGCTCGCGCAAATTAGACCGTCTGTTCCGCATGGGTGGCGAGGAGTTCCTGCTTCTTCTGCCCGACACACCCGACAACGCCGCCATGGTGCAGGCCGAGAACTTGCGGGCCCGCATCGCCGAGAGCTCGCTTCTGAAGAACCGCCAAGTCACGGTCAGCATCGGCGTTGCCGCCTGCACTCGCGACAGCAAGCAGGAATCCTGGGTCAAAGCCGCCGATGAAGCGCTCTACAAGGCGAAGGAGACGGGGCGCAACCGCGTCGTCCAAGGCGACCCATCCAGCACCTCAGCTGAAACCGGCGAGGCCGACGAGCGCCGCGCCAGACAGAGATAGACGCGTTAGCTTTTCAGTCTTTGCGCGTGATAGCGCACATGATCGGCCATGAAGCTGGCGATAAAATAGTAAGAGTGATCGTAGCCTTCCCGCAGGTTCAGCGTCAGCGGAATGCCGGCCTTCGCGCAAGCCGCTTTCAGCAATTCCGGTTTCAACTGGTTTTCCAGAAACTGGTCCGCTGATCCTTGATCGACCAAAATCTCTGCCACACGCGCGCCGTCCTCGATCAAGGCACAGGCATCGTGCTTGCGCCACGTCGTGCGGTCTGCCCCCAGATACGCCGCAAACGCCTTTTCGCCCCATGGAACTTGCGCTGGCGCGACGATGGGTGCAAAAGCCGAGACGGACCGAAAGCGCGCGGGGTTCCGCAGCGCCAAAGTCAGGGCTCCGTGTCCGCCCATGGAATGGCCGCAAATGCTTTGCCGCGTCATATCGGCGGGGAATTCCGCCGCGACGATCTTGGGCAGTTCATCAATAAGCCACGACTCCATCTTGAAGTGCGGGGCCCATGGCGCTTGCGTCGCATCAAGATAAAAGCCCGCGCCCTGCCCCAGATCGTAAGCCGCATCATCGGCGACACCCTCGCCGCGCGGCGAGGTATCGGGCACCACCAGAATCACGCCGGCCTCTGCCGCTAATCGTTGCGCGCCCGCCTTCTCCAGGAAATTCGCTTCGGTGCACGTGAGTCCCGAGAGGAGCCACAGTACCGGCACTTTGCCATTCTCAGATTGCGGCGGCAGATACACGCCAAACCGCATCGTCGTGCCGGTGACGGCACTTTGATACCGGCGTACCTCTTGTGTCCCGCCAAAGCTTTTTACTTTTGAGAGAATTTCCATGGATTCAAATGTCCTCGATAACAACACTCAATTGTCATCCCCGCCAAGCGAAGCGCGAGCGGGGATCCATGGATCAAGGTCCACGAGCCGGCGTTTTCTGCGCAATGGATCCCGGCTCTCGCCCCGCCTGTGGCGTGGCTCGTCCGGGATGACGTCGAGATTTAATACACAATCACCGAGCGAATGGACTTGCCTTCGTGCATCAAATCGAAGGCGTGGTTGATCTCTTCCAGCGGCATGGTGTGCGTGATTAGGCTGTCGATCTCGATCTTGCCGTCCATGTACCAGTCCACGATCTTCGGCACGTCCGTGCGCCCGCGCGCACCGCCGAAGGCCGTGCCCTTCCACACACGCCCCGTCACCAGTTGGAAGGGCCGGGTGGCGATTTCCTTGCCCGCTTCAGCCACGCCGATGATGATGCTTTCGCCCCAGCCGCGATGGCAGCATTCCAATGCCTGGCGCATGACGGTCGTGTTGCCCGTGCAGTCGAAGGAGAAATCCGCCCCTCCTTCCGTCGCATCCACCACCGCCGCAACCACTTTGTCGCTGCCCACGTCGCTGGGGTTGATGAAGTGGGTCATGCCGAAGCGCTTGGCGGCTTCCGCTTTGGCGGGGTTGAGATCGATGCCGATGATCTTGTCGGCGCCCACCATACGCGCCCCTTGAATCACATTGAGTCCAATACCGCCCAAGCCAAATACCGCCACGTTGGCGCCCGGCCAAACCTTGGCCGTGTTAATCACGGCACCGATGCCTGTCGTGACTCCGCAGCCGATGTAGCAGATCTTGTCGAAAGGCGCGTCGGGGCGCACTTTCGCCACGGCGATCTCCGGCAGCACCGTGAAGTTGGAGAAAGTTGAGCACCCCATGTAGTGGAAAATCTGCCCGCTCTTCTTTGTGGACTCGCAACTGAAACGGCTGGTGCCGTCGGGCATCACACCTTGCCCCTGCGTGCTGCGGATCGCGGTGCAGAGGTTGCTGCGCTGGGAAAGGCAGGTTTTGCACTGGCGGCATTCAGGCGTGTAAAGCGGGATCACGTGATCGCCCGCCTTCACGCTGGTCACGCCCGCGCCGACCTCGCGCACAATGCCCGCCCCCTCGTGGCCCAGGATGGCCGGGAACTTGCCCTCGGAATCCAGGCCCGACAGCGTGTAGGCATCCGTATGGCATACGCCTGTGGCCATGATCTCCACCAGCACTTCGCCGGCTTTCGGCCCGGCGATATCGATGGTCTCAACGGTCAAAGGTTTCCCGGCTTCCCAGGCAACGGCGGCACGCGACTTCATAGAAGAACTCCCAACAGACTAAGCGGTAAATACCAGAAAGAGGCCCCACACGGCGCAGATGAACATGACAAGGGCACTGAGCCCAGCTCCGCTCGCGCGGAATATGTTCGGCGCGGGACGTGGCATGCCGATGGCGTGAAGCACGCGCGAGAGGATCAGCACCGCGCCCATCACCGCAAGGGCGATGCGACTGACCTTGGACATCTCTAAGATTCCCATAAGGATCAAAATAATCGGCACGTATTCCACAAAGTTCGCATGGGTGCGCATGCGCACGAGCATGTCCGAGTTACCGCCATCCCCCATGGCGACGCGGTGCTGGAAACGGCCGTGGCCGACACGCACGATCAGCGCAATGCACAAGAGAGTCAGGATCGACGCGGTGGTCAAGGTCACCGGTAACGGCAATGGCGAGTTCAACATTGTCCCCTCCTTTATGTATGGAAGCCCTGCCAAGATAGCCTCATGACAGGCGCTGGAATAAGCGATATTTCAGGGACATGTCTGCCAGCCCTCAAGATTCCACACCACTTGACCCACAAACACGCCGGCTGGTATTTGCCGCCTGCATCGCCGCCATTTTCACCTCCGCTGTCGAGGGCACCATTGTCGCTACGGCCATGCCGACCATTGTGGGCGACCTCGGTGGTTTTGCACTGCTGGCCTGGGTGTTTGCCGCCTACATGCTGACGCAGGCGGTCACCATCCCCATCTACGGCCGCCTCGCCGACCTGTATGGGCGCAAACGCATTCTCTTCATCGGCTTCACCATTTTCCTCGTCGGCAGCCTGCTGTGCGGGTTGGCCCCGTCCATGCTGATGCTGGTGATCTTCCGCGCGGTGCAAGGGATCGGTGCCGGGGCCATTCTGCCCGTCACACTTACCATTGTCGGCGATGCGTATCCCTCTATCGAGCGCGTGAAGGTCCAGCCTCATATCGCCAGCGTCTACGCAGGCTCGTCCATCATAGGTCCCGTGCTCGGCGCCTTCATCGTACAGCACCTCACCTGGCCGCTGATCTTCTGGCTCAATATTCCCATTGGCGCGCTGGCCATGGGCATGCTGGCGGTCTTCTTCAAGGAACAGCCCCGCATCATCAAGCACAACCTGGATATGGCCGGCGCGGCCCTGTTGATGACCTCGCTGACGGCCCTTTTGGTGGCGATGCTTCAGGCCGACAAACTGGGCTGGTGGATTTTGCTTCTCCTGGCCATTTGCGCCGTTACATATTTTTTGTTCCTGCGCGTCGAACGCCGCTCACCCGAACCCCTGTTGCCTCCCGCCTTGTGGCGTGACCGCACGCTCTTGGCGTCCAACGTCGGCAGCTTCGCCATTGGCGGCGTGCTCATGAGCGTCAGTGCCTTCCTGCCCACTTATGTGCAGGGCATTTTGGGCGGCAGCGTTTTCACGGCCGGCGTGTCGCTCTCCATCATGTCATTCAGCTGGCCCGTGGCGGCGACCGTTGGCTCCCGCATCATGGTGCGCACCACGTACCGCACCACGGCCGTCGCGGGCGGAATCATGCTCGTCATAGGCACGCTGATGCTCGCGGGCTTGGCAACCGTGCCGGTTGAGATCAATCGTCACATCCTGAACGGATGGTGGCCCACTGCGGCAGCCTTCGTCATTGGCGCTGGCCTCGGGTTCATGAACACCAGCTTGCATATTTCCATGCAGGAAGCGGCGACCGCGCACCGCGGCATTGCCACGGCAACGCAGGCTTTCATGCGCATGTTGGGTGGTACATTCGGTACAGCGATTGTGGGTGCTGCGCTCAATCTCAATATGGCTTGGAAGTTGCCGGGCGTGCATGACGCCGTGCAGACCATCATGGACCCAGCCTTACGTGAGAAAGTTTCCGCCGCTGATATCAACCGGCTCACCGGCGCCATCGGTGACTCCTTGGGAAATTCCTTCTGGCTGGCGGTCTTGCTTGGCATCATGGGCTTCATCACCGCCTGGATGGTGCCGCACGTCCGACCCGGCCGTCTATCGGAGCAATCGGCAAAAACCTAAGGCCGCGTATTCACTGCCAACTGCGCGGCGAAAGCACGTTGATAGGCGGGGCGTGCCTCGCCCCGCGCGACATAGGCCGCGAGGTTCGCATATTCGTCCAGAATTCCCGATGGTCTCACGCGGAGCAACACCGATACCATCATCAGATCGCCGGCGCTGAACGCGCCATCGAGCCATTCGGCATCACCGAGACGGCTGGAAAGTTGCTGCAACCGTACGCGCACGCGATCCGCGACCAGAGGCACGCGCTGCTGCGCCCAAGGCTTATCCGCTTCGAACAGCTTGGCGGTCACATATTCGAGGATCGGCGGTTCGATTGTATTGATGGCGGCGAACATCCATGTGATCGCCCTGGCACGCGCGTTCGCGTCCTTCGACAATAGACCCGCATGACGCTCGGCGATATGGAAAACAATCGCACCCGTCTCGAACAGAGCAAGATCGCCTTCTTCATAGGTTGGAATCTGACCGAACGGATGAAGGGCCAGATGCGCGGGCTCCTTCAGCGCACGGAATGAAACAAGACGAACCTCGTAGGGTTGGGCGACTTCCTCCAGCGCCCAGCGAACCCGCGTGTCGCGCGCCAACCCCTTACCGCCGTCGGGTGAGCGGTCGAATGCGGTGATGGTGATGGTCATCCTGAGGTTCCTACGCTTTCTTCGCGCCTTGATCTCGTCCCATGTCGAAATGGACGAGGTCTTCGGGCACGGCAATCCATGGATGCTGCGAGCGCTCCCACACTGAACGTGCGGGCGCCGGGTAGTTGGGATCGGCAAAGGCGCCCACAGCCACACCGACACCGTCGGGCTTATTATCCGAAATGAAAAACACCGACGTCCCGCACGTCGGGCAGAAATTCTGCGTGAACCTGCGTCCGCTGTGGGCCGTGCGTGTCCAGGCTGTACTGGCGCCGGTGATGCGTACTTTGTCTTTATGATAATAGGCGCCCACACCTACCACGGACCCCGTCCGCCGCTGGCAATCTGTACAGTGACAAACCACCACGGCTTCGGGTTCGCCGTCTGCCTCCAACCGCAGCGCGCCGCAATTACAGTGTGCCGTCCGCGTCATCGCTTGTCCTTTCCCTCAGGCTTTTATAGGTCTAATCTGGGTTGCATCTTATCGCGCACAGGATGTTTCCATGCACTTCGAATATCAAGGCATCTTCGGCCTCCTTATCCTTGTTGCGGATGTATGGGCCATTATCAGCACCCTCGGCAGCGCTCGCTCTACAGGCACAAAAGTGGCTTGGATTCTGCTGGTCATCCTTCTACCGTTCGTGGGCTGGCTCCTGTGGTTGTTCCTTGGCCCACGCAGCTCCCATGGCGTCGTCTCCTAACGTCAGGGGTTTGCTTTGCAAAAGCTCCATTGCATTCGCGGCAGCGTTTTGGAATCCTAGTTAATCCATTTTTCTTGTGCGCTCCTTATGGCCAAGCCGCTCAGTTGCCTGCTCGTTGTCGAGGATGAACCCGCCATCCGCGATCTTATCGTCGCCTTCCTCAAGGCCGGCGGTTACCCCAAGATCGTGACCGCCGGAAATGCGGAAGAAGCCCTCTTCTACATCATGAAGGACCCCGGCCTGCGCATTCAGCTGGCGTTGGTGGATATAGTGCTGCCCAACGCCAACGGCCTGACACTCATACGCAAGATCCGCGAAGCCAAGACGATCTGGCGGCGTAACTTGCCTGTCATCGTGCTCACAGGCCGCACCGACACGGGAACCTACAAAGCCGCCGCCCGTCGGGGCATTCAGGGATACCTCATGAAACCCATCTCGCCGGCCATGTTGCTGCAGACCGTCAATGACGTTTTGGCCGCGCGCGGTATCGCGCCGCCCGAGCCATTAAAGCCTGCCGGCGGCATAAGCACTTTCTCCACCGTCGAGGATGTAGCGCCGCCGCCGACTTTAGATGAAGCCGGCTGAACCTTTCCGCGTCTTGTTTCATCCGCTAAACTGGCCGCGATGTCACGCTGACGCCGTGAATGGAGTGCAACATGGTCGAAATGGCGAAGGATAAGGATGCCGCTAAAGGCGCGGTCCCGCCCGTCATCGTCAAGAAAGAGAAACCGGCGAGAGACGATGAGACCGACAGCGAAAAGGCACAGGCCGACGGGGCGAAGGCGAAATTCCTGTCCACGGGTCTGTCGCGCGCCATTGTCATTGCGGCGGTGCTGGGCGGCCTTGCCGTTATCGCGGGCGACCTTTTCGGCAACCGCTTCAATCTGGTGCCTGCACCAAATTCCACCAACGGCTTCATGTACCGCATAGATCACCTCACGGGCGCGGTGCAGTTCTGCGGCCCGCAAGGGTGCAGCGAAGTTCCGAAGAAGTAGCTAGCCTTTTTCGAAACAGGCTTTCAACGCGGCAAGGTCGGCGTCGACCAACGCCATGTCACGCGCAAAGTCCTTGTCCGACATGGAAGCTTCTCGCGTGAAGATCAGCATGAAGATGCTGCCGGCCCCACCCGCTACCACGCGTCCCGGAATCGTCACGTTGACGTTGGGGCCGTTCAGCGCGTGATCGAGGATGCCGGTCGCGGCATCGCTCGTGATCGTCAGGCGCGCCTTGCCCATGGGCGTTTCCACATCCCATGTTCCGCCGGACACCAGCTGGGTGGACTTTACCGCGCCTGCCGCCCACTTGGTCCAATTGGCCCCGTCCTTCAGGAAAGCCAAAACTTTTTCCGGCGCTGCGGCGATGTCGATAAAACGCACTGCTGCCTGTGGGGCCTTGTTCACCGCAAACTTGCCGCCGGTGATGGCTTCGCCCGACTGATAGTTCTCGCGGATGTCGTAGCGGATCATGGCGTCATCGACGCTCTTGGAGGTCAGGCCGCGCCAGAATCCCAACGCCGTATCCCATGTGTCGAAGGGCCCATAGCTCTCCAGCTCTTTGCCGGGCCTGATCTTGATGAAAGACGAGTCCGCGTATTCACCGCCCACGACCCAGTATTTCTTTCCCGCCACTTCTTCCTCCGAGCGGAGGAAGTAGCGCACCATGGCGTTATCGACGGTCTTGCCCGTCAGATCGCGCCAGCAGACTTTCGCCTCGCGCGCATTGAAGGGGCCGCGCACCTCCAGCTTGGTGCCCGCCAGCGGCGTCGTGAAAGACATATCGGCGTACTCACCGCCGACGACATAAAAGCGCTCACTCATAAGAAACCCAACTCCTCTGCACTCAGGCCGCCCCCGGCATTGAACTTCGCCCTGGGATAGCTATGGTGGAGATCATGACACATCAACCTATCCATATCATCGGCGGCGGCCTCGCGGGAAGCGAAGCCGCCTGGCAGATTGCCAATTCTGGAATTCCCGTGGTGATCCACGAAATGCGCCCGGCGCGCATGACGGCGGCCCATAAAACCGGGAGCCTTGCCGAGTTGGTGTGCTCCAATTCCTTCCGTTCCGATGACGCCGATTACAATGCGGTGGGGCTTCTGCACGCCGAGATGCGCCGCGCCGGCTCGCTCATTATGACAGCGGCGGACGCCCACCGGGTCCCGGCGGGTTCGGCCCTGGCCGTGGACCGGGAGGGATTCTCCGCCGCCGTCGAGCAGCATTTGCGCAGCAACCCGCTGATTTCCGTGGAACCGGGCGAGGTCGCCGGTTTGCCGCCTGAGGACTGGTCTTCGGTCATCATTGCCACCGGGCCCCTCACCTCACCAGCCTTGAGCGAGGCCGTACGCGCGCTCACGGGCGAGGAGTCCCTCGCCTTCTTCGACGCCATCGCGCCCATCGTCCACCGCGAAAGCATCAATATGGACGTGGCCTGGTTCCAGTCGCGCTATGACAAAGGAGCTGAGGTCGAAGGCGGCGGCGCGGACTACATCAACTGCCCCTTCGACAAAGCCCAATACGAAGCTTTCATCGCCGCCTTGCGCAGTGCGGAGAAGACCGAGTTCAAGGACTGGGAAAAAGACACGCCCTACTTCGAGGGGTGTTTGCCCATCGAGGTCATGGCCGACCGCGGCGTCGAGACCCTCGCCCATGGCCCCATGAAGCCCGTCGGCCTGCGCGATCCGCGCACGAACCAACGACCCCATGCGGTAATGCAACTCCGTCAAGACAACGCGCTCGGCACATTATTCAACATGGTGGGCTTCCAGACCAAGCTGAAGCATGGCGAACAGGTGCGTGTCTTCCGCACGATCCCCGGCTTGGAAAATGCCGAGTTCGCGCGTCTGGGCGGGATTCACCGCAATACGTTCATCAATTCGCCGAAACTGCTGGACGGTACGTTACGGCTGAAGAAGATGCCGCGCCTGCGCTTCGCCGGTCAGATCACTGGCTGCGAGGGGTATGTGGAGAGTGCGGCTGTTGGCCTCATGACGGGCCGCTTCGCCGCCGCCGAACGGCGCGGTGCTGTTCAGGAAACGCCACCGGTCACGACGGCCCTCGGCGCTTTGCTCAGCCACATTACCGGCGGCGCCGACGCCACGACCTTCCAGCCCATGAACGTGAACTTCGGCCTGTTCCCAGAAATCGATGCCCGCGACGGCAAAGGACGCCCCATCAGAGGCCGTGACCGCAAGAAGGCTTTAGCCGAACGCGCGCTCAGGGATATCGAACAATGGCTGAAGGCCGGGCCCCTCGCCGCCGAATAGACTCTTAATAGAGTCCCAACATCGCATTCCATGAGAGACGCAAGGCCGCTGGCCTTTGCAACGCGTGACGCGGATCGAAAACGTCAAACTTTCGGCGCGCCAATCCCTTCAGATAGCCATCAGCGAGCGTCGCCGGCAGCAGCGCCGCCAGCCCCTTGCGGTCGACCTGGCCGCGCAAGGCGCGTGCTTTGGCGATGTGTTCACCGGCCCGTTCCGCGATTTGCGCCACGACAGTACTGATCTTGGTGGCGTTGCGCCGTTCGTGAAGGTCGTGACTTGTAAGGCTTGCCGCCGCCATCAGGTCCTGCGGCAGCAGAAAGCGGTTAGCGCGCGCGTGAAACAGCACAGCCCGCAGCATCCCGGTCAAGGCCCAGGCGATGCCCACATGGCGCCCAGCTTGTTTGCTGGCGTCGTCTCGCGCACCCAGCACTTCCAGTGCCAAGAGCGTAAGACTTGCCGATGTGCCATCGGCGTATATTTCAAGGGCTTCCAGGTCGGGCGGCGTTTCGTCGGTCATGTCCTGGGCGCGGGCGTCGAGCAACGCTTCGAAGTGGCTCCGCGACAGATTATGAGCCGTTATTGTCGCCGCGATAGCATCGACCACCGGGTTTCCCTTAGGCGTGGGTTTGCCTTCGAAGACCGCCGCCACCACATCTCGCCACCATTGCAGCTTCATCTGCCCGATGAGGCTTTCGGAGACACTCTCACGCACCCTGGCCACCTCTACATTGAAAGCGTAGAGCGCCAGAAGGCTGTCGCGGGCAGCCTTGGGGGCTAACACGGCCGTCAGGAAACGGTCGTAGTCCTCGTCGCGCACCAGTTCAGCAACGTAATGTCCCGCCTGCGGCATCGTGCTTATTTCATCCCTCGCCAATCCAACCTGACGTGTCTTTCCAATAGGATATGCAATTGCGCGCCCTACGGAATGGGGTAACATGGTAACGGGTTTAGGCGGTACCGAGAACGGTTGTCGCCTTCACAGGGTAACTCAAAGGGGAAGTTCATGAGCGCCATTCTGACGTCCTTACGCAATACCGTCATTGCCGGCACGGTACTGGCAATTGTCCTGCTGCTCTACTTCAAGAGCGCGAGCGGCACGCCGTATGGCGACGCTTTCTGGCAATATCTGTTCCGCTACCTGCATATCGTCAGCGGTGTGATGTGGATCGGTCTGCTGTGGTACTTCAACTTTGTGCAGATTCCGAACATGTCCAAGATCCCCGATGAGCAGAAGCCCGCCATCGGCAAGGTGATCGCGCCCGCGGCCCTTTTCTGGTTCCGTTGGGGCGCCATGTCCACGCTCATCACCGGCCTGATCCTGGCTTTCCTCAACGGCTACCTCGTCGATGCGCTGCTGCTCGGCAGCCAGACCGGCGTTGCGCGCAACATCGGCATTGGCATGTGGCTCGCCATCATCATGTGGTTCAACGTTTGGTTCGTCATCTGGCCCAACCAGAAGAAGGCGCTGGGCATCGTGCAGGTGGAACCTGACGTGAAAGCCAAGGCCGCGCGCATGGCCATGCTGTTCTCGCGTACCAATACGGTGCTTTCCATCCCGATGCTGCTGGCCATGGCCGCGCAGCAGCACCTGGGCTAAAGCAACCGCCATCAGAGACCAGAACGGGGACCGCAAGGTCCCCGTTTTTGTTTGTGCGTCTGTCTTTTGTAATTAGATCGCTATAAGCGCCGCGGCCACGGCGCGCCCCTCGCCCATGAGCACATTGTAGGTACGGCACGCCGCTCCTGTGTCCATGAGATCGACGCTGATGCCGGCCTCTTTCAAAGCCGCACGCAGCTCGGGCTTCAAGGGAAGCATCTCCTTGCCGCAGCCAAGCAGACAGACATCAAGGGATTGGTTCATCAGCGGCGCGAAGTCGGCCACGGTGAGATCGGCAACTGAAGGAACCACCCAACTCACGGTGCGCTCCGGTGTCACGATCACCGCGCCGGTGAAATCCACATTGGATACACGAAAGCCGCCGTTACCGTAGCGTTGGATAAGTTGACGGTCGGCCGCCGATTGTCGCGTCAGCTTCACGTGTCAAAGTCAGGGGCTGCTGGCGGCCGGTCCGCCGAACTCGTCGCGGCGCAGATCTAGGTACAATAGCACCGGCATGCCGACACGAATGCTCGAGAAGGTGCCGACGAACAAGCCCCACAGCATGGCGACGGAGAAGCCGCGCAATGTCTCGCCGCCGAAGACCAGCAGCGCAACGACCGTCAGGAACACCGTGAACACCGTCAGAAGCGTTCGCGGCAACACGCGGTTGACCGACAGATTGAGCAATTCCGGTAGCGGCATCTTCTTGTACTTGCGCAACATCTCGCGCACGCGGTCATAGACAACGATGGAATCGTTCACCGAATATCCGGCAATGGTCAGCACGGCCGCGACGGTGGTCAGGTCGAAGTTCATCTGGAACAGCGAAAAGACGCCCAGCGTCGTGATGACGTCGCTACAGAGCGCAAGACAGGCCCCCAGCGCAAATTGCCACTCGAACCGGAACCAGACGTAAATAGCGATAGCCGTCACAGCCAAGGCAACCGCAAGCGCACCGCCGATGATCAATTCGGCGCCAACCTTCGGGCCCACCACTTCCGTGCGGCGGATCTGATACTGCTCACCCAGCTGCGTCTTGATCTTGCCCACAGCAGTATTCTGCGCTTGATCGCCGCCTTGCTGTTCGGGCACGCGGATCGTCACGTCCTTACCCGTGTCACCAATGGTCGTGATGTTGATTTCGCCCAGGCCCAGGCCGTTCAGATCTCCGCGCAATTTGGAGAGATCGACGACCTGCTCGGCGCGGGCTTCCATCAGGACGCCGCCGGCAAAATCGATGCCGAAGTTAAACCCGCGCGTGGCGATCGAGCCGATGGAGACCACAATCAGAATGGCCGTGAACACGTACCAGATGAAGCGCGTACCCACCACGTCCCAGCGGAACTCGTGCGGCATATAGCGAAGGATAGGCTGCGGAAAGATTGACATAGTTTCTATCCTTGCATCAGACGGGCAACGTGGTGCGCTTGCCGGCGCGGTACCACATCCACACCTGCATGCGCGTGATCATGACCGCCGAGAACATGGAGGTGGCGATACCTACCGCCAGTGTCACGGCGAAGCCGCGCACCGGTCCGGTGCCCAGGAAGTACAAAATGGCGGCGGCGATGAAGGTGGTCAGGTTCGAGTCAAAAATGGTGGCGAAGGCATTCTGGAATCCGCTCGTCAGCGCGTTCATCAACGTGCGGCCAGACTGGAACTCCTCGCGCATACGTTCGTAAATCAGCACGTTGGCATCCACGGCGATACCCAGCGACAGCACCACGCCGGCAATGCCGGGCAAAGTCAGCGTGCCGCCAACGACGCTCAAGAACGCAAACAGCGTCAGCATGTGGAAAATCTGGCCGAAAACCGCAAAGAGACCGAAGGTGTGATAGGCGATGATCATGAAGACCACCACGAGCCCGCCACCCACCAGCGCGGCTGTGGCGCCGGCTTTGATCGAGTCAGCGCCGAGGCCGGGGCCGACGGAGCGTTCTTCGAGGAAATTGAGCGGTGCCGGCAAGGCGCCCGCGCGCAGCAGCAGCGCCAGATCTTTTGCTTTTTCGACCGTGAAGCCGCCTTCGATCATTCCGCTGCCGCCGACAATGGGGCCCTTCAGCACCGGGGCGCTGATGACGGCGTTATCAAGCACGATGGCCAGACGCTGGCCGACATTGTTCGAGGTCACCTGGCCGAAGCGGCGCCCACCGGCCGTGTCAAAACGGAAATTGACGATCGGTGCGCCGTCCTGGAAGCCCGGCTGTGAATCAATCAGGCGTTCGCCGCTGACTTCCACGCGCCGGCGCACAACATACTTCTGACCTGGCGGCAGAGCAGCGTCGGCCGAGCCCGGCAGCAGCATCGTGCCCGGGGGAATATCCTTGGCATCACTCGCCGTACCCATGGGGTCGAGCATGTGGAAGTTCATTTTTGCCGTCTGGCCCAGCAACTCTTTCACGCGCTCGGGATTTTCCACGCCCGGCAATTCCACGATGATGCGGTCCGCACCCTGGCGCTGGATGGAGGGTTCTGTGGTGCCGAACTCGTCGATACGACGGCGCACAATCTCCAGCGACTGACTCACGGCGCCCAGCTGGCGCTCGCGCTTCACACGATCGGGCACGACGATACGCACACGGTCATCGCCCACCGTCGTTACATCCATGGTGGGCGCGCCTTTAGCGATGGCCGCGCGGGCGCGGGTCAAATCGGCCGCGTCGTTCAAGGTCACGTAAACGCCGTCATCGGCGGACCGAATGTTGCGGTAGGCCACCTTCTCTTCGCGCAGAGACGTACGCGCCGTCTCTTCCTGATCGGCCAGTTGTTCCTTGTCCAGCGCCGAGGTGTCCACTTCCAGCAGCAAGTAGGATCCACCGCGCAGATCGAGGCCCAGGTTCATTGGCTTCCACCAGCTCATGGACGCCGGCAGTTTTGCCCGTACGCTAGAGGGGATGAGATTAGGAGCCGCGAAAAAGATCGACGCCAGAATAACGGCGAAGACCATGATCATCTTGGTGTTGCTGAACTGCATGGCGCTATCCTTGGGCGCGGGGCGAACCCGGCGCGATTGCCTTTGGCCTATTCCGACTTGGCGTCGGCTTTGTCCTTGTCGCTAGACACCGGCTCGGTCTTGCTGACGACCGAGTGGATCATATCGCGCATCACCTTCACGCGGACATTCTCGGCAATCTCGACGGTCAATTCCCGCTCGTCGGCCTTGGTCACCAGCCCGACGATGCCGCCATTGGTCACAATGCGGTCTCCCCGGCGCACAGCCTCAAGCATGCCGCGGTGGTCTTTCAGCTTCTTTTGTTGCGGACGGATCAGCAGGAAATAGAAGACGACGAAAATCAGAAGCAGCGGAACGAACTGTATGAAGCTCGATGAGGCTGCGGCGCCGCCGGCGGCCTGGGCGTAGGCCGGAGAGATCAACATCCGGAAACTCCTCGTAAGAGTCAGGCTAAAGAAAAGAGCGTCTTAAGCCCTGGAAAGGGCGGACTATACCCACCCCCACGCGTCTTGCAAATGTTATAACCCCAGCGCGCAGCGGCCTTCGTTATGTAAGGTCTCTGCAACAGTTTCGCCAGTGGTCACAATCTGTTAGCTTCCGCTTACCATGGCTCGAAAAACCCCTTCGAAACGCTCAAAACCCGCGCGCGCGCCTGCTGCCAGGAAAGCATCCGGCACCGCCGCCAGCCATCCTCTGACACCCCTCCTGGAGCGTATCGCCCGGGCTCTCGAAAGTCAGACCGTCGGACCCGACACCACCGCCGATCTCTCAGCGGCGGACGCTTTCGTTTGGCATGCGGAAACGGGCGTTCTGGCGCCGGTCAAAACCGTCGCGCGAGTGCCGCTGGCCATGTTGAGAGGCATCGGCCGCCAGATCGAGACCCTGCTCGCCAATACCCGCCAGCATGCCGACGGCTTTCCCGCCAACAACGCCTTGTTGTGGGGGGCGCGCGGCGCCGGCAAAAGCTCTCTGGTCAAGGCCGTGCATGCCGCCGCCAATGATGGACGCAAAGGCTCTGCCCGTATTGTCCTGGTGGAGATCCACCGCGAGGACATTCAAAGCCTGCCACGTCTGCTTTCGCGCCTGCGCGATACCGGGCGGCGTTGCATCCTCTTCTGCGACGATCTGTCCTTCGAAGGCGAGGATCAAAGCTACAAAGCGCTAAAGGCGGTCCTGGAAGGCGGCCTCGAAGGCCGGCCCGAGAACGTGGTGTTCTATGCCACCTCGAACCGGCGCCACATGCTGGCGCGCAACATGATCGAGAACGAACGTGCGACCGCTATCCACGACAGCGAAGCGGTCGAGGAGAAAGTCTCTCTCTCCGACCGTTTCGGGCTCTGGCTCGGTTTTCATAATCTCGATCAGGAGACCTATCTGCAGATCGTGGCGAGCTATGCCGGCGCCATCAGGTTGCCGATATCCGCCACCGACTTACAGGCCCGCGCCATTGAGTGGTCCGTCACGCGCGGCGCGCGTTCAGGCCGTGTCGCCTGGCAATTGATCCAGGCCCTGGCCGGCGATCTCAAGGTCAAGATCGACCTTTCCAAATTGTAGCGAAACGGGCGAAGCGCATCTCGGCGCTCCGCCCGATTGCTTAACCTACTCTCGCTTTACCAGACGTGGACGATGCGGCGATTGCTCCGCTCCACCACGACCGGGTGATTGTTCACGATCACATAGCGATAGCGGTCCGGCTCTTGGATCTTGATGGTATCCGGCAAGTCGTAGAGCGTGACGTTCTGCGGCAACTCCACACCTACCGTCGCATCGATCTGCGGATTTGTGACCGGTTCATATTTCTTCGTCGTCGAATATTGCCGGATCACGTTGCCCTGTTCGTCGGTCCAGGTTGTGGTGGTCTGCGTCACCGCTGCGGCAAAAGCGCTGCCAGCCGTGAAGAAACTCGCAGCAACAATCATCGGGATGATTTTCTTGTTCATGAGACGTGTCTCCTGCTTTGTTTTTGGTTGAATCAGAGACTGTCCACACCGCAGCCAACAGGCCGCAGGCACGGTCATCCTAAAACGAAAGCTAAGGTGACTTGTTCCGCGCTCTTATTGCGCGAGTCTATTGTGCGAGATAGGCCAAGGGATCCATGGCTTGTGTTCCCTTACGCACTTCAAAGTGAAGCTGCGGTGAGTCCACATTGCCCGTGCGGCCCACGACCGCCACAACCTGTCCCTGCTTTACTTCATCGCCGCGTTTCACCAGCAGCTTCGCGTTATGGGCGTAAGCTGTGGTCAAACCGTCGGCATGCTTGATCAACAGAAGATTGCCAAAACCCTTCAACTCGCTGCCGGCATAGGCCACCACGCCGTTGTCGGCGGCGCGGACTTGCGTGCCCGCCGGTGCCGCGATGTTGATGCCGTCATTGTGCAGTCCCTGCCCCGCCGCGCCAAAGCTCGCGAGCACCTTGCCGCGCAGAGGCCATGAGAAACGCGCCGAGGCACGCGCGGGTGGTTCTGAAATCGGCGCTGGCACAGCAATCGCGACCTGCTTTTCTGCAAGCGGCACAGCGGCAGGAGGTCCCGTCACACTCGGCACAGGGGCTGAAGCGGATGGCATTGAAGGCGTTGGCACCGGCACTGTAGCAACGCCGGGCAATGCCGCGAGCGGCGCGGACGCAATGGCACCTGCCACCGCTGGCACCGTGGCGGCGGGCGCCTCAACCGCCGTAGGTGTGTTGGGCACAATGACAGTGCCAGACGGCACCGCCGATCCCGGCGGTGGTGCTAATGATTCTTCAACGAAGGCGCTGCGCGGCGCGCGCGCTACAGGTGCTGATACAGGCGGCAGCGGTTCGGAGCTTACGGGTGCGGCGGCTGAAGCCAGCTGCTGCGCAGGCGCTGCGGCGATGCTGAACGGATCCGGGATCCAAAGCTCCTGCCCAACACGGATGATATAGGGCGCGCTGAGGTCGTTGGCCGAAGCCAGCAAGCTCATCTCGATGCTGTAGGTCGCCGCCAATTGCGAAAGCGTGTCGCCTTTGACCACAGTGTGCGAGCGCACCGGGTCGAGGATCAGTTGTTGTCCGGCCGTCAGGTTATAGGGCGCGGCGAGACCGTTGCGCGCGATGATGACGCGGCTCGGCACGTCATAGCGGCGCGAGATGGTGTAAATTGTATCGCCCGGCTCAACGGCGATGGTGCGGCTCTTGTTGGACTCCCACAAGAAACCGCCCTGATATCCCGGCGGCGGATTGAAGTCGGGCGCGCAGGATGCAAGCAGGCCGACGACAACTGCCGCAGCCGCGCCTTTTTGCCAAATCTTGAGCCCCCGCATCGCCTCTCTCCGCTATTTCTTGTCCTCAGGTATGCCTTGCACCAAAGGCACAAAGCGTACCGGAAACATGCGCTCGCTGTGGAACTGCGTGCCTTCTTTACGCACCCTGATCACTTCCTGATGAAGCCCCGACGCATCACCCACCGGCAGTACCATGATACCGCCTTCGTCCGATAACTGCGCCACCAGATCGGGCGGCACAAGACGGGCGGCGGCGGTGACCAGGATACGGTCGAAAGGTGCCTGTCCCGGCCAGCCCTTATAGCCATCGCCTACCATTGTGGTGACATTGTGGAGGTTCAGAGCCTTGAAGCGCTTTTCAGCCTCCGGCATGAGGTCGCGATGACGCTCCACCGTGTACACCCGGCGCACCAGTTTCGACAGGATCGCGGTCTGGTAGCCCGAGCCCGTTCCCACTTCCAACACCTTGTGCCGGTCGGTGAGTTCCAGGGCCTGGGTCATCAAACCCACAACCAACGGCTGGCTGATGGTCTGGCCGCAGTTGATGGGCAAAGCCTGGTTCGCGTAAGCCTGATCGAGGAATGCTTCCTCCACGAACGTTTCGCGCGGAACGCGTTCGATGGCCGCGAGCACGCGCGTATCGGTGACACCACCGTTGCGCAGGTCCATGACGAGGCGGATTTTGCGGTTCTCCGTGCTCATCTCGTCCTCGTTAAGCCTGCGGCGGGAAGACCTGAGCCAGCACGGCCATCGTCGGAGCATCGGTCAGATCGACGTTGAGCGGCGTGACGGCGACATAACCGTCTTCCACCGCCACAAGGTCTGTCCCCGGTGACGATGCATGACCGCGTCGCTTGCCCGCGATCCACAGATACGGCAATCCACGCGGATCGTGGCGCAGCAGCATATCGTCGCCCAGCTTGTGCTTGCCCTGCGCGGCCGGGATCACGCCTTTGACGTCCTGCGGCCCGCAATCGGGAAAATTGACGTTGATGAGCACATTGCGGGCCCAGCCAACGGCACACACTTTGCGAATGATCTCAGGCGCAAACTGCTCTGCCGTTTCCCAGGGAATGTTCATCACATCGTTCCAGGTCAGGGACAGCGCCATGGACGGCACGCCCAGAAGTACGGCTTCCATGGCCGCCGCGACCGTGCCGGAATAGTGCACGTCCTCACCCATGTTGCCGCCCGAGTTCACACCGGACAGCACCAGATCGGGCGGATTTTCTTTCATGATGTGGTTGATGGCCACCATCACACAATCCGTCGGCGTGCCGCTGACCGAGAAACGCTTCTCGTCGAGTTGGATGGGCCGCAAGGGATCATGGATAGTGAGCGAATGCCCTGCCCCGCTGCGCTCAACGCTGGGGGCTACGACCCACACGTCATCGGTGAGCTCGCGCGCGATACGCTCCAGCACATCCAGGCCATGGGCAGCGATACCGTCGTCGTTGGAAAGAAGGATGCGGGTTTTGCTGAGGTCCTTAAACGGAGGAAAGGACGTCATAAAACTTTGGCTCCTGGCGCGATGACCTCAAGGCCGCCCATATAGGGCTTCAGCGCCGCCGGAATACGGATAGACCCATCCTGTTCCTGATAGTTCTCGATGACGGCGATCAGCGTGCGGCCCACGGCCAGACCCGAACCGTTCAGCGTATGCACAAAGCGTGTGCCCTTGGTTTCGCCAGGCGGACGATAGCGCGCGTTCATGCGCCGCGCCTGGAACTCGCCGGTGTTGGAGCAGCTGGAGATTTCGCGGTAGGTGTTCTGCCCCGGCAGCCAGACTTCCAAGTCATAGGTGCGGTTGGAGCCGAAGCCGATATCACCGGCGCACAGCGCCATGACGCGGTAGGGCAGTTCCAATTTTTGCAGGATGCCTTCGGCGCATTTGGTCATACGCTCCAGCTCGGCTTCGGAATCCTCGGGCGCCGTGATGCTGACCATTTCCACCTTCTCGAACTGGTGGTTACGGATCATGCCCTTGGTGTCCTTGCCCGCCGCCCCTGCTTCCGAACGGAAGCACGGCGTGAAGGCTGTCATACGCGCTGGCAGCAAGGCGCCATCGATGATGCGTTCGGCGGCCAGATTGGTCAGCGACACTTCCGACGTCGGAATGAGATAGAGCCCCGCCGTGGTCTGGAACAGATCGGCGCCGAATTTCGGCAATTGCCCCGTGCCCATCAGCGCAGTGTCGCGCACGAGCAGTGGCGGGTTCACTTCCGTGTAGCCGTTCTCGGTGGTGTGCGTGTCGAGCATGAACTGAGCGATGGCACGCTCGAGACGCGCGAGCGCTCCCTTCAGCACGACGAAGCGGGCACCGGACATCACGGCGGCTTGGTCGAAGTCCATGAGGCCCAAGGCCGGCCCCAGGTCGCTGTGTTCCTTGGCTGTGAAAGCGAACGTGCGCGGTGTACCCCATGTGCGCACTTCCACGTTGCCGCTCTCGTCCGTGCCCACTGGCACGTCGGCATGCAGCACGTTGGGAATGGTGAGCAGAAGTCCCCGCACCTTCTCACCGAGGAGTTTCTCTTCCTCTTCCAGGGCGGTCATCTTGGTTTTGATCTCGGCCACTTCGGCCATCAGTGGGGCAGCGTCGCCGCCCTTACCCTTCACCGCGCCGATCTGCTTGGAGACGTCGTTGCGCCGGCTTTGCAGGCTTTGCAACTCGGTCGTGGTCCCACGGTGGCGCTTATCCAAATCCAGAACGGCGGCGGACATGGGGCCCGCGCCCCGGCGGGCCAAAGCCGCGTCCAGCGCGTCGGGGTTTTCCCTGATCCATTTGAGGTCGTGCATGGGTCTTATAAGCCTTCAACAGTTGAGAGGCTTATACGGGGACGAGCCGAAACCGTCCAGCGGGGAGCACAAGCGGCATAACCACCCCATACCGTCATCCCCGCGAAGGCGGGGATCTATCCAGCAAAACGCGCGAGTTCCTCAACTTAGCTGAAAAATGGATACCCGCCTCCGCGGGTATGACATTCGGTGCTTTAAGACTCGTTGAAGTCCGTATCTTCAACCGGGTCGGCACTGCCAGAGGCGGCATTCTCCTCCTCTTTCTTCTTACCGACGATCCGCGCGCCGATGACCGAGGCCTCGTACAGAATCAGCATGGGAAACGCGAGACTGAGCTGACTGACCACGTCGGGCGGCGTGACGACGGCGGCGAAGATGAACACCATAATAATCGCGTAGCGGCGCTTTTCGCGCAGGGTATCGGCGGAGATGACACCCACGCGCGCGAGCAGCACCAGCAGCACCGGCATCTGGAACGCCAGGCCAAAGGCGAAGATCAGCGTCATGAAGATATCGAGGTACTCGCTGACGCGCGGCAGGAGCTGGATCGCCATTTCACCGTCGCTGCCGCCGCCGGCCATGGTTTGGAAGCTCAAGAGGAACTTCCAGGCCATGGGCATGACGACGTAATACGCCAGCGCGCCGCCCATGAAGAACAGCACGGGTGCGGCAAACAGGAACGGCAGGATCGCGTTCTTCTCGTGCTTATAAAGACCGGGCGCCACGAACTTCCACAGCTGATTGGCAAACACCGGGAAGGTCACGAAAAGGGCCGCGAAAGCCGCCACCTTCATCTGTGTCATGAATGCTTCGGCCAAGTGCGTGTAGATCATCTCATGAGAGCTGCCGCCCACGGCTTCCATGGCTTTGGACAGCGGCGCGGCCAGGAAAGCGTAGATGTGCCCCGACATGGGCATCGCGGCGAAAAAGGCAATCAGCAGCGTCGCGATGGAAAGGATCAGGCGCTTGCGCAGCTCGACCAGATGATCGAGCAGCGGCATGGTATTGTTGTCGGGGTCATCGGCCTTCTTGACGGGCAGATTGGCGTTCATGTCGACGCCTTCGGCGGCTCGGGCCCAGATGGCGCAGACGGCGTGGCCAGCTGCGCGGTCTCGGAGGGCACCGATGTCACGGACGGCGCCGACGGCTGGGCCGTGTCGGGCGCAGCCGCGGGGGCCGGCTCCGGGACGGTCGCCGACGCACCCGGCATGATGGGCAAACCGTCGGTCGCAACCGTCGCCGCCACGTTGTCCGATAACGGCGCTACGGCCTCATTCAGCGAGGCTTGAATTTCGCCGGTCGGGTCCGCTGCCTTGCTGATCTCTTGAGAGAGACTGGTGGTCGAGATTTTCTGAATGGATTTGCGCACCTCATCCAGCTCCGCCTCGCGGACAATCTCATTCATATGGCCCTGAAGCTCGGACGTCAGGTTGCGCATCTTGCGCAAGACCTTGGCCATGGTCCGCATGGCCTGAGGCAGTTCCTTGGGTCCAAGGACCACAACTGCCACGAGGCCAATGACGGCGATTTCCGACCACGCCAGATCGAACATTGAGTGTCGTCCGTTACCGTTAAGCCGGCCACGCCAAAACGGCGCTGCAGCCGGTGCGACGCCGCTTTAAAGCATTAAATGCCCTTAGGCGACCGGGTCTTTTTCTTTGGTCTTGGCGTCAATGGTCGGGCCATGATGAGACTTATCGTCATCGTCTTCCTTCATGCCCTTCTTGAAGGCTTTGATGCCCTTGGCCACGTCGCCCATCAAACCAGAAATCTTGCCGCTACCGAACAGCAGCACGATCACCAGGAGGACAATACCCCAATGCAAGAGGCTAAAAGAACCCATGACTCAATTACTCCAATGGTTTAGCGGCAAGAGCTGAAGTGCCATCATCGCAAAGAACGCCCCCACCCGCAATATTTAACGGCTCAAGACGATAGCACCTGAAAGCTTATTTAGGGATCAGGATGCCGTCTCGCCAGCCGCTATTCTTCTTTCTTTTCATCGCCTTCCGCTGGCTCGGACTCGCCGTCCATCAGGGGTTCAAGGGCCTCGTCGGACTCCTCGGTGTCGAATAGAAGCGTTTCGGCACCTCTGGTCGCGTAGGCCGAGACACCGCGCTTGCTGTCGAGCAGGCCGGCGGCCTTGAGTTCGTCGATCCCCGGCAGATCCTGGATGGATTCCAGGCCAAAGTGATCGAGGAAGGCATTCGATGTGCCCCACATGACGGGGCGGCCCGGCACCTGTTTGCGGCCGCGCGGCTTGATCCAGCCTTCTTCCAGCAGAATATCGACGGTGCCCGAGGACACGATGACGCCGCGAATTTCTTCGATCTCGGCGCGGGTCACCGGCTGGTGGTAGGCGATGATCGCCAGGGTTTCAATGGCGGCGCGGGAGAGCTTGCGCGGCACCAGCTTCTCCAGGCGCAGGCGGTCGGTCACGTCCGGCGCCGTGCGGAAGAACCAGCGGCCATTGGCTTGCATCAGTTCAACGCCCCTGCCCTGATACTGCATACGCAGCTGCTCCAGAAGGGCTGGTACATCGGCCCCTGTCCCCAGACGCTCGGTGATGGAGCGCTCGGTCACCGGGTCAGCCACGGCAAACAGCAGCGCTTCCAGAACGCGCAGGTCTTCCGCCGTGCGGCGTTGACGGTCGGCGTCCTGTTCAGCCACCTGTTCGGCGACCTCGGCAGGCATCACGGGCATGGCGGTTTCGGTGGTGTCAGTCATTGGCGGAGGGTCGGTTCGCAGGTTTGAGGAAAATGGGTGAATAAGCGCCGCCGTCTTGGCGGATATCGGCCTTGCCCTGGCGCACCAGCTCCAGCACGGCAATCAAGGTCGTGCTGACGGCCGAGCGGCGCATCAAGGGCTGCAAGTTGCCTTGCGGCAGGAAGGAAGCCAACGTCGTCCAATCGGGCACGCCCGGCAGGATTTCGCGCAAACGCGCGATAGCGTCGTCGATGGAGTAAAGGTCGAAGGGTTCGATTTCAAGGGCGGTGACGCCCTTCTCGTTGTGCTGGCGGCCATAGGCGCGCAAAAGGTCATAGAGCGAAACGTCGTACACCGCGCGCAAGGTGACAGGCAGGCCTTCCGGCGCGCCGCGGCGGTAGAAGTCGATACCCAGGCGCGGCAGCGCGAAAACCTTCTTGCCCGCTTCCTGCATGGCCTCCAGACGCATCATCTGGAACTTCAGCGCCTCGGCCATCTCTTCGGCGGACGGCTGATCGTCGCTTTCTTCCTTGGGCAGCAGCAGCTTGGATTTCAGGAACGCGAGCCAGGCGGCCATCACCAGATAGTCGGCGGCCAGCTCCAGTTGCGTCTCGCGTGCCGTGGCGACGAACAGCAGATACTGATCCGCCAGCGCCAGGATCGAGATGTGCATCAAATCGACTTTTTGATCGCGCGCCAGCACCAGCAGCACGTCAATGGGGCCTTCGAAGGCACCCAGGTTCAGAAGAAACTGGGCATTGGGATCGGCCAAGCGCTCGGCCAGCGAGCGCTCGTCTTCCTCGAAGGCCGGAAGGTCGGCGGGAAATTGGGATGGTTCAGACATCAGGTTCGGTTAGTCCAAAAAGATTTAGCTCAAGCTGATTTAGCTCAAATTGATTTAGCCCAAATTGATTCCGGCCAAGCCGGCGATGAGGTCGATCAAGTGGCCCGTCAACGGAAGGATTGTCCAAGCGAAGATATCAAGATCGATCCCGATCTTGGACCCCAACCAGGGCAGCGCAACCAGCACAGCAATCACCAGCAAGATGCCGTATTTTTCCGTACGCGCCAAGCCGCGCGCGAGGGGCAGCGGCAAAAGCCCCACAGCCACCCGCCCGCCGTCCAGGGGCGGCAGCGGGATCATGTTGAAAACCGCCAAAAGCACATTAATCACGAGGCTGTTGCCCAACACTTCCTGAACAAAGGGAAGCGTCTCAGGTGGCCACAACGGCAGCGTGTGCAGCAGCAGCGCCGAAATAATCGCCAGCGCGATGTTCATGCCTGGCCCGGCCAGCGCCACCCACACCATGTCGCGGCGCGGATTGCGCAGTCGGCCGAAATCCACCGGCACCGGCTTGGCCCAACCAAAAACGAAGGGAGAACCGGCCAATTTCAGCATCGCAGGCAGCAAAATCGTGCCGAAAGGATCGATGTGGCGAAAAGGGTTAAGGCTCAAGCGGCCACTCTCTTTAGCTGTGGGATCGCCGAAAGCCAGCGCCGCGAAGCCGTGGGCGGCCTCGTGCAAAGTAATGGCCAGGATCGCCGGAATGGCAATGGCGAGAACCGACGCGACTGTGGATAACTCGTTATCCATGACGGAGGGCATCCGTCACTTGGAACTCGGCGGCGGTCACGAGAGGCGCCGGGCGGCGCGGCCGGCCTCGAAAGATATCCACATTATCCACAGCCCGCATGGCGCGCGGACCGATGGGCTCACAGCCTTTGGCCACGGATTCCATCTCTGCCATGACACCCTCACAGTGCAGGACTACGTCGCAGCCCGCCGCCAGAGCGGCAGCGGCCCGGGTCTCAAAAGGACCCGTCAGCGCCTTCATGCCCAGATCGTCGCTCATGATCAGTCCCCGGAACCCGATCTCACCGCGGATAATATCCGCGATCACCTTCGCTGAAGTAGTGGCGGGATGGTCCGGATCAATGGCGCGATAGACCACATGCGCTGTCATGGCAAAGCAACCGTCTTGAATCGGCGTCGCGCAAAAACTGCGGAAGGGCGCGAAATCCGTCGCGCGCAGCGTGGCAAGATCCTCGCTCACGACGGGCAGTTCCTTGTGACTATCGCTGGTGGCGCGGCCATGGCCAGGAATGTGCTTGATGACCGGCACGATGCCCGCGTCCATCAACCCTTCACACACCACAGGTGCGAGCGCCGCCACCAACTCAGGCTCTCGGCCAAAAGCACGATCGCCGATGATGTCGTGGGCGCCAGCCACCGGCACATCCATGACCGGCGCACAGTCCACGTCGATGCCGATATCGGCCAGCTCTTTGCCGATGAGTTGCATGTTGGTGCGCAGCACATCGCGCGCCTTCGCCGGGTCACGCCCATGTAGCGCTCCGAACTCGGCCATGGTGGGCGCCTGACGCCACTGCGGCGGGCGAAGCCGTTGAACTCTTCCGCCTTCCTGATCGATCAAAATCACGGGCCGATAGCTGCGGTCGAGATCGCGCAAATCTTGAGTCAGCGCAAGAACTTGCGTCGGGTTCTCGATGTTGCGCGCGAACAGGATATAGCCCAGCGGACGCGTACGTTTGAAGAAGGCGCGCTCGGCCTCAGTCAGGATCGGTCCCGCCATCCCGAAGATGGCGGCCATGGGCGCAGAGGGAAACGTCACTAGGGCTTAATGACGATGCAGCCGACGTTCGCCGTCGCCAGCGACGAGCACATCGCGTCGGCAGCGGCTTTGTCGGCCAGAGGTCCGGCGCGCAAGCGATAGAACACACCTTTGTCGCCCAAGTCGGCCTTGGTCACGGCGGGCGCAAGACCAGCGAGAAGATCTTTATTCCTGCCGCTGATGCGCTTCCACTCGGCCATGGCCGCTTGTTCCGACAGAACAGAGGCCAGCTGAATCTGGAACCCACTGCCCGCAGAGGCGGCACTTGCGGCGGGCGTTGTTGGCGCAGGCATAGCCGTCGCCGTCTGAACGGGTTTCGCTGGTTCCGCTTTCGGCGCTTCAGGTTTGGGCGCTTCGACAGGACCGGTCGCCGATGGACGTCCACCCGTCGCAGCCGCCACAGCCGCAGCCAGCGGATCAGGCGCAGGCGCCTTGGGTGTTTCCCTAGCGACTTCTTTGGGCGCCACTTCTTTTGGCGGCTCCGCAGGCTTCGCCGCTTCTTTCACCGGCTCAGGCTTGGGTTCCACCTTCGCAGGTTCGGGCGCGGGAGCGGTGGCCGTCTGAACAGGCGTGGGCGCTGTCGGCGCTGGAGCAGCGGCAGGTGCGGGTGCCGGCTCGGGTTGTTTCATGGGTGGCGCTTTGGGCTCTTCCACCGGCGGCAGAAGGTTCTCTACCCGGTTCGGCGCATTGCCCTTGGCGACGCGGTCATAGACCAGCTTGTCCTGGTTATCGACCTGCATGCCGCCCGGATTATCGGGCTTCACTTTATATGGCGCCGGCTCGGCCTTGATAAACCCGACTTCGCCGGGCGTGAACGTCACGCCGCTGCCCCGGAACAAGTACCACCCTGCTCCACCGGCCACGATAACGCCCAGCACAACGCCGATGACGACGCTCAGCGAGCGGCCGTTATCCTTCGGGCGGATGCGTTTGCCGTAATAATCGTCGTTGAAAACGTCGTCGGTGAACGCCGTGGCGCGCAAGTCGTCGCCGCGGCCCTCGCCCGGTGTCAGCGAGACCTTATTTTCCGTCCGGCGCAGAGGCGGTCCATCGCCGTCGCGGTCAATTGGCATCAACGCATTTCCTCTACGGGTTCGACGCCGAATACAGCCAATCCAGACGCTATCACCAGCCCGACACCGCGGACAAGCGCCAGCCGGGCCAAGGACACGTTTTGGTCTTCAGCCTGGAGGAAGCGCAACTCGGCTGCGTCGTTACCTTTGTTCCAAAGCGCGTGGAACTGGGCGGCGAGGTCATACATATAAAAAGCCAGCCGGTGCGGCTCATGGGCGAGAGCTGCCCCTTCCACCGTACGCGGCCAGTTGGCCAGCGCGCGCAGAACGCCAATCTCGTCCGGGTCCTTCAATAGCGCAAAGTCTGCCTTGGCCAGTCCGGGATCAGTAAGATCGGCTGTGGGGAACATGTCCTTGGCATGGCGGAAAACGCTGCGCCCGCGCGCATGGCCATACTGCACATAGAACACTGGGTTCTCGCGGCTCTTCTCTGTGACCCGTGCGTAGTCGAAATCAAGCGGCGCGTCGTTCTTGCGCGTCAGCATGATGAAGCGCACCACGTCCTTGCCGACCTCGTCGATGAGGTCACGCATGGTCACAAAGTTGCCCGAGCGCTTGGACATCTTCACCGGCTCGCCGTTGTTCAGCACCTTCACCATCTGGCACAGCTTCACATCAAGCTGGCCTTTGCCCGCCGTCAGCGCCGCAAGCGCAGCTTGCACGCGCTTCACATAGCCGCCGTGGTCGGCACCCCAGACATTGACGAGGTTGTTGAAGCCGCGATCCACCTTGTCCTTATGATAGGCAATGTCGCCGGCGAAATAGGTCCAGGTGCCGTTGGACTTCTTGAGGGGACGGTCCACCTCGTCACCGAACTGCGTGGCCTTGAACAGAAGCTGCGGGCGCGGTTCCCAATCATCGGGTGTCTTGCCCTTGGGCGGCTCCAGCACGCCGGTATAGGTGAGGCCCGCCTTCTCCAGGAAATCGAGCGCGTCATCGACCTTGCCCGCTTCCACCAGCGCCTTCTCGGAACTGAACACATCGTGGTGCACGCCCAGCGCCAGCAAATCGTCCTTCACCAGTTTCATCATGAAAGCGACGGTGAAATCCCTGAGCGGCGGAATCCAAACGTTTTCATCGTCCACGCCGGCCCACTTATCGCCGTCACGGGCTTTCAGGGCTTCGGCCACGGGGATCAGGTAGTCCCCGCCGTACATGATTTCTTTGCGCTGAAGCATGCCCTGCACATCTTCTTCGCTGAGCTTACCGAGCGCTTGCAGATAGCGGGCGCGCAAAGCGCGCGCGACGTGATCGACCTGCCCGCCGGCATCGTTGATGTAGTATTCCTTGGTGACCGCGAAACCCGTTTTCGCCAGCAGCCGCGACAGCACATCGCCAAAGACCGCGCCGCGCGCATGGCCCACGTGCATGGGACCCGTGGGATTGGCCGAGACATACTCGACGTTGATGGCTTCGCCCTGCCCAGTCTTGCCGTCGCCGTAAGCCGCACCCAGGGCCAGCACATCGCGCAGTGCGTTACACCAGATCTTGTCGTCGAGCTTCATGTTGATGAAGCCGGGCCCGGCGATGGACGCATCCACCACGTCCGGCAATGTCTTCAGGCGCTCGACCAGCAGCGCGGCCAACTCTTTCGGGTTCTTGCCCGCTGGCTTTGCCAGCACCATGGCGGCGTTGGTGGCCACGTCGCCGTGCGCGGCCTCGCGCGGGGGCTCGGCGGCAACCCTCGTCAGGTCCAATCCTTGAGGCAAAGCCCCTTCGGCCATCAAGTCGCCGAGGACGGCATCGATGCGGGCTTTAAGCGTGGCGAAGATATTCATGGCGCGGGAACTATCCGGAAAACCGTCATTGGTGCCGGTTCATAGGCGCAAAACCGCCGTTCTTCAAGGTTTTCCGCAGCTTTATGCCTTGATCAACTTAAGCTCGGTCCAGGTTCGCCACCGGGAAACCGGGATAGGCTGTCGTCAGCTGAGTCAGCGCCTCTTCCGCGTCCGCCGCGCGGCCTAATTTGCGCAAGGCTTTGACACGCCCCACCATCCCCCCAACAAAGCGGTGACGGTTCTCAAGCGCGGTATCGAAAGCTTTCAAGGCTTCCTCGGCACGGTCGAGCTTCAGCAGCGCCTCGCCGCGATTGGCCAGCACTTGGAAGAAATTAGGCCATGTGGTCAGCGCATGATCGAACACCGCCAAGGCTTCCTCGTGCTTGCCCACGTCCATCAACGCCGCGCCCTTGTTGCTCATGGCCGGCACGAACTGTGGATTGAAGGCGAGCGCCGCCTCGAAACTGGCCATGGCGTCGTCGTGGCGCTTCAACAGCAGAAGAACATGGCCACGATCGTTGAGTACTTCCAGAAAATCCGGCTTCAGGCGCAAGGTGGCGTCATAGGCCGCTAATGACTCGTCCAGTCGGCCCAAGACCATCAGCGCATTGCCCTTGGCGTAGCCCGCCGGCAGGAAGTCCGGCGCCACCTCGACGATCTTGTTAAAGTCGGCAAGGCCATCCTCCATCTTCCCGGCGCTGCGCATCAGGATGTTGCCGCGCGCAAACAACGCATAGACGAAGTCCGGCGCGAGATCGATGCAGGCGTTAAATGAGGCCAGCGCGTCTTCCACGCGGCCCGCATGCAACAGCGCACTTCCAAGGTCATAGTGGATTTCCGGGTAGGAATGCGTCGCCCGCGCCACCTGGAGATGCCGCACCGCATCGGTGTAGCGCTGCTGGCCCATGGCGATGGCGCCCAGCATGTGCATGGCGCGAAATTCTTTGGGGTGATCCTCGAGGATCATTTCAAAGGCCGCTTCCGCGGCCGGCAGGTTGTTCTGCCGGAACAGTTCGGACGCAGCGCTAATTCTATCTTCAACAGACGCTCCAGCGGTCACTGGCAATTCCTTCGGTCAGCGGATAGCCAGCGGCGCAAAGCGACTTAGTCTATCCAGAATGGATGAAGGCCCCAGAATACAGGCTCGCACCTCCCATTGCAAAGCCGCGCCTTGGGGCGCATCCTTTTGCGCACTTCAGGCGTTATTTGCCCGCCGTACCCAACCCTCATCCGGGGACCGCCATGCTCAAGGAATTCCGCGAATTCGCGCTCAAAGGTAATGTGATCGACCTTGCGGTCGGCGTCATCATCGGTGCGGCTTTTGGGAAGATCACCACGTCACTGGTCAGCGACGTCATCATGCCCCCCATCGGCCTCTTGCTGGGGCGCGTGGATTTCTCCAGCCTGTTCATCAGCCTCAATGGGCAGGATTACGCCAGCATCGCGGAGGCAAAGACGGCCGGAGCACCTGTGCTCGCTTATGGCCTCTTCATCAACACCTGCATCGAGTTCGCCATCGTCGCCTTCGCGGTGTTCCTGTTGGTGCGCCAGATGAACCGCCTCAAGGCAAGATTGGGACATCACGAAGCGCCGCCTGCGCCTTCGGAAAAAACCTGCCCCAAGTGCCTGTCGACCATCCCGCTCGCCGCGACCAAGTGCCGCGCGTGCACCGCTGATCTGTAAGCCGCGTTACCGCGCCAGCGGGTTGGGCGTCGGTTCGCCGATCTTGTGCAGAATGTTTTGATCGGTGTGATGAAACGGCTCGGTTCCGCGCAGCATGAGCAGCGTATCCTCGAAGTAACTCCAGGTGCCGTCCGGATGCACGGTGACCTTCATGCTGAATGAATCCGTGCGGAACATGCGTTCCAGAAAAACCGTCGAACAAATGCCGTAGTCGGTCTTGCCGCGCTCCGAACGCACTTCAAACTCCGTGGCGTCTGCGCGCGCGAACCCAACCGCCAGCGCCACCTGCGCCCGCGGTATCGCGAGAGACAGAATGATCGTTCCAATCGCGGGCTCCCACAGCCAGTAGCCCACCTGATCGTGGTAGGTCTCCACCTCGCCCGGCTTCACGACGTGGCTGTGATAGCGCAAACCATAAAAGAGCTGTGGGCCGTTGGCTTGCGGATCGATGGGCTGAAGCTCGATATGCTCGACATAGGGCTGGCGAACCGGACCGCCCGCCTTGGGATTGACGTCGAGGCTCTTTGTCCCCTGCCAAATCCCCGCCAGACCTCGCAATGGTCCGAGATTCTGAAGCGTATCAACGTCGATATCCGCCGGTTCCGTGTAGATATCTTCGAGACGTTTTTCCATTTATGGCTTCAAAGTCCGAGACCCGTCCGTAAGCGGTCCCACAGACCGCGCTTTTGGTACAACTCTGGCGGCAGGTTTTCGGGCGCCATCGCCGGCCCGTAGTAGTTATAGGAATAGGACAGCGTGTCGTTCATCTTGATGCGTCCGCTGTTCTTGCCGTAAGCGAAATAGGAAGGCTCCGCGCTCACGGGGCACCAGTGCGCCACAAAGCTGCGGCGTGTCAGCTCGGGCCGCGCGATGGCGCTACCGCCATGCACAAGGTCCGCGCTCCAGATCAGTACGTCGCCTTTCTTCGGACGGAACGTCTCTTTCTTGAACCCGCGCGCGCGGCATTCCTCGTCGAGGTATTTGATGAAGGCGAGATATGCCTCGTAGTCATTGTGCGGCATCCACTTGTCTTTGCCGTTGAACAGGTGTTCGCGCACGCGGTGGCTGCCGACGTAATAGGTCAGCTCGCCCGACCCTTCCTCAATATCTTCCATGGCCAACCACGACGCCGCCATCTCCATGGGCCGGCTGACCCGCACAAACGCCGTGTCCTGGTGCATGGCCTGTGTCGAGCCACGCTAGAAGTAGAGCCCTTGGAACGCCAGCGCCGGTTCGTCGAAGATTAAATTCATGAAGCGCGTCACGGCTGGCGACATCACGGCCGCGCGCAAATTTTCGGTGAGGCCATGCGCATCAAGCAGCTTATGGAGGATACCGCGATGCCGGGGCTCTACCTGCACAATCTGCGTGCCGGCCTCGTAGTTCTCGACGTAGCCCGCGCCCTTCTCATACATGATGTCGATATCGCGCAGCGCCGCGTCGATGACGCTGGACTTCACCGCCTTGGGAAGGATGACGTAGCCGTTGTCCATCCAGAACTGCAGGAGATCGGCTTCCTTGGCCGTGATGCTGCCGGTCTTGACGCGTTGGGCAAGAGCGTCGGCAGCGTCGCTTCTATCGGGCCATAGTCCGCCGAATTGGCTGGCATAGCGTGGTTCAGACATCGCACTTCCTCAAAGAGATCATGGTTTCACCGTCGGATCGAACAACCTCGCGTGTTCATCGATGGCGAACTTATCGGTCATGCCGGCGATATAGTCTGCCACGCGCCGCGCGGTCTTCAAGGTCTTCGGCCCATCCAGGCCCATGTGCCAGTCTTCAGGCAACAGATGCGGCTCGGCCAACAGAAGATCGAACAGGTCGCGCACGATGCGCTTGGCTTTGCTGGTCATGCGGTTGACGCGGGTGTGGCGATACATATTGGCGAACAGGAAGGTTTTCATTTCCTTCTCCGCTGCCGCCATCTCTTCTGAAAATCCCGCCATGGCGCGCCCCAGCTGCCGCACCGCCGCCGTCGAAGCCGGCTTGGCCTGCTCATAGCGCCAATGACTTTCCAGAATGACATCATTGACCATGCGAGCGATCAACGCGCGCAAGGACTCATGAATGAGCCGTCCGCGCTCCAGACCGGGATATTTATCGCTGACGCCTTTGAAGATCGGCCCCACCAGCGGCAAGTCCAGCACGGCTTCCAGGGGGAACAACCCGGCTTTCAGTCCATCGTCGAAGTCGTGAGCGTTATAGGCGATGTCGTCGGAGATCGCCGCCACTTGCGCTTCCACGCCGGGCCATGTGGCGAGGTCCAGGTCCTGAAGTGCGCTGTACTCGGTGATAGCCAGCGGCACAGGCTTGCCTTTGCCGATAATGGGGCCGTTATGCTTGACGAGCCCTTCCAGCGTTTCCCACGTGAGATTGAGTCCATCGAAGGCCGCGTAGCGGTGCTCGAGCTTAGTGACGATACGCAAACTCTGCGCGTTATGGTCAAAGCCGTTGTAGTCCGCCATGCACTCTTGCAGCACGTCTTCGCCCGCGTGGCCGAAACAGGTATGGCCCAGATCGTGCGCCAGCGCCAAAGCCTCGGCCAGGTCTTCGTTCAATCCCAGAAAGCGGGTGATGGAGCGCGCGATCTGCGCCACCTCAAGACTGTGTGTCAGGCGCGTGCGGTAGTTCTCGCCCTCGCCATACACAAACACTTGCGTCTTGTATTTGAGCCGCCGGAAAGCGCCGCAGTGGATGATGCGGTCGCGGTCGCGCTGATAGAGCGTGCGCGTGGGCGATTCATCTTCCTTGTGCAAACGCCCCTTGCTCTCCGCCGGCTGCGTCGCCACCGGCGCCAGGCAGTTTTCCAGGCTTTTGAGATCGGGTCCCTGACTTGTGGAGTTATCGTCCTTCGGCATGCCTCGAACCTACTGGACGCCTTTTCTGGGAGCAATGGTGCAGACACGCAACCGTTACCAAGAACGCCAACCCAAACCGTAAGGGAGCATGCTAGCTTTGGGCTCGTTTCTCACAGACTTGGGCCGTCCATGCACCGTTCCTCGATGCTCCTCCTCGCCGCCTTGCTCATCGTCCCGCTCGCGGCCACGGCCCAGCCGGACTCACTGTCAAAGCGCCCCGGCACCGAGTTCACCGATTGCCCCGATTGTCCCGTGATGGTCATCGTCCCGAAGGGCAGCTTCATGATGGGCTCACCCGCCAGCGAAAAGGGCCGCGACGACGTCGAAGGTCCGCAGCGCAAGGTCACCATCAAGTATCCGCTCGCCGTCGGCAAGTTCGAGGTCACCTTCGCCCAGTGGGACGCCTGCCACGTCGATGGCGCTTGCATGAATCCCGCGGACGACGAGAAACACGGCCGCGGCGATTTCCCCGTCAGCGATGTGGATTGGTTCGATGCACATGCTTACGTGGACTGGCTGAGCAAGAAAACCGGCCTGCACTACCGTCTCCTGTCCGAAGCCGAGTGGGAATATTCCGCCCGTGCCGGCTCCAGGGAGCAATACTCCTGGGGCCGCGAATTCCAGCGCGCTTACGGCAACACAGGCTCTCTTGAGTGCTGCAACGGCTACACCGACGCCAACGACCCGTGGGCCACCACCGCACCCGTGGGCAAGTTCAAGGCCAACAAGTTCGGCCTGTTCGATACCACCGGCAACGTCTGGGAATGGATCGAGGACTGCTGGTCGGAAACGCCGGCCACAGCTCCCACCGACGGCAGCCCGCGCAAGGACGGCGAGTGCGACTACAAAATCATGCGGGGCGGCTCCTGGGCCAGCTTGCCGGTGCGCAGCCGTATGTCCTTTCGTCAGGCTTATGTGCCAGATGATCGCAGCAACACCATCGGCTTCCGCGTAGCCAGATCAGAATAAGAATCTCGGAATAATAAGTTTGAGTAAAATTCTCCCGCGCTGATACCTCTGGCGCGCGCGGCGTTCACCTCCCATATTGCGGGAATGGTGACATATGCCCGCTGGAAAAATGGCTGACTCAGAACACATCGTCTGCCCCAAGTGCAGCCGGATCAATCGCGTGGCGGCGGAGCGCCTGCACGACGACCCCAAATGCGGCATTTGCGGCGAGGCGCTTTTCACCGGCCAGCCGTTGAGCGTCGATGAGAAGACCTTCGAGCGCCACGTCTCGGCCAACACCATCCCGGTGCTCACCGACGTCTGGGCGCCCTGGTGCGGGCCTTGCCACATGATGACACCCATGTTCAAAAGCGCGGCGGCGCTTCTTGAGCCCCGCACGCGCCTTCTCAAACTCAATCTCGATGAAGCCCAAACTGTCGCCCGCCGCTACGGCATCCAGAGTGTGCCGACGCTGCTGCTGACGGGACACGGCCACCTCATCGCCCAGACAGCGGGCGTCATGGACAGCCGGTCCATCATCAACTGGGCAAAGACAAATATGCCCCAGCCCTCGCTCTGAGGTTTACTTCAGCTGCTGCTCGACCCAGGCGGCGAATGAGTCCGCGATCTTCTTGATATACGGCTTGGCCCGCGCGTCGGCGACGGATCCGTCGGCGGCGAAGTAATCTTCACCGATATGGATGTAGGTTTCCGGCTGTTGCATGGTGGGCATGTTCAGGAACACCAGCGACTGGCGCAGGTGATGGTTGGCACCGAAGCCGCCCATGGCGCTGCCCGAAGCGCTCACCACGGCGCAGGGCTTCTTATCCCACACCGACGAGCCGTAGGGCCGCGAGCCGATATCGATGGCGTTCTTCAAAACGCCCGGCACTGATCTGTTGTATTCCGGCGTCACGAACAGCACGGCGTCGGCGGCTTTGATCTTGGTGCGGAAATCCACCCACTCCTTCGGCGCATTGCCGTCCAGGTCCTGGTTGTAAAGCGGCAGCAGCCCCAGATCGACAAAGTCGAATTTCAGGTCCGGCAACAGGCCGGCGATGGCTTTGGCGAGTTTGCGGTTGATGGACTCTTTGCGCAGGCTGCCGACAACAACAGCGACGGTACGGGCCATGGTGATATTCCTTATGCGTGATGTGTGCGCCGAAAAGCCGGCGCGAACGGATGGGCCATCATATAGGTAAGATTGCGGACGCCGCTACCGTCCGCATATCTGGGAATCGCGATAAGTCCATGGAGTTCCTGAGGGATAAGCCCCCTTCTTGCGTGTGCCGTTCATGCACATTAGATTAGCGGCTATGAACAACATCGCCCCCGAAGCTCCCGTCCTGATGACCCAGGCCGCGGCCAACCGCATCAAGGCCCTGGCCGCCGGCGAAGGCAACCCGGCCCTCATGCTGCGCGTTGCCATTTCGGGCGGCGGCTGCTCGGGCTTCTCCTATGGATTCACGATGGATTCAGAAGTCACCGGCGACGACAAGGTCTTTGAATTCTTCGGCTCCAAAATGGTGGTGGACGAAGCCTCCATGGACCTCTTGAAGGGCAGCCAGATCGACTATGTCGATGACCTGATGGCCTCCTCCTTCCGCATCACCAATCCGCAAGCGACGTCCACCTGCGGCTGCGGAACGTCGTTTTCTGTTTAGCGCGCCTCCCGCGCGCGGGCGCAGTTTAATCAAGAACGTCGCCCCAGACTCCTCGTCGTCCTGGGATTTATTCCCAGGACCCAGAGCAACACATACTCACCGCGTTTATTTACCCTGGATCCTGGGCCTTCGCCCAGGATGACAGCGTTATATGTGGGACGCCTATCTCGCCGGCTTCACCGGAACGCTCGTCCCATCCCAGTTCCCGCACAGTTGCGCTGTGGCCTTGTAGTTGGCATCCGAGTCCAGCGGCGCATTGCGCTGCGACATCATGCTCTGGAACTGCTTCAGCAAACCCGACATGCCCGTATCCAATGATGCCAGCGCCTGGTCCATGCCGCGCTGGGCATTCGTCGCGTACACCGGCTGCACGTTGGTCAGCATGCGCTCCACTTCGGCGCGGAAGCGCGGCGCGAATTCCTTCAAGGCGCCGTTGTTCACCGACACGTGCTGGTTCTCGTGATCGAGCACGGTGCGGTATTCGCACGTGCCCGGCTTGAACTCGGAAGCCACATAGACCTGCATGCGTTTCCAGCCGAAGTTCACATCCACGCCTGTCAGATAGACGCAATACCCGCCGCCGCGCACCGTTGTTGCCATCGAATGCGCTTCCGCATCGTAAGCCGTCTCAGCATAAGTAATGCCGAGCGATTTTTCATGGGGTCCCAGTACGCGCTCCGAATGGATGGCGATGGTGTTGCGGATGCCCTGGACGCTGAGCGTGTTGTTATAGACCGGCTGCGGAGCCAGGGTTTTGAAGTCGAGCACGATGGGTTTGGCATAGGGCGCGCAGGCTGCTCGCTGCTGCGCCGCGCCCGAACTTTGCTGCGCCGCCTTCACCGGGCTCACGCACAGCAGCCCAGCGAGGGCCGCCGCGCTTAAAACCCAGATCTGCTTACTCCATCCCGGTAATGGCAAGAATCACACTCAAACACGAGGTCATGGCTTTCAGCATAGGACCCTTCGTCACATCAATCCATTCGTCCAGCGCATGGGCGCGCCCGTTCTGGTTGGGGCCGTTCTTGCCGATGGTGATAGCCGGAATGCCCAGGCTCATGGGCAGGTTGGAGTCCGTGGAACCAAAGCTATAATGCACCTTATATCCGCCGGCAGCCATGGCGGCGGTGGCCGTCTGCACGATCTCACTCTTCTCGGCGGTGTTTCCCGCCGGGCGATCACCGATCTTCTTGATATCGACAGTGACCTTGCCTTCCTTAATAGAGCGCGCCTTGTTCTCACCGTCGCCGGCGTCATTCATGATCTTGAACATCTTCGCCTCGACCTTGTTGAGTTCCTCGGGCGATTCCGAGCGCATGTCGATTTCCATCCACACGCTCGTGGGGATCGAGTTCACCGACGTGCCGCCGCCAATGACACCAATTCCGAAGGTGGTCTTGGGGGTCTCGGGCACCTCCGTATGCGAGAACACGGCCGCCGCCTGGCCCAACGCATACATGGGGTTCACCAAACCGAAGGCGCCGTAGCTGTGTCCGCCCGGCGCATTAAATGTCACCCGGTAGCGCCGCGAGCCCACGCCGCCGTTGTCGACCGCGCCGATGGCCCCACCTTCCACCGAGATGAAGCTCTTGATCTTGTCCTTGATGGGGCTCTTGGTGAACAGGTAGCGCATGCCGCGCAGATCGCCCGGCCCCTCCTCGCCCACATCGCCCATAAAGATGATGTCGTCGCGCGTCTTGATCTTCGCGGCATCCATGGCACGCACGAAGCTGAGCAGCGCGGCAAGGCTGAAGGTGTCATCGCTGATGCCGGGCGCGTTCAGCTTGTTGCCGTCCCGCTTCACCTTCACGTCCGTCCCTTCCGGGAACACCGTGTCCAGGTGCGCCGCCACCACCACGTATTTACCATCCGGGTGCGTGCCCTTACGGATGCCGAAAGTATTACCCTCCGCGTCGGTCTGTACGTCGGTCAGGCCCGCATCCTTCAGCATCTGCTCATAGGCCTTGGCGCGCACGGCCTCTTTAAAAGGTGGCGCCGGAATTTCCGTCAGCTTGATGCCCTCGGCCACATAGCGGTCAAACTCTTTGTCGATGTGCTGGCTTGCCGCCTTGAAGGCCGGGCTCGCGAGCACACGGCTCGCAATGGCACTCGGCGCTTCAGCAGCGAAAGCTGTTGAAAATGTGAAAGCAAGACCAAGCGCCAGCAGCGGCGCGGCCGCACGATAGGAATGGATCATGTCTTTAGTGTCCCCTGGACGTCGCGAACGCTCACCCGAGGGAATGATAAAACGCCGGCATCCCCCGCGCCACCGGCTTATTGTGTCGCGCCTTGTCTTAACCAGGCCGTTGGTTCAAAAATAGCGCCACTTCCCGCACAAATAGGCTTTAGCCTATGAGTTTGCCTGATGAAATTTGGCCTATGGGGTTTATGTGAAAATCAAAGTCGCCACCTGGAACGTCAATTCCGTCAAGGCCCGCCTGCCCAACGTGCTCGCTTGGCTGAAGTCTTTCCAGCCCGACGTGGTGATGCTGCAAGAGATCAAGTGCGTCGACGAAGCCTTCCCACGGCTTGAGATCGAGGACCTCGGTTACAACATCGCCACCCACGGCCAGAAGACTTACAACGGCGTCGCCATTCTCTCGAAGTCGCCGCTGGAGGATGTGGAGCCGCGCCTTCCAGATGGAGAGGGCGATGACCACGCCCGCTACATGGAAGCCACTGTCTTCGGCAAGTTGCGCGTGGCCTCCATCTATCTGCCCAACGGCAATCCGCTGGGCACCGAGAAGTTTCCCTACAAGCTCGCCTGGATGGACCGCCTCTACGCGCATATGAAGCGTGGCATCGAGGACGGTGAGATGCGCATCTATGGCGGCGACTACAACGTCATCCCCAACGACGATGATGTGTACAACGCTGCTGCTTTCGCCGGCGATGCGCTCACGCAGCCCGAAAGCCGTGCGCGCTTCCGCGCGCTCTTGCACCTTGGCTACACCAATGCCTTCCGCGCTTTCGACCAGCGACCGCATCAGTACTCATATTGGGATTACCAGGCCGGCGCCTGGCAGAAGGACAACGGCCTGCTCATCGACTTCCTGTTGTGCTCGCCGCAAGCCGCCGACGCACTGGTCGCCGCCGGCATCGACAAAGGCCCACGTGGCCAGGAGAAGGCGTCAGACCATACGCCGGTGTGGTGTGAGGTTGAGGTTTAAGAGTTATCCCGCCAGCTGCTTACATTGAATAGGAGACGGATATGGTCAATTTTCATAAGTGGCGATTTAATGGACAGTCATTGAAGCGTTGCCTGTTTGTCGTTCTATCCACGACTACTCTTGTTACTTTTCTTGTGCCAACAAAGGCGGCCGAAACGATAATCGATTCTTTAGTAGGGGTATACAAATCTCCCGTCACAGTCATGTTTACTGGCGGTGAAAAACTAACGACCGAAAATATTCTAGAGGTCGTAAAAATATCGAACGAGACCGCTTACTTCCGAGCTGTCCTCCCGGGAGCGAATGGGCATACTTGCAATATCTGGGGTGTGGCAGATGTCGTGTCTGACGGGCTCAGTTTCTACACCCCACAAATGAATTTAGGCGATCAATGTTTATTTAAGCTCAAGGCATCAGATAGCCGCATAAACCTTTCGGATGAACCGGTCGAAGGCAAGACAGACGGATGCTACTTTGCCACCTGTGGCGCTCGCGCGACTTACACGAGTCAATCATTTGAACTAAAAACGCGACGTCCCATTGGGTATATGCAACGGCTACTGAATTCCAATGAGTACAAGGCAGCGACGGATAATCGTGCCGCTGGAAAAAGCGGAATGAATCTGCTGAGTGCTCCAGCCGGCTCAAAGTAGAATAGTATCCCGTCATCCCCGCGAAGGCGGGGATCCATTGCGCAACATGTTCCGCTGAAGAATGGATCCCGGGGCCGTGCCTACGGCACGCCCGAGGATGACAAGCGGGGCTAAATATTCGCGCGCTCAAATATCCGCATACATGTGCGTCTCGGCTTTTGCACCTGGGTGCGTCACCGCGCCGTTCTGCGCATCGCCCACGAGCTGCGCGTACTTCCACAGCACGCCGCTTTGATAGTTGTTGACGAGAGATAAATTGTACCAGGTACAATTTTCGGCATCTCGATAGAGCGCCAGCTTTGGGAGCTGGATGTCGGAGGTCAAATAAATACCTTCACGACGCAGGCTTACGCATCTCCCTGACCTTTATTATTGGCCCGGCGCAGGCGTCATACCGCAAGATGAACTCAAATCCGTAACCACCCCCGTCGCAGTATTATTCACGAAATGCTGCAAAGAGCCGTGAAAACTGCTTTCGACTTTAAAGATATAGTGAAACGTCGCCGAAGAAGGATGGAGTGCTGGCGTCGCCAGGCCCTCAAGTTTCACCACGGACTGGATGTATTGCCCGTTACCATTAATTGATGGGGTTGTGATCGTTCCTAGTTTGGCGCCCGTATTGGCATCATAAACGCCTAAAGTGACGGTCGTAGAATTCAGGTCGGTGTTGTGCACGACAATATAGCTGGGGTAACCGGCTGAAATGAGCGAACTGTGCACGCCGAACAATAGCGTTGGATTGGAAGTCACTTTTGAGTCGCACATCGTCATGTTTGTCAGCGAGCCGTTTCCGGTGTTCCAAAGAACGTGCTGAAATGAGCCATTGAAGGTCGGTCTAACAGAAAATGAATAATAGCTTTGCGGCTTAACCGGCGTGTTGGCGCCAGCTTCGATCGTCGCAATGCTGAATTGCTGCTCTGAAAGTGGCGGGATTGTCGGGCTAGTCCATTTTCCCAACGGCTGACCACTCGCAGTATCAGCCAGAGTGATTTCCACCGTGCCACTTTGCGATGAAGAATTGAACAGCCTCACAAATGATTGAGAGCCTTGCTGTGCGGACCCGAATATTGTGGGCACGCGCAATCCGGCGATGGATGGCAAAGCGCTGGTCTGACTATCGGTCGCAGGCGTCCATGTTATCCAGGACGTTAGCAGGGATTGGTTCCATCCATCATACCACGGCCCTCCCGCATAATCGTTCACGGGGTCGCCGTAAGACAGCGTCCCTACAAAAGCGCGCTGGTTCGTGGTGCCGTTAAAAGTCCAGAACGGGCCGCCGCTATCTCCCGGCGATGAGTCAATCTGAAACTCGCGCACATGGATCAAGCGATAGACTGACAGTGAAGTTGAGTCTTCGTTGCCAAACCCGCGCCACATTGCGAGGTTGCTTGACGTCCCTCCGACTTCGCCTGGATATCCTGCGTTGTTTGCGTTGTTGGTATCGTTGAATACCACCGGCATAAACGTCGTTGTGTAGGTAAAAGGGGTCGCAAATTGAATTGCAGCATAGTCGTGTTCGTAATCTGCGATCGAATGAGAATCCGGACCAGACACTGCGGTCCATCCGGAAGTTGTGTGCAACCATTTCCAATCTGAGTGTCCGCCGTACGGCCGTATCGGCGCTTGACCGGGCGCGCTCTGATCTTGCCCGGGATAGAAGGCTGCCTGCGTGGCCCACCCGCCATTCGTATTATTGTGAACGCAGTGTCCCGCCGTCAAAACGACATAGGGGCTTATCAGCGTTCCAGTGCAGCTACCGCTCTTGCCATTGGGGAATGTGATGAAGAGATAGCCAATGGTGTTATAGGGATATGCGCTGGCGGGTGATATCACTTTGATGCGGTCATCGACACCAAGAGTCTTGGGGCGTTCCGCTTGGAATGTTTGGACGGAGCTTGGCACAGCAGGAACGCTTGTCGCCGGCGTTTCGGGTAAAGGCTCGCTGAATAAATCAGCAGCCGGATTGCGTGTTTGAGCGGGAAACGGCGGTTGGCTTGACGTAGCAGCGGCGTGTTCTGGTGTTGACTGAGCGTGATCTGGTTTGATCACGCTCGGCAATGGAAAGGGCGGAGCGACATCCTTAAATGGAGCCGCAGGTAACGCCGATGACTTTTCGTCTTGTTTATTTATGCTGGCGGGCGTTCCGCTTGGCGCGCCAACATTTGCAGAACTGGTGATAAAATCCCCAGCTTCTTTGGCGGACAGTGTGCGTTCACTTGGCCGAACGAGACTGACGCAGGCGAGCCTGCCCCCAGCGGCTGGACTTTGCTGGTATTGATACCATTCATAATAAGTCGATTGGATAACTTGGCCGAGGTGAGTGACTTTGCCATCCTTGAGCGACTTTAATGAGGTGCAATCATATGAAGAGAGATCCAGCGAAAATATCTGCGGCTCGGATGGCTCTGCCTGTGCGCTGCTAGGATAAGGGTGCGCAACGACAAACATCGCCGCGAGGAAAACAGGCAACGAGCCACGCTCTACGAGCAGCTTAAACAAGGTCTTCATGCGCTTCTCCCCACGGCAGTCTTTGCCTTGCTTTGAACTCGGGAGCGTCCTCACCGCCGAGAACTACTAATTCTTCAACAGCGTTACTTCCCGATCATCGACGCAAAACCAGTCGCAGCCGCTCCGAACGGGACCAAGACAGTAAAAGCCAAGATCTATGTGATTGTTTGTACACGCATGGAGGTTAACTTCCTGGTCGTAACTATTTTTAGTTGACTGCAGGGGCGAGCGAAAATCAAGGTTTTCGCATCGTCACACTGACTTATGAAAATCGGGGAGTGGCGCTCGCTGCATACTCAAGCATGACGATGGAGCGCTTAAGGTATTTGATATCAACATGATGCGGCTTGGCGTAAAATCGGCGCCCCAGAAGAATCTGGTGTTGTCATGTTTTTTGCTCAGAAAATTGCCACGGCGTCGGTACGTGACGAGCTCGAACAGCTGTTGGGCGAGAGACGATCTCACCCTACCTCCCGCGAATTCCATGACAAAGCAATCGACCGCCTGAACAGGCGCTTCGATGCCCACATCAGCATCCTTCCTTACGAAAATCGCGCGCATATCGACACCTTCAACTGCCACGCCTACGCCCTCGGCCTCTACGCAATTCCCGCCTACAGGGCGCTCTACGAAAGGTCCGGGCGTTATAGCGCCATCGTCAAAGGCGCATTTGTCGCCTGGCTAATTAAGGAAGGGCTTGTGAAAGAGTGCGATGAGAAGCCCGACGCCATCGTTGTCTATGGCAGCACCCGCGATGTGAAACACACGGGCATCGTCGAGCAGACTGGCGAATTCGTGCGCTCCAAATGGGCGCGGTGGGAGGTTTATCGCCACTCGCCGCTTGAGGTGCCGGCGACGTATGGGTTCCCTTGCATGTTTTTAGAACGGCCGAACCCCAGCGTCATATTCGCATCGCTCAAAAAATGGCGCGCCAGCAATAGTAGATCAGCGGCGACAGCCCCGCCTTCTTAATCTCGCCGACTTTCTTGTTCTTCGCCGCGCCAGGCGGGCGGGCGCGGTGCCAGCGTAGATAGCGCCGCGCGGCAAGATAGGCATCGCGACCTTTGAGATAGCTGAAATCCACAACGCCTGTCGCCTCCGACAGCGCGTCACTAACCCGTTTATTTGCGGGGATAATCCCGTCAAATATCCGCATACATGTGCGTCTCGGCTTTCGCACCCGGGTGTGTCACGGCACCATTCTGCGCATCGCCGACCAGTTGCGCATACTTCCACAGCACACCGCTTTGATAGTTGTTCACACGCGGCTTCCACGCCGCGCGGCGGCGGTCGAGTTCTTCCTTCGGCACTTCCAAATCCATCGTGCCGGCATCGCAATCAATACTGATGATGTCGCCGTCCTTCACCAACGCGATCGGTCCGCCAACAGCCGCTTCGGGGCCTACATGTCCGACGCACAGCCCGCGCGTGCCGCCCGAGAAGCGCCCGTCGGTGACCAGCGCCACTTTGTCGCCCATGCCCTGCCCTGACAGCGCGCCGGTGGTCGCCAGCATCTCGCGCATGCCCGGGCCGCCCTTGGGCCCTTCGTAGCGGATGATGATGACGTCGCCTTCCTTGTACTTGCGGTCCTGCACGGCAGCGAAAGCCGCGTCTTCCGTGTCGAAGCACAGCGCCGGCCCGCGGAACTTCTTCACTTTTAGGCCCGCCACTTTCACGATAGCACCACCCGGCGCCAGCGAGCCCTTCAAGCCCGCCACGCCGCCGGTCGGCGACAGGGGGTTTGAGGTTGGGCGCACCACGTCCTGATCCGTCGGGAACACGACGCTCCGCATATTCTCTTCCAGCGTCTTGCCGGTGACGGTGATGCAATCGCCGTGCAGGTAGCCGCCATCGAGCAGCGCCTTGATGAGGATGGGGATACCGCCGACTCTATATAAGTCCACCGCCACATAGCGCCCGCCCGGCTTCATGTCGCCGATATAGGGCGTCTTCTTGAAGATCGCGCACACGTCGTCGAGGTCGAACTTGATGCCCGCTTCGTGCGCCATGGCCGGCAGGTGCAGCCCGGCGTTGGTCGAGCCGCCCGAGGCCGCCACAACCATGGCCGCGTTCTCGAAGGCTTTGCGCGTGGCGATATCTCTAGGACGAATGTTCAGCGCGAGCACATCCATCACCGCGCGCCCCGCCGCTTTCGCATACTGATTGCGCGCTTCGGTGAAAGTCGTCGGGATGCTGGCCGAGAGCGGCAGCGCCAAGCCCATGGCTTCGCTGACTGTCGCCATGGTGTTGGCCGTGAACTGGCCACCGCATGCTCCAGCAGACGGGCACGCCACGCATTCCAATTCGTGCAGATCCTTGTCGCTCATCTTCCCGGCGGCATGCTGACCAACACCCTCAAACACGTCGACGATGGTCACGTCCTTGCCGTGGAAATGGCCGGGCATGATGGCCCCGCCGTACAGGAACACCGACGGCACGTTGAGGCGCAGCATGGCCATCATCATGCCGGGCAGACTCTTGTCGCAGCCGGCCATGCCGACCATGGCATCATAAGAGTGCCCGCGCATGGTCAGTTCCACCGTGTCGGCGATCCAGTCGCGCGAGGCCAGCGAGCTTTTCATGCCCTCGTGGCCCATGGCGATGCCGTCGGTCACGGTGATGGTGGTGAACTCGCGCGGCGTACCGCCGCCGGCGCGCACGCCTTCCTTCACGATCTGCGCCTGGCGCGAGAGGTCGATGTTGCAGGGTGCGGCTTCGTTCCAGCAGGTGGCCACGCCCACCATGGGCTGATGCAGCTCCTCCTCCGTCAGGCCCATGGCGTAGTGCATGGCCCGGTGCGGTGCCTTGGTCGGCCCTTCGGTGATGTGCCGGCTGGGCAGCTTGGACTTGTCGAACTTGCGCGGTTTCTTTCCGTCGTCGGGCATGTGTGAGTCCTCAACAAAAACAACTGTCATGCCGGACTTGATCCGGCATCCATTGTCCAAAAACCACGGAATGGGCGGGCTGAGCAATGGACCCCGCGTCAAGCGCGGGGTGACAATCTAAAACAGGTTACGCCATTATAGTTTCATGACTTATTACGTCTATATCCTCGCAAGCAAGCGCGAAGGCACCTTGTATATAGGTGTCACGAAAGATCTTGTCCGCCGCGTTCATGAGCACCGATCAGATGCTGTCCCTGGGTTTACACGCCAATATCAGGTTCACGACCTTGTGTACTTGAATCCATCGCCAGCATTGAGGCCGCTATCTTGCGGGAAAAGAAGCTTAAAAGGTGGCGCCGTGACTGGAAAATCCAGTTGATCGAGCAATCAAATCCCGACTGGCACGACCTCTTTCCTGCGCTCGCGACTTAGCGGGGCCAAAATCTGGGTACCAGCGCAGGAACCTCGGCCTTATAACGCGTATAGGCCTCGCCAAACGTCTCGGTCATGAAGCGCTCTTCGATGCGCATCTTGATGACGAGCCCCATGAAGAACAGCGCGAACCCAACGAGCCCGCGCCATTGGGCTTGCGCCAAAACATTGCCAACCATCGCGAACATAATACCGGTGTAGATGGGATGGCGCGTAAAGGCATACGGCCCACTGCGGATCAACTCGTGGTCCTCCTTCACTGTCACCGTGCCGCTCCAGTTGCGGCCGAGATGACGCCGCGCCCACACTGTGTACGAGAGGCCCGAAATGATCAGCACCACGCCTGCCCAATAAGCGGGTAGCAGCAGATCGCGAGGGAGATAAAAAGCCGCGAGGCCCGGCCCAGGCGGACGGCGCACACAAAGAATGCCGCCGATGATAAACAGCAGGATGTAGACGATGCGTGAACCCGCGTCCTCGCGCCGTGCCGTCGGCTTCGCGCCACGTGCCGCCACGGCCCAGTAGATCAGCCAGATGATCCACGGTAGGCCCAACAGCGCGCCGTACATCCAGCGCGGCATCATGCTGATATCCTGGCGAGCGCCTCGTTCATCTTGGCGCGAGCATCCACCGCGCCGGCCCGGCGCTCGCGGATTTCGTCCACCACTTCGGGCGGCGCCTTGGCGATGAAGCCTTCGTTGGTCAGCTTCTTGTCGTCGTTGGCGATGTCGGCGTCTTTCTTGGCGATTTCCTTGGCCAAGCGCTCGCGCTCCTTGGACAGGTCAATGACACCCTCCAGCGGCAGCAGCACTGTCCCCTCGCCCACCACCACCTGGGCGGCGTTGGCGATGACGGCGTCGTCGGCTTTCAATGACGCGAGGCGCGCGTTAGCGCAGATCAGCGCGTTGTGCGTAACCAGGCGTGCCTTGGCGCCTGTGCTCGCGTCCTTCAAGGTCGCGGCCATCTGCAGGCTGGCGGGCACGTTCATCTCCGTACGCACGGACCGGATCTTGGTGATCACATCCACCACCCAATCCATTTCTGCTTCGGCTTCGGGCGACGGCTTGATGTCGTACTTCGGCCAGGGCTGCTGCATCAGAAAACCGGCGCGCTTGATCTTGGCAGCCTCGGCCAGTTTTTCCCACAAGGTTTCCGTCACGAATGGAATCATCGGCTGACCGATAATCAGGATCTGGTCGATGACCCATGCCGTGGCCGCGCGCGTCTCCGCTTTCGCGGCTTCGTCACTGCCCCCAGCTTGAGAAGAAAACACAGGCTTGGCGAATTCCAGGTACCAGTCGCAGAAGATGTTCCAGGTGAACTGATACATCACCGTCGCCGCGTCGTTGAAGCGATAGGCTTCGATGGCTTCCGCCACGCCGCGTGCCGCTTCCACGGTCTTGGCCACGATCCACTTGTTCAGCGTCGTCTTCACGCCCTTGGGGTCGAAGCCCGGCACGATGACGCATTCGTTCATCTGGCTGAAACGCGCCGCATTCCAAATTTTCGTGATGAAATTGCGGTAGCCCGCAATGCGCGTCTCGGCCAGCTTGATGTCGCGCCCCTGCGCGGCCATGGCCGTTAGCGTGAAGCGCACGGCATCCGTGCCGTACACATTACACAGGTCCAAGGGGTCCATGACATTGCCCTTGGACTTGGACATCTTCTGGCCCTTCTCGTCGCGGACCAGCGCATGGATGTACACATCGCGGAAGGGCACATCGCCCATGAAGTGGATGCCCATCATCATCATGCGGGCGACCCAGAAGAAGATGATGTCGAAGCCCGTCACCAGCACATCGCCGGGATAATAGCGCGCGAGTTCAGGCGCCTTGTCGGGCCAGCCGAGGGTCGAGAACGGCCACAGCGCCGAGGAGAACCACGTGTCGAGCACATCCTCGTCGCGCCGCAGCTCTACATCCTTGCCATAGTGCTTCTTCGCATCGGCGTAAGCTTCATCTTCGCTCGATGCGACAAACGGGTGATTATCCGGCCCATACCACGCCGGAATCTGATGGCCCCACCACAGCTGGCGCGAAATGCACCACGGCTGGATGTTGCGCATCCATTCGAAGAAGGTGTTCTCCCAGTTCTTGGGCACGAAGCGTGTGCGCCCCTCTTCCACCGCTTTGATGCAGGGCTGCGCGAGGACTTCGGCGTTGCAGTACCATTGGTCCGTCAGCCACGGTTCGATGACGACGCCCGAGCGATCGCCGTAGGGTACCTGCATGGCGTTGGCTTCGATCTTCTCCAGCAAGCCCAGCGCTTCCATCTCGGCCACGACCATGTCGCGCACCTTGAAGCGGTCCAGGCCCTGGAATTTCTGCGGAGCGTTCTCGTTCAGCTTCGCATCGCGATCAAACACGTTGATCATGGCAAGGTTGTTGCGCTTGCCCACGCCAAAGTCGTTGAAGTCGTGCGCTGGCGTGATCTTCACCGCGCCCGAACCCTTCTCCGGGTCGGCGTAATCGTCGGCGACGATGGGAATCTTGCGGCCCACCAGCGGCAGGATCACGCATCTGCCCACCAGCGCCTTGTAGCGCTCATCCTCGGGATGCACGGCCACGCCGGTATCGCCTAGCATGGTCTCGGGACGCGTGGTGCCGACGGTGATGAACGTGTCAGGCATGCCATCAACCGGATACTTGAAGTACCACATCTTGCCCTTCACATCGCGGCTCTCCACTTCCAGGTCGGAGATGGCGGTGTGCAGCTTTGGGTCCCAGTTCACCAGGCGCTTGTCGCGGTAAATCAAACCCTGACGGAAAAGCTCGACAAACACTTTCGTCACCGCGCGCGACAAGCCTTCGTCCATGGTGAAGCGCTCACGCTTCCAGTCGGGCGATGCGCCAAGGCGGCGGAGCTGATGCGTGATCACGCCGCCGGATTGTTCTTTCCACGACCACACGCGCGCCAGGAACGCTTCGCGTCCCATCTCGCGGCGCGTCGGCCCCTTGGACTCAGCGAGCTGACGTTCCACGACCATCTGTGTGGCGATGCCGGCGTGGTCCGTGCCCGGCTGCCACAGGGCGTCCTTGCCGGTCATGCGGTTGTAGCGGATCAGCGTGTCTTGCAGCGTGAAGGTCAGCGCGTGCCCGATGTGCAGGCTGCCCGTCACGTTGGGCGGCGGCATCATGATGGTGTAAGGCGCGGCCTTGGATTCAGGATGTGCGGCGAACTCGCCCGCCTTCTCCCAGCGCGCATACAGCGCCTCTTCCACGTCGGCGGCATTGTAAGTCTTGTCGAGCGTTGTGCTGTCTTCGGTCATGAGATCCGCTGGGAAAGCTTAAATGTGCAATGGGCAAAGGGTTTAACCCCGCCCGGCTTTCTGCGCAACCCGGCCCCAAAAGCAAAACCCCGGCACACGGGCCGGGGTTTCACATATTTGGTTCTGCGGGAGACGCTTACATCCGATCTGAGCGGTTCGCGATGCGCTCGATCTCCTGCTTCACGATGCTCTCCACCATGTACGGCAGGTTGGTGTCGAGCCAGTGCTTCAGGATCGGCGTGCAAATCTCGCGCACGAGCTGTTCCAGTGTCAGGCCATGATTGCCGAGCGCTACCGCGCGCTCACGCGCCACGGCATTGGCCAGCTGGGCGATGGATGCACCGGACGCCGAAGCCACGGGCTCCGACACAAGATGCTCGCCGTACGGCTGCGGATGATAGTTCTGATCATAAGACGGCTCAGGCGCAGGTTCGTAATAGTGTTCCTGCTGCGGCTGTTGTTCCACGATCATGGAATCCGTCAGCTCGAGCGGCATATCCGGCTCGGGATTGAAATGCGGTTCTTCCTCGGGCTCCGGATCGAAGATCGAAGCCACTGGCTCTTCCATCATGGGCTCGGGCTCTGGCTCGGCCGCAAAGACCGGCTCGGGCTCACGCACCGGAGGTGGCGGTGGCGGCGGAGGGGGTGGTGGGGGCGGCGGTGGCGGAGGCGCGGCTTTTGCCGGTTCCGGCTTTGCAGCCTCACCGTCATCCTCGGAAAGGATCTTTCGTATGGAGGCGAGAATGTCCTCCATCGACGGTTCTTGTTGACCTTCGGCACTCACGTTCGAGTACTCCCCAATCGGCTTTTGCCGGGTATTTCGTGATAATTTAAATCAAAGTATTAAAAAATTCTATAACGCGGACAACAATTTGGCCGAGGTTCGCCAAATTGGTCCAGCAATCTTTTATAGCCGGATACGAAACGGCCCTCTGGACGACCACAGGCTACGACCAGAAATTGAAAGAAACTCTTAAGGCGCGCGTTTGCTCTGGGACGGCTGCACAAGGTCGGCGCCGGCGCCGAAAGCCTGGAGCTTCACATCGTTATAGTGCGCTACCGGATCGTATATCGGGCCCGTCACCCCTACGCCCTGACCGGTCAGCAGACCGACAAGCGAGAGAAGCTGATGGGCAGCCACACCCTGATCGTGCTGCGCACGCACCAGGCTGACGCGGGAAACCAGCAGGATCTGCTCGGCGTTCAGCACATCCAGCACCGTGCGCGAGCCTACTTCGGCTTCGCGCTGTGTGCCTTCCAAAGCGATCTCGTTGGCGCTGATCTGGGCCTTGAAGGATTCGATGCTAGCCGTTGTCGCCGTGTAGGTTTCCCAGGCTTGGGTCGCGGCGTTGCGGGCATCGAGCTGGGCCTGATCGGCCAGGAGATGCTGCTGGTTGGCGGTCTGCTTGGCCTGGCGCAGGCGAGCGTATTCAGCGCCCTGCTGATAGATGGGCACAGTCAACTGGGCCTGGGCGATGACTTGATCGACACGGGATTTGTCGGCGAGGCTATTCCAGGTCTTGGTGTACTGGCCCACGAGAGCCACAGACGGCAGCAAATCGCCCTGGACGACGGTGATGTTATCGTCGGCGGCTTTGGCGTTGTAATCGGCTGCAATGAATGTCGGATTGTTGGCGATAGCGCCTGTGACCACAGCGTCATAATTCGCCGGCAGCGTCGTCGGCACGACCGGCTGCGCCAGGTTCTCGGGCGCTTTGCCGACCACGCTGGTATAGGCCGAGCGGGCCTGCTGCAACGCGCCTTCAGCCTGCACCAAGGACGCCTTGGCGCCGGCGAGGCTGGCCTCGGACTGGGCCACATCCGTCCGGGTGATTTCACCCACGCGGAAGCGGTCGTTGGTCGCATCCAGCTGGCGTTGGAGCACCTGCACGTTGTTCATATTGAGTTCGACGACGGCCTGGTTCTGCAGCACGTCGAAATAAGCCTGGGCCACCGTCAGCAGCACTTGGCCTTCTGTTGCAGTCAGGCGCGCGCGCTGGGCTTCGATCTGGTTTTTTGCCTGGGACGTGCCACCCGTGGTCTTAAAGCCGCGAAACACCGGCTGGGTGAACTGCGCCACGGCCTGCTGCGACGCCCGCTTGGTGATGATGTCCGAGGCCGGCGGCGTGATGATATTGTTTTCGAGGCGGTTGTTTTGAACGTTACCATTCAAGGTGAGTATCGGTCGCCAACCCGATAGCGCGATTGGCATATTTTCATCCGTAGCACGCAACTGGGCCCGTGCGGCCATAAGGTTCGGGTTGCCCTGATAGGCCATGCTCATGGCATCCAGCAGGGTATCGGCGGAGGCCGGCGCGCTGGCGGTCAGAAGTGCCGCGGCACTGGCCAGAAGCACGGCTTTGCGACGCACGCCCGACATGGGTTTCTGTGCCGTCAATTTCCCCTGCAGCGTCATCGTAACCCCTTAAATTCTAAGCCTAATTATCATAGCGTCAGGCCCGCGACCGTCCCAGCCGCTGGGCGCATAGCTCTATCTGAAGCCCGTTGTGAACGCTACCGGATTCATACCACCAGCTATAGCCGGAAATTCTTACAAATCGGTTGCCAACACTGCGCCCGACACGCGGGACGCGCACTATTTCCAGGCCGTGGCTGGGGCGCCAGTAAAATTCCTTTTAACACATCAATGTGAAGGCGATCCCGCGGCCTTCAGAAACGGCGCCAGTAGCCCCGCGCCGACAAGCGCCAGGACCGCAAAACCGCCGCCGGTCACGAACGTAGCTTTTGGCCCCAACTGTTCCCACAAGACACCGGCCAGCGTGCTTGAAACCACCGTCACAAGACCCATGATGAGATTGAAAAGCCCGAAGGCCGACGCGCGCGCTCCAGCGGGTGCCACCGCCGCCACAAGGGCCGAGAGCAAGCCCTGGGTCAAAGCCATGTGGAGTCCCCAAAGCGCTATCCCGATGAAAGTCATGGAGATTGAACCTCCGAGCCCCATCGCAACATCGGCCGCGATAAGCACCACGGCTCCTCCGGCCAGCAGCTTATGAGGCGCTGCGCGGTCCGCCAAAACGCCAGCCGGGTACGCAACTCCGGCATAGACGACGTTCATGGTGACGAGCACGAGCGGCAGATAGGCCAGCGTCATGCCCTGATCCTGGGCGCGCAGCACCAGGAAAGCCTCGCTGAACCGGGCCATGGTCAGAGCCCCGCCAGCTCCCACCACCGCCCAGAAGGCACGCGGCATGTTGACGACTTCTGACCACGCAAAGGGCGTCGTGTTTTTTGAATCTTTTCCATCCTCTTGCGGGGGCTCCTTCACAGCGAACACGAGGACCAGAACGGAGAGGCCAGCCGGGATAACGGTGATCCAAAACACCGAGCGCAGGCTCTGCTCCAACCACACGAGGACAAACATGGCGCTCAAGGGGCCGAGCACCGCACCCACGGTGTCCAATGCCTGCCGCAGACCAAAAGCAGCTCCCCTCACCTCCGGCGCCACGAGGTCGGCGATGAGCGCGTCGCGTGGAGCACCGCGAATGCCCTTGCCGAACCGGTCGATGAGCCGGGCAGTCCAAACCCACCCCATCGAGGTCGCCATGGCGAAGATGGGCTTGGACAGCGCCGCTAATGAATAGCCGGCTATGGTTATGGATTTCCGGGCCTTGAGCCGGTCGCTGAGCACGCCCGAGAAAAGCTTGGTGACCGCCGTCAGTCCTTCGGCCACCCCTTCCATGAACCCGAGCAGAGCTGGACTGGCGCCGAGCACGCTGACGATGAAGACTGGGAGGAGACTGTGGATGGCCTCAGAGGCCGTATCCATCAGGAGGCTGGTGACCCCCAGCGCCCAGACGGTGGGCGGAATACGCCGCCAGACCCCGCCCTTGAACAGCGCGGCGGCCGACGCCTTGGATGCGGCCACGGGTGGCTTAGAACACGAACTTGGCCTGCTTCTCGAAGCCCGGCAGCAGCGGTGTCATGGCATCGAATTCCTGACGGCTGCCATAGGAATCCCCTGCCCGCGTCACCAGCGTCGCGCGGCCCACGGGGCCTTCGCGCACGATGCACACGAGGCGGCCGCCATCGGCCAGCTGCGGTTTCAAGCTGGCGGGGATAGCTCCCACGGCGCCATCCACGAGAATCACGTCATAGGGAGAATTGGCGGGCCAGCCGGATTTGAGATCGCCGGTGACGACAGCCACGGACGGCGCCACCTGGGCCAGCGCTTTGCGGGCATGCTCGGCCAAAGCCGGATCGCTTTCGAGCGCCGTGACAGTGCGCACCAAGGGCGCCAAAGCCGCGGCGGCGTAACCCGTACCTGCGCCTACGACCAGCACGTTATCCGTCGCTTGCAGATCGGCCAGTTGCAACAGGCGCGCGAGCACCGCCGGCTCCATCATGTAACGGTCTTTGGCGATGGCGATGTCTTCGTCGATATAGGCAAAACCCTGGGCGGCGGCAGGCACGAAAAGCTCGCGCGGCACGGTCCCCATGGTCTCGACCACGACCGGATCGGTGACTTCGGTGGTGCGGACCTGGCTGGCTACCATTTTGCGGCGGGCAGCGGCGAAATCCATCATGAGTCCCCCAAAAGAGTGAAGCTGTTATGGTCTGGCGCTTATACGCCGTCGCGAACCGATTCTCAACGCCGGCCCGCAGACTTAGCGGTGAACTTTGGGCTCAATCCGGCGTTCAAAACCAGCGCCTTGACCGCCCCGGGAGGCCCTTCTATATAACCGTGCCTTCTGCGCCGGGGCAACGACCGCCACCGGGGCAAGAGGCTGAAGCCAAAGATCCAAGTACCATCAGGATCGGCGGGCCGAGTGGCAGAGTGGCCATGCAGCGGATTGCAAATCCGCGTACGTCGGTTCGATTCCGGCCTCGGCCTCCAATTACGCTGTTCCGGCGTAGCTCAATGGTAGAGCACGCGGCTGTTAACCGCGGGGTTACAGGTTCGAGTCCTGTCGCCGGAGCCATTTCGCTTTTGCCAGCGAGATGAACCCCACCCTTCACACGCCTCCGTCGTTCAATTGAAGACCAGCGCCTTTGGACGCTTGAACTCGATCTCGACAAACGCCATCGGTACGTCGCCGCCGTTCATGACGTCGTGCTCGATACCGGAGGGCCGGTTGTAGGCTTCGCCCGCGGTCCTTTTGAACTCCGTCACACCTGAGCCATTGTCCACCCGCATGAGGCCATCCGTCAGCATCACCACCACGTACGGCCAGCCGTGCGTGTGCTGCCCGGTCACAGCACCGGGAGAAAAATCCCAGCGGGTGATGCGCACATTGTCATCATCCTGCTGCACCGTCGGCACAGCAGGGATGTCGCACTTGAAGGCCATAGTGTACCGCCCGGCTTACTTACAAACGAAGCTGCTCGCGTCGTTGGTGTCGCCCTTGCCGGAGTACATCGGCGCTTTCGGATAAGAGCAGAGCGGGCGTGTCATGGCCACGGTGCGGTCTTTGTTGAACCGTGTGGCGACAATCTTCTCCGGCGCTTTGCCCTTCTCGACCCAATCTTGAATCGCCAAGACAGCGTCGTGATCCCCGTCTGTATTCATGGCGAAGCTGAAACTGGTCGCACCCGGACCACCGTTGCAATGCCCCATGCCTGGAACCATGAAGAGGCGCGTGAAGTCCGCAGCGCCCGCGTTCGCCTTCTGCAACTTCTCGTAATACTTCGCCGTATCCAGCGCCGAGACGATGGGATCGACGAAGCCCTGATACAGGATGATCTTGCCGCCGCGCTTCTTGAAGGCGCTGAGATCAACTTCGTTCATGTCGGCCATGGCTCCGACGCGCTGGCGCGCGAAGTCCACGTCCTTGGCCCAATCGAAGCTCCAGGGATTCCAGTTGGCATCATGATAAATCCAGCCGCGAAGATATTCGCCGCGGATCGGCTGATCGGCGCGCTTCGGGTCCGCCCAGTACGCGTCCCAGCTCCGCGTACCTTCTACCCACTCACTGCCCACAACCCAGCCGGTATAAATCTCCTCGCCGTTGTCCTTGCGCTTCAGCGTGTTGTAGACCTTGCTCATGGCCTCGACCTGTTTGTCGCTAAGGCAATCACTGGTCTTGCCGGGAGCGCACTGCAATTTCTTCACGTCGAATTTGCACGCCACCGGATTGGACATGATGCCGTCTTTCACACCGTCGGCTGCGTCACACTGTTCCATGGCAGCGGTGTTGACGCGCTTCAGATCGGCTGGAGAAAGGATCAAGCTGTTGTCGCTCTGGTTATGAACAGTTTGAAAGCGCCAGAGGAAAGAAAGATTGAGGTTGGTGCGGTTGTTGGCGGGATCGCCGGCAAGAATGCCGTCGAAGTCGTCGGGGTATTTCTGCGCTTCCACGAGGCCCTGATGACCTCCCGTGGAACAGCCAAGGAAATAAGTCTTCTGTGCGGCTTTACCGTAGAAGGCAGTGACCAGCGCTTTCGCCGGCACGATGGACTCATGGACCGAGCGATATCCCCAGTCGGCGATGGCATCATCGTTTGTGGTGCCGTAGGAGAGATCGTCGCCAGGGCCGGTGTGGCCCGTATCCGTCGCGACAGCCACGCTGCCCGACTTTAGCAGAGCGGCCATCTGATCGAAGCTCATGGCGGGGCTATAGCCACCATTGCCGGTCATTTGGATGCGCCCGTTCCAGTTGGCGATGGGCATCCAGAGTTCAAAATGGATGTTGGACTTGGGCGCTGCTTTCGCCAGGCCGCGCACGTGACAGAAGGCCGGCAAGCCGGAGAGCGCAGTGCCGTCATCCGGCTTGAAGCTGCCTGACGTCACCGCCTCGGCCACTTCGACCTTGGCATTGCCGACAACTTTGGCAGCGAGCGCGGCGCACTGGCTGTTATCGGCGGCCGACGCCGCGGATGCTGTTAATGAAAAAGTTCCAAGGACTGAAAGTGAAACGAGAGTCGGGGCAAGACGCTGCATGACTTCCTCCTGTTGCCTGCCAGAATGCACGGCGCAGAAGGCGCCGCTTACCGGCAGGGCGTAATAATCATCTGCTCGCGAGCGACGACAGTTCCGGGCCACTCTTTGCGCGCGACGCGCTCGAGCTGGGCCATGAAGTCATCGTCATGGTCAGGGTCGTGATGGAAGATGGCCATCTGGCCGACGTTGGCGGCCTTGCAAAGGCGCACACCCTCTTCCCATGTGGAATGACCCCAGCCGATCTTGGCGGGGAATTCTGCATCAGTGTACGTGCAATCATAGACAACGAGATCGGCACCTTCGATAAGCGCCAGGATTTTCTTGTCGGGCTTGCCGATAACGTGTTCGGTGTCGGTGATGTAGCAAATGGAACGCCCGCCGTGTTCGATGCGGTACCCGGTCGCGCCATTGGGATGATTGAGCGGCATGGTGCGCACCCAGACATTGCTCTCCAACTCCCAGGCTTCGCCGGCCCGAAAATCAACAAAGCGCAGTTCCGCCTGCAAGGCTTCCAGCGGCACGGGAAAGAGCGGATTGGCCATTTGACTCGAGAGCACGTTCTCGATACCGCCGGCATCCGACAAATGCCCGGAGTAAATGCCGATATCGTATTTCGGCATGAAAATAGGTGCGAAGAACGGAAAGCCGTTGATGTGGTCCCAGTGCGAGTGCGTGAGCAAGAGATTGCAGCGCTTCACACCGTCGCGCATGAACTCCTGGCCCAGCCCACGGATGCCCGTGCCGGCGTCCAGAATGATGCGCTGGTCGCCCGCGAATATTTCAAGGCAACTGGTATTGCCGCCGTACACCACATGTTCCGGCGAAGGACATGCAATGCTGCCGCGGACGCCCCAGAATTTGACCGCTAACGTCATCCCGCTCGATACTTTGGGTTGGCGGCAACCCCAACGCTGTTGCCGCAGACATTGATGGTACTCAAAACAGCACGTACGGAAACTTGTAACACCCTTGGATCACTGAAGAAAACACAGAATGTGCGAACCTTGGCAGATGGCGATCTTAAACTGCGGATTGTAAATCCGTACTCTGATTGAGTTAAATAGGATTGGGTCAAATGTCCATGCGTCAACGCAGTCACAAATCCAGTGTTTCCGCGGGAAAGAGCTTTGCCTTACACCACGCCTAACGCCGCCGCGAGGGTGCCAGCACATCCATGTAACCGAAGATCTGAGCGCGCAGCGCCGCGCAAATGGATTTCACTCACTCCTTGGAGCAGGCGCGTGCCGCCCGATTTTGGCTCGATGATGACTTCAGTCAGGGTAGTCATGCACAAGCCTCCATTGGCCTCGCCATTGTGAAATGTTAGCACACAGGCCTGAGCCGAAGGAGAGAACGGCACGTGGCGTCCGATACACCCCTTGAGGCCGTGACCGATCTTGTTGCGGAAGAGGCTGGGGTTCTTAAGCATCCCGTCTTTATCGAGCGCGGCACGCGCGCCTACCGCAATACAGGCATGGCCTTGTTCCTCGGCGGGTTCGCGAGCTTTTCGCTGATTTACTGCGTACAGCCCCTCCTGCCCCAGTTCGCGGAAACTTTCCAGGTCAGCCCGGCCACCAGTTCCCTCGCGCTCTCGCTCACGACGGTTGCACTGGCCGCGGCCATGCTTGTCGCCGGCCCCTTGTCGCAAGCTTTGGATCGGCGCGCCTTGATGTTCACCTCCATGGCGCTCGCAGCCATTTTAGGGATCGGCGCCGGCTTGGCGCCAAATTGGTACGCCCTTCTGGCGCTGCGCACGCTTGAAGGCGCGGTTCTGGGTGGTGTTCCGGCGGTTGCCATGGCTTGGCTCGCAGAAGAGATCGAGCCCGCCCATCTCGGCAAGACAATGGGGCTCTATGTGGCAGGCACCGCGTTCGGCGGCATCAGCGGACGCATCGTGATCGGCATCCTGACTGAATTTGTATCCTGGCAGGGTGCACTTGCGGGATTAAGCGTTATTTGTTTGGCGGCGGCGATTGGCTTTCGTGTGCTGTTGCCCGCGTCGCGCAATTTTGTCCCGCATCGCGATTTTCATCCGCGTGTGCATATCGCGGCATGGACGCGGCATCTTCGCAATCCCGGTCTCTTGCGCGTTTTCGCCATCGCCTATGCGCTGATGAGCATCTACGTGACATTGTACAATTACCTGACTTTTCGTCTCACAGCGCCGCCTTATGAACTGAGCCAGACGGGTATCGGCCTGGTTTTCATGACACCGGTGCTGGGCGTGATCTCATCGGCGATCGCTGGCGGGCTTGCGGACCGTTTTGGCCGGCGGCCACTGCTTGTGGCGGGGCTTGTGATCATGTTCACCGGCATAGGCATTACGTTGTCGACACCCCTGCCCGTGATCATTTGTGGGATGGGACTGATCAGCATCGGCTTTTTCATGACGCATTCCGTGGCGAGCGGTGCCATTGGCCCCTTGGCGGGACGCGAAAAGGGCCACGCCACATCGCTTTATCTTCTGTTCTATTATCTCGGATCGAGCGTCACCGGATCTTTCGGCGGCTGGGTTTGGCAACATGGCGGATGGCCGGCCCTCGCCGCGCTGGCCGGCAGCATTGCCCTGATCGGCGTGGGGCTCGCCGCAACGCTCAAGAGCTTCAAGGATGTAAAAGTCTGATGTCCGCAAAACCCGTCGTCGCCGTGACACGCCGCCTGCCGCCGCTTTGCGAGGCACGGCTTTTTGCGGCCTACGATGTGCGCATGGGTGATGATGATAGAGGTTATACGCCGGCGGTTCTTGCGGATCTTGCGCAGGGCGCCAACGGCATCATCGTGACGCCGGGCGAAAGTATCGACGCAGCCGCCATCGCGGCCCTGCCCTCATCCGTGAAAGTCATCGCCAGCAACTCTGTGGGCTTCGAGCACATCGATCTTGCTGCGGCGAAGGCGCGCGGACTTCGCGTTAGCAACACACCAGACGTGCTCACCGATGCCACCGCCGATGTGGCGCTGCTACTGATTCTTGCCGCCACACGCCGCGCGGGCGCCGGCGAACGTATGATGCGCGCTGCAACATGGGGCGGCCTTCGCCCCACTTTCTTTCTCGGCTCGCAGATTACAGGCAAACGATTGGGCATTGTCGGCATGGGACGCATTGGTCTGGCGGTCGCCAAGCGTGCCCAGGCTTTTGGGATGCGCGTGCTTTATCACAACCGCAAACCCGTTGCCGATGACGCTGGGGCAACCTTCGTTGCACGGCTCGACGATCTGCTGGCGCAGAGCGACGTGCTGTCCCTGCACTGTCCACTGACGCCGGAAACCAAAAATCTGCTGAACGCACGCACGCTTGCGCTCCTGCCCGAGGGCGCGGTGGTCATCAATACAGCGCGCGGACCCTTGGTGAACGACGACGCACTGATCGCGGCCTTGCGCTCGGGGAAATTGTTTGCCGCCGGTTTGGATGTTTATGCCGGCGAGCCTGCCATCGATCCACGCTACCGTGACGTTGAAAACGTCTTCCTGCTGCCGCACATCGGCAGCGCAACGGTGGAGACGCGCACGGCCATGGGCATGCTCGCCATCGATAATCTGGAAGCGGTGCTGAACGGGCGCGAGCCGCCGACGCCTATCGTCTAGAGCGTCGTGCCGAAAAGTGGGAACCGGTTTTCGGCTTAACGACGCGACCAACTAATAAGTTAAGCCGCGTCTTCGTTGTTGCTGCGCGAAGACTTGCTCGATCCGACGTAAGCGGTCGCGCAATGCTCGGCGCAATAGGGCTTACCCGCATACACGCCCTTGCCGCAGAAGCGGAAGTCTTCGTGTTTCGGGTCGCCGATGGGCCAGCGGCAGGTCTGCGCCGACAGATCGGTGAGCGTGAAGATGCGCGTCTCGGGCTTCTTGGCCGCGGGCGCTTTCACATCCTGACGCTTGATGGGCGACGGACGGCCCTTGAGGCCGAGGCGATGAGCTTTACCCACAACAGCATTTTTGGACACGCCAAGACGCTTGCCGATTTCGCCTGTGGTCAAGCCTTCAGACCACAGCTTTTTCAGCCGTTGTATTTTTTCGTCGTTCCAGCCCATGTTTTCCAATCCGCAGTACCCTTTCATTGGAAGCGGAGAACATACTCGGGGCACCCCCAGCCTGTCCACTCGCCAGAAATGGTGATTTTATTCAGCTTATCAAACACTCAGAGGCTTTGAATCGGCTCGTCGAGGACAAAGATGGCACGCGGGTCCTCGATTTCCAGGACCCACGCATCAGGATCGTAAGTGCTCTGGCGGGCGAGATAGGCGTCGGCGTCCTTCTCGGCCACGGGGGCCGCGCCCATGGCGCGCAGCCACGCTGGGCTGCCATCGGGGGCGGTAATGCCAGAGAAGACCTCGCAGCCGTCCTTGAAGCGGTTGACCTTCAGAAAGAGCGCGCCCGCGTCGGCATCACCCTTTCGCGCCACAGTCGCCATGAGACCAAGGCCAGCACAACGTCGCAACCAGGCCTGCACGCGGAGTTCGGTTTTAAGGCGGTCCATACCCGTTTTCGGTTTGATAAGAGGCTCTGAACCGCCATTTTCGACAATCGGTTAAGCCTTTGATAGGACTTTGTGTTAGTGTAGGTAATAGGATCAAAGGTCCGGGTCTAGGGGACATTTGACCGCCAGGGGACGCCGTCGGTGCGCCCGAGCCTCGACCGCCTCACGCCCCACTGCTGGAAGCTTTCATCTATGTCATGCAGGACATGCGCAAGAGCATGCAGGTGCGCAATGACCGCAACCTGATGGCTGAAATGGACAAGGTTGAAAAGCTGATCACCGGGCTCATCAACTTCCTGAAACGCACATTCCAGGATTTTGGCACCATGTCGCAAGACATGTGGAACAACCTGACGGCCGCCAAATTCGAGCAGGTGAAAGCCTATATCGAAGATACGCAAGTCAAAGTCGGCAGCGTGCTGTGTGGCTTGACCGTGAAGATGAATGCCTGGGTGCTCTGCTTCCCCAACCCCAAATCCGGTGGCCCGGGCGCTAAGGGCGAGTTCATCATGACCGATATGCGCCAAGGCTTGGCGGAAATCGTGGCGGCGGCGCGCGGCCAAGCCTGGACTCCCGACAACGCCGCGGCCCACTAGGTCACGCGCTCTCTGCGGACTCCTGCGCGCCTTCCCATTCTTCCTGCAAAATGAGCCACGCATTCTCGGCGGTTTCGAGGTTCTTCTCGATTTGACCCAAGGTCTTCTGCATGTCGAGAAGTTTGCCGACGTCCTTGCCGTATATCTTGGGATCTTCCATGGATTTACGAAGTGCCGCGCGCTCAGCGGAGAACTTCGCCACCTGCTTCTCCGCATCCACGAGCTGTTTCTTTAGCGGCGCCAGGGACTGGCGTTTCTCGGCGGCCTTCTTACGCTCGTCCTTCTTGTTTGATGAAGGATCGCGGCTGCCGCGCGCACCGCCGTTGGTACTGACGGGATGCTCCTGCAATAGATGTGCACGGTAGTCGTTCATGTCGCCGTCGAAGTTGGTGACGCGGCCGTTCTCCACCAGCCAGAAGCGGTCCACGGTCAGCTCCAGCACGTGCGGATCGTGGCTGATGATGATGACCGCGCCCGCAAAAGCGTTGATGGCCTCCGCCAGCGCTTGGCGGGAATCCATATCGAGATGGTTGGTCGGCTCGTCGAGCAGAAGGATATGCGGCTTGGCGATGGTCATGAGCGCGAACAGCAGGCGCGCTTTTTCTCCGCCCGACAGGCTGGAGATTTTGGTGATGGCCTTCTCCTGGCCAAAACCGAAGCGCCCCAGATGACTGCGCAGCTGCGTCTCGGAATCCTGCGGCCGGCGGCGCTGCATCTCAATGACCGGCGTGACGGAAAGATCGAGTTCTTCCGCCTGATGCTGTGCGAAGTAGCCTACACGCAGTTTGCCGGACTTGGAGACGTCGCCCGACAGCGGCGCAAGCTTGCCCGCAAGCATCTTTACTAAAGTCGACTTACCGTTGCCATTGGCACCCAACAGCGCGATGCGGTCTTCGGTGTCGAGGCGCAGGCCGAGATTGCTGAGCACAGGTTTGCCGTTATAGCCCACCGCCACCTTGTCCATGCTGTAGAGCGGCGGCGACAGCGGTTCGGGCTCCGGGAACATAAAGCTGACGCTGCCTTCTTCGTGATGCTCGGCAATGGGCTGCATGCGCTCCAGCATCTTGAGGCGCGACTGGGCCTGCTTGGCCTTGGTGGCCTTGGCACGGAAACGCGCAACGAAGGCTTCGATCTCGGCGCGCTTCTGGTTTTGCTTCACGCGCTGCTTTTCGTTGTTCTCAAGGCGCATGCGGCGCGTAGATTCGAAGCGGTCGTAGCCACCACGATAGAGCGTCATTTTACCGTTCTCGAGATGCAGAATCTCGTCGACGGCGCGGTTCAGAAGATCGCGGTCGTGGCTCACCAGCAGGATCGTGCCGGGATAGCCGCGCAGATATTCCTCAAGCCAGATGGTGGCTTCGAGGTCCAGGTGGTTAGTGGGCTCGTCCAGCAGCAAAAGATCGGGTGCTGTGAACAACAGGCCCGCCAATGCCACGCGCATACGCCAGCCACCGGAATAATCGCGGCAGGCGCGCTGCTGCGCGGCTTCGTCGAAACCGAGGCCCGAAAGGATGACGGCCGCGCGGGCGCGGGCGGTGTGCGACTCTTTATCGGAAAGGCGTGTGTGAATATGGGCGATGCGTTCGGGATCAGTCGCGGTCTCGGCCTCGGCTTCCAGCGCGACGAGTTCCTTATCGGCGGCGATGACCGTATCGATAAGGCTTTCAGGTCCGTTGGGCGCTTCCTGGCTGGTGATACCCACGCTCCAACGCCGCGGGATGTCGATGGTACCCTGGGCCGGAGACAGGGCCCCGGTGATGAGCTTCAGCAGGGTTGTTTTGCCGGTACCGTTGCGCCCTACGAGGCCAACGCGGTGACCGGCATTGATGGCCGCGCTGGCCTCGTCCAGAAGCACGCGCGCGCCGATGCGGTAGGTGAGATTGGCGATATTCAACATGGGCGGGGGTGTATCACGCGGCCCTAAGCCAGGACAACGCCCCCTCGCCGGCCGCCTTGCCGCTGGCAAAACAGGCCGTCAGGAGGTAGCCGCCTGTTGGGGCTTCCCAGTCCAGCATCTCGCCAGCGCAGAAGACCCCCGGTTTCCCGAGCAGCATGAGGTGCTCATTCAGGCTTTCGAAGCGCACGCCACCCGCCGTGCTGATGGCCTCAATCAAGGGCCGCGGCGCCGTGAGCGGGAGCGGCAGCGCTTTGATAGCGGCCGTGAGCGCCTTCGGATCATCAAAATCCTTCGGCGCCAGAACCTCGCGCAAAAGTCCGGCTTTCACGCCATCCAGTCCGGCATATTTGCGCAAGTAATTGGCCAGCGAGTTTTTACCGCGCGGGCGGGCGAGCTCTTGTAATAATGCTGTCTCATTTTTGGCAGGATTGAGATCGAGAGCAAAGATCGCCCTGCCCTTGTCCTCGATCTCGTCGCGCAGGTGCGCAGAAGCCGCGTACACCAGACCACCTTCGATGCCCGTGGTGGACACGACAAACTCGCCTCTCTGAAAACGTCCACCCGCCATCTGGGCCGCGACGGATTTTACCGGGGTGCCGGCAAAGCGGGTGCGGAAGTACTCGCTCCATGTTGCGTCGAAGCCGCAGTTGGCCGAGCGCAGGGACGATACCTCGACACCGGCGGTGCGCAAGACCGGCGCCCACAAACCGTCAGAGCCAAGCTGCGGCCAGCTGCCGCCGCCGAGCGCGAGTATCACCGTTTTGGCCTGGGAGCGCACCAGTCCGTCCGGCGTATCGAACGCAACCGCGCCGTCGTCCCAGCCGGTCCAGCGATGGCGCATGTGGAAGCGAACCCCGGCCTGCTTCAAGCGCCGCAGCCAAGCGCGCAAGAGCGGTGCTGCTTTCATCTCCGCCGGGAACACACGCCCAGAACTGCCGACGAAAGTTGTGATGCCAAGATCGTGTACCCAGGTCTGTAAAGCATCAGCACCGAAATCCGCCAGCAGCGGCGCGATATTCTTTTGACGTTGACCATAACGCGCAAGGAATCTCTCGCTCGGCTCCGAGTGGGTGATGTTGAGGCCACCCTTGCCCGCCATCAGGAACTTGCGCCCGACGCTCGGCATGGCGTCGTAAAGGTCCACGGCGATGCCGGCGCGGCTCAAGACCTCCGCCGCCATAAGACCCGCGGGTCCACCGCCGATGACAATGACGCCTTCTGCCCCGCTCACTTATGCACGGTCCTTACGGCAAAGATGTACGATCTCGTCGGCCAGGCGGTGACGTTCATTCTCCGCAGAAGAGAATGTGATGCGCTCAACGCGGAAGCCCGGCGCGCGCAAGCGATCCTCGAAGTCCATGCCATAGAGCCGCACGTGGCCCAGGCCGCAGATGTGGTCCACTTCGGTGCGCGGCATATCGGCGGGCGGCGTCCAGGTCGTAAGGCGGTCGGCAGCCACAGGTACGGAGATAATGGCAACCCCTTTGGGGTCCAGCACGCGATAGAGTTCACCGATGGCCTTGGCATCGGCATCCACATGCTCCAGCACGTGATTGCAGATGATGAGGTCAAAGCGCGCATCTGGAAAATCAATCGCAGTGATATCCACCCGGCGCTCGGACGTGCGCGTGGGCACAAGATCAGCGGCAACATATCCCGGCGCGGCTGGCCATGTGCGGCGGAAAGCTGCCTCAGGTGCCATGTGCAGGACACGTTTGCCGGTGACCGTGAGCCCTTCCCGGCGCATAAAAAGTCCGATGATACGGTCGCGCTCGCGGCTGCCGCAGTTTGGGCAGCGGCGCTCGCGCCGGCCAGGACCGGTCATAAAGCGGCCTTCAAAATCGCAGACCGTGCATTCACGCAACGCTCGTGGCGCGACGTATTGACCCGGGTCGCGCAGCAGACCGCGCGCCCATTCCTCAATGAGGTGGCCAATATTCAAGGACATGGATGTTTCGCAGAATGAAGGTGAATAACGTTGCCCGGAGTATCGGAAAAATGGTGCCGCAAGGCCAGCGCAAATATGGCGCGCGTTTATCGCGCGCGGCAGCGGGCTTGCGTTGAAAGTTATTCATTTTTGGAACTTTGCGGCAAGAGAGCCGTTGGGGGCTTGCGAGCTTTTTAACCAAGGAGGAATTCCTATGCCTACTGCAACCGGACACACGAGCGCGATCCTGGCTTCGAAGGTCAAGGGCGCGGCGGTTTACAATAGCGTCGGCGACAAAATCGGCCACGTAGAGGACGTAGTGCTGGACAAGCAATCGGACCGCATCATGTTCGCAGCTCTTGGCTTCGGCGGCGTGCTGGGCATGGGGGAGAAATACGCACCGGTGCCGTGGTCGGTATTGGACTATTCCAAGGACAAGGGCGGTTATGTGATCCCCATGTCGGAAGACGAACTGAAGGGCGCGCCCGCCTAAAGCATGAAGGACCTTGTGCTGGATGACGGCCAGCTTGGCGCCATCCGCGAAAAGTCCTACGACTATTACAAGGTCGCGCGACTGGTAAGCTCGCCACACCATACCAAGAGAAAAAGGGCCCCGCCGAGGCGGGGCCCTTCTGCTTTGTGACGAAGGCTATTCGCTTACATCTTGAAGCGGATGCCGAGCCTGAAGTCGCGGCCGATCACGTCATAGAGGTTCGGGTTCGTGATCGCGGAGTAAGCATTGCCCGACTGCGTGATGAGCGGCGGAATACGGTTCATCACGTTGTTCACAGCCAAGAACATTTCCGCGTTGTCGCTGCCCTCCTGATAGAAGCGGTAGGTGAGCGTAATGTCGTGCGTGAGGTTGGCTTTCACGCGGTTGCTGTCGATGGTCGTGAAGCCGGCCGGGATGGTCGCTGGGCAAGCCGTGGTGCACTCGATATAGGTGTTATCGACATGGCCGGCGCTAATCCAACGGCTCGTCCAGCTCGCGCGGAACGGACCGTTGTTGTACTGGGCCGAGAATGTCGCGCTCCAATCCGGAACGCCGGCGCCGTTATCGCCGGCACGATTGATGATGATCGTCGTGCTGTTGATAGTGTCGGTGATTGTGTGGGTCGCCACCAAGCGCAATGCGAAGTCGCCGTCCCATGAGGATACAAGATCCGACAACGGCTTGCGGTAGCTGGCTTCAATATCAAGCCCCTTCACCAGCTGGCTGTTCTGGTTCAAAGGCTGCTGCAGAACGCTCACAAGCGTACCAACGGTCTGCCCCGCAGATGGCGGATCGCGGGTAACAAGCGCACACATGTTTTGCTGGCCCGCGTAGCACAGGTTCAGGATGACCTGCGGGTCCAGCGAGGCGATGATGCCCTTCACGTTGATGCGGTAGTAATCCACCGACGTGCTGAAACCTTCAAACCAGCTAGGCTGATAGACAACTCCGAGGCCGGTGGTGTCGGCTTTTTCCGGCTTCAAGTTCGGGTTGCCCACTGTAACCGCGAAACGCGGAACGCTGGTGTTGTTGAAGAACGGATCGAGCGATGTCGAACGGCCCGTCGCCGGAGCAGCGGCCAATTCATTCAGGTTCGGAGCGCGAATGTCACGCGATTGCGTGACGCGGAATCGCACGTCGGGGATCGGGTTATAGGTCAAACCCGCCTTGTACGTCTTCACGAAGCCCGAGGTGCTGTAGCTGGTCATGCGCACCGCGCCGTTGAAGTCCAACGAGTCAGCCCAGCTCATGCCCTTGGCCAACGGCACAACTGTTTCCACGAAGCCTTCGGCCACCGTATTTGACGCCGTGAACGGCAACGCAAAGTTGGTGGAGTAATGCGTACGCGCGGTGGAGCCCGGATCGGAGGTCGAGATCAGGCTGTCACGACGCCATTCGGCACCCAACGCCAACGACATCGGACCGGCCCACGAGGAGAACGGCTCGCCGTTGAAGTCGAAACTGCCGGTATCGCGCTTCAGGCGCTGGCCCAGGTACGGATCGCCGCCGCCGGTGATGTAGTCCAGCGCGGCCTGGCTGTTGACGCCGGGAATGGACAACGGACGGTCCTGGATGGCTGTGCCGAAGAGGTTATAAGGCACGCAACCGGGGTTGGTGGCGGCATTACGGCAGACGATCTGCCCGTTTGGCGCGCGCACCGCGTCGATAGCGGCAGCAAAACGGTTGATGTCGCTCTGGGGCGCAGAACCGGAGATCTTCGAGATACCGCGCTGTACGTAGGCGTTCCAGGTCCACTTGCTGTCGAAGGCGTCAAAATTACCTTTGCCGCCGACGACATAGACATGGCTCATGCGGTCGAAGCCGGCGCCGAAGGCCGGCAGGTCGCGCACAGTCTTGCCCATTTGCAGCGTGGTCAGGCCCAGAGCCGTCGCACGCGCGGCGACAGATGCCGGCAGGAAGGCGTTGTCGGTGCGAACTGTCAGATTCGAGTGATAGTACTGATAGCAGCAGAACGAGAACGTATAGGCCTGAGCAAACTGATACTCGGCGAAGAGCTGGATGTTGTCGGTCACGTCATAGCTGACATGGTTGAACATGTGCTTGCTGGGGTTCACCGGCGACAAGCTTGCAATGGCCTGCATGTTGCCGTCTTTCCAGTTGCCGCCCACCTGGAAGGTGCTGCTGAGCAGAGAAAGATCACCGTAATCCCAGTTGAAGGGCTGGCCACCGGCGCCGAAAGCAATGCCCTTCAGCGGACCGGAGGTGATCTGGCCGCCGCCGTACGTGTCGGCGAGGCCGACGTTGTAACGCGTCAGCAATTGCGGTTGACCGTTAGCGGCGGTGCGCTGCGGGTTCACGATGCGGACGAAACCGACTGTGTTCCAGTCGCGCTGATAACCGCGCAACTGCGCGGAGTAAGCATCGTCGGCGCTGAGCAAAACGTGGCCGCGGTCATTGGCGAAGCCAAAGCCGGCCGCCAGAGTGACCTTGTAGTTGCGACGGTCGCCGTGGGTAGTAATACCACCCGTGAGCGAGCCCTTCACGCCGGTAAAGTTGGTATCGAGAATGTAGTTCACCACGCCGGCGACGGCGTCGGAGCCGTAAGCAGCGGACGCACCACCGGTCACCACGTCCACGCGGGTGACAAGAGCGTCGGGGAACTGACCGGTATCGACAACGCCCGTTGCGAAGGACGGCGGCTGACGGCGACCGTTGAACAGGATGAGCGTGCGCTCGGCACCGAGGCCGCGCAGGTTCAGCGAGCTGGAACCCGCTATCGCGCCCGAAAGGTTTGTGGTGCCGGCGCCAGCGAGGCGGCTACTGTTCTGGAATGCCGGGAGGTTATTGAGTACGTCGGCGAGATTCTGCTTGGCCGCACCTTGCAGTTCTTCAGCGCCCACCACCGTCACAGGGGTTGGGGCTTCGTAGCCGTCGCGGACAATGCGCGAACCAGTGATGATAATTTCTTCAAGCGGCTCTTGAGCCGTTTGCGCATCGGCGGCATAGGCCGTGTGCGGCATTGTGGCCAACATCGCGACGATGCTGGCGGCCGTGGTGACAACTAATGCACGCGACGTGGTTTGATTGCGAAAATAAAGCATGCTCCCCCCTCTTATGAGACTGGTGTGGTCGATCGACCTGATAATTCTCCCATTACGCAGGCAAAACCCTCGCCCGGTTGCCCGCGCAGTAGCTTCACATGGCCGAGGCCATGGACATCCGACGCTTACCGTAAATGCGCTAAGTACGTTACCAAAATCCCCGTGATTTTGTGCGTCTATTACAAGCTGTGGCGCCGGAGACACAGATAGACCTGGTCATGCCACGCCATGGTCTATTGGATTCACATACTTAAATTGATTTATATATAAGATTACATCTTAAAATTGTTCTCTTGACCTAGCAGCTTTGTGAAGGCCGCATCATCGACCGTCGCGCGTGGCGTCTGTTATATTGATCCACTTACATAAAGTGCGGCTATGAGCAGTGCGGTGCCGGGGGATGCGGCCCGTACACAAGGTAAGTCCACCTCAGGGGGATGCCACGCTCTTGTATGTAAGCATGCATGGCACCGGGGCCGCCGAAGGCCGCCCCAGCGAGGGAGATATATAAGCATGAACCTGAAACGCATGTTGCGCCCCTCATCCTCCGTTTTGGCGGCCGGCGCTCTTGTTGCAAGCGCTATTGCTGCCGCACCGGCCCACGCCGAGACACGCGGCTATGTGGTGAGTTGGTTCGCCACCGCCACCTACAGCCAGGATTTCAAGAACAACTGTCCGCAGAATAAAAACGGGGGCCGCTACGGCAACAGCGTGAAGGCGCTGATGACCATTGGCTATACAGAAGAAGAAGCCGTCAAGATCATGGCCACACAGGATGCGCTGCTTGGCCCTGAGTATATGAAGAAGATTGAATCGCGCGCACGCGTGAACGGCAAACCGGCCAGCATCTACAATTACCCCGAGGCCGTCGCCGATCCGATGATCGAGCTTTCCTCGGGCAAGTATGCATTCGGTTTCGACCTCGGCAGCAAGAACAACGACGCAAAGTTCGAAGACCCCGAGACGCATCTGAAAGTCGACAACCAGCTCTGGCGCGCTGTGGGCTGCGTAGAGTCCTTTAAGGCCGTGGCTCCAGATATCCCATACTTCGAAGATCTGACGTGGCACCTGATGATCGATTCAGCGCCGGCGTGGGCGTTCCAGGTCACCGGCGATGATCTGTCGAAAGACGGCAAGGTGACGGTCACGTTCGATAAGACCGTACAGCACCTCATGCGTGATGCTTCAGGCAATGTCATGACCAACGCTACGTACGTCATCGATCCCAGCCCGCGCTCGCACAACGTCTTCCAAGGCGAGATCAAGGACGGTGAGCTGCGGATCAATTCCGGCAATCTCTATCTCGAGGGCGAGCTGCCCTATTACACCGAGATTTCTCTGGCCAACACCCACATGCGCATCAAGCAGGAGTCAGACGGCAAGCTGCTCGGCTATTGGGGCGGGTACACCGACTGGAAGAAGTTTGTGTACATGTACACCGCGCGCGGCGGCATTAACGGCGAGGATGTGGTGGGCATGTATCACGCCCTGAAGAAGCTGGCCGACTATAATCCCGATCCGAAGAGCGGCCAGAATCAGATGATCTCCACGGCTTATCGCATGGAGGCCACTACGGTTTATCTTGCCACCACCGACGGCAAGATCATTGCCAAGCCGGGCTCCCTGCCGGCACCCGCCGCCGAAAAAGTCGCAGATAAATAAGTAGAGATCCTGTGAAAAGAATGAAGCGCACCCTTATCCTGGCGGCAAGCGCGCTCGCGCTTGCCGTACCCGGCGTTTACGTCGCCGCTGATGACGCCTTGCCCAAGGTTGAATCACCGCCGCCGGTTCGCATCAGCCCCAGCCAGTATCAGCAGAGCGTGGCCGATATCTTCGGCACGTCGATCAAGGTCACGGGCCGCTTTGAACCGGAAGTGCGCGACGAAGGCCTGATGGCTCTCGGCGGGCGCAAGGTCAGCATCACCGACACGGGCCTTGAACGTTACGACGATCTTGCGCGCACCGTCGCGGCTCAGGTGATCGATGCCAAGCACCGTGCCGCGTTGATCCCCTGCACACCGCAGAATGTCAAAGCCGCCGACGATGCTTGCACACGGGCTTTCGTCACCAGCATCGGACGCCTCGTCTATCGTCGCGCGCTCACCGACGCGGAGATTTCGCGGAAAGTGAAAGCCGCCGGCGACGCCGCCAACACGCTGCACGACTTTTACGCCGGCATCTCGGCCGTCGTCGCCGACATGCTGATCTCGCCCAACTTCCTTTTCCGCCAACGCGACATCGAACCCGACCCGGCGCATGCGGGCAGCATGCGTTTGACGGGTTATGCCAAAGCCACGACCTTGGCCTCTTTCCTCTGGAACACCGCACCCGACGATCTTCTGTTGAAAGCCGCAGAGAGCGGCGACATCCATACCAAAGATGGATTAAAGCGTCAGGTCGACCGCATGGTGTCCGCTGGCAGCATGGAAGGCGGTGTGCGTGCCTTTTTCTCCGACATGCTGGGCTTCTCGGATTTCGAGACCTTGTCCAAGGATCCCAACTTCTTCCCGCGCTATACGTTGAAAGTGCGCGACCAATCGGAAGAGCAGACCCTGCGCACCATTGTTGACCACGTGGTCAAGCGTCAGGGCGATTACCGCGACCTCTACACGACGCCCAATACCTTCCTCACCCGCTCGCTGGCCGCGCTCTACAACGTGCCGCTGGTGGAACTGGTCGATAACGGCCAACCCGAACGCTGGATTCCTTACAGCTATCAGCCGGGCGATCCGCGCGCGGGCATCCTGGCGCAGGCGAGCTTCGTGGCGCTGCATTCGCCCTCGGGCCGCACATCGCCAACGGGCCGCGGCAAAGCCTTGCGCGAGAACATTCTCTGCCAAGCCGTTCCACCCCCGCCGGGTAATGTGGACTTCAAATTCGTGCAGGACACATCCAACCCCGTCTACAAGACCACACGCGACCGCCTGACTGCGCACCGTTCGGAGGCCATGTGCGCGGGCTGCCACAAGATCACTGATCCCATCGGCCTTGCACTGGAGAACTTCGATTCCGCCGGCGGCTACCGCACGGAAGAGAACGGCGCGAAGATCGACACCAGTGGCGACCTCTCTGGTGTGAAGTTCGACGGACCCGTGGGCCTCGCCAAGGTGCTGCACGACGATCCGGCGCTCACCTCCTGTGTGGCCAAGCGCGTCTTCTCTTACGGCGCCGGCCGCGCGCCGCTGCCGGGTGAAGCAGAGTTCGCGCTGGTCCAGAAGAAGTTCACCGACAGCAAATACAACGTTCTTGAACTGATGCGCCAGGTGGCCATGAGCGATGCGCTCTATATCCTGCCCGCACCGAAGACGCCTTGAGGAGACAGACATCATGACACCCACATCCCTCATGACTCGCCGCCGCGCGCTCAAAGGCATGATGGCCGGCAGCGCCGTCACGGTCGGTTTGCCGATCCTCGATTGCATGCTGAACGAAAGCGGCAATGCCTTCGCCGCCACAGGCGCACCGATCCCTCTGCGCTTTGCCACCTGGTTCTGGGCACTGGGCCTGGGCGAAGCTGAGTACCGCCCCAAGACCGCCGGCACCGACTATGAATTGCCCCCGCAGCTGGCACCGCTGAAGCCCTTCCAGAAGAAGATGAACCTCTTCTCGGGCGGTGAAGTATTCCTGGACGGCCAGAGCAACAATACGCACTTCACAGGTGTGCAAGGGCACATGACGGGCCGCGTCTCGGGCGGTTCCGAATATTACGGCAGCGTCGATGCACTGGTGGGTGATGTCATCGGCAACGGCACGCGTTTCCGCTCCATCGAGGTGGCCTGCGACGGCGATCCGCGCGATTCCTGGAGTGCACGCACATCCAGCGGTCGTCAGCCGGCGGAAGTCTCGCCGCTGGCGCTCTATACGCGCATCTTCGGCCCTGAGTTCAAAGACCCCAACGCCGCCGAGTTCACGCCCGATCCGCAGATCATGGTCCGCCGCAGTGTCCTTTCCGGCGTTTCCGAGGAACGGCAAGATCTGATGCGCAACCTTGGCGCCACGGACCGCGCGCGCCTGGACAACTATTTCACCTCGCTGCGTTCGCTGGAACAGAAGCTGGATATCCAGCTTCAGAAGCCCGAACCCCTGCCCGCTTGCACCAAGCCCAAGCAGCCGGAGAAGGAAGAGAAACAGGCGCTGAACATCGCGACGGAAGCCATGGCACGCCACAACCAGTTCGCTGAGTTGCTGGCGCATGCACTGGCCTGCGGCCAAACGCGCGTCGCCAATCTCTGCATCACGCAAGGTATGTCGGGCCTCAGGCGTGAAGGTGATCCCACCAACCACCACACCTATACTCACGAAGAGCCGGTTGATCCGGTTCTGGGTTACCAGGTGAAGAGCGCATGGTTCACCGCGCTCTACATGCAAGCTCTGCATGACTACGCTGCGGTGCTGGACGGTATCCAGGAGGGCGAGAAAACGCTGCTCGACCGCATGATCCTTTACGCCTACACCGACCACGGCGCACCGCGTCTGCACTCCTTGCGCAACTATCCCTTCGTTCTGCTCGGCAGCGCCAACGGCCGCATGAAAACCGGGATGCATATCCCCAAGCCGGGCGACGCAGCCACCCGCGTGGGCCTGACCGTGCAGCAAATCATGGGCGTGCCCGTCAGCGCGTGGGGCGTAGGGTCTAACCGTGTCACCAGCCCGATTTCAGAAGTAATGGCCTAGCCATGCGCACGCCCCAGATCACCGCAAGCTTCGCCGTACTCGCACTGACCGCCAACGCGGCAAGTGCCGCCGACAAGGCGATGAATGTTCCGCTCACGTCACCACCCGGCATCACCATTGTCGATGTGACGCTGTATATCTCCAATTCCTCGGAGCAATATCTGTGGCGCCGATTGGGCGATGCCGACGGCAAACCCCTCTACACATATAATAAGGATGAAAACGGCCAAGCTAATTGCATCGATGCGTGCGCCAAGGAATTCCAGCCCTATCTCGCCGGCGCCAAGGCTACGGCGCTGCCCGACTGGACTCTCGTGACGCGCCCAGACGGCAGTCAGCAATGGGCCTATCAAGGCCAACCCCTGTACCGCTATTCTGGCAAAGATCCGGCAGGCCAGCCCACAGGCGGCAACTTGAGTTCGGAAGATCCGGCGTGGCTCGACCCCGGCAGCAAGATGTACATCCCCAAGGAAGGCTGGAAACGTGCGGCCTTCAATCCCGCCAAGACGATAGCGATGCCGGGCGAAGTTGAGCTGCACAGCCTGGGCGTCGCCAATGGTTACGGCTTTGTCTCCACCAGCACGGGCATGGCGACATACGTCTTGAAGACGCCGCCGAAAAACCCCGCCGACTGGACGCCGGTTTATGCACCGGCGGCTGCAGTTCCCCTCGCCGACTTCACCGTCATGCAGACCGAGAGCGGTAAGCGTCAGTGGGCTTATAAGGAACAGCGCCTCTACACGTACAACGGCGACTACTCCGACACCGATATCAATGGCGTGCTCGCGGAGAAGGACGCAGCCCCGGCGCTGGCTTATCGCAACTTCATGCCCGAGGCTTTGAAGATCGGAGTTTATAATATTCGCGGACCCCTGCTCACCGATCAGAAGGGCATGACAGTCTATACGGAGACGCGCTACCACCTGCAATACGGCGGGCGACGCACGCGTGACGGCTTCCGATACCTGTATTCAGATTCCAAAGGGATTGGTCCGCGCGGCTGCGTTGCCGATTGCCTGAAGACCTGGCATCCCATCGTAGCACCCGCCAATGCCGTCTCTTCCGGGTTCTGGGAAGTAGCGACACGTGACGACGGTACCAAGCAGTGGCTTTATAAGGGCGCGCCTATCTACGCCTACGCAGGCGACAAGAAGCCGGGCGATATCGAAGGCAACAATCGCAGCGATGTGGTTTACGGCGATGCCGAAGGCAAAATCGACCTGGCACCCACGGGCGGCGACATTCCCGGCAGTCGGAACAATACCGGCGCTGGCTACTACTGGCACATCGCCGGTTTGTTCAACTACTAGCCCATTCGACCCATAGCCTTGCGAGGGCTATTCTGCGGGAGCGGCACCCACTGCCACTTGGGCGGCGAGAGGTGCCGCTTCTGTTTGTGGCCACCACTTCGTTTCGCCGGCCACCGTGGCTGTTGAGGGTTCCGCAGGCGTCTGAACTTGCGGAGTGGTCGCAATCGTCGAGCCGCTGCGGCCCACACACACATAGGTGAAGCCCGCAGCAATCACGTCCGCCGGTGAATAGGCATTACGCAGATCAACCATGACCGGCGCGTTCAACAGCGCCTTCGCGCGGCGCAGATCGAGGCTGCGGAACTGGTTCCATTCCGTGAGGAGCACGACCGCATCGGCACCTTCCATGGCATCGTAAGCATCGACGCAATAGGTGATATCAGGCAGGAACTTCTTAGATTCGTGCATGCCTTCCGGATCATAAGCGCGCACCGTGGCGCCCATTTGCTGTAAGGCCGGTACAATGGCGAGGCTGGGCGCATCGCGCATGTCGTCGGTGTTGGGCTTGAACGTCAGACCGAGCACGGCAATGGTCTTGCCGTTGATGTCGCCACCGCAGGCCCGCGCGATCTTGTCGGCCATGCTGCGCTTGCGCTTATCGTTGACGGCCACGACCGTTTCCACGATGCGCAATGGCGCGCCGTAGTCCTGGGCTGTCTTGACCAGTGCCAAGGTATCCTTCGGGAAGCAAGACCCGCCGTAACCCGGACCCGGGTGCAGGAATTTCTTACCGATGCGCCCATCAAGGCCGATGCCGCGCGCCACATCGTGCACATCGGCACCTACCTTCTCGCAGAGATCGGCGATTTCGTTGATGAAGGTGATCTTGGTGGCGAGGAAGGTATTAGCGGCGTACTTAATGATTTCTGCCGTTTCCAGGGTTGTGAAGAGGATCGGTGTTTCGATCAGGAACAGGGCGCGATAAAGCTGGCGCATCACGGCACGGGCGCGGTCGCTTTCCGTGCCGATGACGACACGATCAGGACGCATGAAATCGTTGATGGCTGAGCCTTCGCGCAGGAATTCTGGGTTTGAAGCCACATCGAAATGCAGGTCCGGGCGTGCAGCACGAATGATGGCGTCCACCTCGCGGCCTGTGCCTACGGGCACGGTGGACTTCGTGACCACGACGGCATACTCGGTCAGCGCACCGGCGATGTCTTTGGCGGCATCATAGACATATGACAGATCAGCATGGCCGTCACCGCGGCGGCTGGGCGTGCCCACGGCGATAAACACGGCTTCCGCGCCGGCGACAGCGGCTTTCAGGTCGGTGGTGAAGCTGAGACGTCCAGCTTCGGCATTGCTTTTCACCAGTACGTCGAGGCCCGGTTCAAAAATGGGAATTTCGCCCTTCTTCAGGCGGGCAATCTTCTCCGCATCACGATCGACGCAAACGACATCGATGCCGAATTCTGAAAAACAGGCTCCAGACACCAGGCCCACGTAGCCGGTGCCGATCATGGCAATGCGCATTGCAATCCCTCTTGCTGTGAAAGGCCCGTGAAAAATGCGAGCCGGACGCGCAGCCCAAAAATGGCCGCACCCGCTGCCATAACGCCGAGATTGCAAAGTTGGCCTCAAAAAAGTTGTGCAACCTCCCTCGGCTTCCCGAAGTCATACCCCCATGCTTTGATTTTAAATCTTTTGGTTTTGGAAGAACGAAAGCTCGCGGAGACCGTTAGGTACGAGCCAATTCCAGCTCATTATTTGTACGGCTTTCCGATGTACGACGCGGCTCCTGCGACTCTGTCAAAGCCCTCGCTGCTTTTCCTGTGTCATCGCATTCCCTTCCCGCCCGATAAAGGCGAGAAGATCCGCGCGTTCCGCATTCTCGAACATCTGCGTCAGCGCTACAGCGTGCATGTTGGCTGTTTCATAGACGATGACGCCGACATCGCACACGTCGGTGCACTTCAGAGCCACTGCACCAGCCTGGGATGGTTCCCGCGCCCGCCGCGCACCGCCAAGTTGAAAGCTCTTGTCGGCCTCATGAAGGGCGATGCAATTTCCGTAGCGACTTTCGCCAGTGCGCCTTTCCAGGCCTGGGTTCGCCAACAGATCATTCGCGAGAAGCCGGATGTGATCTTTGTCTATTCCTCGGCCATGGCCCAGTTCATGCTGGGGATCGACCGCGGCAAAGCGCGGCTGGTGATGGACTTCGTGGATGTGGATTCCGACAAGTGGCGCCAATACGCCCGCACGGCATCGATTCCCATGAAATGGGTGTACTCCCGCGAAGCGCGCAAAATGCTGGAATTCGACCGTCGCGTGGCCGGTGCCGCCGATGCCTCGCTCTTCGTCTCCGACATGGAGGCGGCGCTGTTCCGCACGCTCTCACCGGAAACGGCAGCGTCCACTTATACAGTGGCCAATGGCGTAGATTGCGATTACTTCTCGCCGGCCCACCGTTTTCCGTCGCCCTATAAAGTTATTGGTCCGCATCTGGTCTTCACCGGCACCATGGACTACCGCCCCAATGTGGATGCCGTCGTGTGGTTTGCCGACGAGATCTTCCCCGCGATCCGTGCGCGCCATCCGCAAGCGAGTTTCACCATTGCCGGCGCCAAACCCGCCAAAGCCGTCAGCGAGCTTGGCAGCCGCCCGGGCATCACGGTGACTGGCCGCCTACCCGATGTGCGTCCTTTTATCGCCGGCGCCGATATGGTGGTGGCGCCGTTGCGTATTGCACGCGCGATTCAGAACAAGGTTCTGGAAGGCATGGCCATGGGCAAACCCGTCATCACCACACCGCAAGGTCTGGAAGGCATTGCTGCCGGTCATGGCGAGCACCTGCTGGTGGCGGAAACAGCCGAAGCCTTCATTCAAGCTGTGCTGGAGATGACGCCCACCCAGGCCGCCGCCTTAGGCGCAGGCGCCAGAGAGCTCATGGAAAGCGCCTACGGTTGGCCAAAGCAACTCGCCGCGTTGGATTTGTTAGTCGGATGAAATTTCTCTCTTTACGGGAACAAAGGCTGCCCAGGAGGGTTGTGGTTCGACGAGGCTCTATCCGTTCCCGCAGTATAGTTAAGTTGGTTATGGAAACGCGACACACCCCCGCAGTTCCCACGTCGTCGTTCTTTGCAGAGGGCCAGAGCGCTCAGCGCCGGCCGCTTCATATTGTCATCTACACACTGATCCCCGCATCCCATGCATGCCAACCTATCCAACGCGGTCCACTGGTGGCCTTGCGGAACCGCACGCGGCGTTGGCTGGAACTGATGCTATGGCGTACTTTCGGCGTCTGGCGCGCTCACTACAGCACTTTCAAAGACGCGATGCACACCAACCGTGGCGACGTAGCCGTGGGTCAGGGTGTGAAACACCAACTCATCGAAGCCTTTGCAGGGCGGCACATTAAATTCACCGAGATTCCGTGGTGCGAGCTGGACGATATTTTCGCGCCGAGCAGCCCTGTGGATTTGGTGGTGATCGCAGGCGGCGGCTATCTCTTTGCCGATGCCAACGGCCGCCTGCCTCCACGTTTTGCGCGCGACGTGGAAATCCTGAGCCAGCTCGATTGCCCCGTGGTGGCGACATCCATCGGCCTTAACAATCTCATCTCCGAAGGCCCACGCGATACGTTCCGTTTCCACGGCGATAGCCGCGCGGATATCCGCCAGTTCCTAGCGCGCCTCGCCCTGATCTCCGTGCGCGATGAGACCACGCAGCGTGCTCTGGCGGCCGAGAGCTTCCGTTCGATTCCCGTCATTGTCGATCCGGCCTTTGTGCTGGCGCCAGAAGCCATGGCCGGACAACCACCCCCCGTTGCACCTGACGACTGCCTCGATATCGGCCTCAATATCGCATTCCATGGCACCCACACCGCCGAGGCCACGCGCCGCGTGTTGCCGATCTTTGTGCGGGTACTTAACCGCTTGCAGGCGGAGACTCCCTGCCGCTTCACTTACTTCGTTCATTCCGACGCTGAACGCGGCATCGCCGAAGCCCTGAAGATTGCGGGTATTCCATTGACGGTGATCTACGGCGGTACCCGGGTTGATGGCACCCGCGTCCAGCAGCGCCTGCGTGATGAGCCCAGAGGAGACGCGCTCGTTGGGCGGAATATCCGCGCCTTTAATGCCCTTAAAGACATTGATGGGGCCTAGGTGTGCATTCCGCGCAGCAAAGGCCTGATAACGCTGGCCCGCCGGATCAAGGCTGATGACGTGAAAGACGTGCTTTGACGGCGTTTGGACCAAGCGGCTCCTCCTCCAAAGGCAACAGCGGTGTAACAGGACCGTAAAACCGTGGAATATCCGAAATCTTCACAGAAGGCAAAGCGGTGGAATGCTTGTTGCCGGTGCCTCAAACCGATAGACTCTCACCCGTCAACCGACGCACCCCGGGAGGATATCAATATGACACGTACCTTTGCAGCGGCCGCATTTGTGGCTGCGCTTCTATCCACGACCGCCATTTATGCTGCCGACGCCGTTCCTGCAGCCATCAGCGCCGCCGTCGCCGACGCTGGCCGCCCGGCTGCCGACAAGGAACGCGATGCCAACCGCAAGCCTGCTGAAACCGTCGCCTTCGCCGGTGTGAAGCCCGGCATGACCGTCGCCGAACTGGGTCCGGGCGGCGGGTACTACACGAAAATTCTGTCCAAGGCCGTCGGCCCCAAGGGCAAGGTGTTTGCGCTCATCACCAAGGCGCAGGCTGAACGCGCCGGCTTTCTAGACGGCATGAAGGCCTGGGCCAGCGCCTATCCGAACGTGACCATCGTGACCGTGGACTTCGGCACCATGATGCTGCCGGAAAAAGCTGATCTGTTCTGGACCACCGAGAACTATCACGACTTTCATAACGGCCCCACGGCTAACGTTGCCGGCCTGAACAAGTCGGTGTTCGAGAACCTGAAGCCGGGCGGCATCTTCTATGTGGAAGATCATGCTGCCGCAAAGGGTGCGGGCGCCGAAGCCACATCCAAAGTCCACCGCATGGACGAAGACATCGCCAAGAGCGAACTGACAGCCGTGGGCTTTAAGGTCGATGCCGAAGGCAACGTCCTGCGCAATCCGGCAGATAACAAAGTCAGTGGCAATTCCGAGTCAGGCGCTCATTTCGCAACCGACCGCTTCATGCTGCGCATGAAGAAGCCCTGAGCTCTTCTAAAATAGTGTGACGAAAACGCCCCCATCTCGGGGGCGTTTTTTTATACTCAAAGGCCGTTGAAGGTATTGCACTGAGCGGGGTCGCCCGACTGCGCGCCGCGCCGAAGCCACTCCGCGCGTTGCGCTGATGTGCCGTGCGTAAAACCTTCGGGACTGATGCGCCCCGTCGCACGCTTTTGCAAGACATCGTCACCGATGGCGTTGGCGGTCTTGAGCCCCTCTTCCAGATCACCCGGGTCCATGGACACCTTTCCGCCGGAAGCGGTTGCCGCACTGGCTGCCCAAACGCCGGCATAACAGTCGGCTTGCAGTTCCAGCGCCACGGAATATTTGTTCGCATCGGCTTCGCTGGCGGCGTTTTGCTGCGCTTGGCGCACACGCGCCGACATGCCGAGCACATTCTGAACATGGTGACCGAACTCGTGCGCAATAACATAAGCATGGGCAAAGTCGCTGCCCGATGCGCCCAGCTGAGTCTGCATCTCGCGCCAGAAACCCAGATCGATATACACGGTTGAGTCGTTGGGACAATAGAATGGCCCCATCGCCGATTGGCCATAGCCGCAGCCTGTGCGCGTGCCTTGTTCGTACAACACCACGCGCGGCGGCTGATAGCCGCGGACTTTCGTCGCCCAGACGTCGTTCACATTGGCGCTGATGACATCGACAAAGCGCCCTTCGCGGTCTCCCGGCGTGCCCGGACGTCCCTGCTCAACAGAGGAACCCGCGTTATCAAACTGGCTCACGACCTGTTCGGTGACAAAAGGATTGATGCCGAAAACGAAGTAACCAACGAGCGCTATGGCCAGCGTGCCAAGCCCGCCGCCAGCAATACCGATGCCACTGCCGCCGATCCCGCGGCGGTCTTCAACGCCGCCACCCTCACGTCCGTCTTCCCACTGCATGGGGCCCCCTGTTGTTCCTGGAGACTATCACAGAGAAAAACGCCGACATGATGTCAAGGTTCCGGCTTGCAGAGCCCAATGCTAAGCCACTTTCGGCGCCCGCGTACGCCACAGGGGCTCGGCGGCCTCAAAGGCCGCGCCCATCTTCAAGGCCGCCATTTCCTGGCGAACGGGGGCGATGATTTGTAAGCCGATGGGCAGGCCCTTCGCGCCGAATCCTGCCGGAACGGCCAGCGACGGACAGCCGGTGAGCGTGATGAGGCAAACGCCTTTCATCCACTCGTGATAGGTGCGCATCTTCTGACCCGCGATCTCCGTGGGCCAAGGCTGGGTGAGCGGGAACGGGAAAAGCTGCGCCGTCGGTGCGACCAAATAGTCGTAGTGCTCGAACATCTGGTTAACCGCCGCCGTCCACTGCGAGCGCACGTTGGAAGCCTGCACGACATCAGCCAGCGAAAGCTTCTGCACCGTCTCCAGTTCAAACAACGCCTGCTGATTAAGGAGAGCCCGCTGCTCGGGCGTCATGGCGAGGAACGCACCGGACATCTGCCAGCCACGCAGCGAGACAAAGGCCTGCCACGCGCGCTCCACATCGAAGTTCGGCGATGCTTCTTCCACGGTGCAGCCCAGGGCCGTGAAGCGCTTGAGCGCATCCTTGCAGACGTCAACCAAGCCGGGTTCGTAAGGAACGGTGCCCTTGAAATCGCCGAGCCAGGCAATCCTCTTGCCTTTCATGTCGGCTTTCAGTGGCTCTCTGAATGTCGCACCTTCGGTTTCCAATGACAGCGGCACGCGTGGATCGGGCCCTGCCATCACCGACAGCAGAAGGGCTACGTCGCCCACCGTCTTCGCCATGGGGCCCGAGACCGACATGGACGGTAGCCAAACTTCACCGCCAACACCCGGCACGCGGCCAATGCTGATCCTGAAGCCACACACGTTATTCCATCCGGCAGGATTGCGCAGACTACCGCCGTAGTCGCTGCCGTCGGCGACAGGCAACATGCGCAGCGAAAGCCCCACCGCAGCGCCGCCGCTGCTACCGCCTGAAGAATAGGTGTTGTTGTAAGGATTGGTCGTCGCACCAAAGACGCGGTTGACGGTGTGCGACCCCAGCCCGAACTCCGGCGTGTTGGTCTTTCCGATCATGATGGCACCGGCAGCCCTCAGGCGCTCGACGTAAAGACTGTCGTTTGTCGCGACTCTATCTTTATAAATCGGCGATCCACTGGTGAAGCGCATGCCCTTCACCGGCTGCAGGTCCTTCACCGCATGGGGAAATCCATAGAGCGGCCCGGGCGTGCCGCGCGCGAAATCATTGTCCTTCGCCTTTGCTTCCTTGAGCAATCCATCGGGGTCTTGCAGCGACACGATGGCGTTGGCTTTGCCGTTCGCCTTTTTGATGCGATCCAGATAAGCGCGCATGACTTCTTCGCAGGAGACTTTGCGTGCATGAATGGCGGCGGAAAGCTGCGTCGCCTCCCATTCCACAATCTCGGATGATGCTGCTGGTGCGGCCGCTTGTGCCGAAGAACCGGCGAGCCCGCTCAAGGCGCTTCCGACAACTGCACTGCCGGCGATAAAATCCCGGCGGCTCAACTCGGTATTGCTGCTCATTTCACGCCCCAGCTATGAAAAGGCATTAATTCTGATCTCGCCGGCACTTAGGTGTCAAGCGAGCGACTTTTCTCACGGCGTACAAAATCTGCTCATGCTCCGCGCAAAATAGCATCTGATCGGCCATCCATGAGGAACACCGAATCTCTGGGGGCGTTGTGTACTCAGAGGGGCACCGCGCCGCATGACCTTCTATTCCGAAACGACACAGAAACGGCTGGTATTGTGGGGGCGGCGATTGTTGATTTTAGCCCTCGCCGTGCTGGCAACCCTTGAACTTTACCTTCGCCTGCATGGCGGCGGACCAGTTGCGGTGACATTCTATGTTATCGACCTGGTTTTATGGGCAAGCGTGTTTATCACCGGCATACTCAATGTCATTATTCACCGCAAACGCACCACCCCAGTTACCGAGTTGGTCGATGCCGAACGCAAATCTTTGCGCTTTTTGGCATTAGGTATTTTCTGCATGTTTTTGTCCACACCTTGGGTTTTGCTTCTGGAGGCTTTCGATGTCAGCTCTGAGGCCCATCCATTGGCCTTCAGGATTCCGATCGCCTGTTTCGCGCTGATCGGATTGGTACTCCTTACCTATCGAATTTTGGCTTTGGCGAAGGTTTACTATAGAGTTTGGAGGCAGGGTCCATAACGGATAAGCTTCGTGCTTTGGTCACGTCTTCCATCACGAATGAAGCTGTGGACGATCTCGCTCTCAAGAAGGGCGATGACGTGACGGCAATCATCAAAGCTTCGGATGTGATGATCGGGAAGTAGACCCTACTTAAGGCATACCGTGCGTGAAGTTTGTCGTGAGTGAGAGCCGGAAAGCCCGGCGCTGCACGCGGCCCAAGGTTTCGTTGCGGTTGGCGGACCATGCGTTCTGATCGAATGCATTGCCTAAGCGTGCACGAATGACAGCGGGGCTTTCACCGATCTCAAAAGCGTACCGCATGCCAATGTCGAGGGTTGCATAGGCCGGCGTATAGACTCCGGTGCGCGGATTCAGCAGGCGCTTGCTCGTATAGTTGAGCTGACTGTCGATGGAGAGCCCCGCCACAAACGGCAGCTGATAGGTCAGATTAAGCAAACCCGTCATTGCCGGCACGCCGGCGGCTTTGCCCAGCAGCACGCCGCGATCGATGAGTTCGCCCCGCCGGTCCGCATCCAGAAGCGCCACCCCACCCACCACGTTCACGCCTTGCATGGGACGCCCCGTGAGCGAAAGCTCCACGCCGCGATGTCGCGCCTGTCCAATGAGGCGATAAACGTTGAGTGTATCGAGCCCCGGTGTGGGTTTGGATACCTCAAAGAGCGAGCCGATAAACGTCACGTTCGCAGCGAGTTTGTAGCGCAAGCCCAGCTCATATTGCGTGGCACGCACCGCAGGAAGGACTTCGTTGCGGTTGGCGGCATTGTTGGGCGCAAAGCCGGACTCTTCCAGTCCCTTCACCGTCGTTGCGAAGATCGTCAGATTCGGCAGCGGCGCATACGTGGTGGCGAGGTTGTAAAGCCAGGGTGAGGTTATGTTTGTCTGCGACGGCAAACCCGGTGGCGTGACTTCTTTCTCATAGCGCGTGCGCAGCACTGCCGCGCGGAACCAAAGCTTATCCGTGAGATCGGCTTCATACCCGAGTCCGCCGATGACCTGGCGCGTTCTGTCCTTGGTTGGCGTGACATCCGTGGGCTCTCCGGGATCGGCGGTTGCCGCCACGCCCCGTTCCTGATCGAAAGCGCCTATGGGAACGGCGACACCGGGGCGGCTCTCGCTGCCCGAATTGCGCCAGCGTACGGTGGCGAAAAGGCGCTGCTTGCCTGTCAGCAGCCAGCTCATGCGCGTTTCGCCCGAAAGTGCCTGATTGTGATAAGGCCGGCTGAGGACCGCGCTGGCCGTGCCCTTGCCGTCGGCGCCGACAACGAGCTGTGTGAAGTCGTTACGCTTTCTATCCCAGTCCGTCAGTACGAACGCGCCTTGTACGGCGAGATGGTCGGTCACGGTGTACTTGACCAAAGAGCCGGCGGCGATCTGCCATTGGGCCACGCCTGACCAGGAGGCTTGATAAATGTTCGGATGCGGCTGCGGTGAAGGTAAATCTGTACCGCTCAGCGTGACGCCATAATCGCCTGGCCGCGTAATGCGATCAGCCGAGAACATACCCCGCACTTCAAGCTTGTCGCTGGGCCGCCAGAGCGGCAGCAGCCCGAAATGGCGCGGTGCGCGTTTCGCACCGTCAGAGCCATAGTCATTGATGTAATTGATGCCGTAGGACGTGCCGATCTTACCGTTTGCCGTGCCAGCCGATCCGCGCAGCAGCACCGCCCAACCGCCGTAGTCGCGCAATCCCATCTCCACTTGCTCACGGACCCCTGGCTGAGCCGTGCTCAAGCGATACTCAACCACGCCGGAGGGAGCGGGAAAATCCTCGCCGAGCGCGTTGATGCCGACGCGGATGGTCACGCCATCAAGCACGGTGTCGGTGATGTTGGCGCCGCGAATGAAATAGGCGCCGTCCATGCGGTAGTTGCCGGAGTCTTGCAGACTGAAGCCGCGCACCTGCTGCTCGTTATAAAGGCCGATCTGCTCAGAGCCCACCTTCTCACCAAAGGCATCGACCGCGACGGTGGCGACATTGGTCGAGGATTGAGCAAAAGCATCTTCAACAGGGAATGAGCTAACAGCGACGGCCAGACACCAGTCGCGCATTCTAAGCCGGGGCCTGCCCAACGCATGCGGCTCGCACGGTTGCGCGCCGGACCGATACAGATTTCCCATTGAACTCCCCACAGGCCAGCGAAGCAAAAGCGCCGGCCTCCGCGCCGAACGCCACGTGGGGACTTTGTTAGCAGCCGTATTAGGAGGCTGTCATGACGCGAGAGCGCACTTTCGGGTAACAGACGGTGACAGAGTGCGCCGTAGCGACACGAATTGCGCGGGGCTCACGGCGCCGCGTCACCCATAGCAAAGAGTCCCGGAATTTCTTCCGGGACTCTGAGAACTTCGGATTGTACGACGAAGCCTTAGTCGTTGCAGGTGATAACCTTGTCCACGACATGGCCGAAGAGACCCACGAGCTTCCAGTTGTCGCCGACTTTGGCGAACAATCCTGTTTCGGCGTTTTCGGCGATCACCTTGTTGTCTTTGTCGTAGCGGCGGAACCTGCTGCTCATCAACGCCGTGTTGGGATTGATGACGCAGACAGTGGGGTTGTAGAACGCCGACTTCACCCAGCCTGCGGCCTTCATGTTCTTCACATTGCTGGTGTAGCCTTCGATTTGCTTCGCCGGATCGATGTTCGAGACACCGGTGGGACCGTTCTGAATGGCTGGGTGGCTGTAGACGTTCTCTGCCACACCCTTCCAATCTTCCTTCGAGAAAGTAGCGAGATAATCGTTGGCGGCCTTGATCACATCCGCTTTGATCTTCGCCACCTCCGCCGCCGGAACTGGCTTCTGCTGCGCGGACGCAGGCGAAACGGCAACGCACATTGCAGCGACAACAACTGCACCTACAAAACGCTTCATCATGATATCCCTCCCAAAGATATGCCCAAAGATACGAATAATGTTCATCAAGGCTTACGGCGTGTCCTTGCCGTCCAGGATCTCGTAGTAGCGAATCACGCCCGGCAGCGGCGCGCCGGTGGCGGCTTGCGGGAACTCCCCCTTGAAGGCTGAAAGATCCATGCGCTTTGAAGCGTCATCGGCGCTCACGCCCTGCTTCTTCATGGCAGCCGCCTGTTTGGCGAATTCACGCAAGTAGCCTTGGTAGGCCACGATCTTAGTGGTGCCGTGGAAACTGGGTCCATGGCCACCGATCACCAGATCGAACTTGAGGCCCTTGAGAGCTTCCAATGTCTTCGGCCACTCTTCGAGATAAGAGTCTCCCATGTAGGCGAGGCCGTTCTGCATGTAATCGCCGGTGGCAACGATCCCTTCCTTCGGCAGATAGACCGTGAGATCGCCGCCGGTATGCGCGCGGCCCATATACAGCACCTGGATTTCACCAGCCGCGCGGGGAATGATGTACTTATCCTTGACCACGATATCGCCGGTGCGCGCCTTTGCGGTCTTCAGCACCGCCATCTGCTCTTCGATGCCCTTGATGCGCGCCTGCATGTCGGCCTTTTTCGCGGCGTCTGTCTCTTTGGCGAGATCGGCCTTCATTGTGGCAAGCGCTTGCGGCTGCGTGCCACTCGCACCGAAGAAGCGCTGGAAGGTGATGCCCGCGTAAGGATTACCAGAGAGGCGCTTGGCCGAGTACTCGCTGGTGATGATTTTTACGTCCGCGCCGAAACCTTCGTTTCCGCCGGCATGATCGAAATGGAAATGGCTGTTCACGACATAGCGCACGGGCTTGTCGGTGAGCGTCTTCACGTCCGCCAGCAGCTTCTGGGCACTGTCTTTTTCTGTGCCGCCGTCCATCAGCAGCACGTCCTTGTCGCCCACCACCACCATGACATTGCAATCCATGCGGCCGGGCATGTTGGGTTTGCCGAAGTAAACACCGTCAGCAACCTTCTCAAATTGATAGGACGTGGGTTCAGCCGCGAAGGCCGAACTGACAGACCAAGCCGCCATCACGGCGATGGCAGCACTGCGCGCGAACATTTTCATAAGTCCCTCCCAAGACAAGAATGCCGAAGGCGGGATTTTGCTGGAATGAGCGGGCGTCGTCCACACGATTCCGGGCACGGAATACCGCCCGAAATGGGCACAGAGGCTTGAAATTTCGTTACAATCGGCGGACAGCCCGGGAGCTTAGCGCGGTGCCAATGTCGGATTTAAAAGGTGAAACGAGTTCAGGAACCGCACGGATTGAGGCGGTGAGAATTGCTGTGTCCGCGCACTCGCCATAAGCTGGTACATGAGGCGGTCCTGGAAATAGACGACGGCCTGTGTCCTGCGGCCCTCCACGGCCACGTCGTGGTGAAACACAACTAGCCCACCCATGTCTTCGCCCGCGCCGGCTCCGCTCAGGCGCATGTCCTTGGCCACCTGTGCGACCGAGCGCATGTCGCTGTCGGGCCGGCGCGCCACCAACACGCTGTAGTCCATGCCAAGATCCGAGGCCTGATAAGTCTGCGCACTTACTTCCGTACCTTCGAAATCCATCGGTTGCTTGTTGACGATGAAAACCCCGGGGGCGTCCACGGTGAAGTTATTCTCCGCCACCGCATGCGGACGCCATTCCGTCGCGACAGGGTGACGCTCCTGCCCAAAGCCCCACACCGCCGCCGCGATCCCAGCCGCAACCACCAGGGCCGCGACAACTTGCTGCACACTGATCTTGAAGCCGTCCTCGCCCATACAAACTCCCCTTACCTCTTGGTCAAGACTCCGGACCGCCCTCACTATAGATGACAACCTGTCCGCCACGAAGCGACGGCATCATCCGTATTGGTAAATGCTTAAGCCGTCATCTCACTTCCAAGAGAGTCCAGCTCGCTTCTGGAAAAAGTGTAGTCCGCGCTCCGTTCGGCGCTCTCGGCTTGGCCATAGAAAGTCCGGAACGCCACATCCCGGTCCTTGACGATACGATGGAAGAAGTTCTCACCCTTGGTCGCGGGGCCGGCGATCATCACAACGCTGCGCAGGTGCTTGGCAAACATCAGGTTGATGAGCGCGCCGCCCTCCACCCCCGCAACATGCGTCGCCCGCGAGAACAGGATCACCTGCTCCTGAAAGCTGAGCGCGCCTGGATTAACGGAGAGAAATCCGCGGGCAACGAACCAGGCTTCGATCTCGGCCGCATTCAATAAATTGCGGCCCAGGCTATGGTTCTCGCGACGGACAAAAAGTTTGACCGGCCCCTGCTCGCGCAACGCATCCGCAATTCCGGCCTGTTTCAAGATCATGGGCACCACGATCTCGGTGCCCACCACCGACGTCAGGGCTCTATTGGGACGCGCAGCGAAAATTACGTTCTCGACGTCATAGACACCGTAATCGAGAGTCTGCAGGGAACTCTGCCGCGGCGCTGCCGCCTGCGCCATGAATTGCGCGAGAAAGCCGGAAAGGTTCGCAGGACACGCTGCCATCGTCGCGCAAATGGCCGGATCTGTTTCGGCCGTCGCGAGCAGAAGGAAACTCGGCAGGTGATGCGCCAGGAAGTGATAGTAATGCGCGTGACCGGCGACAATAACCACATCCCGCAGTTTATAGGATGCTGGGCCTGGGTCATTCAGACGATCGCCAATTTTGCTGGGATTATATTCGTAGAAAGCGCGCGTGCAGGTCATGCCGTCGATGATTGGCAGCACGCCAAAGGAATGTACCAGCGCACGCCCGGATGTGACCTTAAGGCCATACTGCGTTAGTGCATCTTGGTTTGAACGCACACCCGGTGGAATAGAAAGCTGTACGCCGACAATCTCACTCGTGCCCGGCATAATGAGCTTATTGACGTCTTCGTGATCGATCAGCGCAGGCAACACGATGAATCCGTTCTAAGTCCGCACGTCGCCCTCGCCGTATGCGGCTTTCAGGCCATGCGACCTTATAACGTTAACAGAATGCGCGCGCGTTTCCACGCCCGAGCCCGGAATAATCGAACCCTTCTCGCCGATGGCCTCAGTTCACGGGAGCCGAAGAACAGGTTTCGGTGGCCTCAGCAGCGCAAAGGTTCGTTTCAGCGGTCGCGGTACGTGCGTTTTCCGCCGGGGTAGCCACAATCGGACTCAGCCCCAACGTCCTCATGGCATCGCTTAAACCCGGAATAAGGTCATCGGACCGTTTCGGTGGTGCATGCGTCCCCTCTGCCTGAGGTTCTGTGCTCGGGATTGCGTTTGCCGCTAGGTTTGTGGTCTGCACGGCAACACCAGGCGGAAGCGACAGCACCAGTTCCACCTTCACCGGGGCCTCGGGCTTTTTCTCTACTACAGGCGCCACAACCTGCACGGCTGGCGCGTCGGGCACCACCGAATAGTCCGGCACGACGCGCGCTTGAGGACCCATGATCACCAGCACTTTCTGGGCCAGAGAGAGCGGCGTTTTCTCACGCTGCGTGACCGACAGCATCTCGCCACTCGGCTTGCGCACAATGTATTCCCAGCCCGTGGTGTCACCGATAGCATGATCGAGCGTACTGCCGATAACGCTGCCGACAGCCGTGGCCCCCACGGTCACCAGGGCCGAGTTGGCGTACTCCGCACCCAGGACACCGCCGGCAGCGCCGCCGGTCACGGTGCCGATGGTCCCGCTTGCGCTAATAGCCACCTGGCGATAGCCGATGATCACACCTGCTTCGACCCGGTTGGCAAGTTGAACCGCATTGCCCGAATAGGTGTTGGGCGAATAGTTCGGCGCACAGGCGCCAAGTGCGAATATGCAAAACGCGCCCACCAAGGCACGCGATATCGTGCGAAACATGGCGCGAGACAGGATGTGCCGCATGCAAAGACCCCAATCGCTCTGAAAGCGAGGTCAGACTGGCGCCGAAAAGTGTCAATTTTCGGGCCGCGTGCATGTCGCGCTAGCCGACGCTCAGGGTTCCAGCTTGTGCCAGACGCCCGCCGTATCCTTGGCCGTCGGCGGCGGCAACTCGCCGTAGCCGAAGGTGTAAAGCGGCTTACCTTTATAGGCCCATTGTTTGTAGCCGTCGGTACGCACGATGAGCTTCCACGCATCGCCGAGGTCGGTCGCATTGCGGTCGCTGGGATAAAGCGGAATCCACACCTCCGCGCATTTATCCACGCAAGCGGACTTGCCGGGCTGGTCCTTGTCGTAAATGTAGAACGGCTGAGCATAGACGTTCTGGAATATAAAGCCCTTCCCCGTTCCTTGGCTGATAATGCTCACGTCCACCGGTACCGCCGCGTTTTCGTCGATGGCCCCCAGCGCCGTGCCGGCCACAGCCAGCGCGCCCAATCCGAGAATTGTCATCCGCAAAACAGCCATCGCACACCTCATCCAGCGCCAAAGTTCCAAGACCTGAAGTCACTATAACAAATTCATGTTATGATTATCGTCTCAAAATAGGAGGGATTCATGCGTCATATCGCGATTTTGATCACACTTTTGGCCGCTGCCGCCGCATCACAAAGCATGGCACAAACCGCCGCGCCGCCGGCTCCCAAGACGTTCTCGTCGTCAAGCGACGTTATGGATTTGATCGCAAAAGCCAAGACCGACAAGAAGGATGGGCAACCCACCGTTGTCGAAACAATCCTGCAGTCAGCGCCTTACAGAGCCAATCTGGAGTATCGCACCTTGGTTGGCCCCGCTGCCGTTCATGAAAAGGAAGCAGAACTTTTTTATGTCATCGACGGCAAAGGAACCATGGTGACGGGCGGAAAACTGGCTGGCGAAACCAGGACGAATGCTGAAAACCTGAGCGGAACCGGCATAGAAGGCGGCACAATCAAAGCCGTGGCCAAGGGCGACTTTATGCTCGTCCCTCACAACACGCCGCATTGGTTCAGCGCCATTGATGGAACGCTCATCTTGATGTCGGTCCACATTCCCAGCGGAAAATAGCGCGCGCCTCTAGCCTCTGGAATAAAAAAAGCCGCGGAGGTCACCCTCCGCGGCTTTACTGTTCTTAGCCGTGAATTACGCCTCGCGCGTATTCTGGTTGAACCACTCGATGGTGCGCGTCCAGGCTTGCTGTGCGGTCACCTTGTTGTAGCGCTCCGGCGTGGCGTCGTTGAAGAAGCCGTGCACGGAATCCGGATAGATGTGGCCTTCGTACTTGATCTTGTTTTTCTTCAGCTCGGCTTCCTGCGCGGGATAGCCACCCGCCAAAGCCTTATCGAGCCCGCCGTGATGAATGAGGATGGCCGCCTTGATCTTCGGCACCTCTTCCGCCTTGGTCGGAGTGCCGTAGAACGGCGCCGCCGCTGCCAGATCCGGCCCCAGTATGCCGGCCAACGTGTTGGACAGCCCCCCGCCGAAGCAGAAGCCCGTCGCGGCGATCTTGCCGTTGCAATCGGCGCGCCCCTTCAGCCACCGCGCGGCGGCGACGAAATCCTGCGTCCGCTTAGCGCCGTCGATCTTGCCGAACAGTTCACCGCCCTTGAAATCGTCGCCGGGATAACCGCCGACGGACGACAACGCATCCGGCGCGAACGCCATGAAGTTCTCCAGGGCGAAGCGGCGTGCGACGTCTTCCGTGTGCGGGTTCAAGCCGCGGTTTTCGTGAATGACGATCACGCCGGGCAATTTCGTCGGTGTCGCGGTGCGCGTGTCCTGGCTGAAGGGCCGCGCGAAATACCCCCTGATGTAGCCATTGCCATCGGGCGACGGCACGGTTTCATAACTTACTTTGATGCGCTCATCGTCTTTGCGGACCTGCTGGCCCAGCGCGTAGTTCGGCATCAACGCCTCGACCATCGCTCCGACGGTCAGGCCGCCGACGGCGAAACGCTTCAACCCATCGAGAAAGTCGCGGCGGGCGATATCGCCGTGAATGAATTGCGAATAAAGGTCCACCGCTTCCGCGGGCATTTTCTTGCGTTCGTTGGTCTGATCCATGATGTCGTCCCCTCCCGGATGTATGGCTATACCGGCCTGCCATTTGAATTGTGACAGGCCGGAACAGATCAGAGTACCGCGATCCAAAACGGGCGGGGAGTCTTTTCCCCCCGCTGGTGACCTTGAAAGCGGCCCTTTGGGGACAAAAACACCTGTGCGGGACCCGCCCGCGACTGTAGATTTACGGTGCAATCAAACCTTTTGGGGAATCACCATGACTTTCTTTAAGAAAATCGCGCGCGCCCTCGCACTGACCGCCACGACCCTCGTGCCGGCTACGGCCGTCCTCGCCGCCCAGGCTCCGCAAGGCGGCGGCATGACCGGCGAGCAAATGGAGATGGTCAAGAAGGACGCCTCTGCGGCGGTCCAGAAATACTATCAATTCTTCCGCGACAAGAACATGAAGGGCCTGCAGAAGGAATCCTTCTATGTTCCTTGGATTTTGCTCACCGGCAAAGGCCCGCAAAACAATCTCACCGACGAACAGTCCCTCGCCGGTTTTGAAGCTTCTCTCAAAGGCCTGCTCGAGAGCGGTTGGGGCAAGTCGATCTTCACGATCGAGAACGTCTGCGTCCTGAGCCAGAGCGCCGCTATCGTGAGCGGTTACAACACGCGCTATAAAACCGATGACTCGGTTATGTCGGTGGGCGGTGTGGCTTACATCCTGTCGAAGAACGACGCGGGCTGGAAAATCGTGTCTTACTCCGGCACGCAAAAAGGCAAAGTCGTCCGCTGCGACTAACAGCTAAGCCTGGACAGTATTCCTCGGCTCGCATGAACCGAGGAATACTTCCTGGAATATTCACTTATACAGCGGCCAAATCGTTTACAGCGCGATAAGCCTGATCAAACGCTGTCTGGGTCAACGCGCTGGCGCCAGCATCCGAATTCGCGATGGCGATGCGCCCAAAGCGCTGACGGCCAATGACCCAAGGCTGCTCGCCGTCTTTCCACTCTGGATCCACCGCAGCATCACGCCCCTGTGCATACCCATGCGGCCAGCGGTTGATCGTAATACCCAGAATATCTTGGGCTGGATCGAAGCCCCCGGGCCCCAGGATGCGCCCCAGTGAACTGCGGATCTCCAGCTCCATTTCCTCGTAGCTCGCCGCCAGAAGTTGCGCGCGGCCCAACCTTGAGCGATCCCGAATAGACTTCATATCGGGATTTTTCCACGCCGCCGGACCCGGATCGAAAAAGCGCTTCTCTAAATGCAGGACAATGGGCTCGTCGGGCGAGGCAGCGCTCTTATGACTGCCCATGTCCACCGGAAAGTCGAGCTTGAGTTCGTGGTAGTAGCCGGTGAGCGAATGAATGAAATGCACGCCAAGTTTGGCCCATGCACGCCAGTTTGAAATCAGCACGTTTGTATAAATGAGCGGCGAGCGCACCGCGAACGCGAGCGCCTTTTTTTGCGGCTCCGGCAGTGCCGGGCAAAGGAACGGGATCATGGAATTATAGCAAGCCATAATCACGTTCGCCCCTTTGACGCGGTAAGCTTTGCCGCCATTAAGGTACGTCACCTCGACTTCTTTGGCGCTATGCGGGTCTCCCAGGTGGCGAACATTCACCACGATGCTCGATACACGAATGCGTACAGGTGACGTCGGCAGATCGATATTGCCGTAGGCCACCTTTGTGGTCACCGACTCTTCCATGTTCGCGGCAGGAAGAGCTGCCGGAATCAGCGAGCGTACCAAGAGCCGCGCCACACCGGCATTGCCGTCGGGGAAATGGAAGATTTGCTCTGGGTCGCGCTTCCAGCGACGCGTGGCTGGTGGCAGACCCATGCCGTTAAGGCCCGGTAGCAACTCTGGCGCCGAGCGCGTGGAAAGGGCTGGCGTATAGTCCGTGGGGCGGGTTCCGCGATCCGTCCGGGAGCGGAAGTACGGCACGACGCTGGGATCGGCCTTGGCGACCTTCAGGAGAAACTCGTTGTAGGTCATGCCGCGCAGCAGTTCGAGCTTTTGCGCGACGGACATGTCGGGCAAGTAGTCGGTGTTGTCTTCGTAGAGCCGCAGGATATCGGCCTTCGCAGCCGGACTGAGCGGCGCATCCTTCAGGAATTCAGCCCACGGCAGCTGCCTTTCGCCGACAGCCAAATGATCGCGGCCAAAGGTCTCCTTATCGAAGAAGACACCTTCCGTAAGCTGCATGCGCGCGTACCGCGTCCAATCGAAGGCCTTGTAAAATTTGTCGGTCTCAACGCCGATGTCGGTCAGCACACTGAGCGCCGAGGGGCTGAAGTCCCATGGCCCATGATAGATCTGCTCGGTGCCGCCATAGCCGATGAAGGTCCGGCCATTGTGGACGAACTCGTTGCGCTTGGCATGGCCGCCGAAGTCGTCGTGATTGTCGAGGATCAGTATGCGGGCGTTGGCCCCATGCTGTTTCCGGTAGAAATGAGCCGCCGCCAGACCGGAGAGTCCGCCCCCGACCACGACAAGGTCATACTTTTCACCCACATCCACAGCGCTTTGCTGAATGGCTTTCCAGCCATTGGCATCGCGGACCGCGTGAGCGGACTCAAACGAGCCGGGATGGCTTCCACGCAAGTGTTGAAGGGCCGGCGGATTATAATTGGAAGGCAGTGGAGCTGCATTGGCCGGAGAACCAGCGGCAACGCTGCCAGCGACCACGGACGCCCCAACCGAAGCAACTGCGCCATTGATAAAATCGCGGCGGCTGATGTCGCGATTCATGCCCAAATCTTTATCGACGTTCTTTGCCATTGGCCCCCCGCTGTGGATAGAGATTCACCTTTTAGAAATAGAACGGGCCCCGCTGGTGGCGGAGCCCGCTTAGATCGTTCAGTCAAACAGCGCGCTCACAATTGTCATTTGAAAGCGCCCTGCCTCTGTATTTTAGAATTTGTATTTAGCCTGAGCCGTAATGGTTCTCGGACGGAACGATGTGAACTGGTAGTACGCACGGCCTCTGGTGTGCGACAGGTTCAGCTGCTTCGTCGAATTCAAAAGATTCTCGACGAACAGCGAAACATCCAAGTTGTCGAAGGTTATACCCGTACGGGCCGTGAGGAAGCTTCGCGATGCCGGCCGTGGAATGAGCGCATCGTATGAGGCGTTCACCGGGTTGGTCGGGACCGTAACCGCATTGGCCGTATGAGCGTATTGCCAGTCAACGCGGGCGAAAATCGGACGGGTAGCGACTTCCGTATCGTATTGCACGCCGGCTGCGATTTTCAGATCCGGATCGGGCAGTCGGTCACCCACCGAGGCCACCGGCTTGCCGCCCGGAGGTGTCGCGGGGCCTGTGGTGTACTTGCCGTTCATATAGCCGATGGAGAGGTTTCCGCTGAAGTTATCATTCGCTCTCGCATTGATAGCGGTCTCCAAGCCCTTCACGGTGACTTCGCCCGAGTTCAAGACGACGGCGAAGGCGCAAGGAAGCCCAATGCGCGTTTGGATGTTGTTCCACTTGAGATAGTAGGCTGCGGAATCCAACGACAGGGCACCGCCCAACAATCTGTTCTTTCCGCCCACTTCGTAGCTCCAGACGCTATCGGGTCCGTACGTCGGCGGCGGAGCCTTGAGACCCAGGTTGGCCAAGTCGGCGCCGCACGTCGTGGCGGGAACCGGCTGGTTACCACCACCGGCGCGGAAACCTTTCGCCGCCGTGGCGTAGACCATGTTGCTCTCGTCAATCTGGTACGAAATGTTGAACTTCGGCGTAAAGGCGCTGGTTTTGGACGCGCCCGTTCCTGACGCGGTTCCTCCGTTCGCCGCGCCGCGCGCAATGACGTCGAACGAGAACTTATTTTGCGTTTCGCGAAGGCCGACGGTGAGCTTGAGCGCATCGGTGACGTTGTAACTGAACTCGCCGAACGCGGCCAAGTCAGTGGCGCGCGCGGTGAAGTGTTGCTCAAATTGAACGTTGCAACTTGTGTTGGAGGCGTTGCAAAGCAGCGGAACGCCGAACCATTGTTGAACATTCATCCCGATGGCTTTCATCAGGAAGTCGTCGTAGCCCGGGGTATCGTCCTGCTCATGATTGAAATTGCGGTTGTGAGTGTAATAACCGCCGACGACCCACTGGAAAGCAGAGCCGCTAGCAGACTGTGCCCGAACTTCCTGCGTAAACACTTTCGACGAATTGAGGTTACCGTAGTTCGGCTGAAACGCCTGAGCGCCCGGCGGCAGATGAAATCCATCCGTCTGGACGATGTTGACGCCGGGCAAGTAGCGGCCCACCGAAATATAACTGGTGACCATGTAGAACGGATCTTGATTCTGCATGTAATGCGAGAAAATCGCAGACGTGCTGGAGATAATGTTCACGTTCGGCGTATCGTATTCGACCTTCAAGGCCGGCAAGAACCAGCGATTGGTGGCCACGCTATTGCCCCACGTCAGAGCTCTGTATTGGGCCTTGTCCCGGTCGGAATAGTAGACCGATTGGGTGCCGATGTTACCGTTGGCGTACTGGCTGCTGCCGATGTCTTCCTGCCAATGATAAGACGGTGTGATTTTCAGCTCATCGGTCGCCGCCCATGTCAGGGCCAGCCTGAACATGCGCTGCATGCCGTTGTTTCCGTCTTTACGGGTCAATTGGTGAGACCACGGATCCAGGAAATCAACCCAGCCGCCATTTGTGCGCTGATCTGCGCTCACTCGGAAACCCAACTTGTCGTCAACGATCGGGCCGCCGACAGCGAACCCGAGTTCCGAATTTTGTGCGCCGTTCTTGATGGTGCCCGCTTCGGCGCGCAGATAGCCCGAGTAGCTGCTCAGACTAGGCTGCGGCGTAATGTAGCGCACGACGCCACCTCTTCGGCGCCGCCACCGAACAAGGTGCCTTGCGGGCCGCGCAGCACTTCCACACGGTCAAGGTCGAACAGCAGCGGAACCGGATTCTGAAGGCCATATCCAAAACCGATAATCTGAATCGGCGTGTCGTCCACATAAACACCCGTGGTCGGCGCCCCAGCCGATGAACCGATGCCGCGAATTGCGACAGTGTTGCCGTTAAAGCTCAGCGAAGGGATCGAACGCGACAGGTCATTCAGTGTCTTGACGTTCTGATCTTCCAACAATTGGGGCGTAAAGGCCGCGATGCTAATGGGAACCTTCGCGAGGGATTCCTCTCTGCGTGTGGCGGTGACGACGATTTCGCCAATGCCCACATCGCCGCCAACTGCCGTGGCTTGCTGAGCAGCATTTGCCGCCGGCGCCAGTCCCAAAACGGACGCGCTTTCAACTTTAGAAATAAAAATGCAACCAAACTGGGGCCTTTTTGGTTAGGGGTGGTGCCTAAACCCACAAATCGGCACAAAAACCATATATTGGCACAGAATTAAGTGGGGTATTTTCCGCAAGTGCGAACGCGAAGAGCCGGCCCCTACTTACATCGCAGGATTTCGCCCAGGCTTTTCACGGTGACCTGGATGCACCGCACTCCGCTCCTTTAGGCTCCATAAAACCTGTGCCGATGAGCCTGTCGCGTCTTTGATAAAGCCTTGTGGCATGGCACTATTTTTAATCCAGCCGTCACCCAGGGAAGCCAACATGGCAAATACCGTTGCGTTTATGCTCAATGGCCGGCGCGTGTCCTCGCAGGCGCCCGCTGACACGCCCCTGCTCTGGGTCATCCGCGACGAGTTTGCCCTCACCGGCACCAAGTTCGGCTGCGGTATCGCGCAATGTGGCGCATGCACGGTTCACATCAACGGTCAGCCAACGCGCGCTTGCGTGCTTCCCGTAGGCGCTGTGGTGGATGCCGAGGTCGTGACCATCGAAGGGCTCGCGGCGTCCGATGCGCCGCATCCGTTGCAACAGGCATGGATCGAGGAGCAGGTACCGCAATGCGGCTACTGCCAGTCGGGCCAGATCATGTCCGCCGCCGCGCTACTGCGTGAAAACCCGAACCCCAGTGACGAGCAGATCAACGAAGCCATGAACGGCAACCTCTGCCGCTGCATGGCTTACGTGCGTATCAAGCGCGCTATCAAAAAAGTCGCGCACGCGACGACGAGGAGCTGAAGCATGAACAAGATGCACACCTCCGACTCAGCTTTATCGCTCTCGCGCCGGAAATTCCTGATCGGATCCACGGGCACCGGCCTCGTCATGGCCTTTGGCCTCATGGGGGGCCAGTCACTCGAGGCGCGCGAAGAGATTGCCGAACGGCGCTTCGCGCCCACGATCTGGTGGGAGATGGATGCGGACGGCATCCTCCACATCAACATCATTAAAGTCGAGATGGGCCACCACATCGGCACGGCCCAGGCCCGCATCGTCGCCGACGAACTCGAGATCAATTGGGCCGACGTGCGGATCATTCACGCGGACTCCGCGACCAAATGGGGTATGCAGGAAACCGGCGGAAGCACCGGCCTCTTCGCCAGCTTCAACCGCATGTCCCAGGTCGGGGCCGCGGGACGTATCGCGTTGATCGAGGCCGGCGCTAAGATGCTGGGCGGAAAACCCGAAGATGCGCGCGCGGAAGCCAGCAAAGTCATCCTCGGCAATCGCTCTGTCAGCTATGCCGATATCGTGCGCAGCGGCAAATTGAATCGCACCTTCACGCCGCAAGAACTATCAAAGCTCCCCATAAAAGCGCCGTCTGAGCGCCGTCTCATCGGCGTCTCAGGCCCGCAACTCGATATCAGATCAAAAACCGACGGTTCGGCGAAGTTTGGTATCGATGCCGCCGTGCCCGGCATGATTTATGCGCGGCCAAAGGCGCCGCCGACACGGCTGGGCTCTGAAGTGGTGTCCGTCGATGAAAGCGATGCCCGCAAGGTCGATGGTTATGTCGGCTATGTGATCATGGATGATCCAAGCGGCCTGACACCCGGCTGGGTCACGGTCGCGGCCGAGACCTATTGGGGTGCCGTTCAGGCCGCCGATGCGCTGCACGTGGAATGGAAGACCGGGCCGCAGGTGCACACCGGCGAAGCCGAGCTTCAGGCAGAAGCTTTGCGTCTTTGTGCCGATCCCAAAGCTGGATCGATGTGGGTCAAGGAAGGCGACATCGATAAAGCCATCGCCGGCGCGGCGAAAACCATGGATGCCCGTTACACCACAACGACGGCCCTGCATTTCACGCTGGAGCCCGCGAACACGCTCGCCGTGTTCGAGGATGGCATCTGGAACATCCACATGGGCACGCAGTGGCAGTCATTGATCCGCCCCATCATCGCCAAGGCGCTCGACGTGCCCATCGATAACGTCGTGCTGCGCACCTACTACTTAGGCGGCGGCTTTGGCCGACGGCTTTGGTCTGACTACGCCGTTCTCGCCGCGCTCACTGCCAAAAAATTGGGCCGCCCCGTGAAACTCGTGTTCACACGGCCCGACGATACGCAGCTCGACTGCGTGCGCTCGCCCACGGTGCAAACCCTGAAGGCCGCCTTCGATGAAAAAGGCACCCTCACCGGCATCGACCACGCCGCCGCTGCAGCATGGCCTCTGGAAGCCACGGACCGTGGAGCCAAGGCCGGATGGCCGGAAGGCGTGAAGCCGCCTTCTTACATGCGCGAGAACATTAAGGATGGTGGCAAGGTGGACCGCTATTCCATCGCCGGCGCCGATCACTGGTACACCCTGCCCCATCACCGCGTCCGCGCGATCCTCAACGAGATGGCGCATCAGACCTTTGTGCCCGGCTTCCTGCGCTCTGTTGGACCCGGCTGGGTGACGTGGGCGACCGAAAGCTTCTTCGACGAGATCGCCCATGCGCAAGGAAAAGATCCTGCCGCCTTCCGCCTCGCCATGCTTGACGCCGCCGGTAAGAACGCCGGTGACCAACACGCCAGCGTCGGCGGCGCCAAACGCCAGGCCGCTGTGCTGAAACGGGCCATGGAGAAAGCCGGCTGGGGCACACCCATGCCGCGCTACACCGGGTTGGGTCTCGCCAGCGCCTTCGGTCAGGAACGCGACATGCCCACCTGGACGGCTTGCGTGGCGCGCGTGCGTGTCGATCCCACCACTGGCGCCATTCACGTTGAAAAACTCACGCACGTGCTGGATTGCGGCACGCGCGTCGATCCCGACGGCGCCCTGGCTCAGGCCGAGGGTGGAACGTTATGGGGCGTAAGCTTGGCGCTGCACGAGGGCTCCAGCTTCGACAAGGGGCGCGTCACCACCTTGAACCTCGATACCTACACACCATTACGTATGAGCGACGTGCCCGAACTCGATATCGAGTTCATCGACAACACCGAGTTCCCCACCGGCATGGGCGAGCCGCCGGTGGTCGCTATAGCGCCTGCGATTGGCAATGCGATTTTCGCGGCGGCGGGCATTAGGCTTCGTGACCTGCCCATGCGCCCGGAGCATGTCCTGCGCGCGCTGCGTCAGGTTTAGAGAGCCAAATGTAGCAACGGCCGGCTTCTCGATGAAGCCGGCCGCTGTTTTTACACCCGCAACGTTTTACTTCGCCGGAATAAATCCACGGATTTGCTTCACGGCACCATCAACTTTCATCTCGAACACCATCTTGCCAAGCTCGGCGGTGGAACGGCGCGCGTCACCGACGATGCCGTTGTTGACCTTGCGTTCGGGTTGAGCCCCGGGCGCCGGCACAGCATCACCCAGCGCGCCCGCGATCTTGTCCTTGCGCACCCACGTCTCGCCGCCGAGGTAGAGCATCTCCGACGTGTCGGGAATGCCGCCGTGCGAGTTTGCCGGATAACCGTGGTCTTGAAGGTATTTGTCGAAGGCTTCATTGGCGGGCTTATAGACCTGATCGCAGTAGAACACGTGAATCCCTTGCGCCGCGTACTTGGCTTCCAGCTTTTTGGCGACCTCCTCATAGATCTTCGGTTGCCCGCCGCCATGATCACCCATGATGACGACGTTCTTGAAGCCAGACGCAATCGCCTGCTCGCTCACGCGCTCCAAGATCGCACCCAGAATTTCGGGCGTCAGACCGATGGTGCCCGGCAGATCGGCGCTGGCGTTGTTGGGTGTGTAATTCAGCACCGGCATGGCGATGGCATTGCCGAGCTTGGTCGCCACCGCGCGCACGGTCGCCGTGGCCAGCAGGTTATGGCCCCCGTTGGCGTTCTGAGGGCCGCGCTGCTCGGTGCCGCCCGTATAGAAGAGCGCAGTGGTTTTACCGGCGGCGATGGCCGCTTTCACTTCCGGCCAGGTCATGAGGCCAAAGTCGATCTTGGTGGAGTTCTCGTCGCTGTAGCCGCCGAGTGTGGGCGCCGCCGCGCTGAACGCAGGGCTTGAAGCCATGAGTGCGGTAGCAACGCCGAGTGCGGCAAAGGCCGCGCGTGTGGTGTGCAGTGTCTTGTGCATGTTTGTCCTCCCCATATGCGAGACGGAGGATAGCATTGCGGCATCAAGGGCGCCTAGGACGGGATAAGCAGTCCTCCCGCGCGCTCACGCAATCTTTAGATGGCCGGGTGTCCCATCTGGCCGCCTTATTAGATCAGATGCGCTGACCCGAAAAGACCACGCGACCCGCCAGATAGCGCCCCAAGCCGCCCGCAAGGCGCAGGAGGGCTTTGTCGAACTTGGCGAGTGTTACATTGCTGTCGGAGAAAAGACGGTCCGTGAGCATGCAGAAATATTCGGACTCACACCCCTTCAGATGACCGGTGATGAAATCCAATTCATCCTCGTTAAGCTTGCGCTCATCTGGCGTGATGTATGGCACGCCGCCATAAATCGTCCGCATGACTCTGGGATACAAAATCTCCCGGGAGAATTTTGACTCCCGGATACGTTGCGCGGCCGAGTGTGTGTACATCTCAAGCCCCAGCAGCTCACCGCCCGGCTTTGTCACCCGCACCACTTCCTTCATGGTGCGCGGAATATCCACATGATGAAGAATATTCACCAGCATGACGGCGTCGAAATAACCATCGGGGTAATCGATCTGCTCGCAGGGCATGGCCTGCACGGTGATGCTGCCCGGGGCAAACCTCGCCACGCGCGCGCGCGCGATGTCGACGATATCGGGCGACAGATCGAGCCCATGCACGTCTGCGCCACGTTGTGCGATGCGCAGGCAGTCCTCGCCAAAGCCGCATCCTGGGATGAGGACGCGCTTGCCTCGAAGGTCCATGCCTCTGACACGGTCATAGAGCGACCAATAGGCGTTCCACGGCCGGCGCGTGTCCGATGTACAGACGTCCAGGTTGGCATTTTCCTCGGCGAGGCCGCGATGCTGCGCGGCAAAACCAACGTGATAGTCGATCTCGCTCTTTTGGCGCTCGGTGAAGCCAATGTCCTTGTCGTAGATGACGGCGCTCATGATTGGGACCTGTGCTTGCTTGCGCGGAAAGCGCGCGGCATTTTCTCGGTAAGGCAACGTCAGGTATCGGCGGAAGTTTCGGTCAGCGTTCAAAAAGCATGCCCGTAAACGTATGGCTGCCCCCTCGCCGCCAGGCACTTTCCATGCCTGCCAAGGCTGCTTTTAAAGGGCCTTAATCGTTATATTCTTACGAATATCTCGTGGACATTTCGATATATTTGCACGTATATAGCGCATCGACTTGGTTTCACACCCGTCTGCACTGGTTCACTGGGGAATAAAATGAAGGCCCGTACGCTCGGCTCTCTGTTCAAAACAACGTTCAAGCTGGCCCTGTTGGCCTCTACGGCCATGCCCGTCCTTGCCATGGCGGACGAAGAAGCCGGCAGAGGCGGTGGGCTCGAAGAGATCATCGTCACGGCGCGTCAGCGCGAGGAAAACCTTCAGACTGTCCCCATCGCCGTTTCTGTCGTTCGCGGCGATGTGCTCGACGACACCGGCACGGTGAACACGCAGTCGCTGGCGAACCTCGTGCCCTCGCTCTACTACAACTCCGCAAATCCGCGTAACACGGCCTATACGATCCGTGGCCTTGGTTCGAACACGCTGTCGGTCAGCGCGGCCAATGACGGCATCGAGTCAGGTGTCGGCTTCTACGTCGACGGCGTCTATCACGGCCGTCCTGCCACGGCGGCATTTGATTTCACCGACATCGACCGCATCGAAGTGCTGCGCGGCCCGCAAGGCACGCTGTTCGGCAAAAACACCGCGGACGGCGCCATCAGCATCGTCAGCCGCGCACCGACCTTCGAGCCCGAGGCCACCGGCGAAGTCTCCTACGGCAATTACCAATTCATGCAGGCGAAAGCCAGCTACTCCGGCGCGCTCACGGATCACATTGCGGGACGCATGTCGGCGCAATTCACAAGACGTGATGGCCTCGTCACCAATGTCAACACGGCGCGCAAACTCAATAATCTGAACAACCTCGCATTACGTGGACAGTTGTTGTACGAACCGAATGATGATTTGCGCATACGCCTGATCGCGGACGTGTCGGATCTTGACTCCGATTGCTGCACGCAGACCTTCTACCGCGTCGGCACAAGCATGCGCAGTGCCGCGCGTCAGTTCTACGGGCTTATCGCCGCCCTGCCCGCTCATGGCCTTGCCCCTTATTCGCCGGCCAGCACAAATGTCTATGACCGCCTGAGCGACATCGACGCTCCCTTGCACGTCAATACGCAGGACGGTGGTGCTTCACTGAATATCGACTGGAACCTGGGCTCCACAACGCTCACCTCCATTTCGGCCTGGCGCTATTGGGACTGGGATGTCGCCAACGACCGCGACTACACGGGTATCCCTATCCAGCTCGTGCAGCGCATCCCCTCGCGCCAGGACCAGTACAGCGAAGAAATCCGCCTGGCCTCCAACGAAAAAGGACCCTTCGACTATGTGACGGGCCTGTATTTCTACACGCAGACCATCGACGGCCATCCCACCAGCGTGTACGGACCGGCTTCGGCTTACTGGCTGATCAGCACCACAACATTCGCCGCCGCCGACCGCCCGGATAACTTGACCGACGGCTTCGGTCAGTACGGCGACTCTCACTTCACCATGGCCAGCTATGCCGCTTTCGGCGAAGTGAACTATCACGTCATGCCCACCGTCACCGCGACCGTAGGCCTGCGTTACACATACGAAGACAAGAAGGGTAACTACTCGACTACTGTGAAAGGCGGCGTGCCGTTCTCCACCCTGCCCGATCCGGTGACCTGCACCGCGCTGAACAATGCCACGCTGAACAATCGCGACAATGCCAAGCTCTCCTTGTTCCGCCCGCAGTGTTATGCGGTGAGTAACAAGGGCGGCAACGTCTCGGGCCGCGCCAACTTGGCATGGCAAGCAACCGATGAAGTGATGACTTACGCCACTTACGCCCGCGGCTATAAGGCCGCCGGCCTCAACATGTCCGGCTTGCAGCTTACTGGCGGAACCGGCGCCGGCGCCAACTTGCCTGCGCTCGACACCGCCGTCATCGGCGACGAAAAGAACAGTACCTTCGAACTCGGCCTGAAGTCCGCCATGCTCGACGGCCGCGTCACGGCGAACCTGGCCGGCTTCTGGACCATCGTGAAGAACTTCCAGGCAAATATCGCTGCACCAGTGACGGCGAACAACGCAGCACCTTTGCGCACCTTCCCGGCCAACATCCCCGAAGTGCAAGTGAAGGGCGTGGAAGCTGATTTTGCGGCGCGGGTCACGTCCGGCTTCAGCCTGCGCGCCTCCGTCGCCTACTCGGAAGGCAAGTACACCGACTATCCGGCTGGTCCCTGCCCGCTCGAATGGCAGAACACCAACGCCACCGGCAGCTGCCAGCCGCTCGTGCCGCCGGCCAGCCTCGCCATCCAGACCCCGAACCCGCGCGGTAACCCGACGATCCCCGGTGCCTATGTCATCACCGGCCTGCCGCTCGCCGGCCTGTCCAAGTGGGTTGGCTCACTGGGCGCCGACTATGTGATGCCGATGGATCAGAGCGCACTGATCTTCAGCGGCGATTGGAACGTGCGCTCCAGCTACAACTCAGACACCACCAACTCCCGCTACACCAGGATCGGCGGTTATGGCGTGCTGAACACGTCCGTCGGTTATCAGTTCAACAAGAGCTGGGAAGCGAAGCTGTTTGTCCGCAACGTGCTCGACAAGAACTACGTCACCGCGCTCACGGTCCAGACCGGCAACTCCGGCCTCATCCTGGGCCAGGCGGGCGATCCGCGTATGTTTGGTGTGATGGTGCGCTTCAAGTCCTAACGTCAGAGCCCCCAAAGCCCGCCGCTATTTTTTGCCTACTCCCTCTTTCAGGAAGGCAATGAGCGGCGGGTACGTTTTCTCAGGCGCCTCTAGGTGCGGCACATGGCCGAGACCTGGGATCAGCAGGACCTTTCCATTGCCGCCCGGAATGCTGTCGGCAATGACCTTCATACGCTCCTGGAAAATCTTCGCCGAGCCCGCCAGCATGTCTTCGGCGCCCCCGAACAGCAGCGTCGGGGCCTTGATGTGCGACCAGTCATTGATAACGGGGTCCTGCGACAGCATTTGCCCAATCATGACCTGCACCTTGGCGTAATGCGGCCAATCGGCGCTCAGGGTCCAGGCGTAGCGGTAGCGCGTGTATTTCTCGAACTCGGCATTCCACTTGCTGGGATCGTGCGCCACATAGCGGCGAATGCTGGTCGCCACGTCCTGATAGGTAGAATTGAGCACGCGCTGATAAACATCGTCCACCTTCTCCTGCGGCCGCCCGTTGAAACGGCCGTCCAGCACGCCAATCGGATTATAAAGCACCAGCCGTTCCACGAGGTCGGGATACTGGCTGGCAAAGCGCGCTGCCGCCATGCCACCCATGGAATGGCCGATGACCATGACTTTCGTAATCTTGAGCGAGCGAAGGAGGTCGGCGGTATTGCGCGCCATATCGTGGAAGTTATAGGGAATCAACGCTTTCGATGAGCGGCCATAGCCGATCTGATCGGGAACCACGACGCGGAAGCCTTCCTTGCGCAGGGCGTCGATAGGTCCACCCCAATAAAAACCGGCAAAGTTATTTCCATGCAGCAAAACGACAGTATGTCCGTTGGGCGTGCCTTGCGGGGAAACGTCCATATAGGCCATGCGCAAATCCTGCCAGTACTCCGTCACCGGGAAAAGCGATGTGGGATAGGGATAAGGAATGTCTTCCGACGTAATGCTGGCGGGCTTGACGTCGGTGGGTGTGGGCAATTGCGGCGCTTGGGCGAATGCCGATACGGATATCAAAACCAGCAGCGCGCTGAATGCGACTCTAAGCATGGCCCTCACCCCTCATCGTCTTTCAAACTCTACCCATTCCGCTGATGCATCATAACACCGGATGCGGAAAGGGCACGAGATCGAGGCCACTCGACGGCCAAAGATGAGGGGGAGCCTTGGTTTCGTTGAGAAAATCTGACGTCGGAAGAGGAACAGTCTCCTGCTCCTCTTCCGTCGCGGCAGTCATCAATTACGCGCGTAAGCCACTTTGCCGTCGATGATCGTCATATCGACTGGAATGGCATCGAGCTTGGTCTTTTGAATCGTCAGCGGATCCAGGGCCAGCACAACGAAGTCGGCCATCTTGCCTACTTCGATGGTGCCGAAGTTCTTCTCCAGGAAATTCGCTTCCGCCGCCCAGATGGTGAACATGCGGATGCCGTCCATCACGCTGATGGCTTCCTGCGGATGCACGGGCTTGCCGTACTTGGTGTCGCGGTTGACGGCACGGGCAATCGAGAACATCGGATAGGTCGCGAAGTTCTGCGTGCCGATGGTGTCGATGCCGCCCGCCGGGTGGAAACCGCGGTTGATGAATGTCTTCAGCGAGAAGAACGTGACGTCGGGCTCCTTGATATTGACGTCGGTCAGGCGCCACATGAAGGCCGGCTGCGGTGAAGGAATCACGTGAAGGCGCGCCGCCCGCTGCAGGCGTTCTTCCGTGCGCTGCGGGTCCTGCACCAGGAAGTGCCCGAAGTGCTCGATGCGGAAGCGGCCGTCATCCCGCGGGTGTTCCTTTTGCGCCAGTTCATAGGCTGTCAGCACCATATCCTGCGCCCGGTCGCCGTTGGCATGGATCTGCACCTGCCAACCGCGTCCGTAGGCATCCGACACCACGCGGTTCAACTGCTCTTGATTGAAAGACGTACCGCCCGTGTTATTTGCGATCCACGTCGTGCCCGATCCTTCCCAGAAGGGCTTATAAACTCCCGCCGTCGTGCCCCATACGCCGTCTTCGATGATCTTGATGGCGCCGAAGCGAATGCGATCATCACCCCCGCCCGGTTTGAATCCCAGAGATTCTACTTTTTCGATCGGCGACGGATCATTGAACGATGCAAAGCTCGTGGACCCGTTACCGACAATGAAGTTTATGCGCATGCGGGTCGGCAGCTTTTGCTCCACCTTTAGTTCAGCGTACGCTTTATAGGAGTCCGCGTCCGACATATCCGAAACGGTGGTGACGCCGCGCTCCAGATAGAACTTTTGCAGCGTGTTGCGCAGCGCTTCTTTCTTTTCGGGATAGGTGAAAACCTTCATGCGGTCGGCCGGGAATGGCGCCGGCGCATCGCGGATGATCGTCACTTCGCCGTCCGCTCTGCGTTCATACCGCCCAGCGACGCCGGGACCGGGATTCGGGAAGTCTTTGTTCATGCCCATGATCTGGGCGGCTTTGTGGTTGATCAGCCGGTCGTGCACGCTCCACTGCAGCTCGATCGGATTATCCGGAAAAGCCGCATCGAGGTCTTCCCGCTTGGGCATCACTTGGTTGTAGGTTCCCTGCCCCACGAGCCATGAGCCCGGCGGAAGTTTGGCGGCTGCCGCTTTCAGCTTGGCGATGATCGCCGCGCCGTCTTTCAATGGCGGCACCTGGATGTTGACTTGATGCGCCTCCACATCGGCCATGCCCGAAACGTGCGAATGGGAATCAATGAAGCCGGGCAGCAAGGCGCGCCCCTTGAGGTCGATGACTTGCGTGTTGGGCCCGCGCAGTTTGGAAACATCGCCGACAGCGACGATACGGTTTCCTGTCACAGCCACGCCGGCTGCAATCGTTTCCTTGGCGTCGACCGTAATCACCTTGCCGTTGATGATCACCAAGTCAGCGGGCGCGGATTGAGCCCAAGCCGCCGTTGTGCTGAACGCAAACGCGGCTGCAATAAGATAAGCTTTTTTATACATAGTGGTGCCTCCCCATTCAGGAACTATAACCAATACCAACGTATTGGTCTCTAGAGAGGTGTAATTCCAGGACTTGCTTGGTGCTAACGAGGCACCGCATACCTGTCAGCTCTGCGGCCGTTTGCGTTTATCCAAGACTTCTCGCGGCGAGAGCGAGAAAGCCTTGCTGAATTCCTTGGAAAAATTCGAGGTATTCGAAAATCCGGCGGTACGGCCGATTTCGTTCACGCTGGTTGTGGCCGATGAACTGAGCCGCAGCAAATGGCGGCCCAGATAAAGACGCTCATGCTTTATATGCTCACGGCAGGAGCGCCCATCTTCTTTGAAAAGATTTTGCAAATACCGCAGTGAGATGCCGCACTCTCTCGCAACGGTCTCGACGGTCAAATTCGGATCGCGGCACCTGCTGCGAATAATGCGTTTGGCTCTCAACAGATTCCCTGCCCGCACGGAGCTGAGGCTTGATCTGGCATCTGCCAAATTGCCGACGCCGGCCAAAATGAGCTCGCTCACCGTTTGGATGGCTTTGTCTAAAAGAGGCTCGCCAATATCGTGCGCGTTTTCATGAAGTGCTGATACCGACGCCAGCACCAAGCGCTGAAGTGCATCTCCTGACGCCGCGCGCGCGCAGAAGTATTCCGGCTTAATTAGGCGGGCTTCGACAAAATGCCGAGGCAATAACACCGCCAAAATATCGCTTTCTTCGTCCAGTTCGGCGAAGGTATCGGGCTCTGTCGAGCACGTCATGACAATGGCACCCGGCGCACACTGTGCCGTGCGACCCATTTGCCGAACCTCTAAACCACCCCTGATGGGGATACTGATCGCATAGCGGTGCTCCTTGTCCGCATTGACCTCGGTCATTGTCCGGACAGCGTTGAAGCGCCCGCCGCTCGTTTTCGTTCGTAGAATGGTGAAATCGCCTGACGAAAAGGCAAAAGCAGAAGCGGCAAAATTGGAGGCCGGTGCGGGGCCGGTATCTTCCACCGTGGTGGAGACGTCGCACACATTCGCGACGACGAACTGCGCGTATGAGTCCTTATCGCGCGTTTGAATTTCGTCGTAGGTCTTACGCTGAGGCCAAACTTGGCTATTGCCGTCATACATAAAAGTCTGACCCCGGGCCCTATTGCCTTCTCCCTGGATATGACCGACAATCTGGCCTCCAGAAAATATCCAGTTTTGATGAATTTTGGGGGGCCAGTTGCCAAGCTACGGAATTGCGCGCCGGATCACAGAATCCATTAAAGAACAGATACATAGGGGCGTGTACAAAGCCGGCGACCGGCTGCCGTCCTCCCGGGTATTTGCGGCGGAATGGGGTGTTTCGCGCACGGCGGTGACCGCCGCCTATGGCCAGCTGGCCGACGAAGGGTATCTGAGCACGCAGGCCGGTGCCCGCGCGGTCGTGGTTTCGGGGTTGGAGCAAGATCCCTCCCCATCGCCGGCGGCGGCAAAGACGGCCCAGCGCCGTGTCTCATCCTTTGCCCAACGCATATCCACATTTAAGCGGCTCAATATTCCCGAAAAAGTGGATGTCGCGGATTTCCTTTATGGCGATTTGTGCGCCGGCGACTTTCCGGTCTTGGCGTGGCGACGGGCTTTAAATAAGGCCATGCTTCGCCACCGCACGAAGCTGCGCAATGACCAGCCGCAAGGCTACCTTCCCCTTCGCATAGCCCTTCAGGGCTATCTCTGGCGCGCCCGTGGGATCCGTTGCGCGGCCGAGCACATCGTTATCGTCAATGGCATTCAGCAGGGGTTGGATATCTGTGCGCGTCTGCTGCTTGATCCCGGCGATCCCTTCTTGATCGAAAACCCCGGCTACCGCCTCGCGCGCCATGCCTTCGAAGCCACGGGGGGCCTTGCGATCCCGATCCCGGTTGATAGCGAGGGCATGCAAACGGCTTCGCTGCCGCCGGCACGGCTGGCTTATGTGACGCCCTCGCATCAATTTCCTGTTGGCAGCGTTCTGTCCGCGCCCCGGCGCCGCGCCCTGCTGGCGTGGGCGACGCAGAACGGCGCCTACGTGGTGGAGGACGACTATGACGGTGAATACCGGCATGGCATCGCACCCATCGCGCCGCTTCAAACCATTGATCCAGACTCTGTAATCTACCTGGGAACCGTCTCCAAAACACTCTCGCCGACACTGCGCCTCGGATATCTCATCGCGCCGAACAGCTTGTGCGCGGCTTTTTTTGGCGCGAAGCGCATCATGGATCGCCATACGCAATTATACGATCAAGAGGCCTTAACCGATCTGCTGGAAAGCGGAGCCTATGAACGCCACGTCCGCAGCATGCGCCGCAAGAATGCGCATCGCAGAACCGTGCTTCTCAAGGCCTTGGGCGACCATCTTGGAAACTCCGTCACCGTGTCCGGAGCGGATGCAGGATTGCACGTCCTTCTCTGGCTGAACGGTGTGCCGGCTGAACACGAGGCCGATGTTGTCGCCGAAGCCTGTTCTCGCGGTGTCGGCATCTATCCGGTCTCGCACACTTTTGTGACCAGTGATCGGCCCGCAATGGCTGGTGTCACGTTAGGCTACGCGAGCCTTGATGACACCCAGCTGCGCCAGGGCATCGCTGTCCTGGCGAAGGCCATTGCAAAATATGGCTAGACGCTAGGGCGCGCGATACCTCACCGAGCGCCACTGCTGGGCCCAATCGGCGTCAGGAATTGCTTCGGCGGCGTGATCTTGCGGATGGGTCCCGCCGGCGGATTTGGATATGTGATTCCCAATTGCTCCAGATACGACGGATATTTGCTGGCATCGTAGTAATAGGGCTCCATCAGCGGCCGGTACGTGCGCATATAGTCATCATTGAGATGGATCGCCGGTACGTCCGACGCCGTCAGGAACGGCTTGTAGCGGTCGTGTTTCTGCTGGTCGGTATCGAAATACTCTTTGGCCTTCTTCAACTCTTCGGGCGACGTCAGCAAATCCAGAACCGTCAGCGCGACAGCCTTAGCACCCGCTACCGCGCCCTTATGCGCAATGGGTGTGGCCATCGACATGGCGGACGTCACATTGTGTCCAATCATGTTGGGAATGTTCGATGGAAAGCGCAGAACGATGCTGGGTACCGTCCACATCACATCACCGATATCGTCCGAGCCGCCGCCCGTCGGGATGGCTTCCACGCGCGGCGCGCGTAACGGGTCGACCTTATCCTTCAGCGGCTCGACTTTGAATTTCTGCGTTTCCTGCACCAATTTGGCGAAGGCTTGATCGTCGGCGCTCCATTTCGGCATGCCGACCGCTTCCATATTGGCCTGGGCCAGTTCTGCCATCGGCTTGTTGCCGAACTCCGGCGCAGCAGTGCCGAGCAGTTTATGTTCCACGGTGGTATCGGTCATCATCGCCGCACCGTCCGCGATCTTGATGCCGATGTTGTAGAGCTCCTGAACCGCGTCAGGCGTGCGCTCGCGGAAATAGTACCAAACCTTGGCCGTTCCCGGCACGATGTTGGGCTGCCCGCCGCCATCACTGATGACATAGTGCGTGCGCTGAGACAGAGGCAGATGCTCGCGCCTGAAATTCATGCCTACGTCCATCAGCTCGACCGCGTCCAGCGCGCTGTGGCCATCCCACGGATCTCCCGCCGCGTGCGCTGTCTTGCCGTGGAACGTGAACTCCACGGACACCATGCCGTTGGTGCCGGGACCCCAGTTCGTATTAAAGCTGGAAGCGACGTGCGCAAAAATGCAGGCATCGACACCCTTGAACATGCCATCACGGACGTAGAACGCTTTCGAGCCCAGCAACTCTTCGGCTATGCCGGGCCAAACCATCAGCCGGCCCTTGAGGTGGTGCTTCTCCATCACATTCTTGACGGCGATGGCGGCGGCGATTTGCAGCGGAACGCCGGAATTGTGCCCTTCGCCGTGCCCCGGGGCACCGGCAACAATCGGTTCGATTTTCGGGTCGCCGGGAATTTGGGAAACTGTCCGAAGATCATCCTCGTCGCTGCCCATCGCGATCAAAGGCCCGCCGTCGCCCCACGTCGCCGTCCAGGCCGTGGGAATGCCGGAGACACCCTTCGTGATCTTGAAGCCATTCTTCTGCAAAATGTCCGTCAGGTAATCGCTGGTGCGAAACTCCTGAAAGCCGGGCTCACCGAAGCTGAACACCGTATCGACCATCACCTGTACCAGCTTGGCGTTACTGTCCACGTTGGCAATGGCTTCTTTCTTCATGTCATCCGGAGCAGCGGCGAAGGCCGGCACCGGCAGCAGAAAGGAAGTCGACAGCAAGAACGCGAGCAGCCTGGGAGAAGAAGTCATGGTGATCACCGTCCCCTTGATTGTAACGCCAGAGATTTTAACGCCGGAAAAATTGGTCATGTGCGCGAGCGAATTTAAGCACGGCGAAAAGAACACTTCTTATGAAAAGAAATAGGAAAGTCATGAACAAGAAGACTTTCCATTTCAGGCAGAATACAGACGCGTTATCTTGTTTGATACTAATGTTTCGAGACGATACTATATGATGTGTGCTAACCGGTACAGGCGGACCCACACATAATATTAGAGACATTGCCGCCGGGCGACGGCGCGATAAATTGGGGAAAATATGAATATCCGTCGAGGCCTTTTCCGTCACCAATCCCGCACCGCTAAATGGGTGTTGGGCATCTTCGCCGCGCCCACGCTGTTGGCGGCACCGGCGGGTCGTGCCGCGGATGTGACCGACGATCTTCTTTCCCTCTCCATCGAAGAATTGGGAAACATCAAAGTCACCGCGCAAAAACGCGAGGAGAACCTTCAGCAGGTTCCCATTTCGATTATTGCCTTCAGTGGCACTACCCTGGAAAAAGCCAGCGTCCGCGACATCAAGGACCTGCCGCGGCTCGCGCCGAATTTCTCGGTCGAACAGGCGGCGCAGTCTCCCGGGCTCCGCCTTGCGATACGGGGCGTGGGTACCTTTGGGAATTCGGCGATTGAACCGAGCGTAGCGCCATTCCTGGACGGCATTTACGTGCCGCGCTCTGGTATGATCTTCGCATCATTTCTGGATCTTGAAGCGATTGAAGTGCTGCGCGGACCCCAAGGCACCATGTTCGGACGTAACGCCAGCGTGGGCGCTCTTGTCCTAAGAACCGTTCAGCCCACCGATAGCTTCTCTGCGGCTTTCAAAGCGGAAGCCGGCAGCGGAGACCGCTATCGTCTCGAGGCGAACTCCAATGTGCCTCTGTCAGACCGGGTATCGACCCGTCTTGCCGTGTTGGCGCAGTCCTTTGGCGGCTATTGGCACAATACGCTTGGAAATGGCGATCTGAAAAAACTGGATCAGCTCGCCGGGCGCCTCAGCACCAAAGTCAAAGTCGACGACGCCCTCACCTGGACTGTGCGCGGCGAGTACTCCGGATTCAATGGATCACAGTATCCCAACTTCAAACTCGACTATCGCAGCGTACCGCCAGCCGGTCTCGCGCGATTGACGGATGCGTTTGGCGCAAACATCCCTACCACCAATCTCTATGGGCAGGACAATAACGTCTATCTTCCGCCCAATACTCGCAACGACGACAACCAATGGTCGGGCACCAGCGAGCTTTCATGGGTATCCTCATCGGGCTTTAATATTAAGCTGTTGGATTCTTATCGAGACTGGAGAAACCGTTCGATTGATGCCGGCACGTCCTTTCTGCCTGGCCCCATCGTCGCGCGCGATGCCGACTTCAACAGCGCCAATCAAAGTCACGAACTTCAGTTCCTGACGCCCAAGGGCGGTCTGTTTCATGACCGCTTCGATGCCGTCGCTGGTTTATATTACTTTCGCGAAGTCTATGGCGTGGGCGAGGTCAACACTGCCCTTCCGCTGTACTGTCCGCTGATTGTCGCCACATTGTCTCCCACGTTGGTACCATCGTGCGTCGCCGGCCCTGCTCTTCTGACTCAAAGCAGTTTCAAACAAACCACAGCCAGCAAAGCGGCTTATGCCGAGGGGCACACAAAAGTCCTGCCCGGCGTTGAAGTCACCACAGGCGTGCGCTGGACCAATGAATTGAAGACAGGAAGCTTTGTGCAGGCCGTGCCGAATGCGGCGGGTACTGTGTTGCGCGGCGCCGAAAATACACCGCTGAGCTTTGGCCGCAATCGCGTGACATGGAAGGCGGGTCTGTCCTGGCATCCCGATAATGACGTCATGCTGTTTTCCACAGTCTCGACGGGATACAAGTCGGGTGGATTCAACTCGGCGGGCAGCGCGACGCCCTTAGGCCTGCGCCGCATTTACAGCCCAGAGTCGACGACGAGTTACGAGGCCGGGGCGAAAACGTCGTGGATGGACAACCGGCTTATTGTCAATGCGACAGTGTATCGCATGGATATTGACGGCTATCAGGACCGCTCCTTTGATGGAATTGGCTATATCGTTCGCAACGTCGGAAGTTTGCGCCATCAAGGTGTCGAGCTGGAAACGCAGGCCCAGCTGGACACGCATTTACGTTTGAACCTCGGTCTCGCGTATCTTGAGTCGAGATTTACGTCCTTCCCCAATGCAGCCGCCCTTCCCGGCTTGCCGGGCACGCAAGACCTCACGAATGGATATGCCCACTTTGCGCCGAAATGGTCCGGCACAGTTGGGTTGGAGTGGACCGACGAGACGCAGTCGATTCCATGGACCTTGCAAACCGACGTTGCCTTCCGATCACGCAGCAATATCGGCACGTCTGTCGACAACAACCCACAAACTCTCAACAAAGGGTACGCGCTTCTGAATACGCGCCTTACGCTCGGAAACCGGAACCAGCATTGGCTTTTCGCACTCTTCGGCGAAAACCTGACGAATAAAGGGTACAGCACTGTCGCCTTTTATCAGACCTTCGACACGGTCTTCGCCCTACGCACGGCAGGGACAACCGGCGTTCGTCAGACCATCGGCAATCCCAGAACGTTCGGCGCATCTCTGACCAGGCGGTTTTGACCTTTCACTCTGGAATCGCGTTTTCCAGGCACCTGAAATGCGATAGATATTTGGACACCGTCGCCACACCATTTCATCAACCGGGGGAACCACAATGGACATCTACGGAGCAATCTTTTCGCCTTACTGCGCGCGCGTTGCGCTGACGGCCCGTTTTAAAGGCATCAAACTCAATTTCAAGCCGACGCCCGGTGGCGGTTACAAATCGCCGGAATATCTCAAGCTCAACCCGCTAGGCAAAGTGCCGGCTCTGAAGGACGGCAAGACCGTGATCTATGAATCCGGCGTGATCGTTGAATATCTGGAAGCCAAGAAAAAGAAAAAGCCGGTGGTGCCAAAGAAGGCGAAGGCGGCAGCGGAAGCACGCATGATCGCGGCCGTGATCGGCGAGTATGTGCACGGTGCGGTGGGCAAGCTGTTCCCGCTCATGGGCCCGAACCCCGATAAAGCCGCGCTCACGGCGGTATTTGCAGACATCGACAAATACCTCGACATCGCCGAACAGGTGATCGCGGCGAAGCCCTTCGCTGCCGGCGCCAAATTCACCATCGCCGACATTTACGCCCTGCCCGCCTTGCAGTTCGCAAGTCTGTTCATGCCCGTATTTGGAGTCGCAAAACCGCTGGGCGCGCGCAAGAAGCTGAACGCTTATATGACCAAAGCCAAGAAGCACAAGGTCATGGGCAGCGTCATGAAGGACATGGATGACTCCTTCAAGGCTTGGCAGAAAAGCCGGGCGGGTTAAGCACACGCGATGCGTTATCTTCTGGGGGAAAATGTACCAGGTACATTTTCCCCCAATCAGGTTAGCTGTCACCCCTCATCTGGTCTTCCGGGCGGCGCACGCCAGATCTCCGTGACTGTTCATTTGCCGGAATGGTTTTCCGGTTTCTGAGAACGTCCACCGGAGAGACGGAATAAGCGCGCTTCTCTCTCCACGCCCCCACTGCTTTTTGGGTCGCGGCCTGTTGTTTGGCAAAGGCGGCATTGGGGACCAGCAGCGTGGCGGCGCTGGTGAGCAGATATGACTTGGCCGTGAATCTCATTTAACTTCCCCCGAAGTAACGGCTGCCCCCCAGTGAGGCAGAACCTCACAATAATTTTATGTCGCTTACGTTGTGACAAGGTGCCAAGCCGGGCGTGCCGATGACGTTTCAACACCATGAATATGAATGCACACCACACCCGCCGCATGCGCGCGTGCATGCGAACATCTCAGCAGCGTGCTGTTAAATAAGACCGCTTTATATATGAGAGCCGCGACGCTGTTTGGGGCTTGCCTGGTCGCGTATTGCGAGCGCAGGAACAAACCAACGGCTAAATCCCTTTTGCTTATGGCGTTAACAACACAGGAGAAAAGCCATGAGTGTAAAAGGCCACATCAAAGAAGCTGCCGGCTATGCGAAGGAAGAAGCTTTCGAAGGCGGCAAGTCGGCCAAGAGCCAGCAAAAAGCCCAAGAAGGCCGCAACCTTCGTAACGAAGGTCGCATTGAGGATGGGAAAGCGCCCAAAACTAATAAGCCCGGAACCAAACACTAGGAACCAGGTCCAAAAGCAAAGGCCGCCCGCTTTCGCGGGCGGCCTATTCTTTTACCGCTTAGTATTTTTCCAGAGAAATTAGATCAAACTCTGTTCCATCCCAGCATCGGTGGAAACCTGCCTGCGCGATTTTGAAGAACCCGACTGGTCAGACACGCTCTTCCCGTCATCTCTTTCATCACCCAGCAGCAACTTTTGCATTTGTTCGCGAGCGCGCCAGAGGCGGCTTTTCACGGTTCCGATGGTGCATTTAATGACTTGAGCGGCTTCTTCGTAGCTCAGGCCATTCATACAGATCAGGACTAACACTTCTCGCTGTTCCGGGCTGACCAACTGCATCGCAGTCATAACTTCCTTTGCCATGACTTTGAAATCCTGGTCGCCTTCGCGGCTGAAGAGTTCTTCAGGCACCTGGTCAATGGACACGCTGCCGTTTTTTCGCCGGCGAAGCGTCGAGATGTATTCATTGCGCACGATGCAATACATCCATGCTTTGAAATTGGTGCCCTCAATAAATTGAGATTGCGCCCGCCAGGCCTTAAGAGCCGCTTCCTGGAGCAAATCATCACATGCGGCGCGGTCGCGCGTGAGGGTCATCGCGTAGCCGCGCAATTGCGGCAACAGTGAAACCAAGTTGTTGTGGAATTCCGACATAGCGCACTCCCCATGTTGCGGTTATGTCATTAACGACTGACAAGGCAGATAGTTGCCAAAATTGCTCTGAAGGCCCGGGGCCCTGCCTGGAGGCGCTTTTTGTCAATAAACTGGCCCGCTACGTGGGGGGACGCAGCGGGCTTGGCTTTTTTGCTGCCTGTCCGTTGGGGGAACGGACGATATGTGGGGGACGCATATCTGACAGCTATAGATCAACGCCATATCCAAACAAAAGTTGTCAAACTCCAAAAATCTCGATCAGTCTTATGCCGAGTTTTTCGGGGCGAGTTCTACTAAACCGTGAATAAACCGGAGCGTGAAACCATTCACAATCTCCCCCACTGAGGAAGTCCTTCGACTGTTCTGGTGGGACTATTTTTGCGGCACTTCAGCCAAAGAGCCTCAGCCCATCAAAGCTCAAGTTCCTTGTGAGCATTCGTTAGATATTTCGAAGAAGGACACACCAGAAATAAATGCTCTGCTTCTGCTCGCCGCCACGCTCTGCGCCACGATAGCGGTCGCGGATTCACTTTCGGCATTTCTCGACGACGCCATGGTCGAGCATCGTAAGGAAGTCTTTTTTAAATACGAAGACGAAGCGAAAGAGCTTCATGACCATGTCTCAAAATGGCCGGCAAAACTTTTCCGACACTTCTACATCATCCCCCGCAACTCCTGCGCTCGGCACAATAGCGTTGGAGGCGGTGCAGGAACTCCTGAAACCTTTGCGGATATGGCGGTGTCGACTTTCCCATTGCAACGTGTGATCCGCGCGCGCCATCCGGCAAACATTAAGTCCGAGAAATAGTTGAGCCATTTCAGATAATGCCGCGTTGCCTTAACGGGCACGCACTCACGCAGGGTCGCTGCCTCCGACTCTCGCCTCACTTTTATAAGGAATAGATCATGAAAGTAGCCGCCTGTGCAGGCGCCGCATTGACGCTAATTGCGTCCACTGCGATTGCCCAATCCAACAATGCTCCGCGCACCACCGATACACCGGCAGCGGTGGCTCGCCCAAGTGACGTTAGCAAAACAACTGCTGCACCCGTCGCGGGAAAGAACAGCTTCACGAAAGACCAGGTGACAAAACGCTTGCAAGACAACGGCTACACCGAAGTCTCGAGCTTAATGAAGGACGACCAATCCGTCTGGCGTGGCAAGGCCATAATGGCCGGCAAGTCCGTGAATGTGGCTGTGGATTATCAAGGCAACATCACCGCCAACTAATCTTATCAGTCCTCAACCCATTTCGTGGTGAATCAAATGTCGAATATCGTAAACAAGCTCTATGACAGCTACAGCGACGCCGTGTCGGCTATCAACGCTCTTGAAAACGCCGGTATTTCCCACAACGACATCAGCATTGTGGCCAATAACGTCGACAATAAGAATGATCCGATGAAGAAGATCGACACAGACAAAGTCGAGGATCCCACGGAAAAGAATGCCGGTGCAAAGGGCGCCGGCGGCGGTGCGGCAGCGGGCGCGGTCGCTGGCGGCGGCGTTGGCCTGCTTGCGGGCCTCGGCATGCTCGCCATTCCAGGCGTGGGGCCTGTCGTAGCTGCTGGCTGGTTGATTGCGACCGCCGCAGGTGCCGCTGTTGGCGCGACGGCGGGAGCAGCGACCGGTGGTATCGTCGGCAGGCTGACAGAATATGAAGTCAGCAAGGATGATGCTGAGTTTTATGCGGAAGCTATTCGTCGCGGCGCAGCACTTGTCTCCGTGAAGGCATCTGATAAAGAAATTGCCAAGGTCGAGCAAATTCTCAGGCAGTTTAATGCCGTCGATCCCGCAGCCCGCCGTGCCGCCTATGCCGAGAAAGATTGGACATCTTTCGACGCCAAAGCCCCGGCTTATACCGCAGCACAGATTGAAGCCGAGCGGTCGCTCTACCGCTAAATCTACGTCATGAAGTGATAAAAACCGTTTCAGCACCCATGGGCGATAACATGCCCATGGGTGTTTGCACTCCTGAGAAGTTCATCCCTGCAAACGCAGCTCATGGCCTCGCGAGCAGCCGGTCTAAAAGTTAACGTTGCTGGCGCAAATATCAGTCGCGCTCAACCACTTCTTTTCCCAGTCGCAGCGCGCGCAGACGCTCGGTCTTAATATAGTTCTCTGCCTCTTGGCGCCGTCGTATTTTCAAATACGGCTCTTCCCTATTTCTGCTTCCGCCCTCAATAACTTCAGCGCGCATCTTCTTGGACAGCGTCATTGAGACTCCTCTAAAGTTTAGCGGATCAGTGCTCCAACACTTCGACTTCAAGTCAGACGCAAAATCTTGCGAATGACATAGCCGCCGGATTTTTCGTCTCGCTCCAATTCAAGTTGGCCGCGCGTGGCAGCTTCATCGAGGAGGTCATTGAAAGACCTGCATCCATACGCCGCTTCGTTGAACTGCGGTCGTCGGCGCTGCAAGGTTTGTTTGACCATGGACCCCCAAAGTTTTGCGCGGTCGCCGCGCTCCGCGTACAGAGCCTCGGCAGTTTCAAGCACGAGGTCTATGGCCTCTTGAAGCTTGTCTGGTTTTTGGTCGCCAGTCTCGCCAGCGGATTTCGCGCCAGAAGTCCGTGTGGATGTCTGACGCGTCTTGGTGCGTTTTCGAGGGAGCGCCGGCAAGGCTATCAAATCATCATAGAATATGAATTCGTCACAGTTGCTCACCAGCAACTCGGATGTCGAATTTCTTACACCGACGCCGATCACTGTTTTGGCATTTTCCCGTAGTTTGCTCACCAGTGGCGAAAAGTCGGAATCCCCTGAAATGATGACAAACGTGCCGATGTGCGCCTTGGTGTAGCAAAGGTCCAAGGCGTCAACGACCATGCGAATGTCTGCGGAGTTTTTTCCCGACTGTCTGACATGGGGAATTTCGATAAGTTCAAACGCGGCGCCGTGCATCTGCGGCTTAAAGTCCTTATAGCGATCCCAATCGCTGTAGGCTTTTTTGACGACGATGCTGCCCTTGAGCAACAAACGTTCGAGGATGAGCCGGATATCGAACTTTGTGGCTTTTGCGTCGCGAACGCCTATGGCGATATTTTCGAAATCACAAAACAGGGCCAAATTGCCTTCAACGCTCATCAGGGTCACTTCTGCTTTATTGAGATGGTGCGGCGCTGTCATGAGCGCATTGCAATCATGGATACTTTTGCCGCAACTATGCGGTGTTTGCTTAATTTCACCCTATACTCTATATTGTTTCTATCGGCTCGTCATAGGTCGCTTCCCCGTCTCGCACTCGCGATTAGAGAGCCCGGCCCGGTCCCATCCTGTTTCGATTTGATCCGCTTGCGCGATGCGCACGCGGAACTTTTCCTTTTTTGGACAAAGCAGGGCTGGGAAGACATGTCAAACGGCACGGTGAAGTGGTTCAACGATCACAAAGGGTTCGGATTTATCCAACCGGAAGATGGTTCAAAGGACGTCTTTGTCCATAAGACGGCAGTGGAACTCGCGGGCTTGCGCATGCTGAGTGAGGGTCAGAAAGTCAGCTACGACCTTCAAAGTGAGCGCGGCAAAACGTCCGCTGGCAATCTTAAAGCCCTTTAGAGATCCAGAAATAGGGCGGCGTAGGCCGTCCCTTTCGTTTTTAACACCGCATATATGCCTTCTGACCATCAGGTGGCGTCCGTGCCTATGGAGGCATGATGGCCAAGGAAGAGCTACTGGAGTTTGAGGGCGTCATAACCGAAGTCCTGCCGGAAGCGCGCTACCGCGTCCGCCTGAGCAATGACCACCTCATCATCGCCTATACCGCCGGGCGTATGAAAAAAAGCCGCATTCGCACCATTGTAGGTGATCGCGTGACGATCGAAATGTCGCTCTATGATCTCGAGAAGGGTCGTCTCATTTATCGCCACAACGCAGCCGCCGTGCATTTGGCGCGCAGCCCACGCCCATTTGTTAAGCGCCGATAAGAAGGAGTCTTTATGGAAAACCGGCTTGTAAGAAGTTACCCCAGTGCGCGCGTTGAAAAACGCCCAGCAAAGCTGCACAAACACACTATTGGCACCTACGTGACCTTGTTAGGCGCCGCCACCGATCCGCGCTCCAAGGAGCGCAGGGCCGGCATAAGCGGTTCAGAGTTCGAAATAACACGAACGCTCCCTGGCGAAGGCTCCGGGCTTCAATATCGAATTAAGAACATCACGAGTGGATTGGAATTCGTGGTTGCCGAAGATCAAATTGCTGCCAATCAGTAAGCGCGATTTCCGTCGGCAGAGACAATGAGCGACAAAAACACCTGATCTCATTGAGCGACAAAGGCGACCACGACGCATTTCGGACCCGCTTCACGCCTGGCGGGAACCGCAATGCCTCGTCCAGCGGCGCAGTGTGATTATTCCACCAAAGGCAAGCGGCCCAAACAGTGGTTACAAGGTGATCAAATGCTCATGTATTCCGTCTATAAAATATTCCCGCGAGGTCAGGCGGAGTTTGTGAGCGATGCCGGGAGTCTTTCCAGCGCCACCCTCCTTGCTTCAGAACATTCTTCGATGAAACCTTTTCACTGCGTCATCAGAGCTAGTCCGTCGGAGGAAGCACGACACTTCCGCAACGGCCGCGTCTCAGACAATTGAGCGGTGCCACCTGGCTCTCTATCGCGAACGGCTCAGCGGACGACCGCCCAGCCCGAAACACCAAAATCCTGAGAGCAAATAAGTTTTGTGCCGCAGGATTTGCACTCATAACGCACAAAGTGCATCATTTCATCGCGCGACGTTTCCTCCAGCGCGGCATGCGGCGGCTCCCGCCGACTCTTGCACAATTGAAGCTGGCAGGCTCGGCAACGTGTTGATACGCCGCCGCCCTTGATGTCTGCTTTGCCCGTATGCCCGGGAGGCCCACTATGCGGCATTGAGCATGAGTTCCAATTTCGCTGTCGCTTCCTCGATCTGGGAGTTCTCAATTGCAGCGACTTCCTGAACTAAACGGCCAAGCGCCTGCTCGTAGAGTACGCGTTGGCTATGTGACGGTTCGCGCCCAGCGCTGACGCTATGGAGATCGCGTACAACCTCCGCGATGAGGCAAGGATCTCCTGAATTTATTTTGGCAGCGCACTCCATAGATCGGCGATTCCACAAGGCGCTGGATCTAACTGCCGGTTCCTTCAGCTTTGCCAAAGCCCCTTCCATGACCCGGCGCGTGGAAAGGCGCCGCAGCCCGGAGGACTCGACTTTTTGCATGGGCACACGCAACGTCATGCGATCTTGCGCGAAGCTGATGGCAAATAGGCTCAGGTCATGTTCACCGACGCGAAGGGTCTCTATGCTGGTGACCGTGCCGACGCCGTGGCCCGGATAGACCACGTGATCACCGACAATGAACTGCACGTTCCCAGAGCGGCGCGCGGGTCTCCCGTGGCCTTCTGCGTGTGATATTCCGACATTATCTTTCATCTAAATTATCCATGAGTGCTGTATCGAGATCGGCAGGATCAAGTGTCACGATTTCCGTGATGCCGGGGCGAGACAGGCTTGGCAGCAAATGTATCCTCATGCCTGTCCGGTGATAGGCCAGGAATGAGATCCCCTCAATCAACTCCTCATCGGTTTCCACCGTATAAGTTCCCGCAGGCTGGTGGCCCTCAAAGCCACTCACCAGGAAGGGGCGCGTGAAGGTGACGGACTTAGCGGTTGTGCGAGTCATATTTTCTCCCGCTTTAGTTTTTGGTTCTCACCTGCCCGCGCCTTCAGACGGATGAGGAACAAGAAGAAGCTCACCGGGGTCAAGGTTGCCCCGGTGAGCTGGGCGCGAGCCACCAGTGCGCAACGACCGTCGACCGATCAAATGTTCGATCTATCGCGTTCATCGCAAGTCACTGGTTACTTCCGCGCCTATTCCTCTGCCTGGTGAATACCGCCAATTCTGTTTTATAGAAGTCGAAATCAGCTTCGCCCAACAGCTGGGCTGAAGCGTGAGGCCGCGATGATGTGTAATGCTTAGAATGGTGACGGATGCGGCTTGAGAATAGGTCGCGCCCGATGGAGATAAGATATTTAGTTATATTGGATGTGTATGTATATCACACAAGGGCTGGCCTACGACTTATTTTTGTCCCGTCAATCAATCTTAATTCGGCTGCAGCCCTTTTGGTCGGCAAATTGCTGCGCGCCTTCGTCCATATTTGGACCAGTGAAGGCCAGGATGAAGCCTGTTTCTTGGCGTACGAATTCCGCGCCCACCCGGCGGTCGCCATCGTCAAAGTGCTTTTCCGCCTCGGCATCAATCCGAAATCCGAACTTCCGCGACAAGTCGGCTATGAGACCTTTTTCTTCGACTGAGTCGCGACTGACTCGATAGGATCGCGCCACTCTCGTCACCCCAAGACGAACGTCCGGACCGTTCATCGTGGGGCCGAATTCAACAACGCTCGCGTGTCCGCTTTCAGACGTGAAGAGCGCGACAAAAGGGCCCACTGGCGCACAAACTTGGCTGATCTTGAAAAAGATCGGCAACGTCCGCGCATCGAGAAGAAAGGCGCCTCTCGCATCTGAATAGGCAGAAAGCTCCGCGCGCTCTGCATCGCTCAACCCAGGAATAGCCGCCTTTAAGGCATCGCTTAATTCCTTGGTATGGGTCCGAGGACGTTCCGCAACACGGCTGATCTGCCCCCTTTGAAGTGGTCCTCCCTGAAGTATGATTTTGACCCGGAGGATAGGACCAATGGCAAGGAAGCGGCATACAGCTGAAGAGATTGTTGCGAAGTTACGGCAGGTCGATGTGTTGATGGCACAGGGCCGGCAGGTTG
>CANJBL010000005.1 GCA_947472795.1 Fidelibacterota bacterium | reverse complement strand
GCAAGCGGCGCTCCCGTAACGCCCCCGACGACGCCAGCCAAACCTGATCGCGAAACGCAGGAAGGCCCCCCGCGGGGGGCCTTCCTGCCAGCCTCACTGATGCATCTTTACTCCGGCGTACCGATGCATTTTGTCTCCGGCGTTGACACCGCCGCTGCTGGGATCGCGTCGCGTGCCACTTCCTGGATATCGAGCGTGTAGCCGCCGGTGAGCGTTTCGTTTGCGCCCTTCACGGCGATCCAACTGTGGCCGCTATAGCGCGGCGGAGGTCATCAGCGGCCAAGCACCGGTATCGGTGGTCGAGCCTTCGTTGAAAAGCAGCGTGAGACTGGGCCGCGTGAGCGGTGACGTGCCGGCGGGACGCGCGGTGATGATGTAATCGTTGCCGGGAATGAGTTGAACGCGGAACCAGTCTTCGTCGGCGGGCGTCTCGATGCGGCCGGAGAATTGCTGGCCGGAGAGAAGGAAAGTATCGGTGGACGCCGTGCCTTCCACATCGTCTTCGATGATTTTCACCGGCGTGGTATTGGCGCCATAGAGCGCCTGGGCGGCTTTAATGTCGTCATCGGTGAGGCCCTTGAGGCCGATGAAGGACTTGGCGCGGCTGCCCTGGCCCATGACGCTGGATTTGGTGAGTTCATGCTGCAGGCCGATGGTGTGGCCGAACTCATGCAGCGCGATATCGAGCAGCGCGGTCTCGCTTTGGCGCGAGTCCTGGAAGAGCTGGCTGGAGAAAGTGACGAGGTTGGGCCCGCGTGTGGCGAGGCAGGCGGCGCAGGGCAGATCGGCAAAGGCGAAGCTGTTGGAGCCGTCGTCGAGGCCGGCGCCGAAGTTGCCTTGGCCCACACGCACGTCGGTAGCGCTGGTGGTGTCCAGGCCTTCGACAAAATGCACGTTGGCGGCTTGCTCCCACAGACGTTGCGCTTGGCGCAGCACCGCCTTCTGGCGCGCGCGGATGGAGGTGTCCATGTAGGGGCGGCCATTGGGCTGCGCGCGCGTGGTGCCGTTGGCAACGTCGAAGAAACTCCACCGGATGGTGCCGGGCGTGCCGAGGGGTGAGGCGCCCCACTTCTCAGGGCCCAGGGCATACTGCGGGCGTTCGAAGGTGGAACTGATTGTCGCGTGCGGGGCGATGATATCGGCGCCAATATTGGGATCGGCAGCGTATGCGCTGACGGCCGCAAGGCCAGCGCAGAGTGTGGGCAGGATCTTATTCGGTGAGAAGGCCATGCACGCTTATTAGTTGCACGGCCTTTCATATTGGTAAATATCGCGCGGCTTAAATGTCCCTGGCACTGAATTAATGTATTTATATCAATAATATAAATTGTACCAGGGACGAATTAACGTGCCTAGGCAACATCCCGCATCTGTTCGGCGGCCTTGAGGTCGACCGAGACGAGGCGGCTGACGCCGCGTTCGGCCATGGTCACGCCGAAGAGGCGGTCCATGCGCGCCATGGTCATGCGGTGGTGGGTGACGCAGAGCACGCGCGTGCCGGTGATTTTGATGATCTCGGCCACCAGCGTGCAGAAGCGGTCGACGTTGGCGTCATCGAGCGGTGCGTCCACTTCGTCCAGCACGCAGATGGGCGCCGGGTTGGTCATGAACACCGCGAACAGAAGTGCCAATGCAGTGAGCGCCTGCTCACCACCCGACATCAGGCCGAGGTTGCCCAGGCGCTTGCCCGGCGGGCTCGCCATGATTTCAAGACCGGCTTCCAGCGGATCCTCGGCTTCGGTGAGTTCGAGGTGCGCGCGGCCGCCGCCGAAAAGCTTGGTGAAGAGATTGCGGAAGTGGCCGTCCACTTCCTTGAAGCTGGCCAAGAGGCGCGCGCGGCCTTCCTTGTTGAGCATGGCAATGCCCTCGCGCAGGCGCGCGATGGCGGCAATAAGGTCGTCGCGTTCCGTGGTGAGACCGCCGATCTGCTGGGTGAGCTCTTCGCTCTCTTGCTCAGCGCGCAGATTGATGGCGCCTAGATTGTCGCGCTCGCTGACAAGGCGCTGCAAACTCTTCTCGGCCTTCTCCAGCGGCGGCAATTCTTCGCCGTCTTCAAATTTCGTATGGGCGTGCAGCTCGTTCGGCTCGCACGAGATGCGTTCGCGGATGTTGCCGTCGATGATGGCAAGGTTCTGCTCGCCCTGGGCAACCGTCGCTTCGCGGCGCACACGTTCCTCGCGCGTCTCGGAGAGGGCGTGCTCGGCATCGCGGAGCGCACGATCGGCGGCGGCGAGGCGGGTCTCGCCTTCGGCCAGAGCATCGGCGGCCTTGCGGCGCGCGGCTTCGGCCACTTGCAGATGGTCCATGAGCGCCGCGCGCTGGGTGGCGATCTCCTGCGGGCGGGCGGCGAGGCCGGTTAGTTCTTCGTTGGCGGCGGTGAGACGCCCCTGCAGTTCCGCGTCCTGACGGACGGCTTCGCTGCGGCGGCTGTTCCAGGACGTGGACTCGTTGGCGAGCGCTGCGAGGCGGCGATTCCGCTCCTCGGCCTGGCGGGACAGGCTGTCATAGACGGCGCGCGCTTCCATCAGCTCCTGGCGCAGCTGACCAAGGCCGCTCTGCTTGCTCTCGACTTCGGCACGCAAGGCCGCGCCATCGCCCAACTCGGCGAGGCGGTCTTCTGCGGACTTGATCTGCGCAAGGGCTTCATCGAGTTCGGCTTGCAATTGCGCGCGTGAGTCTTCCAGGCTGGCGATGCGGCTGTTGGAGGCTGCCAGCTTCTGGCGCAGCACGCCGAGCGTGTCCTTGGCGCGGTGGTTGGCGGTTTCTGCTTCGCGCACGGAGGCCCGCACGGTCTGCTCGGTCTGTTGCGCGGCGCCAATGGTTTGCTTTGCGGCGGCAACACCGTCTTCGGCTTCACGCAACGCGGCGGATGACGTCTCCAAGATGCCGCGCAGTTCCTTCAGGCGGTTGCGCTGCTTGAGGCGCGTGGCGGCGGCGTTGGCGGAGCCGGCGGCGGACACAAAACCGTCCCAGCGCCAGAGATCGCCACCGGCGGTGACGAGGCGTTGGCCGGGCTTCAACTGCGCTTGCAGCGCGTTGGCGGCGGCGGCATCGGCGACCACGCCGACTTGGCTCAAGCGGCGGGCGAGGCGGTCGGGCGCACGCACCACATCAGACAACGGGCGCGCACCTTCCGGCAGAGCATGGCCTTCCATGAAGGCCGGCAACTGCATCCAGCGCATGGGCGAGGTATCGTCGCCGGCGGCGGAGAGATCGTCGCCGACAGCGGCACCAAGGGCAGCTTCGAAGCCGGGATCGACAGAAACTGTATCGATGATCGGGCTCCAGGCGCCGGCGGTCTTGGGCTCGGCGAGCAGTTCTTCCAGCGCCACGGCCTCAGCTTGGAGCTTGGTGTGCTCGGCGGCTTTGGTCTGCGCGACGTCGCGGGCGTGTTCATAAGCGGTCTGCGCGGAGGCACGGGCGCCTTCGGCCTGTTCCCAGGCGGCGCGGGCCTCGGCGAGCAGGGTTTCGGCTTCGCTGGCTTTGCGTTCTTCGTCGGCCATGACTTCCGGCGGCAAGGCGTTCTGGCGCATGGTGGCGAGCTGCGCGAGGACTTCCTGCAAGCGACGGTCCGCGCGTTGGCGGCGCATGTCGGATTCGTTCAACTGCTGGCGGGCGGCGGCGCGGGCTTTGTCGGCTTCCGACAGCTGTTTACCCAACAGCGTCAATTCTTCTTCCACCACTTCCACAGCCTTGGCCGCGTTCATGAGCGCTTCACGCGTGGTTTCGCGTTCGACCTGCTCGGCGGCGGCGGCGGTATTCAGTTCGCCCTGTTCGGTGGTGATGCGCGCGATGGCGGCATCGGAGTCGGACAGGCGTGCGGCTTCGCGGGACAAATCGTCGCGGATCTGCGCGAGACGCATTTCCACGGCTTCGCGGGCCCGTGCGATGCGTTCCAATTCTTCATCCAGCTTGTCACGCGCGATGACGAGGTGCTGCAGGCGGGCGGCTTCTTCCGCTTCGGTCTTGCGCAGCGCCGGCATGGCAGATGCGGCCTCTGCCTGTTGAGTTGCGGCATTGGCCGCTTCCCCGGTACGCACGGCGACACGGTTTTCGCTCTCGGCCAGGGCTTCGCGCGCCGCGGCGAGATGAGCGTCGGCTTCGGCGCGCTTGATGAGCAGCACCAAGGCATCGGCGGCGCGGATGCTTTCGGAGATCGTGCGGTAGCGAACAGCCTGGCGCGCCTGCTTCTTCAAGCCTTCGAGCTGGGCTTCGAGCGCGACGATGACGTCGTTCAAGCGGTTGAGGTTGGTTTCAGCTGCGGACAAACGCAGTTCGGCTTCGTGGCGGCGGCTGTGAAGCCCCGTGATGCCGGCGGCTTCTTCAAGCAGGTTGCGGCGCGCGGCGGGCTTGGAGTTGATGATGGCGCCGATGCGGCCCTGGCTGACGATGGCGGTGGAGCGGGCCCCCGTCGCCACGTCGGCGAATAACAGCTGCACGTCCTTGGCGCGCACGTCGCGTCCATTGACCTTGTACAGCGAGCCTTTCTCGCGCTCGATGCGGCGCGTGATTTCCAGATCGTCGGTGTCGTTGAACTGAGCCGTGGCTTTGCGGGCGCTGTTGTCGAGGAAGATGGAGACTTCAGCGATGTTGCGGGCAGGCCGATCGCGCGTGCCGCCGAAGATGACCTCGTCCATGTCGCCGCCGCGCAGCTGCTTGGCCGAGGTTTCACCCATGGCCCAGCGCAAAGCTTCCACGAGGTTGGACTTGCCGCAGCCGTTGGGCCCGACAACGCCCGTTAAACCTGGTTCGATCAGAAGTTCTGTCGCATCGACGAAGGATTTGAATCCTGAAAGCCGCAGCTTTGAAAAGGCAACCAACGCAGTTCTCCGCCTTACCGCCGCGAAGGATCAGATGCCCCCACGGTCCCCTTGATATCCCCGTCCCGGCGCCTTGCGCGCCCGGAGGCCTCACTCAATTCTCTCAAATCCCTTTGGGGTCCCGGTGTGTAGCCCGGACCCCAAAGGGCCGCGCTTACTTCAGGGCCTTATCGATGACCGCTGCGAGCGCGTCGTAGTCGGCCCCTTTGACCTTCTCTTCATTGACGAAGAAGGTGGGCGTGGCGTCGACTTTGTAGAGGGTCGTGGCTTTCTGCTGCACGTCCTGGATGTCTTTCAGGATGGCTTCGTTCTTCAGGCAGGCATCCACTTCCGGCGAGGTCATGCCGGCGAGGAGAGCGTAGCCGCGCAGCGCTTCGATGGGCTTTTCAGAACCGGCCCAGTCTCGCTGGTTCTTAAACATCATGTCGATCAACGTCGCACCGCGATCACCGGGTGCGCAGCGGGCAATCAGCGCAGCGCCCATCGCGAGGCCATCCAGCGGGTAGTCGCGATAGACGTATTTGATCTTGCCGTTGTCGATGTAGTTCTTCTTGAGCTTGGGATATTCGACTTCCTGGAAGTGCGCGCAGTGCGGGCAGGTGAGCGAGGCGTACTCGATCACCGTCACCTTGGACTTCGGATTGCCCAGGACAAACTCCCGATAAACGACGGGCTTGGCAGCATCAGCCGCCAGCGCCGGGGCTACGGCAGAGGAGCCAATCGCCCAACTTGTCAGCACGCCAAGGCCAGCTCCGGCCGTGAGCGTCAGTGCAGTTCTCCGTTTCATGAATTCCCTCCACAGAAACTAGATGATGGGGTTGCGTACCACCATCCATACCATTTGTGGAGAAATTTGGACTCTCGCGCTTAGTCCTTGGAAAAGCGACGTTTTTTGCCTGTGGATGAATCCGCGGCGCGGCATTTCTGCGCAGATTTCGGAGACTCGGGGGCGGGCTCTAAGCCGCGCCTTTTTGTCTGCGGCTTTACGCCAAGTCTTTTTATGCGGCTTTACGCCGCGGTGGGTTTGCAGATCATTTCGATAGCGCAGCCCTGCAACGAGTCGGCCACGTGCATGCGAAAGCCGTGCAGCCGTGCGATGGCGGCGACGAGGCTCAAGCCAAGTCCCATGCCGGCGAGATTGCGACTTTTGTCGGTGCGGTAGAAGCGGCGGAAGACCGCCTCGCGTTCGGCGACAGGGATGCCCGGGCCGGTATCGCTCACACGCAAGATCAAGTTGTCGTCGGTCTTCACCAATTCGATGGTGACGGTGCCGCCGGCCGGCGTGAACTTGATGGCGTTGTCCACAAGGTTGGAGATGGCTTCGAACAGAAGATCGCGGTCGCCGCGCAAGCCCAAGTGATTGAGGCCGCCGGAGAAGAGCTTGATGCCTTTGTCCTCGGCGGCGGGTTCATAAAGCTCGACCACCGCCTGCACGATGCTGCCCAGGTCCACTTCACCGAAGCCGGCATTGCGCTGGCCGTGCTCGATGGCGGCAAGGCGTAGGAGCGCCGTGGTGACGCCGAGCGCCTGATCGATGCCCGAGAGCCCTTTGTCAACGGCAGTGCGCAGATCCTCCAGCGACGTGGCGTGTTCGCGTCCACGCTCGAGTGCCGCGCGCACGCGCGTCAACGGTGTGCGCAGGTCGTGGGCGATGTCGTCGCTGACGCCTTTCACTTCGCGCATGAGATGCTCGGTTTGGTCGAGCATGGTGTTGATGATGTCTACAAGCTTGTCGAAGTCATCGCGGGTGCCGCGGCTGGGCAGGCGTTCATCCAGATGGCCGATCATGATGCGCTGGGCCATGCGGTTGATATCCTCGATGCGGTTCTGCGTGCGCAGGCTGAGGATCACGCCGCACACCAGCGTGAGCAATGTGGCGGGCAGAAGGGCGACGGCCAGGATGTTGATGAGGCTATCTTGGAAGGGCAGGAAGTCGTCGAAGTTGCGCGCCACGATATAGATGTTGCCGTCGGGCAATTCCGCGCCGACAGCGTGCACTTCCTGTTTCTCGATGAAATTGCCGTCGTTGCGGTCGATGGCAATGGACGAAATCTCGAGGTTGGGCGTGAAGGGTTCGGGGAAGTTCGCGATATTGCCGGCGATGACACCGTGATCGCGCGAGAAGAGGCCGGCTGCGCGCACGCGCCTGGGATCGTCCATGAGGCGCGCGTTGATACGCGTGACTGCATCGCCGGGATCATCGGCCAGCGCGTTGCGCACTTCCTGGATGAGGGCAGAATCCACGCGCGCCTGACCGGCGGTCATGGACTGGTGATAGATGTAGGCGACCAGCACCAGCGAAGCGGCGATAAACACCGCCGCGATGGTCAGCGTCCATTGGAAGGTGGTGGTGCGGAGGAATTCAGGAAGGCGCACGGAGAACAAATCCTGTGCCACGGACGCTGTGGATCATAGGCGGCTCCGGCGGCTCGCCGCCGGCATCGACTTTGCGGCGCAGGCGGCCCATGTGCACATCGACGAGATTGGTGCGCGGATCAAAACGATAGTGCCAGACTTCTTCGAAGAGCATGGCGCGCGTGACGATCTGGCCAGCGTGACGCATAAGGTATTCGAGAAGCTGGAATTCACGCGGCAGAAGATCGAGCTCGCGGGGCCCACGCTTGGCGTTGCGTTCAATAAGGTCGACCGTAAGCGGGCCCAGGTGCAGCACAGTCTCACGCGGGTCCGCGGGGCGACGCAGGAGCGCATCGAGCCGCGCGGTCAGTTCCACCAGCGCGAACGGCTTGGTGAGGTAATCGTCGCCACCGGCGCGCAAGCCTCGCACGCGGTCATCGACCTCGGCGAGCGCGCTCAGCACAAGCACCGGCGTCTTGATGCCGCTGCTGCGAATGTTCTCGACGATGGTGAGGCCGTCTACCTCGGGCAGCAGGCGATCCACGGTCATGATGTCGTAGTTGCCGCTTTCGGCGCGCGCAAGGCCGTCACGCCCCGTGGCCGCCCAGTCCACGTCAAAGCCGTGAGAGGACAGCTCGGCGAGAATCTCGCCGGCCGTTTCCGGATCGTCTTCGATGACGAGGACGCGTGTCATCCTGGGGGCGCTCTCCTGGTCGTGGGCAAGGGAGATCATTCTACGTCAGCCTTGCGCGCGGCGAGAGCCCCAACTTGAGCCGGGCCGCCGCCGGGCAGCAGGGGCGAGCCCGCGTGCGGTCTGGAATGGCCCCGATCACCTCTTTGATCATGGGAACCGCCGCCAAAGCGCGACTTATAATATGCCACCGTACGCATGCGCAGGCGCTCCAGGGCGAGATAGATCACTGGGGTGGTGAACAGGGTGAGCGCCTGGGAGAACAGGAGGCCGCCGACAATGGTCAGGCCCAAGGGCTGGCGCAGTTCTGCGCCGTCGCCAAATCCAATAGCCAAGGGCACGCCGGTGAACATGGCAGCCATGGTGGTCATCATGATGGGACGGAAGCGTTTCAGGCACGCTTCGTAAATGGCTTTCTCGGGATCAAGCCCTTGCTTGCGTTCGCCTTCCAGCGCGAAATCGACCAGCATGATGCCGTTCTTCTTGACGATGCCCATGAGCAGGATGACGCCAATGAGCGCCATGACCGTGAATTCCTGGCGGAAGATGAAGAGCGTGAGCAGCGCGCCAACGCCCGCCGAGGGCAAGGTGGAGAGAATGGTCAGCGGATGGATGAGGCTTTCATAAAGAATGGCCAGCACCACATAAATCGCAACGAGTGCGGCCAATACCAAAAGCGGTTCGGAGGCGAGCGAGCTTTGGAAGGCCTGGGCCGTGCCCTGGAAGCCGGCGTGAAGACTGCTGGGCGCGCCCATCTCGGTCATGGCGGCATTGATGGCATCGACCGCCTGACCGAGGGCCATGCCGGGGTTAAGGTTGAAAGAGTAGGTGACCGACGGGAACGAACCCTGGTGGTTCACGGACGGCGGCGCGGTGGTGCGCTCAAGCGTCGCCACGGCATTCAAAGGCACGAGATCGCCGGCTGCGGATTTGACATAAATCTTCTGCAGCGCCTCAGGCCCCAGCGGCAGCCGGGAGTCCGCCGACATGACGACGTGATACTGGTTGATGCTCGAGAAGATGGTGGCGACCTGGCGCTGACCGAAAGCATCGTTCAGCGTGTCGTCGATGGCCGACGGCGTGATGCCCAGGCGCGAGGCCGCGTCGCGGTTGATGTTGATGGTGATCTGCGGCATCAGCTCGTCCTGGTCGCTGGTGACGTCGGTAAGCCCGTCGATCGTCCTCAGCTTCGCCATGACCTTGGGCGCCCAGGTGTTCATCTCGGCCTGGTTATTGTCGCTCAAGGTGTACTGATAGAGCGACTTGGATTGACGCCCACCCACTCTGATGTCCTGTACCGAGGAGAGAAAGGTGTTGGTGCCCGGCACTTGCGACAGCTTGGGGCGAAGCCGCGCGATGACATCCTTGACGCCGTCGCGTTCGGACAGCGGCTTGAGGCTGATCATCATGCGGCCGCTGTTGAGCGCACCCGCCGAACCAGAGGAGCCGACGAAAGAAGCCACGCTCTCGATGGCGGGATCGCGCATCAGGATGTCGTCGATGGCGGCCTGTTTCGCCGCCATGTCCACGAAGGAGATGTTGGGCGCGGCATCCAGGGTGCCGTTCATGAAGCTGACATCCTGCTCGGGAAAGAAGCCCTTCGGCAGCATGAGGAACATCACGACCGTCAGCACCACCGTACCGCCGGCCACGCCCAACATGAACCCTTGGTGAGCCAACACCCACTTCAGGCCGCGCGTGTAGGTCTCCAGCATCCAGTCGAAGAAGCGCTCGAAGAGTGTATAGAGGCGCCCATGCTCCCGTTTGGTGTGAGTGAGAAGGCGGGCACTCAAGAGCGGGGTTAGCGTCAGCGAGACGAGGAGCGAGACAAGCACCGAGGCCGCCACCGTGACGGCGAATTCGCGGAACAGCTCGCCGACATAGCCGCTCATCAGGAACAGCGGGATGAAAACCGCGATCAGCGAAATGCTGATGGAGATGATGGTGAAGCCGATCTCGGCCGAACCTTTGACCGCGGCGTCGTAAGGGTTAAGCCCCTCGCTGACATGGCGCTCGATGTTCTCCACCATGACAATGGCGTCATCGACGACAAAGCCCACGGCAATGGTGAGCCCCATGAGCGACAAATTGTCGATGCTGTAGTCAAGCATGTACATAATTGCGAACGTACCGATGGCGGCAATCGGCACGGCCACGGTGGGAATGATTGTGCCCCAGATATCGCGCAGGAAGACGAAGATCACCGCCACGACGAGCAGGATGGAAAGCAGGAGGGTGAAGCGGACTTCATGCACCGAAGCGCGGATGGTCTTGGTGCGGTCGATGACCGTATGCACCTCAATGCCGTGCGGCAGCGAGGCCTCAAGTGCGGGCAGCATGGCGTTGATAGCGTCCGCCGTGGCGATGACGTCCGCCCCCGGCTGACGATTGACGATGAGAAGCACGGCGTGGTGCTGGTTGTACCAGGCGGCAAGCTGGGTGTTCTCGGGGCCCGCCATGGCCTGCCCTACGTCGCTGACGCGCACCGGTGCGTTGTTGTGCGTGGCAATGACGATGTCGTTATAAGCCTCAGGCTTTAGCAGTTGGTCGTTAGCGTCGATGGTGAAGGTCTGGTGACTGTCGCGCAGCGTGCCCTTGGGCTTCTGCGTAGAAGCTCCGGCAACGGCGGTGCGCACGTCTTCGAAGGACAGGCCGGTCGCTGAAAGTTTATCCGGGCTCAACTCCAGGCGGATGGCGGGTTTCTGCTCGCCGCCGATGTTGACGCGTCCCACGCCGTTAACCTGGCTGATCTGTTGGGCCAGAATGGTATCGGCGGCATCATCGACGGCTGTCAGCGGCAGCGTGTCGGACGTGACGGCAAGGATGAGGATGGGCGTGTCGGACGGATTGACCTTGCGATAGGACGGTGGAGCCGGCAGATCGCGCGGCAACTGCCCGCCAGCGCCGCTGATGGCGCTTTGCACATCTTGCGCCGCGCCGTCGAGATCGCGGCCCAGTTCGAACTGAAGCGTCAGCGACGTGGATCCGCTGCCGCTGTTGGAGGACATCTCGGTAATGCCGGGCACCTGAGCGAACTGACGTTCGAGCGGCGTGGCCACCAGGGCAGCCATGGTATCGGGACTGGCGCCGGGGTAGTTGGCGAAGACCTGGATGGTTGGAAAATCGACGCGGGGTAATGCGGATACGGCAAGGCGCGGATAGGCGGCAGCACCCAGCATGATGATCGCCAGCATGATCATGCACGTGGCGATGGGACGGTCGATGAAGATTTTGGAGAAATTCATGTTTGCCTGCTGGGCTGGTGAGTCGGGCAAAGCGGAGGCGCGTATCAGGCGGGCGGGGCTTGTCCGCCTGTGCCGTTGCTGTTGGCGGCAGGATTGTCATTGAGGCTGCCGCCCGGAACGACGCGGACTTTGGTGCCTTCGGCGAGCCGCGCGTAGCCATCGGAGATGACGCGCTCGCCTGCGCTTAAGCCTTTCTCGATAAGCGTGGTGTCGCCGCTGACGGCGCCAAGTGTCACTGGCCGGTGCTGCGCAACGCTCTGTTCGTTGACGACGTAAACGAAGACGCCGTCGATGCCATGTTGCACGGCGACGCTGGGAATCGTCACAGCGCCGTGTTTCACCTCGGTCTCCAGATGCACGTTGATGAAAGCCCCGGGCCAAAGTTTGTGATCGGCATTTGGGAATGTGGCCTTCATGCGCACGCCGCCGGTCTTAGGATCCACCTGATTATCGACAACGGTGAGCGTGCCTTCCCCAAGAAGAGTGTTGTCGTCCTGATCGTAAGCGGCAGCATTCAGCGGCCTCTCGGACATATGAGCCTGCACGCCGGAAAGGTTCGAAGCCGGCAGCGTGAAGAGGACGGCGATGGGCTCGATCTGTGTGATGGTGACGATGACTTTGGTGTCGGTGGGATGGATGATGTTGCCCGCGTCGATGCCGCGGATGCCCGTGACACCAGCGATGGGCGCGGTGATGCGCGTATAGCTCAGGTCCGTACGTGCTTTGGCGATCACGGCGGTGTCGTTCTTAAGGGTGGCTTGCAGTTGCGCGACCGCGGAGCGTTGGGTCTCGATCTGCTGCGTGGACGCAAAGCCTTTCTCGCCGAGTTCGAGGAAGCGATTGAGATCGCGCTGGGTGTTGCCGAGCTGCGCTTGATCGCGGGCGAGAGTGGCATCGGCTTGTTCGAGGGCCGCCTGATAGGGGCGCGGGTCGATCTCGGCGATGAGATCGCCAACTTTCACCGTCTGGCCTTCCTTGAAACCGATCTTATCGACGGTGCCGGTGATCTGCGCATGGATATCGACAGTGCCGGAAGCCTGCGCGGTGCCGACGCTGTTGACGACAACGGAGAAGTCTTCCTGCTTGGCAGCTGAGACAACCACCGGCACCGACGCTGGTCCGCGCATCTTGCTGTTGTCGCGACCATGCAGGACGAAAAAACCCGCGCCCGCCACCGCGCATACCGCAATCGCGCTGATGACGACTGTCCGCTGCCGCATATGTCTCTCCGCAGAAATACCAATGAAGTGGTCTCTGGGAGATTAGGTGCGCCCGCGTCGAAAGAGCCGCCATTAAATTGGGATTTATGGCGCTCACATGAGCGCGACATGACTGAAATGATAACGCAGTGATTACGCCAAGGTTACTTTCGCGACAGACGAGAGGCGGACCTCAGGCCATCGCTCAGAACGAATACACCGCGAAAGCGCTGGCGGTCATTTGGTTTGGCGAACCCACAAGTCGGACAATGGGGCTGTCGGCTGCGCGGCTGAGCAGGCGTTCGTAGCCGGCGTTGGCCACCAGCGACCATTGGTTGTTGAGCACATAGTTGCCGTTGAGACCGAAGGTCACATCCTTGATCGATGAGCCCGGACGATAAACGGCATAGCCCGTCTTTGCCGATTGCGTGCCAGTGACGCCGAAGAAGGATTTCATGTAGGCCGCGCTGCCCCAGGTGGAGGAAATAATACCGCCCAATGCGAACTTGTTGGTGCGCAGGAAAACCTGCGTTGCATCGACAGAGGCTGTCGCACCTTTGTGGCCGCTGATGACATCCTGACGGATACGCAAGCGCACGCGTGTATTGTTCCAGCTGTAGCTGACGAAGCCGCCGAGTTCGAGCGAGGTGCCAACGCTGCCCATGCCCTTCAGCTCTTTCGCGTCTTCGCCGCGTCCGAAGTTGATGCTGACGAGAGGGCCCACGCGCAGGTTGCCGCCGCCGCCGGTATCTGTGCTTTGCGTCAGGCGACGGAAGGCCGTGACCTTGACTTCGTTGTTGTCGACTTCGACGAGATTTTTCCAGCGCAGGGAAATCACCGGCACGGCGTGAATGTCGTGATGCTTGCTGCCTTCGTATTCAGGCGCCAGCGAAGGGCCGATGCCGAGGCGGATATTGGTGACATCTTCGGGCAAGAAGTCGATGGCGGTCTGCAGCGTATCGGTGATGCCCGTAGCCATGCGTTCGAAGCTCTGGGCTTGCGCGCCGAAGGGAACCGCCGCGACGGCTGCGGCGCAAGCAACGGCCAGGAGGCGAAGAGCGAATGTGCGCATGGCGTGACCTAAGATGTTCGAGTGGGGAGTGTTCGAGGTGGGGTGCTCTGGAGGTTCGGTGCGGAAAAGGGCGGTCCCGGCGCTTACAACGCATCTAACGGCTCCGTTGTTGCAAGACTTTACCAAGTTTCGCGAGGGCGTCCTTCACGGAGGTATCGGAGATATGGGCGACCTGGGCATCGACGGCGGCGGCTTCAGCGGCGGCGAGCGGGGGCAACGGGCGGTGGCTGCGCGGGCGGGCAGGCATAGGACCCTGTTGAGCCTGGACATGGGCCACGGCCTCGTAACCAAAGAAGCGGTTGATGCGCGTGATGATGGCGGGAAGTTTCATCTGCAGCAGCGTGGCGGCGGCGCCGTGGGCAACACGCAAGTGCAAGGTCGCGCCGGCGTTGCGCCCACGCGGGTATTTGACTTCCAGCGGGCAGGCGAAGGCCGAGAGTTCGGGCCCTACGATGGCCGGCCAGTGACTGAGCAAATCGGCGCCAGCAAAGCCGCGTTTGCCGAGGGCAGGGCGGGTGAGCGGGCCCGTGATCTGGCCGACACCCACTGGGCCCTGGCGCCAACGGCGGGGGGTGGGGGTGTCATTGGAAACAGAGGATTTACGCGCCGAGGTCATGAGGGAAGATTACCCCAGGATGGCGGGATTTGGTCTAATGCTTTCACACGGGGCTGTGGGCCATGACCCTTGAATGGGACACTTGAATGAACGGGCCCTTCTCGCGCACGATCCCGCCGCCATGGCCAAATCCGCCAAAAACCCCCCGCGTAGACAGCCCGCCCAACCAAATGCGGGCGATCTATTGGCGTGGTACGACCGGCACCGCCGCCGGCTGCCCTGGCGTGCGCTGCCGGGGGAGACCCCAGATCCCTATGCGGTCTGGCTGTCGGAAATCATGTTGCAACAGACCACCGTGACGGCGGTGAAACCGTATTATGAGAAGTTCCTCAGCCTCTGGCCGACCGTGGAAGACCTGGCTGCCGCGCCCGTAGAGGCGGTCATGACCGCCTGGGCTGGGCTCGGGTACTACGCCAGGGCGCGCAACCTTTATAAGTGTGCGGGCGTGGTGGCGCGGGAGCACGGCGGGCGCTTCCCCGACACGGAAGAGGGGCTGCGGGCATTACCGGGTGTGGGGCCTTATACGGCGGCGGCCATCGCGGCCATCGCCTTTGGACACAAAGCGGTGGTGGTGGACGGCAATGTGGAGCGGGTTATGGCGCGCCTGTTCGCCGTGACGGAGCCGTTGCCCGGCTGCAAAGCCAAACTGCGAGAGTTGGCCGCAAGCCTTACGCCCGATGCGCGCGCGGGCGATTACGCGCAAGGTGTGATGGATCTGGGCGCGACGGTGTGCACGCCGAAATCGCCGGCCTGCGTGATCTGCCCCTGGGCAGTGGTGTGCGAGGCCCGCAAGCAGGGCATTGCCGAAAGCTTGCCGCGCAAAGCCAAGAAGCAGGAAACACCGCTGAAATATGGCGTCGCGTTCTGGATGGTGCGCGCCGATGGCTGCGTGGCCTTGCAGCGCCGCCCACCGAAGGGCTTGCTCGGCGGCATGACAGAAGTTCCGGGCAGTCCATGGCGCACCAAAGCCTGGAGCGAGACGGAGGCAAGCGCACATCAGCCGGTGAAAGCGAAGTGGCGCGCATTGCCCGGTATCGTCACGCACATCTTCACGCACTTTCGTCTAGAGGTGCGTGTGCTGGCGGCCAACTTGACGGCGGCTGAGGCAAAAGCATGTGGAGAGGGCGTCATCTGGACGCCCTTTGCGAAGACCGGAGAGGCGGGCCTTCCCAGCATCATGGCCAAGGTGGTCAAACACGCCATGAAAGCTATCGGCTAAGCGCTCTACTCGCTGTAATGTAGAGCCATATCCCGCTGACTCTCCTCGACCTTTTTCAAGGACCCTGATGAGCGACAAGAAAACCGATGCCGCCGGCGAAGCCGCCAAGGCCGAACTGCGCGCGGCAGCGCTGCAATACCATCGCCTGCCGACCCCGGGGAAATTGTCCGTCGTCGCCAAAAAGCCGCTGAACAATCAGCGTGACCTGGCGCTGGCGTACTCGCCCGGCGTGGCGGCGGCCTGTGAGGCCATTGTCGCCGATCCGCGCGAAGTGGACACGGTGACGGGGCGCGCCAACCTCGTTGGCGTCGTGACCAACGGCACGGCGGTGCTGGGCTTAGGCGCGATCGGTCCGCTGGCCGCCAAGCCGGTGATGGAAGGCAAGGCGGTGCTGTTCAAGAAGTTCGCCAACATTGACGTGTTTGATATCGAGATCGCCGAGAAAGACCCGGCGAAGCTGATCGAAATCATCGCCAGCCTTGAGCCGACCTTCGGGGCCATCAACCTTGAGGACATCAAGGCGCCGGATTGCTTCATCGTCGAAGCCGAGCTGCGCAAGCGCATGAAGATCCCGGTCTTCCACGACGATCAGCATGGTACGGCGATTGTTGTCGCGGCGGCGGTGCTGAACGGCCTCAGTCTGCTCGACAAGAAGATCGGTGAAATAAAGCTGGTTTCGACCGGCGGCGGAGCTGCCGGCATCGCCTGCCTTAACCAGCTCGTGGACTTGGGCCTGAAGCGCGAGAACGTCATCCTCTGCGATCACCTGGGTGTGGTCTTCAAGGGCCGCAACGAGGACATGACGGCGCAGAAAGAAGAATATGCCTCGGCCACCAAGGCGCGCACGCTGGCGGAAGCGATCAAAGGCGCGGACGTGTTCCTGGGGCTATCGGCGCCGCGCGTGCTGACGCAAGACATGGTCCGCAGCATGGTCAAGAAGCCCTTCATCATGGCGCTGGCCAACCCGGAGCCGGAAATCCTGCCGCATCTCGCGCGTGAAGCGGCACCCGACGCCATCATCGCCACGGGGCGCTCGGATTTCCCGAACCAAGTGAACAACGTGCTCTGCTTCCCCTACATCTTCCGCGGCGCGCTGGATGTGGGCGCGACGACGGTGAACGACGCCATGAAGATCGCCTGTGTCGAAGCGCTGGCAGCCTTGGCGCGCGGGGCTACATCCGATGTCGTGTCGGCGGCTTACGGCGGCGATCAGTTGCGTTTTGGGCCTGAGTACCTGATCCCCAAGCCTTTCGATCCGCGCCTGGTGTCGGTGATCGCGCCGGCGGTGGCGAAAGCCGCCATGGACTCCGGTGTGGCCACGCGGCCCATCGCCGACATCGAAGCGTACCGCGAGAAGCTGCAGCAGTTTGTGTATCGCTCGGCTTTCGTGATGAAGCCGGTGTTTGACCGGGCGCGCGCCAACCCGAAGCGTGTCGCTTTCGCCGAAGGTGAATCCGAACGCGTCTTGTTCGCCGTGAAGCAATTGCTCGACGACAATCTCGCCGTGCCTGTTCTGGTCGGCCGGCCCATGGTCATCGCCCAGCGCGTGCGGAAGCTGGGCTTGGGCTTTGTCCCGGGCAAGGACGTAGAAGTCGTCAACCCGGAAGAGGACGCGCGTTACGGCGACTACTGGCGCAACTATCACCAGATTATGGAGCGCAAGGGCGTATCGCCCGATACGGCGCGCACGGTGATGCGCACCAACAGCACGGTCATCGCCGCCATGATGGTGCAGCGGGGCGACGCCGACGCCATGATCTGCGGCACGTACGGCGAGTATCACTGGCACCTGAAATACCTCACGGACATCCTGGGGCTGGCCAAGGGCGCTCACCGCACATCCGCCTTGAGTCTCTTGGTGCTGGACGACGGACCGGTGTTTCTCTGCGACACCTTCGTCACAGAAGACCCGAGCGCCGAGGAGATCGCGCAGGAGACAGCACGTGCCGCCCAGAAGGTGCGCGACTTCGGCATCGTGCCGAAGGTGGCGCTGATCGCCACATCGAACTTCGGCGCGCGCTCGACACCGGCCTCGCGCAAGATGCGCCGGGCGTTGAAGCTGCTGGTGGAAGAGCATCCCGATCTGGAAGTGGAAGGCGAAATGCAGCCCGACGCCGCGCTGGATGAAGCGTTGCGCAGCCGCATCTTCCCCTCGACGCGCCTCAAGGGTGAAGCCAACTTGCTGGTGATGCCAACACTGGAAGCAGCCAATATCTCCTTTAATCTCGTGCGCAGTCTGGCGGACGGATTGCCGGTGGGACCCATGCTGCTCGGGATCGCCAAGCCCGCACATATCACCACGCCTTCCGTCACCGCGCGCGGGCTCGTGAACCTCGCCGCCATCGCCGTGGTGGACGCGCAGATCGCGAAGGGCTGATGGACGCGGCGGCGCCGGAGCAAACTCATGCACCGCGCGCGTCGTGGGCTTGTCCGTCGTGCGGCGTCTCGCGCACGACCGCTTTCTGCTCCGCCTGCGGCGAAAGACCAATCGCGCCGCGCGATCTCACGCTGCATGGCATTATCGCTCTGACGTTTGCGGCCCTCAGTCCCGTCGATGGCCGGGTTCTACGCACCCTTCGTGCGTTGGTCACGCGTCCGGGCAGTCTCACAGCGGCTTTTCAGCGCGGTCTGCGTAAGCCCTATGTCGGGCCTCTACAGATTTTCCTGCTCGCCAACCTGTTCTTTTTCGCCGTGCAGACGGCGGGGCGCATGAATGTGTTCACGCGGCCCTTAGCCAGGTGGCTCAGTGAAGATGAATTGGGGAGCAGCTTCAGCCGCGGACTTGTCGAAAAACATCTTACGAACATCGGACAAACTGTCGCGCAATATGCGCCGTTCTTCGATCAAGCGGTAGCGGTCAACGCCAAGTCATTGGTCGGCCTTATGGTACCTATCTTTGCCCTCCTGATATCCGTGGTCTTCTGGCGGCGTACACAGCCTCTCGCGGTCAACTTCGTGTTTTCCTTGCACTTCTATGCCGTTGTTCTGTTGCTGTTCTGCGTACCGCTGATCGGCATGGAAATCAGCCCGTTGCTGGGCGGACCCGCCGTCCCTTCATCGCTGATGGATGACGCCTTCTCGGTCACGATCCTTTTCGGCTGCATTGGCTATCTCTACGCGGCTATTGGCCCGGTGTACGGGGCAACGGGATGGCTACGGATAGTGCAGGCGTTCACTCTTACGGTCGCCGCCGCGGGCATTCTTCTCGTCTATCGCATCCTGCTGCTGCCGATCACGTTGTACACAACATGATCACGCGTCGCGCCGCTCTCGCTCTCGTGCCGACACTGTTGGCCGCCAAGTATGCACGGGCCGCCGAGCCGCAAGGCGTGCTTCATCGCGGCAACCGGTTCGAGCCGGCCTCGCTCGATCCGCACAAGACCAACACCAACTACGAAGCCAACATCATCCACGACCTCTTTGAAGGCCTCATGACCTATGACGCCGAGGGACAGGTGGTCGCGGGATTGGCGTCGGCGTGGAGCATAAGCACCGACGGGTTGCGCTACACCTTCAGCTTGCGCACCGGTCTCGCGTGGTCGGACGGTGTGCCGCTGACGGCGGAGGATGTCGTTTATTCGTTCCGGCGTCTCATGGACCCCAAGACCGCGGCGGTTTTCGCGCAACTGATGTACGTGCTGAAGAACGGCCGCATGGTGAACGCGGGCACTATGCCTGCGGAAGCGCTGGGCGTGAGTGCGCCAACACTGGGGACGGTGGTGCTGGAGCTGGAGACGCCCGCACCTTATCTGCTGGAGCTTCTCGCCAACGCCTTTGCGGTCATGATTCCACGCCATGTCATCACCAAGGCTGGGGACGGCTGGACGCGGCCTGGCGCCATGGCCAGCAGCGGCGCCTTCATGCTGGAAAGCTGGGTGCCACAAGCCCGCATCGATCTTGTGCGCAATCCAAAATTCTATGACGTGGCGCACGTCACCTTGCCGCGCGTGGCGTATATCCCGACGGAAGACCTGACGGCGGCCCTCGCGCGCTTTCGCGCGGGCGAGCTGGATATGCAAAACGATATACCCCTGGGCCAGATCGCCACCTTGCGCACAGAGTTGCCGGTGGAGACGCGCCTGACGCCGACGCTGCTCACGTATTATCTCGCGCTCAATACCACGCGCCCCAAACTTGCCGACCCGCGCGTGCGCCGTGCGCTGTCGCTGGCCATCGACCGCGAGGTGCTGACAGCCAAGGTTTTGCGTGGCGGCGAGCCGCCGGCCTACAGCTTCGTGCCGCCGATGGTGGCGGGCTACACACCGCCGCAAATGAGCGATGCGGCCTTGTCACCGGAAGCACGTCTTGCCGAAGCGCAGCGGCTTTTGGCCGAGGCCGGCTACACGACGGCCAAGCCCTTGCAGATCATCTACAGCCATTCGGCCAACCTGGAACTGCGGCGCATCGGCGTCATCATCGCCAGTATGTGGAAGCAGGCGGGTGTGCAGGCATCGTTGTTTAACACCGAGGGGCGCGTGCACTTCGCCAACTTGCGCCAAGGGGACTTCGATGTGGGCTTCGTGGGCTGGTCGGCGGATTTCAACGACGCCTCCAGTTTCCTCTACGTGCTCAACTCGGCCAGCGTGAATTCCAACTACAGCCGCTATCACAACCCCGCTTACGACGGGCTTTTGGCCAAGGCGGCGGAGACGGAGAATGCCGGTGCGCGGGCCGGGCTGCTACGGGAAGCCGAGGAGATGGCCCTGAAGGACCAGCCGATCATCCCGCTTTATTTCGGAGTGACAAAGAATTTGGTCTCGCAGCGGGTGGTTGGATGGCGCGCCAACCCCGTCGATGTGCACCAGAGCCGCTATCTGAGTGTGACGCGGTAGAAGGCGGGGGATTCAACCTTCGCTCAGTTCGCTGCCTTCTTCCTCTTCGGGGTCGGCCGGCTTCAACAGCAGCAAAACCAGCAGCACCGGCGGGAAGAGCGCCGCACCCACACCCCAGGGAATGCCGTTACGGTTACGTTTCCGCGCCAAGTGCTGGCCCAGCCAACCGAAGAGCACGATGGAAAGGAGTGCGTAGAGATACTGCGTTTGCATGACACATGAGAGATTTGCTGCGCTGGCCTCAGTCTAGCACTAATATGCAGCCCGAGACATGCGCCGGAAGGCTGGTTCGTTCCGGGGGGAATGGCTAATGCGGCGCAGGAGTTGGGGTTTCGGTCAAACGACGTCGATACCGTATCGGACCTTTAAGGGTCATCACTGGACCGGGCGTGACCCGGCTCCTGAATAAAGGCGGCTTGCGGTTTTCATGAATTGGATTGCTGGGCAGCCGCGCCGGATTTTCGAGACAGTCCGCCATTGGTTCTCCGATGGCGTTTTCCGCCGCATCTTCCGCAACGCGGCCCTCATGCTCACAGGGCGCGCCACCAATGGCCTGTTGGGCCTGGCGACGCTGAGTTTGTCGGCGCGCGGCCTCGGCCTTGAGATGTTCGGCATCTACGTCCTGCTGCAGACTTATGTGCAGGTGATTATGGCGCTCTCGACCTTCCAGTCGTGGCAGGCTGTGATTCGCTACGGCGCCATCTGCATCGAGAACAAGGATGCGCCGGCGTTTCAGGCTTTAGTGAAGTTCACCACGTTGCTGGATATCGCGGGCGTGGTAACGGGCGCTGCCATCGGCTATTTCGCAGCACCCCTCGTCGGGCCCTATCTCGGCTGGGACGATCAGGTGATCTCCTACGCCGGGCCTTTCAGTCTTTCGATCCTGTTCACGATCTTGGCGACACCGACGGGACTGCTCCGCCTCTACGATCGCTTCGACATCCTGGCCGCGCAAGCGGTGGCAACGCCGCTGGTGCGTCTGATCGGCGTGGCGCTGGCGGTCTTCTTCCATGCGGAGTTCTGGTGGTACCTGGCGGCGTGGTTCGTGGCCAACATCGCCGGCGGCGCTGTGCTAGTGTTCGTAGGCTGGCGCGAAGCCACCAAACATGGGCTGCTCAAGGGCATGACGATGTCTTTCCAGGGCATCACGCGTTTTCACACCGGCATCTGGAAGTTTTCGGTGTTCTCGAACCTGCATGCCTCGTTGCAGATCGTCACCGGGCAGATGAGTACATTATTGGTGGGCGCCGTGGCGGGACCGTCGGCGGCGGGCCTTTTCAAGATCGGCCGCGATGTGGCCACGGCTATTTCTAAGCCAGCGGAACTTCTGAACCAGTCTATCTACCCGGAGTTCGCGCGCCTGGGCAGCCGCGGCGATTGGCAGGATTTCAAGGCGCTGATTATGCGCGGCGGTGTCGTCGCGGGCAGCGGCGCCTTGGTGATGCTGGTGCTGTCGTTTTTCGCCGGCCACCAGTTCATCAGTTTTTTCTTTGGCCCTGCTTTCACGCAAGCCTATCTGCCCTTGATCCTTTTGGTGGCGACGGCGGGCATGACACTCATCGGCTTTCCTATGGATCCGGCGCTTTACGCCATGGGCCGGCCCAGTATTCCTTTGCGCATTGATACGGTCGTGATCGTTGCGATCTATCTGCCGATGCTGGTGATCCTGACGCGCATCTATGGTCCCGCAGGCGCTGCGGTAACCTCGCTGGCGGCGGCGGCTTCGAGTGTCGCCGCCATGACCTTCTTCACGACTACCGAGCTGCGCCGCCGCGTGGTCCCGGTTCAAGTGGGCGTGGCTTAGGTTTTTCGGGGTGCAGCGTGGCGATGCGGGCTTTGCGTAAGAGCGCCACGTCCAGCTTCCAATCGGCATACCCTCGCGCGATCTCGGTGAAGTATTGCACACCCGGCGGCGTCCGTGTGCCGGCCGGCATGATGTAGGTCACAGCGTCGCGTGGTCCGTCCGCTGTTTCCACCGTCACCGCGATTTGCGTGTAGCTCTCGCCCTCGTAGTGGTCGAGGGCGCGCAAGCATGCCGGCGTAAGGTCGTAGAGCGCACCCGTCACCGCGCCGCGCGCATCAGGAACGATCGTGATGAACGTGCGGAACTCGAGCCGGTGTCCTTGCAGGGTGGCGGCGATCATGGGCTTGGCCTGCGGACAGCGGCGTTTCATGCCCCGCAGATTCAGGTTGGCGCCATATGCGAAGTACAACATGCAGCCTGTTTACATCATTGCGGGGCACACAAAGAAGAAGCGCCGCGCGCACAAAGAAGAACGGCAGGTCCGTAAGGACCTGCCGCCGAGTTTGCTGGGGTTGTGGGTGGGGAGGGAGAGAATGCCCCAGCGTTAAATGGGTGACTCGCGGCGCGGCGATAGGCTGTGCGCGCGGGAAAATGGAATGGGTGTGGGAACGGCGAAGGCCGCCGGCATGTAGGGGCCGAAGGCGGAGGCGAGATCAGCGAGCCGCGCGTATTCAGGCAGCGCGGTGTCCGGCTGCGGTGTCGCTTCCTGTTGGCGCGGCGCTGATGGCCGCGCGGGGCTCTGTCTCCAAAGATTGGACTTTTCTGTCCGCTGCATCTTCTGCTTCCTCAAGGTCCCCTTCGGGGATGTCCCTATAGGATGCATCTTTGCGGGGAGGCCTTAAGGAATCGTGAATCTTTATTAACTGCGTTCGATGTACACGCGGGGAGTGCGCGCCTCGTGCACGCAGACAAGAAAAAACCCGGCCTTTTGGGCCGGGCTTTCGTTTTGCTATCGGTCTTGTCTAATACCGTCTTTAAGCGGCCTTTTTAATTTCGAGCGGCAGCTGCAACTGAGTGATCGCGTCGAGTCCGTGATGACGGGCAAGAATGCTGGTGCGAATCGCGGTCAGTTCTTCGGCTTCGGCGATGAGCACTGGAATTTGGGTGACGCCGGCATCGCGGGCGGTGGCGACCAGTTCGCGCACGCGGTCGGCCAGATATTCCACAAGGCCGCGTTGGTCGTCGTTCAAGTTCGTCATGTCGTCCGTCCCCTTTGGTTCTGATCCGAGATGCGCATCCGGCAAGTGGTGGAACCAAACAGGCGAAGCGCTGATGGCGGGGTGTATGACGCTTCCATGAATGCACCGCAAAGGTGTTTTGTGCAGAGCAGCATTGCCGGAGGTGCATGGAGGGGGATAAAGCGGAAACCGGGGCTAATGTGGATAAGTTATCCACATGGGGGTGTGTGTAACGCGGTGGTCATATAGTTTTTTGAGCTTTGAATCAGAGGCTTGCCCGAAAATCTTCAGAATTACAGCGAAGATTTGCTAGATATGGTTTCTAACTTTCCGTCAAGCGCTAAATCTGGTGGTTGAGCGAAGTAAGTTCGTTGACCCACACCCAACATCAGCACACCATATCTCGTAGCGCGGCCACCTCGATCTACACAATCTGGGTGGCGGCCGGGACTAAGGGGCTGGAGAGGCAACGCGGGGTCAACTCGCGACCGACACCTAACAGAAGACGGCCGCGGCAACCTACACCTGCCGCAACTCGAGAGAAGCTAACGCTTTGGGATTCAAAGCTTAGCGTCGTAGGGATAGAGCCCGATTCACCCTGAAGACTGGCCGCGCAAGAAAGTTGCGGGGGCATTGGTTGTTAGGGGAAGAGGGTTAAATGAACTACGCACTGGACGCTCAAGCCGCTGTTGCCGCTCCGCTCGCCACATCGCTTCCCATCCCCACGCCCAAGCCGCAGCCGCGCGACGCCGCCGCGCTGGAGGTGGTGCCTTCGATTCGTATCGACCGGACGCGTGATGACCTTCTGACCGACTTCGGCAAAGAGACGCTGAAAGACCGCTATCTGCTGCCCGGCGAGTCCTACCAGGACATGTTTGCCCGCGTCGCCAAGGCCTATAGCGACAACATCGATCACGCCCAGCGCATCTACGACTACATCTCGCGCCTGTGGTTCATGCCGGCGACGCCCGTGCTCTCCAACGGCGGCGCCGAGCGCGGCCTGCCGATCTCCTGCTTCCTCAACACCGTCAACGACGACCTGGGCGGCATTGTCGGCACCTGGACCGAGAACGTGTGGCTGGCCTCCAACGGCGGCGGCATCGGCACCTATTGGGGCAAAGTGCGCTCCATCGGCGAGCGCGTGAAGAACTGCGGCCAGACGTCGGGCATCATCCCTTTCGTGCGCGTGATGGACTCCCTCACGCTGGCCATCAGCCAGGGCTCGCTGCGCCGTGGTTCGGCGGCGGTGTACCTCGACGTACATCATCCGGAAATCGAAGAGTTCCTGGAAATCCGCAAGCCGTCGGGCGACTTCAACCGCAAGAGCCTGAACTTGCATCACGGCCTGAACATCACCGACGAGTTCATGGAGTGCGTGCGCGACGACAAGCCCTTCGGCCTGCGCAGCCCCAAGACCGAAGAAGTCCTGAAGACGGTGAACGCGCGCGAGCTGTGGCAGAAGATCCTCGAAACCCGCCTGAACACCGGCGAGCCCTACCTGATCTTCGCCGACACTGTGAACCGGCAAATGCCGAAACACCAACGCGACCTGGGCCTGAAGGTGACCACCTCCAACCTGTGCAGCGAAATCATGCTGCACACGGGCCCCGACCATAAGGGTGTGGACCGTACGGCCGTGTGCTGCCTGTCCTCGCTCAACGTCGAGACGTGGGACGAGTGGAACGCCGACGAGCAGTTCATTCCCGACGTTATGCGCTTCCTGGACAACGTGCTGCAGGATTTCATCGACCGCGCGCCGTCCTCCATGGACCGGGCCATCTACTCGGCCAAGCGCGAGCGCTCGGTGGGCCTGGGCATCATGGGCTTCCATTCCTTCCTGCAGCAGAAGGGCGTGCCTTTCGAATCCGCCATGGCCAAGAGCTGGAACATCAAGATGTTCAAGCATATCCGCCGCGCGGCCGATGCCGCGTCCGTGGACCTGGCGGTAGAACGCGGTCCGTGCCCCGATGCCGCCGAGACCGGCGTCATGGCGCGCTTCTCGCACAAGCTGGCCATTGCGCCGACGGCCTCCATCAGCATCATCTGCGGCGGCACCAGCCCGTGCGTCGAGCCGATCCCGGCGAACGTGTACACGCACAAGACGCTGTCGGGCTCCTTCTCCGTGAAGAACCCGTACCTGATCAAGGTGCTGGCCGAGAAAGGCCTCGACAACCCAGCTACCTGGAACTCGATCCTGGAGCATGAAGGCTCGGTGCAGCACCTGAACGGCCTGACGCCGCAGGAGAAGGATACCTACAAGACAGCGTTCGAGATCGACCAGCGCTGGGTGGTGGAATTCTCGGCCGACCGTTCGCCCTATATCTGCCAGGGCCAGTCCATCAACCTGTTCATTCCGTCGGACGTGGATAAGTGGGACTTGATGATGCTGCATTGGCGCGCGTGGGAGTCGGGCGTGAAGAGCCTTTATTACCTGCGCTCGAAGTCGGTACAGCGCGCGGCCTTCGCCGGCGTCGAGGCCGACAACACGCGCAACTGGCCCGAGAAGCCCTTGGGCACGAACAAGACCGACTACGAAGAATGCCTCGCTTGCCAATAGCGGCGCGCCCATAAGAATTTCGGTAGGACCCGACCCCATGAATATCATTACGCCAACGCTCCCCGGTCTCATGACGCCCAGCCACGGCTATAAGCCGTTCCGCTATCCGTGGGCCCACGACTATTGGAAGCGCCAGCAGCAGATTCACTGGATGCCGGAAGAAGTGCCGCTGGGCGAAGACTGCAAGGATTGGGCAGGCCGTCTCACCGACACCGAGCGCAATCTACTCAGCCAGATTTTCCGGTTCTTCACGCAGTCGGACATCGAAGTGAACGACAACTACATGGAGCGCTACGCCCGCGTCTTCAAACCGACCGAAATTAAAATGATGCTGGCGGCGTTCTCCAATATGGAAACCATCCATATCGCCGCCTACGCCTTGCTGCTGGAAACCATCGGCATGCCGGAAACCGAATTCGGCGCCTTCATGCAGTACAAGGAGATGGCCGACAAACACAGCTACATGCAGAAGTTCGGCGTCGACACCCCCGCCGACATCGCGCGCACGCTAGCCATGTTCGGCGGCTTCACCGAAGGTTTGCAGCTGTTTGCCAGCTTCGCGATGCTGCTCAACTTCCCGCGCCAGAACAAGATGAAGGGCATGGGCCAGATTGTCTCCTGGTCGGTGCGCGACGAAAGCCTGCACTGCGAAGCCATCATCAAGCTGTTCCATACCTTCGCCCGCGAAACCAACTGCCTGACGCAAGGTGTCAAAGACGACATCGTCGATTGCTGCAAGACCGTGGTGGGCCTGGAAGACAAGTTCATCGACCTGGCTTTCAGCATGGGCCCGGTCAACGGCATGACGCCCGAGGACATTCAGAAGTACATCCGCTATGTGGCCGATTGGCGCCTGAGCCAGCTGGGCCTGCCGGCCGTCTACGGCATCAAGGAACACCCGCTGCCCTGGCTGCAGCAGATCCTGAACGGCGTGGAGCACGCGAACTTCTTCGAAGCGCGCGCCACCGAATATTCCAAAGCTGCTACGCGCGGCCAGTGGCATGGCGTGGAGGGCGTATGGGCCCACTTCGACAAGCTGCAGAGTGCGCGCAAGGTTGAAGGTGTCGCTGCGGAGTAGCGCAAAAAAGACGCGGCGGAGTAATCCGACGCGCTATTCACGGTTTCGGTCCCCGTCAGGACCCCTGAAAAAGGCCCGCTTCCACAAGGAGGCGGGCTTTTTTTCTTGGCCGACAACGCCCTGAGAAGAGCTGTGCCCGTTGATAGACGCGATTGCTTTTTTTACGGCTATCTGAGTTCCGGGTGCAGCTGCGGAATGTAGCACGCCTTTGGGTCTTGATCGCAGTCAGTGGCGTTCAGTGGCCTTGGTCCGAGCATTGCCGCGAACTGCTCTTTGGCCTCGCGTTGTGTGTAGGTTTTGAGCACGACCATACGCCAGGGATCGACCTTGTAGGCTTTGAATGTTCCCATACCATCACAGTTCGAATGAGGGGTGATTTCGGCGACGGCAAGGAGCTCGTGGGAAGATCCGAGCCAGCCTATACCTGCCACATTTGCTGGTTCGCGTTCAAAGCAACGTACAGGGTGGCCAAACTTCTTGCCCACTATGCTCGATAGATGATGAACCTTAAGCCGCCCATTTGCCCGACCAACGACAGTGAGGCGGTACAACCCCGATAAGCCGTCCCAATCGTCGGTGATCCAGAACGCTTCAGAATCAGGGGACCATTCAACTTCCGCATTTGGTCCGCCGCCGAATTTGAGCGTTGACGATCCGATGCGCCCCTCCACGCGCAAAACGAGGGTCTCGCCCTCTGCTCGCGCGATGATCTTCGACTGACCGTCGGGTGAATTTACCGTCAGAGTAATATGATCGTTGAAGGTTTGCAGGAGAGAGGTAGAGACGGCGCTAAAAAGGCCGCGGGGATCCGTTTCCTGAGCATAGGTTATTGAACTGCGGGTCAATCCAATTCCGGCCACAGTAAAAAGAATAAGCCTCCAACCGAGCTTAACTCCGTCATTGCGGAACATCGGTCACCTTATAGTCGGCGTCCGGAACGCGGGTCACCTTAAAGCGCGCTGTTGTCTTTCCGTCTACTTCAAGGTGGACGTCCAGCTCTACGGCGCGTTGATCGCGAGCGACAGAAATGTCGTCGTTGCGCCAGCCATCCACCACGTAACGCGCGGCGCCCTTTTTTGGATAGTGCGGAGCGCCAGCCCACCCCACGTGGTACTGGCCATCTCGCTCTGAGATTTCCAGATGCGGGTTTGGATACTGTTTATATTCCCCATAGACCTGAGAGTAGTTAACGCCTACTGCAAAATCGCCACTCGGCGAAAGGGAAGGCAATTCGCCAAACTGGGTATCGCGCAATCCATGTCTGTCAACCACCAGGTAGGAAGTGACTTTATCAAAAAACTGTTGGAGGACGAAGAGGTCGCGGATTTTTGAAAAAGCGAGCAATTTATATGTGCCGCAATGCCGATAGTCCTTGTTGCCGTACTTGTCTTCAGGATCCTGTTCGCACTCTGGGTTATCGGTGAAGACAGCGGTGCGACCATTCAGCGAAAGCACAAGACCATCGGCGTTACGAAAGGCATAGTTGCCGGCTGTGGCGAGCGCTCGGCGTTCAAGCTCGGAGTCCACACCGCGCACGGACGGCGCCTCACGACTTTCGCGGGCCGCGGAGAGCAACTCATCCTCGGGCAATTCCGCAGCGTGACACGGGGTGCAGAGCGCTATGGCCGCGCACACAATAAATCCGCTGTAGGCGTTTTTCATAAAGTCCCTGCTGAGACTGCCGAGCCCCGTATAATGCCAGAGATTGTCATATTTGTCTTCGAAGGGCTGCGGACTATCGCGCCGAATTACCCAAGAATAGCAGACGCTCGCGCTTCCTTCGGTCCGCCAAACTCTGGCTAAATTCCATTCTTCCCGTATGCCTATTGAAGGCATTTTTGAATTGGAGAATTTGATCGGCGGCCTCGTCGAATTTGCCGGCGTTTAGCAATCCGAGAAGAATTGGTGAATTGGCGAATCCATTTGGTCCAAGGTTATATGCAAGTGAAACGAGTGCGTCGTGCTGTGCTTGGGTCAAAGGTACTTTGACGTTTTTATTTACAGCTTCGTCCGCCTCGGCAACCTTAATGTTGAAGGAATCTTCCGCCGAGCCGGTTAAAGGGCCCTTATTTCCATAACCTTGAGTCATGTTTCCATAACCGTCATCGTAAGGTTTGTCGCGATGCCCCTCCTGCGCTTTTAAGAAAGCGCGACCCGCCACTGACATTCTGCGATTGTCACGATGGGCGGAGTTGCCGTCTGTTGGAACTGATGCTGATCCACCCGTCGTCCATTCACCACTTTCATCCCCGCTGCCTTTGGGCACGCGCGGTTCGTGGGAGACGTCATGGCCCGGACCACCGCCGGCCTGTGCGGCGATGCGTTCCTTCATGAGGGCGACGGCCTGCTCGCGGGTGAGGGCGCCGGGACTGTCGTTGCGAAAGAGACGGGACATGGAACCTCCATATTGGTCTGCACGTGTTGCGAGGTTCATCCCTACACCCGTTCGGTGAGGTGGTTTCGAGTTGGTCCTCCTTTTCACACAGCGCCGGGTGATTTTTAGGGGGAGGCAGGCCTCGTGCCTCTTTTCCATCCGCTGAATTTTGGCCAATATCGCCTCAGTCAGATCACCGGAACCCGAGGACCCTATGGATATCGCCATCGAGACAGTCTGTTACGTCATCAATCGCGCGCGCGAGGTGATGGCCGATATGGACCCCATCGAGGACGAACCCGGGCGCCATGCCGGCGACGACCTCATGCGCGAGGAACTGCCCGAAGAGGACGAGGGCGGGGATGCCGGCGAGAGCGCTGATCTGACCGAGCTCAAGGAGTTCATCGACACCCTGAACGAGGACGAGCAGGCGGAACTCGTGGCGCTCACCTGGATCGGGCGCGGCACCTATACCGCCGACGACTGGGATGAAGCGGTAGAAGTGGCCCACGAAGAGCATCCCAAGCGCGTGGCGCGTTATCTTTTGAGTCAGCCCCTTCTGGCCGACGAGCTGGAAGAGGGGCTCAGCGAGCTCGGGTTCTCGTGTGAGGACGCGGATTAAGCGCTGTCTGCGCGAAGGGACTTAAGCCCCGATGATGGAGCATCCGTTCCTTGCCGCTGCCATAGGCGCCGTTGTGGCGGGCTTTGTGCAGGGCCTCTCCGGCTTTGCCTTCAGCATGGTCGCCATGTCCTTTTGGGCCTGGTGGCTCGACCCCATGATGGCCGCGGTGCTGGCGGTGTTTGGCGGGCTCACGGGGCAGATCATCGGCGCGGTCTCGGTCCGGCGCGGGTTCGATGCCAAACTCCTGCTGCCGTTCCTGGCTGGTGGCTTCGCGGGCATTCCCCTGGGCGTCTATCTGCTGCCGTTGCTCGACGTGCACCTGTTCAAGGCAGCGCTGGGCGGCCTCTTGATTGTTTGGTGCCCCTTCATGCTATTGGCGCCGCGTTTGCCGGCCATCACGGGCGGTGGCCGCGTGGCCGACGGATTGGCGGGCCTGGCTGGCGGCATCTGCGGCGGGATCGGCGGCTTCACGGGCGCGTTGCCGACCTTGTGGTGCAGCTTGCGCAAGATGCCCAAGGACACACAGCGCAGTGTGATCCAGAACTTCAACCTAGCGACATTGGCGGCGACGATGGTTGCCTATGTCGTGACGGGCAAAGTTACCCGCGACATGCTGCCGATGTTCGCGGTGGTCGCGCCCGCGATGCTGGTGCCGGGGCTATTAGGGGCGCGGGTCTATGTGGGGCTCAGTGAAGACACTTTCCGCAAAATCGTGCTGGTGCTTCTGGCGGCCTCGGGCGCCGCGCTGCTGGCCAGCGGAGTACCGCGTCTCTAGAGCGCCAGCATATCCGCGAGCAGGCCGAAGGGGGTGGCACCGGCATAGCGCGGGATGATCGCGATGGGGTCCTTGCAATAGCGCGCGAGCGTGGCAGCGGTTTCGGCCAAAGGCACGGTGCTGCCTTCGGTCTCGTTCACCACCAAAGCCGCAACTTTGAGCCCGCGATGCTTGAGCGCATCGAGGGCTGTTAGCGTGTGACTAAGGCTGCCGAGATAGCTGCCCGTGACGAGGAGTGCCGGAAGATTCAGTTCGGCCATCCAATCCAGCGTGGTGCCCGTGTCGGTGAGCGGCACCATGACTCCGCCCACACCTTCAATGAACAGTGTGCCGGTGTGCTCCTCAACAGCTCTGGTGGAGAAAGCAGTGAGGGCTGCGAGATCGATTGTGCGGCGCTCGCGGGCGGCGGCCATGTCCGGCGAGAGAGGAACCGCGAAGCGCCAGGGCGAGATGCGGGCGATGTTTTCGGTAGTAGTGGCTTCGCCCAAGGCGGTCAGTAAGCGACCCGAATCGCTCTCGGCTTTTGTTTCGTCGCTATAGCCGCTGACGAGAGGCTTGAGGGCGCTGACCGTGCGTCCACGCGTCTTCAACACAGTAATGAGGCCGGCGGTGACAAAGGTCTTGCCGACATCGGTGCCGGTGGCGGTGACGAAGTAGGCGGTCATGGCGCACGCGGCAGAATACGTTCGCCGATGAGCCGCGCAAGACGCTGGATCTGATCGTCGGGATGAGCGGCGGTGAAGGTGAGGCGTAGGCGCGAGGTGCCGGGCGGTACGGTCGGCGGGCGGATGGCCGCGACAAGGAAGCCTTCGTCCTCGAGCAGGCGCGAGGCCAGCAAGGTTTTCTCGGCATCGCCCATGACAATGGGCACGATGGGGCTTTCGGCTTCACGCAAGTTGAGCGCGCGGGTAAAGCTTTGTGCCTTGCGCAAAGGCGCTGCCACCAGGTCGGGATCGGTCTCGATGATGTTGAGTGCTGCGATGGCCGCCGCCGCGCTGGCAGGCGGTAGGCCAGTGGAATAAACGAATGTGCGCGCACGCGTCTTGATGAGGTCGATGACTGACTGAGAGGCGCAGAGATAGCCGCCGTAGCTGCCGATGGCTTTAGAGAGTGTGCCCATTTGCAGGGGCACATCGGCCACGCCGTTCACGAAGGTCGAGCCGCGCCCGCCCGCCACCACGCCGATGCCGTGGGCGTCATCCGTGAGCAGCCACGCATCATATTGCTTGGCGAGAGTGGCGAGGGCGTGCACGGGCGCGAGATCACCGTCCATGGAGAAGACACCATCGGTGGCCAGCAACGCATGGCGGTGCTGGCCGCGATGCTGCTGAAGCAGTGCGGCCGCGTGGTTCACATCGTTGTGGCGGAACGTCAGCGCCGTGGCGCCGGAGAGATCCGCACCCGCCAGGATGCAGGAGTGGGACAACTCATCCATCAGCACCAGATCGTTCTTGCCCATAAGGGTGGAAATGATGCCGAGGTTGGCGAGATAGCCCGAGCCGAAGACGCAGGCCGCTTCGGTGCCCTTGAGACGCGCGAGGCGCATTTCCAGTTCCGCGAAGAGCGGGTGGTTGCCGGTGACAAGGCGCGAGGCGCCCGCGCCCACACCGTGCTCGCGGATCGCTTTGATGGCTGCGTCGCGCACGGCGGGGTGCTGGGCGAGGTTGAGATAATCGTTGCAGGAAAAAGACAGCAGCCGAACGCCATTGCGGATGATCCAGGGACCATCCGCGCGCGTGCTGTCCTGCAAAGTCCGGCGCAGGTGCCGGGCTTCCAGGGCCGCCAATTTCTCTAAGGCAAAGGTATCGAGACTGCTCATTACCCGCTATTCTCACGCCTCATCCGGAGTTGAGAAAGGCTACTTTAGAATGTCCACCGCCACCGAGGCTAGAAGTCAGTCGTCGTCCCTGTTTCACGACGTGGGCGCCGTGCGCCACGATTGGACGCGGGAAGAGGTGCGGGCCTTGTTCGCGTTGCCGTTCCCGGAGCTGATGTTCCAGGCCCAGACCGTGCATCGCATGACCTTCGATCCGCGCGAGGTTCAGGTTTCGACGCTGCTTTCCATCAAGACGGGCGGCTGCCCGGAGGACTGTGGCTACTGCCCGCAGAGCTCGCACCACAACACGGGCCTCGCAGCCTCCAAGCTCATGGAAGTGGAGAAGGTGCTGACGGAAGCGCGCGCGGCCAAGGCGGGCGGCGCGACGCGCTTCTGCATGGGTGCGGCCTGGCGTTCGCCCAAGGACCGCGACCTCGACGTAGTATGCGCCATGGTGGAAGGCGTGAAGGCGCTGGGTATGGAATCCTGTGCCACGCTCGGCATGCTCACAGCCGATCAGGCGCAGCGTTTGAAGGGTGCGGGCCTCGACTACTACAATCATAACCTCGATACCTCGCCGGAGTTCTACGGCGAGATCATCACAACACGCACCTATGCCGACCGGCTCGACACATTGGCTCACGTGCGCGAAGCAGGCATCAACGTGTGCTGCGGCGGCATTGTCGGCATGGGCGAGGGCGCCGAGGACCGCGCCGGCATGATCACCGCGCTGGCCACGCTGCCCGAACATCCCGAGAGCGTGCCTATTAATCTTCTGGTTCAGGTGGAAGGCACGGCGCTCAAGAACACCAAGAAGTTGGACCCCTTCGATTTTGTGCGCACGATTGCAGTGGCGCGGATCACCATGCCGCGTTCGATGGTACGCCTGTCAGCGGGCCGCGAGGAGATGTCGGACGAGATGCAGGCCATGTGCTTCCTGGCGGGCGCCAATTCCATCTTTGTTGGCGGCAAGCTGCTGACGACGCCGAACCCCAGCGAGGATCACGACCGCATGCTGTTCGACCGCCTCGGCATGGTAGCGATGCCTGTGTAGGGGCATCCCATGCCCACATGGTTTGACGAGGGTTACCCTCACATCTGGCTGCCCTATGCGCAGATGAAGACCACGCCGCCATCGCTGCCGGTAACGAGCACGCGCGGCACGCGCATTGTCCTGGCTGACAGCCGAGAACTGGTGGACGGCATGGCGTCCTGGTGGACGGCCTGCCATGGCTACAATCACCCGCACATTACGGCGGCCATCACGCGTCAGGCGGAACTGATGCCGCATGTGATGTTCGGCGGGCTCGCGCACGAACCGGCGCTGAAGTTGGCGAAGCGTCTGGCCGACATTCTCCCCGGCGATCTCGATCATGTCTTCTTCAGCGATTCAGGCTCCGTGGCCGTGGAGGTGGCTCTGAAGATGGCCATGCAGTATTGGCTGAATAAGGGTGTCAGCACCAGACGCCGCTTTCTCTCCTTCAAGGGCGCCTATCATGGCGACACCACGGGCGCCATGGCCGTGAGCGATCCCGAAGAAGGCATGCATGCGCTGTTCAAGGGCATACTGCCCGAACATCATGTCATCGCGCTGCCACGCGACGAGGCTTCCACCGCTGCGTTTGATTCTTTTCTGAAGATGCGCGCTGGTGAAGTGGCCGGAATCATCATCGAGCCGCTGGTACAGGGCGCGGGCGGCATGCTCTTCCATACCCCCGAGGTGCTTCAGCACATTCGCGACGCCGCCCACCGGTACAATCTTCTGCTCATCACCGACGAGATATTCACAGGCTTCGGGCGTACCGGAAGCATGTTCGCCTGCGAAGCCGCCGGTATCACGCCCGACATCATCACGCTTTCGAAGGCGCTCACCGGAGGCACACTGCCTTTGGCGGCGACGGTGGCGCGCACGCATGTGTTCGAGGCTTTCCTTTCGGGCGAGGACTCGAGCGCCCTGATGCACGGACCCACCTTCATGGCCAATGCGCTGGCGTGCGCGGCGGCCAATGCGTCGCTGGATATCTTTGAGCTGGAGCCGCGTCTGGCGCAGGTAGCGGAAATTTCAAAGCAACTTACCGAAGAGCTTGCGCCTTGCCGCGACCTTCCGGGCGTGAAGGATGTGCGTGTGTTGGGCGCCATTGGCGTGGTGGAGATGAAGAAGATCGACGATCTCAACGCGTTGAAACAGCGCTTTGTGGAGAAGGGTGTGTGGCTCAGGCCCTTCGGCAATATTGTCTATCTCACGCCTGCCTTTACCATCAGCGAAGATGATCTTGAGACGTTGACGACGGCGATCTACGACGTGCTGCGCACACACCCATAAAGGATGTGGTAGGTCACATCGATGCCGCTTTCAAACTGGCGCAATATGCTGCGCAGTGCGCCCGGACTTAAGGGCCGGTGATTGCCTTCAGGCAAATGTGCGCCGATCTGCCGGAGGTGTTCCAGGAAGTTGCGGCCGTCGGCATAAGAGCGCACTAGGCGCTCTTCGTCGCACATGAGTTCGGTAGCGGACGGATAATCGCGCACGCCGGACGGCAGACCCCGCGTTGCATGAGCAGCTTTCCATTCATGAAAACTTTCCGCACCGATGGTGGCGAACATCAGGGAGCCGCCGGGCGCAAGCATGGCCGAAAGGCGCTGAAGGGCTGCGGGAAGATCATTGAACCACTGAAACGCGAGGCTGGAGCAAATGAGGTCGAAAGGGCCGCCGGCTGCTTCGGGTTCTTCACCGTCCAAAATCATAAAACGAGCGTTTGGGGCGTCGATACCGTTCCGGCAAGCGCCCAGCATCGAAGGCGAGATGTCGGTGAGAAGGAGGTCTGCCGGATTCAGAGCGACAAGCAAGCGGCTCAGAAAACCCGTCCCACAGCCGATTTCCAGTATGCGGGGCTCCGGCGGCAACGCTCGCCCGGCGATACGTTGCGCGAGGGCACGGGCCACATCCTGCTGCAAGCCGGCGCTGGCGTCGTAAGTGCCGGCGGCGGCACCGAAAGCAGCCGTCACGGCGGTCTTGATATCGGTGGCCTTGATATCGGAGGGCTTGTTCACGGGAGAGCTTATAGCAAAAACCGGGCTTCAGCCCACCTGTTCACGTCACGGAGCGCATCATGCTGCGCACAACGGGATAAACCTGGGTTTCCCACTTGAGGCCGCTGAAGATGCCGTAGTGACCGACACCGGCTTGCAGATGATGACGCTTCATCGCCGGTTTGAGACCGGAGCAGAGGTTGTGTGCGGCGGCCGTCTGACCCACGGCGCAGATGTCGTCGCGCTCCCCTTCGATGGTTAAGAGCGCCGTGTTGCGGATGAGCGCTGGATTTACTGGTTTGCCGCGGAATGTGAGTTGGCCCTTGGCCAGCAACACATCCTGAAAAACGCGGGCGACGGTCTCAAGATAGAATTCCGCCGGCAGGTCCAGCACCGCAAAATATTCATCGTAGAAAGTCTTGATGGTCTCGGCTCTTTTGGCGTCGCCCGTCGCCAGTGCACGGTAAAGCTCACGGTGGGCTTTGGCGTGGCGGGGAGCGTTCATGGACATGAAGGCGCCGAGCTGCATAAAGCCGGGATAAACGCGGCGGCCGGCGCCCAAGAAGCGGTCGGGCACCGAGGAGATCAGCGTGTCTTCGAACCAGGAAATGGGTTTCTCATTGGCCAGCACATTGACCTTGGTGGGGTTGATGCGCGTGTCCACGGGGCCAGCCATCAATGTCATGGTCAGCGGCTGAGCATCATCCTTCTGCTCAGCCATGACCGCCACGGCCGCCAGCGCATGCACACAGGGCTGACAGACCGAGACCATATGATTGCCGGGACCAATGGTGCGCAGAAAGGCGATGATGTGCTCGATGTACTCGTCGAAGCCGAAGCGTCCGGCGGACAGCGGAATGTCGCGCGCGTTGTGCCAGTCGGTGAGATAGACATCGTAGTCCTGCAAAAGCGAACGCACCGTGCCGCGCAAAAGCGTGGAGAAATGGCCGGAGAGGGGAGAGACCACCAGCACTTTGGGCTGGGGTGTATCTATCTCTTTACGGAAATGCAGGAGGGTACAGAAAGGGGTCGTTTGGAAAGGCTCCTCGATCACCGCTATTTCGCGGTTACCGACGGATACTTCGCCAATGCCAAAGGACGGGCGGTGATGGGTGAGCTTCGTGCGCACCACCAGTTCCCACGCCGCATCGACAAAGGCGAGCCCCTGGAACCCAGGTATCCCCTGTAACGGCCTCATAAAACTCTGCATCTGCGCTGCGGCCTCGCGTAGAGACGCATGCAGGTCCGACTGCCATTGATAAGCGGAATACAGCACCAAAAACCCTCGAATCCCGTCTGATGTCTGAAGCCTAGTGCAATTTATGCTGCATTGCGAGATGATCCTTTTAGGAAAGCAAATAGTCAGGATTTAAGCCATGCCAGGATTTCAACCATGAGTATGAAAGATAAAGTCGCGGTCATTACCGGCGCAGCCAGCGGCATCGGCAAAGGAATCGCCGAGGCCTTCGTACGCGCGGGCGCGAAGGTGGCCGTCGCCGACCTGAATGCAGAGGCCGCCGCTGCCGCCGCCAAGGCGCTGGATGCGACTGGCCAACGTGTCATCGGCGTCGGCATGGATGTGACCAGCGAAGCGCAAGTGGACGCTGGCATGGAGAAGATCGCCGCAACCCTGGGCGGCATCGATGTGCTTGTGTCCAATGCCGGGGTGCAAATCGTAGCGCCCCTGGACGATTTCGATTTCGCGCAGTGGAAGAAGCTGCTGGCCGTTCATTTGGATGGCGCCTTCCTGTGCACGCGCGCGGCCTTGCGCCACATGTATGCCCAGAAGCGCGGCGGTAGCATCATCTACATGGGCTCGGTGCACTCCAAGGAAGCCTCGGTACTGAAGGCGCCTTATGTGACGGCTAAACACGGGTTGATCGGGCTGGCGAAAGTGGTGGCCAAAGAAGGAGCCGCCCATGGTGTGCGCGCCAATGTGATCTGCCCGGGGTTCGTACGTACGCCACTGGTGGAAAAACAAATCCCAGAGCAGGCGAAGGAATTGGGCATTTCCGAAGCCGCGGTCATCAAGAACGTCATGCTGAAGCAGACGGTCGACGGCGAATTCACCACCATCGAGGATGTGGCTCAGGCCACGCTGTTCTTTGCTTCTTTTGAATCCAATGCGCTCACTGGCCAGTCGCTGGTGGTCAGTCACGGCTGGTTCATGCAGTAGCATAGACTGTTATTCTAAATAGGCAGGTATCCCACAAATACTTAGGGCGCGATCTTGAGATCGCGCCCTAAACTTTTATCCGCCGCATTTTCCGTGGGAAAACCGAGAACCGGCTTTTCCCGAAAATACTTTAGACAGCTTCCTTCAGATCTTTAGCGGCGCGGAAGGCAACCTTCTTGCTCGCTTTGATCTTGATGGCTTCGCCGGTGGCCGGGTTGCGGCCCATGCGCGCCGGGCGCTTACGTACCTGGAGAATGCCAAAGCCCGTGAGGCGGAGCTTGTTGCCCTTTTTCAGGTTCTTGGCGATGAGGGCCACGAGATCGTTGAGGATTTCGGTGGAGACCTTCTTGGACAGCTCATGCTTTTCGCCGAGCTCGGCGGCGAGGTGCTTGAGAGTGACAACCGCTTGTTTGCTGGCGTCTTTAGTGGCCATTTTATCGATCCTTTCTCGAAGAGATGAAGTTCAACTGCGAGGCCGAGAGAATCACACCCGCATGCGAGATGCAAGCGCAGCTTCGGAAAAAAATGCATTTAAGGTGCTAATTTGGGGTATTTCTTGCATGAGGCGTTTTTTCGTGCCGACCGGAGGGTGCAATTAAGCCGCTATTTTCAGGGTGATTCTGCGTTTCGCCCTGTGGATAAAATCGCCGCGTGTCTTAAAAGCGTTTCATAAACCGTTGAATTGAATCGTGATTTCAACGTCAGAAACCACGTTGCCATGGGCCTTTCTGCGGCTTACCTTCTCGGCTCGCATCATGTCTATCCAGCGCTGCCATAACCTGACGGATTTCCGGGAGCTCGCGAAAAAGCGGCTGCCGGCGCCGGTTTTTCATTACATCGACGGCGGCGCCGACGATGAAATCACGTTGCGTCGCAATACAACGGCCTTCGACCGTTACGACTTGATGCCGCGTTATCTGGTGGATGTGGCCAAGATTGATACCCGGACGAAACTGTTCGGAAAGACGCTGGAATGGCCGGTTTTCCTGTCGCCTACCGGCATGTCGCGCCTGTTCCATCATGAGAAGGAACTGGGCGTAGCGCGCGCCGCCGCCAAAGCCGGCACGCTTTACACGCTCTCCACGTTAGCGACGACGCGCCTTGAGGATGTGGCCGCGGCGACCCAAGGCCCGAAGATGTTCCAGATCTATATCCTGAAGGACCGCGGGTTGACGGCCGAATTCGTGCAGCGCTGCAAGGCGGCCGGTTACGACGCGCTTTGCCTGACCGTGGATATGCCCATGGCCGGCAATCGCGAGCGCGATAAGCATACCGGCATGACCATGCCGCCCAAGTTCGGTCTCGCCAGCCTGATGAGCTTTGCGCTGCATCCCCATTGGTCCCTCAACTTCATGCTGAACCCGGACTTCCAAATCGCCAATGTGGTGCATCGGGTGGATGCCATTGGCGGCGGACGCATGGGCCTTATGGACTATGTGAACAGCCAGTTCGACCGGGCGGTAACCTGGCCTGACGTGGAATGGCTGGCCAAGCAGTGGAATGGGCCTTTGGTGCTGAAGGGCCTGCAGGCGCCGGACGATGCTGTGCGGGCGCGGGATGCAGGGGCCACAGGCATCATGATCTCCAACCACGGAGGGCGGCAGCTCGATACGGCGGCGGCGCCCATCGATTGCGTGGAGCCCATGCGGGAAGCCGTGGGTGATGCTCTGGAATTGATCGTCGATGGCGGTGTCAGGCGCGGCACGCATGTGCTGAAGGCTTTGGCACTGGGGGCCAATGCCTGCTCCATCGGGCGCGGATATCTCTATGCGCTGGCGGCGGGCGGCGAGGCAGGTGTGAGCCGAGCTTTGACGCTGCTCCGCGGTGAGATCGAACGCGACATGGCGCTGGTGGGCGTCAATTCCATCAGCAGCATCAGCCGCGAGATTCTCACGCCAGCAGCTTAGGCGCTCAACTTGGGAACCGCGGCCATCAGGCTTTGCGTGTAGGGATCGCGCGGGCGATCCAGCACGTCGGCAGCGGAGCCCTGTTCCACAATGCGTCCCTGGTACATGACCGCAACCCGGTCGGAAATGTGCCGCACGACACTGACATTGTGCGAGATGAAGAGGTAGCTGAGGCCATAGGTGGCTTGCAGGTCCAGCAGCAGATTGAGGATCTGGGCTTGTACAGAGACATCAAGCGCGGACGTGGGTTCGTCCAACACGAGTAGGCGCGGTCGCACCGCCAGCGCGCGGGCGATGGCGAGGCGCTGGCGCTGGCCACCGGAAAATTCGTGCGGTAGGCGATCCAGCGTGCCTTCGTCGAGGCCGACGCTCTGGAAGAGTTCGGTGGCCTGCGCGCGCAAGTCAGCGCGGGCAGGTGATGCGTTTACGGTGAGCGGCTCGGTGACGATACGCCAGGCCGGCCAACGTGGATCAAGAGAACTTTGCGGGTCCTGGAAGACGATTTGGATGTCGCGGCGCGCTTCCGGTGAACCCTCTAGAGGTGTGCCGCGATAAATAAAGGTACCGCTGCTCATAGGCGTCAAGCCGACAACGGCCATCGCAAAAGACGTCTTCCCGCTGCCAGATTCTCCCACGAGGCTTACGGTTTCGCCCTCGTTGATCGTGAGCGAAACGCGGTCGACCGCTGTGTGCAGATCACTCGCGCGGCCAAAAAGGTCGCGACGGCGCGGATAGCGCACGGTGACGTCTCTGGCTTCGAGCAGGATGTTTTTGGACGGTGTCGTATGCCGTGCCGCCGCGAGCGGCTCATTGGGGTTCATGACTGTGCCAACGGTGGCAAGGCGCGATTTGGGGGTTTTGCCTTCGGGCAAAGCATTGAGCAATGCACGTGTGTAAGCGTGCTGGGGGTGATGGATGACGCCGCGCGTGGGGCCTTCCTCGACGATGCGCCCCTGGTACATGACATAGACGCGGTCGCAGAGCCCGGCAACGACGGCAAGGTCGTGACTGATGAGCAGAATAGCCGTGCCGGTCGCGGCGGCGCGCTCTTTGAGGAGACCGAGGATCTGTGCTTGAACCGTAACATCGAGGGCAGTCGTAGGCTCGTCGGCGATGATGAGCTTCGGTGCGCAGGAGAAGGCCATAGCGATCATGACCCGCTGGCGCATGCCGCCGGAAAGCTCATGTGGATAGGATTGCATGATGCGGTCGGGGTCGGCGATCTTCATATCGCGCAGAAGAGCAGTGGCCAGCGCATCGGCTTCGGCGCGGCTGAGAGCGCGGTGACGCCGGATCACGTCGGTGATTTGCTCATCGATGCGTAAGACCGGATTAAGCGCGGTCATGGGCTCCTGGAAGATCATAGAGACTTCCGCTCCGCGCACGTTCTGAAGCGTAGTGGCCGAGGTTTCCAGCACATCGCGGCCCAGGACCGCGATATGGCCCGAAGGATAGCGCGCTGTGGGCAAAAGTTTCAGGATGCTCATGGCGGTCACCGACTTGCCGGAACCGGACTCGCCCACTAGGCCCACGATCTCACCGGCTTGCACGTGAAGAGAAATGCCGTGCAAGGCAGGAGTGGAGGTGCCGTCGCTGGTGAAGGCGAGCGCGAGGTCGGCGATGCGCACGACGTCGGTGCTGGATGGAGTGTCGCTACTGGCCATGGGCCATTTTAACCAGGAAAAGCCTCAAAGTCCGCAATTCTTGCCTCTAAAGGCGCCGCACGGCAAAAACGTAACACCACCGCGCGCGCAAAATCTTTGCCTCGTAGCCGGGGCGAAAAACCGCCGCCACGACTTTCCAAATCGGCAAAGCGGCCAGCGAAATATCTTCCACCACAAACCAACCGCCGCGCTTCAACTTATTCAGCGCGAAAATCATGGTGGCGAGATTGGCGTCGGGGCTGTGCAGCCCGTCGTCGATGATTAAATCGAATTCTTCCGGTAGATGGCGATCCAACTCCGTGAAAGTTGAAGGATCGGTCTGATCTACAAAGTACGTTTCAATTCTGTCTTCGGTAAAAAGCACCCGGCGATCAATATCGGCGCCGAAAATACGCGCCGTGGGCAGGAAGTCGTGAAAGGCACGTAAGGACGCGCCCGGCTTTCCACCTCTTGTCATGTTCGAGACGACGTCTTCGTTGTTCGTACCCAGTCCGATTTCCAGAAGCGCCGTCACGGAGATGGGGTGGCTCAGAATGTGGCCGTAAAGAGCTTGGTAATTGTGGACGTGGGATTTGTCGCTGCCGTGCGCGCTGAAAAGCCAGGCCAGTTTTCCCGCCGCCAGCCGATCCTTGTCGTCCTTACATATGTCCTCAATCAACTGAATGTCGGCGCCGACAGCACAGCTGTCGCACGTGACAAACTGCGCGAGTAAAATCGGCACGCGATTTGCGCCTGCGAGCGCCAGTGGGGCGCAGGCCTGCGGGCCGCCCGAGGAAGCTGGAGCGTAAAGCGGAAGGAGAGCCACGATGTCTTCGGCGGCTGCAGCCAGTACCTTTTCCCGCTGGGCTACGAGATCGGCCAGCTTGGTCAATTCTTCGTTGGCAATTCCCTGTTGTGTCGCGCGCGAGAGAACAGCTCTCGCCTCGCCGGTCAGGCCAAGGGCGAAGTAGCCTTGTGCATAGGACAACCAAAACCCCGGCGACCGAGGGTCCATGTCCACTGCGCGTTTCAAATGTGGCAAGGCCAGGGCGAAGTGCCCGGCTTGGATGAGCAGAACCCCCAGATTGTGATGGACTTGCGGCGCCAGGGTATGATGCCCCGTCTCGCCATTCGCTTTTGAACCACAAAGTTCCAGCGCTGTTCTGTAAGCGCTTTCGGCGTCGGGATAGTTGCCGGCGCGGTGCTTCTCAACGGCTGTTTGCAAGGTGGCGACCAAAGTATCACTCATGATTTTCACCTCGATGGAGCCGCATTTTGCAAGGCTATTCCCAGGCCGTTGATATCTGGCGTGTGATAGTCGGGCAGTTTGATCCCGTGCTTCACAACCAGGTTCGACAAAATACTCTGATCCTGGCGATGATCCAGGAAATCATCATGGTTGGGCAGTCCACATACATTGGGCGCGTCAGAAATGATTCGCGGGTCCAAGCAATAGGTCATCCATTGACACACAAATTCGCGCGCTTTTGGCGAGTTACGCCATACGGAGAGATTGGCCGATGTCGGCGAACTATTCCAATATTCCGGCGTATCGCAGCCCATAAAGTGGAAGCAATCCCGCTTGGTCCAAAATTTATTGGCCCCGACAAAAGGGATGGATACGCCCGGAATAAAGCCAAACTGGTCGGCAGTACACCAATCGACGAGATCTCGTACACTGCGTGTGAAGCGGTTGCCTTCGCCTCTGCCGCAGTCGTAGTAGATGATCGTGTCGCCATCGGGGCGACGCGAAAGCTCGAGAAAAATCAGGAATGACTTCCAAGCCCAGTATCCGTTCCCGCGCGGACGGTCAAAAATGGTCGCATGATCGCGATAGGCATGTGTGGCTTTCAAATCCTCGGACGTCCACAACCGCGCTTCATTGATTTCACCGGCCGTGATCGCCGAGGTGGCAAGGCCTTCCACCTGCGGGCGAAACGCCTCTGAGCCATAGGTCACAAGCACAACGTGAGGCTCACCGGGCGATGGCGGCCTTTGCCTCGTCCACGTTTGCGCCTGTCGCTGTTCGCGCGCGGGCTCAACCGGCGTCTGTGATTCCGTCAGGGCCTTCTCGAACCATCCCTGATGGCTGGCGATGTCGCTCATCAAGGGCCAAAAGGCGCGAACGATTTCAATGTGTTCGGCGGCGTCCTCGCGCCACTGAAACTTGCCCCGAATCATTTTGCTGCCGGCTTCAAGAAAGGCTGGGGTTCTGGCGAGCGTCAACAGGACAGCTTCAGCCTTCGCCCATTCCCGATTTTGCGTGAGACATTTCGCCTTGGCGAAGAGCGCCAAATTATCGGACGGATCAGTGGAGAGCGCAGCCTCTGCGTGCCCGAGGGCTTCATGCTGAGGCACCGTTCTTGAAAGCACAAAAGCGAGGCGGCTGCGCGCGCGCGGATAGTTCTGATCCGTGCTCAATATCGCTTCATAATGACCTATCGCTTCGGCAAGTTTCCCCTGACGTTCAAGGGCTGAGGCCAGCAGCAATCGCGCTTCAAGCGCTCCCGGATTGAGCTGGAAAGCTTCGTTGCATAAGTCTAGAGCCGCGGAATTATTCCCCAACGCCAACTCGCACCGCGCCATTTCCACGAGAAGTTCAACGCGCCGACCCAAAATCGCGAGCGCCTTGTGCAGGGCCTTTGCCGCTAACGCGAACTTTTGATCTTTGATAAAGGTGACGGCCGCGTGAAAGAGGATTTCTGGCGAAAGGAAAGTTTCCAGATCGACAACTTCCTTAAGCAAGGCCATCAGGTCTTCATGAGCGGAACCGGCGGCGCCTTGTACGGCCCGGGCGTAGGCAAGGCCATATCGCGCTTCCGCAGATGCGGGAAATTCAGTGAGGATATCGCGAAAAGCGACCTCACTCTTTTGGAAAGCGCCCTGCCGCAACAGCATGAATGCTGCATGAAATGCCTGACGAATGTCACTGATGGCCATGCGGCACTTTAGGTGGTCTGACGGGTGTTGCGGAAGAGGAGCGCATGCGAAGGGAGCTATAGAGTGGCTGCCAAGTGGGCTACCTGCTCTGTTTGAGTGCTATCCCCAAACCATTAATGTCCGGCGTTTGGTAGTCGGGTGGCTTAACGCCGTGCTGCATCGCTAGGTTTGTCAGAATGCTCTGATCATGCCGATGATCCAGGAACCCGTCATGATTAGGCAACCCGCAAACGTTGGGCGCATCGGCAATGATTCGTGGGTCGAGACAAAAGGCCATCCACTGCCGCGCCAATTCACGCGCTTTTGGTGAGTTACGCCAGACGGACAGATTGGTCATTGTCTGCGGCGCGTTCCAGTACTTCGGCGTATCGCATCCCATGAAATGGAAGCAGTCACGCTTTGTCCAAAGCTTATTGCTGCCCGCGATTGGAATCGGTATGCCGGGAATAATGCCGATTTGGTCGCGTGCGCACCACTCGATCAGGTCCCGGACGCTTCTGGTGATGCAGTTACCCTCATCCCTGCCGCAATCATAATAGACGACATAGTCGCCCTCGGCGCGACGCGACAACTCGAGAAAGATCAAGAACGGCTTCCAGGCCCAGTACCCCTTGCCGCGCGGACGATTTAGAAGAGTTGTGTGGTCACGATAATAGCGTGTGGATTTCAAGTCTTCGGACGTCCACAGACGGACTTCATTGATTTCCCCGACCGTGATCGCTGAAACCGCCAGACGCTCCTGTTGCGGGCGAAAAGCCGTCGATCCGAAAGTCACAAGTACGACATGTGAATCGCCAACCCTCGATGGCGTTTCTTTTGTCCAAGTTTCCGGCTGATGAAGCTCGTGTGCGGGATCGACCGGTGCTCGCGCTTCCGCAAGAGCCTTCTCGAACCATCCCTGCTTGCCAACAACCTCGCTCAGCGTCGGCCAAAAGGCGCGTACGATTTTGATATGTTCGGCGGCATCTTCACGCCAGTCCAACTCGCCACGTGCAACCTTATTGCAAGCACGCAAGAAGGCGATGTTCCTGGCCAGATTCAAAAGACCGCTTTCAGCACTATCCCATTCCCGGCTTTGCGCGAGGTTTTTGGCTTGCGTCAGGAGCGCCAAATTTTCGGATAAATCGGCGGCAAGAGCAGTGGCGGAGTCATCCCGGGGAGCGACGTGGATATTGCTATTCACAGTCATGCTTTAAGCCTTCGGTATACTAGGCACCTGTGAGGTCGCCGAAAGGGACTTCTCGGCGTGAGACAGGCTTGGCTGGGGCGCCAGGGATCGAACCTGGGATGGCGGTACCAAAAACCGCTGCCTTACCGCTTGGCGACGCCCCAGCAAGCCTTACGCAGCGGCGCGGACATTAGGGGAAATAGCCCCTCGCCCGCAACGGTGAAAGTTCCGCGGAATACCAGAGGTTAAGCGTTATTTGCCGGTGACGGCGGCAACCACCGTGGAGGCCGTGAGGACCTGGGGCAGGACCTGAGGTTCCTTGGCGCCGACCCCATAGTAGAGGTAGAGCGGCACGCCGTCGCGGCCCACGGCCTGGAGGGCGGCGCTGATCTCGGCATTACGATTGGTCCAGTCGCCAATGAGATAGGCGACGTTGGCGCTCTTAAAGGCATCGCTGACCTCGGGCTTCGAGAGCGCGATGCGCTCGTTCACTTTACAGGTGATGCACCAGGCAGCGGTGAAGTCGATGAACACCGGGCGGCCTTCGGCACGCAAGGCGGCGAGACGGGCGGCGGTGTAAGGCTCACTACCGGCGGCTTGCGTGCCCGCACCCTTGGCGGGCGGAGCGCTGCCGAGGGTTACAGTCAAACCAACCGTGGCCAGGAAAGCGAGGGCCGCGGTGACGAGCGCCACCGCGCGGCCCGTACCGGAGGACTGTTGCGCCGTGCCGTAGAGCCAGGCGATGAAGCCTACGAGCACGAGGCCAGCCAGAGCACCCGCGAGTTCCGTCGCTTCCAATTGTTGGGCCACCACCCAAATAAGCCAAGCCGCGGCACCATAGAGCGGGAAAGCAAGGACTTGCTTTACGCGGTCCATCCAGACGCCAGGACGCGGCAGACGGCGCGCCATGCCAGGCACGAAGCAGATAAGCAAATAAGGTGCCGCGAGGCCGAGGCCAAGGGCTTCAAACACCAGAATGGCTTCGAGCGGGGATTGCGTGAGCGCGAAGCCGACGGCAGTGCCCATGAACGGCGCGGTACAAGGCGTGGCGACCACGACTGCGAGGAGGCCCGTGAAGAAGGAGCCGGTTGCGCCACCTTTAGAGGCAAGCTCCTGACCGACGCCGAAGGAGCCGCCGATGGTGAACACCCCCGAGAGGTTGAGGCCGAGCGCCAGCATCACGTAAGAGAGTGCCGCGACGAAGGCAGGTGACTGAAGCTGGAAGCCCCATCCCACGGCGCTGCCGGCCGCGCGCAAGGCGATGAGTGCGCCAACGAGGGCGCCGAAGGCGACGAGGACGCCAGCGGTATAAGCGAGGCCATCACGACGCAGGGCCGCAGGATCGGTATTGCCGCGCGACATGAAGCTCATGGCCTTCATGACCAGCACTGGCAGCACGCACGGCATGACGTTGAGGATGATGCCGCCCAGGAAAGCGAACACGAAGGCGAGGACCAGTGGCATCGCGGAAACTTCCGCATTGGTGGGGGCGGCGCTGCCCGTGAGAGGGGCCGCGACAGCGTACCCGACCCGTTCGCCATTTTGTGCGAGCACCAACATGCCCGAGACGTTGGCTGGCGGTGTGGCGCCGACGGTCATTTCAAGACGCAGCGTTTTGTCGCCAATGGTGGTTTTCTGGGGCGCCGTGTTGGTGAGTACGCCGTCTTCAGCGGGGAAGAACGTGACTTCGGAGAAGGCGCCAGCGCCGATATCGGGGCCGGCAGACAGGGTGATGGTTTTATCTTTGCGCGCGAAGCTGACGGGCCATGGCGCCGGCTTGGGCAGAGCGGCGCGCGCGGCGGCGATGGCGGCGCCAGCAGGCGTGCTGGCGGTCTGTGGCGCCGCACCGATGGTGAGCGGCAGCGTAAGGGTCGCATCTTCCGGCACGCAGACGTCGGAGCACACCAGCCACGACGCGGCCGCGGTTGCGGTGAAAGGTGCTGGTGCGGCATCGGCGGCAACCTTGAATTCCGTGAGCAGCGTTACCTTGTCGCTGTAACCGAAGTTCATGAACTCGCCGTGCTCACCGTAGGGCACTTGCTCCGGCGGCGGGAACTGCAACGACCCTGCCGTGACGCCGGCGGGCAGCGTCCACGCGATCTGCGGCGGCAATCCCGCATCGCCCGGCGTGCTCCAGTAGGTGTGCCACTTGGGCTTCATCGTGAAGGTGAGCGCGACCCAAAGACTCTCACCGGGCGCGACGGTGGCGCGCTCGGCGGTCAGCTCGGCGCGCAAGTGGTCGCTCTCGGCGCTGCTATCTGCATAAGCGGCCGAGGCTGTGATGAGGGCAAGGCAAAGCCCGACAAGGCGAAGAAGCTGTTTCATGCGGCGAAGATAGGCCAGCTCAATGCTGAATCAACTCACATTTCCGAGGCGGGGGAGCGGGATGGCTCATTCCCGCCGGGGTGATCTAACCCCTTATAGGATAGCCCCATTTTCGCGCAGCAGGGGGGCCGGGGCGACCCACCAACCGGGCTGTTGCGCCGAAATGGTCTGGGCGGCGGCCCGGGCCTGGGGTTCGCCGGCATAAAGGCCAAAGCAGGTTGGCCCGCTGCCGGACAGGCGCGCGAGCAGGCAATCGCCGGGGGCTTCAAGGGTTTTGAGCACATCGCCAATGACGGGTCGCAGCTCGACCGCCGGTGCCATGAGATCGTTGGTATAGAGCTTCAGCATTTTGGCTAAGGCCTCGGCATTGGCCAGATCGACAAATCCATGACGCGGCATGGGTGCCGAGAAACGCCCCCGCAAGGCTTCGAACACGGCTCTGGTGGCCAGGGGTACGCCAGGGTTCACCAATAGCAGCCAGGCGAGTGGGAGCGGCGGTGCGTGCGCGATGACCTCGCCGATGCCGCTCATGAAGGCGGGCACACCTTCCACACACACCGGCACATCGGCGCCGAGACGCGCGGCGATTTCGGCATGCGGCAGCTGTGCAAGATCCACATTCCACAGACGGGCACAGGCGCCGAGCGTGGCCGCCGCGTCTGCCGAGCCGCCGCCGATGCCTGAGGCGACCGGTAAGTTCTTCGTGAGCGTGATCTCGACGTTGGCATCGCGGCCATGGACCGTGGCCAGCAGGCGCGCCGCGCGCAGGACGAGATTGTCATCCTCGGATTTCAGCGCCGCACCGAAGGGACCATTCAGGATGAGACGTAGTTCAGGTGAGGGCACGACGGAGATGCGGTCGCCGACGCCGGCAAACACCACGAGCGAGTCCAACAGGTGATACCCGTCCTCGCGTTTGCCGCAGACATGCAGAGCGAGATTGATCTTTGCGGGCGCCGCCGCGCCGATTGCGCCAGCAATCATGGCTGATCTTTCGAGATGCGCCGCTTATTTCTGCGCGAGGCCGCGCTCGAGCTTCTTGCGCAGGCCGACGCGCAATTCCTCGTCGATCTCAAGACCGAGTGCGCGCTCCCACTGGAAGCGCGCTTCGTTACGCCGGCCCACCTTCCAATAGACGTCGCCAAGATGCTCGTTGACGGTGGCATCGGCGGGCGTGGATTCCACCGCCTTCTCGAGGCTCTGCACCGCCTGTGCATACTCACCGTTCATGTAGAGCGCCCAGCCAAAGCTGTCGATGATGTAGCCGTCGTTGGGGCGCTGCCTGTAGGCGTTCTCGATGAGGCGGCGGGCTTCACCCAGCTTCACGCCGCGATCGAGGTAAGAGTAACCGAGGTAGTTGAGGATGTTGGGGTCGTCCGGGCGCAGCTCGAGCGCCTTGCGGAAATCCTTCTCGGCGGCATCCCAGTTCTTGTTGCGCTCAAGCGAAATGCCGCGCGAGTAATAAATGGCCCAGTTCTCGGGCCTGTTGCCGGCATATTTGAGGGCGTTGTCGTAAGCCGTCACGGACTCGTTGAACTTTTTCTGCTGGCGCAGGATGTCGCCCGTGGCCACGTGGGCTTCCGCCCAGGTGGGTTTATCCTTTAACACCGATTGCAGGGCCGCCAGCGCTTCGTCGGTCTTGTTCATGCGCAGCAGGTTTTCGGCGATCTGCATCTGCACTTCAAGATAACCCGGCGAGGTCTTCTTCAAACTTGCCAGGATGGCATTGGATTCATCGAAGTGGTTGCGGGCCGCTAGCGTGCTGCCGATGAAGCGGCGGGCGATGTCGAGATCGGGATTGAGATAGAGCGCGGCCTGCGCGTAAGCCGTGGCGATCTGGGCGCGCACTTCGTTGGGATCGTTCATGAGCAGGAGTTCGGCCGACATGAACATGGCGTCCGCCATGCCTTCGGCGGGCGTCACCTTGCGCACCGGCATCTTGGCGACGATGGCGGCATAAGCATCGACCGTGGGCGATGCGGCGTGGACCTTGTTGAAGCGGTCGAAGAGCGGCTTGATCTGATCATCTTTGCCGAGGCGGTGATAGCCTTCGGCCGCGGCACTCAGCATCGAGAAGAGGAAGTCCTTGTTCTCAGCGCGCGCGGCAAGCGCGTCATAAGCGGCGAGTGCTTCGGGCTTGCGGCCATAGAATTCGTTCAGCTGGCCGGTCACGGCATCAACGAGGCTGGCGGTCTCCTGGAAGTTCTTCAGGCCCTGGAGTTCGTCGATGGCGTTCTCGACGGTGCGTTGCGGCGCGATGGCCCAGGCGCGCATCACCGGCAGGGCGAAGGCGTTCATGGTCTGGGCGGAGGAGCGCGGCAGGTAGGCAAAAGCTTTCGCGTATTCACCGGCCTTGATCTGATCCACTGCGAGGATGACCGAGGCCATGCCACGGCGCGGGTTGGCGTCGTAGGAGCGGCGCGCCGCCGGAACCGCCGCCGCGAAATCGCCATTCTGCGTGGCGAGGAAATAGGTGCTCTGAACAGCGTTCAAATTCTCCGGGTCGAGACCAGTGACGCGGTCATAGAATTTCACTGCCTTCTCGGCGTCCGCATTGATCTCCGCATGACGGCCCGAGAGGTACGCCGCGGCGAGATTCGTGGCTTCCGGTCGTGTTGCCGGTGTTGCCGTGGCCGCTGCGGCCTTGGGTGCGTTGCTGCCGACGGCTAGCGCGCTATTGGTGCTCAGTTTGCCGCCAATGGCGATGCCAAGCGTTGCCGCCAGAGCTGCGCCAAGGCACAGAATCAAAGGCCAGCCGAGTTGCTTCAGCGGGGTGGAGAAAAACGTCATGGTGCTCTAATCCCTTCCGGCCCGGCCTACAGGCGGGGCAGATCGTGTCACTCAAATATGTGCGGTGAGTTTAACCGTCTCGCCTGCGAGGGGGAAACCCCAAAGGTCCGCCCCACCGAGCTGTAATGTTCACGGTTACATGTTGGGATAGTTCGGACCTCCGCCGCCCTGGGGCACGGTCCAGGTGATATTGCGGCTGGGGTCCTTAACATCGCACGTCTTGCAGTGGACGCAGTTCTGCGCGTTGATTTGAAAGCGTTTTCCACCACCGGCGTCGTTATCCACCACTTCATACACGCCGGCAGGGCAGTAGCGCTGCGCAGGCTCTGCCCAGAGCGGCAGATTGACGCCGATGGGCACACTCGGATCTGTGAGCTTCAGATGGATCGGCTGGTTTTCCTCGTGGTTGGTGTTGGAGATGAACACCGAGGACAGCTTGTCGAAAGAGATTTTCCCATCCGGCTTAGGATAGGCGATGGGTGTGGCGTTCGCGGCGGGGATCAGCGTCGCGTCGTCGGACTTGCCGTGCTTCAGCGTGAAGGGCAAGCCGATGCCGAGCTGATTCATCCACATATCTATGCCGCCCAGGAACAGTCCGCCGTAAAGGCCAAACCTGCTCCACAAGGGCTTCACGTTGCGCACACGCTTCAGGTCTTTATAAACCCAGCTCTTGCGGTAGGCGGCGGGATAGGCGGTCAGTTCGTCCTGCGCGCGGCCTTCTTTCACGGCGGCGAAAGCGGCTTCGGCGGCGATCATGCCGGTCTTCATGGCGTTGTGGCTGCCTTTTATGCGCGGCAGATTGACGAAGCCGGCGGCGCAGCCAATGAGCGCTCCCCCCGGGAAGGTGAGCTTGGGCACGGATTGCAGTCCACCTTCGGTGATGGCCCGCGCGCCGTAAGAGATGCGCCGTCCGCCTTCCAGCAACGGTTTCACCGCTGGGTGGTGCTTCAAGCGCTGGAACTCGTCGAAGGGCGAGAGATAAGGGTTCTTGTAGTTGAGATGCACAACGAAGCCGATGGCGACCTGGTTATTCTCCAGGTGATAGATGAAAGACCCGCCGCCCGTGGAACTGTCCAGCGGCCAGCCCATGGTGTGCGTGACATGGCCGGGCTTGTGCTTTGACGGCTCGACTTCCCACAGTTCCTTGATGCCAAGGCCGAACTTCGGCACGTCGCTGTCTTTGGCGAGGTCGTACTTGGCGATGATCTCTTTGGCGAGCGAACCGCGTGCGCCTTCAGCGATGAGTGTGTATTTGCCGCGAAGCTCGATGCCGGGCTCGTAATGATCGGTCTTCTCGCCGTCGCGGCCCACGCCCATGTCGCCGGTGGCGACGCCGCGCACGGCGCCGGTTTCGTCGATGAGCACTTCGGCTGCGGCGAAACCGGGATAGATCTCGACGCCCAACGCTTCGGCTTGCTGCGCGAGCCAGCGGCAGACGTTGCCGAGACTGACAATGTAGTTGCCGTGGTTGTTCATGAGCGGCGGCATGAACAGGTTGGGCAGCCGCGCTGAGCCGGTCTCCGAGAGGTAGAGGAAATGATCGGCGGTCACGGCTGTATTCAGCGGCGCGCCCTTTTCCTTCCAGTCGGGAAAGAGTTCGTTGAAGGCGATGGGATCGATGACCGCGCCCGAGAGGATATGCGCACCGACTTCAGAGCCTTTTTCGATGAGGCAGACGGAGATCTCCTGCTCGGCGGCAGCGGCCAACTGCTTCAAGCGGATGGCGGCGGAAAGACCGGCGGGGCCGGCGCCGACCACCACCACATCGAATTCCATTGCTTCGCGTTCGCTCATCCCACCCTGCTTGGCCACCCTGCCTGGCCGAAGGTCTCCGCTCGAGCGTATTACGTCCCGAGCATCCCAAGCCGCCTGTCCCCGTGCGGCTATTCCACCGCTGCGGCAATGGTTTAGATATACTCTGACCCTGCTGCTTCTCCAAGGACTTCAAGGGGTTTTGGGCCTATGTGGACTCTCGGCGCCCCCTTGCCAGGGTCCCCAGGGTGGGGCAGAAACGCGGGCCGAACAGGCTAGGCTCGGGGGTAAAAAGCCCCGAAAGTCGCCATTCACCAAGGATCAGCGCTTTGAGCAAGAATCCCGTCGTTATCGCCCTCCTGACCACCGTGCTTTTCGCCGGCACCCTTGGCGTGCTTATCGCCGTGGCCGGGTTCGGCATCATCCGGCTTTTCGAGGAGATGATGGAAGCGCTGGGTATCCTGCCGCCGCGCTGGGGCGAGAACAACGTCATCCACCTGATGCAGCTGGCCGGCGCGTGCAGCGTGCCCATCGTGCTGTGGTTCAGCTTGTGGTTCTACCGCAAGGCGTTGTCCGCCGAGCGCGTGCTGACGGCACAGGAAGCCGCCGCTGACGGCAAAGCGCCGCATCAACTCTGATGATCGAAGCCGATCCCCGCCTCGAAGGTCCGGTCCAGCTCTTACGCTGGTATGCGGACGCGGGTGTGGATGAAGCGATCGGCGAACAGCCCATCAATCGCTACGTGTCACGCGGGCCATCGCAACCAGCGGCGCCGGCGCCACCTGCGCAGCCCGTGCCCGCACCAATCGCTGCCGCACCTGTTTCCATTGTCCGCGAGACACTTCCGCAAGTACCGCCGGCGGTCGCGGAGGGCAGCGCAACGCACATCGCGCAGGCCGCGCACACTGTGGCGGAGTTGAAAGCCGCTGTGGAAAGTTTTACCGGCTGCGGGCTCAAGCAATTTGCGAGCCGCACCGTTTTTGCTGATGGAAATCCCGAAGCGCGCATCATGTTCATTGGCGAAGCGCCAGGCGCGGACGAAGACCGTCAGGGCCTGCCGTTCGTTGGTGTTTCGGGCAAGCTTCTCGATCGCATGCTGGGCTCCGTCGGGCTCAGCCGTACCGAGAACGCCTATATCACCAACATCGTCTTCTGGCGCCCGCCCGGCAACCGCGCGCCGACCGATGAAGAGATCGCTGCGTGTCTGCCGTTCGTGCAGCGGCATATCGAACTGGTGGACCCGGCTGTGCTGGTGTTCGTGGGCGGCATGTCGGCCAAGACGCTTCTCGCCAAGCCGCTCGGCATCACAAAATTGCGGGGGCGCTGGTACGAGTACGAGACGCCGGGGCTATCGCGCCCTATCCCGGCCATGGCGCTGTTTCATCCGGCCTATCTATTACGCTCGCCGCAGCAGAAGCGTTTTGCGTGGCGGGATCTGCTGGCCATCAAGCAGAAACTCAACGAAACACCGGTGGTCTGACCCATGGGCATCGACGAGAGCAGAACTTTTGTGCCCATCGCCATCGCGGTCATGACGGTGTCGGATACGCGCACACCTGAGAATGACACGTCGGGCGACGCGCTCGTCGAGCGTTTCACGCAAGCCGGGCATCGGCTCGCGGACCGTGCGATTATCACGGATGATGTGGCCTTGATCGCGGCTAAGCTGAAGCAATGGATCGCCGACCCGGCGGTCGATTGTGTCATCACCACGGGCGGCACAGGTGTGACGGGGCGTGACGTAACGCCGGAAGCTTTCAAGCTGGTATGCGAGAAAGAGATCGAGGGTTTTGGCGAACTCTTCCGCTGGCTGAGCTTCAAGACCATCGGCACATCTACCGTGCAATCGCGTGCCACCGCGGGCGTTGCGCACGGCACGTATCTGTTCGCGCTGCCTGGTTCCACGGGCGCGGTGAAACAGGGCTGGGACGAGATTCTGAAGTTTCAGCTCGATATCCGCCATCGTCCCTGCAATTTCGTTGAGTTGATGCCGCGCCTTATGGAGCACCACAAGAAGGGGCGCACGTGAAGTACTGGGTTCCGGCTTTGATTGCGGGTGTACTGGCCGCGCCGGCCTACGCCGCGCTGAACGAAGGGGCCTCTGCGCCATTGTTCACGGCGCAAGCCTCGCTTGGCGGGAAGGAGTTCACCTTCACACTGGCGGACGCGCTGAAGAAAGGCCCGGTGGTGGTGTACTTCTACCCGGCGGCCTTTACCAGCGGCTGCACCATCGAAGCACACGAATTCGCCGAGGCTATGCCGGCCTTCGCATCTCTGGGCGCAACCGTGGTCGGCGTTTCCACGGACAAGATCGAAACGCTGAACAAGTTCTCGGTCAGCGAGTGCCAGAGCAAATTTCCCGTGGCCGCCGATACGGACCACGCCATCATGAAAGCCTATGACGCGGTGCTGTTCATGACATGGTACGCGGACCGCACATCATATGTGATCGCGCCTGACGGCAAGATCATCTATCGTTATTCGGCCTTGAATCCGGCGAAGCATGTGGCGAACACCATGGCGGCCGTGAAGGCTTGGTCGGAAAAAGCAGGGCGCGACGCTCATCCTGTTCAATGAGCTTTCTGGGGAAAAACAATCGCTGTGCAGCGACGTGCGTCCAAAGGTCCGACTTTTAAATTCGAACGCGCGGTCCTGAAACGCCTGCCCGACGCGATTGTCGCTGGCGTCGATGAGGCGGGCCGCGGGCCCCTGGCGGGACCCGTTGTGGCGGGCGCGGTGATTCTCGACATCAAGAAGACTCCGAAAAGCCTGCGTCAGGGCTTGGACGATTCCAAAAAACTGACAGCAGAACGGCGCGAAGAACTTTATGCCATCCTCGTGTCGTGCGGCGCCGCTGTGATCGGCGTGGGCCAAGCGGATGTGCACGAGATCGACAGCTTTAATATCCTGAATGCGACTTACCGGGCTATGGCGCGTGCGGTGAACTCTCTCGGGCATTTGGTGACCGTGGCGCTGGTGGACGGCAACCGAGCGCCGCCGCTGACATGTACGGTGGAGACCGTTATCCAGGGCGATGGCAAATCCCTTTCCATTGCGGCCGCCTCGATTGTCGCCAAGGTCACGCGCGACCGCTTGATGACTGCGCTGGCCGCGCAGCATCCCGGTTACGGATGGGACGCCAACATGGGCTATGGCACGCGCGTGCACTGTGAAGCGATGGCACGCATGGGCGTGACCGAACATCACCGCCGCTCCTTCGCGCCGGTGCGTGCCGTGCTGGCGGGTGATGATCCCAATCAGATCGAGATGTTCGATCCGCAAGCCGCGGAATAGAGACCGGCGCGGCATCGATCCCGCGTAAATTCTTTTGAATATTTTCCGCTGTGACCGCGCTCACGACTAGCGATGGAGTCCCCGAGTCTCGCGAGACTCTACATCTAGTGGCTCCCCATAAGTTCATTGCTAACTTCATTAATCAATCGTAAGGCTTTGATTCTTATGATTCTTCCATGCAAGGGCCTCCGCTGTCCTAAGTGACGGCGCCTCAAAAAAAGAGAGCTTACGCATATTGGGATACCTGCCCCAGCTCCGGTTTTTCGGGGTTGTTGGGTGGGGAGGGAAACCGCTTCAGAAGTTTTTTCGGGGGCGCACACACCATCGAAGCGCGCGGCGGTTCTTGAAAGAACCACGCGCGTTTTTGATCAGAGCCGGGGAATTGAGGATGTCGAGCAAAGACGCGAGCAAAGACAAGAGCCTCAAGAGCGCGGACCTCAAGACCAATGTCATCTACGGCGGCGATTGCATCGCGGCCATGGACCGGTTGCCTGAAAACAGCGTCGATCTGATCTTCGCCGATCCGCCGTATAACATGCAGCTCGGTGGCGAGTTGCATCGACCCGACAATAGCCGCGTCGATGGCGTCGATGATGAATGGGACCGTTTCGACAGTTTCAAAGCATACGACGATTTCTCGCGCCGCTGGCTCAACGCCGCGCGCCGCATCTTAAAGGACACCGGTTCGCTCTGGGTCATCGGCTCCTATCACAATATTTTCCGTGTCGGCTCCATCCTGCAGGATATCGGCTACTGGATGCTGAACGACATTGTCTGGCGCAAGTCGAACCCCATGCCGAATTTCCGCGGCACGCGCTTCACCAATGCCCATGAAACACTGATTTGGTGCGCGAAGTCGAAGGAGTCAAAGTACACTTTCAACTATGACGCCATGAAGAACCTGAATGAAGGTTTGCAGATGCGCAGCGATTGGACGCTGCCATTGTGCACTGGCGACGAACGCATCAAAGGCACCGACGGCAACAAGCTGCATCCGACGCAGAAACCGGAATCGCTGCTGTACCGCGTGCTCATGGCCGCCACCAAGCCGGGCGACGTGGTGCTCGATCCCTTCTTCGGCACGGGCACGACAGGTGCCGTGGCCAAGATGCTGGGACGCAAATACATCGGCATCGAACAAGATGCCGACTACATCGCCGCCGCGCGCGAGCGCCTGGCGCTGGTGAAGCCGGTGGATGAAACTATGCTGGCGACGCCGAACAAACGCACGGAGCCGCGCATTCCCTTTGGCACCGTCGTGGAACGTGGACTTTTGCCGGCTGGCACCGTGCTCTCCGACCCTTCAGGCCGGTTCACGGCTAAAGTGCGTGCTGACGGTACGCTCATCTCTGCGACGCATCGCGGGTCGATCCATCAGGTGGGGGCCGCCGTGCAAGGCGCTCCGGCCTGCAACGGTTGGACCTTCTGGCACGTGAAGATGGGCAAGAATCTGGTCTCTATCGATGCCTTCCGCCAGAAAGTGCGCGCGGAACTCGAGCCCGCCACGCCAAGGCTGCCATCCTAAATCATCGCTAAACCCGCTCTAGGCGAGGCGCTCGATGGCGCCCGAAGCGACGCGCGCGAGATCGGTGAGCATGGCCGTCTCGATTTCGGTGAATGATGTCGTGAACTGCCGCCAGATCTGAAAGTGCGCTTTCGGCGCTTCCGCCGACAGCCCAATCAACAAACCGAGCCAAGCCCCCTTGTCGCCACTGAAGCCGATGTCCTTGTCGGTCGCGGGCGCAAAGGACTGCCGCGCGACAAGTGCTGCGCCGCGCTGCACCCAGGGAACATCTGCCGGAGGCTGCGTGCCGCGGACGTTGCGTGTGGCCATGGTCACCGTGCGTGTGCTGAAAGCTTCGAAACGCGCGGCGTCGGCGACCACGAGCGAGCGGGCGGCTTCGGTGAGGATATTGCCAATATCCTCGAGTGTCTTGGCTTGGGCCAGGGCCACCATGCTTTGCGCGACCTTGGTCAGCATCCGGCTTTGATGCTGCGCCCGCAAGGTCGCGCGCCGGCTTTCAAGAGCGTTGACCACCATGCTCGCGAGCAGCGCCAGGGTTTTTTCCTGGTCCATGGTCAGGCCTCCATCGCGCGGGATGGTGTCGATGACGCACAGCGTTCCTAAGCGGAAATGATCGGGTGTTATGAGCGGCGCGCCGGCATAGAAGCGGATATCGGGTGCGCCGGTAACGAGTGGATTCTCGGCGAAAAGCGGGTTCTTGGTGGCGTCGTTGACGATATAGACGTCGTCACCTTCGATGGCATGCGCGCAAAAAGCATGTTCGCGCGGGGTCTCGGTGCCGGAGATGCCGTAGCGCGCCTTGAACCACTGGCGGTCGCGGTCGACCAGGCTGACCGTGGATATTGGGGTGCCCAGGAGCGAGGAGGCCAATTTGACAATTTCGTCAAACTCCTTCTCCGGCGCGGTATCGAGGATCTGGTATTCAGCCAGCTTACCGAGGCGGCTCAATTCTGCGGGCGAAATATGGGACATAAACTCTCTAATCTGCGAGCAAGGTTGCTTACTTACCTTCGCGCCACCATGCCAGCATGGCGCCGGCCATGATCGCAAGCAAGACCAGAGCCACAGGTGTCAGCGGGACCTGCGTGGCGCCGGTGACAGCATATTGCTTATTGGCCTTCAGGCCGAGCCAGGTGGTGCCGTGGGCGACGCGGCCCGCTTCCGTGCGTCGAATGGCGGGGGCATCCATGTCTTCCAGCCAGTATGTGCCGCCGCCGGTGGCGGCCGCGATGGGGCCGACTTTGTCCTCGGTGGCTACGACGTCATAGGTCTCCAGCGGATTGGCAGCGCCCACCGCGGCCACACCTGTGATCTTGCCGTCCGTCAGGGTGTAGAGCCCGGGGTCGTTGATGTCATCGATCCGGCCTTCGAAAGCGCCTGCAGCTGTAGCCTTCGGCGTGACGGTATGCACGCTGCCATTGGGTGCGGTGACGGTCACGGGCTGTTCGGTCGGCGCGAGGCTATGGCGTGTGACAACGAGGCCGCCGTCGCGCATTTGCGCGGTGATGGCTTCTTCTTCCAGCTCCGGCTCTTTCATCAGCCAATGAGCCACGCGGCGCAGAAGTTCGGTTTGCGGTCCGCCGCCGTCAAAACCTTTGCCCCAGAGCCAGATGGTGTCGCTGAGCAGGAGGGCCACGCGGCCTTGGCCGGCGTGGTTCAGAACCAGGAGCGGTTCTTTTTCCTGGCCGCTGAGCACCGGCTCACTGGTGGCGTCGCTGCGCGCGCGCACCTGAATCTGGCGCATAAGGCGGCCCCACGTGGGTTCGCCGCCGGGTCCGTTCACCGCACCTTCCAAGCCCGAGGTGACAGGGTGGCGCTGACCGATGTCGCTGATATGCGGGCGGAACGTGCCATTATAGATCCGTCCCGTGGGTTCGGCGGGCAGGATGCTCTGTAAGGGCGAGCCGAAAAGCGCAAAGCTGTCGGCATATTCGGGACCCACCGCCAGCATCACCGCACCGCCCTGGCGCACATATTGGGCGACGTTGTTCATGTACTGCAGAGGCACGAGGCCTTTTTGGCTGTAGCGGTCGAAGATGATGAGGTCGAATTTTTTGAGTTGCTCTTCGAACAGCTCGCGCATCGGAAAGGCGATCAGCGCGAGTTCGGTGACCGGCGTTCCATCATCCTTGTTGAGCGGGCGCAGGATGGTGAAATGCACGAGATCGACGTTGGGATCGGACTTCAAAAGATTACGCCAGGCGCGCTCGCCCACGTGAGGCTGGCCGGAAATCAGCAACACACGCAAACGGTCGCGGATGCCGTTGACGGTCAGCAGGGCTTTGTTATTGGTGGTGGAAATTTCGCCCTGCGCCGGCGTCACGGACAGTTCGAAGATATTCGCGCCGTTATTGTCGATCTCGAGCGGCACCTCAGTGCTTTTGCCGACGGGCATATCGATCTGCAACGTCTTGCCGCCGCTGCGCTTGATGACAACGGGAATCAGTGTGCCTGCGGCGGCAGAGGTGTCTTCAGCACGCATGCGCACAATGGCGGTCTGGCCGACGATACCGAACTCGGGCGCATTCTCGATGCGTACACGCCGGTCGAACTCACGGCGTTCGCCTGTGACGAGCAGGTGCACCGGCGCATTCATGTAGGCGGCGTGGTTCTGCTTGGCGCGGTCGGGTGCCACGGCATCGTGCACTTCGCCGTCGGACAGAAGGATGGAGCCCGCGAGCCGCTGTTGCGGCACGTCGCTGAGCGCGTTCCCCAATGCCTCGAACAGATGCGTGCCGCCCTGCGTGCTGCTGCCGGCGTGCACCGTGCGCACTTCCAGATCATCGATGGCGCCAAGGTCGGATGTGAGTTTCGCCAGGGCGGTGTTGGTGCGTTCGCGGCGCTTGCCAAGGTTCTGGCTGGGGCTGTCATCGACGACGATGACGGCCACGTCCTTGAGTGACGTGCGGTTCTCGTGAATCAGCTGCGGATTAGCCAGCACGGAAAGCAGCGCGGCGACGGGCACGGCGCGCAACAGCACGCCCCTGGCGCGGTACCAGATGCCGTAAGCAATCAGCGCCACGGCGATGAGCGCGAGGATAATGAGGAAGGCGCCTGGGATGATTGGCGCGAAGGTGATGCCCGTCATGCGGTCCTCCCGGCGGGTATCATCATGGGGTCGCTCCCGGGATCAATTTCGTTGGGCTCTCCGAGAGGCGTTGCATAAGAATCGGTACGTGCACTTGATCGGACTTGTAGTTTCCGGTGAGGGCGTAGATCACCATGTTGATACCCACACGGTAAGCGGTCTCGCGTTGCTCCTCGGTGCCCCCGATCACGGCGTACAGCGGCCCGGTGGCGTCGGTGGCCCAAGCGGCGGCCCAATCGTTGCTGCCGATAACGACAGATGACACGCCGTCGTTGGCGGTGACGTCTCGTTCCACGAGAACCTTGCCGTCGGCATAGCGGCCGGGCTGATTTCGCAGCAGGTAAAAACTGCGATTCAGCACATGATCGTCGGGCAGCTCGGTGAGCTGCGGGATATCGAGGCCGGCCAGGATGCTCTGCAGACGCGCCGTGACGACCCCTGAACCGCCGCCGCCGAGCGCGCCGGGCTGATCGGGGGCATCGAACACGATCACGCCGCCACGATGCAGGTAGTTGTTGAGGATGGTCAACGCCTTCGGCGCGGGCACGCTTTGCGCCGAGGTCACGCGCCAATAGAGCAGCGGATACGGGATGAGCGATTCAGAAGTAAGTGCCGCGGAGGACAGATCGATACGCACGGGCTCGGCGAGTTCGGCGGCCGTGCGTTCGCCGAGATGTTGGGTCAGCGCATTCATCCCCGACGCCACGACGCGGTCGATATCTGTCGCGCCGGTGGAGATATAACCAAGGCGCGTATCGAGAACGGCGCTACGCGTCGCAACATCGAGTTCCACTGAACCACGAGCCGGAGCGGCAGCCTCGGCGGCGCGCGCGTGCGGCGCACCAGCCAGTACGATCAGTAGGAGGGCAGCGCCAGTGGTGAGGGATACGTCCTTGAAGCCCAGGAACTGCGGTACGAGGCGGCGCAGGGCGAAGCTGATGATAAGATCAGCCAGCAGCAACACGAGGGCCAACGTCAGCAGCCAGGGCTTGAAGCTGCGCTCGTGAGAGATTCCGCTGAGCGTGGTGCGTGCGGCGCCAGAGGGAAAGCTTTTCAGCGCTTCGGGTGTCGGCAGGTGGGCGGAAAGATTGAGCGCGTGTGTGCCGCCGGCTGGACCATAGAGGCCGGGCGGCGTGGCCGGCGTGGCTTTGGCTTCCGCAAAATTTTCCGCCGAGATGGGTTGGACGGTGGGGCCGGGTGAACTCAGGCGGCCACGGCCGTCCAGAATGGAATAAGGCGCGAGAGCGCCGGTCGCATCATTGGAGCCGTCGGCGGGCACGCCTTGGCTGATGTCCACGAGACGATGCAGCATGTCCATGAACAGGCCCGAGAGCGGCAGTGTCGACCATTCAGGCGTGGCGGTGACATGGAAAAGCACGATCCAGCCGCGGCCGCGGCGCTCGGCCGTGACCAACGGCGTGCCGTCGGAAAGACGCGCCCAAGTCTTATTGGCGAGTTCAGCCGAAGGTTCGGCAAGCACCTGCGAAGACACGGTGACGTCTTCGGGTACGATCATGCCCTTGAAGGGAGATGCCTCGGGAAACGGCGCCAGCGCCATGGGCTTGTTCCACGACATGGTGCCGCCGAACGTGCGCCCGCCGGCGCGCAGGCGTACCGGCAGGAGCGGATCCACATTGCCGTCGAGACGCGGGCCGGCGAAGCGCACGAGGATGCCGCCGTTATCGACCCAGGCAGAGACGCGTGCGAGTTCCGCATCGAGGATCTTGCCGCCACCAGCCATGGCGAGCACGGCAAGGGGATGATCGAGCAGATCGTTGAGCGTACCGCTGCGCGCTTCGGCGAAAGGCTGTAGTGCTTCACGCAGATAATAGGCGTCCTCCAGCAGAGGCACCGAGATGCCTTGCGCCGTGGCGCTGGCGATGCCGACGGGCCGGCGTTGCCAGCGGTCATCGGCGAGAATTGTGGTGGCCGCGGTCGCCGTGCCTTCCACATCGAAGCGAATGATGCGGTTGGCGAGTTCAGAAGGCACAGACATGGTGGTCGTGCCGACGGCTTCGCCCGCGGAGATGGTGACGCCGGTGCGCGCGAGCACTTGGCCTTCAGCATCTATGGCGCGCACGGTATGGATCGCCGCTGGGCCGGGGCCGGACGGGCGTGCCAGTTTCAGCACGATGCCGTTGATGGAGCTGGATGTGTTCGACGCTTTGGCATTGCTGTTCGCCGTGCCGCTGGAGGCGCCGCCGAAGGTGCGCTCGGGCGCATACTGCACCAAGGGTGTCGCCAGCGCGCCGGGTTCGATGACGGTGACGCGGCCGAGTTTGGCGAGGGCAGCGCTAAACGCCGCTGTGCCGGGAGATTCGATACCGTCGCTGATCCAGGTCACTTGCGCTCCCGCAGGCACTTTAAGTGCGGCAAGCGTCTGCGCAGCGGCAGCGCGGTCGGTGGGCCAGGGCTGCGGAACGATCTGCGAGATCTGCATGAGCGCATCGCGCGCGGGCTTTACTTGTGGCGCTTGCGCGGCGGCTATGGAGATAGGGGCCGTGGTGATGAGCACGGCGGGTTGATTGCGCCGTTCCGCGCCTTCGAGAATGGCGCGTGCGCTGGCGATACGGTCTTCCCATGACGCGGCGGCGGCCCAGCCGTTGTCGATCGCGATGACCACGGGGCCACTGCTCTGCGTTTGGTTCACGTTGAGGATCGGATCGGCAAGACCCAGAAGCGCAAGGGCCAGGATGGCGACGCGCAGGATCATCAGCCATGGCGGCGTGTGGGCCGGCGTGCGTTTGGTGGGATCCAATCCGAAGAGCAGGCGGATAGCTGGAAAGTCGATTTGGCGCACGGTGGGCGGCGTCAGGCGCAAGAGCAGCCACACGAGCGGCAGCGCGGCAAGGCCGGCGAGGGCCCAAGGTGTCGCAAAAGAAATGAAGCCGAGGCTCAGCATGGGCTCTATCGCCTGTGGCCGGTGATGGCGTTATGCAGCGCCGCCAAGGCGGGTTGCGGCGACTGATCTGTGTGATGCAGGCCGAACGTCCAGCCAGTGCTGGTGGCCAGCCCCTTCAAACCTTCGCGGTGAGCCTGCAGCTTGCGGATATAACCTTCGCGCGCGTCCTCGGCGCGGTCGATGACGGTCGCACCTTCTTCCTCAAGGCCGACGAAGCGGACGCGGCCCGAGAAGGGCAATGTCTCTTCGGCGGGATCGAGAACCTGCACGAGATGCCCGGTGATACCGCCGCGCGTGAGCCCCTTCACAGCGGCCGCAATCTCTTCCAAGGGCGACATGAAGTCGCTGAAAAGGATGACGCCGGAATGGCGGGGCAGTGATGTCGAGAAGGCCGGCATTCCAGCTGAAGCCCCACGCTTATCGGAAAGCAGTTCACCGGCGATGGCGTCGGCCATGTGCGCAACGGCAAGGCGGCCCGCTGCGGCGGCGCGCTGCGGCTTGCCGTCGGCGGCCAAGCGAATGATACGCTCGCCGCCGTCGATGAGCAGCTCGGCCATGGTCAGCATCATGACGGCAGCGCGTTCGGCTTTCAGCGGCAGCTTTGGGGAAGACCTGTAACGCATGGAAGGCGAGGTGTCGCACCAGAGGGCCGCGGTTTGCGCAGCGACCCACTCGCGCTCGCGCACGAAGACGGAGTCGAACTTGCCCGACTGACGCCAGTCGATGGCCTGCGGTGTGTCATCTTTGGAATAGGGACGGAACTGCCAGAAGCTGTCGCCCACGCCCGCGCGGCGGCGGCCGTGACTGCCGAGCGTGACGGAAGCCGCAATGCGACGCGCCGAAACAAGGAGCGGCGGCAACGTCGCGGAGATGGCGTCGGCCTCCACACGCAGACGATGACTTTCCTCGCGCTTCTCGTCCATAGGGGCTTCGCCTCCACCGAACCTTTAAAGGGCGGCGTTTCTCAGCCGGCGTCTACGCGCTTGCAGAGAAGGTCAATGACAGCCGGCAGCGTATGACCATCGGCGCGGGCGCCGAAGTTGAGCGCCATGCGGTGTTGCAGGACAGGACGGGCCAAAGCCAGCACATCATCCACAGATGGCGACAAGCGGCCTTGCAGCAATGCGCGAGCGCGCACGGCTTGCATCAGAGCTTGGCTCGCGCGCGGGCCCGGACCCCAAGCCACACGCTCTTTCACTTCCTGAATGTCGGTGGTTTCGGGACGGCCCGAACGCACCAGCTTCAGGATGGCATTGACGACGCTTTCGCCGACCGGGACCTGGCGCACCAACCTCTGACAGGCTACCAGTTCATCCGCCGTCAGCACTTGCTTGGCTTCCGGCGCGTCGATGCTGGTGGTGCGCAGGATGATCTGACGCTCGGCTTCCAGGTCGGGATAGTGGATATCCACCTGCATCAGGAAGCGGTCGAGCTGCGCTTCAGGAAGCGGATAGGTGCCTTCCTGTTCAATGGGGTTCTGCGTCGCCAGTACATGGAACGGCTGCGGCAAAGGATGAGACTGGCCGGCCACGGAGACGTGACCTTCCTGCATGGATTGCAGCAGCGCCGACTGCGTGCGCGGGCTCGCGCGGTTAATTTCGTCGGCCATGAAGAGCTGGCAGAAAACAGGGCCCTGGATGAACCGGAAGAAGCGGCGCCCTTCGGCGTCCTCTTCCAGCACTTCGGAGCCGATGATGTCCGCCGGCATCAGGTCGGGCGTGAACTGCACGCGTTTGTCGTCGAGGCCCAGGACCTTGCCGAGAGTCTGTACGAGTTTGGTCTTGGCGAGACCCGGCACACCGATCAGAAGGACGTGACCGCCGGCCAACAGGGTGATGAGGCTCTCCTCCACCACCAAGCCTTGCCCGTAAATGACTTGCTCAACGGCGTCCTTGGCCTTTTTGACCAGACTCGCAATGCGTTCCATGTCGGCAACCGCGCTTGCCTCCGTGCCTCGGCTCGATTGTGTTATCGTGGCATTCACAGACCGGCTCCACCTATAGATTTCAAAGGCTTAGATATCACGTTGCAATGACTATGGAACGTTCTCCAGGACCCGGGGAGCCCGACCCTCAACCCGCAGTAGCCGCTGCCGGCGAAGGCCGCGTGCCATTCCCAGATTTATGCGGCGACCTTAGCATGCGTATTGATCGCAACGGAACCTGGTATTACCGGGGTTCGCCCATCGGGCGCCTCGCACTGGTAAAGTTGTTCTCCACGGTTTTGCGCCGCGACACGGACGGTACCTTCTGGCTGACAACGCCAGCCGAAAATGGCCGTATCGAAGTCGAAGATGCTCCCTTTATCGGCGTGGAACTTATCGCGGAAGGCGCGGGACGCAATCAAATTATTCGTATCCGCACCAACGTTGACGACGTTGTGACCATGGATGAAACCCATGGGTTGCGCGTGGCTTATGCGGGTGAGGAGCCCCGCCCCTATGTCCATATCCGAAAAGGGCTGGAGGCCCGCCTGGCGCGCGCGGTCTTTTATCATCTTGTGGCCCTGGGCGAGACTTCGGATACGGCCGACGGCGTCTTTGGTGTCTGGAGTTGCGGGCAATTCTTCATTTTGGGATCGCCCGGGTCATGACGCCGAGGCCCACGACTCCAAGTGGCGCGCTGCCGTTGCATCTGACACGGACTTTTCTGCGCGAGCGGCTGGCATCAGCCCGCAGACAGGGGGCTCGCGGCGACGCCGCAACGGCGATCCGTCTGGCGCGCGAGGGCAATCTAAAGGCCGTGAATGTGGCCTTTCCCGCCATCACGCAGCGCAAACCGGAGGGCGGGTTCATTCCCGCAGCTGTCCTTGTGCCCTTGGTGGAGCGCGCGGATGGTTTCACAGTTCTTTTCACCCAACGCACAGCGGAATTGAAAGCGCATGGCGGGCAGATCTCATTTCCCGGCGGACGCTTGGAACCAACCGATGCCGATGCCGACGCAGGAGCCTTGCGCGAGACGGCGGAGGAGATTGGTCTGCCGGCATCGCACATCGAAATCCTGGGGCATCTCGATTCCTATGTGACCGTGACGGGTTTCGATGTGACGCCGGTGGTGGCCGCGGTCACGCCGCCTTTCACGCTCAACCCCGATCCCATGGAAGTGGCCGACATCTTCGAGGTGCCGCTGGCTTTTTTCCTCGATCCCGCGCGCCACGAACGTCATACGCGCCTGTTGCCCGACGGAACGCCCCGGGCCTACTACGCCATGCCCTACGGGGATCGCTATATCTGGGGCGCGACCGCGGGTATGCTCGTCAATCTCTACGAGGTGCTGACCGCGTAACGTCGGGCCACCGACAAACGGCACCGACAAGGGGGAAGAACCATGTCGCGGATCCTGCTCACCTATATCGTTCCGCTGCTGATGCCGGCCATGGCCTATGTCGCTTGGGCCTGGTACCGGCAAGGCTATGTGGCGCGTCATGGTGGTGCGGCACCGAAGCTGGAGCAGGGCCCATGGCCACTGCTGTTTTTCCTGGGTGCGGTGTTTGCGCTCGCCGTGCTGGGCACCACGGCGCTGATACGCGGTGGCTCACCCGACGAGACTTACGTACCGCCGCACCTGGAGAATGGCGAGCTTGTGCCCGGCCATCTCGAGCCCAAAAAACCCTGAGTTCACGCGCATATGTCATCGCATCTCTTGCGCCAACCCTGGATGACCACAGGTCCTGTGCAGCGCCTGCTTTCAGCGCTGGGTTCTCCCGACGTTGATGTGCGGTTTGTCGGCGGCGCCGTGCGCAACGCCGTGATGGGATTGGCGGTGAAAGAGATCGATCTGGCCACGCCGGATATTCCAGAGCGCGTCATAGAACGTCTCGCAGCCGCCGGTCTTAAGACCGTGCCCATAGGCATCGCGCACGGCACGGTGATGGCGGTAGTGGAGACCGAGACCTTCGAGATCACCACTTTGCGCCAGGACACGGCCTGCGACGGGCGTCATGCGGTCGTGGAGTTCACCACAGACTGGCATGAAGATGCGCGCCGGCGAGACTTCACGTTCAACGCCATGTCGCTGCGGGCAGATGGCACTTTGTTCGACGATCATGGGGGCTGCGAGGATGCACGCGCGGGCCGGGTGCGTTTTGTCGGCAAAGCCGAAGATCGCATCATCGAAGACTATTTGCGTATTCTGCGCCTGTTCCGTTTCTTCGCATGGTATGGGCGCGTGCCGCTGGACGCGGAGACGCTTGAAGCGTGCCGCAAACATGCCGCCGGACTGACGCAGCTGTCGGCGGAGCGCGTGCAGCAGGAGGTCGCGAAATTGCTGGGCGCGCCTTCGCCTGCGCAAGCGCTGAAGGATATGAAAGAGACGGGCGTGCTCGCACAGATCCTTCCCGAGGCGGAAGGGATCGCTATCCTGGATCGGCTCCTTGCGTTGGAGAAAGAGGCAAATCCAGCGCGTCCGCAGGATTGGCTGCGGCGTATGGCCGCACTTCTTCCAATGGGAAGCGTTGACGACGTGGCGGCGCGACTCAAACTTTCCAACAACGACCGCGATCGCTTGCAAACATTGGCCGCCAGCGAACCCTTGCTGGACGATCACACCGATCCCTTGCGGTTACGCCGCGCGCTGTATCACCTCGGCGCATCGCTTGTGACAGAGCGCGTGCTGTTGGCTTGGGCGCGACGCCCCGCCCATGAGCTGAGCGCGCCTTGGCGCGCCTTACTGGAAGTCGCGGCGCAATGGATACCGCGGTCGTTCCCAGCCACAGGGGCGGACGTGCTAGCGCTGGGGGTGTCACCCGGCCCGGCGGTGGGGCGCATTCTGGCCGCGGCGGAGGAATGGTGGATTGGGGCCGGCTTTGAGCCCGACAAGGTGGCTGTGCGCGAGCGAATGCGCTATCTTATTGAATCTCAAAAAGGAAACGGCTCCGGAGGGGGACCGGAGCCGTTCGTCTTATAAAGGCCCGGAGGGGGGAAGGGCCTTCTGGGGTGTCACAACCTTGCCAGAGGGGATCCGTCTTGGTCTGTGACGATGGGGATAATGTAAGACCCTCAGCCTTACAAAATCATGGTGAGGGAATGAATTTATTGTCACCCGCCTAAAGAGAGTAGAGGTAGAGCAGTTCCCGTTTTCTGACGCCTATAGCGCGAGCCGGCCGGTAAATTGGCCTTGCTGGCGCAATGCTTCGGCCAGGACGATAGCGCCCGCCATCACCATGTTGAGCGACCGCAGGCCGGCAGCCATCGGAATGCGCACCCGGGCATGAACGGCGCTGTGGATTTCTGGGGGGACGCCGGCGCTCTCCCGCCCGAGCAGGAGCGTATCCCCCGGCGCATAGGCAAAATCGGTATAGGGAACCGAGGAGGCTGTGGATAACAGGATTAGGCGCTCCTGCCGCGCCGGTGTGAAGCGCGCAAAGAAGGCCTCCCAAGACTCGTGACGGACCAGTTCGACAGTCTCGCTGTAGTCCATGGCGCTGCGGCGCAACCTTTTGTCGTCAAAGGGAAAACCACAAGGCTCGATGATATCCAGAGGCACTTTGAAACAGGCCGCCAAGCGCAAAGCCGCGCCGGTGTTCTGAGGGATATCGGGCTGATAGAGGGCAAGCCGCATGGACATGTTTCATCTACAAGAAAGGCCCATTGGGAGGCCTTTTCAAGGCTGGCTTTTTATTCTATACCCCGGGCGCTGAAAACCCTTATGCTTCCGCCGGTTGGGGCCGTCCCGGGGGCAATAAGGACAGCGTTCGAACGACCAAAACGCGCGAATCGAAACTGCCCCGCGGGGCCTCCGCTTGGGCGGGACTTTGGGGTCACAGAGAAGGGATCACATTATGGCGAATACGGCACATGCTCATGCTGCCGATGCGGCGGGCGAAACCCGGCGCGACTTTTTGTTGCACACCACGGTAGCCATGGGCGCGGTTGGCGCCGGCATGATGGTCTGGCCGTTGATCAGCAGCATGAATCCGGCCGCGGATACCCTTTCGCTGTCGACCACTGAATTTAACATCTCGGGTGTTGCCGAGGGTCAGCGCATCATCGTCGTCTGGCGCGGCAAGCCTGTATTCGTCGCTCACCGCACGCCGGCCGAGATCGAGGCCGCACGCAAGGTTGACGTCTCCGAACTGCGCGATCCGCAGAAGGACGAGGTCCGCGTGAAGAAGGACAAGGACCAGTATCTGATCCTCGTCGGCGTCTGCACGCACCTGGGCTGCATCCCGCTCGGCATCAAAGCAAACGATCCGCACGGCGATTTTGGCGGCTGGTTCTGCCCGTGCCACGGCTCGCACTACGACACTTCGGGGCGCATCCGCAAAGGACCCGCGCCGCTCAATCTTGAAGTGCCGGAATATCAGTTCCTGAGCGATACAACTGTGCGCATCGGGTAAGGAGAAAAACCATGAGCACAGAAAAAAGCATCTGGCGCAAAGCCTATGAGTGGCACGAGGAACGTCTTCCGATCGTCCACTGGCTCGACCATTCCCTGGGCACCAAGTATCCGGTGCCGCGCAACCTGAATTACTGGTGGAATTTCGGCTCGCTGGCCATGTTCATGCTGGCGGTGATGATCTTCTCCGGCATCTTCCTGGCCATGAACTACACGCCGCACGTGACGCTGGCCTTCGACAGCGTCGAGCGCATCATGCGCGACGTGAACTTCGGCTGGCTTATCCGTTATATGCATTCCAACGGCGCCAGCTTCTTCTTTATCGTGGTCTACATCCACATTCTGCGCGGCATGTACTACGGCTCTTATAAAGCGCCGCGCGAAGTGTTGTGGTGGATCGGCATCCTGATCTATCTCGCCATGATGGCCACGGGCTTCCTGGGCTACGTGCTGCCCTGGGGCCAGATGAGCTTCTGGGGTGCGACCGTCATCACCAACCTGTTCTCGGCGATCCCAGGCGTGGGCAAAGCCGTCGTCACCCTGTTGTGGGGTGGTTTCTCGGTCGATAACCCGACGCTGAACCGCTTCTTCGCCCTGCACTACCTGCTGCCGTTCGTCATCATCGGCCTCATCTTCCTGCACATCTGGGCCCTGCACGTGCCGGGCGCCAACAACCCGCTGGGCATCGATGCGGCACCCGCCGACAAGATCCCGTTCTTCCCTTACTACGTGGCGAAGGATGTGTTCGGCCTCGGCGTGTTCGTGGTGATCTATTTCACGGTGGTATTCTGGTTCCCCAACATCCTGGGCGATCCGCTCAACTACGTGAAGGCCAATCCGCTGCAGACACCGCCGCACATCGTGCCTGAATGGTACTACCTGCCGTTCTACGCGATTCTGCGCGCCATCCCGAACAAGCTGCTCGGCGTGGTTGCGATGTTCGGTTCTATTCTGATCATGTTTGTCCTGCCGTGGTTGGACACCAGCCGCGTACGCTCGGCGAACTTCCGCCCCGTGTACCGCGTGTTCTTCTGGGTCTTCCTGCTCAACGCCGTTACGCTGGGCTGGTGCGGTTCACAGCTTGCGGAGGGTCTGCCGCTGATCCTCAGCCGCATCGGCACGTTCTGGTACTTCTTCCACCTGCTCGTGATCTTGCCGGTTCTGGGCTGGGTGGAGACGCCGAAACCACTTCCTGCCAGCATCAGCCAACCCGTTATGAAGGCCGCGGAGTAGCGCCATGAAAAAAGTACTTCTGGCCGCTGCTGCGGTCTTTGCCCTCGCTACCCCTGCGGCGCTGAACGCCGCCGAGGAAGTACACATTCCGAAGGAAGAATGGAGCTTCAACGGCCTGCTCGGCACCTTCGACCGGGCGCAGGTCCAGCGCGGGTTCCAGGTCTATAAGGAAATCTGCTCGGCTTGCCATTCGCTTAAGTACGTGTCCTTCCGCAACTTCGAGACGCTGGGCTACAGCGAGGGCCAGATTAAGACTCTTGCCGCCCAGTACGAAGTCGAAGACGGCCCGGACGATGCCGGCGACATGTTCAAGCGCAAGGCCAAAGCCTCGGACCCGCTGCCGCATCCGTTCGCGAACGATGCCGCAGCGCGCGCGGCCAACGGCGGCGCGCTGCCGCCGGACCTCTCGCTCATGACCAAGGCGCGTGAAGGCGGCCCCGATTATGTCTACCATCTGCTGATGGGCTACAAGGACGCGCCGGCCGGTTTCACGGTGATGCCGGGCCTGAACTACAATGAAGTCTTCCCAGGCCATCAGATCGGCATGGCCAAGCAGATCAGCGATGCTGTCGTCACCTATGCCGACGGCGCGCCAAACGATGCGGCCCACATTGCCAAGGACGTGACCGCGTTCCTGCACTGGGCTGCCGAACCCAAGCTGGAAGCCCGTCATTCCACAGGCCTGCGCGTTCTGATCTACGCGCTGCTCTTTGCGGGGCTGGCGTACCTGTTGAAGCGCCGCATCTGGAAAGACATTCCGCACTAAGACGACACCTCGCGTTTCTCTGAAACGGCAAAGGCCTGGTCCAAAAGACCAGGCCTTTGCTTTTGGGGCGGGGGCGTATGTCGCCGCCGGTGCTTGCGTGCGGTGATCTGCGACGCGCTGAAGCTTTGAAGCCTATACGTTGAATAGGAAGTGCATGATGTCGCCGTCCTGCACAATGTAGTCCTTGCCTTCCGAGCGCGCCTTGCCGGCATCCTTCGCACCTTGTTCGCCGCCGAGAGCGACGAAATCGGCGTAACCAATCGTTTCGGCGCGGATGAAGCCTTTCTCGAAATCATTGTGAATGACGGCAGCAGCTTGCGGCGCTTTGGTGTTGCGCCGGATGGTCCAGGCGCGCGCTTCTTTCGGGCCGACGGTGAAATAGGTGACGAGATCGAGCAGGGTATAGCCAGCTCGAATCACCTGGGTGAGGCCGGTTTCCTTCAAGCCCAGGCTTTCCAGAAATTCCTTCTGCTCTTCGACGGAGGAGAGTTGTGCCACTTCCGATTCGATGGCGGCCGAGATCACGACCATGCCCGCGCCTTCCGCCTTGGCTCGCGCCGCGACCTTGGCCGACAGCGCATTGCCCGTCGCCGCGCTGCCTTCCTCGACATTGCACGCATAAAGCACCGGTTTGCCGGTCAGGAGCTGAAGGCCCGCGAAGATCTTGCGCGCCGCCGGGTCTTCGGGGCGTGCGGTACGGGCTGGCTTGCCCGCGCGCAAAGCCGTCAGCACGGGCTCCATGACCGCGAGCATTTCTTTGGTTTCCTTGTCGCCGCTTTTGGCTTTCTTGGCAGCTTGGTCGGCGCGGCGCTCAAGGCTTTCCAGATCGGACAGCATCAACTCGGTCTCCACTGTCTCCGCGTCGCGGATGGGATCGATGGAATTCTCGACGTGGGTGACGTTGCCATCCTCGAAACAGCGCAGCACATGCACGATGGCATCGACCTCGCGGATATTGGCGAGGAACTTGTTACCCAGCCCTTCGCCTTTGCTCGCGCCGCGCACAAGGCCTGCGATATCTACGAACTCAAGCTGGGTCGGAATAATCTTGGCCGACTTTCCAATCTTCGCGAGGATATCAAGGCGCTCGTCGGGCAGGGCCACGCGACCTACGTTGGGCTCGATAGTACAGAAAGGGAAGTTGGCCGCCTGGGCCGCCGCTGTTGCCGTCAACGCATTGAACAGCGTCGATTTGCCGACGTTGGGCAAGCCAACAATACCGCAATTGAAACCCATCGCTACTTTGTCTCCGTTGGTTCAGCCTTATCAGCATCCGGCTTTTGAGTATCCGGCTTGTCAGGCTTTGGTTTCTTTTCTGGTGTTGGTTGCGTGAGCAACGCCACACGGGTCATGAATTTGCCGTCGCTGCCCGCGAGCATCCAGGGAATCTCACCGGCAACGGCGTCTAGAAATGGATTCAACCAGGTTGCGTCGGCTTTGGAAAAATTCGATAGCACATGGTTGGAGACGTCTTTTTCGCCTTCGGGACGGCCCACCCCCAAACGAACGCGCCAGTAGTCCGGGCCAATGTGGGAGTCGATGCTCTTGATGCCATTGTGCCCCGCGCTGCCGCCGGCTTTTTTGACACGCACGCGGCCGGGCGTGAGCTCAATTTCATCGTAGAGCACGATAACGTCTTCGGCCGCGAGCTTGAAAAACCGCATGGCTTCGCCGACGGATTGACCCGACAGGTTCATATAGGTGTTGGGTTTCAGCGCCACCACCTTTATGCCGTTGATGAAGCCTTCTGTGGTGTGGCCCTGAAAGCGCGTACGCCACGGCGCAAAGCGGTAGTGGTCGGCGATTTTCTCGACCGCCAGGAAGCCGATGTTGTGGCGGTTGAGGGCGTATTCCGCTCCAGGGTTTCCTAGACCAACCAATAAACGCATCGCGGTTATTCCTGGTCTTTAATCGTTGCGCGCCTTCCGCGCGCTTGGTCCAACGAGCAGGCGCATGGAGGGGCTCCCAGATTGGCCAGACGAGGGCTGGCAAGACAAACAGGCCGCTTACCCTCATGAGGATAAGCGGCCCGAGATGTCTTACTTCTTCTTTGCGGCAGCAGCGGCCGGCGCGGCAGCGGCTTTGGCACCAGCGGCCGGAGCAGCGGCTTTGGCACCCGCAGCCGGAGCAGCAGCGCCTGCGGCCGGCGCGGCGGCGGCGTCGCCTTCGGCGGGCGTCGCGGCGGCGGTCGGGGTCTCTTCTTCCACCGTCATGACCGTCGGCGGTGCGATGGTGCAGATGGTGAAGTTACGCGCGATGGTCGGCTTAATGCCGGCCGGCAACGTGATGGCATTGATGTGCACGGAATCGCCGATTCCGAGGCCCGTCAGATCCACGTCGATGTGATCCGGAAGGTCATCGGGACGGCCGCGCACTTCCACGTCGTGACGCACGATGTTGAGCACGCCGCCGACCTTAATGCCGGGCGAGGCGCCTTCATTGTGGAAGCGCACCGGGATCGGCACGCGCACGAGGGTGTCTTTTTCGATGCGGCGGAAGTCCGCATGGATGGGTTGATCGCTGACGGGATCAAGCTGCACGTCCATAGCCATGGTGCGCTGCTTCTTGCCGCCAATTTCCACTTCAAAAATATTGGTTTTGAAAGCGGGGTCGTGCATCAGAGCCGTGAGGGTCTTCGGCTCGAGGGCGATCAGTGTGGCATCTTGGTTGCCGCCATAGATCACAGCAGGAACCATCCCGCCGCGACGTGTGGCCCGAGCTGCCCCCTTACCTGCCCGATCGCGCCCCTGTACCTGCAAATTGCTGGTCTTAGGCATCGGTTTTCTCCTTTAAAATAAATGACCTATCTATATGATAGGCCGGCGCGGCCTCCAGGGGTGCCGGCGCCCCTTCGACCGGTGTGGACGAAGGCGCGGGTCATGTACACGGTTCGCTTTCTTAAAGCAAGCGAGGCGGGAAACCCGTTCCTTATCTGGGGTTTGCGGGTTGAGGGGCCTTCCGTCAATATGCCCCGCTTTTGAATGCTTCGAGATTGCGATGTCATCGTTCGTTTCTGCTGCCGCCATCTTTGACCTGGACCGTACGGTCACCCGCAACGGCACATATACCCCGTTCCTTCTGCATTGCGCCCCGGCCAGCATTGCCACGGCCTGGCAGGCGGTGCGCGGCATGGTGGCCGGAGCCGATTATGTGAGTGGGCGAACGACCCGCGGCGACTTCAAAGCGCGCCTTCTCGATCTTTTCATTGCCGGCTCGACCCGTACCCAGGTGCAAGCCTGGGCCAACGACTTTGCCGCACAACGGCTGACGAGCGGCGTACGCCCGGGTGCCTTGGCCGCCATCGCGCGGCACCGTGCGGAGGGCCACCATCTTGTGCTGGCGACCGCGAGCTTCGATTTTTATGCCCGCGTTTTCGCCGAGCGGCTGGGCTTTGACCATGTGATTTCGACGGCGTCAGTTTGGGACAACGCGGACCGTCTTCAGCCTGAGATTGCCGGTGAGAATTGCTACGGACCCGTGAAGCTCTCGGCGGTGCAAGCTTATCTAAGCGCGCTACCGGGCAAGCCGCGCGTCGTGGCTTATTCCGACCACCACTCGGACTTCGGACTTCTCAATTGGGCGCACGAAGGATTTGTGGTGAACCCCAGTTGCCGCCTGCGCCGTCTCGCGCTGACCAATAATCTGCCGATCATCGACTGGAATAAGGCTTAGTTACTCGCCGGGCTGCGTGTGTGCGTGCGGCACGTCATGCGCCGTGGTCTTGGGTCTGAGATGGGCCAGCCAATTTTCAAACCGCACCACATAGAAGAACACCACCGGCACGACCAGTAAACATAAGGCGGTCGAGGTGATAAGTCCGCCGATCACAGCAGTGGCCATAGGCTGACGAAAACTGGCGTCTTCGCCGAAACCCATCGCAATGGGCATCATGCCGGCGATCATGGCGATGGTGGTCATGACGATGGGTCGCGCGCGCTTATTGCAAGCGTCTACGAGAGCCTCGTGAGTTGGCATGCCGTTGTCACGCGTGTTGATAATCGCGTAGTCGACCAGCAGGATCGAGTTCTTGGTGACAATGCCCATGAGGGTGATGAGCCCGATCATGGCCGGAATGCCCAGCTCGATGTTGCCAATCAGCAGCGCGAAGAAGGCGCCGCCGGCAGACAGTGGGATGGCGGCGAGAATTGTGAAGGGATGCAGGAAGTCGCGCAGCAGCAGCACGAGCACGCAGAAGATACACAGAAACCCTGTGACCAGCGCGACATTGAACCCGCGCACGAGTTCGGTCACGAACTCGGCATCGCCGGTGTTGGTGGTGTGCACGCCCTTGGGCATGCTCTTGAAGGCAGGCAGAGCCATGGCTTGGTTCAAGGCCGTGCCCAGCGGCATGCCGTTGAGGTCCGCCGTGATGTTGACATAGCGGCTGCGGTCGTAGCGGTCGATCTGTGCCGGGCCATTTTCAAAGCGGACATCAGCGACGCTGGAGAGAGGTACAAGTCCAACCCGCCCCGGAACGCGCAGATCGGCGATCGTGTCGAGATCAGTGCGCGCGGCATCGGGCATGCGCACGCGGATATAGACCTGACGTGTATCCAGATTGAGCCGGGCGACTTGCGGATCGAAGTCGCCAGACGTGGCGATACGTAAGGTCTCTCCGATGCTGGCCGTTGTAACGCCACGTTCAGCGGCGAGTTGCGGGTTGGGGCGTACGACGATCTCCGGGCGCTCCAGATTTGCGGTGGATGTGATGTTGGACAAGGATCCAACGCCGCGCAGTTCGCGCTCAAGCCCACGCGTGCCGGCAATGAGTGCATTGCGGTCGGTGGCCGTCAGGGTCATCTGGAGCTTTTCGCCTTGACCGCCGAAGCCCACATCGAAGCGTGCGCCGGGAACCTGAAGCATGGCTTTGCGCGCTGCACTTTCGATCTCGCTTTGCGGCGGCCGTTCGCCGCGCGACCCGAGGATCAGCAGGAGGGTGCCGCGGCGTACTTCGCCGCCACCGCCGCCGCCAAAGATGCCGGCGCCGATGGTGGTAAAGACGTGCTCGATGCCCGGAATGCCGGTCAGGGCCGTCCGCGTCCGCTCTGCCACATCCAAGGAGCGTTCGAGATTGCTCCCCGGCGGCAGTTCGAAGCGGACGTTGGTGAGGCCACGATCACCTTGCGGGACAAACCCCGCGGGAATGAAGGGCACCATGGCCAGGGAAGAGATAAAAAAGAGAAGCGCGCCGAGGATCGTGGTCTTGCGGTGGTGCAGGCACCAACTGACTGCGGAAAGATAGCGCCGCATCACCGGGCCGGTTTCCTCATTGTGGTGCGCTTTGGGTTTAAGAAAGCGCGCGGCCAACATCGGCGTCAGCATGCGCGCAACCAGCAGGGAAGCCAGCACGGCAATGACGACGGTCCAGCCAAACTGTTGGAAGAAGAGGCCAGGCACGCCGCTCATCAAGGCCGTAGGCAGGAAGACGACGACGAGCGTCATGGTGGTAGCGATGACCGCCAGCGCGATCTCGTTCACGGCGTCGGCTGTGGCCTGCTCGACGGGCTTGCCGCTCTGGATATGGCGTTCGACGTTCTCGATCTCCACGATGGCGTCATCGACCAGGATGCCGACGATGACCGCCATAGCCAGCAGCGTGAGGGTGTTCAGGGAGTACCCCAACCACTGCATGGCAGCGAAGGTGGGCAGGATGGAGAGCGGCAGAGCCGTGGCCGAAATGAGTGTGGCTCGCCAATCGCGCAGGAACAACCAGACCACGAGGACCGCAAGGCCCGCGCCCTCAAACAGGAGGTTCATGGAACCTTTGTATTGCGACAGGGTGTAGGTCGTATTGTTGAATACCTGCGTGATGGTGAGCGAGGGATCGGCCTTCATGAGGCTCTGCATCGCTTCCTCGGCGCCCTTGGCGATGGCTACTTCATCGTAGCCGCGTGAGCGATAGACGCGTACGCCGACGGCGGGTTTGCCGTCGATCAGCGCCGCCTGCATACGCTCGGCGGTGCCGTCGGTAATCGTGGCTACTTCATCGAGGCGTACATTGCGGCCGTTGGGCAACACGATGGGCAAAGCCGCCAGATCGGCTGCCTGACGTGCCAGCGCGATGGTTCTCACCGCTTGTTCGGCGCCGCCAATCTGGCCGCGGCCGCCGGAAGATTCCTGCTGCACCTGGCGTAGCGCCCGCGATACTTGCGCGGCGGTGATGCCGAGACCTGAAAGGCGCGCGGGATCAATTTCGACGATGACTTCGCGGTTCACACCGCCGACTCGCTCGACGCGCCCGACGCCGGGCACAGCCAGAACGGTGCGTGCAATCGTGTCATCCACGAACCAGGAGAGCCCCTCTTCGTCGAGATGCGTGGAAGCGACGGCGAAGCTGACCAGCGGTTGGCCGTTGACGGTTTGTGCGATTACGATGGGTGGCTGCACATCGGCCGGCAAATCGCCGCGAACCTGATCGACGGCGTTCTTGGTCTCCGTGACGGCGTCGGAAAGGTTCTTCTCCAGTTGGAACTCGACATTGACCGAGACGCGCCCGGTGGTGACCGTCGTGCGGATATGCCGCACGCCCTGAAGCGTGGCGATGGAATCCTCTACCCGGCGCGCAACTTCGGTTTCCAACTGCTCGGGTGCAGCACCCGGCAGGGACAAAGTGACGCTGACCGTCGGCAGATCGATGTCGGGGAAGTTCTGGATCGGCAGCCGCGAGAATCCCCACAGACCCGCCAGCGCAAGCAAGGCGAACAGCATGATCGTCGGCACGGGATTGCGGATCGACCACGTTGCGAAGTTCACGGAAGAGACTCCTTGGTTTTAGGCTGCCGCTTGGTTTCAGATTACCGCGTCGGTGCGGCAGGTGATCCAGAGTCAACGATACGGACGATATCGCCGTCGTTGAGGAACGCCGAGCCGCGCACGACAACGCGCGCTGTTTCCGAAAGCCCGCTCAAAATCTCGACCTCATCGCCTTCGCGGCGCCCGATCGTGACAGCGCGCAAAGCGGCTTTCGCGGCGTTCTCACCCGTGGCACCGCTCACGATTTCAAAAACGTAGGAGCGTCCGTCGCGCAGAACGATGGCTTCGGCGGGTGCGGCAAGCGCCGTGCTCTCGCCTAGGGTGATGCGTCCAGTGGCATACATGCCGGCGCGCGCGGCGGAGGAGGTTTCGACATCGGCATAGACGAAAGCGAGGCGGGACTCCGTGCTGAGCATGGGCGCCGACTGGCGCACCGTCGCCTTGGCCAATGAACCATCGGGCAACATGAGGCGCACGACCTGGCCGGGGCTGACCTGCGGCAGTTGTTTGGCCGAGACTTCGCCGCGCCATTCCAGGCGATTCTGCCGCACCAGGCGGAAGAGCTCCTGGCCGGTGTTGACCACATTGCCAAGAGTTGCGGTGCGGGCGCTTATGGCGCCGTTGTCCGGGGCGATGACGTCGGTATAGCGGATTTGCAGACGCTTGGAATCGAGCAGCGCGCGCGAGGTCTTCATCTGCGTCTCTTGCAGCAGGATGTTCTGCTCGCTCATGAAGCCGTTGGCCTGCAAGGACACGGCGCGTTTGTAGTTGGCTTCGGCTTGCTCGAAGTTGGCGCGTAGCACCGCCTCGTCGGCGCGCAGCAGGTCGGGATTGATGCGTGCGAGCACCTGGCCTTTCTTCACTTCGTCGCCGACGTTGGCCAGCACATCGGTGATTTGGTAACCGCTGATCTGTGCGCTGATAATGGCTTCTTGCCACGGCGCGACAGCGCCCGAAATCTCAAGGGTGCTGGGCCAGACGGCGCGGTGAAGTGTGGCGGTGGTGACAGTCAGTACGGCTTGCGGTCCGCCAGCAGCGGGTCCGCCTTTTGGCGCCCGGTGCATGACCACAAATGTCGTAACGCCAATGAAGGCCGCGAAAATGGCGGCGCTCACGAGCACTTTCTTGCGAAAACCGGGGTACGTGAAAGGCTTCATTCCTGATTCGCTGTGATCTTGGGTATGGGCGGCGGTGGTCTGCCCCTCAGACGATAAAGAGTGCGGCAATTCAAGCGTCAGCGGGACATAAGCTTTTGTCATGAAGTCATAGTCGCAGAAGTCCGGCAGGCACAAGCTCGTGGCCAACATAATTAGCCTATTGCCGTGATCTCCAACGCCCTCCTGTTCGAATATTCAAATTATATCAGTGACTTGAGCGCTTCAGATCCGTCGCAATGGCCCTATGCCATGACCCCGAGCGCAGTAGGGGATATTGCATGATACCTTGTTATGCAAGGTAGCGAAAATGAGGACGGGAGTCCAGGGGGACAAAAGGACAGGGGATGGAAAGCGGGAAAGACCCTTTTGCGCGTCAGCGCGCGGAGGCCAGGCGCATGAAATCGTTGATGCTGTCGTCCAGCGAACGGTGGCCTTTGCTGGTGTTGCGGTCGACCACGAAGTAAGCGATGTGCGGAATGCCCTGCTTGCGCAACTTACCGCACGATGGCGGTGGGGCTTCCTCGGGCTGGTTGACGGCAACGATGCCGACGCAGTCTTCGCAACGTTCCCACGAGAAGAGATTGGAGAACTGATACTTCGCGTTGGGATCCGGCCGCGCGATGGGATGGCTAATGCGCGGGTGGTCGCCGCCGCGCGCACTCAAAATGTCGGATGCGCGGACGCCGGCCGCGATCTGCGTGCAGAAGTCCTCGACGAAAGTGTTCATCGTCGAGATTTCCATTTCCAAATGACTGGCCGTGTCACTGACATGTTCGCGGTAATAAGCGACGGCATCGTTGAGCTTGGCGAAGCGCTTGGTGGCATCCTGGGCCACGACGATATAGCCAACCATTTCTCCTCGACCGTAGCGCACGATGCAGGGATTGAGCACGAAGTTGCTGGTCTCGCCGCAGTGCAGGCGTGCGTATTCGGTTACGGGAAGGTCGGTCGGTACCTGACCATTCTCTAGCGAGACGATGTCCTGTTCGGAATAGCCCTTGGGATAAACAAAATCCCGCAAACGGGCGAGATCGGCTTGACGATCTTTAGCGGAGAAGGAGCCGGTGTCCTGATTGGCGGAGAAGTCGGCGGCTTCGGCGGCGAAGGCAAAAGCCGGGAGCGTAAGACACGCCACCACGCACGCGACGGCACAACGCCATAGGACCTTGGTCATCAGCGGCCACCTCTTTGCTGCCTTGGATTAGCAAAGCCCAAAAAGAGGGGGTTGTCGATGGCTATATCTTTTTGGAAACCATTGCCTGACGGCAGCGTTAAGGCCTGCGGCGGGATAGCCTTAAAGCGCGCTATTCAAACAGGCTGGAGACCGAAGTTTCCTGGCTGATGCGATTGATGGCTTCGGCGATCAAGGGTGCGATGGAGAGCTGGCGAATGTTATCGGCCAGCCGCACCGCCTCGGTGGCTTGGATACTGTCGGTAATGACCAGTTCCTTGAGCGGCGATGATGTCACGCGGCCCACCGCGCCACCCGACAGCACGCCGTGGGTGACATAAGCGGACACAGACTTGGCACCTTCATTCATCAACGCCACGGCAGCGTTACACAGCGTGCCGGCGGAATCGACGATGTCATCGACCAGGATGCAGGGGCGGTCCTTCACTTCACCGATGATGTTCATGACTTCCGACACGCCGGCTTTTTCGCGGCGTTTGTCGATGATGGCAAGATCAGCATGAATACGCTTGGCGATCGCGCGCGCGCGCACCACGCCGCCGACGTCAGGCGACACGATGACCGGATTCTGGCCTTTGAATTTACCCTGAATGTCGTCGGTGAAGACTGGCGCCGAATAGAGGTTGTCGAGCGGGATGTCGAAGAAGCCCTGAATCTGGCCCGAGTGCAGGTCCATGCTGAGCACGCGGCCGGCACCTGCCTGGGTGATAAGGTTGGCCACCAGCTTTGCCGTGATGGGCGTGCGGCCGCCGGTTTTGCGGTCCTGGCGGGCGTAGCCGTAATAAGGAATCACCGCCGTCACCCGGCGCGCCGAAGCGCGGCGCAAGGCATCCAGCGTGATCAGGAGTTCCATCAGGTTGTCGTTGGCGGGGTACGACGTGGATTGGATGACAAAGACGTCTTCGCCGCGCACGTTCTCGTGGATCTCCACGAAAATCTCCATGTCGGAGAAGCGCTTGATACTGGCGTTGGTGATCTGCAGATGCAGACAGGCACCAATGGCTTCCGCGAGCGGTTTGTTGCTGTTGCCAGCGAGAATTTTCATGGGTGTTTGCCGCCCCTTATCGATCCCCTCCGGCGTTACCGCCGGCACCCAAAGCCACCACGTTTCAGGCGCGAGGAAAGTATCAATCTGTCACGAAGCTGTAAACCTGAGTCGGCGGCAGAACCGCTGCAAAAACTTATCCACAAGCATGGGCGGTCACGGACGCCGATGATCTAGGGTTTCCGCGGCTCCGGCGGCGGCGCATTCGCGGCGAGCAGGGTGAGCAAATCGTTGAGCGCGGCGCCGGCAACGGCATAGGCCGTAGGACCCCAAGGTCCATCGAGTCCGCCCAAGGGGATCGTATTGTCGAGTTTGACGGTGCCAAGCTCTTTCCCGCTACGGTCCATGGCCCGCCAGACAATTTCAACTTTCTGAGAGGTCTGATCGTAAGGTGTCGCCGTCAATTGGCAGGTGAGGACGACTTGCGGGTTGATTTCATCGCGGCGCACCCCGTTGTCCATCAGCGATTGCAGCACCGCGACCCGCAAGGCCTCGCGTCCATCGCCCGGCGCACCTTCGACCGGCTGCACGGAGACGGACGGAAAATTAGGCAGGGGTAGCGCGGGTCTGGCATCGGCCAGGGGTGGCGGGGCGACGGGCCCATCGACGGGAATCGACAGGCCGATAATAAGGTCGCTCATGGCGATGGCGGCCTCGTTGCCGATTTGTGCGGCCAGGGCAGCGTCACCGTCGCGCCAGGACGTTGCGGGAACGGTTACGACCTGACGATAAGAGCGCATGCTCGTGCCGCGCCGGGAACGCAAGGTCCAGTTGAGCACAATGCCCACATTCGCGGCGGTGGCTTCAGCGGGGCGGGCTTCTGCTTCCAGGGTGAAGCCCAGGCCGGCATTGCTGGGTACGGCTTCAGCGGGGATCTCGAACGACTGCAAGCGCTGGGCAACGGCATTGCTGATCTGGGTATCAAAGGGCTGCAGTGCGCCGCGCACGGGCACAACCGCAATGCCGACCGCGGTGGGTACATCCAGCAGGGGATTGTCCGTCGTGACCTTGGGGCCGTCGCGGAAGGGTTGCGGCAGGTTGCCGCACGCTGCAAGCAAGCCGGTCATCAGCAGTGCGAAGATAAATCGAGCGCGCATGCCTAGATCATCATGCCTATGTCATCACAATGGCGGAAAGTTGCCGGCCATAGTCGGGTTCGCGCCGCAAGGTGGACCGGCGATAGCTAAAGAACTGACTTTCTGCGCCGCACGTATCGCTGCCTTGCACGACAACAGTGCCGACACCGGCCTCCCTGAGCCGGTCGGCGGCGAAGGCCGGCAGATCGAAATAAGCATGGCCATCGCTTTTTGTGTTGCCGAAGTAGCGGGCATAAGCCGGATCGCGCGCGGTGAAGCGTGTCACAAATTCGGGTCCCACTTCGTAAGACGCTTTACCGATGCAAGGTCCGACGGCAGCAATGATGTTTTGCCGCTTGGCACCGAGCTTTTCCATGGCGAGCGTGGTGTTGGCGAGAATGCCATCGAAGGCGCCGCGCCAGCCGGCATGCGCTGCGCCGATGATGGCGGCGTCGGGGTCGGCGAAAAGCACGGGCACGCAATCGGCGGTGAGAATGCCGAGCGCCAAGCCCCTGCGTGCCGTGACCAGCGCATCGGCATCGGGCGCTTCATCCCAGCTGAAGGGCGTGCGCGCGATCACCACGTCGGTGGTATGGCGCTGCTTGACGGTGACAAGGGCTGATGCGCCCAGATGCTTGGCGCAGGCGGCGCGATTGGCGGCAACGGCATCGCGAGAGTCCTGCGAACCGAAAGCGCAATTGTTGGAACCGTAAAGCCCCTGCGACTCACCGCCGTTGCGGGTGAAGAAGCCATGACGCAAGCCGCGTACGGCGCTGAGCGCGTCGATGTGCACGACATCTGAGTCTTGAGCATCTGATTCTGGGGCGAGGCGGTTCATGCGGCGCCATCCTGCTGGAAACCTTCGGGCGTGGCTAGTGAAGGATGTGCAAGGGCCATCACCTTGAAAAGCACGCCCATCGCGTCGGGTTGCGTGAGGCGGCGGATTCCGGCGCTCACGGTTTCAGCCACATCGGCGGCTTTGCCTTTCGCCAGCTGAAGGCCGCGCGCCTGAATGCCAAGACGGTTGAGCCATGCGCCCTGTTCGACGGGCCCGAATGCGCGCGTACCGGCCGCCGTCGCTGTGTCGGCGACGGCAGAGAAATTCACATGGGCGGTCAGGTCTGCCTCGCCGGGCGCGTCAAAGATGTCACAGGGTTTATGCTTCGCTACGGCTTGCAAGGTATCGCCAAGAGCTGTGGCCTTATAGCCGTAGTCGATAAGTAAAGCCGCACCGCCGGTCACCGCCAACCGTCGCGCAAGATCTGCGATGAAAGCTGTGACTGATGGAGAGGTCTCGAAGAGATCACCCGTCTGTGCGGCGGGAGCCGAGGTGGGCGCTCCGGCGTGAAGCTGCAACATGAGCGCGCCGTGCTCATTGAGAGAGACGAAGCGTTCTTTCCATCCTGACGCCGACATTTCGAACTGGCGGATGGGAAGAGCGTCGAGAAATTCGTTGGCGACCAGGATCAGTGGGCCGGCCGGTACGCGTGCGATGTCGTCGTGCCAGGTGACGGAATACGTTGCTAATGTCTCGCGTTGTTTCGCGCGTAGGGCTTCGCTGCGCTCGACGAGATGGATATCGGCGGCTGTGGCAAAACCCGGCGCGCGCGCAGCAGCGCGCAGGATATCCTTCATCAGCGTGCCGCGCCCCGGCCCGCATTCCACAAGGCGGAACGAAGCAGGCGCGCCCATGTTCTGCCAGACAACGGCACACCAGAGCCCGATGAGCTCGCCAAAAGTCTGGCTGATCTCGGGGGCTGTGATGAAGTCGCCGTCTCGCCCGAAGACATCGCCGCGTGCGTAGTACGCTTCTGTGACGATGCTCATATAAGCTTCAAGCGAAATCGGGCCGTCGCGGCGGATGCGCTCCTTGAGCGCGTCTTCCGTCGCGGTCATGCCGCGGCGGTGACGGGCTTCGCCCGATTGGCGCGCCAGATGGAGAAGGCGCCGAAGGCCAGCATAGGGAGCGATAGCAATTGTCCCATAGTGGCGCCGCCAAACAGAAAGCCAAGGAAAGCATCGGGCTCGCGGAAGAACTCACCAACAATGCGGAAGCAGCCGTAACCGATCCAGAAAATGCCGGTCAGGATACCGGGGCGGGAGCGGATTTTCTCGCTGCGCCAGCAGAGATGCAGGATCACGAGAAGCGCTACGCCCTCAAGGGCCGCCTGATAAAGCTGGCTGGGATGGCGCGGCTCAGGGCCGGCGCCGGGAAACACCATGGCCCATGGAACATCGGGCGCGGCGCGGCCCCACAGTTCACCATTGATAAAATTGGCGAGGCGCCCGAGGCCCAGCCCAATCGGTGTCGCGCAAGCCGCGAGGTCGGCGAGATACCACTTATCAATCTTGATGGAACGCGCAAAGAGAATGACGGCGAGCGTGACGCCCAAAAGTCCGCCGTGGAAGGACATGCCGCCCTCCCAGGTTTTGAAGATCTCGAGCGGATGGGCGAGGTATTCGGCGGGCTTATAGAAGAGCACGTAACCCAAGCGCCCACCCAGCACGATGCCGCCCAATACCCACAGCAGGAAATCATCCACCTGTGTTGGTGTCATGAGCGATGGCGGGAATTTCACCATCCAGCGTGCGTACCAGATGCCGGCAAAAAGTCCGATGATGTAGGCCAACGCATACCAACGTACCGCCAGAGGGCCGACGTGGAAGATGATGGGATCGAAAGCAGGGAAGGCGATGGCGAACATGGGATCACCGATAAGAGATCAGCGGTAAGGGTCAGATTTCGACAGGTAGCGTTGCACGGTAGCGGTCACGCCGTCTTCCAGCGATGTGAAGGGACGCGTGTAGCCGGCCGCGCGCAAGCGTTCCATCTTTGCCTGGGTAAAGTACTGGTATTGGGCGCGGATGTCTGCGGGTGTGTCGCGGTAAGTGATCGAGGATTCACGGCCCGCTGCCTTATAAACGGCCGAAGCCAGATCAAGGAAGCTGCGCGCCTTGCCGGTGCCCAGGTTGAACAGACCATGTACCTTGCGCGTTTCCAAAAGCCACAGCATCACGTCGCAGCAGTCTTCCACGAAAATGAAATCACGCAGCTGGCCGCCGTCGGCATAAGCGGGGTTGTGGGATTTGAAGAGCGGATAAGGTTCGCCCGTGATGGCCTTGGGATAGATTTGGGGCACGAGGCTGGCTTGCGAGCCTTTGTGGAATTCATTGGCGCCATAGACGTTGAAGAACTTCAATCCCGCCCAGCTTGGCGGCGCAGCACGGGCTTGGGCGGTCTCCTGGGCGATAAACAGATCGAAGGTATGTTTGCTCTGGCCGTAGGGGTTGAGCGGCTTCAGGCGCGCGAGTGCCTCTACGGTGGCGTTGTCGTTAAAACCCTCGGTACCGTCGCCATAAGTTGCTGCCGAAGAGGCATAGATGAAGGGCACGCTCTGGCGCGTGCACCAGACCCACAGAGCACGGCTCAAGCGCACATTCACTTCATCCAGCTTGGCAAGGTCGCGTTCGGTGGTGGAGGTGATGGCGCCTAAGTGAAAGATGGCCTTCACGTCGGCGGCGTTGGCATCCAGGAAGGCGAAGGTCTGTTCGGGCGCCACCACATGGGCGAGCTTGCGCTTGGCGATGTTGCGGACCTTGTGCGGATCGTCGCAGCGGTCCACGCAGGCAAGCGGAGCGATGCCGTGCGCCTCTAAAGTGGCCAGCAGATTGGAACCGATGAAACCGGCGCCGCCGGTGACGACGTACATGATGCCCGAAGGGTCCCCGCTAGTGGTCCGATTCTAACATTCGCATCCCGGTTCTGCGGACTGGCTTGCGAATGTTAGAATCAGAGGACCACTAGAAATCTATGAATCTCGTGGAGCTTACGATTTGACATTCGCTCCCCGCGTTTTTCCACCAGCCAGGTAGCGAAAGTCAAATCTGCTCCACTAGAAAGGGCCGAGTGTGCGAAGGTTTTAGGGCAAGTTTCGGTATGCCGCCAATGGTGATTGCGCGGAAGCAGGTGAATGCCGATATTAGGAGCACGGTCGCGCGAACCACATGAGGACACCATGCAAAGCCAAAACAGGATTTTCGACGACTTCGCCAAGATGGCCGGTGGTGCCTTGAGCGCACTCGGCGGCTTGAAGCAGGAGATCGAAGCCATGATCCGCGACCGCTTCGAGCGCTTCATGGCCGAGGCCAATTTTGTCCGCCGCGAAGAGTTCGATGCTGTCGCGGCCATGGCGGCAACGGCACGCGCCGAGCAGGAAAATCTGGCGGCGCGTGTCGCCGAGCTTGAGCGCAAGCTCACAGGCAAAAGCGGCGCGTAAAAGCGGCTTCGGACTCCTTTCGTTCCAGCTTATCCACAGGGTGTGTGCCCGATTTTTGCGATGCACTGCGACTCGGCGTATTTATTCATGATTTTGTATTGCGGGCGTTTCGACCCTACTATATCTTGAATCTTGGATCGGTTCTGTCAGGGCGCGGTCCGAGTCAGGCCCAGGGGATTTGGGGGTCCGTTAGATGCAGTCGAGCACGCTTCGCCGTACGTCGCCTACGCCTGTTAGCAATCCCATCGATCTCATCGAAGAAGTCATCGCCGGCAAAGAATGGGTCTATGACAGACGCTGTGAAAGCGAGCTGGCCGTGGAAGCACCAGGCAGCTGGTGCGATTACGGCATGTTCTTCGCTTGGTCTGAAGACCTCTCGGCGCTGCATTTCTCGTGCGCGCTGGACATGCGTGTGCAGAACAAACTCATGGGCCAAATCTACGAACTGCTGGCCAAGCTGAACGAGCGTCTGTGGATGGGTCACTTCGCCATCTGGGTGGAAGAAGGCATTCCCATGTTCCGCCACACGGTGCGCTTGAATGACCGGGTGGATACCGATGCCATCGGCGAATTGATGGAACTCGCCATGTCTGAGTGCGAACGTTATTACCCCGCCTTCCAGTTCGTCATCTGGGGCGGACGCACGGCGGAAGACGCCATCGCCAGTTCGCTGCTGGACACCGTAGGCGAAGCTTAAGCAGCCTTCTGCAAAACCCACTTAGCACATCTTCGGGCCGGTGCTATCGTTCCAGCATGACCTTCGGCACGATCCTCCTCGTCGGCTGCGGCAAGATGGGCAGCGCTCTTCTGGACGGCTGGTTTAAGCGCGGCCTCAACCCCGTCGATGCCATCGTGGTCGAGCCCGCCGGGCGCGACGCTGTGCTGCCGTGCGCCTCGCACCGTGCGCTGACGTGCCTGCCGCATGTCAGCAAAATTCCCCGCGACTTCCGCCCCGATGTGGTGCTGTTCGCCGTCAAGCCCCAGATCGCCGACGAGGTGGTGCCGCCCTACGCCAGCTTCACCGCGCAGCGACCTGTGTTCCTCTCCGTGATTGCCGGCAAGACGACCAGTTATTTCCAGCGTCATCTCGGCACGGGCGCCATCGTGCGCGCCATGCCCAACACACCGGCTTCCGTCGGCAAGGGCGTCAGCGTGCTTTATGCCGCGCCCGAAGTCAGCGCCGTGCAGCGGCAAGTGTGCGACGTGCTGATGTCGGCGGTGGGCAGCGTGGAATGGATTGACGACGAAGGTTTGATGGATGCGGTAACCGCCGTTTCAGGGAGCGGGCCGGCCTACGTGTTTCTGGTGGCGGAAGCTTTACGCGATGCCGGCGTCGCTGCGGGCTTGCCGGCTGACCTAGCCGCGCGGCTGGCTCGGGCGACCATTACCGGCTCGGGCACCTTGTTGGAGAAAAGCGACCTCGCGCCAGAAATGCTGCGCCAGAATGTAACTAGCCCTGGCGGCACGACAGCGGCGGCCCTGAATGTATTAATGGCTGATCCTGGGCTGAAGGCTCTCTTCACGAAAGCCGTGGCCGAAGCCACCCGCCGTTCCAAGGAACTGGCGGGTTAATCCGGGAACTCTTCCCGACTTGCATTGTTTTCTCGGCAAGGAGGTTTTCTCATGGCCACACAAAAGTCCCCGAAGAAATCCACCGCCACTGAACCGCCGCCAACTTTGGGCGACCGCATTCTTGATGCCGGGCTTGATGAGGCGGCGGTTGTCGGCTGGCGCATGGTGTCCATGGACGCGGTGGCAACACGCGCCGGATTGAAGCTCGGCGAAGTTCTCCTGCAGGTGCCCGGCAAAATGCATCTGCTTTTCGCGCTGATGGATCGGATCGATGCGCGCATGCTGGCGCCTGTCGCTGGCATCGATGCTGACGACACACCGCGCGACCGCCTGTTTGAACTGCTCATGCGCCGCTTCGATGCGCTGAATGACAAGCGCGAGGGGGCGCGGGCCTTTGTCACGGGGGCGTCGCGCGATCCGCTGTTGGGATTGGCGGCGTTATGCCGCGCCGAGCGCTCGGCGGTGGCGATCTTGAGCGCGGCGGGTATTTCGACCGGCGGGTTCCTGGGGCTCGCGCGCATCAATGGTTTGAAAGCCGTTGTGGGCTGCGCGCTCAAAGCCTGGATGGAAGACGATAGCGCGGATCTCGCCAAGACCATGGCGACGCTGGACCGAGCCTTAGCGCGGGCGGAGAAGCTGGCGGACTTTATGAATGGGCGCCGCCGCAGCAGCCCGCCCGAGTCCTCAGAGGGGGATGCGCAGGCCCGCGCGTAAGCCGCCCATCGGGCTTTCGTCGAGGACGATATCGCCGCCCATGCTGCGCACGATGTCACGGGCGATGGTAAGACCCAGCCCAATGCCACCGGTTTTGGGATTGCGCGATGGTTCCAGGCGATGGAAAGCGCGGAAAGCTTCCTCGCGCTTTTCGGGTGTGATGCCCGGCCCATCGTCATCCACATGCACGTACAGCACGCCCCCGGCGCGTAATGCCGTAACGGTGACGGTCTTGCCATAACGCACGGCATTGCCGATGAGGTTGCCCAGGCACCGCTCGAAGGCGATGGATTTGATGGCCGCTTTTTGCGGCAAGCCGGCGGCCTGCAAAGTGACGTTGGCGCCGTCGCGCCGGAAGCGCCCTACCATAGCCTCGAGCAGCTCGGCGATATCCGTGGGTGCTGCTTCTTCGGCGCCGTCGCCGCGCGCGAAAGCAAGATAGGCCTCCAGCATGCGCTCCATTTCGCCGAGATCTTCGCGCAAGGCGCTCGCATCTTCGGGCGACAGGGAAGGCATCATCTCCACTTGCAACTTCATGCGCGTGAGCGGTGTGCGCAAGTCATGCGACACGCCAGAGAGCATGTCCGTGCGTTGGGCGATTTGGCGCTGAATGCGTTCGCGCATGACGTTGAAGGCGCGGGCCGCCTGGCGCACTTCGAAGGCGCCTTCGGCAGGGAAGTCGGGCACTTCGCGGCCTTTGCCGAAAGAGTCCGCGGCCTGAGCAAGGCGGCGTACGGCGCGCACCTGGCCACGTAAATATGCTGTCGCGACGCCAAAGAGCAGCAGCGACGAACCTACCATCCAGATGACGAAGACGTAGGTGCTGTTGTTGCCGAAGATGCGGGTGCGCGGCACCAGAATCTTGAGCACGCCGTTCTGCATCTGCACCTGGATGGCGACAAGGCGATCAGTTCTGTAGCGCAACGTGTCGATAGTGAAAGGCTGGCGCAATGCATCCCACAAGGCCGCTTCCAGTTTATCGGCGGGATCGCCTGAATCGTCTATCAGGCGCACGCCGTCCGGCAGCTTCGCGTCCCTCTCGAACGAGACATCGAGATCCATGGTGCTCTTGGAATTTTGCGCAAGCCACGCCAGTTCCTCGGGCTTTTGGAAATCCCGCAGAAAGGCATGCACCGATGCCACATCGCCCGCTAGATCGCCGGCCATGCGCTGTGACATGGCGCTCCAATGGTTATCGTAGAACACATAGGTGGAAATAAGCTGCACAAGGATGAGCGGCACGACAATGGTAAGGCTTGCGCGCGCCATCAACGTCCGCGGCATGATCTTATCGAGAGCGCTTGGCTCCAGCCACTTCAGCAGGCCGGCATTGGGCTGTGGGCCGATGTCGGGCGGCGTGATTCTTGTCTTTTCCAAAGGCTTATCGACGAACTTGTCCATCAAGGGTCCGTTCGCAACATGTAACCCGTGCCGCGTACGGTTTGCAGATAGCGCGGCTGGCGTGAATCCGGCTCTAATTTCCGACGCAGACGCGTGATCTGGACGTCGATGGTGCGCGGGTTGGACTCACCCTCGTCACCGACCAACATGCTGCGGTCCACGGGCGTGTTGATGTTCTGGGTCAGCACTTTCAGCAGCTCGGCCTCGCCGGCTGTCAGATGCACGACTTCACCAGCGCGGGTGAGTGTCTGATGCGCAAGGTCGTAGCGGCAGTCGCCGAAGCGCAGTTCCATGCGCGTGGCAACGTCCACGGGCGGCGCACGCCGCAGGATGGAGCCGATGCGTAAGACCAATTCCTTCGGCTCAAAAGGTTTGGCCATGTAGTCGTCCACGCCCAACTCCAGCCCATGGATGCGATCGCGCGACTCTCCCATGGCCGTTAGCATGAGAATGGGCACGGTGCTGTCCTTGCGGACGGCGCGCGTGAGCGAAAGACCGTCCTCGCCGGGCATCATCACGTCGACCACCAACAGATCGAACTGCAACGCGGTCATCTGGCGGCGGGCCTCGTTGGCGTCGCCGGCAGTGGTGACCATATAGCCGCTGGCGGAGAGGAATTTCTTCAGAAGGCTGCGCAGGCGCGTGTCGTCGTCCACCACCAGGATGTGCGGCGGATAGGCGTTGGACGGATCGGACGCGGTGTTTTGCATGGGCCCTATTCTAGCGGAATTCGGCTGGCTATGGCGGCCATCGGCTATTTGTCGCCCGGCTTGTCGTTCAATTTATCGTTCAGTTTGTCGGGGGCCTGGAAATGCTTGCGGGACGAGGGGTCCATGGTGCCGAGCATAACCTTGCGAAAGCCCTCCACGGCGATGGCGCCAGCATCTTTATAGGCTGCGGCAAAACGACCTTGCTGCTCCGACGTCAATTCCTGCTCCAATGTACGGCCCTTTTCGGTGAGGTACAGAAGCCGCTGGCGGCGGTCGGATGTGCCGGTGCGCTGTTCGATATAGTTTTCGCGTACCAGTTGGCTCAGCACGCGCGAGAGGCTTTGCTTGGTGATACGCAGGATTGCCAAGAGATCACTGACGGTGATACCGGCGTGGCGGCCGACGAAATAGATCACGCGATGATGCGCCCGCCCAAAGTGCTGCTTGGCGAGAATGGCGTCGCCGCGCGCCGTGAAATCGCGATAGGCAAAGAAGAGAAGCTCGATGCCTTGCCGCAAGTCCTCGTCACGCAGGAACAGCGGATTGACGAGGGTTTTGGGCTCAGCCATGGTTTCCGGCCTTATCAGGTATGCACTGGACAAAGAGCATAATACGTCAGCATACTTGACTTAAATACCCTTAGAATGTTACGAGTAGGTCAGTTTTAAAGCAATAAAATGTCAAAAGCGTTTAAGAACAGGGATTTAGGAGAGCCGTAATGAGTGCGCCGCAAACCTTTGATGATCGTGATGGGTTCATTTGGATGAACGGCGCCCTGGTGCCGTGGCGCGATGCCAAGGTGCACGTGCTGACTCATGCTCTGCACTACGCCTCCTGCGTCTTTGAAGGCCAGCGTTCCTATAGCGGTAAGATCTTCAAGCTCGACGAGCACACCGAGCGGCTTCTGTTCTCCGCCCAGCAGCTCGATATGAAAGTGCCGTTCGCGGCGGCGCAGATCAACGATGCCTGCTACGAAACCCTGAAAGCGAACAACATTGTCGATGGCTACCTGCGCCCCATGGTCTGGCGGGGCAGCGAGCAGATGGGTGTCACCGCCCAGAACGCGCGCATCAATGTCGCCATCGCAACGTGGGTGTGGCCGTCCTACTTCACGCTGGAAGCCCGCCTGAAAGGCATCCGCCTGCAAATCTCGCAGTGGCGCCGTCCGGCGCCGGAATGTGCTCCCGTGAAGGCGAAAGCCGCCGGCCTTTATATGATTTGCACCTTGAGCAAGCACACCGCCGAACGCGCGGGCTACGAAGATGCGCTGATGCTCGATTATCGCGGCCGCGTGGCCGAGGCGACGGGCGCCAATGTGTTCTTCATCATGAACGGCGAGATCCACACGCCCGATCCCGATTGCTTCCTGGACGGCATCACGCGGCGCACGGTTATCGGGCTTGCCAAGAAGCGCGGCTACAAGCTGGTAGAGCGCGCAATCATGCCGGAAGAAATGGCTAAGGCGCAGGAATGTTTCCTGACGGGTACGGCGGCAGAAGTGACGCCCGTGCGCGAGATTGGGCCTTACAAGTTCACGCCGGGCGAAGTCTGCCGCACGCTGATGGCCGACTACGATGCGCTCGTCGGCAAACAGGCCGTTGCCTCCAGCGCGGCCTAACGATCAGTTTATCTGAAGATGAAGGGCGCCGCCTGCCAGCGGCGCCCTTTTTGTTTTAGCCGCGGATGCGCAAGTTCAGGAAGAAGTTGCGGCCTTCTTCAGGAAATCCGGCCGTGAGCTGGTGGTTCTCGTCGAAGAGGTTGCGCGCGCCGAAGGAGATGTCGGCATTGGACGTTACGCGGATATCGGCTTGCAGGTTGGCTTGCACATACGCGCCGGTGCGGAAGTAAGTGGCGCCATTGGTGGTGACGGTCCAGCGGTCGCTGGCGGCCAACACGCTGGGCGATATGCTGACCCTGTCCATCACGCCATAGGTCAGGTAGGCAAAGATCTGGTTACTGGGCACGCCGGTGAGGCGGAACGCCGCATTGACCGGATTGTGGATCACGCGCTTGATCGTGCTGTAGCGCACGGCGAGATCCAGGTGGTCGGCCAAGTGACTGTCGATGGAGAACTCGGCGCCGTAATAGTGCCCATTGCCGACGTTCTGGCTCTGGTTGACGTTCGTGCCGTTGGCCACAATCGGCACCGACACAATGACGTCGGTAACGTCGTTGTAGTAAAGCGACACACTGGCTTTGGTATTGCCGAATAGCTGCGTACCACCGCCGATTTCCGTATTCACCGCGCGCTCGGGTTTCAAGCCGGGGTTTGAGGTGGACCCGCCAAACCGCGAACTGAAGCGCTCGAAAACTGTCGGAAAGCGCGTGCGGTCGGAGACGTTAGCGTAAACGTTCGTCGTGGGGTCGATGTTATAGATCAGCGCCGCCTGGCCGTTCCAGGCATGTGCATCCTTCAGCGCGTAGTAGACGAATGCGTTCGACGCAAAGTCGTTGGCGATACGCAGGTCGCGATAGTCGTAGCTGCCGCCGGCGACGAAATCGAGCTGCGGCGTGACGTGGAACCGGTTCTCCAACGCGATGGAGTAGGTATCTTCCTCGTTGGTCTGCACAGGCTCGACGAACAGTGTCGGCGCGTAAGTGGTCTGGGCTTCTTCATGATGGTCACGGCGATAGAACGCCGCCACCTTGATGGTGTCGGATGGCGCCAGATCGGCATCTAATTCCAAGCTGCCGCCATATGCGTTGTCGTCATAAGGGCTGCTGAAAGCCTTGGCAGTCTTCTGCGTCGTGTACGTGGCGTCGTCGTAGGATTCCAGGCCGTTCTTGAAGGTGTTGTAGTAAGCCTTTGTCTTCAGATGCATGTTCTGGCCGAGGGCAGTGGTGGAGAGGAAGTAGATGCTCTGTACATCCCAATAGGGCCAGCGCCAATCGCGTTGGCTGGCAACGGTGTCGGTGACGGAGAAGGGCGCGTCCTTCTTGCCGGATTGCTGGGTGAAGCTCAGCGAGTATTCGTCGCTGTCGTTGGGCGTGTAACCTGCTTTGGCGTTGACGCGCCAATTCTTGGTCAGCGAATGGTCGCGGAAGCCGCCATTTTCAGTCGCGGTCGGCACATAACGGTCCGAGAGGCTCCAGCGCATCATGTCGGTGAGGGCACCGCTGACATGCACGTAATATTTTTCCTGCTTGGACCCGGCCGACGCATAGCCGGTATAGCCGTTGGCCGAGAGATCGCCGGAGGCGGTCATGCCGCCGCGCACGTCCCATTCGAAGGGTTGCGTCGGCTGCTTGGTGACAAGGTTGATCGCGCCACCCATGCCGCCGGGGCCGTCGAGTACCGAGACGTAGCCCTTCTGCACCTGGATCTGCGCGAGATCGGCGGTGAGGAAAAGGCCGTAGTCGAGGCGGTTGTCGGCGGGCAGGTAAACACGGATGCCATCGATGGAAAGCGGCACCTGGAAACGGTCGAAGCCGCGCACAAAGATGAGACGTTCGTTACGATTGCCGCCGGTGTTTGACGAAACGGCGCCCGGCACCAAGTCAATGGCCCGATCCAGTGTCTGTTCGTTGAACTTGTACATCTCTTCGCTAGAGACCACGGACTGGCTCATGGGCTGCAGACGCTGCTGGATGGCTTGCGCTGAAACCACGATCTGTTCGATCTGACCCAAGCTGAAGGCCTGGTCTTCGGCGGCTTTGACGGTGGGCGCAGTGATGGCCAAAGCCAGCAGCGAAACAGTCGAAGCCAGCGATACGCGCAACATGTGATTCTCCCCTTGCGATACGCGAAATATCAGTCAGAATATTTCGTTCCAAGGCTTGATATATCTGACAGGATATATCGATGCAAGGCTCGAACGCAGGAGAGACTATGGGCATGTCGCAATCTTTACTGAGAACGAAGCTGGCGTTTCTGCTCGCGCTTGGCTTGGCCTCACAGGCGTTTGCCGGCGAGATCACCGATGTCACGGGGCACACCATCAAAATCGCCGAACCCGTGACCCGCATCGCCGCCGCAGGTCCGCCTGCTGAAGTTCTGCTCTATTCCTTCGCGCCTGAAGCCATGGTGGGGTGGGTGCATGCGCCGCGGCCGGACGTGGCGGCTTATCTTTCCCCGCAAGTCAGGACCCTGCCGGAAATCGGCGGTGTCACAGCCAAGGGGCAAGACCCCGAGATCTCCGAAATCCTCGCCAAGAAGCCGCAGCTCATTCTCGACTTCGGCGACACCGATGCGCGTTACATCGCATTGGCGGAGAAGGTGCGGGACAAAACCGGTTTGCCTTACGTCTTGTTGAGCGCTTCTGTAGCAAAGACGCCCGAAACCCTGCGCGCTTTGGGAAAGTTGACCGGTCGTGCGGCCAGAGGGGAAGAGCTTGCCCGCTATGCGGAGGATGTTCTCAATCGGGTGCAGAAAACGGTTGCGACGGCCAAGCCGGTGAAAGTGTATGTCGCAGGCTCGGCCGACGGCACAGTAACTACATCGGCCGACAGCGGCTTCAATGACATCTACGCCCTGGCTGGCATGAAGAACGTGATCTCGGCGCCAACTGCCAATGCTGCGGAAGTGCAGGCGGGCGACCCCGATCTCATTCTCGCCATAGACAGCCGCTTCCGCGAGTACGCCAAAGGACCGGGCTGGTCCGACCTACGTGCGGTAAAGGCGGGGCGCATCATCACGCCACCGCGCGCGCCGTGGGGTTGGACGGACCATCCGCCGTCGGTCAACAGGCTCTTGGGTTTGTTGTGGTTGACATCGGCGCTCTATGGCGCGCCCGATGCGAACCAGCTCCGAGCCGACACCAAAAGCTTCTTCAAACTCTTCTATCATGTGGACCTGACGGAAGAGCAGATCACCGCGCTGCTCAATCCATCGTAGGCGCGGTCACCTCCGCCAGCGCTCGGCTTTATCTTCGTCGGCGGCGCGGGCATCGACCCACGCGCCGCCGGCTGCGGTGCTTTCCTTCTTCCAGAAGGGCGCCTCGGTCTTCAGCCAATCCATGAGGAAAGCGCAGGCTTCGAAGGCCTCGCTCCGGTGAGCCGCGGCGACGGCCACCAACACAATGGGCTCACCTGGCTGCAACGTGCCAAAACGGTGGATGACCCTGACATCGTCGAGAGGCCAGCGGCTTTTTGCTTCAGTGATGAGACCTTCGAGCTGCCGCTCGGCCATGCCGGGATAGTGTTCGAGCGTCATGGCGGTGATGGTATCGCCGGACTCGCGCGTATCGCCGCGGAAATCGCGCATCTGACCAACGAACGTGGCGACGCCGCCGGACATGGCGTTGTGCCGGCAAAAGTCGCCCACCTCCATGCCGGGGTCGAAGGCTTCACGCTGAACGCGCACCGCAGTTTGTGATGTCATGTCTCAAAGGATAAATGGACCCTCTTGACGGGGAAAGCAGATAAATTGAAATAAGCAAAAGCCCTCTCAGTTGAAGGCTGGCATGCCGATGAACGATCAGTTTCAAACCTATCTTCAGGACGGCCGGGCCGCCGTCGCGCGCGGTGCCTGGGACGACGCCGAGCGCTGCTTTCGCAGTGCTCTCGTGGTGCGGCCGCAGTCCACGGAAGCTTTATCCGACTTGGGGCATGCTCTGATATCGGCGCAGAAATTCGCGGCGGCCGAAACAGTATGGTCTCAGGTGGTGCAGGTGGAGCCCGACAGTGCTGAGGCGCAGCGTATGTTGGGTATTATCCTGGGGCATAAGCAGGACCTCAAGGCGGCGCAGCCGCATTTGGAACGGGCCTTGGCTCTCAATCCCAATTTTGATGATGTGGCCTACTATCTCGGGCGCATGGCTCACCAGGATAGGAACATGCCGCGTGCCGCGGGCTATTATGAGCACGCGCACAGCGTCAATCCGCTGAACGTGAAAAGTCTGATCTCGCTGGTGAATGCGCTGACCGAACTCCGGCGCGAAGCTGATGCGGTCGCCGTTGGAACCAAGGGCGTGCTCACGCTGCGGGCGCACCCGGATATTCCGCCGGTTAGCTATAACCCCGTCCTCAATCAAATCGCGCACGCCTATCGTTGCATGAACGATATGGCTAAGGCCGCCGAGTGCTATCGCGACATGCTGACCGCTGATCCCGGCGATAAAGTCGCGCAGCACCTTCTGGCATCGGCCGAGGGCAAGATCAGCGACGCGCAGCCCGTCGCCTTTGCCCAATCGTTCTTTGACACCTTCGCGCCCAATTTCGAAAACCATCTGGTGGGACTGCTTGGCTATGGCGCCCCCGCCGTTATCGTGACCACGCTGCTCGATCTGCGGCCCAAGATAGAAAGTTTTCCGGGGGTTCTCGATCTCGGCTGCGGCACGGGGCTCATGGGTCATGCGCTTGTGCAAAGTTATCCCATCACCCGCCTGGTCGGGGTGGATCTCTCAGAGAAGATGCTTCGCGAGGCTGTGCGGCGGGGAATTTATCATGAACTTGTGGCAGGCGATCTTGCCGAGGTTATGGCCAAGCGTTCGGACACATTCGATTTAATTGTCTCGGCGGACGTATTCGAATATCTGGGGGACTTGCGTCCTCTCTTCACGCAAGCGCAGCGGTGCTTAACACCAGATGGCATCTTCGCCTTCACCGTGGAGATCAGCGCCACACATGATGTGGAATTGGCCCAGAACGGGCACTATCGTCACGGCCGCGAATATATACAAAGACTTGCGCGTGAGGCCGGTTTCGAAGTTGTGCGCACCGCTGAGGCGCCCATCCGCAACGAAGCTCAGCAGCCTGTTCTGGGCTACTATGTCTACCTGACAAAATCAGCGAAAGCGTGATCAGCCACCGGTGACGGGCGGAAAGAACGCCACTTCCTTGGCTCCGGCGAGCGGTGCGGTATGCGGGACGTGCACTTGGTCAACGGCAGCTTTGATAAGGCTGCGATCCGCGAACGCGGCGGCATGACCGGGCCCGCGCACGGTTAACCAATCCATCAAGGCGCCGACTGTTGTGACGTCGGTGGGAGGGGTGAGCGTTTCCGTACTCATGCCCACCTTTTCCTTCACCCAGGCGAAGTAGAGAACGGTCATGGGCTTATGATCCGGCGGGCGGCGGGTTGCCGGCCATATAGCGTACGCCGGCCTTGAGATAGTCGTAGCCGGTGATCAACGTAATGGCGGCGGCAATCCAGATGCCGATCTCACCGATGCGCTCGGCGGGAATCCATTCCGGGGAATGGGAGCCGACGATGAGAAAACCGAGCGCGATCATCTGTACCGTGGTTTTGGCCTTGGCCAGCTTTGTCACTGGTACGCTGACATGCAGTTCCGCCAGGAATTCGCGCAAACCGGAAACCATGATTTCACGCTGCATAATCACCAGGGCGGGGAGATAGGACCACGGACCGACGCGGCCGAAGGCCACGATCATCAGGAGTACCGAGGCCACCAGCAGTTTGTCGGCGATAGGGTCGAGGAATCGACCGAGAGAGGAGACTTGGTTGGCGCGCCGGGCAAGGTAGCCATCGAAGAAATCCGTCACGCCCGCGAGCGTGAAGAGCGCGCAGGCGATCCAGCGCATGGTTGTGCTATCGAAGAAGAACGTAGCCACCACCAGCGGGATGATCATGATCCGCGACATGGTGAGAAGGTTTGGCAAATTCAGCACGCGATGTCCCCGCAACCGTCAGAAGGCGAGGATGTTAGCCTTCCGGATGGAAGTGGTCATATATCTTTTTTGCCGTGGCGGCGCTGATTCCGGGGACGGCCTTGAGGTCGGTGAGCCCTGCCGCGGCCACATCCTTCGCCGAGCCGAAGTGTCGCAGAAGTGCCTTTTTCCGGGCAGCGCCGATTCCGGTCACTTCGTCCAGCAATGACTGGCCGATCGCCTTGGAGCGTTTGGCGCGATGGGCCGAGATGGCAAAGCGGTGGGCTTCGTCGCGCAAACGCTGCAGGAAATAAAGCACCGGATGATTGGGCGGCAGCGTGAAAGGCTCGCGGCCCGGCATGAAAAACTGCTCGCGGCCGGCGTTGCGGTCCGGGCCCTTGGCAATGCCCGCGACGCAAAGGTCGCTGATGCCAAGGTCGGCAAGAACTTTAAGACCTGCATTGAGTTGGCCTAGACCGCCGTCGAGCAGCACCAGATCGGGCCACTGGCCGAGCTTGCGTTCGGGGTCTTCCTTCTGGGCCCGGGCGAAGCGGCGGGTGAGGACTTCGCGCATGGCGCCGTAATCGTCGCCGGGGGCAAGGTCGGCGGTTTTGATGTTGAATTTGCGGTAAGCGTTCTTCGCCAAACCGCCTGGCCCCGCAACGATCATGGCGCCGACCATGTGGGTGCCGGAGATATGCGAGTTGTCGTAGACCTCGATGCGCTCGGGCATGGACGCCAGGGCGAAAACTTCGGCAACGCCTTCGAGAAGTTTGCGCTGGGCGGTGTTCTCGGCCATGCGGCGCAACAGCGCTTCGCGCGCGTTGATCTCAGCGTGATCGAGCAACTTTTTCCGGTCACCCCGTTGTGGCCGGCTGAGGGTAACGCTGCGCTCTGCTTTCAGACTGAGAGCTTCGGCAAGAATCGCCTCATTGGGGGGAGCGACGTTCATGAGGATTTCGCGCGGCGGGGTGAAGGAATCATAAAATTGACCAATGAAGGCCTCGATGATGTCGCCGTCGGTGTCATCGGCGGCGTGGGCAGGATAATAGGCGCGATTGCCGAAATTCTGTCCGCCCCGGAAGAAGAACACTTGCACGCAGGATTGCCCGCCGGCGCGGTGCAAGGCGATGACGTCGGCCTCGCCCAGCGTGCTGACGTTGATGTCCTGGCGGGCCTGAACGGCGGTCATGGCGCGGATGCGGTCACGGAAAGCCGCGGCCGTCTCAAAATCGAGCGCGGCGCTGGCGGTCTCCATGCGCTGCGCGAGATCGGTCTGGATCTTATTGCTGTCGCCGGTGAGGAAGGAGCGCGCTTCGCCCACCAGTGCGCCGTAGGCGGCGGAATCGATGATACCCACGCAAGGGGCCGAACAGCGCTTGATCTGATACAGCAAACAGGGACGCGACCGGTTGGCGAAGACCGTATCGGTGCAACTGCGCAGCAAGAAGACCTTTTGCAGTGTGGCCAGCGTGCCATTGACCGCGCCGGCTGAGGCAAAAGGCCCGAAGTACTCGTTGCCCTTGGTGCGCGCACCACGGTGCTTGACGATGCGCGGGTACTGATGGCCGCCGGGGATCATGATGAACGGAAACGACTTATCGTCGCGCAGCAGAATGTTGTAACGCGGCTTCAGCTGCTTAATGAGATTGCTCTCGAGCAGGAGCGCTTCGGCTTCCGTATGGGTGATCACCACCTCACAGGTGCGTGTCTCATGCACCATGCGCTGCAAGCGCAAGGGTATGCGATCGATCTGGAGGTAGGAGCTGACGCGCTTCTTGAGGTTCTTGGCCTTGCCGACATAGAGCATGTCGCCGGCGGCGTTGCTCATGCGGTAAACCCCAGGCTTCTGGGGGAAGTTCTTGACCAAGTCTGTCAGGCGCGCATGACCGCTGAGCTTCAGGTCATCTGCGGGCCGGTTTTCAACTGGTACGAGTTCGCCTTCGGGCGGCGTGGTGACGCTCATGGCGCTTATGTGGAACCTTTAGGTGCGAGCGTCAACGCACTGAAAACGGTGAGAAACGGACTGGCTGGGCGGCACAGTATGGGGCCCAAAACATCCAGAAAATCCTCCACTCAAGACCGCGCCAGATATCCACGACTTCTGTGGATAAGTCTGTTGAAAACCGCCGGATGAGAAAGACCGGGGGGCCTAGAATCTGGATTCCCACCGCTGTGCCTCTTTTGTGAGCACAAAAAATAATCCTTTGATATTCAAAGGTTTTTCTGTGAAAGCGTGAAGGTCTTAGCGACCCGCTCGAAACCCTCGCAAAAATTAGCTCTGATTGCGGCGGATGCGGAGTCCTTGTGAACAACTTTGCTTGACACGCCTTCACCCCCCATGACTCGGTTACGATTCGATGGCGGAAATCATGACGTTTTTGCGGTGCAAACGGTTCGACTAACCCTGTTCCCGAGTCGGGAATGGGGATCGGGCCCTATCCTCGAGCCCGGGGCTTCAGTGCGGAAAGACGTTCGATCTCCACGCCCACGCTACCGGCGTCTTCGAAGACGTCCAGTTTTTCCACGCGCACGCGAGCGGAGCGGCACTGGGGATCCTGCAGGCAGATATCCGCGACCCGTTCGGCTAGGGTTTCCGCCAGATTGACGTGGCCGTCGGCGGCCACGGCGCGGACCTTCGTAACGATATCCTCGTAACAGACCACGTTCTCCAGCCGGTCGTTGTGGGAAGCGTCGCCTTCCCAGACAGCAAGGTCCAGGTTGATCCTGACCCGTTGTGGACGGCCTTTCTCGTGGCTGTGGACGCCGATGTTGCAGTCCAGGACGAGGTCGCGCACGAAGACGTGCCTGAGATCGGCTGCGGCATCCGCGATTTTGAGGGGTTCTACGACGGGTTTGCTCATTCCATAGCCCTCTCTGCAGCTGAAGCGTCACCCTGGCCCCAAGCCAAATGCTGGCCGCCGTCCAGTGCGATCATCTGTCCTGTCATGGCGGGTGCGCTCAGGATGAAGCGCGCGGCAACACATATTTCGGAAGGATTTGTGCCCTTGCCAAGGGGCATACGGGCGCATTGCGCATCAAATTGCGCTTGGCTTTGGTAAGGGCTGGGAAGGGTAGGCCCCGGCCCGATGGCATTGACGCGGATGCGCGGCGCCAGCGCCAGGGCGAGTGTTTGGGTCAAGGCCCATAGACCTGCCTTGCTCACCGTGTAGGACGCAAAGTGTGGTGTGAGACTCCAGACGCGTTCATCGACGAGGTTGATAATGGCGCCACGCTCGCTTTGCATTTCAGGCTGAGCCGCGAAGGCCTGACACAGAAAGAAAGGTGCTCGCAGGTTGATGGCGATATGAGAATCCCATGATGCCAGAGTCGCATTGGAGATGTCGTCGCGCTCGAAGATGGAGGCGTTGTTGATGAGGCAGCCAATGGGACCCAGCGCCTTGACCGCTTGTGGCAACAGCGCTGCGACCGAGGCCGCGTCGCTAAGGTCGGCCTGGACAGCCGCGGCTTTACCGCCAGCTGCTTTTACAGCGGTAACAACGTGTTCGGCTTCTTCGATGGAGTGGTGGTAATGGACCGCGACCGCCCAGCCTGCAGCCCCTAGATCCTCGGCCAGGGCACGGCCAATCCGCCGCCCCGCGCCGGTGATCAAGGCCGTCTTCCGGTTGACATCGCTGGTAAAATCTTTAGTCACGGGCCCTCGTTACAAATGCCCCCTGAAAGACACCTACTAAAGGGGCACAGCGTTCCGCACAAGATGGGGTCTTTTTACCGACTCATTCGTTTGGTATGGGGGCGTCTTGGTATGGGGCATTTTAGTATGTCACCTTGCTTGGCGGGACTCCCAAGCATGTTTCCCTTGCGGCTGTTGCCCTCAGCCCGCGCGAAGGTTTTTCGATGAACGAGCCTGATTCGACAGAGAATCTCCGTCCGCGTCGCCGGCCCTTGAAGAGCTGGATGCTAGGTATTGTGCTCAGTCTCGTGCTCATCGCTGGCTGGGCCACGTTCTTGGCCGTGGCGCCGTCACCCGAAAGCCTGCCGCCTCCCGCGACGGTGAGTGTGGCCACTGTTCCCGCCGGGCCGCAGCCCAGCAATCAGGTGCGCCTGCTGGCATGGCGCAACGCCATCGATGCCGATGTGCTGGCGGCGTTCGCCGCCGATACGGGCATCAAGGTCGTGGTGGATGGCTACGACACGCAGGAGCAGCTTCTTGATTTGATGAACAATGGCGGCGTGATGCAGGACGTTGCGTTGCTATCCGGTGTGGGTGTGAAGGCATTGGTGGAGCAGGATCAGCTGCAACCCATCGATATCGGCAGCCTGCCCAATGGCCACAATATTGATCCCCGGATTGCCGCGCGCACAGCGATCTATGACACCGGCAATGCTCATTCGGTGCCGCTCCTGTGGGGAACCATTGGTCTTGGTTATGACGCAGCCAAGATCAGCGAACGCCTGGGCGCGGATGCCGCCATGGACAGCTGGTCGATCCTGTTCGACCCCGCCAAGGCCGCGAAACTGGCCGATTGCGGGATTCAAGTGATCGACAGCCCCACCGGCGTCTTCCCCATCGCGCTCAGCTATCTCGGATTGCCTGCGGACTCCGCGACAGTCGAAGATACCGACGCAGCGACGAGATTGTGGGAAGCCGTGCGGCCCTCCATCGCGAAGTTCGCCAGCGCCGACGTAGTCGAAAATCTTGCCAGCGGAAAAGTGTGCCTGGCTGTGGCGACCTCGGGCGACACGTATCAAGCGCGCGGTAAAGCGCGGGCGGCGGGTTTGAACAGCGACATTCGTTATGCTGTGCCAAAGGAAGGCACGGTGGTTTGGTACGACTTGCTCGCGATCCCGAAGGCGGCGGCGAACACAGCCAACGGTTTGCGCTTCATAGATTACTTGATGCGCGCGGAAGTTTCTGCACGCCTGACCAATGCCAAAGGCTTCGCCAGCGCAATCACCGGCGCGGGTCTTTATGTGAAGCCTGAGATCAAGGCCGATGCGGGCCTCATCCCCGATCTTGCCAAAATACGCGTCATGGAAGAGATGACTCCGGCACCTGCGGCGGTGGCCCTCAGGAACCGCTTCTGGCAACTCATCAACGCGCCGCCGGCCTCGCCCGAAACATCCGCGCCCCGCACGCCGTAAGTCTCAGGACTTACCGCTCGCCAAATCAGCGTAGTGCTGCAGAAGCGCTTCGGCATCGGGTGTGGGTTGTGACCATGCCGAACGCGGCAACACAGTTGCGCGGTCACGTTCCAGAAGACGCGCCGGTTGCGGCAACGCAAGGGATGTCAGCGTCAGCCCGGCAACGGCGAGGTCCAAGGCGGGAATGGGTTGCACGACTCTCTCCGGGAACGCCTCGCGCAAAATTGCGGCGGCGGCGTCATCCTGCGCATCGTCGAAGGTGGGGAGAAGAAGGCCGCCATTGAGCGGCACGAAGTTCGTATAGGATCGCAAGCCTTCACCGGTCTGTGGCGCAGGCAATCGGACAATCTCGAGATGGTTCCCGTGCGCGTCACGCGCGCGCACGAGCTCGGTTTCAACGGCCGAGAGTCGCGCACCCAGCGGATGATCGGATGACACTTTCGTCACTGCGACGAGTCCTGGTGCTGCGAAGGCGGCGAGGGCGCGGATGTCCGTGTGGAGTGAATCAGCGGCATGCACGCTGTTCAACCAGATGACGCGCGACACGCCGAGCCAATCCTGAAAAATGCCGAAGGCTTCGAGGGATGTAAGCTGAGGATTGCGCGCGGTGTCGAACACAGCCGGTGCCAGCGCCAACAGCGTACCGTAACCATCACCGACAAAACTGCTGCTCTCCAGTGTCAAGGGTGCCCGAAAGCGCCGCACCTCGGCGGTGCCAAGGAGCGCATGCGCCAGTGCCACGTCCGTATCGTCGGAAGCCTGCTGCCGATGGCCCCATGCGTTGAAGCGCCAATCCACGCCCGCGGAACCGCCCTTGCCGTCGACGAGAAATGTCGGCCCAGTATCGCGAAGACGCAATGATTGATGTGGAAGGACGACAATGTCAGCCGCGCCGCCGCAAGCCGCACGCGCGGTTTTTTCGCCGTCAGGGGTGGCGAGCAATGTAATGGGTTCGAAAGCAGCAGCAGCGCCGACCAGGGCCGCGACAGCTTTTTGCAGCACATGATCGTTTGTCGGCCATGCAAACCACATGCACGCGTGACGGCACGTATCGGCCGGAAAGTAGAACGCATCGGCGCCTGGTACGCCGCCGGAACCTTGAAAAGATGAACGCGTGTTTGAGGGGAGAACGGCCATCTTTTTGTCAAAAAGTCCTTGGAGGATGCGCGGCGCGAGCACGGTAGCAAAAGGAGAAAATGCCCGTGACATGATAATGCATGTAACGGCCGATACAGTGCGTCACGAATACGATTTGTCTTGAACTGACGCCGTACATTCCCCTTAAAATCTTGCGTTGATGACGCGCCGGGTTTTTCTCGGTGCCCGCAACATCAATTTTCCTGGCCCAAACGAAGGAGGATACAGCCATGAAAATATCTCATTCAGATATCAGCTCTTGCACATTTTTAGGTCACGCTCGACTGCGCGCCGCTCTTGTGGGCGCCGCGCTGTGCCTCGCGCTCGTGAACTCGGCCTTGGCTGCCGATCAGTGGATCGCGTGCGATGGTACGCTGGTGTCGAAGAAGGGATCGGAAGCGCCGACCACAACGCAGGTGACGGATGTCTATTCTATCGACGACGCTGCCAAAGCGCTGTTCAAATATTCCGATACGCGTCAGCGCCTCGACATGATCTCTCTCAAAAGCTTCGATGCCAAATCCATTCTCTGGCAGAACGATGGCGAAGGCTTCGGCTCTCAAGCCGCTCAGTGGCAAGGCCGCATCGACCGCAACAAGATGTCCTTGAGCCTAGTCCGCAGGGACGGCGATGAAACTCTGACCTGGACGCAAGCCTGCAAGCCCACCGACCCACGTCCGCTCAAGTAGCTTTCGGGTCTGGCGGCGGCGCGGGGAAGCTCGCCTGCCGCCGCCGCGCTAGCGCTCTTTGTCCCTCCGGGCGTACGCCTTCACCGCGTCAAATCTCATAAAAATAAAAGCTTTCTCGCACGCTTTTAACTTGCGACCCATTCTTAATTGCAATAATGCTGGACGACGAGACATCCATGGCAGTGCGGGAATTCATGACGAAATCGCTTTTGCGGAGTGCGGTGCTGGCATTTGTGCTGGTGCTTGCGGGCGGCCATAACGCGCGCGCGGCGGATGCCGACACCGATGCCAATGTTCGCCAGACATGGAAGTTGTTCGACTATCTCGCGGTGGATTATTCCGGCGCGGTGGCCAACGGCGCGGTTGCGAGCGAATCAGAATACGCCGAGATGAAAGAGTTCGGCGAGACGGCGCTCACACATCTCAATGCGTTGCCGGAGCGCGCCGGCCGCCAGGATCTCATCACGCAGGCCGAGCAGTTGAATGCGGCCATTGCCGCGTTGGCGTCTCCCGACGACGTGGCGCGCATTGCGCATGCCGTCGCCGACAGCCTGCTTGCGACCTACCCCGTGCCAGTAGCGCCCGCGAAAGCACCAGATCTTGCGCGCGGTGCTTTGCTGTTCAGTCAGAAATGCGCCGTCTGTCACGGAGCCGAAGGTCACGGTGATGGCCCCGCCGCGGCTAAACTGAATCCGCCGCCGATTGCATTCTCTGAACACGAACGCGCGCGCCAGCGCAGCTTGTTCTCACTGTATGAAGTCGTGACGCAAGGTGTGGCCGGCACACCGATGATCAGCTTCCAGGCAGCATTCCCGGACGAAGACCGTTGGGCACTGGCTTTCCGCGTGAGTTCTTTCGCGGGCACGCCGGAGCTGATGCAGGAAGGTGAGGCGCTCTGGCGCGACGACGCAAGCTTGCGCGCGCGCTTCCCGAACCTGGAGTCCCTTGCGCGAACCATCGAGGCGAGCCTTGCCACGGACATTGGCGAGCGCAAGGCGCAAGCCCTCATGTCGTACCTGCGCACGCATCCCGACGTCATCGGCCAAGGCAGCGGTAATGGCAGTGCGGGCGCGCTGACACTCGCGCGCAGCCAGCTCGATGCAAGCCTGAAGGCTTATCAGGCCGGCGATGCTAAGCGCGCGGGGACGCTGGCGCTCTCGGCCTATCTCGATGGCTTCGAGCCGGTGGAAGCCATGCTGCGCATACAGAATGCTGATCTGCTGGCGCAAGTGGAAACAGGCATGGTCACCTATCGCAGCCGCATCAGTGCGGCCGCACCCGTGGCTGACGTCGCGGCCCAGGCGCAAACGCTGCAAGGGCTTTTCGACGCGACGGAGAAGGCGCTTGCATCAGGCGGAGACAGTGCGGCGGCTTTCCTGGGCGCCTTCACCATTCTCGTGCGCGAAGGCATTGAAGCGTTGCTGGTGGTGGTGGCCACCATTGGTTTCCTGCGTAAGGTGGAACGCCACGACGTGCTGCCTTATGTGCATGCGGGATGGGTCGGTGCTTTGGCCGCTGGTCTGCTGACATGGGGAATCGCCGCCTACTTCGTCGATATCAGCGGGAGTAACCGCGAACTGACGGAAGGTGTTTCGTCCGTGTTCGCGGCGATTGTTCTGCTGGGCGTGGGTATTTGGATGCATCAGAAGAGCCTGGCCGGAAAATGGCAGATCTATCTGAAAGAGAAACTCTCAGCGGCACTCACAAAGAAATCCGCCTTCTTCCTGTTCGCGCTGTCGTTCATTGCGGTTTATCGCGAGGTTTTTGAAACGATCCTTTTCTACATCGCGCTGTGGACGCGCGGGAACGGATCTTCAATCCTTGCAGGGCTTGTAGCCGGGGTGGTCGTTCTGGCGATCATCGCGGCTGTTCTCCTGCGCACGAGCCGCCGCCTGCCCATCGGTCAATTCTTCGCGTGGAGTTCATTGCTGATAGCCGTGCTGGCCGTGGTGCTGGCGGGCAAGGGCTTGGCCGCGTTGCAAGAGGCCGGCATCGTGCCGGCCATTGCTATCGACGGGCCACGCGTAGATGCACTCGGTATCTATCCGTCTATGCTGCCGCTGGTGGCTCAGGCGGTGGTGCTGGTGATCGCCGTTGCCGGGTATTTCTGGAATACGCGAAGCGCCACGCCGAAAGCGTAAGTTTATTATTTGGTTGCGTCGTTATGCCGAAAACAGGTTCCCATTTTTCGGCACGACGCTCTAGCGCAACGCAAACTCTTCCGACGTGGCAATCAGGCTGATCAGGCGCCGGTGCGCAGTTTCGACACGCGAGGCGTTGTTGGATTTGACGGCCGCCGGCACGCCGTTCGACCCCGCCTGATCGGTGATCAGGCTGTTCATGGCGTTAGGGCTCAGCTGATAACCCACCATACGTCCCACCCAGTATTCGACAATGCCCGTAGCGGTATTGAGGGCGTCGGAGGGCGATTGGCTGGCGAGCGGCGCTGATGTGAACTCCTTCAGGTTCGGAATCTGGAACAGCAGATTCCACGTTGTGAGCGTGGCGCCAGTGGCGGTCCAATAGGCGTTCACGTCGGGTCGGCCATTGGGCGCCTGCCAGGCGAACAGGCCATCCGTGAGGCCGTCGAGCAGGCTGGTCATGTAGGTGCCCGCATTCACGACCATCCCCGTGGTGCGGGCTAGCGCAATGATGCGCTCATAGGGCCGGCGGACTTTGGTGGCCGGGGTGGTCATGATCTCGTTGCCGTCGAGAATCATCGCGCGCAGAACCTGCGCGATCTGATTGCCGGCTTTGGCATTGGCTTTCCAAGCTGCCACGCCGCGATCGATGACCGCTTGGGGCGGAGAATCACCAAACATGCGTTTTGCCAGCTTGCCGACGATGAAGGAAGCTGTGGCTGGGTGATACGCAATGAGGTCAAGGAACTTCCGGCCCTGGCTCATATCGGCGTTGGTGATGTTATCCATACGCACGCCAAGCAGCACCGAGGCCACGCGGTTGTGTTGCGTGAGGTTGTAGGCGAACTCGCCGGTGTTTGGGAGTGTTTGATTGTCGGCGCGCTGGCCGTAGAGGATGGTCCATCCGGAAAGGACACGCGACGCCTGAACGATATCCCCGTCACAGAAGCCTATGGCGACGCCATCTGTCCCCTTCGGAATCTCCGAGGCTGAAACCGTTCCATAATACGAGCCGCCGCCCAGCGTATGCAGCTCCATGATCTCGCGCGCATAATTCTCGTTGGGCGTAGCTGCGGTGCTGACCCAGTTGTCGAGATAGATCAGCATCGAGGTGGATGTGGCGTTGGCCTCCAGCATGACGCGGAAATTGCCCAGAGCGTGTGGGCGAATCGCGAGGCGGTCATAGACCGGCAGCAGTGAAGTCGCGAGTTCGTTCTCGTTTTTGCCGATGTTGAAATGGTTATGCCAGAAATCCACCATGAACTCGCGCATCTGGTAAGCGCTGTGGGTGTTGCGGATCCAGCTGGCGGCGGCGATCTCCTGACGGATGCGCGTGCGTTCCGCCGGCGAATAGGTCGAGCCAGAACTGCGTGTGATGTCCCACAAAGTCGGCGTGGCGGCGTTGAGATAGAGCAGCAGGCGGTCTTCATCCACCGCGCCCCATTTGCCGCGCGTATCGGTGTCGGCGGGTGCTGCATACTTGATATGCATGATCTGGGAAGAGAGGAACGTGGAAAGCGCCGGATCGTCGCCCGGCCCTGCGCCAAGCTGGTCGTTGACCCATCCTGCCCACCCTAAGTTTGTGACGTTCTGCACGTCCGTGTCACGGGCGCCGAACGTCACGCGGTTCAGTGCGAGTCGGAGGGGATTTGGTGATGTCGGAAGCATTCTTGCCTCTCTGCCTTGGATAGCGTTACGGCGCCGGAGTGACCGTGGTGCCGGTCTTCATGATACCGACCGGGCTGTATTGGAAGGTGGGAAACACGACGGAGAGGTTCTTCTCCGCGTGCCGCGTGGCAAGGATCTCGCCGAGCACGTTGCGGTAGTCGGTGGTGACGGTGAGGTCACCGGTTGTCAGCTGGTTCGCGGCAAGGCCCGGCCACGTGCCATAAAGCTTACCGCCGTTGACGTTACCGGAAAGGATCAACATGCCCGAGGCGGAGCCGTGGTCGGTGCCCTGGCTCGTGTTCTCCTGCAGGCGACGTCCGAACTCTGTCATGGTCACGAGCGTGATCCGGTTGCGGAATGCGGCCATGTCTGTCCAGAAGGCGGAAAGTGCGCGGCTGAATTCCGTGGTGCGTGTATTGAATTCACCCACCAAGCTGTTGTGCATGTCCCAACTGCCGAAATCGACCGTGGCCACATCCAGGCCCACGTTCATCTTAATCAGTTTGCCCAGGGACCGCAGGGACTGCGAGAGCGCGCCGCCCGTATAGCCCGCGTTGGCGGAGTCATCATTGATGGTCTTAAGGCCCGTCTGGACGTCGTTCACCGCGTTGAGCGTCTCGATGGCGGCTTTCTGGTAGGTGCTGCTGCCCAGATTCATGGCGCGAATGACGTTGGCATTGCCGCTGCCGCCGCTGATGTTGAAGTTCGACGCATCGGCGATGGCCAGAGCATTCGGGTCGCCGAGAAGCGCTGCCGGGTTGCTGGAGCTGGAGGAGACTGTGCTGAGCGGCGCGGTATTGGGATTGGCGTAGAGGTGACGCGCAAGCCAGCCTGAATTCTGCTTGGCTTCACCGTCGGCGCCGCCTTTCTCCATCATGTCCTGGCAGATGAAGTGGCTGCGGTCCTCGGTGTGCATGCCGACCGCGTGCACAAAAGCGAGATTGCCCGAGTCATAAAGTGTCTTCAGTTCCGGCGCGCTCGCGCTGAGATAGAAGTCCGTACCGTTGAGGCTTGCCAGGCCGATGCCTGCATTATTGCCGGTGGTCTGTACGCGAATATTGGGCCGGGCTTTGATGTAGTTCGCATCGCCCGCGGGCGAAACCATTTGCAGCCAGTCGCAGGCCCCGCGCTGGAACAGCACGATGAGAATGTCGCGCTGTGAAGAGGCGTCGGCGGCGAAGGAGACGCGCAGGCCCGGACCGGCGGCGGCGAGTGCTGCGCCAGCCGTGGCGCCGATCAGAAGATTGCGGCGGGAAAGGTGCGTATGAGACGCGTCGGGCATCATGTTCATAACCCCAGCTCCTAGAAACGGCGAAATTCTTGCGCCGTCATACTCGTCGCGAATGCGCGACTTCTAACGTCTTTGGGGTAACACGTTGAAAAAGACCCCCGGTAGACTTCCGCGATATCAAACCCCAAGCCGCAGGAAGTGTACCGCAGAAACGCCTGATGTATTAATGACGTTGCAAAGGCTGGACTTCCTTCGCGGAAAAAAGCGGCGCAACCACACGTTTAGGAACCAGCCAAAAACGCCCAAAGTTAGCGGGTTTTTCGGCCTTTGCGGCGCGGCAAAGCATCTTCTAGAGCTTTGATAACACTATCGAGAATCAGAATTCGAGCGATGTGCTTGTTCTTAGCTGGCACCAGTTGCCAGGGGGCAGCCCGGGTGGAGGTGCGCGCAATCATATTATTCACGGCTTCTTCGTAGCGGTTCCACTTCTGCCGGTTCCGCCAGTCGTCGTCGGTGATCTTCCAGCGCTTATAGGCCGTGCGCTCGCGGTCCTTGAAACGTTTGAGCTGTTCCTTGGGATCGATGTGCAGCCAGAATTTCAGTACCACGGTACCATGTTCCACAAGCTGCTGCTCGAAGGCGTTGATCTCGTCGTAGGCGCGTTGCCATGCTTCATCCGGAATAAAGTGCTCAACGCGTTCCACCAGCACGCGTCCATACCAACTGCGGTCGAAAAGAGTGAAGTGCCCTGCCCGGTTCAGGTGGCGCCAGAAGCGCCAAAGGTAATGGTATGCGCGCTCCTCGTCGTTAGGAGCTGAGATGGGCACCACCTTGTAGTTCTTGGCGCTCAAGGCATAGGTCAGACGGCGGATGGCTCCGCCTTTGCCGGCGGCATCCCAGCCTTCGAAAGCGACGACGGTGGAAATGCCAGCCGCACGCGCGGCTTTCTGCACGTCGTACAGATGCTGCTGGCGCGTTTTGAATGCGGCAGCATATTCGGCGTCGCTCATTTTTTGAGATAGATCCACGCGCGTCAAGGCACCGCGCGCGGTCTTATGCGGCTTCTGCTTATCGACCTTCTTATCGGCCTTGCGTTCATCCTTCAGCGCCTTGGCCACATGCCCCCGCTTCTTACGAATGGCTTTGCTGTGGGCCTTCATGGCATCGCGCAGAATGGTGAGCACGTGGGCGCGACGGGTGTTATCGTCGGTTCCCTCCACCACATGCCATGGCGCTTCGGCTGTGCTTGTAGCCGCGATGGACTTAGACACGGCGGCGACATACTTGGCGTAGGGACCCGGCTGCGGCCAGGAATTGTCACTGGAACGAAAGCCGAAGATCGGGTCGATGCGATGTACATCTGCCCGGTGGCGCTGTTGGGCCTGGCTGAGGTGCAGCCAGATTTTGACGATCAACGCGCCTTCCCGCGCCAGAGAACCCTCGAAGGCCGCGATGCGCTTCAGATGTGCCGCATAGTCTTTTGCCGGCAAACGACCTTGAACATGGGCTGCCAGGGCATCCCCATACCAGCCGTCGAGATAAAGGCCCATGTTGCCGGACGCCGGCAGGCTGCGCCAATACCGCCAGAAAAGGGGCCGCTCGCGTTCTTCGTCGCTGGGGGCGTCGAAAGCGTGGGTCTGGATCCAGCGCGGGTCCATCCAGGTATTGAGCATGTTGATGCTATCGACGCCGCCGGCGCCCTGGACGCCGGACAGCACCACGATGATGGGGAATCCCTCTTGCCGGCAGGCCTGTTGCAAATCCACCAGATCGAGGCGCAGTTTGTCCCGAGCCGCCCGGAAGGCCGCATCGGACAGAGTTACACTGGTTTTGGTGGTTTTCGTGGTTTTGGCGGCTTTGAAGATACTTTTTCCGGCCATATCAGGGGACCTGCGAGGGAACTGTTTTATGCATAGCTGGTTTATGGATGGCGCGGCTTGGATTCTGTCGAAGACTATTGTATTTCCCCAGCATTATCACGAGGACTTGGCTTGCCCTTCCAGGTCCGTTTTCCATGAAGAAAAGGAACTCCTTTCCCCATGACCGTTCGTGTCGCTCTCAATGGATTTGGCCGTATCGGCCGCAATGTCTTCCGCGCCATGGTCGAGGCGAAACGCTCCGACGTGGAATTCGTCGCCATCAACGACCTGGGTCCGGCTGAATCCAACGCCCACCTGCTGAAGTGGGACTCGGTACATGGTCCACTGAAAGCCGACGTCTCAGTCTCCGGCGATGTGCTTACCGTCGACGGCAAGGGTGTGAAGGTCTTTAAGGAACGCGACCCGGCGAAGCTGCCCTGGAAGGATCTCGGCATCGATATCGTCGCCGAATGCACGGGCATCTTTACCGACAAGGATAAGGCCCAAATCCATCTGGGCGCCGGCGCCAAGAAGGTGCTGGTCTCGGCTCCGTCCGGTGGCGCCGACCTGACCGTCGTGTACGGCGTCAATCACGACAAGCTGAAGAAAGAGCATCTTGTTGTCAGTAACGCGTCTTGCACCACCAACTGCCTCGCGCCAGTCGCCCACGTGCTGCACACGCTGTTCGGCATCGAGCAGGGCTACATGACGACCATCCACGCCTACACCGGCGATCAGCCGACTGTGGATACGTTGCACAAGGACCTGCGCCGTGCGCGCGCGGCTGCTCTCAGCATGATTCCGACCTCCACCGGTGCGGCCAAGGCTGTCGGTGAAGTACTGCCAGAACTGAAAGGCAAGCTCGATGGCTCCTCAATCCGTGTGCCGACGCCCAACGTCTCGGTCGTGGATTTGAAGTGCGTGCTGAGCAAGTCGGCCACCGAAGAAGCCATCAACCAAGCCATGGCCGATGCGGCTTCCGGCAAGACCTTCAACGGTTCGCTCAAGGGCGTGCTTGAAGTGAACACTCTGCCGCTGGTGTCCATCGACTTCAACCACAACCCCGCCTCCAGCACTTTCGATGCGACCCAGACAAAGGTCATGCCGAATAACTTCGTGCGTGTGCTCTCGTGGTACGACAACGAGTGGGGTTTCTCGAACCGCATGCTCGACACGCTCGTTGCCATGGGCAAGTTGCTCTAAAGCGCACGCGCAGTCATGGGTTTCAAGACTCTCGGTCAGGCCGACGTCGCCGGTAAACGCGTGCTCGTGCGCGCCGACCTCAACGTGCCGGTAAAGGATGGGCGCGTCACCGATGCCACGCGCATCGCGCGGCTCGCGCCCACCATTACCGATCTGGTGACACGCGGCGCCAAGGTCATCGTGCTGTCGCACTTCGACCGGCCCAAGGGCAAGCGCGTGCCCGAGATGTCGCTCAAACCCATTGCGCCGGCGTTGGCGAAAGTTGTCGGCCAGGATGTTGCCTTCGCCGACGATTGTATTGGCGAAGCGGCACGGAAAGTTGTTGATGCTTTGAAGCCGGGCCAGGTCGCGTTGCTCGAGAATCTGCGCTACCACAACGGCGAGGAAGCCAACGATCCGGCGTTCGTGAAGGAACTTGCGGCGCTGGGTGACATATACGTCAACGACGCTTTTTCCGCCGCGCACCGCGCGCACGCTTCCACGGAAGGTCTGGCGCACGCACTACCGGCCTTTGCGGGCAAGCAGATGCAGGCCGAATTGGAAGCGCTCACCGCCGCACTTGAGCAGCCCAAGAAGCCGGTGATGGCTATTGTCGGCGGCTCAAAGATCTCGACAAAGCTCGACGTGCTCAATCACCTGGTCAACAAGGTCGATGTGCTTGTCATTGGCGGCGGTATGGCTAACACGTTCCTCAATGCCCAAGGCGTGGATGTCGGCAAGTCCCTGTGCGAGCGCGATCTCGCCGAGACGGCGCGCGCGATATTCGCCAAAGCTAAAAGCGCGGGCTGCGAGATATTCCTGCCGACGGATGCTGTAGTGGCCGATGGTTTGAGGGAAGGCGTGGCGTCTGCTGTGGTCGATATCAAGGCGGTCCCTGCCGACAAGATGATCCTCGATGTCGGCCCCGCCACCGTGAAGGCCCTCAAGAGCAAACTCGAGACCTGCAAGACGCTGCTGTGGAACGGCCCCCTGGGTGCGTTCGAAGTGAAGCCCTTCGAAAAGGCGACCTTCGAAACGGCGCAGCATGTGGCCGCTCTGACAAAGGCCGGCAAGCTCGTCTCCGTCGCCGGCGGTGGCGACACCGTGGCGGCCTTGAATGCGGCGGGTGTCTCCGACGCGCTCACTTACGTCTCGACAGCCGGCGGTGCTTTCCTGGAGTGGATGGAAGGCAAAGACTTGCCAGGCGTGAAAGCCCTCGGCTAGCGAACAAACAAAAGCCAGCTTCCAGGGATGGAGACAGGCTTGTTTGTTCAAATGTCATCCTGGGGCTTGTCCCCAGGATCCAGAGCCATACACAAGAGCCGTCGTTTTACCCTGGGTCCTGGGCACAAGGCCCAGGACGACAGCAAGTTTATTTATGCAGCTAGTAGTTTCTCGGCAATTTGCACCGCATTGAGCGCAGCACCTTTCAGCAACTGATCGCCTGCCGAGAGCAGTGCAATTGTATGGCCTGCCGGGTCGCCCACATCCTGGCGGATGCGGCCCACCAGGATATCATCCTGTCCGGACGCATCGCGCGGCATAGGGAAGTAATTGCGCGCACGGTCGTCGACGATGCGCACACCCGGTGCCCCGGCGATCAGCTTGCGCGCTTCGGCTTCCGTGATTGGCTTCTCGCACTCGAACGATACTGCCACGGCGTGGGCGCGTAGCACGGGCACGCGCACGCAGGTGATCGAAATGCGGATATCCGGATCGCCGAAGATCTTGCGCGTTTCCTGAATGACCTTGCTTTCCTCGCCGTTGTAGCCGGTGGCGGGGTCGATATCGGCATTATGGCTGAAGAGATTGAAGGCGTAAGGATGCGGCAGCACCTTCGGCGCATAGTCCTTGCCGTCGAGATACGCGCGAGTCGATTCTTCCAACTCCTCCATCGCGGCGGCGCCGGCACCTGATGCGGCTTGATAGGTCGCGATGTTTAGACGGCGGATGCGGTTGACCTTGTGCACCGGCCACAGCGGCGTGATGGAGATGATCGCTGAGCAATTCGGGTTGGCGATGACGCCCTTATGGCGCGCGATGGCTTCTGGATTGATCTCCGGCACCACTAGCGGCACGTCTTGCTTCATCCGGAATGCTGAGGAATTGTCGACCACAACCGCGCCGGCCTTCACGGCGGCGGGTGCGAATTTTTTGGAGATGTCACTACCGGCCGAGAACAGCGCGATATCGACACCTTCAAAGCTGCGGTCGGTCAATTCGGCGACCGTCAGCGGCTGACCTTTGAAGGACAACTGTTTACCGGCTGAACGTGCCGAAGCTAGAAGCCGCAATTCCTTGAGCGGAAACTCGCGTTCATCAAGACAACGCAGAAATTCGACGCCCACGGCGCCGGTCGCGCCGACGATGGCAACGGTTTTTGATTTCGTATTGAGCATAGACGCTTCTCCGTGTTGTGCTGGAGACGGGCGCCTGAAACAACAAAGGCCCCGTCGATCCGGCGGGGCCTGTCTGGGTTTGCTTTAAGTCACGTTTACCGCGCGCACGCCCCAGCCGCCCCACCGATGGTGGTCGTCTTGAGTGTCGTCGTGGTTTTCTTGGCGCACGTGAACATGGCGCGGACCATAGTGGACGCGAAAATGGGTGTAAAGGGAGAGATCAGATCGAGAGGCCGCCGCGGCCCATCTGCAGGAATTTGTCGCGGCGGCGGGCGCGCAATTGGTGGCTTTCCAGGCGCACGAGCTGGGCGAGGTGGCCCTCAATAGCATCGCGCACGGCATTGAACGTCGTCTCGGGCGCGCGGTGAGCGCCGCCGACGGGTTCGGGAATGATGCCGTCGATGATGCCGAGGCGCTCAAGATCTTGCGCCGTGATGCGCAGAGCCTCGGCGGCGGTCTTGGCCTGTTCGCCGTCGCGCCAGAGGATGGAGGCGCAGCCTTCCGGCGAGATCACGGAGTAGATGGCATGCTCCAGCATCAGCACGACGTTGCCAGTGGCCAACGCTATGGCGCCACCGGAGCCGCCCTCGCCGATGATGACGGAAACCAGCGGCACGGTGATGTTGAGGCAGGTTTCGATACAGCGGGCGATGGCTTCCGCCTGGCCGCGCTCTTCAGCGTCCACGCCGGGATAGGCGCCGGCTGTATCAACTAACGTGATCACCGGCACGCCGAAGCGGTCGGCCAGCTCCATGAGGCGGCGGGTTTTGCGATAGCCCTCGGGGCGTGCCATGCCGAAGTTGTGTTTGATGCGTGTGTCGGTGTCGTGGCCCTTCTCGATGCCGATAACCATAACCGAGCGGCCCTGGAAGCGGCCGAGACCACCGACAATGGCCATGTCTTCACCGAAGACACGATCGCCGGCCATGGGCATGAAATCCTGGATCAACGCTTTGATGTAATCGACGGCGTGAGGCCGTTCGGGATGACGGGCTACCTGGGTCTTCTGCCAGGGCGTAAGTTTGGCATAGGCGGAGCGCAGGTCGCGGTCGACGCGCGTCTGCAGGCGACTGACCTCCTCGGCAATGTTCAGGCCATCGCTGTCGGACAGATGCCGCAATTCGGCGATCTTTCCTTCCAACTCAGCAATGGGCTTCTCAAAGTCGAGAAAGTGCATGGTGTCCTTTGCGCACACGGTGGTGAGCTGGGGGCAACCCCGGCCAGTGCCAGCGCGAGCGGGCATCAATGCCGACGGAGGGTCAAAAAGTCAACAATCCCCGAAGGATACCAACCTTATATAGCTGTTAACTATAGGGAATCAGACAATATGTTGTGGCCGCTCGTGCAGACCAGCCACGATCCGCTCGAAGTCCGGCTCGTTCTCGGCGGTGATAACGCCGTGCCGGATGGCGAAGTCCAGGATCACCAGATTGACGTTGAACTTGAAGCGGTCGGTGTCGCGGATGAGCTTTAAAACGGCCGAAAGCCGCATCAACTCGAAGCGGCTGATTTCCTCACTGGCCTTGGGCGCAACCGTGCTGGGCATAGAGAGGTCATAGCAGAAGAGAGTATCCACGCGCAGACCCTGCGGGCTCTCGAAACTATAGCTAATGGCGCCAACGGGCTGTGCGGTACGGACAAGGCGGGGTTTCAGGTGCGCTTCCTCGTCACATTCCTTTACCAAGTTGTCCATCAGGCTGAGATCGGCGGGCTGGCCACCGGCCACCATATTATCGAGTTGCCCGGGTGCTACCTGCAGATGATCTGCGCGTGTACCAATCCAAAGGCGCGGACCCTTGGGCGTATACACAACGCCGTTCAAATGCACGCCGTAGGCGCGTAAACCAAAGTTTGGCACGTGAGCGCGATCAATGGAAAAGGCGCTATCGTCGCTCCAATGGTTCTTCACGGCATAAAGCTCGCCGCGCGGCTTCTGGAAGAGGCCGGTGTCCACGAGCGCCGGCGTGATGCGGGCAAAGGCGCGTGAGCGTGCGCGCGGCGTGGAGAGTTCCGGATTCAGGGCTACGCCGTTTCCGGCGGAAGGTTGGAAGACGGCGCGGTGGGCGAGCAGTGCCGCGGCACGCGGCGGTGTTAACCAGCCATACTGTATGCCCGCGATGCTGAAGGGCACGAAGCGGCGCAAATCGCGGCGGTTGCAACTGACAACTTTATTAAGAAAGCTCATTCGCGTTCCACTCACAGCTCTCGGCCTAGACGCTGCGACTCTGCTCACTTAGAATCAGGCGTCGCTATAAAGCGTCTTTCCGGGCTCAAGTCCAGAAAGGATGTGCAGTACTAGTATCGGCAAAGGAAATGCCCCATGTACGGTTTTCGCCTTTGAACGATTTTCTTGCCCAAATGCGCGCGCGTATTGCCTTTGTTTTCGCGGTGGCAGCAACGACGCTGTGGATCTTGGCCGTCGGCGGATATGTCGATGCCTTGGGCGGACTCAACGCCCTGGCAGGTTTGCCGCCGTCGTCGCTGATGGTCGTCATTGCTTCGGCGACGGGCCCGCTTGCAGCGCTGTGGCTGGTGATGGCGGTGCTGGAGCAACGGCGCGCCTTGGGCGACTTCGCGCGCCGTATGGGCGAGATGACCGCACAGAATCGTCAGAGCCTGCAGCAGGCGGAAGTGCAGGCGCGCACATTGATGCAATTACAGGCCGAAGCGTCGCGCACGCAGGCGCTGGAGACACGGCGCCTCGCGCTGCAAGACATGGCGGCAAGCGCCGGCGTGCTCGCGGAGCGTCTGGGCGTCATGGACCGAGAGGCCGCGAACGCTGCCTGGATGCGCTACGGCGCAGGCGACGTGTATGTCTTCGTGCAATCGTTCCTGAGTTTTGCCGTCTCGCACCCCGATATCGCTGAGCGCATGGCCGAAGCCGTGTCGCGCGATGCTGTGGCCGGCGCGGCGCTGGCGGCTTTTGTGCGCCGTTATGAACGGCTGGCGTCCATTACCAACGATAAGCTCGCGGCCGAGATCTTCGATGATGGCGCGCTGGGGCGCGCCTTCCGTCTGTTCAAAAGCGCCGATGAGCAAGCCGCCCGGATGTTGGCGCCGGCGTCCGCGGAAGCGTCGCTCGCAAGCGAAGCCTCTTCCCCTGACGTTGGCGCCGATGCGCCAGATGACGACTTGTTCGCGCGCCGCCGGCTGGCCAATTTGTCCGAGCGTTTACAAGCCGCGGAACCGGCGACCTGAGGCGATCATGGGACTGGGTGATAAGCTGAAGGGACTTTTCGGCGGCGGATCTAAACCCGCCAAAGCCTCCGCGCTCAAAAACACGCCCAAAAACAGGACTTACGTTCCCCCATCGAACCGGGCGGAGCTCATCGCCGAGGTCATGGCTGTGCACCAGCGTGAGCGCGCCAAAGCGCAAGGGGTGCTGGAGCAGGCGCTGAAGGATTTGACAGCCAAGCCGCCCAAACCGAGCGATCAGGAAGGCATAATGCGGCTTCTGAGCCTACGGCAGGCTGTCCTGCGCATGAAGGCAACGGCCACCAGCGCCTCCGCCCGGACCCAGGTTCTGGCCGGTGTGAAGGGGCTGATGCAGGATGGACCGGCCTCCAAGCCACCTGTGACCAGCAAAAAGCATTGATAAATATAGATTTTTCGCCAAAATCCCGATCGCTTTCGGACGGGAATTGGCCTTGACCCACATCGGGTCAGCAGGTAAAACGCCGGACTTCTCGGGCGCCCCAGAGTCGTCCATCCGATATTTGCTTGATCAGAAAGGATTTTGCCATGGCGCGCCGTTGTGCAGCCACCGGTCGCGGTGTTCAGTCCGGTAATAACGTCAGCCACGCCAACAACAAGACCCGGCGTCGCTTCCTGCCGAGCTTGCATCAAGTCACGTTGCTCTCCGACGTGCTGCGCCAGCGCGTGCGTCTGCGCGTGACCAGCAATGGGCTGCGCACCATCGAGAAGCGCGGCGGCATCGACGCCTTCCTGCTCAACACATCGAGCACCAAGCTGCAGCCGGACGCCCTTGTGCTGAAGCGCCGCATCAAGAAGGCCCAGGCGAAAGCCGCCTAAGCTCTTCGCAGACTGATTGAAGAAAAGCCCGCCAGTGATGGCGGGCTTTTTGTTTTGCGACTCTGTTTTTGTTCAGGCGGATGAGCCCAGAGGATTTCCGGCGGCATGGGCCGGCGAAGGGTACGCCACCAGCGAGGTACGACCGGACGCTGCCAAGTGTTTCTCGCCTTCACTCCACGGCGGAAGCTCAGTGCCTTCCTGCGTCCAATGCGCAAGAGACGCTTCATCGCACCAGCTCACCAGTTTTGGCATGACGGTGCGATGTGCGCCTGAGAGCATGAAGGCGCGCATGGCGGCCTGATCGCGCCACGAGGTGAGGGTCCAGAAGGCGCCCTGATGGCGGCGCACTTGCGCCCCAAAGCATCCCTCGGCGCGCAAGGCCTGTGCCTGACTGCGCTGCGCATACCAGATGAACGGAATGAGATAGAGAACCTTGCGCAGGCGCAACCGTGTGATGGAGATACGCGCCATCACATCACCCCGTCACATCACCAAAGGGGCCGCCATCATGGCGGCATTGTGGGCATCTTCTTCGAACAAGTCGCTGAGCTGGCTCATGACAGCGCCGCCCAGTTCGTCCGCATCCATCAACGTTACAGCGCGGCGGTAGTAGCGCGTCACGTCGTGACCGATGCCGATGGCCAGAAGCTGAATATCGGAATCACTTTCAATGGAAGCAATGACATCGCGCAGGTGCTGCTCCAGGTAGTTGCCCGGATTCACAGACAAAGTGGAATCATCGACCGGTGCGCCGTCCGAGATCACCATGAGGATGCGGCGCTGCTCGCGGCGCGCGACCAGGCGGCTATAGGCCCAAGCCAGCGCTTCGCCGTCGATGTTTTCTTTCAAGATTCCTTCACGCAGCATCAGGCCTAAGTTCCGGCGCGCGCGGCGCCAGGGCATATCGGCAGCCTTGTAGATGATGTGGCGGAGATCGTTCAGGCGGCCAGGATTGCTTTGCTTGCCGCTCTCGGTCCAGAGTTTGCGCGCTTGCCCGCCCTTCCACTGACTGGTGGTAAAACCCAAAATCTCCACTTTCACACCACAGCGCTCCAGCGTGCGCGCCAAAAGATCGGCGGTCATGGCAGCGATCGTGATGGGCCGGCCACGCATGGAGCCGGAGTTGTCGATGAGCATGGTTACGATGGTGTCGCGGAACTGCATCTCCTTCTCGCGCTTGAACGAGAGGGAGTGCGTTGGATTCGCAACGATGCGCGCGAGCCTGCTCGCGTCCAGAAGGCCTTCCTCGAGATCGAACTCCCAGCTGCGTTGCTGCTGCGCCATGAGCTTTCTCTGGAGGCGATTGGCAAGCCGCGACACGACACCTTGCAGATGCGCCAGCTGGCGGTCGAGCTGCAATCGCAGGCGCGACAATTCCTCGGCATCGCAGAGATTGGCTGCATCCTCCACCTGATCGAAGCGCGTGGTGAAGACCTTGTAGCGCTCAATGCCACCCTGCTTGTTGTGGCCGGGCTTGGGCCGGGCCGGGCGGGCATTGGCTTCGTCTTCGCTCTCGGCGGCGAAAGCGGGATCGCCCTCCCCCTGACCTTCCTCCTCCTCGGCGCCCTCGGTACGCGAGTCGTCTGGTGTTGCGGAGGGGTCTGCCGGTTCGCGCGTGGCGTCGGGCGACTGATCCTGGTTTGAGTCGTTGTCTTCGGTGTCGATGTCGCCGCTGGTTTCATCGTCCTTGTCGGCCTCGTCCTCCTGGCGCTGAAGTTCAGTGACGTTGTCCTGTTCGAGCTGCATGGCCTCGATGAGACGGCGCAGGATGTCGGCGCTTTTCTTTTGGTCGCCGACACTGGCCGCCAGCTCCTTCAAGTCTTTGTCGAGCTTGGTGCCGAACTCGGTGCGCACCAGGTTGCGCACATGCTCGCCCGTTGCGCCGAAATCAATGGCCCCGCAACGATCATGAATCATGACTTTCAGTGCGTCGGAGCGGTCCACTTGGAAGAATGTGCGGGCGACGTGATAGCCTTCGGCAGCTAACCGCTGTTCCAGTGCTTCGCCCAGATTGCGCCCGACACCAGTGTATCGCCGCGCGCCCAACACCTCGACACGCGCTTGCTCCATGGCGTTGTAGGCGTCCATGGCGTCTTTGCCCGCCGGCATCCGCCGGGCGTGCACCGTGGCGTTGTGGTGCTTCAGACGCATGGCGGCGGCATCGGCGGCACCGCGCAGGCGCACCACGGTCTCGTGATTGAGGCGTTGTGGCGGCAAGGGCAGGCGCACATCGCCCGATGCACTTGCCGTCCGCTGGTTGGTCGCAGAAGCATAAACGACCGTGACGTCGGGCTTTTCTGCAAGCGCCTTCACTACCGCCGTGGTGGCGGTCTTGAAAAGCTCCGTGCGCGAGGCATGACGCTCGGACTGGCTGTGATACGGCGGTTTCAAAGGGCTCTCGTCCCTTCGCGGACGGTTTAAGCGACGGCTTCTACAGCGCCGCCGGTAACTTCCTCACCGAAGCTGCGCTGGAAATATTCCGCGATCACGGGGCGTTCCGTCTCGTCGCACTTGTTGAGGAAAGTGACGCGGAAGGAATAACCGATGTCGTTGAAGATCTGGTTGTTCTCGGCCCAGCTGATCACCGTGCGTGGGCTCATGACGGTGGAGATATCCCCGGCCATGAAGCCCGCGCGCGTGAGATCGGCAACGTTGACCATGGCCGAGATAAGCTTGCGTCCAGCGGGCGTGTCGTAGGACTTCACTTTGGCGAGCACTATGTCGGTTTCGGCATCGTGCTTCAGATAGTTCAGCGTGGCGACGATGTTCCAACGGTCCATCTGACCCTGGTTGATCTGCTGGGTGCCGTGATAGAGGCCCGTGGTGTCGCCCAAGCCCACCGTGTTGGCGGTGGCAAACAGGCGGAATGCGGAATGCGGACGGATGACCTTGTTTTGATCGAGCAGGGTAAGGCGGCCGTCCACTTCAAGCACACGCTGGATGACAAACATCACATCGGGGCGGCCGGCGTCGTATTCGTCGAACACCAGAGCCACGGGATGTTGCAGGGCCCAAGGCAAAAGGCCTTCGCGGAATTCGGTGACCTGCATACCATCCCTGAGCACAATGGCGTCCTTGCCTATAAGGTCGATGCGGCTGATGTGGCTGTCCAGGTTGATGCGCAAGCACGGCCAGTTCAGGCGGGCGGCCACCTGCTCGATATGCGTGGATTTCCCCGTGCCGTGATAGCCCTGCACGAGCACGCGCCGGTTATGGGCAAAGCCTGCCAGGATCGCGAGTGTCGTTTCGGGGTCGAAGCGATATGCTGGATCGACATCGGGCACGTGTTCGGCGCGCTGCGAGAAAGCGGGCACTTTCATGTCGCTGGCGATGCCGAATGTCTCGCGCACCGAAACCTGACGGTCAGGCGCCGTGGGGGGCGCTTCGCTACGTGCTGTTTCGCTCCGCTTTGTCATCGTTCATTCGTCTCCATGCGCTTGGATAACGCTCAAAGGAAAATCTCGATTGAGACCAAGTCGCGTCTTGTGGAAGGGGTCCTTATGGCATGACGCCGCCAGAGGGACAATCGGCCTCGAAGTGACCTATTTTACAATGGGATACTGGTAAATTCGCCAGGAAATCACCTGCGTTTTCCGCAAACGCGGTTAGCTTTCTTGCGGGCTCAGGCCGGCTTTGAGTGTCTGGTAGGCCTCGTTGATGACCTTCATGCGGCTTTCAGCCTCGGCCGAGCCGCCGTTGGCATCCGGATGGTATTTTTTGACCAGGGTCTTATAGCGCCCGCGTAGGGCTTCCAGGGTGAGCGGCAAGGCTAGGTCGAGGACCTTCAGTGCCTTGCTACGGGCTTTGCCAGCAGGACTGGCTTCCTCGCGCTTTTCGCGGGCGTTCTCGCGGCGGCGCGGATCGAAGTCGGTCCTTTCCGCAAATCCGAAGGGATCATGAACGTGAACACGGCCCGTCTTCGCTTTGGCGCCGAGGCTTCCCAGTTTCCAGGTGGGACGATCCCAGGTGGCTGTGCTGCGGATTTCCTGTTCCATTTCCGCCGTGGACAACCCAGCGTGAAAATTCCACTGGGCATTGTATGCGCGGATATGTTCGAGGCAGAACATCTGGTAGTCGGTGAGCGTGCGATCTTTGGGCGCGCGATAGGCGCCAGCTTCCATGCACCCGGCCCAAGCGCAGGTATGTGCCGATGGGTTGGCCTCGCAGGTCAATCCCTCGTGGTCGGGAAAAATACCGTCCTTGGAAGAATGACGATCACTCATAGCCACAGAATATGGGGAGGTGCGCGCGCGCTGCAATCTTGCTTCTTCGCGGCATCTATGCATGGTTGGGAGCAATACGTCGGCGAGGCGAAATAGGCAATTACCATGGGCATTTACAGCACGCGCATCCGCACCAAGCTGCAGGACGCATTTCATCCGACAGCGCTGGAAGTCATCGACGATACCGCCCGCCATCACGGACACGCTGGCGACAATCCCGACGGCATGGGGGAAACCCATTTCAATGTGGTCATGGAAGCGGCAGTGTTCGCCGGCACGTCACGGGTCGAGCGCCAGCGCCGCGTGCACGCGATTCTGGCCGACGAACTCAAGGAGCGCGTCCACGCCCTTTCGCTAAAACTGAAAGCCCCCGGAGAAGCGTAAGGGGCTACTGCAATGCTCCGTAGCTTTCGCCGTAAATGAAAGCGTTGCGGTCTTTCAAGTCCTGCTCTAGCTCGGTGTTGTAGACCGCATAGAGATCGCGCACCGACACCATGCCAACAACGCGCGTTCCCTCCACCACAGGCAAGTGGCGGTAGTTGTGTTTGCGCATCATGTTGATGGCATCGGACGCCGTATCGTCGGGCGAGAGTGTGTCGGGATTGGCTGTCATGATCTCGGCGGCGCTGGTGGTGTCAGGGTCGCGGCCGGCGGCAACCACGCGCGTGGTCATGTCGCGTTCCGTGATGATGCCAACGAGATATTCGCTCTCCATGACAAGGACGGCAGCAATTTTCTTGTCGCGCATCAATTTCGCGGCCGCGGTGGCGCACTCGCGGGGCGTAATCTTATGTAGGGTTTGGCCGCTAATCACATCGGGCACAATCTTCCGGATCATGGCGCTCTCCTTTTTCAGGGGCCATAAAGGGAAAGTCCCAGCGGGTACGCAGGGACGTCACGAAGACCCCTCGAACACAAAGTCTGATCCCATCCTGAAGGACGGTCAAGCAATGCCCCTTAAGCCCTGATAAGGCTCGCGGAGTGCAGCGCGGCAAAGGACGCCGTTTAGGCAGCGGCGTTCGACGCGGATTCTTCCTTCGGTGGCGTGACGCGAAGAAGGGTCAGTTGATTGCGGGCGCGGCGCACAACCTGAAAACGGAAACCGCAGAACAGGAACTGCTGACCGGCTTCGGGAATGGTGCGGGCCTCGTGAAGCACGAAACCGGCCAAGGTCGAAGCCTTGTCGTCGGGCAAGCCCCAGTTCAGTTCGCGGTTCAGATCGCGCAGCGTGACACTGCCGTCGATGAGATAGGAGCCGTCAGTCTGCGGGCGCACGCCGGCCACAGGAATATCGTGTTCGTCGCGGATGTCGCCGACAATCTCTTCCAGAATGTCTTCCAGCGTTACCACGCCGAGTAACGTGCCGTATTCGTCCACCACCATGGAGAAGTGCTCGCGCCGTGCCCGGAAGGCGTTCATTTGATCGAGCAGCGTGGTGCCGTCGGGGATGAACCAGGGCTTGGCCGCCAGGGTCAGCACGTTGACCTTCGTGGGATCGCCGCCAGCAGCGTTCATGGCGCGCAGCAACGCTTTGGCGTGAATAACGCCGACAATGTTGTCTGGTGTGTCGCGCCACAAGGGCACGCGGCTATAGGGGCTGGCTGCCACTTGCTCGAGGATTTCCGCCATGGGCAGTTCGGCGTCGATGGTGACCACTTTCTTGCGGTGAATCATGACCTCCCCGACGGTGACGTCGGCGAGATCGAGCACGCTGCGCAGCATGACATGCTCGTGTTTGTCTTCCTGCACGATCTGGTCGTCGGCCATGTGCAATTCGATCGTGCCGCGCAACTCGGTGATGGCCTGCTCGGCCGTGCGGTTATGCTCGGTGGAAATGCGTAAAAGACGTAAGGTGGCATTCACTAGTCCGTGAATCACGATATTGATCGGCGTGACCACAGTGACCAAGGCCGACATGAGTCCGGCGAGGGTCAAAGCCGTGCCGGTGGTGTGCAACAGAGCGAACGTCTTCGGCAGGATCTCGCCGTAGATCAAGATGAGCAAAGTCATGATACCCGTGGCGTAAACAATGCCGCGTTCGCCAAAAGATTCGATCATGACGCTGGTCACCAGAGCCGACGCCAGAATGTTGATCAGCGTGTTCCACAGAAGCACGGTGGAGATCAGCAACTCACGCTTATCGAGCAGCCTGTTGACGGTCTTGGCGCGCTCATCGCCTTCCTGCTCCAGAGCATAGATCGCCGGACGCGAGACGGCCGTAAGCGCAGTCTCGGCGGCAGCAAAGACCGCGGTAACGGCGATCAGGACAATGACGATGAGGAATGTTACGAGCATGTTAGCCCTTGAGGGCCGCTGCCAGGGTTTGTTCCAGGACCGCCGCCGGCACGTCGTGCGTGAGAAAGGCTTTGCCGATGCCCCGGGCCAGCACAAAGGTCAGCGCGCCGTCTTTCATTTTTTTGTCTTGGGCCATGTGCGCCACAAGCATGGCCGGCGTGATGGCGCCGCGCGGACCCGTGCGCGGCGGCGCGGTCCGTAAGCCAACGGCCTCGAAATGCGCGCGCAGACGGGCGCCGTCGGAGGCAGGGCACAAACCGAGACGCGTGGAGAGATCGAAGGCCATGGCCATACCTATGGCAACGGCCTCGCCGTGCAGAAGCTCGCCGCCGTAGCCCATTTCCGCCTCCAGCGCATGACCGAAGGTGTGGCCAAGGTTGAGAAGGGCCCGCTCGCCGCTTTCCTTTTCGTCGGCGGCAACGATGCGCGCTTTGGCTTCGCAACTGGTGACAATACAGTGACGGAGAAATCCGTGCGCATTGTCGCCGCCCGAGAGCGCGGCTGCGCCATTGGTCTCAAGCCACGCCCAGAAGGCGGCATCGCCCAGAAGCCCGTACTTGGCCACTTCGGCATAGCCCGCCAAAAGCTCGCGGCGCGGAAGGGTGGAAAGGACATCGGTATCGGCCAGGACAAGACGCGGCTGGTGGAACGCGCCAACAAGGTTTTTGCCGGCAGCGGTGTTAATGCCGGTCTTTCCGCCGACCGAACTGTCCACTTGCGAGAGAAGGGTGGTCGGCACCTGGATGAAATCGACACCGCGCAGGAGCACCGAAGCCGCAAAGCCCGTGAGGTCACCGACGACACCGCCGCCAAGTGCTACGATCATGGTGCCGCGCTCGCATTTGGCCGCTAGCATGGCATCAAGCACGCGGGCGAGTTCATCGAAAGTCTTGCTGGCTTCGCCGGCCGGCACGATGACGTGATCGGCGCGGATTCCGGATGTGCGCAGACTTGATTCAAAGGCGGCGAGATAGAGCGGCGCCACAGTGCTGTCGGTGACGATGAAAACGCGCTTCTGCTTCAAGACCGGCGCGCAAAGTTCCCCGGCACGCTGCAGAAGGCCGCGCCCGACGTGGATATCGTACGAACGATTCCCCAGTGCGACCTTCACGGCGGCTGGGCTCTCAACGCGGCGCAGGGCTGCTTCGGGCGTCATGGTGATCCCGCCGCGGGCTGGACACGGACGTCGCTGCGTTCGACCAGGGCTTCAATCACGCGTGTGCACGTCACGTTTGGGTTGTCGGCGCCCGTATCGACGGCAATGTCGGCCTCGGCATAGACCGGATAACGGACATCCATGAGCTTGGCCAAGGTCTCTCGCGGATCGGCCCCATTCAGGAGGGGGCGGTGCCCACGCCCCTTCGTACGCGCCGTGAGCGTGTCGAGATCGGCGCGCAGCCATACGGAGACCGCGTGCTCGCGGATCAGCCGACGCGTCTCGGCATCCATGAAGGCGCCGCCACCGGCGGCGAGGATCGTTGGTGTGCCCTGTAACAGGCGCACCATGACGCGCCGCTCGCCGTCGCGGAAGGCCGCCTCGCCATATTTTTCGAAAATCTCGGCAACCGTGCAGCCCGCCGCCTGCTCGATTTCGGTATCGGCATCGACAAAGGACACATTTAGGCGTTGCGCAAGCCGCCGCCCGATGCAGCTTTTGCCCGCGCCCATAAGGCCGACCAGCACGATGGTGCGGCTTAAGACCGGCTGAGCGGATACGTCATCTTTGTTGATCTCGACTGCCTTATTCAATCGACGGCCTTATTCAAATGTGCAGGCGCAAACTATTGGTTCAATGGACATTATCATAGGGTTTGCGTAGTGTCCCTTGACGTAGTGTCCTAGCGCAGCCGTCGCCAAAAGCAAGCTCACGGCGGCGCTCCTATATAAAACCAACTGAATTGATACAAGCATGGTTAAATTCCTGATTTTACTGGTCCTGGCCGTTCTGATCGGCGGAACCGTGTTCCTCGCCACATGGGATATGCCGCCGCCCTCCGCGACGACAGAAAAAGTCATCCCCAATGATCGCTTCAAGTAAGTCGGCTTCACGTAGCGCGCGGCGCGCACTTCTCCTGGGAGCCTCGGCGGCCTGGGCCTGCATGCTTCTGTCCGCAGCGCCCGTTATGGCGCAGGATGTTCCGGAGGCACCTGCCGGCGCACCGATCACGGGACCGGTCTCTATTCTCCCCAATCTGGCAACGCCGTCCGATGCCGATAGCGGACCCACGGAGCCCAGCGTCGATGTGGGTGATATCGCCGCGCCGGGCGTGGACCGCATTGGTCTGGTCGATACCGCCATGGGCGGATTTTCGCCGCAGCTGTGGCGCGGTACGGATCTGGAGACATTGCGCGAGATCATGCCGCGTCTTCCGCGCCGCGTGAACTCGCCGGCAGAGCGTCACCTGCTCAAGAATCTTCTGCTGTCGCCGGGAGCGCCGCCCGCCGCGCCGCGCGGCGAAGACTCTGTCGGGGGAACGGACGCGGTTGCCGCGCTGAACGCATCGCAATGGTTGCTGGAGACGCGGGTTGCCACGCTTGCCGGTTTGGGCGAATGGGCCGACGTGCAGGCGCTGATGGAGTTGGTGCCGCCGGCGCAGATGACCGAAGGGCTGAAGCGCCTGAAGACCGAAGCCAATCTTGTCACCAATCACGTCAATCCGGCGTGCACCGAAGCGCAAGCGGCTTTGGCGACATCACCGGATCCGTATTGGCAGAAGATTCAAGTGTTCTGCCAATACAGCATCGATCAAGCGAGCGCGGCGAGCCTCGGGCTGTCAATCTTGCGCGAGCAACATGTGGATGACGCCGTATTTTTTTGGGCGATCGATGTGTTGGGGGGGAACCCTGCACCGGCGCCTGCCGGCTTCACCAAGTTGGAGCCTTTGCATTACGCCATGCTGCGCAAGGCGAACGCGACGTTGCCGGCGAATCTCGCCGACGTGCAAAGCAAAATCACCGACCCTTCCACGCTCGGGTGGCTCGCAGCCCTGCAACCTGCCGAAGAGGTCGCCGTCAAAGGCGACAAGACACCGGAGGCTGTGAAACGCGAACGCCGCCGCGCGCTGGAAGAGGCGCGCATCCTGCTGACCGAGCGTGCCGTGGCCGTTGGCACCATTGGCGTGGATGCGCTGCGCGCACTCTATGCCAAAGTCGATGCCAAGAATCCGGCGCCTCCGCCGTTGTCGCAGATCACCGCAGGCGATGTGCGTGGCCGCGCCCTTCTGTATCAGTCGGCTCTGGCGCAGACGGTGCCCACGGCGCGCGCCGAAGTCATCGCGCTGGCGCTCGACCTTGTGCGCGTGGATAAGGGCGAGAAGGGGCCAGACCTTACCGTCATGGGGCCTGCCTACGCCAATATGCTCGAAGAGATGGAACCTTCGGGAGATCTTGTCTGGTTTGCAGGAACGGCCGCGCGGGCCTTGCTGGCGGCAGGGCCGGAAGATCGCGTGGCGACCGAAAAGGCCAAGGGGTGGGTCGATCTCTCGCGCAATATGGCGCGGACCTCAAGTGATGCCGGCTTGGTTGCCGATAGCATCTGGCCTGTTGAGAAATTGTTGGCGCCGTCTGGAACGCCCATCCCGCCGCAAGCTTTGCGGGCCTGGACCGCTGCATTGCCGACCAATCTGGCTCCGGACGTCGCGGCTCAGCGCCGCGAGACTCTTCTGAGCGTGCTGGCGGCTGCGGGAGAGCCTGTGACCTCCGCCGACTGGCAAGGGTTGCTCAATGGACCGGTGAAAAGCGCCAATGTCTCGCTGTTATCTCCAGCGATTTGGAATGGTCTAGATCTCGCCGCGAAGAGCAAGCGCGTCGGCGAGGCGTCCGCGCTCGCCCTCGTCGCCCTGGGTGAAGACGGCACGCATATAAGCCTGGCGTCCTTGCAGCATGTGATCGAATCTTTGCGCGCGGTAGGGCGCGAGGATGATGCTCGTGCCCTGGCTGTGGAAGCCTTGCTGGTCTCCGGCTTGTAAGCGAGAGGCCCCACATGAGCCGGCATGTGGACACCTTCCTGGAAATGATGGCTGTGGAGCGCGGGGCATCCGCGCGCACCGTGGAGGCTTATGGGCGCGACCTTGCGGATGTCGCCGCTTTTCTAAAAGCGAATATCGAACCAGCGCTCTCGGGCGATCTGAGGCGCTATCTCGATCACATGCAGCAAGCTGGGCTCGCGCCGCGCACGGCGTCGCGGCGGCTTTCGTGTCTCCGCCAGTTCTACAAGTTCCTTTATAGCGAGGGCCTGCGCCGCGACGATCCCACCGCGGCGCTCGACAGTCCGCGTCTGAACCAGCCTCTGCCGAAATTTTTGTCGGAAGAGGAAGTGGAGCGTTTGCTCGCCGGTGCACAAGAACTGGAAGGCATCAAAGGCCGGCGGTCTTGCGCCTTGCTGGAGTTGCTGTATGCCACGGGCCTGCGCGTTTCGGAACTTGTATCGCTGCCGTTGGCGTCTGTGCGCGGCAAGACAGCCATGATTGTGCGCGGCAAAGGCAACAAGGAACGCATGATCCCCATCGGCGAGCGTGCGCGCACAGCGGTCGCGTCCTATATCGATGTGCGTGATGCGTTCCTCGGCGGCAAAAGCAAGACGTCGCCGTGGCTGTTCCCTGGTCCGGGGCGCGGCGGGCACCTCACACGCGATGGGTTCTCCGCCATGCTGAAAGATATTGCGATACGCGCTGGCCTGATGCCTTCACGCGTTTCGCCTCACGTTCTGCGGCACTCCTTTGCCACGCATTTGCTGGCGCATGGAGCGGACCTGCGCAGCCTGCAACAGATGTTGGGCCACGCCGATATCTCAACAACGCAGATTTACACACATGTGTTGGATGAGCGGTTGAAAGCCTTGGTTCAAAACAATCACCCCCTGGCAAAACTCAAGCTTTAGTCAGGTTCTGGCCGGTGAGCCCCCGGACTTCGATGGCCCTCCTGGTGCCACCTTTCCGAGATGATTTTGACTCGCTCCCATAAGTATGGGACTATTTTTATACGCCATTGGGGGCTTCACATCCGGCGTTACGGAAATGCCGTAACTACACCGGGATCATGACGTGGGTGGCTTTATGCCCAGCGACGACCACCACGCTCGCGGCTTTGTTTTCGGCTCCCGAACCTCTGTGAGTACGGCGGCCCGTCTTTTTACTCTCCCGCTGTTTTTGATCTGTGGATCAAGCGGTGTCAGCGCCGCCGACTATGCCTCTGCGTCGGGCGAGGAACTCCGGGAACTCTCGATCGAAGATCTGGGCAACCTTGAAATTTCATCGGTGTCCAAGAAAGCCCAGCCTCTCAGTGAAGCTTCGGCCGCGATCTACGTTATTACTCAGGAAGATGTGCAGCGCTCGGGTGCGACCAGCGTGCCCGAAATGCTCCGTCTTGCGCCGAACCTGCAAGTCGGCCGGGTGAATTCCAAGACCTATGCCATCTCCTCGCGCGGATTCAACGGCCCACTGGCAAACAAACTTCTGGTGCTGATCGATGGCCGTAGCGTCTATACGCCGCTTTACGGCGGCGTTTATTGGGATATGCAGGACGTCTTGCGCGAAGATCTCGAACGTATCGAAATCATCAGCGGCCCCGGCGCCACGTTATGGGGCGCAAATGCCATGAACGGCGTGATCAATATCACGACACGCAGTTCAGCCGATACGCAAGGAGCCCTCTTAACATTCGGGGCCGGCAATTTAGAGCGCAGCGTGGCGGGCCGCTTCGGCGGGGACCTTGGCGACAACCTGACATACCGCGTCTATGCCAAGGGTTTTGGCCGCAGCGCCGCGACGACCTCTACCGGAGCAGACGCAAAAGACGGTTGGTCTATGGGACAAGGCGGTTTTCGCCTCGACTGGGCACCAGACAATGACGTCGTCACTGTTCAGGGTGATCTCTATCGCGGGTCGGAACATCAACCGGCGGCCATCGATCAAGATGTCGGCGGTCAGAATCTGCTTGCCCGTTGGCAACACCACTTCGATACGTCCGAATTGCAGGTACAAGCATACTACGATCGCACGCGCCGGTTTGATACGGGCGGATATGTATTGGATATCTATGACCTCGACGTACAGCACAGCTTCAAGCTGGGCAGCTGGAACGATGTTGTCTGGGGCGGAGGTTATCGGATCAACAAAGATCACGTCGTCAACGTCGATGCCTTCCAGATTCAGCCGGTGAAGAGCAAGCTGGACCTCTCAAACGTGTTTCTGCAGGACAACCTTACACTCACCAGCTCCCTCAAGCTGACGCTTGGCGCCAAACTTGAGGATGACCCATATTCTGGATTGGCCGTACTGCCGAGCGCGCGTCTGGCATGGAAAGTGACCGATAACACATTGTTGTGGTCTGCTGTATCTCGCGCGGTGCGGGCACCAACGCGGTTCGACCGCGATGTCATCGAAAAGCTAGGCGCTTTGGTCTTTTTGACCGGCGGAAGTGATTTCCAGGCAGAGAAGTTGACGTCCTATGAACTTGGCGTGCGCACTCAGCCAAGTTCGCAGTTTTCCTTCTCCGTGTCCGGCTTCTATCACAGTTACGACAATTTGCGGAGCATTGAACCCACACCTGCCACCGTGTTTCCGCTTCACTTCGCAAATCTTATGGATGGCGCTGTCTACGGCATGGAGGCTTGGGGAAATTATCAAGTGACCGATTGGTGGCGGTTGTCGGCTGGTTTCAACGTGCAGCACCAGAATCTCAGGTTCAAGCCAACGAGCAAAGACGTAGGCGGTTTGGAGCAGGCTGGGAACGATCCCGACAAGCAGTTCTCACTGCATTCAGCCATGAATATCACGCCGGTGGTCACATTTGACGCCTACCTGCGCTATGTCGATGCATTGCCAAAACCAGCCGTCCCCGCCTATGCTGAGGTCAACAGCCGGTTAGCCTGGAAACTCTCCGAGATTGTGGAAATTTCAGTTTCGGGGTTCAATTTACTGAACACGGGTTACCGCGAGTTCACTACCTCGGGCGTGAACAATCGTATGGAACGCAGCTTCTTCGTGGAAACGCAGTGGAGATTTTAGCCTTGGCGCGGCGATTACATTGTCTCGCGCTGGTCACTGCGGTGCTTTGCCCGCTGTACCAACCTGCGATGGCCGCGCCTGCAGATACCTCGGCACCAGAATTCAGCGTCAAAGCTGCGTATCTCTACAAGTTCGGCGGGTTTGTGGAATGGCCCGAAACAGTGTTTGCGTCGGCGGCAAGCCCGACCAAGCTCTGTCTCCTCGGCGACGATCCCTTCGGGCAGATTCTTGACAAGGTTGTCGATGGGCAACGCATCGCCGATCATCCAGTCGTGGTGGAGAGATTGAAAGCGGTGATGCCGAAATCCGGTTGTCAGATCCTCTACATTAGTGACAGGGACGACCATAAAATCAGCGCGGCACTCGAGGCTGTGCGCGGCGAGAACGTGCTCACCATTACCGACGGCGCGCGCACGCCGCAGACCACAGGCATCATTAATTTCGTCATCGCTGAAAATCGCGTGCGTTTTGAGATTGATGACCAAGCCGCATCCGTAAATGGCGTAACGATCAGCTCGAAGCTTCTAGATCTCGCCAGGTCCGCGAAACGCCGAGGATAGAAGCCTCTATGCGCCACTGGTTCAATTCGATTTCGCTACGCTGGAAGCTTGCATCAGTCACGGTGTTGGCGACGGTCATCGCTCTGCTGATCAGCGGCATGATCATGGCCATCTACGATGCGCGCACATACGAGCGCGAGAAGGTGGATGCCATCAGCAGCGAGGCTGAGATCCTCGCGGCGAGCGTCGCCGCGGCGCTGGTCTTCAACGACCCAAAGGCCGCTCAGGAGTATTTAACCGCGCTTAACGCCAATTCCGAAATCATGGGTGCGGCGGTCTATGATGATGCCGGCAAGCTGGTCACCAGCTATACGCGCCCCGGAGTGCAGGCCGAGGTCATTCCTCAAGTTGCCCGCGCCATGGGCGCGCATTTCGAAGGCGGCGAGCTCAGTGTCTTCGCGCCGGTGGCGGATGATGAAACAATTGTCGGCTCGATCTATCTGAGGGCCAGCGTCGAGCCTGTTGGCGCGCGCCTGGCTCGTTATATCGCCGTTCTGCTCGCTATTGGCGCGGGAGCGTTGGGGCTGGCGCTTCCTCTTTCTCTTTGGCTCCATCGGCTGATCTCCAATCCTATCGAGGAACTGGCTGCTCGAAACTCCATTATTAAGACCATGCTTGATTCCGTCGATCACGGCGTGGTCATCGTAGATGCCGATAGAAAGATCGCTTTCACAAACGATCGCTTATCGCAGCTCTTAGGGCTAGAAGCCGAGGCCACCACAGACGGCGCGGACTTTGAAATCCTGACGTCCGATATCCAGCGCCGGCTCGCGATCCAACAGAGCGGTTCGTTGGACCAAGTTTCGCAAAGTGGACGCGATCAGTACGCGCTGAAAGATGGCCGCACGATCGAATGCCGCCAAGCGCCGCTACCGCGCGGCGGGTTCGTGCGCACATATACCGACATCTCGGAAGAAAAGCTGCTGCAAGACCGTTTGCAACAGGCCAAGGTCAAGGCGGAGGAAGCGGCGGTGGCCAAGTCGCAGTTCCTCGCAGCCATGAGCCACGAGATCCGCACACCCATGAGTGGTGTCATCGGCATCGTGGAGCTGTTGCGGTCGACGCAACTGACCGAAGAACAGCGGCAGATGGTCGATCTTATCCAGCGTTCTGGCATCGGTCTGCTCGACGTCATTAACGACATCCTCGATTATTCAAAGATTGAGGCCGGCCGCATGACTGTGGAGCGCACCGAGTTTGCCCTCGCCGACGTTGTGGAATCCACCGCCGAAGTCATCGGTGGTCACACCCAAAGCAAGACGCTCAACATCATTTGCACGGTTGATCCCAAGATCGATGCGACCGTGAAGGGCGACCCTGTCCGCATCCGCCAGATCATCCTGAATCTCATGGGCAACGCCGTGAAGTTCACCTCGACCGGAACGGTGTCCATCGAGGTTATCGCCAAGAAAATCACCGATCAAGAGATCGTCGCGCTGTTCGAGGTTACGGACACGGGGCTAGGCATTCCGGAAGACAAACAGAGGCAGCTTTTCCAGCCCTTCAGCCAAGCGGACTTCTCTACCACGCGCAAGTACGGCGGCACGGGGTTGGGTCTTTCCATCTCTAAGAACCTGATCGAACTCATGGGCGGCGAAATCGGCGTGCGCAGTGTCGTCGGACGCGGCTCAACATTCTGGTTCACAGTGCCATTCGAGCGTCTGCCGATGGCCGAGCGCTCGAACTCGCTGGAGGGTTACGACGGCGTCTTGACCGATTTGCGCATCGTGATGTGCGATCCGGGCGGATCGCGTTCGGCCTGCGCGCTTTATGCACGCGCCGCCGGAATTGAAGTTCTGGAGTCCACCAGTCATGCCGACGCGCTTGCCACGTGGAAGCGGGAAATGGCGCACAGCAGACCGGTTCACGCCGTGATCGTGAGCGTAAGGATCGGAGATGGGGATTTTTCGCGTTTCATCCGCGATCTCAACGCCCTGCAGAGCGATATCAAAACTGTTGTCATCGCGCCGCATCTCAGTGGCAGCGCCGCCAAAGTCGCGATGGACCAGAAGCCGTCGGCCGTATTGTCCGCGCCCGTCCGCAGGGTCAAGTTCTATGACGCGATTGCAACCGCCACGGGGCGCACCCTAAAGCGCCGGTCCGAAGCTAAGGATTTTTCCAAGCTCAACTTCCAGGCGCCGAGCACAGACGTAGCGATGAATCATGGTTGCTTGATTCTGGTGGCGGAAGACAACCAGACCAACCAATTCGTCATCCGCAATCAGATGCGCCGCCTCGGGCTTGCCGCGGAGTTCGTCAACGACGGCCGTGAAGCCTGGGACGTGATCTCAAAGAACGAAGGGCGGCACGGCCTCCTGATCACCGATTGCCATATGCCGTTTATCGACGGGTATCAGCTGACGGGCCTTATCCGCGACCGCGAGCTGACGTCCAAGCGGCACCTGCCCATCGTTGCGCTCACGGCCAACGCTTTGCAGGGCGAAGCGGATATCTGTCGCGCCGCCGGTATGGACGGCTACATGTTCAAGCCCACCGATCTGGCCACTTTGGATGAGATGGTGCAACGCTGGCTGCCTCAGACAGCTACCTTGCGCCGCGCATTGGCAGACATAGTGCAGACGGACATTTCAATGCCCCCATCGGCGGCAGCCGTTGATGGCAACGGCGCGGTGCCGATTGACACCAGTATTTTGGCCGGGTTGCTCGGCAATAGCGACCCGTCGGCCTTGCGCGAGATGCTGCAGTTCTATCTCAGCACGGAAAAAGAGACGCCTGAAACGCTGCGCGCGCTTATACGCTCGCGCGACGGCGACGGTCTTGCGAAAGCGGCGCATGCCGCCAAGGGAGCTGCGGTATCGGCGGGCGCTGCGCGTCTTGCCGACTTATATAAAACCATCGAGGCCAGCGCTGCTCTGGCAGATTGGCCCACCATCGAAGGCCTGTCGCCGCAGGTGGATATTGCCTTTGCCGACGTGCGCGGGTTCATCGAAGCTTTTTAGAGCCCTGCGCGTCGTCAATCATCGCCTTCACATCGTTCGGCGTGAGGCCTTTTTCGCGCAGGCTTCGCAAGGTTGGCGCCTGATCGCGTTTTGAGAATTTCTTCCCGTCCGCATCTGTAATGAGAGCGTGATGCCTATAGCGCGGCTGCGGCAATTTCCAGAGTGCCTGCAGCAGACAATGGATATGCGTGGCCGGTAAAAGATCTTCACCGCGCGTGACCAGCGTGACGCTCTGCAAGGCATCGTCCCACGTGCAGGCGAGGTGATAGCTGGCGGGTATGTCTTTGCGCGCAAGAACAACGTCCCCGAAGATCTCTGGCCTGGCGGCCTGTTCGCCGCGAATGTCATCGATCCAGGTTAGGGGGCCGGTTTGCCGCAAGGCGTCATCGGTGCGCAGACGCAAAGCATAAGGAAGGCCGGCCTGGATGCGCTGCTCTTGCTCTGCACGGGAAAGATGTCGGCAGGTGCCGGGATAAATGGGCCCGTCGGGTCCTAATCTCGTCAGATGCGGTGCTGCCCCCGCATTGGCGATTTCACGCTGAATATCGGCGCGCGTGCAGAAGCAGGGATAGAGCAGGCCCTTGTGATCAAGGTGTTCGAGAGCCTCGCGGTATGCGGTGTAATGCTCCGACTGTCGGCGGACGGGCGTTTCCCAGACAAAGCCAAGCCAACCCATATCCTCGTATATGGCCTCCTCGAAAGCCGGACGGCATCGGCCCTGGTCGATGTCTTCCAGGCGCAGCAGGAACCGCCCATTTCCGGCGGCCTTATAGGCAAACAGCGCCGAATAGGCATGTCCGAGGTGTAAAAACCCCGTGGGGCTTGGGGCAAAACGGGTAGTCTGGTGCACGGCGTGTTTTGTTCAGTTTAGGGCGGTTTGTGGCCTTTGCCTGTCACGAATACCACATTTTGTATTTGGCCGGAGAGTTGCTACACTGGAGACGGTTCAGTGAAGTGCGTAGGGGACGATGTTGCTCGAAACCTGTCCAGCTCTGGTCCTGAATGCGGATTTCCGTCCGCTGAGTTATTTCCCGCTGTCCCTCTGGTCATGGCAGGAAACCATCAAAGCTGTGTTCCTGGGGCGCGTCCAGGTCGTCCAGGAATATGACCAGATCGTGCGCTCGCCGAGCTGGGAGATGAAGCTGCCCAGCGTCATCAGCCTGAATAGATACGCGCCGATGGAACGTTCACCGGCCTTCACCCGGTTCAACGTGTTCCTGCGCGATCAATTCAAGTGCCAGTATTGCCATACGCCGCATCCCATCAATGATCTGACGTTCGATCACATGATCCCGCGCTCGCGCGGCGGGCGCACAACGTGGCAGAACGTGGTGACGGCATGCTCCACCTGCAACCTGCTGAAAGGCAATCGCCTGCCGCAGGAAGCCCATATGTTCCCATCGCAGCGGCCTTATCGCCCGAACTCCTACGAGCTGCAGGAGATCGGCCGCGGCTTTCCGCCAAACTATCTGCACGTCAGTTGGCGCGATTATCTCTATTGGGATACGGAACTGGATCCGGCTTAAAGCCGATTAGATTCTCTTCGACAGCCATATCGCAAGCCGCGTGCCTGTCTTGATGACCGCCGTGAGCGGCACATAAGCCGGCGCCGTCTCAGCGCCGTGCTGTAAGCTCACATCGCGGTGATGAAGCTCATCCTTGCGGAAGCCGTCGATGGCGTCGCGCAATTCACGCTCGTCGTCGCCGAGCAGGTGAGTCTGTTCCGCATAGTGTTCGCCGATGACCTCCTCTACGGCCGCCGTGCAGGCCATGGCGGCTTCCTTGCCGAGCATGGCGGTCGCCGCACCCAAGGCAAAACCCGCCACATGCCACAGCGGCTCCAGCGCCGTGGGGCGCACGCGCCGCTCGGTCATGATGATGTTGAAAGCGGCCAGGTGTTTTTCTTCCTGGGCAAGCATCTCGTTTAGGATAGGAGCGGCATCGGTTTTGCCGAGGATCGCCAGCTGGCCTTCATAGATGCGCTTTGCACCGTACTCGCCCGCATGATCCACGCGGATGATCTGAGCCAGCAACGTCTCTTTGTCGGCATCGCCCGGCAAGCGTTTCTCTGCTGTGATCCCTGCAGCGCTCACGAGGCGTTCCACCAGGTTTTGCGCGTGGCGGCGAACACAGAGGCGACGGTAAGACCTAGCGCGGCGAAGACGTTGTATCCCGCCATGGAAATCCCCATGAACAGGAACGCAGGCTCGTCGCAGTTAGGATGGCCTTTCTTGCCCAAGGCCGAAGTGAGATCGTCGAGGGACAAGATTCGCGCGCCGCCGGTGCAGGTGACGGGACCGGCCCACCAGTGGAACTCCACGCCGGCGTGATAAAGCGCGATCCCGGCGTCGAGCAGGAACAGCCCCGCAAGATGGAAGAGGATGACGCGCCGCGTGCGCGAGTCCACGGCCCGCATCAGCGACAGCGTGCCCATCACCACGGCTAGCCAATAGGGCACGCGCTGGACAAAGCACAGGGTGCAGGGAAAAAGGTCGAATCCATATTGAGCGACATAGACCGTCGCCAGGATCAACGCCACGACGGCGGTCACAAGGGCGGTCGCCGCAAAGCCTTTATCGGTGCCGGGGGTATCGGAGGGGGCCATGCCGAATTCCTAACATGCGCGCCGGCCCAAGACAATTTGGCGGGTATTACAAGGGCTTCACACTCGCTGGGGAGGGCCGGGCGGCGTTCCCCTGCTTTACAGCGCCGCCATCCTGCTCTATGTCCATCGCCCACCCGGGATGGTTAGCCTGGGTTCCGTGCGGGTATGGCGGAATTGGTAGACGCGCCTGACTCAAAATCAGGTTCCTCTGGAGTGGGGGTTCGAGTCCCTCTACCCGCACCATCATTTGGAAAGGCTGCCATGCGCCGCTATTTGTCTCTCGGCTTCCTGGCGACAGTTTTTGCAGCCGTGGGCCCAGCATCAGCGGCCGAGTGTGTGGAAATGATCTTCTTCGACGCCCGCGGTGGGGTGGTTATACCGCCGCAGCCGGTCGTTGGCCTGATGTTGGCCGGCAATCCGGTGATCATGGGAAATTTGCCCCAGCATTCCTCACGCAAACCAGGCGCAGCTGTGGCGTGTCCAAAGGAGCTGGTGGATAATGTTGCAGCTCTTTTCAATGCCTCGTGTCCGACCGAGGAACGGCGCAAAAAAGCAGCGGCCGACAGCAACACCGCCATCGAGAATATCAATCGTGGTTGCGCCAATATGGCCAAGGCGTTGCAGCCAGACCCCGCCGCCACGCCCTAAAGCCTTACAACATCCCGGCAAAAAGTCCGTCGTCGCGCAGATCGCGCAGCGCAAGCTGAAACGCTTCTGTGACGCAACCGATGTCCGCGCGCGTGTGCGCCGTCGACAGAAATCCCCGGCGACAAGACAGCATTAATATCCCGCGGCTCAGCGTGAGCACGTTGAAGGATGCTTCGGTCGTGGCCCAGGCAGGGCTGCTCTCGGCGGTGACGGGTTCACCCGCGCGCCGGTTTGAACCGAGCTTGATGCGGAACATGGATCCGGCACACTGCAGGAACGCAGGTATCTGCTCTTCGCGTGCAAAGGCGTTGAAGTGCTCGGCGAGATCGCGGCCGGTTTCATTGAGCGCGGGATAGAGTGCCGCGCGGCGGCCGTGGAGGTAGTCGAGCGTGGCGATGCCCGCCGTTACGCTAAGCGGGCTCAGCGACGGCACGCGCGCAAATTCGGGTTTTCCGTCGGTCTCATACCCCGCCTTCATGATGTCGGTGTGTCCCGCGACGGCACCCAATGGCAAACCACCGCCGACGGTTTTGCCGTACACTACAAGGTCAGGAATGAGACCGAAAATCTCCTGCGCGCCGCCGTAAGCAAGGCGGAAGCCCGTCAGGCGTTCATCGAGGATGAGCAGGATTCCGGCGTTGCGGCAACACAGCGCCAGTTCATGTAGCCACGCTGCGCGGTCAAGGCCCGGCTCGGCGGCGCTGACCGCTTCCACGAGAACGGCCGCGAGTGTCTTGTGATGCTGAACGCGCTCAAGGGCCGCCGATTCATTGGCAGGCAGCAATTCAATGGCGCCGTCTTCGCGCAAGCTTTTGCCATGCTCCGCTCCACGGAAGACGCCGATTCCGGCCTTGCCTGTGAAAGCGCGGGCCGCCCGGAGCGCGTGATGCAGCGCTTCATTGCCCGAAGAGCACAAGGCAACGCGTTCGTTGGCAGCGCCCGCTGATTGGATAAGGCGCGCCAACTCCAGCTGGCTCTCACCCGGCAGATCGAAATGCCAGCCGCGCGCACTTTGATCGACGATGGCGCGCTGAACGACGGGCGGCGCGTGGCCCAGGATTTGCGCGCCATCATTCAGGCACAAATCAACGTAGCGCGTGCCGTCCATGTCGGTGACATGCGCACCGGCTGCAGCCTTGATGAACAGCCGAACGGCGGCAGAAGGTGTTGCAGGAAGATCGGGCAATACCTTGGCTCGGTCGAGGGCCATCAACCAGGAGTGTGCCGTACGGGATTCGAGAGCCGTGAGCGCTTCATCCGAGCGACGGCTCGAAAATCCACGGATGCGGCCGGTCGGTGAAAACACGGCTGTGTGAGTCATGACTGGTCTCCGTTTCTCTTTTCATGAGCGGCCGTTTCACGGCTTTTCTTGCGTGAGGCCGGCGGGTGTGGCTGCGTTGCGGCAGCCGACCATTGGTATTGGCGACGTTCGCCCGTTCGAGGATGACTGCGGCGATGCTGGCCGGCGCCCCGAGGCGCAGCCAGCGGTTACAGCCCGTGGGCAGGTGCGAGGTCAGATGCACAAGCGCAAAATGCGGCACGGCTCCAAAGCGGAACGTAGCGGTGCACGCGCACGGCGCTGGGCCAAGCCTAGCCTGCGAAAAGGCTATCCCCGGCAGGGACATATCCTGCATGGCGCGCCGTCAGGGGACGAGTGCCAGTTTCACACGGGAGCGCCGTTCTCTGCCTTGAGCCGCCAAATAGCGCAATGCAACGCCGAGCGATATGAGTCGCGCCGCAGGTGGCGGCTGGACCGTGAGCGCCTGAGGGCTTGAAGCAGAAGATACGGCGGTCGATGAGTTTCTGTGACTCGCCCACGACGCGGGCGAGGGTGTGGTGAGGTGCGTCATGACTAGGCTCCAAATTCTATTTTTATAGGGATGGCGCCCTTTGCGGGCTTGTTGATCGCGGCGCTCTGGGCGTTGAACCCAGCAGCCCACGGCCATCCTTTTTTCAGCTTTGGCGCCTCATGTGCGGTCCGGTGTACCGGCCAACTTATACCGAGGCGCTAATCCCCAGAGTTCGTCCGGACAGAAAATCCGGATAATCCATTGTTCTAACTGCATAATTATGAATAAAAAGAGGCTATGCAGCTGTTGGTTGAGGCCGACTCTGCACCTCTTTAGAGGCCATCGAACCTGTTAGTTCTGACAGGTCTCAGCACCCTTAACCGTATGGTGATCTGGACCCGAAACAATCCTCTTGGGGGAGCCGGGTCCCATGCTTGCGTCGATCATCGAAATGCCAGAGGTCACCACCGAAGCCTCGCGCCGTCTCGACGGCATGTTCCGTTTGCGTCACGAAGTGTTTAAGGAACGTCTCGCGTGGGAGGTGGGCTCACAGGCCGGCAAAGAACGCGACATGTTCGACGATCTGGACCCGGTCTATATCGTTTGCGAACACGGCGGCGAGGTTCTCGGCTCTTGGCGGTTGTTGCCGACGACCGGCCCCTACATGCTGAAGAATGTGTTCCCCGAGCTGCTTTACGGCATGCCAGCGCCAGAGGCGCCCGATGTGTGGGAGATCAGCCGCTTTGCGGTCTCCAAGCGCGTGGCTCAGAACGAATCGCTCGGGACCATCAACACCATCACCAACCTGCTGCTCGATCAACTTTTTACTTTCGCCGCGCGGCGCAACATCAACCGCATCGTCGCGGTTGCCGACGTACGTTTCGAACGCATCTTGAAACGTGCCGGCCTCTTGACCCAGCGCTTTGGTCCGCCGCTGCAGATCGGTGTGACTCGTGCGATTTCCGGTTTTGCCGATGTTTCAGAATTGAACGTGCGCCGCTTGCAAGTGGGCGCTCACGAGATGTTGCCCGAAAGGCCGCGCATCGTGATGGAACCCGATAGCCAGGCTTTCAAAGCCGCGGCCTAGGGATCGTTCTAAAAGGTAAACGGACGTACACTGGAGAACTTCGTGTCGGGGTTGGCCAATACCAGCTTTGGCTTTGCAGAAGTCTTTCCAGGCCTGCCGCGCACGTTCGGTGTGACGGTGAGCGGAAAGTTCTAAAGCGCGGGCTTCACGACACTCACGCTGCCGGCTTCCGCCCAAGCATGATTGTGCAGAAGGCAAGCATCACAGTGCCCGCAGGGTGCGGGCTCCGCCCCTGAGAGATCCGGGGCATAGCAGCTCCACGTATCGCCGGGTTTCAAGCCGAGGTCGCGCGCAAGTGCCGCGATCTCGGGTTTGGTGAGAGTCACCAGGGGTGCGACGATGCGCGGTGGATTGGGCACTGCTTCGGCCCACATAGCGCGGAACGCTTGCAGGAAAGACTCCCGGCAGTCGGGATAACCTGAATAGTCGACGGCGTTCACGCCGAGCCAAACTTCCGTTGCCCCGACACCAGCGGCTTCCGCGCACGCCAGAGCCAGGAACACGGCATTGCGGCCCGGCACGAAAGTTGGCGCTATGCCCGCTTTCATCTCGGCGACGGTGCGATCCTTGGGGATTTCGATGGCGGGTTGTTGCCAGCCGACTTCAATCACGTGCCGGTCGATGCCGAAGCGCGCGCATTGGTTGGCGGCGTAAGCCAGTTCCACGTCGTGTTTTTGCCCATAGCTGATGCCGAGGCTGCGCGGGATACGGCCTTCGCGGCGGGCCAGCAGCAGGCAGACGGTAGAATCAAGTCCGCCCGAGTGCAGCACCACACATCGTGTTGGTGAATTTAAAGGGGGCGTGCTCATGTGGCATCGAAGCGACAGGACTCACCGAGGCTTGGGCGGCGCACGGTGACGCTGGCGAGCTGTGGGAAGTGTGGGCGCAGCTCGCCTGCGATCCAACTCGCCAGATTTTCGAGCGACGGCGTACCCATGCCGACGACGTCATTGAGGAAATGATGGTCGAGCTTGTCACGCACGCGCGCGATCACTTCGTTGACGGTCTCGAAATCCACGACGCAGCCGGTCACGGGATCGGGCTCACCGGACAGCGCTACTTCCACTTTGAAGGAATGGCCGTGTACGCGCGTGTTCTCGTGACCCTTGGGCTTGTGGCCAAAGGAATGCGCGGCTTCGAACCCGAACTCTTTGATGATCTGAAAACGGCCGGACATGTCTCTTACGGAATTCCCAAATATTTGTGCGTTTGCATCGACAGGCGCCATTTCGGATGGGCCAAGCAGTAATCGATGGCTTTGCGGCTGTTGGCGGCGCGCGCGGAGCCATCCATGGGCTGCAGGAACCAGTGCGCGAAGCTAAGGTCTTCATAGCGGCTGGGATCGGCGTCGTCCTGTGGATAGACCAGCTTGAGTTCGTCGCCCGCGGTGACAGTGAGTTTGGCCGCAGCCTTGGGGCTGACGCAGACCCAATCCAAGCCTTCTGGGACGGGCAACGTGCCGTTGGTCTCGACGGCGATTTTGAAGCCGCGGGCATGCAGCGCGTCGATGAGCACGGCATCAAGCTGAAGAAGCGGCTCACCACCCGTACAGACCACAAAGCGCTGGGCGCCACCGTTACCCTTCCAGGCCGCGCTGACGGCATTGGCCAGGCTTTCGGCATCGGCGAACTTGCCGCCGCCGGGTCCGTCGGTGCCGACAAAGTCCGTGTCGCAGAAACGACAGTTGGCGGTGTCCCGGTCCTTCTCCAAACCACTCCATAGATTGCAGCCGGTGAAACGGCAGAACACGGCCGGTTTGCCGGTATTCGCGCCTTCGCCCTGGAGGGTGTAGAAAATCTCTTTGACGGCGTATGCCATGATGGGCGTTCACATACTGTGTCGGCCGGGAAGAATCCAGGGGGCGGGGTATCTTTTGGGTAAACCACACACACTCTTGGATTCTTAATTTTTAAGCTATTTCAATAAGTTAGTTCATGGATGTGGATCTCCAATGAAACGCACGCTCATTGCCGGCGGACTTTTCCTCTTGAGCTATGTGGCCGTAAACCGCGGACTAGGCCCTCATCCATTTCAGGTCGTGCCGCCGCTCATTGTGGTCGTGGGAGTGGTCGGCGCCCTGAGCTGGCGTGCCCGCCGTCGCGCTGTGCATCGTGCCGCCGCAGAGCCTGCCGTGCCGCTCGATCTGGCGGCTCACCCGCAACCACAGCCTCGCCCGCGTACCGGCGGCAAAGCGCGCAAGCTGTTCTAGCAGCAGTCCTTTTTTGTTCGTCACAAATAATTCACGGGCCCGTCACGATGCCCTGGCATATTTCCCGTAGATCAACTGTAGTAGGTTGATCTCTTCCTAAGCATTGGAACACCCCGCGATGAATCACGGCGAGCACATCGTTTCGTCCTTCGACAACGACTTAGCCCAATTGGAACGTCGCGTCTTGGAGATGGGCGGCCTCGCGGAGTCTCAACTTCAGAACGCCATCGCCGCGCTCATGAAACGCGACGTGGACGCCGCTGAGCGTATTCTCGTGCGCGATGCCGAGGTGGATGAATGCGAGCGTAAGATCGAAGCGAGCGCGCTGTCGATCATCGCGCGCCGCCAGCCCATGGCGAATGATCTGCGGTATGTCTTCGGGAACGTGAAAATCGCGGGTTCGCTTGAACGCATCGGCGACTACGCCAAGAACATCTCTAAGCGTACCCTCATCCTGGCGCGCCATCCGAGCGTCCCGATTCCGCAAGAGATGGCTTCCCTGGGCATGGCGGCCCACCGCAGCGTGCGCGAGGTCATGGACTCCTTTACCACCCGCGATGCAGCCAAGGCAGAAATGGTTTGGCAACACGACCAGGAGATCGACGATCTCGTTGCGCGGGTCATGCGGCAAGTCATCTCGAGCATGTCCCAGAACATGATCAAGAATGCCAAGGAACCGGAGGCCATTGAGTCCTCCACGCACCTGCTCTTCATCACCAAGAACCTGGAGCGCGTCGGCGACCACGCGACCAACATCGCCGAAGTCATCGAATTCCAGTTGTCCGGTGTGTGGAAGACGGCGCCGCGGCCCAAGGGCGGCGATGACGTGAACGCCGTCAGCAAGTAGCGCCTAGACGCTCACCAGCCTCTTCAGCTTGCTTGCGAATTCGCTGGCTTCCAAAGGCTTTGAATAGAAAAAGCCTTGGATGCTGTCGCAGCCGTTGTCTTTCAGGAAATCGATGTGTTCCTTGAGCTCGGCGCCCTCGGCAACCACTTCGAGGTTGAGGCCGCGTGAGAGCCCGATAATGGCGCGCGCGATCTCGGCGGTGTTCGGGTTCTCCTGCACGTCGCGCACGAAGGCGCGGTCGATCTTGAGCGTCGTGATGGGAAAGCGGCCCAAGTAGCTCAGGCTTGAGTAACCCGTGCCGAAATCATCGATGGAAAGGCCGCAGCCCAGGTCGCGCACGGCCTGCATGCGCGCGATGGCGCCTTCCACATCGTTCATCAGCATGCTTTCGGTGATTTCGAGTTCCAGCCACTTCGCCTCGAGACCTGAATCCGCGAGGGCCGCCTTGACCTTGTCGAGCAGATCCTTGGCCTTGAATTGCATGGACGACACGTTCACGGACATCTTGATGGGTTCGTAGCCGGCGTCCTGCCAAGCCTTGGTCTGGAAGCAGGCCTTGCGCATCACCCAGGTGCCGATATCGACGATCAGACCTGTTTCCTCGGCCACCGGGATGAACTCGCCGGGGTTGATCATGCCGTGCTTGGGATCACGCCAGCGGATCAGCGCTTCCGCGCCCTTTACACGATTGGTCTTGGGTTCCACCTTTGGCTGGTAGAACAGCACAAACTCTTCGTTCACCAGCGCCGCGCGCATGCGCTTTTCCAGCTCAAGGCGGTTCTTGGCCTTGGCGTTCATCTCGCTGGCGAAGAAGCGGTATTGGCTGCCGCCGTCCTGCTTGGCGTACTGCATAGCGCTCAAGCTGTCCTTAAGCAGGTCATCGAAGTCCTGGCCGTCGGTGGGATAGATGCTGATGCCGATGGAGAAGGTGACGAAGACTTCCTCGCCTTTGAGGTGGAACGGCTTCTTGATGGCATTCAGGACTTTCTCGGCGACGATGACGCTATCGTCGATGGCCGAGATCGGTGTCATAACCGCGAACTTGTCGCCGTCCAATCTTGCCGCCGTGTCGCTGGTGCGGATCACTTTCGAGAGGCGCTCGGCCACCTCGCGCAGCATCTGGTCGCCGGCGGCATAACCCAGTGCATCGTTGATCAGCGTGAAACGGTCGAGCCCCATGACCAGCAGTGCAATGGACTTGTTGACGCGTTTGGCGTTGAGGATGCTTTGGTCGACACGGTCGGCGAGAATGCTGCGGTCCGGCAAGCCCGTGAGAGCATCATGACCCACGCGGCGGGATTCACCGGACGCCGCATCGCTTTGGAAGGAGTCGGAAAGGATCACCGCGACGAATTGGCTGGGCTTTCCGCCGTTATCGCTGATGGGCGTGACACTGAGTGCATGAATTTGCGCGCGGCCGTCGGCATGTTTGGAACGGACCTGCGGATAGTGGCGCTGCGGCAGGCTGTCTTCCCACAGCGTGTCACAGAATTCCGGGTCATTGATATCCTTGAACAGTTCGCGGGCGTCGGTTCCGACCAGACTGCCGAGGGAAAATCCGGTGAGCTTCTCAAAGGCCGGGTTAACGCGTCGGATCATGCCGGTCTTGTCGGTGACCATCACGGCGTCGGCGGTGGCGTCGAGCACCGCGCTGAACATCGCTTCAGTTTCCAGCGTCAATGCTCGTGCGGCAGCGGTCACGGCGCGTCCCATACCTTACTGCGGAGACAGCGTGAGGCAGCTTTCCTCGCGTCTTAAATCCCCACTCCCCATATGAGATGTACTATATCCACTGCCCTTTCACATCCGCAACAGACTGTTGCTCGGGCTTCGTCTAAAATTCACATAAAATCAGGCTCTTATTGAAAATAAAGGGACCTGCGCGCCCTATGACACGGTCCTGTTGAGAACGCGGTTCAATGCCTGCGGCAAAGCGCCATTCAGAGCGAGGACCTTGCCGCGCTAACTGTCTTTGAGGTTTTCCACCATGCGCGCGACCAGCCGAAACATATCGTCCTGGTCGGACACGGAGAGGCCCTTAACGGCCTGGTTGGAGACGGCGCGTGCGCTCTCCATCACCTTGGCCTGCATTTCGCGGGCGCGTGGCGTGAGATAAACCGGCGCCCGCCGTTTGTCGTCATCATCATTACCGCGATTGATGAGGCCATCGCGCTCCATGCGCCGGAGCGTGTTTGCCATGGTGGGTTGCTCTACATTGATGCGCCGGCAGAGTTCAGCCTGCGTCAGCCCATCCTGTTCGAACAGCATCACGAGAGGCGCGAACTGGCCCGGCGCTACGCCGAAATCCTTCAGCACGTCCTGCAATCGGCGGTCATAAAGACGGCCAAGCAGCCCGATCTGATAACCAAGGGAATCAATGCGCCGGATCGCCATGGATGTTTTGGCCTTACGAGGGCGCTTTGCCTTGATAATAGCCTTTGGATTTCATGCAGCTTTCAAAATCGCGCGTGAACATGTCCTCGGTGCGCGCGCGGTCCTGAAGTTGCATGGGCGTTTCGCCACGGCTCATGCCCGGAAGAGCGCCGGCCGTCCCGCGCCCGTATTCCACCTTTTGCTGGGCAGTGCGAGCGAAGGTGGCTTCCTCGGCATCCTCGGAGCAGGCCTTTTCATCGGCGGCGGCTTCCTGAGGCGTTTTGACCGGGTTGTGCCAGGAACTCCCGCAGGCGGCTAAGCCGGTGCACGTCATCAGGATCACGGCATAGCTGGTAAGTGTCGATGCGCACTTGACCCCGCCGCTGCGACCTGTTTGTTTCGCCACAAGACCCTCCTGAAACGCCACTCTTTCGTGGAGAAGATGATTACATGGCTGGCCCAAACCAATCCAGTGCCCAATCCACCTCCTCCGCGCCGCGCGTAGCCGCAGGCATCACCACCTTTGAGGATATGGCCGTGGGGATGACGGCAAGCTTTTCAAAGACGGTGACGGATGCGGACCTGGTGCTCTTTGTCGGCGTCTCCGGCGACACCAACCCCGTGCATCTGGACGAAGATTATGCCGGCGGCACGATGTTCAAGGGCCGCGTCGCTCATGGTGCGCTCACAGCCAGCTTCATTTCCACAGTCCTCGGGACCAAGCTTCCGGGCCCGGGCTCCATTTATGTGGCGCAGACCCTGAAGTTCAAGGCGCCGGTGCGTGTGGGCGACACGGTGACGGCGCGGGTCGAAGTGGTTTCGCTGGTGCCGGAACGCAAGTTCGTCGTTTTCAAAACCCAATGTTTCGTACGCGAGACCTTGGTGATTGACGGCGAAGCCACCATGAAATTGCCCTCACGCGGATAGAGCGCGGGCCGTCATGTCCATGCGCCTTTTCAGAACCTTCCACGAGTTTCCTTCGGCGCTGAAGGGCGGCGTCATCGCGCTTGGCAATTTCGATGGGCTGCACCTTGGGCATCAGGCGGTGATCGGCAAAGCCGTGGAGATCGCGCACGCTACCGGTGTTCCCGCAGGCGTCATGACGTTCGAGCCGCACCCGCGGCTGTTCTTCAAGCCCGACCTGCCGCCGTTCCTATTGTCGCCGTTCCGCATTAAAGCGCGTCTGATCGAAGCGCTGGGGCTGGACTATCTCTTTGTGCAGACCTTCGACCGCGAACTCTCGCAACGCTCCGGTGAGAATTTCGTCGAGGAAATCCTGCTGCAAGGTTTGGGCGTCTCGCATGTGGTGGTGGGTTACGACTACGTGTTCGGTTTCCAACGTAAAGGCAATGTGGCGCTGCTTGAAGCCTTGGGGAAGCGTCATGGCTTCGGCGTGACGGCTGTCGGTGAGCTGGCGCTGCCGGGTGGCGCGCGCTACTCCTCGACCAACGTTCGCAGTCTTTTGAAAGAGGGGCGGCCCGGCGACGCAGCGCGGCTGTTGGGGCGGTTCTGGGAGATCGAGGGACGCGTGGAACACGGCGATGCGCGCGGGCGCACGATTGGGTTCCCGACCGCCAATGTGGCCTACCGCGACTACTTGCACCCCATGAAAGGTGTGTATGCGGTGCGGGCTGGTATCGACCAGGGCACGGAGACGATCTGGCGCGACGGCGTCGCCAATTTCGGCAACCGGCCCACCTTCGATAAGACCGACGTCCTGCTTGAGGTTCATCTTTTCGACTTTGCCGAGGACATTTATGCCAAGCACTTACGCGTGGCGCTGACCGATTTCATCCGCCCCGAGGCGAAGTTTGATGGCCTCGATGCGCTGAAGGCCCAGATCGTCAAGGATTGCGAGACGGCCAAGTGGCTTCTCGCGGCGCGCGGGTTCCCGGCGGGCCCGGCGCCCTTTGTGGCTATAGGCGCCTGAAAACGGCGGTTTTCCGCCAAAATCCAGGGGTTAGGCGCTCTCATCCCTTGAACGTCAGCTTGAACCGTTCCCGGGGCCCTGTTATTCACCCGCCATGCCGAAAAACTTCGCAGAGGTCGCGCGAATTAGCCGCCCCATTCCCTGACGGAATGGGGACTGCTCCCGCGCGCTCCAAACACATTCGAGGACTCTGCGACCATGGCTGATACGCCCGAAACGTCTTCTGACTCCAAAGGCCCCGATTCAAAGGGACCAGATTACCGCGCCACCGTTTTCCTGCCCGATACGGCTTTCCCCATGAAGGCTGGTCTCCCTCAGCTTGAGCCGAAATTGCTCGCGCGCTGGGAGGCCATGGACCTTTACAAGCGCTTGCGCGCCGCGTCCAAGGGCCGCGAGAAATTCGTGCTGCACGATGGCCCGCCCTACGCCAACGGCAACTTGCACATCGGCCATGCGCTGAACAAGATCCTGAAGGACACCATCGTGCGCGCCCGCCAGATGACGGGCTATGACGCCAACTACGTGCCTGGCTGGGACTGTCACGGCCTGCCCATCGAATGGAAGATCGAGGAAGAGTACCGCGCCAAGGGCAAAAACAAAGACGACGTGCCGGTGATCGAATTCCGGCGTCAGTGCCGCGACTTCGCCGCCAAGTGGATCGACGTGCAGAAGGGCGAATTCAAGCGCCTTGCCATCATCAGCGATTGGGACAATCCCTACACCACCATGGCCTTCGCGGCCGAAGCGCAGATCGTGCGCGAGTTGGGCAAGTTCGTCATGAACGGCGGGCTCTACCGCGGCTCAAAGCCGGTGTTGTGGTCGGTGGTGGAGAAGACCGCGCTCGCCGACGCCGAAGTGGAATACGAAGACCACACCTCGACCACGGTGTGGGTGCGCTTCCCGATCATGAAGACAAACGTCGATGCGCTGAAGAGCGGCAGCATCGTCATCTGGACCACGACGCCCTGGACCTTGCCCGGCAACCGCGCCATCGGCTTCGGGGCCGGCATCGACTATGCCGTGGTGGAAGTAAAAGCTGTCGGTGAGAAAAGTGTGGCGCGCGTCGGCGAACGTTTCGCTGTTGCTGAAGCGTTACGTGAGCAGCTCATGAAGAGCGCTGATATCGCGGATCATCACGTTGTCGCGACGGTGAAGGGCGAAGCTCTGGCGGGCACGGTTTGCCGCCACCCGCTGCACGGCAAAGGTTACGATTTCGACGTGCCGCTCTATCACGGCGACTTTGTCACGACGGAAGCGGGTACGGGTTTTGTGCACATCGCCCCCGGTCATGGCGAGGACGACTATCAGCTGGGCCTGGCCAACAATGTACCTATCCCAGAGACCGTGGGCGGCGACGGCACCTATTACCCGCATGTGCCGCTGTTCGCCGGCAAGCACGTCTTCAAGATCGATCCGGATATGCTGGCGGCGCTGAGGGATGCCGGTGCGCTATTGGCCAACGGCAAGCTGGTGCACAGCTATCCGCACTCCTGGCGCTCCAAGGCGCCGCTGATCTTCCGCAATACACCGCAGTGGTTCATCTCCATGGAGAAGAATGATCTGCGCAAGAAGGCGCTGGCGGCAATCGACGCGACAACGTGGGTGCCGGCGCTTGGCAAGAACCGCATCCAGGCCATGATCGAAACCCGACCCGACTGGTGCGTTTCACGCCAGCGTCAATGGGGCGTGCCGATCACGATCTTCATGAACAAGAAGACGGGCGAAGTCTTGCGCGACCAGGCCGTCATTGATCGCATTGCCGACGCCGTGGATCAGGAAGGTGGCGACGCCTGGCTGACCTCGCCGCCGGAACGTTTCCTGGGCAACAATTATAAAGCCGAAGACTGGGCGCAGGTGCAGGACGTCGTCGAAGTGTGGTTTGATTCTGGCAGCACGCATGCGTTTGTACTTGAGAAACGTCCAGATCTGAAGTGGCCGGCGGACCTTTACCTGGAAGGCTCGGACCAGCATCGCGGCTGGTTCCACACATCGCTGCTGGAATCCTGCGGTACACGGGGCAGGGCACCTTTCAACGCTGTGCTGACGCACGGGTTCGTGCTGGATGAAAAAGCCCGCAAGATGTCGAAGTCCCTGGGCAACGTCGTCGCGCCGCAAGACGTCACCAACCAGTCGGGCGCGGACATTCTGCGCCTCTGGGTCGTGGCGTCGGACTACAGCCAGGACCTTTCGATCGGTCCCAATATCCTGAAACAGATGGGCGATCTCTATCGCCGTCTGCGCAACACGCTGCGTTATTTGCTGGGCAACCTCGCGGGCTTCGACGAGTCCGAGCGCGTGGCGGCAAAAGATATGCCGGAACTGGAACGCTGGGTGCTGCACCGTCTGACCGAGCTTGATGCGCTCATCCGCAAGGCCTGCGACACCTATGACTTCCACGGCCTTTTCAACGAGCTGCACAATTTCTGCGCTGTGGATCTGTCGGCCTTCTACTTCGATATCCGCAAGGATGCGCTTTACTGCGATGCGCCGTCCTCTCTGCGCCGCCGCGCCTGCCGCACGGTGCTGGACACGCTGTACGACTGCCTGGTGAAGTGGCTGGCTCCTTTCATCTGCTTTACGGCGGAAGAAGCGTGGCTGATCCGCCATCCTGGCGATGAAAACTGCGTGCACATGGAGCAGTTCCCGACCATCCCAAAAGACTGGAACGATCCCGCCTTGGCCGCGAAATGGGAGAAGGTGCGCGACTTCCGGCGCGTGGTCACTGGAGCGCTGGAGATTGCCCGCGCCAACAAGAAGATCGGTGCGTCGCTGCAAGCTAATCCGAAGGTCTATGCCCCGGCTGACATGATCGCTCTCGTGCGCGACCTGCCGATGGACGATATCTGCATCACCTCCGCCATCGACATCACTACAGGTGACGTGCCAGCGGATGCTTACGCATTGCCCGACGTGCCAGGCATGGGCGCGGTGGTGAATCTGGCCTCCGGCGAAAAATGTCTGCGTTGCTGGAAGGTGTTGCCCGACGTGGGTAAGCACAGCCATCCTGGCGTTTGCGAACGCTGCGACAGCGCTGTTACGGCAATGGGGAAATGAGCATGGCCGCGACGCCCAAAATGCCGATGCTGGGCGTAGCTGTGGCGGCCATATCGCTGGTTGTCGATCAGCTCTCCAAATACATCATCGTTGAAAAGGTGATGCGGCCTGAAGGTGTGATGGGCACGCCGTATTTGACCGAGAAGGTCATCGAGGTGCTGCCGATCTTCAATCTGCGTCTGTCGTGGAACGCCGGGATCAGCTTCTCCATGTTCAATTCGGGTACGGCAGCGACCACTTTCATACTGCTGGCGGTTCAGGTGGCCGTCAGCCTGACCCTCATCTGGTGGTTGCGTTCCCTGGATAAACGCTGGTTACAGGTCGCCTGCGGCCTCATCATCGGGGGCGCCATCGGCAATATTATCGATCGTGTCATGTTTGGCGCTGTGGCGGATTTCCTCGACTTTTACTGGGGAACGTGGCATTTCCCCACCTTCAACGGGGCGGATACCTTCATCAGCATCGGTGCCGGCATGTGGTTGCTTGACGCCGTTCTGGCGCCGTCCCACGATGCAGCTTCATCGAGCCAGGATTCAAAGGACTAGGGCGTTATGCGGACAGTTTCACACCGGCGTTTACTTCAGGTCTCGGCGTTGATCGCCGTCGCCGTCATGGCTTCGGGCTGCCAGAGCACGCGCCGGGCCATTGGTCTGGAAAAGACAGTGCCTGATGAATTCGCCGTGGCCGCGCCTGCGCCGCTCGCCATTCCGCCCGACTATAACTTGCGTCCTCCCGCCGAAGGCACCGAGCGCCGGCTGTCGTCTTCGCAACAGGCCCGCGTTGCTCTGGTGGGCCGCGCGCGCTTGCAGGATTATCTCAATCGCGGCATGACGCGTGGTGAAGCGGCTTTCCTGGCCCGTGCCGGCGCCGATACCGCGCCCTCGGGTATCCGTGAAACGCTTGATAAGGAAGTCTCCAGCTTTGCCGCCGAAGAAAAGTCCTTCACCGATCGCCTTGTGTTCTGGCGGCAAGAAGGAGCCATCGGCACGGTCGTCGATCCGCAGGCCGAGATGAAGCGTCTGAGCCAGAACGCGGCGGCGGGCAAGAAGGCTAACGAAGGCCCAATCCCCATTATCACCAAGGGCGGCAGCAGCGGTTTCCTAGGAATTTTCTAGAGCCGTTTCCGTTTTCACATCGTCGGTTTAGGCGACCGCAACCAGTTCGGGGCGGGCGTCGCGCAGCATGTTGTAGACAAAGCCGAACAGCGTCGCGAGCGCGATAAACGTGACGAGACCTGAGAACCCGTTCCCCGTCATCTCAAAATAGGGCAGCACGGCCCGCAAGCTGCTCTCGGTCGCCACGGCACTTGCTGTGCCGATGATGAAACTCACCAGCTTGAATAGGAGGCCGATGACGGCGCCCGTCAACGCGATGACGACGGTGGCGCCGACAAGACGCCAACCCAAGCCATCGGTCATCTTCCAAGCTGTCTTGAAGCTGACGGGCCGGTCGAGGGCCACAAGCACCAGCACCATCGAAAGCCGGGTGACAACCAGCATCATGCCGAGCACCCAGAATACGGTCCACACGACCGCTGCAATGGCGAAGACAAATCCCATGGCATGGTCGAACCCGAAATCGCGGGCAAACATGCCCAAAACAACACTGATCGCGATGCCAATGAACATGAAGCCGGCAAAAGGAATGAGACAAAGAACCTGCCAGCCTAGAAACCGCCACTCGACGCGCCCCAGCGTGAAAAGGGGGCGGTTTTTAGCGCCTTCTTCGCCATAGACCACGATGCGGTACCAGGTCACGGTCACCGGCAGATAGACGATCATTTGTGCCAGAGACAGAAAGCCCAGGTTCAAAGATAACTTGGTTGGGTCCACGTCGATTGCATGGCCCGCGAAAGACAGGAGAATGACGGCCAGCAGCGGCACTTTCCCGAACCGCACCAAAGCGCGGCGCTCGCGCCACATGTAGTCGAAGGCATCCAGGGTCGTCTTCCACACCGGAAATTTCATGGCCATCCCCACGTTACGTTCCATCCGAGAGGGTACTCCGGAGGGCATTAGGGCGTAACCGCAAAGCGCCATTCCGTTCGTCATTCCATGACACGGTTTTCATGTTGCGTTGCGGCCTAAGGCTTTGCATTGACCTTATACCCCGCGCCGCCGCATCTTTCTCGTCCTGCGCCTTGAAGGCCATTCCGGCCCGCTCACCTTCACACCCGAGGGACTTATGCCGCGACGTTTCGCCTCTTGCCTTTTGCTGCTGTTCGGCCTCACAGCGGCCGTTGTTCTGGCACCTGCCGCCCGGGCTGCGGTCTATGGCGCCGAGACTTTCATGCTCGCCAACGGCATGCAGGTGGTCGTGATTCCCAATCATCGCGCGCCCGTGGTGTCGCACATGGTCTGGTACCGCATCGGCGCGGCTGACGAGACGCCGGGCAAGTCGGGCATCGCACATTTTCTCGAGCATCTGATGTTCAAGGGCACGCCGAAATATCCAGGTCCCACGCTCGATGCTGTTGTGGCACGCAACGGCGGTGAACAGAACGCTTTCACTAATCACGATTACACAGCCTACTACCAGCGCATCGCCGTTGATCGCCTGCCGTTGATGATGGACATCGAAGCTGACCGGATGCGCAATCTCATCCTCGATCCGAAGGAAGTGGCTACCGAACGCGAGGTTATCATCGAGGAGCGCCGCATGCGCACCGACAACGTCCCCTCGGCGTTGTTAGGCGAGCGCGTGGACACGTCGTTGTGGATGACCAATCACTACGGAATCCCCGTCATTGGCTGGGAAGCCGAGATGCACGGCCTGACGCATGAGGATGCCTTGGCCGTCTATAAGGCCAACTATGCGCCGCACAACGCGATCCTCGTGGTCGCAGGCGACATCACGGCGGCGCAACTAAAACCGCTTGCCGAGAAATACTACGGCGCCATTCCTAAAGTCGGCGAATACAAGCCGCGCCAGCGCCCCACTTTTCTGCAACCTCGCGCTGACACGCGCGTCGTGATGCATCACGAGCGCGTGCGTCAGCCGGAGTGGTCGCGCCAGATCATTGCACCCAGCTACAACGTCGGTAGCCGCACGGACGTGCACGCGCTCGAAGTCTTCGCCGAGATCGCCGGCGGCGGGTCCACCGCGAAGCTCTATCGCACTCTGGTGGTGGATCAGAAGGTCGCCGCAAGCTTTGGGGCCGGCTATTCCGGTGATTCCGTGTCCTACGGCACATTCTACCTGTCCTTGACGCCGAGCCCCGGTGTCAGCATCGACCAAGTCGAAGCGGCCTATACCAAGGCCATGGATGCATTGCTTAAGGACGGCATCACCGACGCCGATGTGGCTCAGGCGAAACAACGGATGAATGCGCGATTGGCCTTCGCCAAGGATTCGCCGTTCTCGGCGGCGCAGGCCGTTGGGTCATCACTTGCTGTCGGCGAGACGTTAGACGACGTCGAGAAGTGGCCTGATGAGATCGCCAAGGTGACCGCCGAGCAGGTGCGTTCCGCCGCGCGAAAGCTGTTCACCGAATATTCCACGGCCACCGGCATCCTGCTGCCGCCGAATTTCACCACAACCGCTGCCGTTGGAGGGTCCAAGTAATGAGCACGTTATTACAGCGCGTCATTGGCGCCTTTGCACTGGCTGGGTTGCTTGCCGCCGCGGCGCCGGCCTCGGCGCTCACCGTCAAGGAGGTGAAAAGCCCTGGCGGATTGTCGGCATATCTCGCGGAAGACCACGCCAACCCGATCATCGCCATCAGCTTTGGTTTCAACGGCGGTTCTGCTTTGGATCCCACCGCCAAGCTTGGCTTGTCCGGCATGGTGACGTCGCTGCTGGATGAAGGGGCGGGCGATCTGGATTCTTTTGCTTTCCAGACGGTTCTCGCCGACCGCGCCATCTCGCTGCGCTTCTCGGTGGATCACGACATGATCCGCGCGAATCTGGTGACGACGACGGCCAACGCGCCGAAGGCTCTGGAGCTCATGCACCTCGCGCTCACCAAGCCAAGATTTGACGCCGAGCCGGTGGAACGCATCCGCCGTCAGATTCAGGTGGAGATCGCAAGCCGCGAGGAGAACCCGAACCGCCTCGCGCGCAGAGCCATGATGGATGCGGTGTTTCCAAATCATCCCTACGCCCGCGAGGAAGACGGTACACCGCAGAGCGTGGCCGCCATCACCGCCGATGATCTGCGGGGCTGGGTGAAAAGCCGCTTTGCCCGTGACCGGTTGCTCATCTCGGCTTCGGGCGATATCAGCGCCGCCGATCTCGGCAAGGCCATGGACCAGCTTTTTGGCGACCTTCCGAAAACCACGGGCCTTGATACGAAGATTCCGGAAGTGACCGCGCCGGCCAAGGGCCAGGTTATTCGCGTGGAAAAGAACCTGCCGCAGACCATCACCATACTTGCCGAGAATGGTCTCAAGCGGAAAGACCCCGACTGGTACATCGCGGTCGTCAACGATTACATCCTCGGCGGTGGCGGAATGGGATCGCGCCTCATGACAGAAGTGCGCGAGAAAAGAGGGCTGGCCTATACCGTGTCCAGCTCTCTTGCACCCTATGACGCCGGTGCGTTGATCGTCTCGTCTGTGGGTACGCGCGCGGATCAGGCCGGCAACAGCCTCAACGTTATCCGCGACGAGTGGAAGAAGATGCGCGATGAAGGTCCGACCCAGGAAGAACTGAACGACGCCAAGGAATTCCTCACAGGGGCCTGGCCCTTGCGTTTCACCACCACCAGCAGCATCGCCGAAATCTTGCTGTCGGTGCAAAAGGACAATTTGGGTATCGACTACATCGACAAGCGCAACAGCATCATCGAAGGCATCACACTGGCCGACGCCAAACGCGTGGCCAAGCGCCTCTACAATCCCGATGCCCTGACAGTGGTGGTCGTGGGGGCAACGCCCAAGCCAGGCGACCCCAAGGCAAAGGCCGCTCAATAGAACGGTAAGCTCGGCCTAAGTCATTGATTTTGTGAGATTTGCTTAATCGAGGGTTTGGCTTGGCCATCGTAGGTTGATATGGTGGCGCCCTTATCAAAAGGGCGCGTACCAAGATTCATGATTCTCGGACCATGACCGATCACCCGCTTTCTGCGCTGCCGGCTTGGCAGGCGCTGGAGAAACACGCGAGCGTCTTGCGCGACGCCCATCTGCGTGACCTCTTTGCCGGTGATCCCGATCGCTTCACGCGGCTGTCCTTCGGTCTCGGTCCACTCATGGTGGACTATTCCAAGAACCGACTGACGGCCGAAACCATGGGGTTGCTGGCCGAGCTCGCGCGCGCGCGCCACGTGGAAGAAGGGCGCGCTGCGATGTTCGCCGGCGCGCACATCAACACCACCGAAGACCGCGCCGTACTGCACGTGGCCTTACGCAACCGCGCGACGCGACCCATGATGGTTGATGGTGTCGATGTGATGGTGGAAGTTCGCGGCACGCGCGAACGTCTGAAGACCTTTGCCGAGGCCGTGCGCAATGGTTCGTGGACGGGCGCAACCGGCAAGAAGATTGCCCACATCGTCAACATCGGCATTGGCGGTTCTCACTTAGGGCCGATGTTTGTGGCCGATGCGCTGAAGGATCATCAGAGTGCGGATCTTTCAGTTGCCTTCGTCTCCAATCCCGACCGCGCGCAGATGGACGATGTCTTAAAGCAGCTGGATCCGGCCGCCACGCTGTTCATTGTTGCGTCCAAAACTTTCACGACCGCTGAAACCATGTTCAATGCCAACCTGGCGCGTGCCTGGATTGTCGAAAAACTGGGTAAAGACGCTGTCGGCCGTCACTTCGCCGCCATCTCCACAAATCTGGAAGCTGCCGCGGGTTTCGGTATACCCGGTTCCAATGTGTTTCCCATGTGGGACTGGGTAGGCGGGCGTTATTCCGTCTGGTCCGCCATCGGTCTTGCTGTGATGATCGCGTGCGGCCCTGACGTGTTCGAGCAGTTCCTCGCGGGCGGCGAGGCCATGGATCGGCACTTCGAAACGGCCTCGCTCGATCAAAATCTGCCGGTGATCCTGGCCATGGTCGGCATCTGGCATGCGGATTTCTTCGACGCCCCCGCCATTGCCATTCTACCCTACGACCACCGCTTGCGGTTGCTGCCGTCCCACTTGCAGCAACTCGACATGGAGAGCAACGGCAAGAGCGTGCAGGTGGACGGCAGGCCGGTCGAAACGCAAACTGGCCCCATTGTCTTTGGCGGCGGCGGCTCCGACAGCCAACACTCGTTCTTTCAGCTTCTGCATCAATCGCCGCGCGTGATCCCTTGCGATTTCATTGGCGCCCTAAAAAGTACAAACGAGAAGGGTGGCGATGTGGCGAGCCGCGATCTGTTGTTGGCCAATATGTTTGCCCAGACCGAAGCGCTCATGAAGGGCCGCGCCGCGGCGGATCTAGCTAAAATGCCGCCCGGATTGGTGCCGCACCGCAGCTTTTCAGGCAACCGATCCTCGACCACGCTGTTATTAGAAGAGGTGACTCCCTATGCCCTGGGGATGCTCATCGCGCTCTATGAGCATAAGGTCTTTGTGCAGGGTCTGGTGTGGGGCGTGAACTCCTTCGACCAGTGGGGTGTGGAATTGGGGAAAGAGCTCGCCAAATCGCTGCAGCCCGCCTTTGCCGGCGGCGCCGATACGGCTGCGGTGCTGAACAGCCGTGATAGTTCGACCGCGGGTTTGGTGACCGCTTATCTCAAGGCCAAGGGGCTGGCGGAAAAGGCTTCGTCATGAGCATCCGTCTGCTGCCGCCGAACCTCGTCAATCAGATTGCCGCCGGCGAAGTGGTGGAGCGGCCGGCCTCAGCCCTGAAGGAACTGGTGGAGAATGCTATCGACGCCGGCGCCACCCGCGTCGATATCGTGCTTAACGATGGCGGGCGTTCACTGATCGTCGTCACCGACAATGGTTGCGGCATGACGTCGCAGGAACTGATGGTGGCCGTGGATCGCCACGCCACATCCAAACTTCCTACCGACGACCTTCTCGAGATCAACTATCTCGGTTTCCGGGGCGAAGCTTTGCCGGCCATCGGATCCGTGGCGCGCCTGACGGTCACAAGCCGCAAGCCCGGCACGGACTCCGGCTGGTACGTGGTCGTGGCCGGCGGACGCAAAGATGGTCCCGTGCCGGCACCCCTTCCGCCCGGCACGCGCATCGAAGTGCGCGACATTTTCTTTTCCACCCCGGCGCGCCTCAAGTTCCTGAAGTCAGCGCAGACGGAGCTATCTTACGCGGTGGATGCCATCGAGCGCCTTGCCATGGCATACCCCGACATCTCCTTCTCTCTAACGGCGGACGGCAAACAACGCCTCAATCTTACAGCGGGATTGCAACAGGGTGACCTCTTCGATTCTCACCTGGAACGGCTCTCCGTCATCCTGGGCAAGGAGTTCGGTGCCAATGCGGTGCCGGTCGCCGCTGAGCGCGAAGGTATCAAGCTCTTCGGTTATATCGGTGTGCCGACTTTCAATCGCGGCAACGCGCTCGCCCAATATCTGTTCGTGAATGGCCGGCCCGTGCGTGATCGCCTGTTGGCGGGCGCTGTGCGCGCGGCCTATCAGGATTTCCTCGCGCCCAACCGTCACCCCTATGTGGTGCTGTTCTTGGAGCTTTCACAGCGGGACGTGGACGTGAACGTGCATCCCGCGAAAGCCGAAGTGCGTTTCCGCGATGCAGGCCTTGTCCGCGGACTCATGGTCGGTGCGCTGAAGCATGCGCTTGCCGAGGCGGGACACCGTGCTTCGACCACTGTCGCCACCGGCGCTCTCGGTGCCTTTCAAGCCCACAGCGGTCTTGCGGGGATGCGGTTGCCCCTCGGCGGCAATGGCTATGGCGGCACGCACTACGGCGCGGCTTACGCCATGCAGGCGCCGCTGGAGGACGGACAGGGGCTTGCTGAAGGCGACAGCGCCTCGTCGCTGTTCGCGCTGGCGCCGTCAGCGCCGGACACAACACCCGTAGAGGCCGTGGAGGCCGACTACCGTTCTCATCCTCTCGGTGTAGCGCGGGCGCAGGTCCATGAGACTTATATCGTGGCCCAGACAGGTGACGGGATTGTCATCGTCGATCAGCATGCCGCACATGAACGCCTCGTCTATGAACGGATGAAACAATCTTTGGACGCGGGCGGCATTTCGCGCCAGATCCTGTTGATCCCGGAAGTGATCGAACTTGATGAAGCTTCGGCAGGCCGTATTGCCGCGCGTGCTGGCGAGCTGGCCGAACTGGGTTTGGTGCTGGAAGCCTTTGGCGGCAATTCCATCGTGGTCCGTGAGGTGCCTGCGCTCCTGGGTGAAACGGATGTCATAGGGCTTGTGAAGGATCTGGCCGACGATCTGGCCGCCGTGGACGATGCGCTGAGCTTGAAAGACCGCCTCGGCGACGTGTGCGGCACTTTGGCGTGCCACGGCTCAATTCGAGCGGGGCGGCGGCTCAACGGCGCGGAAATGAACGCGCTCCTGCGCCAAATGGAGGTGACGCCCCACGCCGGCCAGTGCAATCATGGGCGTCCAACCTATGTGGAATTGAAGCTTAAGGATATCGAGCGGCTCTTTGGCCGCAGATAAAGCGGAGACGTCGGGGACTGTCGGGGATGATCGGCGAATTAATCCGCTATGTGACCACTTATGCGCCCGAGCGTGTGCGCAAATTTGGCTATTTGAAACGCCTGATCGCTCTGGAGTTCCGCGCCAAGCGCCTTGCTACGTCCTGGGCATCGCATCAACGCGCTTCGCGTAATCTTATCGTCAAGGCCGCCGACCTGTGCGAGCGCCAGAATCTTGCGGTCGTCATCGGCTCGGGCCTGCTGCTGGAAGTGCCGCTGAAGGCTTTGGCCGGGAAATTCGAGAAGGTTTATCTGATTGATATCTTCCACATGCCGCAGGTGCGCGCCGAGGCCAAGAAACACTTCAACGTGAAGCTGCTGACCGGTGATGTGACCGGCGTTTTTCAGGCCATCAAGGATAACCGTCCGCCTGGTGGTCATACTCCGGCGCCGCCGCCACGCATCCCCAACCTGAAGGAAGCAGACCTCATCGTCTCGAGCAACTGCCTGACGCAAATGGCAGGACCCTTCAACGAATACTTCGAGAAGACTCGTGGCTTCTCCGATCTCGATGCCGACAAGCTTGCCTATCAGATCATGGAGCAGCACTGCAAAGCCATTGCGACCGAAGCCACCGGCATCGGTGTGATCATCACCGACACCGAGCGCTTCGTCATGCAGGATGACAAGATCGTCTCTCGCACCGATCTGCTGAAGGCCTACCGCTTGCCGCCGACGGCAACGGTTGTACACAACGAAGAGTGGGATTGGTCCTTCGCGCCACATCCGGAAGAGCATCCGACACACGACTACGTGCATACGGTGTCGGCCCGAGTCTATCAGCGCAACCTGAGTGAAGAAGACTTGGCTAAAGAGAAGGAAGACGCGCTAGCCGTGGATATTCCGCCACCGCCGTCCCTGGAAGACAGCCTGGGCGATATCGTTCCGCAGCGTTAGAGCATTTTCCGGCGAAGTGGAAACGCGCGCCCGAAAATGCGACCAAACAGGAATTTAAGGCGCGAACTTCAGGATAGTGATGGCGACCCGGCCATAGGTCCGCCGATCTAGAATTGTGTAGCCCATCTCGCCGACGACTTCTTCCGTCTCGTCGCTTTCCGCCGTCACGAGAGCGCCCGGTTTCAGCCAGCCTTGACGCGCAAGCCCCGAAAGTGCTGGTGCGATCAGGCCTTCATGATATGGCGGATCCAAGAAAGCGAGATCACAGGCCACAGCGGCGCGCGGCAAGTGCGCGCCGTCGGCGTTCATGATGGTGGCGCGGTCCTCGGCTTTGACGGCGGCGACGTTGCGCAGGATCAGCGCGATAGACTCCGGATTGCGATCCAGAAACACCGCGTGGGATGCGCCGCGTGACAGCGCTTCTAAGCCCAAGGCTCCGGTGCCGGCGAAGACGTCGACAACACGCGCGCCCTGAAGCCGAAAGTCCTCGAAAGCATGGGCGAGGCGGTTGAAGATGGCTTCGCGCACGCGGTCGGACGTCGGGCGCACGGAAAGTCCCGGCGGCACGGCGAGTTTTCGCCCGCGCCAGGCCCCTGCGATTATACGCAGTGCGCCGGGCGGTTTATTTGCGCGGTTTGGCGTCTTCGCCATGGCGGTTGCGTTTGCGGTTCAGACCTTCGGGCGCGGATTTGCCCAACTGTTGCATCACGATCTGGCGCGGCACTTCCTCCAGCACGCCGGCATCGAGTTTGCCAAGCTGAAAGGGTCCGTAAGCCACACGGATCAGGCGGTTCACGGTGAGGCCAAGGTATTCCATGACCTTGCGGATTTCGCGGTTCTTGCCTTCGGTCAGAGAAACCGTGAGCCAGATATTGCTCTTGGCTGCGCCCTTCTCTTCGCCCGCTGCGGTCTTCTCCTCGGTTTTGGCCTCGATGGGGCCGTAGCGCACACCATCCACCGTCACGCCCTTTTTCAAGCGCGTGAACATCTCAGGATTCACGCGGCCATGCACGCGTACACGATACCGGCGCACCCAGCCGCGCGACGGATGTTCCATCTCGCGCGCCAGGGAGCCGTCGTTGGTGAGCAGCAATAAGCCCTCGGATGTCAGGTCGAGACGGCCAATGCTGATCACGCGCGGAATGTCCGGCGGGAGCACATCGAATACCGTCGTGCGGCCTTTCTCATCTTTGTGGGTCGTCACGAGGCCTTTGGGTTTGTGGAAGCGCCAGAGGCGGGCGCGGTCGGCGGTGGGCAGAGGTTCACCGTCCACGCGCACGTCATCGCCCTCGCGCACGACGACAGCCGGCGTGGTCAGTATTTTGCCGTTGATCGCAACACGGCCGCCCGCGATCCATTTCTCAGCATCACGGCGCGAGCAAAGCCCAGCGCGTGCCATGATCTTGGCGATACGGTCGCCTTTTTCAGTGGTGTCAGATTTCATTTGCGGCAGGCATCAACAAAGGCGGCAAACAGCTTGCCGTCGGCCGGGCTGATGTTGAATTCGGGGTGCCACTGCACCCCGATGCAGAAATCACGGGACGGGTCCTCAATCCCTTCGATGACGCCGTCCGGCGCCACCGCGTCAACAACCAGGTTAGCCGGCACGGTCTTCACGGCCTGGTGATGGGCGCTGTTGACCGGCACTTTGCGCTCGCCGGTGATGCGGTGCAGCTTTGTCCCTTCTGTGATCGCCACATCGTGGCCGGCCTGATGGCGGGGGTTCGGCTGTTCGTGCGCGAGCGGTGCATTCACTTCGTCCGGAATGTGTTGGATGAGTGTTCCGCCCAGAGCAACCGCCAGCAACTGCTGACCGCCACAGATACCGAACACGGGCTTATCGCGCTTCAGCATGCCGCGCGTTATAGCCAGCTCAAAGTCCGTGCGGCCCTCTTTCACCGTGACCTTGGGATGGCGTGCCTTGGCGCCGAAGAGGGCGGGGTCCACATCGAAGTTCCCGCCCGAGACCAAGAGGCCATCGAGTAAATCAGCATAGTTCTCCACGAGGCCCAGTTCATGAGGCAGCACCAACGGCAAACCACCCGCCGCGCGCACGGCGGAGCAGTAATTTTCGCGAATCGCGTACCAGGGATATTTGGAATATCCCCCGGGCGATTCGCTGTCGGCAGTGATGCCAATGAGAGGCGTGTGCATAACGTGGAAGTAGGGCCCGAGAGGACGGGAAGTCAAGGGTTGGGCTTAAACGCCGCCGGAAAAGGCTAATCAGCGCTGTTTGCGTGGCTGCAGGAAGGGTGCGCCGGGCACGGCATTCAGCATGTCATAGGTGCGCATGGCATCGCCCGTGCGGCCCTTGGCGAGATTGCGCGCGAGCGCCGCGGCGTCCTCGAGGCCGTTGTCACCCGTGTTCTTGGTGAGCGCGTTGGTCATCGCTGACGCCCAGTCGTTGCCCTGGAAACCGCCGGAGCTGAGGCTGGTGGTAGAGTTGTCCTGCTCTTCGCTGCCGTCGGTCATGACCATGGGCTTAGAGGCGATGAGCTTGGCCAACTCTTCGATCATGAAATGGTTGATCATTTTTTTGGTGCTGTCTTCCGCCGGAGAAGCGGCGTGTTGCGTGTGTGGCGGAGCCGTGGGCGTTTGCACGACAGCAGGTGCTGCGCCGACTTTCTCGCCGCTCATGGCGCTTGCCACATCGGCATAGCGATCCATCTGACCAAGAAAACGTTCACGCACAAGCTTGACCACATCGGCCGAGGAGCGGGCCTTGCCGTCGGCGGCGTAGAACACAGATGGATTGGCTTTGGCCGCGGCCGGCAGAAGGGCTGCGGCAGAAGACGAAGGGCTGTGCGTGGCGGCATTCAAAAGCTGGGTGGCGCCGTTGGCCCCGAGGAAGTGGGCGAGGTAGAGATCGCCGGCATCTACACCGCGCCCTAAGGCATCGTGCAGCGAGACGGCATTGTCGCGTGCATATTCCGCGGCCATGAGCGCCGAAGTCTCAGCGTTGTTGCGCAGCGATAGGATGCGCTGCTCGGTAGGTTGATCGGTGACAGTCGTTTTGCCGCTGTCGGCGACGGAGATCTTGTCGGCCAGCGCGCCATACCCGTAAAGCGCACCGTATTTCTTCATCATGTCCAGCCATGTGCCGCGCGTGAACTGAAAGAGGCCGGTAGCAGAGGAGCTGTCGGCCTGAGCGCCTGTCTGCAAGCTGCTTTCCTGTGCGGCTTTGGCCACGAGGTACTGGAAACTGACGCCGCTTTTGAGGCTGGCTTTCTGTAGACCGGTCAGCGTGCTGCGTTCGACGCTTTGGCCGGCCACGTTGACGATATCGGTGATATGCTGAACCATTCAAAGACCTTACCGGCCCCTGGTTACCGAAACCTTAGCAGCGCTTTTTATGACGGCCTCCTCTTCCGCTAAAATCATAAATGATTTCATGGAGTTAGCATTCGCCCAGGCCGAAGCCGCGGGCGCGCGCGGCGAGATCCCCGTGGGGGCCGTGCTGGTGGACAGTGCGAGCGGTGAAATCCTGGCGGCGGCCGGCAATGAGACCGAAGCCCACCATGATCCCACGGCCCATGCAGAGATGGAGGTGATCAGAGCGGCCTCCGCCAGGGTGGGTACGCCGCGCCTTATGGCGTGCGATCTCTATGTAACGCTGGAACCCTGCGCCATGTGCGCCGCCGCCATCTCCCTCGCGCGCGTGCGCCGGCTGATTTATGGCGCCTACGATCCCAAGGGTGGCGGAGTCGATCACGGACCGCGCGTTTTCACGCAACCGACCTGTCATCACCGACCCGAAGTGGTCGGCGGCGTGTCGGCCTCGCGCTCCGAGGCGCTGCTCAAGGACTTTTTTGCGGCCCGGCGCTGAAGCGTCGCTTTGCAGGGGCCTTCCAAGCGCTTACCATAGCGATATGAAGCTCAAACCAGCTCTTCTGGTCCTTACGATGGCTTGCGGCGCCCTGGCTCTCGGCGTCATGGCGCCTGCGCCGTCGATGGCAGCCGAGCACGGCGCTCCCGCCAAAGGCAAAGACGCCAAGCCCGCCGACGCCAAGCCCAAAGAAAAGAAAGCACCGCCGCCACAGCCCAAAGAAGGCGAGGCAGGCATAGGCTACGGTGGAGCCAAGGTTCAACTCCAGCCGCTCATGTCGCCTTACAAGGGGGCTGGGGGCCGCGTGCAATATCAAGTCATTACGGTGCGCTTGGTTCTGGATGTGGGCGTGAATGAAAAGCCCGCCTGTTTCATGATTCCCATCATCCAGGAAAAGCTGCTGCTCTATCTGGCCAAGAAACAGCCGCGGCCTGAAGACCTGACGGGGCAGCGCAAGGACGTCTTCCTGAAAGAAATTCTGGACGTGGCGACCGCCGCGACAGACCGCGGTTTTTATTCGGGCGTTGAATTGGTCGACGAAACCTCGCCGGAACTGGATCCCAAATCCAGAACGCTCTCCACGCAGTGCAAATAAAAGCTAGCGCTTCTGCTCGCGCGCCACGGCGCGCCAGCCGATATCGCGCCGGCAGAATCCGCCCGGCCACTTGATTGCATCGACGCCCTGATACGCGCGCGTCTGCGCCTCGCGCACATCCTTGCCGATAGCGGTCACGGCAAGCACGCGCCCGCCGTTGGCGACCACGACGGACTTGCCATCGCGCTCTTCGGTTTTGGTGCCGGCATGGAAGACCGTGACGTTTTCAATCGCGGCGGCGGCGTCGAGCCCTCCAATCACGGTGCCCTTTTGTGGCGTGCCGGGATAACCATTCGCCGCCATGATCACGGTGAGCGCGGTTTCGTCGTGCCAGCGCAGATCGAAGTTCTTGAGTTGGCCATCGACGGCGGCGATGAGGGCCGGCAGCAGGTCGGACTTCAGGCGCTTCATCAAGACTTCGCATTCGGGATCGCCAAAGCGCACGTTGAATTCCAAGGTCTTTGGCCCGTCCTTGGTGATCATTACGCCGGCGAAGAGCACGCCGATGAAAGGTGAGCCTTCTTGCGCCATGCCGCGCACGGTGGGGAGAATGATCTCGTCCATGATGCGCGCCTGCATGGCTTCATCGACGACGGGCGTGGGCGAATAAGCGCCCATGCCGCCGGTGTTGGGGCCAGTGTCGCCGTCACCGACGGCCTTATGATCCTGGGCGGCCGCCAGCGGCAAAGCCGAGGCGCCATCGACGATGGCAAAGAAGCTGGCTTCTTCGCCGACGAGGAATTCTTCCACCACCACTTCATTGCCGGCGGCGCCGAAAGTTTTCTCGGTCATGATGCTGTCGATGGCGGCGTGGGCTTCGGCCACACTCTGGCACAGGATGACGCCCTTGCCGGCGGCCAAGCCATCGGCCTTGACCACAATGGGCGCACCTTTTTCGGTGATGAAGGCTTTGGCCAAGCCAGCTTCACTAAACCGCCCATAAGCCGCCGTGGGGATTTTGTGGCGGGCAAAGAAATCCTTCATGAACCCCTTCGAGCCTTCCAGGCGTGCCGCCTGGGCGCTGGGACCGAAGGCTTTGATGCCGGCGTCCTTCAGCTTATCCACAAGGCCCGCCACCAAGGGGCCTTCCGGGCCCACGACGACGAAATCGATCTTTTCCGTCTTGGCGAGTGCGACAAGACCCGCGATATCTTCGGCGCTGGTGGGCAGGCAGGTGGCAACCTCGGCTATACCGGCATTGCCCGGCGCGCAAAACAAGGCGTCGCACAGGGGCGACGCGCTTAAGGCCCAGCACAAGGCATGCTCACGTCCGCCGCTGCCTACAACCAGTACCCGCATCGCCAATCACTCCATTTGTCCGCGCTGCTGTGGCATAACAGAGCCATGAGCGACATGCCAACCCCGGACTGGGCCGAAAGTGCACCTGCACCCGGATCCAACGCCGCCGCTTTCACCGTTACGGAACTGGCGGGGGCGCTGAAGCGCACCGTTGAGGACAATTTTGGCTATGTGCGCGTCCGGGGCGAGATTTCCCAGCCCAAGCTGGCGTCGTCAGGCCATTGTTACCTGCGCCTGAAAGACGAGAATGCCGCTATCGACGGCATCATCTGGCGCGGGACCATGTCCAAACTGGCTTTGAAGCCCGAAGAAGGGCTGGAAGTCATCGCCACCGGCAAGCTCACGACTTACCCGGCGCGCTCCAGCTACCAGATCATCATCGAGTCCATGGAACTCGCCGGCCAGGGCGCCCTGCTGAAGCTTCTGGAGGAGCGGCGCTTGAAGCTGGCCGCCGAAGGGCTTTTCGACGACGCGCGCAAGAAGCCGCTGCCCTATCTGCCGGAGGTCATCGGCGTGGTGACCTCGCCGACGGGGGCCGTCATCCGCGACATTCTGCATCGCCTGGCCGACCGCTTCCCGCGCCGGGTGCTGGTTTGGCCCGTGCGCGTGCAGGGCGAGGGAGCAGCGGGGGAGATAGCTGCGGCCATCGCCGGGTTCAATGCGCTGGAGATTGGTGGCGCCATCCCACGCCCGGACGTCATCATCGTAGCGCGTGGCGGCGGAAGCTTGGAAGACCTGTGGGCCTTCAATGAAGAGAACGTGGTGCGCGCGGCGGCGGCATCGCTCGTGCCGTTGATCTCCGCCGTGGGTCATGAAACCGATTGGACGCTCATCGATCATGCGTCCGACCGGCGTGCGCCCACACCCACCGCCGCCGCCGAAATGGCGGTGCCCGTGCGCCTCGATTTGCAGGGCCATGTGCAGCAGCGGCACACACGTCTGGTGCAGGCCATGGCACGCACGCTGGAAGAACGACGCGTGCATCTGGAAGGGCTTGTGCGCGGCATTCCCCGCCTCGATGCCATTGTCGCCCAGAAGACGCAGGATTTGGACACGCTCGATCATCGTTTGGCGGAAGCGCCGAAGCGCATGCTGGCGACCAAGGGCGAAAGCCTTGCCATGCTGTCGGGGCGCCTAGCGCTCGACCGCTTCAGCGCCGATCTGAGTCGTCACAGCGCCGAGGTGCAGCGCCTGACGGACCGCGCTGTGAACGGGTTGAAACGTGCCGTCGGCGACAGCGCAACGCGTCTGGAGCATATCTTCGCACGGCTTGAGTCCGTCTCTCCCCGCCGCGTGCTGGAACGCGGTTACGCGCTGGTGCATGCCGAGGGTGGCCTCGTGACGTCCGCTGCGGGTGTAACTCCCGGGGCTTCGCTCAGTGTGGAATTCGCCGATGGCAAAGTGAGCGTGCAAGCGGAGGGCGCCAAGCCGCGACCCGTTCCGAAGAAACCCGGCAGCGACGGCAAACAAGGATCGCTTCTATGAAATGGCTGTTTGTTGCCGCGAGTATGATGTGCGCGAGCGCCCCTGCGTTCGCCGATGTGACGTTCTCAGGCCGCATGGAGCAGGGCGGGTTGGTTGTCGGGACGACGACACCCGGTGCTTCTATCACTTTCAACGGCGCAGCTGTTCCCGTCACGGCGGATGGGCATTTTTTATTGGGCATCGGGCGCGATGCGCCGGTAATGGGAGAGCTCGTTGTCACGCCCGCTGGCGGCCCGCCGGAAAAACAAAAACTCTCTGTTGCGAAACGGAACTGGCAGATCGAGCGCGTCAACGGCGTGCCGCAGAAACTGGTGACGCCGGATCCGGAATTGCTCGCCAAGATCGCTGCCGAGAACAAGCTCATGTACGCGGCATACATGAAACTCGAACTGACGCCTTTCTTTCAGACCGGTTTTATCCGTCCCGCCGAGGGGCGTGTGTCCGGCGTCTTCGGCAGTCAGCGCATCCTGAACGGCACCGCCATGGCGCCGCATTCGGGCTATGACATCGCTGCCCCCATCGGCACGCCGATCCATGCAGCAGCGGATGGCGTGGTGTCGTTGCAGCGACCCGACATGATCATGACGGGCAATACCATCGTGCTCAATCACGGCTATGGCCTTGAGACCATTTACATCCATATGAGCGAAATTCTTGTCCATGACGGCCAGCGCGTGAAACAGGGCGATGTCATCGGCAAGATTGGCATGACGGGCCGCGCGACCGGCCCGCATCTGCACTTTGGCGCCACGTGGTTCAACACGCGTCTGGATCCGGAAACGCTGCTCGCTGTGTTGCCGGCGAAGCAAGCACCCTAGTGTTTGAACGCTTTCGCGAGAAGGCGGTCTAACGCCGCTTCGTCTTCCCATTCGGCCGTCACCGACAACACGTTCACCTGCTGGCGCTGGTCCGGGTCCAGGCGAACAGCGTCCTTGGCCGTGGTGACCGGCAGCGCGTCGATGGCATAGGCCTCGTCGAGGATGGGCTGGATATCGGCGGCGGCATAGCCGTAGTGATCACCGAAGGGATGGAAGGCCACTACCTGCGCGCCGACCGCGAGCAAGGTATTCAAGAACTTTTCGGGCTCTCCGATGCCGGCGAAAGCCACCACGCGCTGACCACGCAGGCTTTGCCATGCGGGCCCTGCCAGAAGATGGGCGTGCAGGATGGGCAAACGGTCGCCGAGGCGAAGCGTGATGTTCTGTTCGTCGGGCCCCATGATCACGACGCCGTCGGCGCGCTTTAAACCCGCGGCGACGGATTCGCGCAAAGGGCCCGCGGGGATGATGCGCCCATTGCCGAAGCCCGCGCGCCCATCGACAACGATCAGGGACAGGTCCTTGGCGAGGCCCGGATGCTGATGGCCGTCGTCCATCACCAGCACATCGGCGCCGTCGGCCACGGCCAACGGCGCGGCGAGGGCGCGCGCGTGCGCGATCCAGGTCGGTGTATGCCGGGCATGCAGCAGTGCTTCGTCGCCCACCTCGTCCGCGGTGTGGCTGTGGCTGCTGACTTTGAGCGGGCCTTTGAGCGTGCCGCCATAGCCGCGCAGCAAGATGGCGGGATTGCGCCCCTGGCTCGCGAGATGTTGCGCGATGGAGGCAGCCACCGGCGTTTTGCCCGTACCACCGGCCGTGAGGTTGCCCACACAGATCACGGGAACGGACGCGCGGGTCGGACGCGCTTTTGCCATGCGCCGCGCCGTCACCGCGCCATAGATCAAACCCAAAGGCTCGAGCAGGCGCGCAAAGCCGTTATCGGTTTTCCAGAATTCAGGCGCGCGCATTCTTGGCCCGATCCGCTTTGGTCCGCATGGTTGTGCCTTGCGTCATGGCTTCATGGCCGGTGAGGGCATCGGCTTCAGCTGTCACGCGGATCAGGTCCTCTTCGAGACGTTTGCGCAAAGCAGCGAGAGACTCACCCTCGGCATCGCGTGGCACGGCAATGGGTTCGCCCCATATCATGGCGCCACGGCTGAAAGGCAAGGGGATGATCAGCCGGTCCCAGGTCTTCAACACCACACGCCGGCTGACGGAGATAGCGGCGGGCACAATGGGGATGCCGGAAAGCCGCGCGATGGCGAGGATGCCTTCACCGGCCACCATGCGGGGGCCCCGCGGTCCGTCGGGCGTGACACCGATGCTATGGCCGTCTTTCAACAGGCGTACCAGCGCGCGCAAAGCGTCGCCGCCGCCGCGCGTGGTGGAGCCTGCCACGGTGCTGATGCCGAAATAGGACACGGCGTTGGAAATGAGGCGTCCATCGGGGTGGGCCGAGATCAGCATGTGAAAGGGTTCAGGCGACGGCCAGCAGGCCGGCATCATGGCCAAGCGGTTGTGCCAGAAGGCGACAATGACCGGGCCTTGGCCCGCCCAGGCCTTTTCCGCCGCTGCGCCGTTGATCGTCTGCCAGCGCGTTGTGGCTTTCACCACAGCGATCAGGCCCGCCGCCAACGCCGCCAGCAGGCGTTGTACCGGGCCCAGGCGGCCAATTGTTTTAACGAGGCTCACAGGATTCCCGCCGCGTCGCTTGCAATGCCAAGATCATGGGCGGACAATAAAGGCATATGCAATCTAACACCAAGACCGTCTGGTATCTGCTGATCGGCGCTGTGCTGGTGGTGGGCGTCTATCTGCTGGGCCAGGGCTCCAGCCATGACCTGTCGCAGCCGCCAGTGGCCGAAGCGCCGCCTATGCCCCGGCTGCAATCGGACTCCCTGCCCAAGCGGCCCATCGTAGCACCCGTGGAGCAAATCTCCTCGCCGTGGACGGAGCCGTCACCGGCCACCGCCGTGGCGGCGGAAGCCGACCGGCGGCTCAGGGAAAATGAAGCGGACCAGCAGCGACAGATGATGGAAGCGCCGGCGACGGAGCAACTGCCGCCCGATGCGCCAGGGCAGGAGCATCAATAGATAGTGGGAATGGAGCAATGTCTCGCATCAGCATAAGTCGCGCGATCTATTGGAGCATTATACTCACGGCAGCAATTGCGGGCTGGTCGACTGCACAACTTTTTATGAACCTTGTGGATATCCCATGGTTGCCTTCGGCAATCAAAGATCCGCTTTCTTATGTCGTGGTCTTCATGAGTTTGCCCGCATTTTTCTTTAGCACCATTGTTAGAGCTACATACTCTGCTTCGTCACCAATTTATCCGTTCTTTAACGCCCTCATCTGGGCTTTGATCGCAGTCTGGTTTTTGAGAAAGTGGCGGCGAATCAAAATTGAGCGGCGGGCAATGAGATTGAAAAGAGCATCAGCTAAGTCAGCTGCTCCTCATTCCTAACGTCCATACTGGCGACGCATGGCCGGAGCAAACATCGTTAAGTCCGGCGATTTGCATTTAGACTGCGCTTGAGCATGCACGCATAACCGCCAAGCAAAGCATATATGCCAACATTCATTGCCAGAGATAAAAAAGCCGATGGCCAGCCTTGAACTAAAGTCCAAGACGACAAACCTATTATCAGGAACGTTAAAACAGCCGGCAAATTTAGTGCTAACAGCGCCAATGTAACCGGCATGAGTGGCAATCCGCTGGCCCATTCCCTTTGATCTGGAAATCCAATCAAGAACCCATAGCCAAAAAGCAAGATCCATATCGCACCGCCGCTTGCCGCCCATAAAGATGCGGTTCGCCGACAGGAGGGTGTGACCGACTCTTGTTTTGCTAGTTCCGGCACTGTTTACGTGACGCTACTGTTTTCGATGTGGAAGTTTAACGCTCATATCGCTGTCTGAGGAGCGGAAAGAATCTGTTCGGGACAATTTGGTTTATGGAAGTATTCGTGATGCTGGAGGGAATTTCCACATTTCCCGCTCGCAGCGCGCTGTTCACAAAATCCGTGCATTGACGATTATATAAGTTGTAGTCACCGGGGTTGCTTTGACGTTGCTTGATGTAAGCATCAACGGCGGCATCTTGGTCCGGCGAGGTCGGAATCCTTAAAGTATCGTGCGGCTTGTCCATCGAATCGGCCTTAACGACACCAGGAACATCCACGTCGGCTGGGGTTGCGAGACGCCACTTCTCCGGATAAAAGCCCATTGTCTGGTTCGGATCGAAGCCAATACCTACATGCCCTGGAACGCCTGGAAAGCGGTTAATGTAGAGGTCGGCAACCTGCTGCTCTGCAACCGGATTGCGTGTGATGTTTTCATCTTCTACGTCGCCGTAAGTAAACTCTGGCATCCCTGTATTCGGATTGATGCTATTTCGTGAACTGCCGACGCGCAGGCGTTCAAGCGGAATATTGGCCTCTACCGCAGCTTGCCGCAGGGCGTTCAGCACCCCGGGCGTTTGAAGCATTTGCGGCAGTACGATCTCGCCCACTGTGAGGTGCGCGATCTCTGTATCGCCACCGCGCCCTTGGCGGGCGAGTTGGGCGGCTTTGCGGCGCTCGGCGGCGCGTCTTTTCTCAAGAGCGACGGCTTGGTCGCGTGTGAGAGCGCCGGGACTGGAGTTGCGGAAAAGCTGCGACATGAAAAAACCTCGCTGGAGACAAATGACCTTCGCCTCACGTTAGATTTTTCAGATTTTATGTCCAGCACATCGCACGCCGCTTCCCCCACGCACTGAATCGGAGCGCAGCGGCGAGTATGGAGCGGCTTCAACGCGTTACGGATGGGGCGTTGTAGCAGGCGGTCGCGCGTGCCGCGCCGCTGCTCACACAAGTCCGGCTATTCAGAACCTGCCAGCGAAATTTGCGTGGATCAGACGGCTGAAGCCGCCGGTGTCGTCGACGGTTCGCGCATGGGCTTGCCGCCGGACTTGCCGTCGCTCGGGAAAAACCGTTCCGGCGGAAAAGGCGCGATGTTGTCCAGGAACTGCTGCGTGCTGGCTTCCCAGGAATAGAGCTCGGCATGGGCGCGGCAGGCTTCGGGTGAAGCGTGCAAGGCCTTCTGCACGGCGGTGGCAAGATCTTCGTGCAGGCAGCCCACGGGCGCATCGCTGATGACATCGAGTGGTCCCGCTACCGGATAAGCCGCCACGGGCACACCACAGGCCAGCGCCTCGATGAGCACGAGGCCGAACGTGTCGGTAAGGCTGGGGAACACAAATACGTCGGCGGCGGCGTAGTGCTTGGCCAGCTCTTCGCCTTCCTTGACGCCTACGAAATGCACGTCCGGGTGCTTGCGTGAAAGCTCCTTGATCTGCGGACCGTCGCCCACGACCACCTTGCTGCCCGGTTGTTTGAGCGCGAGGAAAGCTTCGATGTTCTTCTCTACGGCTACGCGGCCCACATAGAGCGCGATGGGGCGCGGTAGGTCGAGGAAGGATTTGTCGCGCGGACGGAAGAGCGTGGTGTCCACGCCACGGCTCCAGCGTTTGATGTTGGAGAAACCGTGCCCCTTAAGCTCGCGTTCCACCGTGTCTGTCGCCACCATCACCGCCTGCGCGGGGCCATGGAAGCGGCGCATGGCCGTGTAGCCCCAGCTCACCGGCAAGCGCGTGCGCGCGTTCAAGTACTCCGGGAACTTCGTATGGAACGCCGTGGTGAAGGGCACGCCGCGCTTCATGCAGTAGCGGCGCGCGGCAAAGCCCAGCGGGCCTTCGGTGGCGATATGCACCACGCACGGGCGCATGCCTTCGATGGTGCGCGCCATCTGGCGCGCGGGCATCAGAGCGAGGCGGATCTCGGGGTAAGTGGGACAGGGCACGCTGCGGAACTGATCGGGCGTGATGGCGATGGCCTCATGCCCCGCCGCGCTCAAATGTTCTTTCAGCGACGTCAGGGTTCTGACGACACCGTTGATTTGGGGATGCCAAGCGTCGGTGACGATGAGTATTCGCATTCTTTTGCCCTATTACTGGCTTCAAGCGGGATGCGGCTGAGCGCCGTGGGAAGCGGAAGGTCGATCTGCACGGGCACCTGTTCGGCGTCCTCGTCGGCGCTCTCGCCGTCGCCGGTGGATTGCAGCGGCACGAGGCCGCGCAAATCCGCCCAGTGCAGAATTTCCCAGTGGCCGTCGAAGTGCTCGACCAGGGCCGTGCAACCCTCGACCCAGTCGCCGTCGTTGAGGTAGGTGATGCCGTCGATCTCGCGGATCTCGGCGTGGTGGATGTGGCCGCAGATGATGCCGTCGGCGCCGCGTTCGCGCGCCATGCGCGCCATGGCCAGTTCGTAGTTCGAGATGAACTGAACGGCGTTCTTGACCTTGTGCTTCAGGTATTTCGACAAGGACCAGTAGGGCAGGCCAAGCCGTTTGCGGGCGTGGTTGAACCAGGTGTTGAGATTAAGCGCGGCGCCGTAGGCCGCATCGCCGAGAATGGCGAGCCACTTGGCATAGATCATCACGCCGTCGCATTCATCGCCGTGCGCCACCAGGAAACGCCGCCCATCGGCGGTGATGTGCATGGCATCGCGCACGACCTTGATCTGGCCGAATTCCTGGTCGAGGAAGTCGCGGGCGAATTCATCGTGGTTGCCGGGAACGTACGTGACATCCGTTCCCTTGCGCGCCTTGCGCAGCAGTTTCTGGATGACGTCGTTGTGGGCCTGGGTCCAGAACCAGTTTTTCTTCAGGCGCCATCCATCAATGATGTCGCCGACGAGATAGAGTTGTTCGGACTCGGTATGTTTCAGGAAATCGAGGAGGAAGTCGGCTTTGCAACCCCGGGTACCGAGGTGGATGTCAGAGATAAAGATCGTGCGAAACTTGAGAGTGCTACCAATCGCGCGCAACATATTCTCCTGACTTGCCAATTCGCGCGTGAAGGATGTAGGTGAACTGAAATCGCTTTGCTAGACTGGCGGGGCGGGTCTTCACGCACTCTTCACCGAGCTGCAACGCAACTGTCACATACCGGCGAAACGTCGCGAGGGAGAATACTTCATGGATGTTGCCGCCACTGGCCGCAACGCAACGGCGACGGAAGAAACGACCGCGCAACGTCGCATTCTCGTCATTTTCAATCCCGCGGCGGGCGGTAGCCGTCCCATGCGTTTCGCGGGCGTGCTCGCCGCTTTGAAAAAGCTGCAGGCCGACGTGCGCGTGGTGGAAACCACGGCGCCGGGCCATGCGGAGCGCATCGCGCGCGAAGCGCAGGGAATCGACGTCATTGCCGTCGGCGGCGGCGATGGGACGGTGAATGAAGTGGTGAACGGCCTGAAGGACAATCCGCACGCGGCGGCTATCGCGCTCGGCTTGATCCCCTTGGGCACGGCCAACGTTTTGGCCGACGAGATTGGTCTTGCCCGCGATGCCCGCGTTGTTGCGCGCGCACTTGTGGAGGGACCCATCCGACCCATCCACCTGGGGCTCGTCAACGGGCGGCGCTTTGTGATGATGGCCGGCGCGGGCTTCGACGCCAATGTGGTGCACGGCGTTTCGTTGGGCCTGAAGAAGATCGTCGGGCCGCTCGCCTACGTTTGGCAAGCGCTGGTGCAGGCCTTCAAGGAAGATCATGCGCCTTCCACCGTGCACATCGACGGCGTGCCTTACGAGACCGTCTCAACAGTAGTGTGCAACGGGCGACGCTACGGCGGGCCGTTCATCGCTGCACCCGACGCGACGCTCACGGAAGATCGCTTTCACGTGATCTTGATGCCGGGTCGTGGGTGGTTCAACGTCGCGCGTTATGGCGCGGCGCTCATGATGGGCCGCATCTCCAAGCTTGCGGACGTCAAGCTGGTGCCGGGACGCCGCGTGTTGGTGAACGGTGTCGGCGGGCGCCCTGTTCAGGCGGACGGTGACATTGTCACCACCTTGCCGGCGGAGATTGCCGTCGATCCGCAAGCCTTGAAAGTCGTGTTCCCCGTTTAGGAATTACATGCCGGCAAGGCTCAGGCCGTCGATGCGCACCGTGGGCGCGTCGATGCCGTAGCGCATGTCGAGGTCGTTGGCCGGTGTCAGGCGCTTGAACATGTCCTTCAAGTTCCCCGCGACCGTGATTTCGTGCACCGGGTAGGTGATCTCGCCGTTCTCGATCCAGAAGCCCACCGCGCCGCGGCTGTAGTCGCCTGTGACGCCGTTGACGCCTTGGCCCACAAGGTCGGTGACGAACAGGCCTTCCTTGATATCGCTCATTAGCGCTTCCGGTGTCAGCATGCCGGCTTCCAACCATACGTTCGTTGTGCCCGGGCTGGGTGGGCCGCCCGTACCGCGCACGGCATGGCCTGTTGGCGCCATGTTCAGCTGACGCGCCGCGCGCAAGTCCAGGATCCAGGTGGTCAGTACGCCTTTGTCGATGAGTGACCGGCGCTTGTTGGGCAGGCCTTCCGCATCGCAAGGTTTGGATCTGAGACCACGGTTGCGGTGTGGGTCCTCGAAGATGTTGATGTTTTCGGCGAACACGGGGGTATTCAGCGCATCTTTCAAGAAGGTCGTGCCGCGCGCCACGGACGAGCCGTTGATGGCACCCAGCAGGTGACTCACCATACCGCGCGCCACGCGCGCATCGAATACCACCGGCACCTTGCGGCTTTCGATCTTGCGCCCGCCCAGTTTGCGCACGGCGCGGTGGCCGGCATTGCGGCCCACATCTTCCGGGTTCATGAGGTCGGCGAAGTAAACGGCGCTGGTGTAGTCGTAGTCGGTTTCCATGCCTTGATCGCTGCCGGCGATGACCGACACGCTCATGGAGGAACCCGAAGATTCATACGCCCGCGCGAAACCGTTGGAGGCGGCGATAGCCACTTGCGACTTGCCCCATGACGCGGAACCGCCTTCGGAATTGGTGATGCCGGGGATCGCGCGGGCCGCGTCTTCGCAGGCGCGCGCCATATCGATGAGTGTCTCCGCCGAGACCTCTTTCGGATCGCAGATGTCGAGGGTGGGCAGGGTTTTGGCCAGTTGCTCTGGGGCGGCGATGCCACAAAAGGGGTCCTCAGGCACATGACGCGCCATGGCCACGGCGCGCTCGACCAGTTCCTTCAAGGCTTCCTTCGAGCGGTCAGCGGACGAGACAATGGCCTGGCGCTTGCCGATGAGCACACGCAGGCCAATATCGCCGCCCTCGGAACGCTCCAACTGCTCAAGCTTGCCCAGACGCGACGTGACCGAAACAGAGGTGCCGTCTGCCACCAGCGCATCAGCGGCATCGGCGCCGGCTTTCTTGGCGTCGGTGATAAGGTCGGAGAGGATGTTCAGAAGCTCAGCGTGTGACATGTGTGTTCAGTCTTTCCAAATCTTCTTGCCGCTGCCGGGCAAACCATAGCTCGCCCATTTTTCAGTCACGCGTTTGATCACGTCGGTATCCATGCGGATTTCCACGCCCCACTCGCGTTTGGTTTCCGGCGGCAACTTGGTGGTGGCATCCATGCCGATCTTCCCGCCAAGCCCGGGCTCGGGCGAAGCGAAATCCAGATAATCGATGGGTGTGTTCTCGACCACCGTGATGTCGCGCGCCGGGTCCATGCGCGTGGAGATCGCCCACATCACATCCTTCCAGTCGCGCGCATTGATGTCGGCATCCACGACGATGACGAATTTGGTGTAAACAAATTGCCGCAGGAAGCTCCACACGCCCATCATCACGCGCTTGGCGTGGCCCGGGTACGCCTTCTTGATGCTGACCACGGCGATGCGGTAGCTGCAGCCTTCCGGCGGCAGCCAGAAATCCACGATCTCAGGGAACTGCTGGATCAGCAGCGGAATGAAAACCTCGTTCAGCGCTTCGCCGAGGATGCTGGGCTCGTCGGGCGGACGACCGGTATAGGTCGAGAGATAAATCGGGTCCCGGCGCATGGTGATGGCCGAGATTTTGAATACCGGAAATTTTTCCACCGAATTATAAAAGCCAGTGTGATCGCCGAAGGGGCCTTCGTCTCCGTACTCATCTAGCATCACGTGGCCTTCGAGGATGATCTCGGCTTCCGCCGGCACCTGCAGGGGCACCGTCTTGCAGTTCACCAACTCGACTTTCTCCCCCCGCAGGAGTCCGGCGAATTGATATTCGGAGAGTGTGTCGGGCACAGGTGTCACGGCCGCGAGGATGGTGCCAGGGTCAGCGCCGATGACGACGGCGGCGGGTAGAGGCTCGGCCTTCTTGCCCTTCCAGCGGTCGAAATGTCCCGCGCCACCGCGATGCTTCAGCCAGCGCATCAAGGTCGTGTCGCGGCCTGTCACCTGCATGCGGTAGATGCCGAGGTTATAGACATCGCGCTTGTCGTCGCCGGGCCCTTTGGTGACAACCAGCGGCCAGGTGATCAGCGGACCCACATCTCCGGGCCAGCAGGTTTGGATCGGCAGCTTGGTAAGGTCGATGTCGTTGCCGGTAAGCACGATCTCCTGGCAGGGCGCGCTGGAGACGGTCTTGGGTTTCATCGCCATGACCTGGCGCACCAGCGGCAGCATTTCCCAGGCCTCGCGCCAACCACCCGGCGGTTCGGGCTGCTTCAGGAAGGCCAGCGTCTCGCCAACTTCGCGAAGTTGATGCGGTTCGCGGTCCATGCCCCAGGCCACGCGCTCGACCGTGCCAAAGAGGTTCACCAAGACAGGCATGGGAAAGGGCTTACCGTCCTTGCCCACCACATTCTCGAACAGGATGGCTGGGCCGCCCTCGGCCAGGACTCGGGTCTGGATTTCGGTCATTTCCAAATGCGGCGACACTGGCGCCCTGACCCTCAGCAACCTTCCCTCCCGCTCCAGGCGGGCCATGAATTCGCGCAGGGACTTGAAAGGCATAAGGGCTTTCCGGGGCTCTTCAGCGAAAATCTCGCGGTTGTACGGGCACTTAAGGCCCGTAAGCCGGGGCCGTCAAGTCGAGGGGACAGGCGAATATCTAAATAGGATTTTTCAACTAATTAGAGAAAATATCGTCGCAGCCTTGTCGCGAAAGGACTCCCTAGCTATGATCCGGCCACGTTTACCATTGGTTTGTAAATTTGCTCTAACGTGCTGATGGTTCAAAAAAAACGCCTTCAGAAAGTGACACAAAAGCGGGTCTGAGACCTGCGGCACACGGAAGGCGGCGCGGGACGGGCTCGGGTTCGAAACGGGTACGCGCACATATTATGTAGCGGGCTCTGCCTCTGCCCGGAGGCAGACTGGGATCTAGGGTTTGACCTATGGCGGAAGCGGCTCAGCAAGACCTTAGCAGCGCAAGCGGCCTGGAACGGCTCATTGAGATCGGCCTGGCCTTGTCGTCGGAACGCAACCACGACCGGTTGACCGAAACCATTCTGCTGGAAGCCATGAGCATCACCGGTGCTGATGGCGGCACGCTCTACCTTCGCAACGAAGACGATGCGCTGAAGTTCACCATCATGCGCACCACCACGCTCAAGATCGCCATGGGCGGTACCACAGGCGTGCCGATTCCGTTTCCGCCGGTGCGGCTCTACAACGCTGAAACCGGCCAGGCCAACCACAACAACGTCTCGGCCTCGGCGGCCATCACCAAGAAGCCGATTAATATTCCCGACGCTTACGAAGCCGAGGGTTACGACTTCTCGGGCACCAAGAAATTCGACCAGGGCACGGGTTACCGTTCCAAATCAGTCCTCTGCATTCCGCTGTTGAATTATTCCGATGAAGTCATCGGCGTGCTGCAGCTCATCAACGCCAAGAATGCATCGGGCGAAGTGGTTGCCTTCTCCAAGGAAGTCCAACGCACCATCGAAGCCCTGGCCTCACAGGCCGCCGTCGCCATCGACAACCAGAACCTGATCGAAGCGCAAAAAGCGCTGATGGACAGTTTGATCAAGGTCATGGCGCACGCCATTGACGCCAAGTCGCCTTACACGGGCGGTCATTGTCAGCGCGTCCCTGAATTGACGAAGATGCTGGCCTCAAAGGCCGAGGCAACCACGGAAGGCATTTTTGCCGACTTCAAGCTCGACGAACAGCAACGTTATGAGTTGCACGTCGCGGCGTGGTTGCATGACATCGGCAAAGTCACGACGCCGGAATTCGTGGTCGACAAAGCGACCAAGCTGCAAACCATCTACGACCGCGTCCACGAAGTCCGCATGCGTTTCGAAGTGTTGCAGCGCGACGCCGAAATCAAGATGCTGAAGTCGATTGCCAAGGGCAAGAACGCGCGCATCGAACGCAAGAAGTACAAAGACCGCTGTGCTGAGTTGAAGAAGCAATGGGAGTTCATCGCCGACAGCAACATCGGCGGCGAATTCATGTCGCAGGAAAAGCAGGACAAGGTCAAAGAGATCGCAAAGCAGAAGTGGTATCGCTACTTCGACCGCAAGCTCGGTCTGTCGTGGACCGAAGCCAAGCTGCTCGATAAAGCGCCGCCGCCGGCCGAAGGCTGGGAACAGGTGTTGGCCGATCTGCCCGAACATTCGGAAGCCGAATATAATCTCGGCGAAGTTCTCAATATGTGCATCGCGCGCGGCACGCTCAACGACGACGAGCGCCGCAAGATCAACGATCACATTGTTCTGACCATCGACATGCTGAAAGAGATGCCTTTCCCCAAGCATCTGAAGCGCGTGCCCGAATATGCCGGCGGCCATCACGAGAAGATCGACGGCACCGGGTATCCCAACAAACTGAGGGGCGACCAGATGTCATGGCCCGCCAAGATGATGGGCATCGCCGACATTTTCGAAGCGCTCACCGCTGCCGACCGGCCTTACAAGAAGGCCAAGACCTTGTCCGAGAGCCTGAAGATTCTCTGGTTCATGAAGAAGGACAAGCACGTGGACCCGGATCTCTTCGAGCTGTTCCTGACCTCCGGCGCCTACATGGAATACGCCGAGCAGTTCCTGCGTCCCGAGCAGATTGATAAGGTCGATGTGACGCAGTACCTGCAGCCACCTGCTCCAAAGCAGGCGGCCGAGTAAGAAGCTGGCGGCGTCGTCCCTACGGCTTTCTAAAGCGTAGAGTCATGCGGTCGCTTTCGCCGATCGCTTTGTATTTTTCCGGCTCTAGTTTTGCATCAGGCCGCAAGCCCGGCCAGTCAAGCATGTATCCCAGTCTTTTTGTCGCGTTGGTGGGTGGCAGTGCCCAAACCCCTAACGGGTAATCTTTGGTGTCCTTGGGATTGGCATAGATTTCAGAAGACGCCTCGAGCTTGAAGCCGGCTTTCTCCACCGCTGCCACCATGTACGCGGTGTTGACGTACCCGTCCCGGGCATCCTGCACTTGCGGGCGTGGATCGGCACGATGATCCTCGACCGCGAGAATGCCGCCCGGCTTCAGTACAGTGTACATATCCTTCAGCACTTTCTCGAGTTGGCCTTTTTCCCACATGTAGTCATGCATGTTGCGGGCGCTGATAATCATATCGGCGGACGCAGGCGGTCCCAGCGGCCGCGTACCGCTTTCCTGATAGTCGACCCATGTGACCTTGCCGAACTTGGCCTCATCCGCGAAACGGCCTTTGAAGGCCGTGATGGACTTCTTGCGTTGCTCGGACATCTTGGGGCCGGTTTCGTCCGGCATCTGCGCGACGTAATGTCCACCGCTGGCATGGGCATAGGGCGCAAGAATTTCGGTCCAATAACCCGACGCCGGATCCAGCTCGATGACGGTCATGCCAGGCTTCAATCCCCAGAACGTGAGGGCTTCATAGGGACGGCGGTACATATCGCGGGCGGTATTCTCAGGGCTGCGCGCTTTATCGGCAACGGCCGCTTTCAGGACCGCGTCGTCTTTTGTCTCTGCGGCGCCGGCACTAAGCGCAAGTGCGCATGCACCGAAAGTGGCCCCGAAAGTGGCAATGAACGTACGTCGTGCAAAACCGAACGTCATAGGCGTCCTCCCCTAAAATGTTGCCCCAAAATATTGATTGCAACGTCAGCGTCAGAAATACGGCTGCAGCATTAGCGAGAATAGCACAATCAGCCCAAAGTCGCGGTTGGAGCGGAATCGTCGCAGGCAGTTGACGGGATCGTTCGTATCCAGCGTGGCGACTTGCCAGACCATCTGCAGACCGGCAACGCCCAGCAGCGCCAACGACGGCCAGCCCGGCACACGTATCGCGCAACTCGCCACGACGATGAGCGCAAGGCTCAGCGCATACATGACGGCGACGAACGGTTTGGTGCGCGCGCCCAATGCCAGCGCCGTGGATTTCACGCCGATGAGGGCATCGTCCTGCTTGTCCTGGTGGGCGTAGATCGTGTCATAGCCCAGAGTCCAGAAGAAGCCGGCGGCATAGAGGGGCAGGGCGGAAAGCTCAATCTCGCCGCGCACCACTGTCCAGCCCAGAATAGCTCCCCAATTGAAGGTCAGCCCCAGCCAAGCCTGCGGCCAGTAGGTGATGCGCTTCATGAAAGGGTAGGTGGCGACCAGCACCAGTGAGGCGGCTCCCACCGCAATGGCCTGCAGGTTGAACTGCAACAGGATCGCAAGACCGGCAGCAAGCTGCAAAGCGAGCCAGATCCACGCTGCGGCCAGCGAGACCTCGCCAGCGGGCAAGGGCCGTGCGGCGGTGCGCGCAACCTGGGCGTCGATATCGCGATCGACAATGTCATTGAAGGTGCAGCCGGCGCCGCGCATGACCACGGCGCCGGCGAGGAACAGGCCGGCCACTTCCTTGTTGGGTTGACCGAAGTCGGCCAGCGTCAGGGCCCACCAGCCGGGCAGCAGGAGAAGCCAGGTGCCGATGGGACGGTCGAGGCGCGACAGGCGCGCGAAAGGTTGCGCAAAAGGCGGCAGCCAAACATCCATCCACGAGCGTTGCGGGATGTCGCTTTTTCCCGCATCACGCGATGGTTCGGGTCTTTTGAAAGGATCGGGACGATTGAAGCCGGGGTGCATGATGGTTTTCGTAGAGACGCGGCTAAGGAGAACGCTAGACTAGGAGGAACACGGCCGGCGCGGAAGTACCTGCCGTTTCCTCTTCCCACATTTGATGTTCCCATATGTCCAGTTCAAAACTGATTCGCCTGCATGTTACAGCGCCGCTCGCCGCTCAAGCGGTGATCAGCGCCTCGGAAGATCAAGCGCACTATCTGCTCAACGTCATGCGGGCCACGCCCGCATCCGAAGTCATTCTTTTCAACGGGCGCGATGGTGCTTGGCGCGCATCTGTCGGTGTGCCGGCCAAACGTCGCGTGGAATTCACCGTCACGGCACAGACACAGTTGCCGCGCCGCGAGCCCGATCTCTGGTTGGCTTTCGCGCCGGTGAAGCGCATCGAATTCCTGGCGGAGAAGGCATCCGAGTTGGGCGTGGCGGCGCTGCTGCCGGTATTTACGCGCCACACGGACGTCTCACGCGTGAACGTCCAGCGCCTTAAAGCCAATGCCACCGAGGCCGCTGAACAATGCGAACGCCTCTCGGTCCCAGACGTTCACGAACCTGTGACCTTCGATAAGCTGCTGGCCCAGTGGCCCTCTGGCCGGAAACTCTTTGTATTGGATGAAACCGGCGGCGGCATTCCTATTGCATCGGCGTTACGGGTGGCCGCTGCTGCGCCCGTCGGGTTCCTCACCGGGCCTGAGGGCGGCTTCGCGCAAACGGAACTTGACGCCCTTAGGCAACTGCCCTTTGTTACCGCTGTGGGGTTAGGACCACGTATCTTGCGTGCGGAAACGGCGGCTTTGGCCGCCCTCGCATGCTGGCAAGCGCTTCAGGGAGACTGGGTGGCAAAGGCCTGATCTTTAGTCCGTCATCAATCGTCAGCTGTCATCTTGCGGGATTAGGGTGACTAAGTTGCCGAGGTGGGCTGGCGGAGGCTTCCAAAGCCGCTTATGTAATCGCAACCTCACTTTGCGGTCCCGTCCGGGCGCCGCGTCACGCACGCTAAAGGGTTTTAGAATTGCATGACGTCCTTCCGTTCCGAACAGGACGAACTCGTCACGTCGAAGGCGCAACTGATTGCGACCTTGGCGGCGGGCTGCAAGCCGAAGGATCAGTGGCGTATTGGGACCGAGCACGAGAAGTTCGGCTATACCAAGGCTGACCACCATTCGTTGACCTATGATGGGCCGCACGGCATCCGCGCGCTGCTCACAGGTTTGCAGCGCTTCGGTTGGGAGCCCGTGAAAGAAGGCGAGAACGTCATCTCGCTGCGGCAAAGCGGCAAGGGCACCATTTCGCTGGAGCCAGGCGGTCAGTTGGAACTTTCCGGCGCGCCCATCGTCAATGTTCACCAGACCGAAGCCGAAATCGCCGATCACCTCGCGCAGGTGAAAACCGTCGGCGACGAACTTGGTATCGGCATGCTGGCCATGGGCTTCACGCCGGACTGGGCGCGCGAGGACATCCATTGGATGCCCAAGGGCCGCTACAAGATCATGCGCGCGTATATGCCCAAAGTCGGCACCATGGGCATCGACATGATGATCCGCACCTGCACAGTCCAGACCAACCTCGATTATGCCTCCGAAGCCGACATGGTGAAGAAGCTGCGCGTTTCTCTCGCGCTGCAGCCGGTGGCGACAGCGCTCTGGGCCAACTCGCCCTTCACCGAGGGTAAACCCAACGGCTTTCTTTCAAACCGCGGCAACATCTGGCGCAACACAGATTCTGCGCGCACGGGCATGATTCCCTTCGCCTTCGAAGACGGCATGGGGTTCGAGCGCTATGTCGATTACCTGCTCGATGTGCCTATGTATTTTGTGTATCGCGACGGCTACATCGACGCGTCCGGTCAGTCCTTCCGCGATTACCTCAAAGGCAAGCTGCCGGCGTTGCCGGGACAGATCCCAACGGTGGCCGACTGGATGGATCATATGTCCACCGCTTTCCCTGAAGCGCGTGTGAAGAACTACATCGAGCTGCGCGGCGCTGATGCCGGACCGTTAGATCAGCTTGTGGCGCTGCCGGCCTTCTGGGTCGGGTTGCTCTATGACCAGAACAGTCTCGATGCCGCCTGGGACCTTGCCAAGGGCTGGAGTGCCGCTGAGCGCGACCAGCTTCGCGCCGACGTGCCCACTCAGGGACTTAAGGCCAAAATACAAGGCCGCACGGTTCAGGATCTGGCCCGAGAGCTTTTGGAACTGGCGCGGGCCGGTCTCGCCCGCCGGGCGTTCAAGGACGCATCCGGGCACGACGAAAGCCGCCATCTGGATCCCTTGCAGGAGATCGCGGCATCGGGGATAACCCAAGCGGAACGTATGCTCGCGCTCTACCGCGGGCCCTGGGCCGGCGATGTGCGCAAGGCCTATGGCACCTACAGCTACTGAGAGCCGATTGGGGGACAGCCATGGCGGCCAAATCCAAGACTAAGACCAAGGTCAAAAGCAAAACTAAGCGCAAGGCGCCCGCGCGCGCCGCGCGCAAACCTGTAGCTGCGACCAAGAGCCGCCGCAGCTCTAAGAGCAAGCCGTCCAAATCAAAAAAAGGGCCGGATTGGCGTATCGCCTGTACCAGCCTTGGTGAAATCCGCCAGAACATCGACCGCTTGGATTCGGCCATCGTGCCGTTGCTTTGCCAGCGCCTGCACTTCGTCACCCAGGCGGCGAACTTCAAGCCGTCTGTGGCCGGCGTCGTGGTGCAGTCGCGGGTGGAGGAGATCGTCACCCGTGTTCGCGCTATGTCCAAGGATATGAAGTCCAATCCCGACACGCTGGAACGCGTGTACCGCGCCCTGATCGACGCCTTCACCGCCGACGAACAGAGCCATTGGACGAAATTACATACCCAGAAGCGGCTTTCGGAGAAGTGGTGATTCCCGAGCGCTGCTTCGGTGTTCACTGAACGGCGCGGTGAAGACAATCATTTCGCGCCCTTAAAGCGAGGGGAACATGCCCGAGATCGCCGGAGTGAAGGTTCTTTTTGTCGCCGGTTTCGGCCCCATCGTGCGCACACACGAGAGCAGCGCATTTTATCGCGACACGCTGGGCCTCCCGCTCGAAACGCAGCCTGGTGCCGATGATGCCTACCTGCACGCGGAAGGCATCCCGGGCGTAAAGCATTTTGCTCTGTGGCCGCTCTCGGAAGCAGCCAAGTCCTGCTTCGGTACGCCAGAATGGTCAAAGACGGTGCCGGAGCCGCACGCGTGGATGGAGTTCGACGTCGAGAATCTCACGGACGCCACCAATGCCCTCAAGAAGAAGGGCTACCGCCTTCTGGTCGATAACAGGCAAGAGCCTTGGGGGCAGACTGTCACGCGTCTGCTCAGCCCAGAGGGTATCCTTATCGGCCTGACAATTACGCCGTGGCTTCGGGGCTGAGCGCTGCTCGCCCGCTCAGCCGGCATGCGACTCGGGGTCCGCGCGCTTACGTCCGTGCGGTGAGATGCATCACCGCGCCGGTCAAGCCACCGAGCAGCAGGATCATGGATGACAGGAATGAAATGCCGAAGCCGGGGCCGCGCTTTTCGGCGGACTGGTAGTAGCCCAATCCATAAATCACGCGCCCTACTGGCCAGAAGACAGCGACGACGGCTGCAGGCAAATCGCCCCAGGCGCTCGCGAAAAGGGCGAGCGCCGGCAAGAAGATCACCAGCTGCTCGAGCGTGTTGATGTGCACACGATAGGTGCGCAGGAAGTCCGGCGGGCCGTCCACAAAAGGCGCATGAACATTGTGTTTTGCGCGCGCCTGTCCGACGCGCGTGGCGAACCAGACATAAATCAGAAGCGACACCACGACGACGATGGCGCTGAGTGGATAATCGGCAATCATAACGTCTCTCCCCAGAGGTTCTGCCCCGTCTCGCGCGCGCTCGCGAAAGTCCCCAGCGCGGTCGATCTGCGGCGTGGTGGTTGCCACAGTATTGCCCGCTTTGGCACGTGACGACCTTTCCAGAGTGTTAGCGCTGAAGCACAGAGTCAAAAAAAATCGAGCAGGGGGACATTTTTGCTTGATTTCCCGTCCAATAGGAGTAAATGCGAACCCAGACGTTACGCGCACGTGCCTAAAGCAATCCGCCGTTAAGCAACGACGTAAGCGTCCTTTCGTTGGTTGGACTTTGTCTTCGTCTAATTGATCAAAGGAGGCCGTGCATGCCCCTTCTAAAACTACTGAAACTAAAAGCCCGATTGCGCTTGCCCGCTCACGTTCCGGCGGCGCTTCTGGATTGCCGTAACATCGCCTGGGATGGTCACGACCTCGTCGTCATCACCCGGTTCAATGTTCTTCGGGATTGAAATCCCCTGTCCATCGTTGATGCGTATTGCCCTGCCGGGGTGACCGGCTGGGCTGTTGGTATGACGCCGCCGAAAGCGGCTGGTTGAACAAACTGAAGTTGCGGGACTGAAAGTAAAGATGGGACAGCTTAAGACGCGTATTTTCGAAAAATCTGCGACCACCGACACCTCGGAAGAACTCTTCCGTTCGGTTGATGACGTCGCCAAGCGCCTGAAACCTGAAGCGCCCGTTCAGTGCATCTTCCCTGAGCGCGTGCGCAGCCAGGCCCAGCGCTTCCTTACCCAGTTTCCGGGCAAAGTGCTCTATGCCGTGAAGTGCAATCCGGGCCCTGAATTCCTGCGCCATATGTATGCCGCTGGCATCCGTCATTTCGACGTGGCCTCGATGGATGAAGTGCGCCTGGTGAAGGGCCTGTTCCCGAAAGGCGTTTCTCTGCACTTCATGCATCCGGTCAAATCCCGTGAAGCCGTCCGTGCCGCCTACAAGCTGGGTGTGCGCACGTTCTCGCTCGATTCTGTGGGCGAGCTGATGAAGATCCTGGAAGAGACCAAGTCGGCCAAGGACCTGAACCTGTTCATCCGTCTGGCCGTGTCGGGCAATGCCGCCGCTTACGACCTGTCCGGTAAGTTTGGCGCCGCCCCTTCGGTGGCCGCCGATTTGCTGCGCCATGCCCGCAAGGTGGCCTACAAACTCGGCATCTGCTTCCACGTGGGCTCCCAGTGTATGGACCCTGCGGCCTACCGTGCCGCCATCGTCCGTGCCGGGGACGTGCTTGCAAAAGCCAAGGTGAAGCTCGACGTCCTGGATGTCGGTGGCGGCTTCCCCGCGACTTATCCGAACATGACGCCGCCGGACCTGGATGCCTTCATGCGCACCATCGCCGACGCTGCCCATGACATCGTGGGCCCGGTCGGCATTGCTGCTGGTGCCGAACTATGGTGCGAGCCGGGCCGTGCCATGGTGGCCTCGTCGGCTGCTATGCTGGTGCGCGTGACCCTGCGCAAGGGCCGCCGCCTGTACATCAACGACGGCACCTACGGCAGCCTGTTTGACGCGGGCGCCTTGAACTGGCGCTTCCCTGTTCGCCTGGTGCGCCCCTTGGGCCGCAGCGGTAAGAACTCGTCCACGCCCAACAGCCGTCTGCCGTCCGAGAAGCTGGTGCCGTTCGTGTTCTATGGTCCGACCTGCGACAACCTGGACAAGATGAAGGGCCCCTTCATGCTGCCCGAAGACACCCAGGAAGGCGATTGGATCGAGATTGGCATGCTGGGCGCCTACGGCTCGGCCATGCAGACCCGCTTCAACGGCTTCTATTGCTCCACGGCCGCTACGGTCTGGCCGGAAGCCATGCCGCTTGCTGACGAACGGCCTGCCCGCCGCCGCGCGGGTCTGCGCGACGTATCGCAACCGGGCGAAGCCGTACAGCAGCAGCTGATGTTGGAAGCCCCGTCCCGCGCCACCGAAGGTCCGGCCGAGGAATCGGCGGAATTGTCCGCGGACGGTAATACCGACACACGGTCGCTTGAATTAAAGTAACGCCCCGTTCAGGACGCCGGCGGGCTAGGGCCTAAGCCTTGACCCCGATGGCGTCCTCTGCTTTTTCCTGTCTCTCCAACATCTAGAAACGGACGCTCGACCCATGGCTGCGCCCAAAACGAAATCCAAGAAAACCGCTTCCAAGAATCCGCGCAAGAACACCAAAGCGCAGCTGCTCTCCACGCCGGTCGAGCACATCGATATCACCAGCTTCGATGCGCGCCCGATCATCGATGCCATGGGCAAAATGTCCTTCACCTCGCGCGATACAGCGCGGGCCGCTGGCATCTTCAACATGATGCTGGCCGACCAGAAGTGTTCGAACATCCTGACGCTGGCAGGCTCCACCTCTGCCGGCGGATGCATGCAGGTCTACGTCGAAATGGTGAAATGCGGGATGATCGACGCGATCGTCTCCACCGGCGCTTCCATTGTCGACATGGACTTCTTTGAAGCCCTCGGCTTCAAGCATTATCAGGGCTCGCAGTTCATCGACGACCGCGACCTGCGCGCCAATTACATCGATCGCATCTATGACACCTACATCGATGAAGAAGAGCTGCAGCACTGCGATAAGGTCATCGGCGATATCGCCGACGGCCTGAAGCCGGGCCCGTACTCCAGCCGCGCCTTCATCAAGGAAATGGGCCGCTGGCTGAAGGGCCGGAAGAACCGCAAGAAAGAATCGCTGGTCGAGACCTGCTACGACATGGATGTGCCGATCTTCTGCCCGGCCTTCACGGATTCCTCGGCTGGTTTCGGCCTCGTGCTGCACCAGGTGCGTAATCCGAAGAACCATATCACCATCGATTCCATCGCCGACTTCCGCGAACTCACCGACATCAAAATCAAGGCCGGCTCCACGGGCCTATTCATGATCGGTGGCGGCGTACCGAAGAACTTCGTGCAGGATACCGTGGTGTGCGCGGAAGTGCTGGGCATCGAAGCCGAAATGCACAAATACGCCATCCAAATCACGATCGCCGACGTGCGTGACGGTGCGTGCTCATCCTCAACGCTCAAGGAGGCCAATTCCTGGGGCAAGGTCGACACCGCCTACGAACAGATGGTCTTTGCCGAGGCTTCCAGCGTCGTTCCGCTGATCGGCTCCGATGCCTACCACAGAGGCGCCTGGAAGAAGCGTAAGGCGCGTAAATTCGCGAAGCTGTTCGACTAAGTTTGCGAAGCTGAGAGTGAAAACGCCGCAGGCCTGACCTGCGGCGTTTTTTATTGCCCGCATTCCACATGGCAAGGGCGCTCTGTTCGTCCCAAGAAGTCTGCCGTACACTGCGCTCATGTTTTGGGGGTTTTCTTGGCGGATTTTGCGCGCATACCTGACGAGGTGACCGACCAACGGTTGCTTCCGCTGCTGGAGGGGTTGAAGGCCGGTCGCATTCGCGTGCTGTCGCTGGATGTCTTCGACACCCTTCTCTGGCGACGTGTGCCCGAGCCCGCAGATGTGTTCGACCTTCTGGGCCATAAGCTCGCCGAAGACGGCAAACTCGCGCGCACCATCTCACCCTTGGGCTTCGCTGACCTGCGCCGCGCGGCAGAGAAGGCTGCGCGCGAAAAAGCGCAAGCCATCACCGGTTACCGTGAAGTAACGCTGGCCGACATCTACGCCGCGCTATCCGATCACATTTTTGCCACTGGATTCGATGCCGCCGCGCGTGTGACCGCCGAACTTGATTTTGAACGTGCGCTCATGGTGCTGGATGGCGAACTGGTGACGCTGATGCGTGCCGCCAAAGCGGCCGGCGCCAAGGTCATTCTGGTCTCCGACACCTACTTTACAGCCGCGCAGGTGCGAGGGTTCCTGACAGCGGCGGGCCTTACAGATCATAGCCTCATAGATCGGCTCTACGTTTCATGCGAAGCGGGCAAGCCGAAATACCGCGACCTCTTCGATGACATCATCCGTGATCTGGGCGTGATGCCAGCCGCCATTGCTCATGTGGGAGATAGCTTCGAAGCTGATATTGCGCCCTGCCGCGCGCGCGGCATTGTGGTGGCGAGTTACGACAAGTGGGCGTTCTCGCCGCGCGTGCAGACGGTCGAATTTCCGGCGGGCACCAAGGCCCGTGCGCGCCGCAATGTACTGTTGAATCAAACGGGCGATTTCGGTTTCACGGGTTTACGTGCGCGCCTCGCGCATCGTGCACCGTCGTCTTTGCCTCAGGACCTCAAGCCCTATTGGGCTTATGGCGCGGCCATTCTGGCGCCCGTATTCACGGCTTTCGCGCGTTGGGTCGTCCAGGAATGCAAGGCCACCGGCACGACGAAGATTTTCGGCTTGATGCGCGAAGGGCGCTTCCTCAGGCGGTTGGTGGAAGCCACCGCCCAGCAGATCGGCGTGCCGCTGAAGGTGGAAGAGCTTTGGCTGTCCCGTCGCGCCGTGGTGCGGGCTGGGCTTTATGCCGACGACTTGAGTTTGTTGACGGAGGCTTTGCTGCTGACGCCTGGCGGCAGTCCCGATGAAATTCTATCGGCGTGGGGGCTCACGCGCGACGATCTGAAAACCATCGCGCCGGCCTTCAAGTCGCCAGAGCCAGATCTTTTGGCGACCTTGAGCCAAGCCATCGGCACTACACCGGCACTCCGCGACAAGGTGCTGGCGATGTCGGCGCGGCTGCGCGTGAACCTGCTGAAGGGCGTAGGCAAGGCTCTCACCAAACCCAAATCTGTCCTTCTCGACTTAGGCTATGCCGCCACCATCCAAGCCGTCCTGGCGCGCATTCTAGCCCGTGAGAAGACCGGCATTGCCATGGGCGGCCTCTACCTGGCTCTCAACGAGAAAGCGATGGCCCACGTCCGTGGCGGCGTGGACCTGGCGGCCTTCCTGAGCGACGACGGTTTCCTGGGTCTTGCCGGTGAACTTCTCTCTCGCACGCCCGATGTGCTGGAACATGCCTGCATGTGCCGCGAGGGCAGTCTTGCGGCCTACGATGACGCCGGCGCGCCGGTGCTCCTGCTCAATCAGCGCGGCGAGACGCAGCTGCGCCAGATGGAGGCATTGCAAGACGGCATCATGGCCGGCACGGCGGCCATCAATGCGCTGCTGGGCGACTTGGCCCGCACGCCGGGCAACGCTGGTACGTTGAAGGCCCAGGCGGCGCAGATCCTTGCCGCTGCTCTGCTGCATCCGACACCGGAGGAAGCCGCGACCATCGGCGCCTGGCAACACGAAGCCAATTTCGACCTCAACGACCGGCGTCGCCTTGCGGATTTGTCCTTCAACCCTGTGGAGCTGGAATTTCAGGGATGGCCGGCATTGCAGGAACTGGGCCGCCATCAGGTGTATTGGCCGGCGGCCGCGCTGGTTTCCGCCAATCCTTTCCTTGGCGCCGGTTTTGCCGCCGGCCAGCGCGAAGCCTACGGCGCCGAATATCTCACCGCGGGCCCACTGCTGGGGTATGCGGTTCTCGCCCCTGATCTCGGTGCCGGGTTCGACATCAAGCGCCAGGGCGCCATGCCGCTCGCCGTGCACGCCCTGGGCCGCGGCGAGATGAAGGTGGTGGTGAAGCCCTTTGGGCCCGAAGGTTATCTGCGCCTGCGCATGACCTGGCCTAAGGTGCGCGCTATCGTGGCCATCGACAGTATCGCAGGGGTTTATCTCGGCGAGCAGGAGACGCGTATCGCCAAGGTCACGAGCATGGCCTGGGAAGGGGCGGAAGAGGTCTCGGCAGGAACGCGCCTCACGCTCGCAAGCGAAACCGCCTCCGCCGTTCTGACGCTGGACGCAGCACCGCCCTGGCCCCATGCGTTGGAGCTCACGCTGCGCTACAAGTACCTGCGACTGGATTCCCTTTTCGGAGCGCGCTGAGCCATGGCCAACCGCTTGTGCATGGTCACCACCAACCGCAACTACGGCGCCTATCTGGATGACTGCATGCGCTCCATCCTGGGCAGCAAAGGTGCCGAGCGTGTGGATTACGTCGTCATGGACGCTGCCTCCACCGACAACTCCGTCGACATCATCAAAACGCATGCGCCGCGCTTGAAGCATTGGCAGTCGGAAAAAGACGCAGGCATGTACCATGCCATTCAAGCTGGCTTCGCCAAGTCCGACGCGCCCTATATGGGTTGGCTCAATTCCGACGACCAGCTGGCGCCCTGGACGATCCAGACCGTGCTCGACATTTTCGATCAGCTGCCCGAGGTGCGTTGGATCACCTCGCGCCATCCCATGCAGGCCAGGGCCGACGGTGTGGTGATCAAGGCTGATTTTCTGCCGGGCGTGGACAACTGGGGCTTCTTCAACGGCGAATACGTGCGCTCGCTGGGTTTGCCGTCCTCTGGTTGGATCGTGCAGGACTGCACCTTCTGGCGGCGCGACCTGTGGGATGAAGTGGGTGGGGGCTTCGACTTGTCGCTCAAGCTCGCGGGCGATTTCGAGCTGTGGTCGCGCTTTATTCAAAAAACGGACCTGTGGGTCGTGCCCGTGCCCTTTGGAATTTATCGTTTCCACGGCGCCAATGCGGCGGTGGTCAGCCGCGACGCCTACCGCGACGAGTGCGTGAAAGTGCTGCAGCGTTCCACGCCCATTATCCCCGAAGACATGAAGCGCCTGGGCGAGCGCGTCATCGCCAAGCACCTGAAGGCCATTGGTTTCGGTCATCTGGTCGACAAGGACATGGGTCCTGCACTGAAGACCATCCTCTACAATCACGCCGAAGGCCGCTACTTCACCCACGAGCAGGAATAGACGGTGTCCCCCGATACCATTCTCGTCAGCCGTGGGCCCGGTGAGACGCGCACCGCACTGCTGGCCGGCGACGAGCTGGTGGAGATCCGTCACGCACGCGACCACGAGATTCAACCCGGCGCGGTTTATGCGGGCCGCGTGCGCGCCAAAGTGCCGGGAATCGAAGCCGTGTTTGTGGACATCGGCGCGGCACTCCCAGGCGTCCTCATGGTGAAGGGCCGCTTGCCCCTCGAGGGAGCGGCCATTGCCGTCGCAGTCGCTGTCCCGCCGCGTGCCGATAAAGGCGCGGACTTGAGAGCGGCAGATATGCCACTGAGCGACAAAGCGCCGGTGTTGTTGAAAGCAGCGCCTCCGGCGGCTCTGGCATGGTGGCAATGCTACCGCGATGGCATCGAGAGAATTTTGTGTGCGCCCTCTAGCCAGGCGCAGCCTCTACGCGCTGCCTTGGGTGCCGATGCCCCGGTGGAAACTTTCAAAGACGGTGATCTCTTTACGGCTTACGGCGTGCAAGAGGCGATCGAAGCTGCTCTTCAGATAGGCGTATCCTTACCGAGCGGCGGCAGTCTGCTGATCGAGCCCACGGCGGCCGTTGTGGCCATCGATATCAATTCAGGGTCGTCTTCGCCCGCTATCGCCAATGCCGAGGCCATGCCCGCTGTGGCGCGCGAGCTGCGTCGGCGCAATATCGCCGGCCACATCGTCGTGGACCTGATCGCACAGGGACGAGGTGCGCGCGGTACTTTGCGCCAGAGCCTGACGGATGCCGTCGGCACCGATCCCATCGCGACGCACGTCACAGGTCTCACGCCGCTGGGCATGCTCGAGCTCACCCGCAAGCGCGAGGGGTTGTCGCTGGCGGAAACGTTGTGCGATGCGAGCGGCGCACTCAGTGTTTCCAGCGTCGCGCTGAAGCTGCTCCGTGATGCCGTGCGCTATGGCATGGCGGAGCGTGTGGGCCGTGTCGCGGTTGCGGCGGCGCCCGATGTGCTCGCGGTTCTGCAAGGACCCTTGCACGCCGCGCTGGCCGAGGCGGAGGACATGCTGAAAGCCGCCCTGATGCTCAAGCCCAATGCCCAATTCCCGCGCGCACGATTTGAATTCTCCGCTGCTTGACGCTGGGCGAAGTGCGACTAATGATGAAGCCATGACCGACGATCCCACAGAACCTACTTCCGGCGACAATTTGCCCGGCGTGCGCGCAACAGCCGCGAAGTGTGTTCGTTGCGGTGAGCCCGTGCAGGCGCGCTATCGTCCCTTCTGCTCTCGGCGTTGTGCCGATATCGACCTCGGCTCCTGGTTCACGGGCCGCTACCGGGTCGCCACCGATGAGGGGCCCGAAAACCAAGATGGCCCCGAAGGTGGCACTGAACCGGAAAAGCCCTGAAAAGTCCTGGTTCAAGGTGTCAAAAACCTCAAATTCCCCAGAGAGCTCAATCGGTTGGGTGAAGGCTGGGGTGGCTGGACAGGCCGAGCGATCTCTTCTATAAAGCGCCCCTTCCCAAGGCTTCGCCCTTAATGCCCGGGTAGCTCAGTTGGTAGAGCAACGGATTGAAAATCCGTGTGTCGCTGGTTCAATTCCGGCCCCGGGCACCATCTTCCTCGAAGCGTTTGATTTTCTTCAAAAAGTTGAACTCCGGTGAGACAAAACGAATTGTCTCACTGCGGGGGAAGCTGTGTGTTTTCAAGGCGAGTGGTGCCCCGGGCAGGAATTACACCGGCAGCGTCGAGTGTTTACAGTCTGTGAACGGCGGCACGAGTGCAGAAACCGGCGGCGAAGATACAGGCGCCTTAACCGTCCGATGACTACCGCCATGCTTGCGAAACTCAAATGCATTTCGAACTCTCCAGCCGTCGTGAAAGGGTGTGGCGGAAAAGCGCGATCACGTATTTACGGTCTGCGACGTGGCTTGGTCGTTAGGCGTCATGACGAGCGGCGGAAAGCAAATGAACGCGTCCATCTGAGGATATGCGGTGATCATCATGCAGTCGATGGAGTACGCAGGAAACGAACGGTTTTCCGGCTCGATATAGACCGGTCGATTGTCCATCGGCAGTCACTTTTCGAGCAGTTTTCGCGCTCCTTCCGGGGATACCGCATAGCCGCAAAGCCCGAAGGAGAATTTCAGGCGTAGCAGATTGACGTTGTCGATGAGCTTCGCAAATGCCGCAAGCTGACCAGAGTTGGGATAGAGCGTCGAAAACTGTCCCGTAAAATCAATGCCGCCGGCGTAAGGGATGCTCACGATCGTGTCGGTATTACAGCCGAAGAAAATGATGTCCCAGGATCCGTGCGCGGCGAGCAAAGCTCCGTACTGATGCACGAAATCGTCGCGAAGAAGGGCATCGTCCTCGAAGACGACGAAATTATCGGTTGAAGAGGCGCACTCTTTCCAAAGTGCGGCGTGCGACATGGCGCAGCCGACGGCGCCGTGGGAATAGCCTCTTGCACTTTCAGCCAAGATGCCGTGAGTCTGTGACCTCTTGGTTATCGTCGCGCCGTCCACCCCGACGAAATGACGAAAGGAAATGCCAGCCGTGCTGTTACGATTGGCGAACGCCGTGAACAGGCGACCATTCAAACTTATGACGACATATTGGGTGGATTGGCTTGGCATTCTCTGCACTCCGACAAACAATAGAGCCTGGTAATCTCACGAAGAAAGTTTGTTTCAGGTTCATGCATGATGACAAGAATTGCACTCCTCTTCCTAGCGTTGTTTACGGCGTTGCCAATTCATGCCGCGTCCACTGATGCCAAGGCGAACGCAAAACAGTCCGTTGCGCCACCGGACAAAAAAGATGTGCCCTTCATCTTAAATATGGCCGCGTGGAAGTTCTAGGCAGCGGCGCTCACCGGATGGCGTCGGCCTCTTAGCGCCTGTAGCAAAATAAGAAGTCAATTTGAACGGCTCACATCTTGCTCCTGGCAGGCGGCGGCTACGCCTTAAAGCTCCGACAAACCTGTCAGCAGAGAAAGCAGCGCACCGTGCCGAAAAAGTGAGTCAATCGGCCAAATAAAAACATGGAAAGTTATGCGAAGGTCGGATGACCCACGGCCTGCTAAGTAGTTGATATAACTAAATTGCGGCACGCCGGCCCCGGGCACCATTTCCTCTCAGGTCATTGATCTTCAATACCGGCTCCATACTGAGATGCCAACGAAGAGCGGGCCTTGGCCGCAGTCGGTACACGCCCCCGCAAGGCCGATTTCAGAAGCGACGGCCCCTGAGCCGGAAGATTGGTCACAACGGACTTCCTGGGTCATGCAAGCTCTTTGCCATTTAACGCGCCGATGCCGCTAAATCTTCGCCATCGAGCACTTCCACGCCATCAATGATCAAAAGATGGGTGTGGCGGAATATGTCTAATTTACCTTTTGTCTTCTGCATTTCGCTCCATGCGACATCGATCGTTTCCGTAATCGACGCAATCTGCTCTCGTGATGCGGCGCCCTGGCTGACCCTCAACGCTTCGCGTGCGCTGTCGAATGCAATGCGCGCTTCGTCGTACGCGCTCTGGAGTGCGATCCGCTCATACTTTCGTGCAAGCCTACCCATACTTGCTTTGGCTCCCTGACCCTTCATTTGGTCAGACAGAACCTGCGTCTCCTGAGCGCGCTGGAGCCAAAACGTAGAGTCATATCGCGACGGCATGGCAGTTCCTGTCAGTGAATATTGTTTCATCGGCGGAAGTACCCTTAACGGGGCAAGCCGATGGAGCGCTCTAGTTCTAGGACGTTTGCATCCGCCGGTTTTTGTCCGCGCAATTCCAGTGCCAACATGATGGCATCATCGTAACTCGGCACATGCCTCACACGTGGGCTGGCGGCGCCAAGCCCCATTGCACTTAGAAGTCGTAAGGGTTGAGGTTGGATTCCAGCAAAAATGACTTGGATTGCGTTGCCTGTGCACTCTTCAATGAATGCTTGCAGGGCATTTGCGCCGGTCGTATCGAGGAATGGCATCAATCGTAGTCTCAAAATAAAAACCGTGGGGCGTTCACCTATGCGGTGGAGGGTGTCTAAGAGTTCGCTCGCAACGCCAAAGAAGAATGGGCCAGTAATCCGAAACACTTCAACGCCGCTCGGCAATGAGGCCCGCTGATTGTCGTCTTCCTGGCCCTCGTCTCCATTCTCACGCGAGCCGATCTGCACAGCCTTCGCCATGCGGCTCATGAACATGAGTGACGCAAGAACAACGCCCACACCGATGGCGACGGTGAGGTCCAACATCACCGTCAAACCAAACGTTAGCAACAAAACGGCGCGATCGTCGGACGGCATTTTAAGAAGGTGTATGAAGCTTCCGTATTCACTCATGCCCCACGCGACCATAAACAGGATCGCGGCCAGTGCTGCCATGGGCACCAACTTCATCAAGTCGCCGCCGAAGAGAATAAAGGCGAGAAGGAACGCGGCGTGCATCATTCCCGCAACCGGAGTACGGGCGCCCGCCCTGATATTTGTCGCGGTTCGCGCGATCGCTCCAGTTGCCGGCAGTCCGCCGAAACATGCCGAAGCGATGTTTGCCATCCCTTGACCCACAAGTTCCTGGTTTGAGCGGTGGCGATAGCCCGTCATCCCGTCCGCGACGACGGCGGAGAGCAACGCTTCTATGCCAGCGAGAAACGCGATCGTAAAAGCCGACGGTAGGACTTCGCGGATTTTGTCGAAAGAGAACACGGGGATCGACGGAACTGGGATACCCGTCGGCATATTCGGAAAGCGTGTCCCGATGGTATCAATAGACAAACCTAAGAACCGCGCAGCTGCAACGGCGATAACGATTGCGATGAGGTAGGCCGGAAGTTTTGGCGCAAATTTGCGCAGGAGGACAATCACCGTGAGCGAAGCCACTCCTACAATAACAGTAGGCATATCAATCGTATTAACGGCACCAATGTATGCGCTCCACTTTGGGATGAAGTCGGCGGGAATCTTTGAGATCTTCATACCCAGGAAGTCGCTGACCTGGCTCGATGCGATGATGAGGGCGATGCCGGCGGTGAACCCTGTCACGACCGGATGGGGAATGAATTTTATGATCTGCCCTAGCTTTGAGTAGCCCGCGACAATCAGGATTATCCCTGCGAGGAACGTCGCGATCAGGAGGCCATCGTATCCGTGCAGGGCAATGACGTTGAATACGATAACAACAAACGCACCAGTAGGCCCACCGACTTGGACGCGAGAGCCGCCGAGAAGCGAAATCAAAAACCCGGCGATTACTGCCGTGATCAGCCCCTTATCGGGAGAGGCGCCACTTGCGATGCCAAAAGCCATCGCTAATGGGAGCGCTACAACAGCAACTGTAAGTCCCGCGATGACGTCCGCGCGTAATGGCGCGATCCCATAACCTGCGCGGAGGGTGGAAAGTATTTTGGGCGTGAAACCTAGGTTGGCCCTAGGCAACATTGATTGATTCGTCGACGTGCCGGTCTGGAGATTTGAACTGTTTGGCGCGTACGTTTGTGACGACCTCCTTAAGTCGCACTCCGCGGCCCGTGCCCGTAGACGGCGTGAAATCGCCGATCAACTCGATACCTGCGCGATCAAGCGCTTCGACCACCTTGACCAAGGTATCGATCATTCCGCGCACAGTGCCGCCCGATGCCTCCATGCGCTGGATAGTCGGCAACGAGACCGCGCACAGTTCGCCGAGCTGACGTTGATCAATACCCAGCAAGGCCCTTGCCGCTTTCATCTGGCCGGAAGTAATCATAACGCCTCTCGTTGATGTTTAATATATCATTATAATATATTTACATATCAATAGGCAACTTAATAATATGTCAGGCGATATTCTGACATTAGGCGAGAAATGCAGCCGGTGGCGGATCAAACCACTGGTTTTCATTTAGAAGGCGTTTTTGATGATTACCGTCAGCTCTCTTCCAAGCCCTATCGGCAAAATCAATGTACGGAGAATGCTTCAAACCGGGGCGACGATTTATGAGCAGGGCGATTGCTGCCAAAGCGAGGCCGATGAGTTGGGCGTCAGCCTGTCGTCGTATATCCACGCCCTGTTCAGCCTGCTTTGGCAAAAGCGCTCGGCGCGTGTGCTCATGATTGGGTGTGGTGGCGGCACTCTTGCCACGCTGCTTGTGCGCGCCGGCGTTCGGGTGACGGTCGTCGACAACAACCCCAACTCCTTCTTCCTGGCACACAATTATTTTCAAATGCCAGCGCAAGTGAACTGTGTGGTCTCAGACGGCGCCAACTATCTCGACGTTACTGGTGAGCTTTACGACGCGATCGTTCTCGACGCTTACAACGGGAGCAGAATTCCGGGGCATTTACGCTCCCAGCGATTTCTGAAACTCGTGAAACGTCGGCTTGATAGATCAGAAGGAATATTTCTCGCGAACGTCTATCTCCATCATGATTTTGATCTCACCGCCGACCGGATGCTTCACATGGCCGGCACTGTTTGGCCTGAGGCCGCGCTCCTTGACGCACGGGGCACCTCATGTCGAAACGCGATCGTTCTCGCAGGGGCGATCCACAATATGGGGCTGCCGCGGCTGATGGTGCGCCCGACGTCCAAATCATTTGGTATCGAATTGGATCTGAGTTGCCTCAAATACCGAGAGGGACGTCTCGGCAGCGCCTATGCTGCTGTGGACAAATTTCGGCGGTTGGCGACGTTCCAAGACATGCAGGACGGCGAGTAGAGATAAAGTGGGTCAATCAGCCAAATAAACCCATGGAAAACAATGGGAAGGCAAGATGGCCCACTTCCTAGCAAGTGATTGATCTGCTGCGCTTGCTGAACGCCAGCCCCGGGCACCATTCTCCTTGTTCTCAAAACGTGAGTCTTTTCAAGCGGCTGTACGCCGACTGCACGTGGATAGCCACTATTTGGCTAAGCCGCTTTAGGAGCGTGGGGTAAACGTTTGGGGCAACGGGGCCTCACGGACAACGAGAGTTCTGGTATCAGGCTCGAATCCTGATGCGCCGCCTTCCGGGGCTCCGCAGGCCTCGTCCGGCAGTCATCACCGCTCTGGCTTCTTTGGCGAGATTGCTTCCTGTTCACTTTTACGTTGCAGGCTCTTGTCTTGGCGAGCCTGCAATTTCTCCGCCTTCTTATTGCGCCCTCGTTTGTCTCGCTCGGCGCGTTCCTGGTTGTAGTTGGGTGGTCTCGGGGCCATGTGTTGCTCCATTTGCAGATTCAAGGGCGCTGCAAGCATTACCACGTTTAAGCCCAGGTTCAGTTCGATACCGTAGATACGCTGAGACGGATAACCCGGAGTGATTGCGTAATACGAGACGCAATTAATTCCGGGGAGGTCAGGCTTGTGATATATTGTCCCCATCTCAGTGCTTGGCAGTGTGTCGCGGAGGCATACGCGAAGAACCGATACCGCTTGAGGCAGGCTAAGCCCGCGCTTGCCGGCCCCTCCATTCAAACATCGGTTAGGCTAGCCCCACGAATGAACCGAACAACTTTGCCGGACTTTATCCTGCATGGTCAATGACTCCATGATCGAACCGGCAGGTGGAACCCGCGCGCAAGGTCTCGTTCTCGATTTCGTTGGGGGTCCTGTCGGGCACCGAAGCCGATTTGGCGGCGGACGTGGCCAGCATCTTCCCAGAGCCGCAGGCTTCGTCAATGCACATACACCAACCGTTATCGATGCCACAGCGGGGCTGGGTCGCGATGCGTTTCTACTCGCATCCTTGGGGGGACACATAACTCTGTTGGAGAGGTCGCGCGAGGTCCATAAACTTCTGGAAGATGGTCTCTCAGCAGCGCGCGCAGCGGGGCCAGATGTCGCAGAAGTCGTCGCACGCATGACACTTTTATATGGTGACGCAAAGATTCTGCTATCAAGCCTCGAAGCCGATGTGGTGATTGTTGATCCAATGCACCCACCTCGCAGGAAGTCTTCTCTCGCAAAAAAAGAGATGCGGTTGCTGCGACAGTTGGTCGGAGTGGATTCCGATGCATTAGAATTGATGCAAGCTGCACTGGCAACGGCGCGTAAACGGGTCGTGTTGAAATGGCCCCTGCACGCGGACGCTTTAGATGGCTTACCCAAACCCTGCCATCAAATTCTCGGAAGAACGACGCGTTACGATGTATTCATGTGCCATAGAGGCGTCTGACTTCTCATTTGGGGCTCTGATATTGAAGGCCGACTAGTTTACCAATATATCCGTTTTAACTCTTAGGATTTCCCATGACCATTTCCATGTACCAAGCGAGTGTGCCGCGTTTCGTCAATATCCTCGGAAATTTAATGAACATACTCGACAAGGCGCAGGCCCATGTCGATGCCAAAAAGATTGATGTTGAAGTGCTGACTAGATATCGCCTCTTTCCTGACATGCTCCCTATGACTACTCAGGTGCTGATTGCCTGCGATGCTGCCAAGGGTGTGGTGGCGCGCCTGGCTGGGATAGAGATTCCAGTCTACGAGGATAATGAGAAGACATTGGCCGATCTGAAAGCGCGTGTCGCAAAGACCATTGCGTTTATCCAAACTGTGACACCGGCGCAAATCGACGGCACGGAAGATAAGGAAATCGTCACTAAGCGCGGCGACAAAGAGACCCACTATAAAGGAATGCAGTTTCTGCTCGGCCACGCGATACCGAATTTCTATTTTCACGTCGCAACCGCTTACAACATCCTGCGTCACAACGGCATTGAGATTGGCAAGCGCGATTACTTGGGAAATCCTTAGTCGAGTACGCGCGCGCGCCCCGATACTCCGGCAGGCGACATGAATGCTGCCTAACGCCACCAGCGTCGCAAAAGTGGGTCAATCAGCCAAATAAACGCGTGGAAACCTATGGGAACCTGAGATGGCTCCCTTTCCAGTAAGTGATTGATATAACTAAATTGATGCGCGCCGTCCCCGGGGCACCATTTCCTCTCAAGTCATTGATCTTCAAGAAAAGTGGAATTTCCGGTGCGACCAATCGCGCGGGATTTCGTTTGTCGCACCGATAGAAAGTCGTGGAATATCAAATAGGATGGTGCCCACAGATGGAGTGACATTTTGTCGCATCTGTCAGAAAAATTCCATTGCAGGCCATGACGAGTTTCACGCTAGATACAAATTGCATCATCGCACTTGATGAAAATCGCGCGGAAACCGCATACCTCCGGAAATTGGTTGAGGCCCACACGATGGGTGCAGCAGACGTTGGGCTGGTCGCTATTTCGGCATCTGAACGCCAAAAAAATGGGGGCGCTTTAGAAGACTTCAGGGTCTTTGAAAGACGCTTGGCTTCATTAGGATTAGATCGACTAATGCTCCTTCCCCCGATGATGTATTGGGATCTCGGTTTCTGGGATCAAGGGCTATGGACTGACGAATTGATGGAGGAGCTTGAACAGAAAATCCATTCAGTTCTATTCCCCAACATTCAATTCTCGTGGTCCGACTTTTGTAAAGAACGAGCGGTAGACGTTAACTCGTGCGACCCTCGCTGGCGCAATGCCAAATGCGATGTGCAAGCTATTTGGAGTCATATTCACCACTCGAGAGATGTATTTGTAACGAGTGATCTCAATTTCCATCAACTAAACAAAAAACAGTCTCTAATAAAATTGGGCGCGGGACGGATAGAAACTCCGGAAGCGGCAGTTAGCTTTTTGTAGGTTATTGGTGCTTCGTATCCGGGGAAAAAAATTTATGGCCGTATTTGATCGGGAATATGGGTTTTTCGAGTTCTCTCATGAGACTCAATCGCAGCGGTTCTTGAGAACGCCGCGCTCTGAGGCATTTTTCAAAGCAATCGCCGCGTCCGCCGAGACCTTAGAGCTTAAATGTTGTGACGGACAATGAGCGAGATTAAATACGCCGAACGCAAAGACGTAGTTCATGCTGTGGGCGAGATATCCCTAAACTTTGCGCAACTAGAGGACACCATCTTGAGCATGATCGGATGGGTGAGCATCCTGCTTCCGCAGTACAGTGAACTTTATGAGATCGGTCAAACCACCGGATTTAAACGAAAGACCGATGCGCTAAAAAAGTATGCCGTCTGGTACTTTGAACAGGTAAAGGGCGCTCCCAATGCGTTGCTGCTGGATCAGCGTGGCGACGAATTAGTCAAGTTCCTAGGGCGCTGCGATGACTTAGCCCAGGAACGAAACAAATATGTTCATGCACTGCTCCATCACTATGATCCGCAGACAATCCTGGCGCCTCTCGACGTCCATCGGCCCAAACCCATCCCTACCTTGGAGTTTAAGGCGCAAAAGGGCGCAAACGGAAAGAGCGTTCTGCAGCCCGTGACTATGGAAGTCTTGAACGATATGGGGAAGTTGTCCGCCCGTATCTCAGATGCGTACTTCGATGCGGTATCCATACACTTAAGGGCTATAGTTGATGGATGGGATCATTTGAGAAAACAGCGCATACCGACCTCAAAAACGTTTGGGTTCGGTAACCCGTAGTGAATTAATTGTACCTGGTACGAATTAATTCACGACCGGCTCATTTTCGCAATGCTGTTGGCTTAGGGGAGAGCATGTCCTGCACGAGCGCAACAACCTCATCAAGCGGCATGTAGCCAAACATGAGCCGATCCGTGCCGCAATATTTCATGATAATGGCGCGCGTATCCCGAGTGTCGTCCACGAAGGCCATGGACCAATTTCCGAACAGACGGGATTGAGTGGGCGCTAACCCGATGAGGTGAACGTCTTTGTGGCGTGAATCGCGGGAGATTTTCTGAAACGTGGCGTTCAGAGGATATCTGTCGCCTTCAAGAATTTGTAAAAATGCACCGCGCGAAAAACACAATGCCCCCGTCAATCCCGCGCGTTGATTGTTGATAACGGAGGTCGCTAGAATTTGTTTTAGGTCCGCCTTTGTCAGGGGTGTTGTCACGGTGCTGTTGTAGGCGAGGCGGTATAACTGCACATCACTCTCCTAACGTTCCACCTCGCTATGAAACGCGTCACGTTGCTTCCTACGTAGTAACCTTTGTGACAGAGGAAGCAAAGGCCGGGCTTGTGAGACAAACGATGCCTAGGCAAGTGCCTGAGCGCACATATTCTGCGTATTTCGGTGCGACAATGAGGCGGGAAACGTCAATAAAATGCAGGAAATGAATTTGTCGCACCGGCCCGTAAGTCATTGATCTATATAATTTGTGAAACGCGTCCCCGGGCACCATCTTTTCCTAAGCAATTGATTTGCAATAAAAGTGGAACTCCGGCGCTCCGCCTGCAGCATGCGGACAACACTGCGTGCCACAACGCGCTTACGGAACGGTACTATCATGAGCATGCCGATTTTGAATCTCGCCGCCTACCAGTTCTCGCCTGTTGGTGAGCCTCAGTTAGTGCGCCGTACACTCGGCGCGGCGGGCAGAGCTTTGGGCATCAAGGGCACTATCCTGGTTGCGCCTGAAGGTCTGAATGCGTTTTTGGCCGGCGAAGAAGAACCTTGCCGGGAAATGCTCGCTTGTCTGCGCCAAGTGCCAGGGTTTGAGGCAATGCACGCGAAGGAAAGTTGGTCGGCGCGGGTGCCATTCATGCGGTTTAAAGTTAAAGTAAAAAAAGAAATCATCCGAATGGATTACCCCACGATTCGTCCCGTTGACCAGCGCGCACCGGCGGTAGATAGCCAAACACTGGAGCGCTGGCTCGACCAAGGCTGCGACGACGTTGGCAACGCAATGGTCATGCTCGACACCCGTAACGGCTACGAAGTTGATGCCGGAACGTTTAAAAATGGCCTCGACCTGGGAATTCAGAAATTCACGGAATTTCCGGGGGCAGTCCAGAAGCATCTGGAAGCTCTGCGCGGCAAGACCGTCGTGAGCTATTGCACTGGCGGAATCCGTTGCGAGAAGGCCACGCTTTTTATGCGTGAGCTTGGATTGACCAACGTGTATCAACTTGATGGCGGTATTCTGAAATATTTTGCAGAGACCGATGGCCGTCACTGGCAGGGTGAATGCTTTGTATTCGACGAGCGCACAGCGCTGTCTGGTGATCTCACGCCTCGCGCGCAGAAGGCGTAGCAACATGTGCAACTTCCGTGTCGTCGCTGCGCCATTGCGCCCTCCCAGTTCAAGAGCCAGGACCGTTGGCGCGTAGTTCACAGATGGCTATCTGAGGCGGATCTATAATTTCTAGCCGCATTACATATGGAGACGCAGTTGGCTAAGCTAACGTTTGATGACTATCGCAAAAGGAACATTGAGATAGTCGAGACGGCGCAAGTTGCTGTGGAGCGTCACATGGCAGCTAATCGCGCTGCTCACTATGACAAGAAGCTCGCTGAAGCGCACTTGTATAGCAGCCTGCACACAGACAGCTGGAGTAGCGCAAGGACTCAGCTCCAAGCAATGTCCGTTCAAGAGGTGTTCCCGCTTGCCGAACAGGAACCACCATTCGACATGACACTTTATATCGCGACATTTCATAAGCTGGCTAAGCATGAACTTGAAAGCCTGATGCAGTATGGGCCGTAGATAGATAACAACCTAAAGCTCTCAGAACTAACTGATGCGCTGATAGCCGAGTATGTCGCGCGCCGTCACAGCACTAACTAAGCTAATGAGTGCGAGATGCCCTCCTGTTCACCGTCGCCACAATTGTGCTGCCACAATTTGTAGATGCCACAATTGCACAACCGGTGCAGCGCGTGCGTTGCACGCTTCACGCTGCCATAAATTAAATCTTCGCCTCCGAGCGCCTGACCGGCGCCTTGCTCGACAGACTGACACACCACGTCCATATCCTTGAGATGAACGGCGACAGCTACAGGCTCAAACAGAGCAAGCGGCGCTCCCGTAACGCCCCCGACGACGCCAGCCAAACCTGATCGCGAAACGCAGGAAGGCCCCCCGCGGGGGGCCTTCCTGCCAGCCTCACTGATGCATCTTTACTCCGGCGTACCGATGCATTTTGTCTCCGGCG
>CANJBL010000004.1 GCA_947472795.1 Fidelibacterota bacterium | reverse complement strand
TGGTGGTTATGGCGAGGATGAAACACCCGATCCCATCCCGAACTCGGCCGTGAAAAGCCTCTGCGCCAATGGTACTGCATCTTAAGGTGTGGGAGAGTAGGTCGCTGCCAGGTCTTCTGAGATCAGCGCAAAAAAGACAAATCAACCTATTCCACGATGTTCAAGTCGGCCGCAGGTCGGCCACTTCTCAAATGCAATTTTGGCCGTTCTGTCGACTGAAGTCTTTATCGCGGGATGGAGCAGCCCGGTAGCTCGTCAGGCTCATAACCTGAAGGTCGTTGGTTCAAATCCAGCTCCCGCAACCAAATTAGCCCGTTAGGTCAATGACCTAGCGGGCTTTTGTTTTTTGCAAATGAATCTCCGCTCCCGCTAAACTCCTGTGCGCCGTCAAACCTTGAAATGAAAAACTCCATGCCAGAGCTTCCGCCACACGCGGCGAAACAGGCGCCTTCGCGCCCGCAGATGCGTACGGCGTTTCCCGTTCTCGACTCATGGCCCGACTACGAGCTGATCGATATCGGTGAGCGGCGTAAGCTTGAGCGGTTTGGTGCGGTCGTGGTCGACCGACCGGAGCCGCAGGCGTTGTGGCGCAAGTCTGCGCCCGCCGAAGTGTGGGCCGACGCGCATATGACGTTCGAGGAAGCGAGCGCCGAACAGGAAACGGGTGCGTGGAAAATCACGCGCGAGCCGCCGCGTCCCTGGGCGATGCGCTTCGACAAAGTCACAGCGCTGTGCCGGGCGTCATCTTTCCGGCACGTGGGCGTGTTTCCGGAGCAGGCCAGTCACTGGCGATGGGCGATGCGTCGTATTGAAACAGCAGGGCGCCCGCTCCAGATTTTGAATCTCTTTGGATATACCGGGATTGTCAGTCTACTGGCCGCCGCGGCCGGCGCCACCGTGACCCATGTCGATGCGTCCAAAAAAGCCATCGGCTGGGCGCGCGAGAATCAGGCGCTTTCCGGTTTGAACGATGTGCCGATCCGCTGGATTTGCGATGACGCCAAGGCTTTTGTTGAACGCGAGATCCGCCGCGGCCGCCAATACGACGCCATCATCATGGACCCGCCGGCTTATGGCAGAGGTCCAGACGGCGAGGTTTGGTCGTTGTTCGACGATCTCGCGGGGCTCGTGAATAACTGCGGAAAACTACTGTCGCCCAATGCAAACTTCATGCTGCTATCGGCCTATGCCCTGCGCCTGTCGTTTTTCTCTGTGGGCGAGATGCTGGTTGATCTTGATCGCGGTGGCTTTATCGAGTCCGGAGAGCTCATGATTAAGTCCACCTACGGGCAACGCGCCTTCGCCACGTCGCTCTTCGCGCGTTGGACTCCAGATGAATAATGCCGACACAACACCCGGCGTGCGCCGCGTTGAAAGTGCCGCAAATCCGCTGGTCAAATTGATCGCTGGGCTGCGCCTAAAAAAGAACCGTGACGAGCACGGTCTCTTCCTGGCGGAAGGTGCCCGCACCGGACTTGAGGCGCTCGAATGCGGTTTCTCACCGCGCTATCTCATCTATACGCAAGCGGTCGCCGGGCGTGAAGCGACGCAGCGTTTGCGCGAGGCGTGTCTGAAATCCGGCGGCACCTGCCTGGAAGTGACCGACGCCATCATCACCAAGATCACGCGCAAAGAGAATCCTCAGGCTGTGATCGCGGCTTTCCAAACTAAAATCGCCGAGGTCGCGGCACTCAAGCCAAAAGAGAAAGAGCTGTATATCGCGCTCGACCGTATTCGCGATCCTGGAAACCTTGGCACTATCACCCGTACCGCTGATTGCGTGCGCGCTGCCGGGCTGATTTTGATTGGTGATTGCTGTGATCCATTCTCGGTCGAGGCGGTGCGGGCGAGCATGGGCTCGATTTTCAACGTGCCGATTTTCCGCTGTACCGAGGAGGCCTTTGTCACCTTGGCAAAGACATGGCCCGGCGCCGTGGTCGGCACATCCCCGGCCGGGACGATGGCCTATGACAGGTTCATTCCCGATGAGCGGGCGACACTGGTGGTGATGGGCAACGAACAGGCGGGCATGACCGATACCATTACGCAGGCCTGCACCAACGTGCTCAGCATCCCGATCTTTGGGAAGGCCGATTCCCTGAATATCTCAGTGGCGGCGGGGATCGTGCTTTACTGCATGCGCGCCAATCAGAACGCCTCTGCCTCGGCGCGTTAGCGCTCTCGTCACTTCCTGCTATAGTCGCGTCATTGCAGCTTTAGCGGGGGGAGGATCCGATGAGACTAAAAGCATTCTGCGCCGGCGCTCTGCTGGCGTTCACATTCACATCAGCACAGGCCGCCCAAGTACAGGCCGCCGATAACCATACGCCCAGCTTCAAGGTCGATCCCTCATGGCCCAAGCAATTGCCGAAGAACTACGTCTTCGGCGGTTTCGGCGGCATCGCGGTGGATTCCCACGATCATATCTGGGTGTTGTCGCGGCCTAAGGAAATTTCCGGTCAGCTTGAGACACCGCCCAACCCTAATGTGGCCGCACCCGCGCCGTCAGTAGTCGAACTCGACGCCGAGGGTAATTTCATCCAAGGCTGGGGCAGGCCCTATCTGTCCGAGGCCGATCAAGCCAAATTCGAATGGCCGATCACCGAACATGGCATCACGGTGGATCAGAAAGACAACGTCTGGATCTGCGGCTACGGCAAAGATGCCGAGCACGGCAAGGACGACAACCAGTGTCTCAAGTTCACCAAAGACGGAAAATTTCTGCTGCAGATCGGTCACTCCGGTAAAAGCAAAGGCAGCCTGGATACGGACAATCTCAATCACGCGACCCAGGTCGCCATATGGCCTAAAACCAACGAAGCCTTCATCTCGGATGGCTACGTCAACCGGCGCGTCATCGTGTTCGACGCGGACACCGGCAAGTTCAAGCGCATGTGGGGCGCCTACGGCAACAAACCCGATGATGCCGCACCCCGCACACGCACCGCCGAGGGCCCCGGCCCGCAGCAGTTCAACCTGGTGCACGGTGTGAAGATCGCTAACGACGGCCTCGTTTACGTGAACGATCGCCAGAACAACCGCATCCAGGTGTTCACCATCGACGGCAAGTTCGTGAAGGAGGGCTTCGTCGCCCGCGACACAAAGCCGGATGGATTCGGCACGGCCTTCAGCTCGGCTTTCTCACCGGACCAGAAGTACATCTATGTCGCCGACACCCACAATTTCCGAGTGCACGTCCTGGAGCGTGAGACATTGAAGGAGGTACCAAACTCCTCCTTCGGTCACCCCGGCCCGTATCCCGGCCAGTTCGTTGGCCTGCACATCATCGCGACCGATTCCAAGGGCAACCTGTACACTGCCGAGGGGACGGGGGCTCGCGTTCAGAAGTGGATTTTACAACCCTAGTCCGGCCGCGCGTCCCTATAATTTGCTGCCGGCCTTCCGCCGGCGGGTGCCCGCGTGCAAAAGTGGGTTTTGCAGCCCTAACGATGCATGTTGCATCGCAGCATATGCTGAGCTCATTAAGCGATTAGTTCCTGGCGCTGGGTGGGAACCAACGTTTGAGGCATAATCGCGCAACATAATTCCGTCTCTACGACAGAGCGTGGCGGCGTGCGCCGGTTTTGGGAGGTTTGAGATGTTCACCAGCGGTCGGACAGTTTTATCTCGCACGGCACTCGGCATTGCGCTCGCGGCGGTGACCTCGACATCGGCGTTGGCTTTAGAGTCCCGCACCTACGCTGTCTGGTGGTTCGCTCAGGCGGTCTCTTCGCAAGAAGGCGACTGCGGCCCGGGCGGTATCAATCCCAAAATGGTCGACCAGTTTGTGCCCAACCTGAGACGGCTTGGCTACTCCGGATCGGAGATTGAGAAGATCATGGGGACGGTCGGCGGCGATGACGACGACTCTGGCGGTGGCTGGGAAAAGCAAACCCTGCGTCAGATCATGGAGACACGCGCGCGCGTCAATGGCAAACCCGCCAATGCCTTCATGCATCCGGAAGCGGTGGCCGACCCCAACTTGAAGACCGTCATCGGCAAGTTCGCCTACGGTTTCAATCTCGATGGCAAGGGTGCCGACGATCCCGTGGCTTTCCAGGATCCACAAACCCATGAGAAGGGCGTAGACAATCAGTTGTTCCGCGCGCTCGGCTGCGTCGAGGCCTATCGCGGCACGCTTGAGAACGACAATACGTTTTGGTCGTTCATGTGGATGTCGCAGAAGGACACAACACCTGCGTGGCTGATCACGCTTCAAGGCGACGACCTGTCCAAGGACGGGCCGATCACCATCACGATGACCCGTGCCATGGAACCGCCGCGCTATAACGGCGGCGGCGACCCGCGCGCCGACATGACCTTCCGCGAGGACCCGGATCCGCGCACGCGCGGGAATGTCTTCAAAGGCCAGATCAGCAAAGGTGTGGTCACGATCAGCGAACCTGCCGCCAACCTCCACCTGATGCAGGATCAGCTCACGTACCCGGCGTTCGATCTCACGAAATTCCATATGCGCTGGACTATGGGTGCCGACGGCAGCTTGAACGGACTCATGGCAGGCTATCAGCCCATCGAGCAGATCTACTTTGCCATCGGCCAATCGGGCCAGGTCCGCGAAGGCACGGGGCTAGCGCCCGAATTGCCCGGCATCTATCACGCCATGCGCAGAATGGCTGACGGCGATCCCGATCCCAAAACCGGCCTACGCCTGACCATCTCTTCGACGTATCACATCAAGGCGGTGCCGGCGTTCGTGGTGTCGGCTAAGGAAATGGATGAGTTGCGCGCACGCGCCGCCGGCAAGGCCACCGCCATGGCGACGACGCCGTAACGCACGAGATATTGAAAGAAGAGTTCATGAAGCGTTTGAGTCGTCCGGCAGTTTGGGTCTTTGGAGCGGCAGCCTTGCTCGGTATTGGCAGTGCCACCGCTGGAAACGCGCCCACGCCCAGCGACGCACCGCGCGGGAAAGTGCATCGCCTGACCAGCACGCAGTACGCTGGCATCATCGCCGACTTGTTCGGCTCCAACGTCAATATCGGCGGCCGCTTCGAACCCGATCAGCGCGTTGATGGTCTGATTGCCGTCGGTTCGGGGCAGGTGAGTGTTTCTTCTGCCGGTCTTGAGCAATATGACTCAATGGCCCGCTCCATCGCGTCCCAGGTGCTGGCCCCAGATGTCCGCAAGTCCGTGATGCCTTGCGTGCCTGCCGCAGCCACGGCGCCGGATGATGCTTGCGCGGCAAAATTCTTGGCAAAGACCGGCGCGGCTTTGTTCCGCCGCGCCTTAACCGACACGGAACTCAAAGAGCAGGTCACCGCTGCCAACCGCGCCGCGGTAAAGGCCGGCGATTTCTACACAGGTCTGTCGCTGGCGCTTTCGTCCTTGCTGGTGGCGCCGGAATTCCTGTTCCGTATTGAAGAGGTCGAAGCCGATCCGGATGTGAAGGGTGGCTTCCGCCTGAATGCGTCGAGCAAAGCGCAGCGCCTGTCTTTCTTCCTCTGGAACGCGTTGCCCGATAAGGAGCTGATGACGGCTGCCGAAAAAGGCGAACTCAACAGCACGAAGGGCCTCGCCAAGCAGGTGGATCGCATGCTGGCGAGCCCGCGCCTGGAAGACGGTGTGCGCGCCTTTTTTGATGACATGCTGCGCCTCGACGGCATGGACAGCGTGGTCAAGGACGCCACCATCTTCCCCAAATTCGATGCTCAGATTGGCGCTGATGCGCGCGAACAGACCTTGCGGACCATTGCCAATGTCGTGCTGGCGCCCAAGGGCGACTACCGCGATATTTTCACCACCAAGAAAACGTTCCTCACGCCGAAGCTGGCGTCGATCTACCGCGTACCCTTGGCGAACGATGCGCCTATCGGCGCGCCGGACAAATGGGACGCCTACGAATTCCCCGCGAACGATCCGCGCGCCGGCATCCTGATGCAGACCGCGTTTCTCACTATGAACTCGCACCCGGGCCGGACCTCGGCCACCTTGCGCGGGAAAGCCTTGCGCGAAGTCATCCTGTGCCAGAGCGTGCCGCCGCCGCCGGCCAATGTGCAGTTCACGATCGTTCAGGACACGACCAACCCGCAGTATAAGACTGCGCGCGCACGCCTGACCGCTCACAGCCAAAGCCCGGCCTGCGCTGGATGCCACAAGATCGTTGATCCCATCGGCCTTGCTCTGGAGAACTTCGACGGCGGCGGAGCTTTCCGCACCAATGAGAACGGCGTCGCGCTCGACACCACCGGCGAACTGGACCGCGTCAAATTCACCAACGGCGAGGAACTTGGCAAGGTCGTGCGCGACAACGCGGCCACCACCGCGTGCCTGGTACAGCGCATGTCGGCCTACGGTTTGGGCCAGACCCCGGCACAAGGTCAGGCCGCCTGGATCGATGGTCTCAAAGAAGCCTTTGCAAAAGACGGATATAACGTGCCTGCGCTGATGCGCCGCTTGGCCACCAGTCCGGAATTCTACCGCGCGGTTTCGGCCGCTGAAAAAACCACCAGTACACACTAAGACAAGCGCACACTAGGAAACACGCCATGAAAACGAAATTGGACCGGCGGACTCTTCTGAGGGGCACCATGGGAGGCGCGGCAATTGCCGTCGGCCTGCCGATGCTCGAATGCTTTCTCAATAGCAACGGCGATGCGCTGGCGGCCACGGGGGCCGCGCTTCCGGTGCGTTTCGGCAGCTGGTTCCAGCATCTGGGCTTCATCCCCGGCATGTGGGTGCCCGAAAAGATCGGTGCGGGTTATCATCACAACGTTCAGCTCGAAGTCCTCGATGACTTTCGCGACCGCACCAATATCTTCAGCGGCCTGCGCTTCTCCCTGGACGGGCGCCCTCACGAAACGCACACATCGAGCGTGCAGATTGCCACCACCGGCATCTATGGCGGTGGCGGTCCCAGCTTCGACAGTAGCATCGCCGATGTGATCGGCGCGCACTCGCGCTTCCGCTCCCTCGAAGTGTCGTTGTATGGCAACCGCCGCAGTCTTTCGCGCCGCAGCGCCACCTCGCTTAATCCGGCCGAGCCCTCGCCAGTGGCCCTGTACACCCGCATCTTCGGTGCGGAGTTCCAGGACCCCAACGCCGCCGACTTCAAGCCGGACCCCGTCATCATGGCACGCCAGAGCGTGCTATCGCCGATCACCGACCGCCGCCAGGATCTTGAGCGAAAAGTCAGCGCATCGGACCGCCGCCTGCTGGATGAGTACTTCACCGGCCTGCGCGAAATGGAGCAAAAATTATCAGCGAGCCTGGAGAAGCCGGCGCCGCTGCCGTCGTGCAGCATCCCTGGTCAGGTGAAGGAAGCCAAGCCCGGCACGGTCATCGACGACGTCGCGGTCAACGCCGTGGTGTTTGGGAGGCTGCTTGCTTACGCCATGGTTTGCGACCAGACGCGTGTGTTCAACGTGGATATCGGCTCTCAGGGCCTGCGTCACGCCGGCAGCACATTCACGTGGCACACCGCCACCCATGAAGAGGCGACAGACCAAAAGCTGGGCTACCAGAAGGAAGTGCACGGCTTCATTGCGTCGGCCAATAAGATCTTTGCCGAATTCCTGCGCACGCTCGAGAGCCAGAAGGAAGGGCCGTCTACCGTGCTCGACCGCACCATCATCGTCTGGCAGACCGATCACGGCGATGCGCGTACTCACTCGCTGGAAAACGTGCCGTTGCTGACGGTGGGCTCCGCGGGGGGCCGCTTCAAGACCGGCCTGCATATTGCAGCACCTGCCGATCCCTACAGCCGCGTATCGCTCACGGTACAGCAGGCCATGGGCGTGCCCATCAGTTCCTGGGGTGACCGTTCGAACCAGACCTCAAAGACCTTCACCGAGATGCTGGCGTAGGGGAAAAAGCGATGAAAGCGGCTTATAAGATTCTCTGTCTTGCGGCGGCCTCTTTCGCCGCCGCTGGCGCGATTGCCGCCGAAAGCAAGAACGCCGAGAGCAAGAACACGGTGCCGCTCGCCACACCTTTTGGCATCACGCTGCAACCGTTAGGCCTCGCGCAAGGCTATGGCCTCGACAAGACCACGGCCTCCGGCGTGCCGCGCGACAAGATCGTGTTCGCCACTGTCGAGGGGCTGACACTTTATACGCGCGATGCCGACCCCATCGGGGCCTCGACCTGTGGGGCTGAATGCGCCAACACCTGGATTCCGGCGAAGGTGAGCGGCAAGGTTACGCCAGTGGCGAATTGGTCTGTCATCACGCAGGCCGACGGCACCAAGCAATGGGCGTTCAAAGGCAAAGCGCTCTACACGTTTGTTGACGACATCGACCCTGGCTCTGTGGGTGGCAATACGCCGGCGCGCTTCGGCCGTGGCCCCCTGATCGGCCCTCGTGGTCAGCGCAGCGCGTCGATCCCCAAGGACAAGCCGATGCCCGAGGGCTGGAGTGTGGCGTATTTCTTCCCGACATCCGGCCAAAACCTGCCGCCGGGGTTCGAGATCAGGGAGGCCGAAGACGCCTTAGGTCTCGTGGTGGCGGACAACCACCAGCACACTCTTTATGCACGCGCCGACGGCAACAAGACAGAAGCCTGCAAGGCGAGGCCCTGCAAATGGCAGCCGGTGAAGGCGCCGCAGATGGCCGAAGCGGTCGGAGAGTTCAAGCCGCAGTGGTCGGCCGGCGGCATCTATCAATGGACCTATAAAGGCAACGCGCTCTACGCCTACGCCGACGACTTGCTGCCGGGGTATGCCGAGGGCGATGGCGCCGAGCCGGGTTGGGAACCCGTGCGGATCGTGAAGTATTTCAAGCCGTCCAACGTCGTGCTGCAGAACACGCCCAAGCTGGGCAAGGTCTTCGCGGATGCGCAGGGCATGACGCTCTATGCGCGCGATGCCTTCATCTATCAATCGGGCAGCGGACATGGTTTGCGTCACGGCAGCCCGATCCGTCCCGCGGTGGGCCGCGATCTCAAAACCGATCCAAGATGTAAGGAAGATTGCCTCGCCAAGTGGAAGCCCTTCCTGGCGCCCGCGGATGCGGAAGCCAACGGTAACTGGAACGTCTACACCCGTCCCGATGGGCAGAAGCAGTGGGCCTATCAGGATTATGCCCTGTGGACGTTCACCGGAGATCAAAAGCCGGGAGATATCTACGGCAACGACGAGTATGAGTATTACGTCAGCCACGACACGACGACGGTGGTGGATATCGGCACGCCCTACTATGGCCCGATGACCATGTATTGGATCGCGGCCCACCCGTAGCCACTCACCTTTAGGCGGCGGCTGGCAAAAAGGGGCGGACCCGCAAGGTCCGCCCTTTGTCGTTCTCGTGCTGCTCAATCGTCGCGCTCGTCGCAAAGTATTGATATACAAGCCCGTGTGCTCCCCACCTTGGCGGGCTTTTGTTTGGTTCAATCTTTCCATGAGTTCCGAGACACTTTTCGGCCTGTTCGGCGCGCCACTCCCCGAACTTGCGACGGTTCCAGCCGACGCAGTGCAGCTGTCGCCGCTCATGCCTGGGGCGCGTGTGCTGGAAGACGTCGCAGAAGCCAGTCTCACCGGCCTCGTCATGACCGCACCGCCCGGCACCTTGGAGCGCAGGTATGCGCTCGCGCTCGGTCTTCGCGCGCTCAAACCCGGTGCGGCGTTGACGGCCATGGCCCCGAAGGAAAAGGGCGGTAATCGCATCGCCAACGAGCTGGAATCCTTCGGGTGCGATGCGCAAACAGAAAGCCGCCGCCATCAGCGCATTACAAAAACCGTCCGTCCCGAGAGCTTAAGTGCAGAGGCCGAAGCGGCCATAGCGTCTGCACTTGCCGCTGGTGGCCCGTGTTTCGTTGAGAATTTAAGTCTCTGGAGTCAGCCGGGCGTCTTTAGCTGGGACCGTATTGATCCGGGCACAGCACTGCTGCTGTCGGTATTACCGTCTTTTGCCGGCCGGGGTGCCGACCTGGGCTGTGGGATCGGCGTGATTGCGCGCGCCGTTCTCGCGAGTGCCAGTGTCAGTCGCATTGAGCTTATCGACATCGACCGCCGCGCCATCACGGCCGCGCGCCAAAATATCACCGATAGCCGCGCAGCTTTCCATTGGGCCGACGTGCGCCGGTTGAGCGACATGGATAACCTGGATTTTGTCGTCATGAATCCGCCGTTTCACGACGGTGGGCTTGAAGATCGGGCCTTGGGGGCATCTTTCGTGAGAGAATGTCATCGTATCCTGCGCGCTGGCGGAACAGCCTGGCTCGTTGCCAATCGCCACCTGCCGTATGAATCTGTGCTGTCGGTCTTCTCGCAAACAGGTCTGCGTGCCGAGCGCGACGGCTACAAAGTATATGAGGCGACAAAGTGAGCGGATCAATCAGGCTCGATCGACTACTTGCCAACCTGGGCTATGGCTCACGCAGCGAGGTGCAGGAACTCGCGCGGCGCGGCGGCGTGCTTCTCGACGGCGTGACAACCACGGATGCGAGCAAGCGGATATCACTGACACCTGACATGTCGCAGCGTCTCAGCGTTGATGAGGAACCGCTGGACCCCTTGCCGGGTCTGGTGCTGATGCTGCACAAGCCGCTCGGTATGACCTGTTCTCACAAGGAAGCCGGACCGCTGGTCTATGATGTATTCCCCCCGCGTTGGCGCCGGCGCGAGCCGGCACTATCCACTGTGGGTCGGTTGGACAAGGAAAGTTCCGGCCTCCTGCTGCTGACGGATGATGGCGCGCTGCTTCATAAGATCATCTCGCCCAAGCAGCACATCGCCAAACACTATGTCGCCACGCTCGCGCGGCCCCTAAGAGGTGACGAGGGCGCTCTGTTCGCCGCAGGCACGCTGATGCTGGAAGGCGAGACAAGGCCCCTGGCGCCGGCGGCACTGGAAGTTCTATCACCGCTGTCGGCGCGGGTAAGCGTGACCGAAGGCCGGTATCATCAAGTCCGGCGCATGTTTGCAGCGGTGGGAAACCATGTGGAGGCCCTGCACCGGGAGCGCGTTGGCGGGCTTTCGCTTCCAAACGACCTTAGCGCAGGGGAGTATCGTCCGCTAACGCCGGCGGATATCGCCGCGATATTTTCTTAGAGCCTCCGGGCTTTACCGATTGAATCCGACACCCACCACACGGCTGCGGTCGGCATTGGCTTTCGGTACGAATTTCTCGACGCCCACCTTCTGCGTGGAAAAGATTGCGACATATAGGTTGCCCGCGCTATCGACGCTGAGATCATGCGGATCGTCGAATTGACCCTTTTCCACGCCGTACATCCCCCAGGTGGTCAGCAATTTGCCATTCATGTCGTATTTCAGGAGGCGGTTGCCCGCGCCTGAGACGACCCAGACAAAGCCATCTTTCGTAATATGGATGTAGCTGGGCTTCTTGATGTTCTGCCACATCTCGATGAACTTGCCGTTGGCATCGAAGATCTGGATACGGTCGTTGCCGCGGTCGGCCACGAAGACACGCCCCTGAGCATCGACGGCGACATCGTGCACCTGCACTTTGAACTGGCCGGGAGCCGTGCCCTCGGTGCCCCATTCCAACTGATACTTACCACTCTTATCGAACTTCACGATGCGGGTGTTGTCGTAACCGTCGGCGATGTAGAACGAGCCATCGGGCGCAAAGGCGATATCGGCAGGGCGTCCGAAGTGTTTTTTATCGCTCGCTTTGACACCTTTCTCGCCCAGGGTCATGAGCAGTTTCTTGCCGTCGTGGCTGAACTTGAAGATCTGATGAAGCTCACGCTCGATCACCCAGACGCTCTTGTCCTTATCATACGGGCTAATGGCCACGCGGTGCGGCATCTTGAACAGGCTGTCCCACTGCGACCAGTCCTCGATCACTTTGCCGTTGGAATCGAGCACCATGATGAAGTGGTGATCGGGTGAGAGATGGTCGGCCGCTGCGGGACCGGCGCCGCCGATGCCGCGCTGCGGGCGAAATTCGACGTCAGACGTGAAGAAGATGCGATCCGGTGATTCCGCAAAAACCGAAGCGCCGCGTTCGAGATATCCTTCCTTCAGCGGTTTGAACCAGTTCGCTACCGGCTCATAAGGCCCGAAGTCGTCAGATCCGCCCTTTTCCTGCGCACGCACTCCCGCCATCGGGAAGGACAGCGCAGTGGTCAGCAAGGCAGCGAAAATCCAGCGTGAACGCTTCATCTGTCTGTCCCCCCATACTCAGTTAAGTCGTGCTCGTTCTCGGTCTTTAGTTGACGATCCCGAAGAGCTGAACGGTATGCCAGTAGAACCCTGCGCCGTGATCGGGCAGACGTTCAGTTCCCCCGGTGCCGTTTCCGGCGTCCACGACGGGTGCCGGTTTGCCGCCGGTTTTTGCTGCGTCCTCCGGAGGAGGAGCGCCGACGCTGTTGCGACCACCTTCGGCGCGTGTCGCGATATACCCTTGTCCGGCGACGTAAAGCGGTGTCTCGCCGGGTTTCATACCGATGGCATCAGCCATGTTGAGGTTGCCGAGTTTGTGCGGCGGGCTTTTTGGATCACCACCCGCATCGGCATAGGTCATTTTTCCATCGGGCCCGCCGTAAGCAATGACGTAGCGGTTGGTGCCTTCGACCTCGCCAGGCTTTTTATCGCCGATATAGCTGTAGACCGGGCTGCCCTTGTAGGCCCATTGCTTGGAGCCGTTGGCGCGCGTGACCAGTTCCCAGAAGCCCGACGCTTGCGCGTTCGCTGCCGCGAGGACCGGGGTCCACGTTTCGACGCAATCGCCTTCGCAGCCAACGCTGCCTTGGGCCTTCACCTCGTTATACGAAATGGTATAGCCGCCGATTGCTTCAAGGCCGCCGTACGTCGCATGGAAACGCGTCACGGTGTAAAGGGTCTGTCCTTTCGCCGTCGTCATCAAGGTGCCGCGGCCCTGATACTGGGCAAACGTCACACCGGGTGGCGTGAAGTCGCGATAGGCAAGCGCGGCGTGAATATCCTTGTTGCCGGCCGCCAGGCCGTTGGCTTCGCCGGGCGCATTGTCGCCGGCATAGGTATAAAGAGCCTCGCCCTGATAAGCCCACTGGCGCGTGGTATCGTCCTTGCGTGTGACGATGGTGAATCCGCCGATGGGGATCGCCAGGGTCGCCGCGCGCACCGGTTGCCATTCGCGCGGCAATTTACGGGACGCAGATGCCGCATAGATGGTCATGCGCGTGGTGGGATTGATGAACGCTACACCGCCGGCCGTCGCCACAGCCGCAAGCTCGACACTCGCGGGCATCTGAAGGGTTTGCTCTGGCGTAAAAGCAGCCCGGCGCCAACCGGTCTTGGGTGAATAGGTCTTGCTGGCGGGGTCATGCCACGCCGGATCTTCCTTCAGCTGGAAGCGCGCCCCTTGCGGCTCGCCGCGCGGGTCCTCGCCTGAATAGCGGTACAAGGGCTTGCCTTGATAAGCCCACTGTTTCACGCCGTCGGCGCGCGCGATGACCGACCAGTCGCCGGAGGCCTTCGCACCCGATGGGGCAGCGAAGGGCATAAATTCCTTGGCGCATTCGCCCGCGCAGTTCGATTTTCCCGGCTGGTCGGCATCGGACGTGTAAAGCGGTTTGCCTTCAGCATCGCCAATGCGGCGCCAGAGGTATTGCGGGGTGCCGGCATCCATGAGCTTCGACACATCGACCAGCGTGATTCCCGGCGGTGTCGTGGTGGGCGCGGTGTAAGCCCAAGCCGAGCCCGCTCCCACCGTTGAAGCAAGCAAAACTCCAGCAGCGCCCGCGCGCTGCATCCATTGACGCGTATTCATACCAAGACCCCGCTGATAGGAGTGGTGACACGATTAGAGCCGGTGCCCCAGGTGCTGACCGGCACGCCCATCGCCAACTGCATGGTGAGGGTGATGCGGGTCGCCGCGTCGCCGGGTGTAGCGACATGCATGCCGGTTTTGATACGTCCGCCGCCGTTACCGATGGTGGCGAACGGATAATTCCGCAGAGAGTGCAGACGCGGTGAGCCGTGGCAGGTGTGGGCGAAAAGGATCATGTGATCGAGCAGGCTGCCATCGCCTTCCTTGATCGCGTCCAGCTTGGTGGCATAGTTGTAAAGGCCCTGCATGTATTGCTGCTGGAACCACGCGACTTTGGCCTGATAGCCGAGTGCCGGATCGATCTGCTCCTCGTGCGTATAGCTGTGATGCGAGGTCGGATCGCCGTCGCGCCGCAAGCCCGTCATGCCTTGCGTGATATCGATGCTGACAACGCGGGTCTGGTCGCACGCCAAAGCCATGGCGAAGAGGTCGCAGAAAAGATCATGCCGCGTCATGGCATCCGAGATGAGGCCTACAGCATGGCCGTCGTCATCATTCTCTTTGGGTTTGACGCAGGCTTGCAGCGGGGCGGGCTTCTGCAACTGGATATCGAGCTTTTGTTCCAGCGCGCGCAACGACGTGAAGTAATAGTCGAGCTTCTGGCGGTCAGCCGCGCCCAACGATTTCTCCAGGGCAGCGCGCTCATCGGTGACCCCCGACAACACGCTGCGCCGCGACATCGTCTCCGCGTCCGGCACGAACGTCGCCGCGTTCGGGTCGGTGAACTCCGCGCCAAAAATGCGCTTGTACAGAGCCACCGGCGAGACCTCGTCGGGAATCTTACCGCCCGCGGATGCGGTCCATGAGGATTTGGCATCGCCGTCACAGGCCACCGAAAGCGAGCGGAAGCGGTTACGCGCCCCAATGGTGTTCGCGATGATGATGTCGGTGCTGTTGAAATAGTCGCCGGACGATGTCACCGCGCCGGTGTAGTACCCCTGCACGCCGGTGAAATGGGTTTGATTGGCCGAGCCGTCGAGATTGACCTGACTGCCGCTGTAAAGATTGGTCCGCTCGCGGAAGGATTTGATCGGGCCGAAGCGCCAGGGCCATTCAAACTCCTTGCCGGTTCCAGCGGGGCGCCAGTCTTCTTCTCCGACGCCCAACGGCCAGAACCAAGCGGCAAACCGCTGCGGAAGCGGAGCGCCATCGGCGAAGGCCGTGCCTTTGTTATTGAGAACGCAATCCAGGATCGGCAACCCGACCGTGACGGCTCCGCCCGCGACCGCGCCGCGAAGAAGGCGCCTGCGCGTGAGTGTCTTGATCTTCGAATTCATAGCGAGTGTCCTGTTAAAGAACTATTGATTGCGGGCTGGGGCCGGCTTGGTGTTCGGCGAGCGGTACGACAAGTCGCTGAGCGCGATCTGACGCATCAGTTCCAGCACGTCATAGCGGCTAGCGGCGAATTTGCTCTCGATCTGCTTCCATCCACTCTCGGTTTTGGGCGGCAGATAGCCGGTCTCGAAAGCGAACATGCGTTCGGCGACGCAAGCGGTCGCAGCCGGGTCGTCGTGCACGACCTTGGCGAGGCCAAGGGGGCCGTCAAACATGGTGCCGTTGGTTTCGCCGCTGGCATCGATGCGAACGCCGTTTTCGGTCGAGCGGAAACCACCCGCCGAGTCAAAGTTCTCGAGGGCCAGGCCCAATGGATCGGTGATCTTGTGGCAGCCGGCACACATGGCTTCCGAGCGGTGCGCCGTCAGGCGGTCGCGCGTGGTCTTGTACTTCGGGTTCGAGATGTCTTCGACGAATTTGAAATCGACGTTACCCGGCGGGGCCGGCACGCGCTGGCAGAGGATGTTCTGGCGCAAGGCCTTGCCGCGTACCGTCGGTGATGTACGCCCGGACGGCGACCACAGGGTCGTGAAGCTCGCCTGGGAGAGAATGCCGCCGCGCGGATCGTCCGCCGGATAGGTGTGCGGTAGCCAGCGTTGCTGCTGTCCGTTCGCGGTCGCGTCGATGAACGGTACGGCATAGAGGGAAGCCAGGTCCTTCGTCAGGAATGTATTCGGCGTGGTGAAAAGATCGCGGTAGTCGCCGTGGCGCCCGACGACGTGATCGATGATCGTACGCAGCGTTTGTTCCTGCGCCTGGTCCTTGATGCTCAGGGTGTATCGCGGAAAGAAATTAGGGTCCTTCGAGACAGCGTCGAAATCCGAGAACACCAACATATCGGCGAAGAAGGCCCGCACGCCCGAGGCAACGCGCGCGGAGTCCACCATGCGGTCAACCTGGCGCTTCAAACCATCATTGGTGTTCAATTCGCCGCTGGCGGCAGCCCGCGTTAGTTCCGGATCGGGCGTCGAATTCCAAAGGAAGAAGCTCAGCGTTGAAGCCTTGTCATAGGCATTCATGCGCTGTTGGCCGGGATGGGTCGGGTCGGCTTCCATGCGCTTGTAGCGGAAAAGGAACTGCGGCGAGACCATCATCTCGGCCAAGCTCAAGCGAAGACCAGAATAGAAATTATGCAGCTTGTCGGCTTCCGCTCCGGCCGCCGAGGCGCGGCCTTCGATCTCGCCCGTGGTCAGCGGACGGCGATACAAAAGAGCGCCCACGCGCGAAAAGAATGCATAGGCACAGGCATCATCGCGGCCCGCGTCCGAGCGCGGCTTGCAGCCGACAAAGCCTGCACGATGGCGTTCGTCGACAACCTGGGCCGCCACCGCGCGCGCGATGTTGTCGTAGGTCTCGAGGCTGCTGTCGGTCATGTTCTCCGTGCGGGCGCCAATGGCGAGCATGCCTTGGTCGCGCATCTCGGGCTCAAAGCGGCCGTCGACTCTGATCGACTCACCAAAGACGTCGGTGATGGCGAGCTTGTATTGACTGGGGCTGAGGCGCAGAGACGTCGCCATATCGGTGTCGGACGGCGGGCTCACCGGTGCCACCTGGCCTGTGGCCAGCGTTGTCGCGCCCAGAATCCCCAGGACCCCGGCGACCGATATCAAGAGGTGTCCTCTGGTACGTACTTTCATTTGCATCCTCTGCTTAGAGCGCGGTGTTTTTATTGAGCCGGGATATTGGCCGCGACGGTGTCGTGGAGCCGTCCACCCAGTGCATCGCTCGAAGCGGTCGCCAGGAGCTTGCCGTCCTGTGTTGCAAGGAATGCCGGTACGGCTTCCATGCGCCACGCGATCGAGATCATCTGGTTCTCGCCGGTCTTGGGATCGGGGGCAAAGTCCGCCAGCTTCTTCACGGAGCGGTAAATGCCAATGCAATCAAATCCGGCGCCGCAACGGGACGTGAACATGTACGCCCATTTGTGCCAATCGGTGTATCCGCCCCAATAGCCGACGAGTTTCGATCCCGTTTCGCTGCGAATGCGCATGTGCGTATTCTTGAGATCGATCTGAAGGTAGTAGGGCAACGAACCCTGCAGCCAAACGTCACCGGACGTGACCAACAACACGCCGTTCTTGATTTCACCCTGAAGGACGTTATGCGAGCGCGGGCTGGGATCGAGCACGTATGTCACGTGCGTGCGGATCGCCGACAGTGCGTCACGCTGCAGGTGGTCCAGCGCACGGTCGAGTGTAATCGTCACAGGGCCGTCTTTGCTCAAGTCGTCGCCGCTGACCTGCATGGTCCACGCGGGTGCGGAATCGGCATAACCTGAGTTCCAGGCTTGCCCTTCCATGTAGGGCATCGTCGGAGGGGTGAACTGGAAGTTCGTGGTGCAGCCGACGGCGCGCCACAACTGGTTATCGACCTTCTCGTGCGTTTCCGGGTCCTGGAACTTGGTCGCTTCCGGCCCGCCGAGGTCGAAGCCATAAGCATACTTGCCAATGACTGTCTCAACGTTCGGGTCTTTATCCAGTGCGTCAGGATAGTCATACGGAGCGACTTCCTTGCCGTTCACGAAGGCATGATCGACGCGGCGTTTTCCGGTCGTGGCGAAACGGCTGCCGGGATCCTTGAACGCCTGAGGGCAATTGGTGGCGAAATCGGGATTGTTGGTGGCTGTGGCAAACCAACTGATCACATATCCGCGCGTTTCCGCTTGGGCGGGCGCGCTCCACAGTAACGGAAGCGATAGGACCACTGCCGAAGCCATCGAGACAGCTGAACGGCGATAGGCGGAAAATGAATAAAAGTGTTGCTTGGGTTTCATTGAGACCTTCCTCCCCTGTCGGGCCCCCGTCTCAGAGCCGTATAGGCGTTTGAGATGTCGTAAGCATACAAGCACTCTGGTCGCCGATGGAACGCTCGACTGAGTCGAAGCCTCGTTTCTTCACATGTGCGGCCGCGTCGGAATTTGCAATCAAACCGCTGTCTTCCGCAGCTTTCACGTCCGCCGGTGTGTCTCGGTCACCAGTCTCATCACCTTTAGCACTGCCGCGTGCCAAGAGGCGCGATGTGCTTGTTTGCAATGCAGCAAGCAATGCGCCATTCTTGTTGCAGTGCGGCGTGAGAATAATGTCTGCTTCATAGAATTTCGTTTCTGCAGAATGTCATCACGTTCACATATGACCTCATTACCTTGACCTTGGTAACAGCGGGGCCATTTATTCCGTATATTGAAACCTCATAACACTTGCCCGCGATGAGGGCGGCGATTCTGGCTCAGCAGTTGCCAGCGCCGCGCCTCATGCCTCGTTAGACAATAGGTTCGCATGCCAGCGGTCGTTAAAAAGTTTTCTCCCAAAACACTTGGTCACAGCCTGCGCGCCGGCGTGAGTGCCTGCGCGGTCGCTCTGCTGTTGGTGAGCTGCCAGGGCGCCGATACGCCCGCCACGTCCAGCACAAGTTCGCCAGCCACAAACAAGATCGCCGAACCGGCTGGACTTGCCTCGCCGCAGCGTCTGCGTCTGATGAGCGCCGAGCAGTACACCAATACCCTTGCCGGTATCTTTGGGCCCGATCTAAAATTCGATACCCGCTTTCCGCCCTTGGTGCGCACCGATGGCCTGCTGGGCAATGGCGCTTCCAGCGCCGGTGTCAGCGAGGCGCAGCTTGAGCAGTATCAACGCACGGCCTCCCTCGTGGCGGCGGAAGTCACCAACCCCACGCACCGGACATTCCTGATCCCTTGTCAGCCGGCGGATGAAACCGCCGCAGATGCCGCCTGTGCCAGCAAGTTCTTGGGCTCTGTGGGGCGGCTGCTCTATCGCCACCCGCTGCCGCAGGATCAACTCGCTCCGCTCGTGAAGGACGCAGGCGAGGTCGCAACGCGGTTCAAGGATTTCTATTCGGGCATCTCATATGTGCTCGAGGGCATGCTGATGAGCCCCGAGATGCTGTTGATCGCGGAAGTCGCCGAGCCCGACGCGAAGACCCCCGGTGGTCAGCAGCTCGCAGCTTATTCCTTGGCGACACGGCTGAGCTTGTTCCTCTGGAACGCGGGCCCAGATAGCCGTTTGTTGGATGCCGCCGAGCACGGCGAACTGAAGACACCTGAAGGGCGCGCGCGCGTGGTCGATATGATGCTCGCCAGCCCGCGTCTCGAGGCTGGTGTGCGTGCGTTCTTCGACGACATGTTCGGCTTCGATGATTTCGCCACGCTTTCGAAGGACCCTGAGACTTATCCATTCTTCACGGGCGCAACCGCGGCGGACGCGCGCGAGCAGACATTGCGCACGGTGGTGGATCACGTCATCAACCAGAACGCCGACTACCGCGATCTTTTCACGACGCGGAAAACCTTCATGTCCACAGCGCTGGCCCCCGTCTATGGCGTGCCCACCGGCACCGGCTGGACGCCGTACGAATTCCCCGCCGACAGCCCACGCGTGGGTCTGCTCTCGCAGGTGAGTTTCCTGGCGGTGCATTCTCACCCGGGCCGCAGCTCGCCGACGCGCCGTGGTAAGGCGCTGCGTGAAATTCTCTTGTGCCAGATCGTTCCCCGTCCGCCGGCGAATGTGGATTTCTCCGCCGTCGAGAATCCCAAGTCGACTATCAAGACGCAGCGCGAGCGCGTGGCCGCGCATCTGACCAATCCCGTGTGTGCGGGCTGCCATAAGATCACCGATCCCATCGGCCTCGCGTTGGAGAACTTCGACGGGGCAGGGCGTTTCCGCACCACCGAGCGTGGCGAGGCTATTGACGCGAGTGGCAGTCTGGACGGGCATGAGTTCAAGGACGCGGTCGGCCTTGCCAAGGCTCTGTACGATGCGCCGCAGCTGACATCCTGCCTTGTCGAACGCACCGCGAGCTATGGTCTGGGCGGCTCACTGTCTGACCAAACCAAACCGCTGCTGCCTTATCTCAGCCAGCGTTTTGCGAGTGAAGGCTACCGGTTCAAGAGCTTGCTGAGAGATATTGCGCTGAGCACGGCGTTCTCGGAGGTCGCTAAGGGCGGCACCGAAGTGCGCGCGGCGCTCAATTCATCAACACCATCTGCAAATAAGTGAGGGGTGACCCCATGGACTTTTTACCAAGGCGTCGCGTTTTAAAGGGCATGTTGAACGGCACCGCGGTTACCGTGGGCCTTCCGCTGCTCAACTGCTTCCTCAACAGCAATGGCAATGCCTATGCTGATGGCACACCGTTGCCGGTGCGCTACGGGACCTGGTTCTGGGGCTTGGGCATGGCTTCTAAAATCTTTGTGCCGAAGAAATTCGGGGCCGGCTTCGATCTGCCCGAGGAAATCTCGGCGCTTGCGCCGGTGCGCGACAAGATCAATTTACTCACCAACTTCACGGCTTTCCGCGACACCTATCAGAACCTCTGCCATTACACCGGCTGGGTGATCCAGATGAGCGGCAGCACGCCGCAGAGTGCCAACGACAAGCCGGGTGAATCCATCGACATCACCATCGCCAACGAAATCAGCCGCAAGACCCGCTTCAAGACTTTGACGGCCACGGCGACGGGCGATGTGCGCACAACCTACTCATACGAAAACCAGACCACCCCGACGACGCCGGAATGGTCACCGACGCAGTTTTACACGCGCGTGTTCGGTCCGGAGTTCCAGGATCCCAATGCCGCCGAGTTCACGCCAAACCCGCGCGCGATGGTGCGCAAGAGCGTGTTGTCCGGGGTCATGGACGATATCAAGCGCGTGGAAGCCCGCGTCGGCGCCGAAGATCGCGCCCGTGTGGATCAATACATGACGGGTCTGCGTCACCTCGAAAAGCAGCTGGATCAGCAGCTCACCAAGCCCGACCCACGCGCGGCGTGCAAGCCGGTGAAAGCGCCTAAGGAAGACGGCGCTATGGGCGGGGCGGCGGAGATGGTATCTGCGCGCCATCGCCTCATGACAGACCTGATGGTCATGTCCGTGGCCTGCGATCAGACGCGTGTATTCAACATGGCTTATGCGGCGGCGTCCTCGAACACCGTCAAGCCGGGGTACGAAAAGCCGCACCATACCTGCACGCACGAAGAGCCGGTCGATGAGACGCTGGGCTATCAGCCCAACGCCTCGTGGTTCACGCGCAAGGCTATGGAGGAGTGGGCCTATTACGTAGAGGCCTTCAGCAAGTGTCAGGAAGGCGCGGGCACACTCTTGGATAACGTGCTCATCCACGGCTTTACCGATCACGGCTATGCGCGCGTGCATTCGCTGGACGGTATGCCGATCTTCACGGCGGGCCGCGCAGGCGGCAAGCTCAAGACCGGCTTGCACATCGACGGCGGCGGCAGCCCCGCCACGCGCCTGGGCTTCACGGCGATGCGCGTCACCGGTCTCGATGTGAAAGAGTGGGGCACAAAGAGCAACAACACTTCCAAAGAGATCAGCGAGATCCTGGTCTAGGGTTTTTCGCGGGAGACGACGTCGATGCGTGTTTATCAAACTCTACTGGCGGCTGGACTGTCGGTACTCGCGCTGGTGTTGGCGAATGGCGCCGCACAGGCCCAAAAGCAAGCCGTGGAACAAGAGGACTATCTGCGCGAGCCCATGCCGGCCGGCTTTCAGGTTGTCGCCAGTGAAATTGAAGGCCCGGTCTTCGCCGATGCCAGCGGCAAGACGCTCTACAAATGGCCGCTCCGTGGGTTGCGTAACGGTGACGTGGGCGACCGCAAGAACGCGCCCTCGAATTGCACCGACGAAGTTTACAAAGAAAACTCCGGTCTCATGAGTCCCTATCCCCCCGGGCTAGGGCTACCGGATGTGGCAACGCGCAGGAGCTGTGTCGCCCTCTGGCCGCCTGTGATGGCTGGCGCCAATGCCAAGTCGGTCGGGAAGTGGACTGTGATCGCGCGCCGTGATGGCGCGAAACAGTGGGCTTACGATGGCTATCCGCTCTATACGTCCGATCTAGATCAAAAGCCCGGTGACGTTCTGGGCGGCACGTACCGCAAAGTGCGCGGCGACTATCCCGGTGTGCGCGAGCCCATCGGCCCTCACGCCAATATTCCGCCCGCCTTCACGGTGATGGAAGTTGGCTCTGGCCGTCTGTTGGTCAATTCTTCCGGCTATTCGGTCTATAGCTGGGATGGCGACGCAGCCGGAAAATCAAACTGCAACGCCGATTGCCTGAAATCCTGGAGCCCCGTGCTGGCGGCAGAGACGTCGCAGCCGCAGGGCGAGTGGACCATCGTGCAGCGGTCGCCGGGTGTGCTGCAGTGGGCCTTCCGCAAGAAGCCGCTGTATACCTACATCGCCGATACGCGGCCGAAGAGCCTCACGGGCAGCGATGAGGCGGGCTGGCACAATGTCTATACGCAACAGGCCCCCGCGGCGCCGCGCGAATTTACCCAGCAGGATACGCACGCCGGCATCGTGCTCGCCGATGCTCACGGCAAGACCATCTACACGTATGCTTGTGGTGATGACGCGCTGGACCAGCAGGCCTGCGATCATCCGGCCTCACCGCAGGAGTATCGTCTCTCAATATGCGGCGGGAACGACGCGGCACGGTGCTTGAAAACTTTCCCCCTGGTGCCGGCGGCGAAGAATGCCGTCTCGCCCAGCCGCGCGTGGACCACGATCGATATCGATCCTCTTACCGGGCGTTTTGCCAAGCCGGAGCAGGCGGGGTCCATGCACGTGTGGGCCTATCGCGGACGTCCCGTTTATACCCTCGCCGACGAAAAGCCCGGCGATGTGGACGGCGATGCCTGGGGTGAGTTTTACGGCGCTCGTAACGGATACAGAGCGTTCTGGATCAGAGACGACTTTTACGCCAACGCGGGCTGAGGAGAGTTTGCAATGAGAACACATTTCTCGATGATGGCAGCCGCCGCGGCATTGATATTCGGTGTGTCGGCGCACGCGGAAGGTGTGACGAACCGCACCATCGGGTACGTGCTCACCAACAAGTCGTGGGCGACATATCAGACGCCGGACGGCAAAGCTGAATGCCCGAAGGGTTTCAACGACGGACCGCGCGAGCAATTCAAAGCGCTTTTCCCCGAAAGCGGCAAGAAACGCACGTTGGCGGAAACGCAGTTCGCGCGCGAGGCGGATGTATGGTTCCCATCAGAGACTGAACCTTTGGGAGCCGACGGCAAGCCGCTGCCGTACATCGATGTGTCCGGCAAGACCGCGCTTGGTATGAATTTGGATGGGAAGGTGGGGCCGAACGACTTCACGAGCCCCGAGGGCGAGCCCGGGATCGATAACCAGCTTTACCGCGCTGTTGGCTGTGCGACCGGTTTTCGCGGGCCCGAAGGCGCCTATACCTTCTTCCAGAACGACTACATGCAGCGCTACATCTTCAACCGCATCCTGATCGAAATCACCGATGTCGATGATCTCGTCAACGACAATGACGTCACGGTCACCACCTACCGTGGACTCAACCCGTTGCTGACCAGCGCCAACGGGAAGGACTTCATTCCCGGCGGCACCCAGAGGGCCGATGAACGCTGGGGCAAACGCTACATCCACAGTTTCAAGGGCAAGATCGTCAACGGCGTGCTGACGACGGAGCCCGGCGTCACCAAGATCCCTTATGCCGATACCTTCGACACCAACGTCGATCTCACGCTGATGCAGGCCCGCTTTAAATTGAAGCTGACGCCGACCTCCGCCGAGGGATTGATCGGCACTTATGTTGACCTCAAGGAGTGGCATCACCACTTCGCGGTGAATTGGACATCGCATCATGCGAGTTACGGGCAGTTGTCCGTTCCGTCGATCACGCGCGCCATGGCCCGGTTGGCGGACGCATACCCCGATCCGGCCACAGGCAAGAACACAGCCATCTCGGCGGCGCTCGCCATGAAATTCTCGCAGGCTTATATCGTTCACACCGATCCCAAGAAGAAAGCGGTGGCCTCTGCGCAGAAGAAGAACCAGGTCGCCGACGCGCAATAGGCAATAGACAGTCCTGATTGCTGAGATGGGGCGGGGTACTGTTGCGCCAGGGCCCGCCGCTTCCCATTTTGCGTCAAGCCTTCTAAAACATCAGCTCCGTTCCACCTGACGTCTTGGGCTCCATGCAGCGCATCCTTGTTGCCATTCCGCATTTCTACGATCCTGAGAGCATCTCAACGGCGCCGACGGATTCGACCAAGGCTGGCAGTGCCGAGAAGCGCTCGGCTGCCCTCACCACGCTGATTTCACGACTGCATGAACTTTTCGCGCAGCCTTACCTTCTGGCCGAGCACTCCAAACAGGTGTGCACAGAGTTTTCGCCGCCGGATCGCGCGGCGCTCGATATTTTCCTCATCACCAACGGCGACAAGCATCTTGTGAACCAGTTGGGCTGCGCGCCGTCGCTTTATAAGCAAATGCCCGCGACGGGCGAGGCGCCCTGGCTGGGGCTTGCCGCGCACAAGCTCATCCAGCAGATGCTGGGACGCTACGACTGGTACTGTTATCTCGAGGACGACACGATCATTGAGGATCCGCTGTTCTTCGAGAAATTACGCTTTGCCAACGCCGCGCTTGAGAAGCAGCTCGGTCTTGAAACACTGTTGCAGCCCGCGCGCTATGAAACGGTGGTGGATGTCGCGACCCATGCGCTGCCCGCGCCTCGCAAGCTCTATCTCGACTGGGAGTGTAAAGGCATGCCGGACTTCACGGGGCCGGATGTCGGCATCGACATGCTGGGGCGCACATGGACACTGGAGCCCGCGCGTCATCCGCATGCCGGTTGTTTTTTTCTCGATCAGCGCCGCGCTGAACTTTTCGCGCGCTCGAAATACTGCGGGGAAGTTGTGGAGCAGTGGGGGCTGCCCGGCGACACCACGGCGACGCTCGCGGTTTGGCGGACGTTCCGACTCTACAAGCCGCGAAGCGATTCTTTGGCCTTTCTGGAGGTGCGCCACGCGCGCCCAGCCATGCTTGGCAAGCTGCGCAGCGTCGGCGAGGGGCGCTACACGTGGCGCAAGCATTGGCCTCCGCCGGCCTAGCCGCGTTAACGTCTCGCCTCTGCGAGATCATGAGAATTTCAATTAACATAATGATTTTGTGTGTTTTTTGAGGACTTCTCCTCCAAAATGCCATCGCGTTTGCGAAGGTATTTTTGCCCCTAATCACGCCGTCGTGAACGCCAAGACTTCAAAAACTTGAATGGCTTAGCACTCTTGTATCGCCTAGCGAGGAGAGCCATAAAAGTTTAGTATCGCTGAGCATGTGAGGGCCGTTTTCGTTGGTTCGGCCGTGAGGGAGACCACATGCTTTTAAGATTCAACGCGTTGGCGTTACCGCCAACATGAGGCCGACATGAGGGAGGCGTTTATGTCCGCAAATATGCTGCGCCATGTCCGCGTGCCTGCGCTGGCCGCGCACCCTCTTTGCTTTGCACCGTTGCCCATGATCCTCGGCGAGCGCATCGCGCCGCCATCAAGGCGATGAATTACACAGTGTTACATAGCTTAATGACGAGGAGCAGAGGACAGATGATGAAGTTGGGACGTTTCATGACGCGGCGAACGCTATATCTCGCCGCGAGCCTTTTGCCGCTGGCCTTGCCGTTGGCTTCAAGCGCGCCGCGCGCTGCTGAAGGGGGCGCTGCCGCTCCCGTGCCGACGTCGTTGCGCATCAGCCCGAGCCAGTATCAACAGACCATCGCCGATGTGTTTGGCTTATCGATCACTATCACCGGCCGCTTCGAACCTGAGATCCGTGACGAAGGCATGGCCGCCATCGGCGCGGCACGCGCCAGCTTCTCGGACACCGGCGTCGAGCGTTATGACGATCTCGCCCGTGGGATCGCCAAGCAGGTGGTCGATGAGAACCACCGCGAAGCGCTGATCCCCTGCAAGCCGCAGACGGCCAATACCGCCGATGATGCATGCAGCCGCGCCTTCATCACGGCTACAGGCCGCCTGTTGTATCGCCGGCCCTTGCGTGAAGACGAAGTACAGGGATTGGTGAAAGTAGCCAGCAACTCGGCTAACTCACTGCATGATTTCTACGCCGGCATCCAGACCGCCTTGGGCGACATGCTGATCTCGCCGGAGTTCCTGTTCCGCTACAAAACAATGGAAGCCGACCCCGCCAGCCCGGGTAAAGTGCGTATGGATGCTTTCTCCAAAGCGACTGCTCTGAGTTATTTCTTGTGGAATTCCACGCCTGACGACCTTCTGCTGAAGGCCGCCGAAAGCGGTGATTTGAATTCGAAAGACGGCTTGAAGAAGCAGGTTGACCGCATGGTCTCCTCGCCCAGCACCGAGAACGGCGTGCGCGCATACTTCTACGACATGCTGGGCTTTGCGCAGTTCGAAGTGCTCTCAAAAGATCCGCTGTTCTTCCCGCGCTTCACCAACCGCGTGAAGGATGACGCTCAGGAACAAACACTCAAGACCATCGTCGATCACCTGCTCATCCGTCAGGGCGATTACCGCGACATCTTCACCACGACGCATACTTACCTGACGCGCTCGCTGGCGACGTTGTACGGCGTGCCGCTCGTGGACAAGACCGACAACGGTCAGCCCATGCACTGGCAGCCTTACACCTACCAGGACGGCGATCCGCGCGCGGGTCTTCTGGCTCAGGTGAGCTTCGTGGCGCTGTATTCGCCGGCTGGGCGCACGTCACCCACAGGCCGCGGTAAGGCGCTGCGCGAGAACATCCTGTGCCAGATGGTGCCGCCACCGCCGGGCAACGTGGACTTCAAGTTCGTGCAGGACACCAACAGCCCGGTCTATAAGACGACCCGTGATCGCCTGACGGCTCACCGCTCGGAAGCGATGTGCGCCGGCTGTCACAAAATCACCGATCCTATCGGCCTCGCGCTTGAGAACTTCGACTCCGCCGGCGGCTACCGCACGACGGAAAACGGTGTGCAGATCGACACCTCCGGCGAGCTTTCGGGTGTGAAGTTCAATGGCCCGGCGGGTCTTGCGAAGACGATGCACGATGAACCGGCCGCCACGGCCTGCGTTGCCAAGCGCGTGTTTGCGTTCGGTGCCGGCCACTTGCCCAATACGAGCAGCGATGAGTGGAAGCAGATCGAACGCCGGTTTGCCGACAGTAAGTACAATTTTCCGGAACTCCTCCGGCAGGTCGCGATGAGCAATCTGCTTTACGACGTTCCATCAACCCAGGTTGCTGCGGCGAAGTAAGCCGCCGCCGCGCGACGACAAAGGGAGAAGAAAAATGAAAGTTGCTGACATGTTGAATCGCCGCCGTGTACTGCGCGGCATGATGGCTGGCGGCGCTGTGTCCGTGGGTCTGCCGATCCTGGATTGCATGCTGAACACCAACGGCAATGCCTTCGCCGACACCGGCAAAGAACTGCCGGTCCGTTTCGCGAGCTGGTTCTGGGGCCTGGGCTTCGGGGAAGGCCAGTGGGTGCCCAAGACTGCCGGCAAGGATTACGACCTGCCGCAGCCGATGGAAGCGCTGCGACCGCTGAAGAGCAAGTTCAACTTCTTCTCGGGCGCGGAAGTATTCCTGGAAGGCAAGAGCAACGAAACCCACTTCACGGGCGCACAAGGCCTGATGACGGGGCGCGTCGCCAATCAGCGCGAATATTCGGGCAGCTTGGACTCGATCATCGCCAACCAGATTGGCGGCGGCACACGCTTCAAGTCGCTGGAAGTGACGTGCGCGGGCGATCCGAAAGCCTCCTGGAGCGCGCCGGAAGGTGGGGAAAAGAAACTCTCGGAAGTCTCTCCGCTGGCCCTCTATGGCCGCATCTTCGGTGAAGAGTTCCGCGATCCGAACGCCGCTGAGTTCACGCCCGATCCGGTGGTGATGGCGCGGCGTAGCGCTTTGTCCGCTGTTACGGACCAGCGTCAGGCGCTGATGAACCGCGTGGGTACCGCCGACAAGGCGAAGCTGGACAACTACTTCACCTCGCTGCGCGCGCTGGAAACCAAGTTGGATGTGCAGTTGCAGAAGCCGGAAGCTTTGCCGGCCTGCTCCAAACCGGGCGCGCCTGAAAAGGAAGGTTCGCAGGCCATCACCCTCGCGACCGAAGGCATGGCACGTCATGACCTCTTTGCCGGTCTGTTTGCGCATGCCCTGGCCTGTGGCCAGACGCGTGTTGTCAACTTGACCATCACCGAAGGTATGTCGGGTTTCCGCCTGCCGGGCCAGACAGGCAGTCATCACACCCTGACGCACGAAGAGCCGGTGGACCCAACCTTGGGCTACCAGAAAGAATGTGCTGTCTTCCAGGCCATCTACATGAAGGGGCTCTACGACTTCGCCATGGCGATGGAAAACATCAAGGAAGGCGACAAGACGCTGCTCGACCGCATGCTCATCTTCGCGTTCACCGACCACGGCGCGCCGCGCCTGCACTCGGTGCGCAACTATCCGCTGATCATGTTGGGTGGTGCGAACGGCAAGCACAAGACCGGCATGCACATCGCGCGCCCCAGCGACCAGGTCACGCGTATCGGCCTGACGGCGCAGCAGATCATGGGCGTGCCTGTTGCCGCTTGGGGCGTCGGTGCGAACCGCGCCACCAGCGCGATCAGCGAAGTTATGGCTTAATCCAGCAGCTTGAAAAGGGAGAGTTGCATGTGGAGCAATAGTCTGAAGAAGACCGCCAGCCTTACCGTTCTCGGTATGGCTATCGGCGCGGCGAACGCGGCCATGGCCGCCAATACACCGCAGCTGAGCAGCCCGATGGGCATCACGCTGGTGGATGTCAGCAATGGTGCGGAAGAGTTCCTGTGGCGTCGTCTTGGCGACACCGAGGGCCGGCCGCTTTACACCTATGACGCTGATGCCCGTACCGGCAAAGCCGGCTGCGTCGCGGAATGCGCGAAGGAATTCCCGCCGTATCTGGCGTCGGCCGGAGCGCAGGCCTTCGGCGACTGGACCATCATCGCCCGTGATGATGGTGCCAAGCAGTGGGCGTATCAGGGCCAGGCTCTTTACCGCTACTCCGGCAAAGATCCGATCCCGAAGCGCGGCAATCGCCAAGAGGAGAACGCCACCGCCGGCCAGGATACGACGCTGATGGATCCGGCCAGTAAGAACTATTCGCCGAAAGACGGATGGCGCCGCGCGGCCTTGAACATCAAGATCAAGACCCCGCCCGATATCGCCATGAAGAGTCTGGCGACGGCCAACGGCTACGGCTTCGTGGTGCCCAAGACCGGCATGGTCATGTACACCCTGAAGAGCGCGCCGAAGAACGTAGCGCAGTGGACCCCGGTCTATGCACCGCAGTTGGCGCAAAACATGGGCGACTTCACCGTGATGCTGCGCGAAGACGGCAAGCCGCAATGGGCTTATAAGGGCGAGCGTCTTTATACCTTCAACGACGACTATTCGCCGGGCGACATCAACGGACTCGTGGCCCAAAAGGATGCGCAGATCGCGTTGGCTTATAAGAACTACATTCCGCCCGCGCTCAACATCGACATCCTGGCTTTCCGCGGGCCGATCATGGTCAGTGCCAAGGGCATGACGGTCTACACCCAAAGCCCCTACAAGGTGCAGTACGGCGGCCGTGAAACCCGCGACGGTTTCCGCGTGCCTTACGACACCGGCAAGAAAGTGGGCGGCAAGGGCTGCACGGCCGACTGTTTGAATACCTGGAAACCCGTGACTGCACCCGCCAATGCGCAGTCCTCCGGCTTCTGGGAAGTTGTGGCGCGTCCCGATGGCTCGAAGCAGTGGGCCTATAAGGGCTCGGCTCTGTACACCTTCACCGGCGACAAACAACCGGGCGACGATCGTGGCAACAACCGGCACGACGTTTTGTTCGGCGACGCCGAGGGCAAAGCCGACTTGTCGCTGACGGGCGGAGACCAGAAGGGCGCGACGGGTTCGGGCTTCTACTGGCACCTCGTCACGTTCATCAACTAAGACAGCTGTTAGTTCCACGGCGCCGTTCTGACTCGCGTCAGGGCGGCGTCTCTTTCTGCGGGGTGACCCGGCTATACCAAGATAGATATTCAGACTGAGGGAGTCAGTCTAAGGCACGTCAGGGACCATGGGTTCAGCGTGTCCAACCCAGGGGAGGGATCTATGATCAAGTCATCTTATGCTGTGATTGTCGCGGCGGCTTTGGCCGGTCTCGGTACAGGTATTACGTTCGCGAGCCATGCCGTTCAAGCCGCAGGTGCGCCGGCCAATGCCATGGACGATCCGGCGACCAAGGTTGCCGCGCGTCTCGGCATCACCGCCTACGAGAAAGAAGGCCAAGCCGGCGGCTGCGGCGCGCCCGAGAAAGTGCTGGTCGACAACGACGTCGTGCGCGTGAACCTTGTGTCCTTTCCAAAGGACTTTGTGCGCTGTGGCCACGTGAAGCGCCGCAATCATCAATTGCTCGTCTATATCGATCCGGGTGATTTCACTCTGACGTGGAACGGCGTCACGGGTGAAAATCAGCCTCCGCCGAAGGAAGCCAGCAAGCCCCTGCAGCCCGGCAGCATTGCGTTCCACCCGAAGGAATCGCTGGTGTCGGACTCTCATATCAACAATGCGTACCGCGTCATCTTCGTCGAGATGAAGAAATAGTCGTCGGAAAAAAGGAGACAACACATGTCTAAGACAGCTCTTTATGCCGCGGCCCTCGTAGCGGGTTTTGCCGGTGTGGTCACCGGATTTGCCGTCACCTCTATGGCGGCCGACAGCAAGGTCGATCCGGCGACGTTGACCGCCGCACGCATTGGCATCACCGCTTACGAGCCGGACAGCCAGACCGGCGGCGGCGGAGCGCCACAGAAGTTATTGTTGGATAACGACGTGGTGCGCGTGAACCTCGTTTCGTTCCCCAAGGACTTCGTGCGCCCCGGCAAACTGAAGCGCCGGTACGACCAGCTCCTGGTCTATATCGACCAGAGCGACTTCACACTGACTTGGAGCGGTGGCCGCGGCGAGCCCTACAAGCCGAGCGAAATGAAGGCCTCGAAGCTGGAACCGGGCAGTGTCGCCTGGCATCCGCGTGAGTCTCTCGTGTCGGAAAGTCACATCAACAATGCGTACCGCGTCATCTTCGTCGAGATGAAAAAGAAGTAGCGCGCTGACGGAGAGTCTGAGAACCATATCTCGGCGCGTCTTTGTCTTTGACAGAGGCGCGCTGTCTATTTCGACGATTTGCGATTTCAGCAAGCCGTCATCGAGAGGAAAGCAATGCCTCAGAAAGTAGTCCATGCCGTATTTGATTGGCGGGGCTTGTGTCATTGCATCAGCGTGAGCCTGTCGTATCCGAAGGCTGCATGAATGCGCCATATCGAGTTGTCTTTGCGGAAATGAAGAAGCGATCAATCAAGCAGAGGGGAAGTATATGTCCAAGAAATTCATCTACGCCGCCATGGTCACCACCGGTCTCTTCGGCGGTGGAGCGGGGATGCTTGTAGCCTCGCAAGTCCAGGCAGCAGATCCGGATCCCGCATTGGCGATCGCCAAACGACTGAACATCACCGCCTATGAAGACGACGCCAAGGTGGGCGGCGGCGGAGCGCCGCAGAAGGTTCTGGTCGATAACGACGTGGCACGTGTGAATCTCGTGTCGTTTCCAGCGAACTTCGATCGTGCGGGCAAGCTGAAGCGCCGCTACAACCAGTTGCTCGTCTATATCGATGAGAGCGATTACACCATCACCTGGAACGGCGTGGTCGGCGAATCCATTCCGAAGGAAAAGCAAAAACCCTCGAAGTTGCCACCCGGCAGTGCCGTCTATCATCCGCGAGAGTCGGTGGTGTCAGACAGTCATATTGGTCACGCCTACCGCGTCGTCTTCGTCGAAATGAAGAAATAAGCGCGCCACAACGCTACGCTTCGACCCGCTCCATTTTGCCCGCTACGGTTGGGCCGGAGCGGGTTTTCTTTTTCTGGGTTTTGCCCCCTTTTGGTGCGCTGCAAAAGCGCTGAACTCATGCTGAGCAAGTGCAATAGCTGCGGGCGCTTTCAGCGGAGGAGGGGTGCGTCCGATCTGCAACACATGGTCTAATAGTTATTACATCTAATTTAAAAATGATGAAAAAGTAACGAATTTCGCTAAAGTGTTACATAATTTCTGAAGCGTGGAGAGGTCCGGCAAGGACCGCTTTAGAAGCATCGATTTGCACATCTACTAAAAGGGGGGAATACATGTCTCATCATCGCTTGGGTACCCGTGCGTCCTTTGGCCGCCGCAATCTCACCACCGCTGTCAGCATCATCGCGGTGCTTGCCGCTATGCCGGCGCTGTCGAGCGGCGCCTATGCCGCGGATGCGCAAACCGCGCAAGAGCCGCTGGAAGAAATCATCATCACCGGTTCGCGCATCGTCCGTAACGGCTACGAGGCCCCGACGCCCGTCACGGTGGTCGGTGTCGAACAAATTCAAGACCAAGCCAAACCGAACATCGCCGACGTGTTGAATGCTATGCCGGTGTTCCAAGGTAGCACGACGCCTAGCACCTCCGGCGCGCAGAACTCGGGCAAGTCCGGCGGCAACAACCTGAACCTTCGTAACCTCGGCCCCAACCGCGCGCTGATCCTGTTCGATGGCCGCCGTGTTCCGCCCGAGTTCGTCGACGGCTCCGTGGACGTAAACCTGCTGCCTGACGCCCTCATCAGCCGCGTCGACGTTGTGACCGGCGGCGCTTCGGCCGTGTATGGCTCGGACGCCGTGGCCGGCGTCGTGAACTTCATTCTTGATACAGCCTTCACCGGCGTTAAAGGCCTCGTGCAGGGCGGCGTCACCGATAAGGGCGATGGGCGAAACTTCAAGCTCCAGCTCGCGGCCGGTACGACATTCGCTGGTGATAAAGGTCACGTCCTGATTGAAGGCGACTATGCCTATCAAGCACCCATTGATGGTCATGCCCGCGATTGGAACACGGGCGGTTTCTACGGCATCCTGAATCCGGCTTATACCGCCACCAATGGAAACCCGCAGTACATCTTCCGCAACCAGGTCGCCCACGCGAACGGTTATGCTGGCGGCATCATCTCGGCCGGTCCGCTGAAGGGCATTGCCTTCGGCCCCGGCGGCGCGCCGTTCCAGTACAACTACGGCAACTTCTCCAATGCCAGCTATCAGCAGGGCGGTGACTGGAAAGATTCGACGCAGGCTGGTGCCACCAACATCATGGTGGCGACGAACATGGTGCGCATGTTCACCCATGCGAACTACGACATCACCGACGATTTCCAGATCTACGCCGAGTTCAGCAACAGCCACGTGGGTTCGCACTCCCGCTGCTGCTATGTGTATTATCTCGGCAACCTGACGGTGAAGACCGAGAACCCCTTCATGCCGGCCTCCGTGGCGGCCCGCGCGACGGCTTTGGGTCTCACGCAGTTGCCCTTTGGTGAAATTCTGCATTACGACGACCGCGGCTTCGGCACGGTCATCGATCGCCTGAATAATGTCTACACCGTTGGCGCCAAGGGTAAACTCAATGCCTTTGAAACCGGCTGGAAGTGGGATGCTTACGTTCAGCGTGGTATCGCCAAGCTGGCTTTCTCGGTTCCTTTCCAGTCCAACAATGATCGCTTCACCGAAGCCACCGATGCGGTGCGTGCGCCGAACGGCTCCATTGTCTGCCGTTCCACGCTCACCGCCCCGAACAATGGCTGCGTACCGTATAACTTGTTTGGTACTGGTGTGGTGTCACAGGCCGCCTTCCAGTACATCAACGGCGGCGGAGACGGGGCCGGCGGTCCGCGCTCCAGCCAGACCATCAGCCAGAACGTGGCAGGTGCGAGCATCACGGGCGAGCCGTTCTCAAGCTGGGCTGGTCCGGTCTCCCTCGCCATCAGCGGCGAATACCGCAAAGACGCCGTCAAAGGCAGCGGTGATCCCTTGTCACCGGTGCGTGGCTGGTACTCGACGCAGCTGACGACCTTCCCGGCGAGCAACAGCGTGGTCGAAGGCGCCGTTGAAACCCTAGTGCCGTTAGCCAAGGGTGAAAGTTGGGCCAAGGCGCTGGACCTGAGTGCGGCGGTGCGCTTCACCAACTACAAGGCTTCGGGTTCTGTTGTGACGTGGAAGGCCGGTCTGACCTATACGCCGATCGATGACCTGCGTCTCCGCTTGACGCAATCGCGCGACATCCGCGCGCCTACGCTGACCGACCTGTACTCGACGCCACAGACGAACCACGCCACGATCCCCGACCCATTCCGGGGGAACGTGGGCGCGCCGTACTATAATATCGCGCAAGGTAACCCAAACCTGGTGCCGGAAAAGGCTGACACCACCGGTCTTGGCGTCGTTTATCAGCCAAGCTGGTTCTCGGGCTTCAGCACCTCCATCGACTACTACCGTATCAACATCAAGGGTGCGATCAACGTTGTGGCCTTCGTCGATGTGTTGCAGAAGTGCTTCGCTGGCGATACCTCGTACTGCAAAGACGTGATTCGTTTGCCCGACGGCACGTTGGACTCGATCATTTCGCGTCCGCAAAACGCCGCCAAGCAGGTAGCCAAGGGCATCGACTTCGAAGCCAGCTACAACACCGACCTGGCTAACCTGGTCTCGTCATGGGACGGCAATGTCGGCGTGCGTATGGTGGCCACCAACACCCTAAACCTGATCACCGATACCGGCATTCCCGGCACCACCCAGATTTTGGATGGCGCGGGCTACGGCAACGTGCCGAACTGGTCGGTGAACGCGGCCTTTACGTATAGCTTGAATAACTTCCGCGTCTCGTGGACGCAGAGGTACATCAGCTCGACCAAGGTCTCGAACACGCTCATCGAGTGTCAGTCAGGGTGCGTGCCCGTCGCCGGCTTCACGACGGTGGACTACAATACCCGCCCGGCTTACTGGCTGGCGAACGTGACCCTGAACTACCGCTTCTATCAGGACGGCAAAAACAACGCCGACGCCTACTTCACGGTGGATAACGTGTTCGACAAAGCTCCGCCCCTGTCGCCGGGCTTCGGCGGCACGACTTACGGCGTCATTGCGAGCGCGGCGCTCTATGACACTGTCGGACGCACGTTCCGCGCCGGCATCCGCTTCAAGATGTAAGCGCGCTGCTTCACAAGCGCTGTTCCAAAACAGCTCCGGACCTCAGAAGAGGGGTCCGGAGCTGAACTTTTTTTGGGAACCGGGTCAGGCCGTCAGCCGTTTTCCGGTTGATGGCGAGGAATATCTTATGATCCGGACATTGTTGCCCAGCTTGGTGCTCGTATTGAGTGTGCTGGCTGGTGACGTCGAAGCCGCGATGCCGGTAGATCGGAAACGTTTTGACCTGTGCACAGCTCCGGATTCAGGACTAATACCATAACACATTGATAGTAAATAATAAATTGTGTGAGGCTTGGGCCCACACTCCCCCTTGTGGCCATAATGATACATACAAGAACATTTTAACTCGGTTGGCCCTTTCTTATGTGTTTTCCTCGCGACTTTGACGTCAGTTAGAATCATATTGCACCACTTTTGATGATCTTTATTTCATTTGAATGCCGATGATCTGACATCTCGTTCTGTTTTCGGGCGTCCGGCCATGGCCGTTCGTCAAAAGACGGAGGAGAGGCTTTTTCACTGTAAAAGGGGGGGACTTCATGTCACAGCCTATTATCCATACCTACGTGTCAACAATTCGCGGCCGCTTCGTAACAGCTGCCAGTATGGTCGCGCTGCTCAGCGCCATGCCGAGCATCGCGCAAGCCGCGGAGCCTCAAGAAGCCCAAGGCGGCGTTGAAGAAGTGATCGTCACCGGTTCGCGCATCGTGCGTAACGGCTACGAAGCTCCGACGCCTGTGACTGTCGTCGGCATCGAACAGCTGCAAGACACCGCGAAGGCGAACATCGCCGAAGCGCTGAACGAAATGCCCGTCTTCCAAGGTAGTACGACGATGTCGAGCTCTGGCACAGGCAACGGCGGTACATCGGGCGGCAATAACATCAACCTGCGTAACCTTGGCGCCAACCGCACCTTGGTGTTGTTCGACGGCCGTCGCTTCCCGCCCGCTCTGGCGGACGGCACCGTAGACATCAACCTGTTGCCCGACAGTCTCGTCAGCCGCGTTGATGTGGTGACCGGCGGTGCATCCGCCGTGTACGGCTCGGACGCGCTCATCGGCGTCGTCAACTTCGTTCTCGACACCACCTTCACCGGCATCAAGGGTACCGTGCAAGGCGGCGTGACAGACAAGGGCGATGGTCGCAATTATAAGGTCTCGCTCGCTTATGGCACGAACTTCGCCAACGACCGCGGCCACTTCATTATCTCCGGCGATAATTCTCATCAGGACGCCATCGACGGGGATCAGCGCGACTGGAACCAGCAGGGCTGGTATTACATTCAGAACCCGGCGCGTACCGCCACCAATGGCCTGCCGCAGTTCATCTTGTCCAACCACGTGGGTCTCGCCGGCGGTTATCCGGGCGGCATTATCTATGGCGGCCCGCTGAAGGGCATCGCTTTCGGTGCGGGCGGCACACCGTTCCAGTGGGATTACGGTCAGGGCACAACAGGTCAGTACCAGATTGGTGGCGACTGGAAGCTCTCCTCGCAGCAGGGCGCTCAGAGCATCATGATCAAGAGCAACATGACGCACCTGTTCGCCGACCTGCGTTATGACATCACCGACGATATCCAGGTGTTCGCTCAGTTCAACAATGCCGACGTGCAGAGCAATGCGCGTTGCTGTTTTGTTTATTACCTGACGGGCAACCTGACGGTTCACCCAGACAACCCGTTCATGCCGGCCTCGGTCGCGGCGCGTGCCACTGCGCTTAATATCACCAACATCCCCTACAGTATGACCATCCGCGAAGACCCCCACGGCTTCGGCATGATCAACGAGCGCTTGGCCGATACCTATGCCTTCGGCGCCAAAGGCAAGGCCAATGCCTTTGAGACGAGTTGGAGTTGGAATGCATACCTGCAGCGTGGCATCTCGAAGGAGAGCTTCTGGGTACCCTATCAGGTGGAAGTGGCGAAGTTCATGGCCGCCAACGATGCCGTGCGCGCGCCGAACGGATCCATCGTCTGTCGCTCCAATCTTACCGGTGGTAATCCTGGCTGCGTGCCGTACAACATCTTCGGCACGGGCGTGAATACTAGCGCAGCTTTCACATACATCATGGGCGGTGAGGGTGCGGGCGGTCCGCGAGAATCGCAGACCCTCGCGCAGAACGTTGCCGGCGCTTCGATCACCGGCGAGCCGTTCTCCTCCTGGGCGGGTCCGGTCTCGGTCGCGCTCAGCGGCGAATACCGCAAGGACACCATCAAGGGCATCAACGACGCTGTCTCGCCCAACATCGGCTGGTTCTCGACCCAGCTGACCGGCTTCAACGCCTCGCAGAGCGTGGTTGAAGGCGCGGTGGAAACGGTCGTGCCGCTGGCCAAGAATGAAACTTGGGCAAAGGCACTCGATTTGAATGCTGCCTTCCGCTTTACCCACTACAGCGTCGCCGGCTCCGTTCAGACCTGGAAGATTGGTGCCACCTATACGCCAGTCGACGACGTGCGTATCCGTGTGACACAGTCGCGCGACATCCGTGCGCCGAACCTGCAGGATCTGTTCTCGGCTCCGGTGGTAAACCACAACACCATCCCCGATCCGTTCAAGGGTAACCTGAGCTACCCGTACTATTCGATCACGCAAGGGAATACGGGCCTGCAGCCTGAAAAGGGCGACACCACCGGGATCGGCGTAGTGTATCAGCCGAGCTGGTTCTCCGGCTTCAGCATGTCGATCGACTACTACCGCATCAACATCAAGGCCGCGATCTCGTCGCCGGGCGTCAACTATACGCTGGCGCAGTGCTTCGCTGGTGTCGCGTATTACTGTGGCCTCGTCGCCCGCTTCCCGGCGGGTCCCGGCGACAACGGCCTTGGTACGATCTACAGCATCACCACCGGTCCGCAGAACCAGGCCAAACTGCTGGGCCAGGGTGTGGACTACGAAGCCAGCTATCAGACGGCGCTGTCTGATCTCTACGCTCCGTTGGATGGCAACTTGAACGTCCGCGTGGTGGCGACGAACGTGCTAAGCCGCATCAACGACAGCGGCATCGCAGGGCCGACGCAAGTCCTCGACTCTGCTGGCATCGGCGCAAGCCCACGCTGGGGGGTGAACACGTCCGTAACCTACAGCCTGGATAAGTTCCGCGTTCTGTGGACCGGCCGCTTCATCAGCCGGGGCCGCCAGAACTCCACCTCGTACCAGTGCACCAGCGGGTGCCCGACGGTCTCTGGCTTCAATACGGTCGACAACAACTATCTGCCGCCGTACTTCTTGCAGAACCTGTCGTTCACCTATCGCTTCTATCAGGATGGCTCCAACAACGCCGAAGCGTTCTTTGTTGTCGACAACCTCATGGACAAGCAGCCGCCGCCGGCTCCGAACCAGTTCGCGGGTGCGACCTATGGCCTGATGACCAACGCGATGTACGACACGATTGGCCGACGCTTCCGCGCCGGTGTCCGTTTCAAGATGTAAGTATTGCCGTAAAACCGCCGCCTGGTTCTGAGGGCGGCGGCTCTAACTTAAAACAGCTCCGGTCCCGAAAAGGACCGGAGCTGTTCTTTTTTGGACTGCGACGATTAGGTGAGCGAGAAGGTCAACTCGCCAAGGCCTTTAAGGCTGCAGGCGATTTTATCGCCCGGCACCAGCCACTTCTGTTTTTCCTTCGGCATGCCTTGGATGACGCCTTCTGGTGTGCCGGTGTAGATGATGTCGCCTGGCTCCAGCGTGATGCGGTGGGAGATGTAGCTGATCATCTGCCGGCAACTGAAAATCATATTGGCTGTATTGGAGGATTGACGGGTCTCGCCGTTGACGCGGCACTCGATATCGAGCGCGTCCGGGTTCACTTGGTCGGCGGTAACGAAATAAGGGCCAATCGGCGCGAAGCCATCAAGCGCTTTGCCCACCATCCACTGACCGCCGGTTTCGAGCTGGAGATCGCGGGCGGTGAAGTCGTTGCCCGTGGCGTAACCGGCCACGTAGGACAGTGCGTCGGCTTCGCTCACATCGCGCGCATGCTTGCCCATGAGAATGACCAATTCGGCTTCATAGTCGAATTTGGTGGCGACCGCCGTCGGCAGTTTCAGGGGCGCGCCATGCGGATGAAGCGCGCTGTTGTATTTGTTGAACAGGACCGGCTGCTTGGGCAGGTTGTCTTTGATTTCGGCGATATGCGCTTTGTAATTCAGGCCGACGCAGAGGATCTTGCCCGGGCGTGTCACCAGAGGTGCATAGGCCACGCCGTTTTCCGGCGTATAGAGGGCCGCGGCATTGCCGGCCTTGTCGAGCGCACTGGCGAGGGCATTGAGTTGCGGGCCGTCTTCATTTTGCAAAAGATCATCCAGGGTCGATGGCCCGGGCATATTCAGCAATTTGGCGGCGTCCGCCACATCGACAATGCCCTTGGCGGTCTTGAGTGCCAGGCGCGGGCGTCCGTCGCGCAAGGTCTGCAGAAGCGTCAGCCCCTTGGCCATCCCGCGCGGACGATTGGCCGGCGCCGTGGCCGCCTCGGCGGGCGGCGCCCCCGCAACGGTTAGTCCCGTTCCTGTGGAGACGGCCGCGGCCGTTAAGCCGCCCCATTTCATGAAATCGCGGCGGTTGCTGTCCATGGAGTTCCCTTCTTTGCGTTGCGAAGCCAAGTCCGCATCAGTGTAGGAGAGGAAAGGGAGGGAAGTCACCTAAGCGGGTACGCTTACCGCCATGCCTGCGGCGACAGATAAGCGCGCAGGAAAAACACCTTCGAATGGGATAGAAATCCGGGCAAAAGCCGTCACGGGGATGTGAAGCCAAATAGGGGTTTTTTGGCGGAAATCCTAGGATTTATGCCTGTATTGGTTGTCAAATCGCCTTGCTTAGCCGCGCTCCATTGCTATACCATTAGTGTGGTTATATGGCTCTCTAAACGCCAAATGGCGTGCTTGGAGCGCGTCCTGCCTGAGACGAAAGTGAGGCGGGTGGGAGAGACAGCGAAGCGGGGGGCGGCCTGTCCGCGCGGTAGCGCAGAGGCGGCTCACGAATTTGCGAATTGAAGTTTTTTTGTTGATACACAAATAACGGCCAGCTGGTGCAGTTGGCGCATGTAGGGAGAAAGACATGAACCTCGCGAAACTTCTGACTCGGACTGCCCTCGTTGCGGTGCCGCTGTGCCTTTCTTCTGCGCCTTCCATGGCCGAAACGCGCGGCTATGTGATCGGCTGGTTCTCGACTGCGACCTATAACGACTTCCACGCCAATTGCCCGCAGGACAAGAACGGCGGCGGTCTGAAGCTGAAGTACCGTAACCTGATGGAAATCGGTTATTCGGAAGCTGAAGCGAAATCAATCGTCGATAAGTCGGTCGTGAACCTCGGCGACGACATCAACAAGCGCATTAACACCCGCGCCCGCGTCAACGGCAAACCGGCCAACGTCGCCAACTATCCGGAAGCTGTTGCCGATCCGAACATCGAGACGGTGAGCGGCCGCTACGCTTTCGGTTTTAACCTCGGCGGCAAGAATGCATCCAACAAGTTCGAAGATCCGGACTCGCATGATAAAATCGACAACCAGCTCTGGCGCGCTGTCGGCTGCACGGAATCCTTCCGCGCCACCCCGCCGGAACAGCCGTATCCGGAAGAACTTTCCTGGGCCACGCTCGTCGATTCAGCTCCGGGCTGGTCGATCATGGTCTCGGGCGACAACCTCGATAAGGACGGCCCCGTCACCATCACGCTGGATCGCCTGCTGCAGCACGTCGAGCGCGACGCCAACGGCAAGGTGATGTGGTACGCCACCTACGTCGTCGATCCGAGCCCGCGTTCGCACAACGTTTTCAAGGGCAAGATCGAAGACGGTTGGATGACCATCGATGAAGGCAGCAACCTGTTCATGCTCGCTGAACATCCGTTCTATCTCGACATCGGTTTGCGCAATGCGCACATGCGTCTGCGCAATGAAGCCGATGGCCGCCTGACCGGTTATTGGGGTGGTTACACCGATTGGCAGAAGTTCGCCTACATGTACACCTCGCGCCCGGCCAATGGCGCCGACTACATCGGCCTTTATCACTCTCTGAAGAAGATGGCCGACGCTGATCCGGATCCGAAGACGGGCCAGAACCGCGAAATCTCGGCGACCTTCCGCATGGAAGGCATGCCGGCGTACCTCGCGTCACTGGACGGCAAGATCGTTGCCACGCCGGTGCGCGACAAACAGCCCTCCACCGTCGCGGCGAAGTAATCGCCCCGCGTGGATGAGAATGTATTTTAGGTAAGGACCACGAAGATCATGAAGACTCTGAACCGCGTTACACTGAAGCGTGCTCTGGCTGTGGGCATCAGCCTCGCCGGCATTGCGGCGGGCTATCAGGTGTTCGCTGCTGACGAAGCCAAGCCGGCTGCAACCGAGCAACCGACCTCACTGCGCATCAGCCCGAGCCAGTATCGCCAATCGATCACCGACATCTTTGGCTCTTCCATCGCGATCACCGGCCGCTTTGAACCGGAAACCCGCGACGAAGGTTTGATGGCCGTCGGCGCGCGCACCGCCAACGTCAGCGACTCAGGTCTCGAGCGTTACGACGACCTGGCCCGTGGTATCGCCCTGCAAGTGGTCGATGAACGTCACCGCGCCACGCTGATCTCGTGCAAGCCGGCTAATGCCAAGGCTGCGGATGAAGCTTGCGCGCGCAAGTTCATCACCGAAACCGGCCGTCTGCTTTATCGTCGGCCCTTGAAGGAAGACGAGATCCAAAACCAGATCAAAGTGGCGGGCGATTCGGCCGACAAGGTGCATGACTTCTACGCCGGCCTTTCGACGAGCCTGTCCACCATGCTGGTCTCGCCGAACTTCCTGTTCCGCTACAAGGTCGTGGAAGCCGATCCGGCACATGCCGGCCAGAAGCGTATGGACTCACTCACCAAGGCGCATCAGCTGAGCTTCTTGCTCTGGAACGCTGGTCCCGACGACAAACTGATCGAAGCCGCCGTGAAGGGTGAACTGCAGAACAAAGCTGGTTTGCAGCGTCAGGTGGACCGTATGGTCTCCAGCCCGCGTCTGGAAGCGGGCGTGCGCGCCTTCTTCTCCGACATGCTGACCTTCAGCGACTTTGAAGTCATGTCCAAGGACCCGGCCTTCTTCCCGCGCTATACGCTCAAAGTGAAGGATGAGTCCCAGGAACAGACCCTGCGCACCATCGTCGATCACGTGGTCAAGCGTCAGGGCGACTACCGCGACCTGTTCACCACGCGCAACACGTTCCTGACCCGCTCGCTGGCGGCGCTGTACGATGTGCCGCTGGTAGAAACGACAGACAACGGCCAGCCCATGCACTGGCAGCCGTATACGTACGGAGAGAATGATCCGCGTGCGGGCATCCTGGCCCAGGCCAGCTTCGTGGCGTTGCACTCCCCGGCGGGCCGCACGTCGCCCACGGGCCGCGGCAAGGCTTTGCGCGAAGCTATCCTCTGCCAGATGGTGCCGCCGCCTCCGGGCAACGTGGACTTCAAGTTCGTGCAGGACACCACCAACCCGGTCTACAAGACCACCCGTGACCGCCTGACCGCCCACCGCTCGGAAGCGATGTGCGCGGGCTGTCACAAGATCACCGACCCCATTGGTCTCGCGCTTGAGAACTTCGACTCTTCGGGCGGCTTCCGCACGACAGAGAACGGCGTGCAGATCGACACCACGGGTGATCTCTCGGGTGTGAAGTTCGACGGCCCGATTGGCCTGTCCAAGGCGATCCACGACGATCCCGCGACGGTTGCTTGCGTTGCCAAGCGCGCCTTCGCCTTCGGGGCCGGCCGTTCGCCCACCACCAATTCTGACGATTGGAAGCAGATTGAACGCGGCTTCAAGGACAGCAACTACAACTTTGTGACGCTGCTCCGTCAGATCGCGTTGAGTGATATGTTCTACGCTGTGCCAACCCAAACAGTTGCCGCGAAGTAAGGCATCAGGATCTAGGGAGAATTAACATGACGACAATGCATCGCAGACGTGTACTGAAGGGCATGATGGGCGGCGCGGCCGTCACGGTCGGCCTGCCGATCCTGGATTGCCTCCTCAATGAAAGCGGCACCGCTTTCGCCGCCACCGGCAAGGAATTGCCGACCCGCTTCGTGACCTGGTTCTGGGGCTTGGGCCTCGGCGAGCAGAACTGGGTGCCCAAGGAAACGGGCGCCAAGTACGAATTGCCGCCGCAGCTGCAATCTTTGAAGCCGATCCAGCACAAGCTGAATCTGTTCTCGGGCGGCCAGGTGTTCCTGGACGGCCAGGCCAATAACACGCACTTCACGGGCGTGCAGGGCCATATGACGGGCAAGGTCGCCTCGGCGGCTGAATACTTCGGTTCTGTCGATACTCTGATTGGCGACGTCATCGGCAAGGGCACGCGCTTCCGCTCGCTCGAAGTGTCGTGCGACGGCGACCCGAAGGCCTGCTGGAGCGCGCGCATGGACAGCGGCAAGCTGTCGGCGGAAGTTTCCCCGCTGGCGCTCTACACGCGCATCTTTGGCCCTGAGTTCAAGGACCCAAATGCCGCCGAGTTCGTGCCGGATCCGGCCGTGATGGTGCGCCGCTCCGCGCTCTCCGCGGTGTCGGAAGAACGCAAGGATCTGATGCAGAACCTGGGCGCCGCCGACAAGGCGAAGCTCGACAACTACTTCACCGCGCTGCGCTCGCTTGAGCAAAAATTGGATATCCAGCTCCAGAAGCCCGAGCCGCTGCCGGCCTGCTCCAAGCCGAAAGCTCCGGACGAGGAGAAGGAAGTCTCGACGCTGGCCGTGGACGCCATGGCCCGCCACAACCTGTTTGCCCAGCTGATCGCTCACGCCCTGGCTTGCGGCCAGACGCGTGTCGCGAACCTCTCCATCACGCAGGGCATGTCGGGTCTGCGCAAGGAAGGCGAGCCCAGCAACCACCACACCTACACGCACGAAGAGCCGATCGACCCGGTGCTGGGTTACCAGCCGAAGGCCGCCTGGTTCCAGATGCTGTACATGAAGGGCCTGTACGACTTCGCGATGGCCATGGACGGCATCCAGGAAGGCGACAAGACCTTGCTCGACCGCTCGATCCTGTACGCCTACACCGACCACGGCGCACCGCGCCTGCACTCGGTGCGCAACTATCCGTTCGTGCTGCTCGGCAGCGCCAACGGCCGCATGAAGACCGGCCTGCACGTGGCCGATCCGGGTGGTGCCGCCACGCGCGTGGGCTTCACCGCCATGCAGGCCATGGGCGTTCCCCTCAACAGCTGGGGCGTCAATTCCAACCACGTCTCTTCGCCGCTTTCGGACGTCTTGGTTTAAAGCGAGCTCGTCTAAGCGATTGAGAAACGAACGTCGTTTGTGAAGGATTGCGATATGCGAATGAATAAACTTGGACGGATTGCCAGCCCGGCTGTTCTTGGCTTCTGCGTTGGTATGCTGGGAACTGGGGCTTTTGCGGCCGAGAAAGTTGCCGCGACGCCGTTCACGACACCGGCCGGGGTTACCCTGGTCGACGTCGTGAAGACCATCGGCAACGCCGCCAATCAGTACATGTGGCGTCGCCTGGGCGACATCAACGGTAAGCCGCTCTACACCTTCAACGCGGACGCGGAAGCTGGCGGTAAACCGACGTGCTACGCCGACTGCACGAAGGAATTTGTGGCGTATGTGGCTCCGTCCGGCGTGCAAGCATTCGGTGATTGGTCCATCGTGACGCGCACCGACGGCGTGAAGCAGTGGGCCTATCAGGGCCTGCCGCTTTACTCTTTCACGGGTAAGGACCCGGTGGGTGAGCCGAACAACAACGGCGGCTTGTCCACCACGGGTGCTGAAGATCCGGCCAACATGGATCCCGGCAGCAAGGTGTTCTCGCCGAAACAAGGCTGGAAACGTGCGGCTTATACACCGAACGCGACGTTCCCGACGCCCTCCGGCATCGATCTGGAAAGCCTCGCCACCGCCAGCGGCTACGCTTTGGTGGATTCAACCACCAAGCGCGTTGCTTATGTGATGAAGACCCCGCCGAAGAATCCGACGCAGTGGAACCCGATGTACGCACCGTCCATGGCCGTGCCGATGGGTGACTTCACGATTCTGGCCCGCGAAGACGGCACCAAGCAGTGGGCTTACAAGAGCCAGCGTCTGTACACCTTCACCGGCGATTATTCGCCCAGCGACATCAACGGCAAATTGGCCGAAAAAGATGCGCAGGTCGCGGTGGTCTTCAAGAACTTCATGCCGGCTGCGGTTGAGGTCAACGTGTATCCCGGCCGTGGTCCGCTGTTGGTGACCAAGGACGGCCTCTCGCTTTACACCCAGTCGCGTCAGCAGCTGCAGTACGGTGGCCGCGAAACGCGTGACGGCTACCGCTTCAATTACAGCTCCGCCAAGGCCGTGGGTACTCGCGGCTGCGTGGATGATTGCACCAAAACCTGGAAGCCGCTGTTGGCCCCCGCCAACGCGCAACCCCAAGGGTTCTGGGAAGTGGCTGATCGTGGCGACGGTACCAAGCAGTGGGCTTATAAAGGTAGCCCGCTCTACACTTATGTCGACGACAAGAAGCCCGGCGATATCGAAGGCAACAACCGCCACATCATCATGTTCGGTGATGCGGAAGGTAAAGTTGACCTTTCCGTCAGCGGCGGCGACGTCCTGAACGGCAAGTACAGCACCGGATCGGGCTTGTACTGGCACTTGGCCGGCCTGTTCAACTAAGCACGCCTGTTGGCGTAAATAAGACCGGCCGCCGCAAGGCGGTCGGTTTTTTTATGTGCGGAGCTGAAGCGTCTGGAAGCGTATTAGGCGGTCTTGCGTTCGTCGAACAGCAAATGAGCACCTTGCAGTAACCCGTTGCGCACGGCCGAGGCGATCTCCTCGCGCACCAACAGATGCACCATGGCGGCGGCGGGTGAAAGCTCCGCTTCCGATGTGCGCGCAAGCACGAGTTGCTTGGTCAGTTTCGGTCGCACGATGGGTGCGAACTTCACGGTCTTGCGCCCCTGCTCCGCCAGGATGGAAGACAGAGGAACAACCGCATAACCGATGCCGGCGGCGGCGAGTTCGATCAGCATGTTCAGTGAATTGCCCTCGAAGCGCACATTGAGCTTCGTGCGCATTTTCGAGGCGGCACTTTCGACAATGCGGCGCATCCCGTTGGGATTGCCGGGCAGAACCAGCGGCATGTCGGCAAGATCCTTCACACTCACGGGGCGGCTGGGGTCGAGGTCGCTTTGCAGCGAGCCCACGAGCACCAACTCGTCCACCAGCAACTCGTCCGCGGTCATATGCAGGTCCATGGCCGATCCGCAGACAATGGCGAAGTCCAAATCGCCGCGGTGTAGCCATTCGATGAGGTGCAGCGAAAACCCGTCGGTCAGCGTCAAACTGATTTCGGGGAATTCTGCCGCGACGCGCGCGGCGATACGCCCCGCGATGCCGTTGTTCAGCGTCGAGACCAGCCCAAAGCGGACATGGCCGCTGGGTGTTTCGGACAGGGAGCGGATATTGGAAAGGGCTTGATCGAGCTCGCGCACGGCGCCCGAGATGCTGCGGCGCAGTTCAGCGCCGGCGGCAGTGAGTTTCATACCGCGCCACTGACGCGTGAAGAGGGGTGTTCCAGCCTCTTCCTCGAGCAATCGAATCTGCCGGCTCAAGGCAGGCTGCGCGATCCTGAGCTGCGCAGAGGCTTTTCCCACTGAACCGACTTCTGCGACCTTCAAGAAGATCTTCAGTTGGTGCAGGTCCTTCATGCGTCCTCAGTCCTCCCCAAGGTCAGCCCTATGAGGCTCAACCTGAGTGCAACAGTCCGCAGATTAACATACAGGCGGGCCATTCACCGCAATGGCATCTCAAAAGTCACCAGAAAGTGACCAAAAATCGCCGGTTTTGTCACCACCACAAACCTATCCAGCCATCGGGCCTTAAGCTAATATTGGCCTTATCGCCAAGAGCTTATTCACGTTATTGGCTTGTTATTTTCGCTGTACTCAACTGCAGGTTATATCTGCATTCCGGGGGGGGAGAGGCGCGAAATGAGATCTAGTTTTGGTTTTCTGTGCCTGCGTGCGGCGCATGATTTCGCCGATGATCTCGCGCATGGCCCACAGAAATATTGCGAGGATCTTTCTTCACGACAGCCAGCACATCCGGCGTACGGATGAAGAGGAGGTTTGCCATGGCCCTGAAGTCACAACGTCTGCGTCATCTGGTCTGTGTTTTAGCGGGGGTTGGTGCCGGCTTGTCCGCATCTCCATCGCACGCTGAAACGCGCGGGTACATCGTCAGTTGGTTCGCGACGGCGACCAACGTCGTGGATTTCAAGGCCAACTGTCCTTTGGACAAGAACGGCGGACAGGTAAACCTGAACGTGCGTCAGTTGATGGGCATCGGCTACACCAAGGAAGAAGCGCTGCAGATTGTGCAAGACTCAGGCGCCCAGCTGACGCCGGAGTTCACCAAGCGCATCAACGTCAATGCCAAGCTGAACGACCGGCCGGTGCCGATCTTCAATTATCCGGAAGCCACCGAAGACCCGCAGATCGAGATGGTTACAGGCAAGTTCGCTTACGGCTTTGACCTCAGCAGCAAGACCGCCCAGAAGTTTGAAGACCCGGACACGCATCAGATGATCGACAACCAACTGTGGCGCGCGGTGGGTTGTTTGGATTCCTTCCGCGCGGTTCCGCCGGGAAAACCTTATCCGGAAGAACTTTCCTGGAACCTGATGATCGATTCAGCACCAGGTTGGTCCTTGCGCCTCGTGGGCGACGATCTTTCCAAGGACGGAAAAGTGACGGTCATTCTTGATCGTCTGACCCAGCATCTGCAGCGCGACGCCACCGGCAACGTGCTCAGCAACGCCACCTACATCATGGAATCTAGCAAGCGTTCGCACAACGAATTCCAGGCCGAGATTAAAAACGGCATGCTTACTATCACGCCGAAGGATCTCTACCTTGAAGCCGAGCATCCTTTCTACTTCGACATCGCCCTGAAAAATGCGCACATGCGCATGCAGGTGACGCCGGAGAAGATCGTGGGCTACTGGGGCGGTTATCTGAAATGGCAGGACTTCGCCTACATGTACACCTCGCGCCCCGCCAATGGCGCTGACTCCATTGGCATGTATCACGCGCTGAAGAAGATGGCGGACGCCGATCCGGATCCAAAGACGGGTCAAAACCGTCTGATTTCTGGCACCTACCGCATGGAAGCGATCCCGGCGTTCCTGGCCGATGACAGCGGCAAGATCGTGGCCGTTCCCGGCGGTGGAGAAGAAAGCACTGTTGCGGCAAACACGGGTATTAAAGTTGCCAATTAGCGCGTGCATGTTTTTGGGAGTGACGAGATGACTTTTTCCTTGTGGCGTGGCCTTGCGGTTGGCGCGAGTTTGTTCGCTCTCTCGGCTGGTGCTTCCGCCGCCGATGATGCTGCCGGCGACTTGCCGCTGTCGCTGCGCCTCAGCCCCGGGCAATACAAGCAGATCATCGCCGATGTCTTTGGGCCCACGATCAGCATTCAGGGCCGCTTCGAGCCTGAGATCCGCACGGATGGCTTGCTGGCCATCGGCGCGCGTTCGGTGAGCATCAGCGACACTGGCATCGAACGTTATGACGACATGGCGCGTGGGGTCGCGGCTCAAGTGATCGACGCGCGTCACCGCGACACCTTCGTGCATTGCAAGCCACAGGCCGCCAATGCGGCTGACGACGCCTGCGCCAAGCAATTCATCAGCCTTATCGGCCGTCTATTGTATCGGCGGAGCTTGAACGAAAACGAACTGGGCACGCAGGTGCGCGTGGCTGCAGAGTCCGCTGCCAAGCTGCATGACTTCTACGCCGGCCTGTCCACAAGTCTTGCCGAGATGCTGATCTCTCCGGACTTCCTGTTCCGCTACAAGCGCACGGAAACCGATGCTAGCGGCCAGCGCCGCCTGGACGGCTACTCCAAGGCTTCGGTCTTGAGCTTCTTCCTGTGGAACTCGGTACCAGACGATGCGCTTCTGAAGGCGGCCGAGAACGGCTCCATCCACACCCAGGAAGGCCTGCAGCGCCAAGTGGACCGCATGATCTCCAGCTCGCGCATGGAAGGGGGCTTGCGCGCCTTCTTCTCGGACATGCTGGGCTTCTCGGAGTTTGAAGTCCTGGCCAAGGACCCGACTTTCTTTCCGCGCTACACCATCACCGTGAAAGAGGATTCCCAAGAACAGACGCTGAAGACCATCGTGGATCACGTCATGGTCCGGCGCGGCGACTACCGCGATCTGTTCACCACACCGCATACGTATCTGACGCGTTCACTGGCCGCTCTTTACAACGTACCTTTGCCGGAAAAGACCGATAACGGCCAGCCCATGCACTGGCAGCCCTACACATATAAGGAAGGCGACCCGCGCGCCGGCCTCTTGGCCCAGGCGAGCTTCGTGGCGCTGTACTCGCCGGCGGGGCGCTCCTCGCCCACGGCTCGCGGCAAAGCTTTGCGCGAGAACATTCTGTGCCAGAAGGTGCCGCCGCCGCCGGGCAACGTGGACTTCAAGTTCGTGCAGGACACGTCTAATCCGCAATACAAGACAACGCGCGACCGCCTGACGGCGCACCGTTCGGAAGCCATGTGCGCCGGCTGCCACAAGATCACCGATCCGATTGGATTGGCGCTGGAGAACTTCGATTCTGCCGGCGGCTTCCGCACCAAGGAGAACGGCGTCGTTATCGACACGACCGGTGAACTCTCCGGCGTGAAGTTCGAGGGACCCATTGGTCTCGCGAAAGTTCTGCACGACGACCCGGCAGTGGTGTCGTGCGTGGCGAAGCGCGCTTTCGGGTTTGCTGCCGGACGCCTGCCGGCGTCCCAGGATGCCGATTGGCCCAAGATCGAAGCCGCCTTCAAGGACAGCAAGTACAATGTGCTGGAACTGATGCGCCGGATTGCGTTGAGTGATGTTGTTTACACCGTGCCGGCGCGCCAAGTTGCCGCCGCACAGAAGTAGGGGAGAAGCGCCATGAGAGCTTTGGACAAGTTGAACCGCCGCCGTGTGCTGAAAGGCATGCTGGCCGGAAGCGCTGTCACCGTTGGCCTGCCGATCCTGGACTGCATGCTCGACGAGAACGGCGATGCTTTCGCCGCCACGGGCGCACCGATCCCGCCGCGCTTTGCGACCTGGTTCTGGGGCCTTGGCCTCGGCGAAGGGAATTGGGTGCCGAAGACCGCCGGCGCCGACTACCAGCTGCCGGTCCAACTCGAACCGTTGAAGCCCTTCCAGAAGAAGATGAACCTCTTCTCGGGCGGCGAAGTGTTCCTGGACGGCCAGAGCAACGGCACGCACTTCACAGGCGTGCAAGGCATCATGACGGGCAAGGTCGTGGGCACGGGCGATTACTCCAACAGCATCGATACGGTCGTCGGCAACGTCATCGGCAATGGCACGCGCTTCCGCTCACTGGAAGTGGCTTGCGACGGCGATCCGAAAGCCTGCTGGAGTGCGCGCAGCGACAACGGCCGCCAGCCGGCCGAGATTTCGCCGCATGCGCTATATGCGCGCATTTTCGGGCCTGAGTTCCGCGATCCCAACGCCGCCGAGTTCGCTCCCGACACCGGCGTCATGGTGCGCCGTTCCGCACTCTCTGCCGTGAAGGAGCGCCGCGAGGAGCTGATGCGCGACCTAGGCGCTGCCGACCGCCAGAAGCTCGACAACTACTTCACGTCGCTGCGCGCGCTGGAGACCAAGCTCGATGTGCAGCTGCAGAAGCCCGAACCGCTTCCGGCGTGCAGCAAGCCGGGTGAACTGGAAGAGGAGAAGAAACAAGTGCTGACCATGGCCACCGATGCCATGGAGCGCCATAACCTCTTTGCCGGGCTCTTTGCCCATGCGCTGGCCTGCGGCCAGACACGCGTGGTGAGCTCTGCCATCACGGCTGGAATGTCCGGCCTCTTGCGCCAGGGCGATTCCACCAACCATCACACCTATACGCACGAGGAACCGGTGGATGCGACGCTGGGGTATCAGGTCAAATGCGCCTGGTTCCAGTCCCTGTACATGCAGGCGCTGCACGACTTCGCCAAAGCCATGGACAGCATCCAGGAAGGCGACAAGACCCTGCTTGATCGCATGGTTGTGTTCGCTTTCACCGACCACGGGGCGCCGCGCCTGCACTCGGTACGCAACTACCCGATCATTACGCTGGGAAGCGCCAACGGCCGCTTGAAGACCGGTATGCATATTCCGAAGCCCGGCGATGCCGCCACGCGCGTCAGCTACACCGTCATGCAGTCCATGGGTGTGGCGCTGGGCGATTGGGGCACGGCCTCCAACAAAGTCTCTACCCCCATCTCTGAAGTTTTGGCGTAAGGAGAAACTCATGAACATGCGTCATTCTGCTCTCTCGGCGGCTTCGGTTCTGGCTCTTGGTCTGGCTGCGGGCACAGTGTCTGCAGCCGACGACAGCGTGCCGATCTCTACGCCGGCTGGCATTACGTTGGTCGACGTGACCGACAACCAACAGAAGCTCGTCTGGCGGCGGCTCGGTACCGCCGACGGCAAGCCGCTCTATACCTCCAACGCGGATGCGGCGAACACTGCCAAGTGTGCCGATGATTGCGCCAAGGAATTCCCGCCGTTCATCGCTGCCAAGGGAGCTGCGGCCTTTGGTGCCTGGAGCTTTGTCACCCGCGCGGATGGCGCGAAGCAGTGGGCCTATCAGGGTCAGCCGCTTTACACCTATTCCGGCACCGATCCGGCGGGCGACCCGCCCTCAGGCAAGGACGTGGTGAAGGGCGCGGCGAAAGAAGCTCTGGACTTTGGCAGCAAGGCCTATTCGCCCAAAGAGGGTTGGAAGCGGGCTGCGTTCCTGCCCGAGAAGTCCACGCCGACGCCGGCTGGCATCGAACTCACCACGCTCGCGGTCGCCAATGGGTATGGTTTTTCGGTGCCAGGCACCGGCATGGTCATGTACGTAATCAAGGGCCAGCCAAAGAATCCAACCATGTGGATGCCGGTCTATGCGCCGGGGGCCGCGCAGGCCATGGGTGACTTCACGATCCTGACCCGCGAAGACAGCACCCAGCAGTGGGCGTACAAAGGCCAGCGTCTTTACACCTATAACGGCGATTACTCTGCCGGCGACATCAACGGCACGGTGGAGCAGAAAGACGCCAGCGTGGCTTTGGCCACCCGGCATTTTCAGCCCGCAGGCGTGAATATCGATGTGCTCGCCCTGCGCGGTCCGATCATGACCACCGCGAAGGGCCTCACGCTTTATACGGAATCGCGTCAGAAGCTGCAGTACGGCGGGCGGGAAAGCCGGGGCGGCTATCGCTACTCTTACAATGAAGCCAAGGCTGTGGGCACGGTCGGTTGCGTAGATGACTGCCTGAAGAGTTGGAAGCCGTTGGTCGCTCCTGCCAATGCGGTCTCCTCAGGTTTCTGGGAAGTTGACACGCGCGCGGACGGTTCCAAGCAGTGGTCCTATCGCGGTAGCCCACTCTACACTTTTGTCGACGACAAGAAGCCCGGTGATATCGAGGGCAACAATCGCCACACTGTCGTTTATGGTAACGCCGACAATATTGATCGCATGAAGCTTACGGGCGGAGCTGAAGCCGATCCCAAAAACTCATACGGTGCCTTCGGCGCCGGCTTCTACTGGCACACCGTCGGTCTGTTTAACTAGATTCGCGTAAGCCTTTTACAAACGGCCACCCCGGATGGGGTGGCCGTTTTTTTATTGCCGTTCGCGTAACAAGTTGTGGATACGTGTGGCGGCAATGGCCGCGTGGCCTGAGGCCACATTGATCTGATCCAAGCCCTGCACCACATCGCCGGCAGCAAGCAGTCCCTGCAATGGCGGTCTCTTGATGAGCCGCGGTGACGACGCAGGAGTCGAGGTCGAGCGTTGTATCCATACCGTGCAGGAGCTGGGAATTGGGGATTGAGGCCAGCGCCGAGTAGAGCATGTCGCAGGCAAAGGTTTCGCCGGTGTCCAAGGTAAGTTGCTTCTTTCCATCGGGCAGCACCGCGCCCAACTTGATTCTGTCTCGTTTGACTCTGAGCCCAAGCGCATCCACCTCGCGGGCCTCGTCTTCCGTCAGGTTGTGGGCAGCTCCATTCGTGAAAACCGCGACGTCGCGGGTATAGAGCCTGAGGAAGCGACACTCATGCAGCGCTCTGGCGCCCGCACCAATGACACCTACCGCCGCGTCGATGGCCTCGAAGCCGTCGCAGATGGGGCAGGGCCTGATGACACCGTTCTTCATGGCATTGGGCAAACCCGGCACGGCTGGGTCCGCATCGACCACGCCCGTGGCGAGAAGGACCGTCGTGGCGCGGTACGTTTCAGTATCGGTATGCGCAATGAAACCACCGACGGTGCGCTCAAGATGGCGGACCACACCGGCTTCTATCAGCCCACCGAAATGTTGCGCATGGCGGTGCAGGCGTTCCCAAAGGTCCTGGCCGGATACCCCCTCGGGGAAACCGACCACATTCTTTGTTAGCGCAATGGACTTAAGGCGGCTTTCACCGGCGTCAATGACCAGCACCTTGCGCCGAAAGCGCGCGAGATACACAGCTGCGGTCAACCCTGCGGGTCCGCCCCCGATAATCAGACAGTCGAGCAGAACTCACCTCTTCTGGGTACGCCCCCGATGGATGAAGTTTTGCTTCATGTTGGCTGTGTCGCCTTGCTCGTCGGCGTTGCGCAGGCGCTTGTCGTGGCCTGTCACTTTATCGTCTTCATTTGCGTCCGCATCGGGATGCACATGTTTTTGCGGTGCTTTGTGATCGCGATTGGCCGGAGGGATAGGCGGCAAGCGGTTGGCCATGTCCGTTCTCCTTGGAAATGTGTGTGAAATACCTCAATGAAAAACGGTGCGCCGAGAGCTTTGTTCCGCCGTCAAAAGCATTGAATTAACAGCTTGTCCGGGGCTTTCGCGAGAGTACGATAAGGTCACAAATTCATTAGGAGACATTCCATGAAAAAGTCGGGATCGGCGGTTTGGCAGGGTGGATTGAAGGATGGCAAGGGAGCCATCTCAACGCAGAGCGGTGCCTTGAAGGACTATCCCTATGGCTTCGCCGCGCGCTTCGAGGGCAAGCCGGGGACCAATCCTGAAGAACTGATTGGGGCCGCACATGCCGGCTGTTTCACCATGGCGCTCTCGAAAATCCTGGGCGAGGCAAACCTCACAGCCGACAGCATGAATACAACGGCGGATGTAACCCTGGAACAGATCGATGGCGGCTTTTCCATCACCGCCGTTCATCTCACACTCCGCGCCAAAGTGCCTGGCACCGATCAGGCGGGATTCACGGAACTTGCCAATAAAGCCAAGGTAGGCTGCCCGGTCTCTAAACTCTTGAAGGCGAATATCACCCTTGACGCACAACTCATGTCTTAAGGTCAGATTGCGAAGCGCTCCCGATAGACATCAAAGCAGCGTTGGCCGCAGAGCAGGCGCATCAATGCGCCTTCGGCGATATAGCGCGCGCATCTGAAGTCTTGCAGGACGAGGGGCAGGATGACTTCACTGTTCCAAGCGGCGGCATGTTTAACATCCAGCACGGCATGCAGGGTGAAATAGTGGCTCACCTTGTGCGGAACCTTCAGGCGCTCAAGCCCCAGGCGAACGTCCTGGGCCCGGCCTGGCGCCGTGAGTTCGATGGCGCCGAGAGCTCCGACGGAGTGATAGGCGTATTGGCGGTGCGCGTCGAGCGCACTCATCAAGTTTCCGAGGGCGAGGGATTCCGGAACCGTTGCGGAAATATCTGCCTTGATTCCGAAGTGACGCGCCAAGCGCCGCAGCATCGGCCCATGCATGCCTTTTTCGTGGCCGCGTCCCATCTCGTCCCAGTAGTTGCGCGCCATTTCCAGCTTCACACGCGTCGGCATCTTGACCTGCGTGAGCGCGACTAAATCTTCAAAGCCCGCTTCACCAGCGACTTCCTGCTGCAAGAACCATTTCATCTGGTCAAAAGACGCCTGCGTTGCAAGCCAGGGGAAAAGCCGATCGTTCTGGCCCGGCGCCCACGCCTTGAGAGATTCGAACCAGGTCATGAAACTGGGTGCGTCTTGCGGCATGTCGGCAAGATAGGCCTGCACGTCGTTGCGCATGTTTTCGACAAAACCCACTTCCATCTGCTCTAAGGCAAGGTTCTGGCCGGGCTCAAACAGGAGTGTGCCGGGAAGGGCCGGGCGGAAACGCTCTTGGTTGAAGCGGGCCAGAGTTTTATGGATGTCGTCGACGGTGCCCTCGAAAGGCAAGGCTCTCCGGCGCTCGCGCGTCACATGTGTCATGAAAGAATACGGTCCTGGGGTGTGGGACCTTAACGGACAGGCAAAGCAAATGTTTCGGGATGGGAACAACTGTCCTGGGCTCACGTTTAAGATGAGTGACTGTCACAGCACCACTGCAAAATAGTGAATCCCTGACCGCGGCGCCTCTGGCCGAACTCGGCCAATGGCTGAGGGCCAGGAGCTACGCTTTCATTACACCCACGCCGGAAACCCATCGGCGCGTCATCGCCAGATTTGGGGGAACGGCGCCCACCTTGCGCGATATTTTCGGCTGGAGCCGCGCCTTCCGCGGGGAAGATCTGGATGATGAAGCTTTCGCACTTCTCACCGCGGCTGGAGCGCTTAGCCAAGGCGGTGGATTTTTCCAAAGCGGCGTGCGCTTTTCGACTTGGGAAGATTTTCTGTTCGTCCATTCGGCGTATCCAAGCCTCGGGAAAGACAGCGTGTTCTTCGGGCCTGATACCTATCGCTTCCTGCGGTTCCTAAGGGACAAACTTGCGACCGTGCCCCCTCGGCGCGTCATCGACATTGGTGCAGGCTCCGGCGCGGGCGGAATTTTCCTTTCCCGTCGATATCCGGACGCTGAAGTTTTGCTGGCCGATGTCAACGCGACGGCGTTGGATTTCGCACGCGTTAACGCTGGCATCAATGTTTGCCCAAACGCGACCTGTGTTTACAGCGACGTGCTGCGCGGCGTGCATGGTGATTTCGATCTTATCATCAGCAACCCTCCGTATCTGGTTGACGCGCGTGCGCGGGTTTATCGCGACGGTGGAGGGGCTCTGGGGCACGACCTCTCTTTGCGTATCCTGCAGGAAGGTCTTGCGCGCCTCACGCCACACGGACAGATGATCCTTTATACCGGCAGCGCGATCATTGCCGGCCGCGACGTCTTCCGCGAGAAAGCCGAGAAGATCCTTCAGGAGTCTGGACGGCCGTTCTCCTATGAAGAGATCGACCCGGATGTCTTTGGCGAAGAACTTGATACGCCGTCCTACCAAGGTGCCGAGCGCATCGCCGTGGTCGCTGTCACTGTGAATTTCTGACGGAGTCATCGTGCGGTTTCTGGGTATCGGCGACTACGCATCTCTTGGCAGCGTGTATATGCGCCTCTTGGCGGACGGCCACGAGGTGAAGGTTCACATCGCCTTCGATGCCAGCAAAGACGTACTGCGCGGGCTTGTGCATCGGGTGACGGATTGGAAAGCGGAGTTGCCATGGGTGCGTGCGGCAGGGCGCGACGGCATCATCCTGTTTGAAAGCGCTCAGTCGGGTCACATCCAGGATGCTTTGCGCGCCGAAGGCTACAATGTCATTGGCGGCAGTGCATTTGGTGATCGCTTGGAAATGGAGCGTGCTTTCGGTCAGCAGATAATGACCGAGGCCGGCATGCGCACGGCTCCCATCCATACCTTCCACGATTTCGCCGGTGGCATCGCCTTTATTCAACGCAATCCAGGCCGTTACGTCTACAAACCCAACGGCAATCTCGCCTACGCCATGGAAAGTTACGTGGGCCAGATGGATGGTGGCGAGGATGTCATTGCCATATTGCAAATGCAGGAACGCCGCTGGCGCGAGAAGATCGCGCCGGATTTTATCCTCATGCAGCACCTATCAGGCGTGGAGGTGGGCGTCGGCGCCTACTTCAACGGCGAGGAATTCCTTGAGCCGGCGTGCATTGATTGGGAGCACAAGCGCTTCTTCGCCGGCGACATGGGCGAGCTTACGGGCGAAATGGGCACGTTGGTCTCCTACGAAGGCAGCGACGTGCTGTTCGCCGCGACGTTGGCGCGCGTTGCGCCATTACTCGCGCGTGGTGGTTACTGTGGCTATATCAACATCAACTGCATCGCCAACTCTGAGGGTATCTGGCCTTTGGAGTTCACTGCGCGTTTTGGCTACCCGGGCTCGGCGATCCTGGGGGCACTGCAAGCCGAAGGATGGGACGCACTCTTCGCCCGCATCGTAAAGCGCGATAACACCACGTTCCAAACGCATCCCGGCTATGGCGTCGGTGTTGTTCTGACCGTGCCGCCGTTTCCCTACGACGCGACCGATCCGCCGTCGCCTAATGGTCTGCCTATTCTGTTCCGCGGTACGCTTTCGCAGGAAGATGAAAGCCACATGCACTATTCGGAGCTTGCATTGGAAGAGGGGCGTCTGATCACCGCCAGCGTCACTGGCCAGGTCATGGTCGTCACAGGACGCGGACCGACACCCCAGGACGCGAAATGCCGCGCTTATGCCTTGGCGGAAAAGGTGGTGGTGCCAAATCTCCGGTATCGTCTCGATATCGGTGATCGCTTTTTGAAATCAGACCATAAGGCATTGATTAACCTTGGGATTTTACCCGCTTAGAGACTAGCCTCGCTGTTCCTGCATAGGAGTAGCGAGCCAATCGCCATGGTGAAGGCAGGGTTGGCAAAGGTATATCCGCATGCCGTTGTTTCAACTTGTGCACTCCCATGACCGCTCTTCGTTGGCAGCATATCCTTCTCGCTCTGGTCGTCGTCGTGATCTGGGGCACGAACTTCGTCATCATCAAAGCGAGCCTCGCGCAATTTCCGCCGCTGCTGATGGCCGCTTTGCGGTTTGCCTTTGCGGTTTTCCCCGCGATCTTTTTCTTCAAACGCCCCAACGTGCCCTGGAGCCATCTGGCCACGTACGGCGTCTTCGTGGGCGTAGGTCAGTTCGGCGTGCTCTTCGTCGCCATGAACGGTCACATCTCGCCGGGTCTTGCGTCGCTGGTCGTGCAAATGCAGGTGCTTTTCACCATCCTCCTATCGATGCGCTTCGAAAATGAACGGGTCGAGCTGTCTCAGGTGTTTGCCTTGTTGCTCGCCGTTGTCGGCATCGGCGTGATTGCCGTGCACACCGACAGTTCCACGAGCGCGCTTGGCCTGCTGCTGGGTTTGTTTGGCGCCTTTAATTGGTCCGTCGGCAATATGGTCACACGGCGCAGCGCCGCGCAAAGCGGCAAGGTCAACATGCTGGCCTACGTCGTCTGGGCGAGCCTCTTCAGCGTGCCGCCGCTGCTGGCGTTGTCTTTTGCTTTTGAAGGTTGGCCGGCCATTGCCGCCGGTGCGCAGCATGCTGACGCCTACGCGTGGGCAAGCGTGCTGTGGCAGGCCCTCGGCAATACGGTCTTCGGCTACGGTGTCTGGGCTTGGCTTTTGTCACGCTATCCGGCGGCGACCATCACGCCTTTGGCGCTGCTGGTTCCGATCGTCGGCATGGCGACGGCAACCCTGTGGTGGGGCGAGCCTTTGCCCGGATGGAAAATCGATGCGGCGTTGCTGGTGATTGGCGGCCTGGCGCTCAATATGCTCTGGTTGCGCAAGCGGCCGGCAATTGCGCCCGTGACCGTGCGTTAGAGCATTTTAGGGAAAAGTGGATTCCGCTTTTCCCGCTAAAATGCGACCAATCAAGAATCTAGAGCACGATCACGATTCAACAAAAAGCGATCGCGCTCTAATCCGTTAGACGGAGCGGTTGACCCACAGCAGCGACAGCACGCCGGCCAGAACCACGAAGAGGGCCGCGGCCCCTGCAAACAAGCTCGTGAGTTCGGTTTTCCGTTTCTCCATGACCAGCGTGGTGGTCAGGGTCTTATAGACGTCGCTCAGTTCCTTCTGGCTGCCCGCGCGGTAATAAGCGGCGTGGGTGATGTCGGCCACGCGTTTTAAGGTTTCTTCATCCAAGGCCACGTGCGTCTGGCGTCCTTCGAACTCGACGATGCCGCCTTTTTCCGAACCGAAGCCGATGGTGAACACGCGCACGCCACGGTCGGCGGCGGCTTTGGCGGCTTTGATCGGATCGGCGCCCATGTTCGATTGTCCGTCCGTCATGAGGATGACAACAGCGGACGTGAACGAGCCGGCGGCGACCGGCTTGAAGTCTTGTGGTGCCGGTGCGGGTGTATCGCCGAGCGCTCGTCCGCGCTCGCCCTGCGGCATTTCGCCCTCGAGGTCGAGGTTTTGAAAAATGTCCTCCAAGGCCACAAGGATACCGCTGCCCACCGCCGTATAGCGTTGCGGCTGAAGGCGCTGGATGGCCGAGCTGACATCCTCGCGGTTGAGTGTGGGCTGTTGGATCGTCATGGCGCTTGATGAGAACGCCACCACGCCGATGCGCGCGTCCTCGGGCTGGTCCTTGACGAAACTGAGAGCGGCGGCCTGAGCGGCGGTGATGCGCTGCGGCTCCACGTCGCTGGCCCGCATGCTGCCCGAGACATCCATGACCAGGATGATGGTTTCGCGCTGGGAGGGCAGGGTGATCACGGCCGCTGGCCTAGTGACGGCGAAAAGGGCGAGCCCCATGGCCACCAGGAAAAAGGCGGGCGGCACGTGACGCCGGATGCTCTGGGTCTTGCCGATAGCGCCTTTGATCAGATCCAGGCTGGCATAGCGGACGGCCGCTTTATTGCGGCGGCGGATCAGCAGAACATAGCCCAGGACAGTCAGTGGCAAAATAAGAAGCAGCCACAACATGTTAGGCGAAGTGATACTCATAAGGTCCTCCCAGGCGGCCAGCGCCGGTTCCTTATGAACGCCAGCATACGCCATCTAGACCCGAAGAAACATCATCCTTCCGTAGGAATCGGGGCGGGAAAGGCGAGGGAGACCCTTAAACCCCGGCATCCGGGTGGCTCGCTCAAGGAGATTTGAATCCCAAGCCTTTCAGCGATTTGGCGGGCTATGGCCAAGCCGAGCCCGCTGCCGGGGGTGCTGGCCTCCGCGATCCGGAAAAAGCGCTCGAACACCTTTTCCCGTTTGTCATGGGGGATGCCGGGGCCGGAATCATCAATCAGCAAGATCGGGGCATTGTCGTTGATGACGCTGACGGTCACATGGCCACCAGCAGATGTGTATTTGAAGGCGTTGTCCAGCAGCACGCCGATAAGGATGGTGGCGAGCTTGGTGTTGGTGGCTGCCGTGGCGGTCTCGTCGCCTTCAAGCGCGAGTGTGATGTTTTTGCTGACGGGAAGCGCACTGTTCACGGCCAGCGACATTTGCGCGAGGGTGAAAAGATTCGTGGCCTCCAACGGCGCATCCGACGTGCCAGAGCGCGCCATGGTCAGAAGCTGGTCCACCAAGGTGGCGGCGCGGGTGATACCCATCTGCAGGGCCGCGACAGCTTCCCCGCGCTGTTGCTCATCGGTGGCGCGTGCCGCGAGTTGCGCCTGCAACTTCAACACTGTGAGCGGTGTGCGCAGTTCGTGCGCGGCGTTATCGACAAACTCGCGTTCCAGCGCGATGGTACGCCGCAGTTTCTCGAAGAGTCCGTTCAAGGCATCGAACACCGGGATCAGTTCACCCGGCACGTGACGCGTGTCGATGGGGTATAGATCATCCTCGGACCGATTGTCGATGGTATCGACCGCAATGGTCATCTCGTTGAGACTGACGTCGATGCTGAGGAACAGCATTGCCAACATCACAAGCACGAGCCCGATCAACGGCCCCGCAGCGCCCAGCAGGATTTCATGCCGCAGACGGTCACGCCCCGAAAGGTTCTCGCGCACCTCGAAGATGACGTCGTTGTCCGGGCTTTCGAGCGTATATATCCGCCACGCCTGACCATCGACCATAAAATCGCTGAAGCCTGCGGCCGCGGGCGGAATAAGTTCGCTCGGTGCGTTCTTGGAACGCTTCAGCAGCCGGTCGTCCAGCCAGACGCGGAACGCGCGGGTGTCCGCATAGTCCAGGATCTTGTCCTGGTCCGCGGGCGGCAGTTCTTGGACGAGTTTATTAAGGTCGATCTCAGTCTGGCTGAGCGGCTCGCCGTCTTCCTGGGCTTGGCGGATGGTATTCCACAGGATCTCGGCGTCAGAGATGAGCTTGGCGTCGTATTCCTCGGTGATTTCCTTCTCGGCGCCCTTGATGACAATGATCTGGACGCCGATGACGGCTGCAATCGCCAGCGTGGCGAAGAAAAGGAAAAGCCGCCGCCGCAGCGAAAAGCGTTTCAAGGCGGCGGCTCCCGTCGTTTACTTCATACAGCCGATTATTTTACCAGATAACCGATGCCGCGCACGGTCTGGATGAAATCCTTGCCCAGTTTTTTCCGCAAAGAGTAGATCGTGACTTCCACGGTATTGCTCTCGATCTCGTCGTTGTAGCCGTAAAGCTGCGTCTCGATCTGGGACTTGCTGACGATCTTGTTCTTGCGCTCAAGCAAGAGCGTTAGAACTTTCAATTCCTTCGCCGTCAAAATCTGCACTTCGCCGTTCTTGCGGACAACTTTCGCATCCGGGTCCAATTCGATCTCGCCGCAGCGGAGCACGCTGCTGGCCTGACCTTGGTTGCGCCGGGTCAGCGTGCGCAAACGAGCGAGCAACTCGTCGAAGTCAAAGGGCTTGGTCATGTAGTCATCGGCGCCCGAGTCCAGCGTCTTCACCTTGAGCGCCGTCTCATCCATGGCCGTCAGCACGATCACGGGCAGGCTTTGGGTCTGTGGCTCATCGCGCAAGGTGCGCAGCACTTCAGCGCCCGACATTTTCGGCAGGTTCATGTCGAGGATCATGACGTCGTAAGAGGCATCGCGCGCCATGTTCAAGCCGATTTCGCCGTTGGTGGCGAGGGACGAGATATAGCCGGCATGACCGATACCGCGATTGAGGGCGGAGCCGAGCATCGGATCGTCTTCAACAATGAGCACACGCATGAAATCACCTGATGAGGAAGTTTGAGGGGGAGCCCTTGTGACAGCAGGCGGGGTGTGACAGGAGACCTGCGGAAAGACAACGGCCCTTTCGCTGCTATGATGTAACCGCGTTCTTTCGCCCGCAAGAGTTAGCGGATCACGAATCGCTATTTTTTGGCCGTTTTTCGATTACAAAGGCGCAACGAAAGGGCTCTAAGCCCTTTTAATGCCAACTATAAATTCGATTTTATACTCGCGGGAAAAGCGACGGTACGGCGTCCGCTACCAGCGGCGCACACGGCCCACGTCGACATGCACGAAATCGGATTGTGCGTAATAACCCACGCCGCCGCTGCCTAAAGATAGCGCCGCTTTTTGCAGATGCTTGAGCTGCACGCCCGGCACGCGGATATCAATGGCCATGCCCTGCATGTGCAGACTGTTATGTGCGACGCCGTCGCTGGCAGCTGCCAGCATGGCGTTGCTCTCCGGCGAGCGATAACCGGAGATCACATGGAAAGGCGCGTTCGCATCCAGCGACCGGCGCAGATGCGTGAGTAAATCCAGGAGATGCGGATCGATGGGGTGCACACTGTTGTTGCGGTGGTCGCGCAAGACATGCGCGATCTCACCCAGAGCGCCGGGCACGTACTGTCCATCGGACCAATAGGTGGACTTCACGGACTCGCCCGTATGCAGATTGAGTAACGTGAGCCGGCGCGGCGTATTCGGAATACTGGCCAAAGCCGGAAACGCCGCAAGGCCCAATGCCGCCGAGCCGCCCACCATAAAGGCGCGGCGCGACAAGCTCGGTCTCTGATTCGACGTGAAGTCCCCCATGCCCGGTCTGTGTAGCAGCCGAGGACGAAGGCATCAATAAAACGCGCACCCGCGGTTCAGAAAATCTCTGTCATCTTCTCTCTCAAAGGGCACGCGATTTAGGCATGCAACCTCTGCGGATCAATTTTGCGCGGTCTGCTTTAGGGGCGTCGGCGCGGGCGTGGCCTTTTCTTCGGCCATCTTGTTCTCCGTACCTGCTCCGATGCCAAGCGCTTCGGCAATTTCGTGGTCGCGTTTGTAAATGTCGTTGCGGAAAGCGACGGTGCCGTTCTCGCCAAAGGCGGTCCAATAGAAGATATACACCGGCAACGGCGTCTTCAGCGCGATGGTCTCTGTCCGGCCTTTGTCAATTTGAGCCTTGATGGACTCCTCGGTCCATTCGCCCGTTCCCGTCAGAACGTTCTCTGCCAATGTCGCTGGTTGATCGACGCGCACGCATCCGTGACTGAGATGGCGCTCGAACTTGGCAAAAGCTTTGCGGCCCGGCGTATCGTGTAGGTAGATGTTCCACTCGTTTTGCATCTGGAATTTGACGAGGCCCAGCGAATTATCGTCGCCTGCTTTCTGACGGAAGCGCATGGGGAAGCCCTTGCGCGAATACTGCGCCCAATCGATGCCTTCACCCTGTGTGCCCGCCGCCGGCCCATCGACGATCACCATATTATTGTCGACGAGGTAGTTCGGGTTCTTCTGCAGCTTGGGAAGAATTTCCTTGGTGGCGATGGAATAAGGGATTTCCCAGCGCGGGTTCAAGGTGACCCCGGTGATCCTGACATTCAGGATCGGCGTGCCATGATGCCGGTCGCCGGTGATTACGTTCAATTTCAATCCCGGCTCGCCTTTGTTCATGACGGCCAGCGTCGTGGCGGCGGTATTGACGGCGATATATTTATCACCGCGGTCACGTGGCGTATGGCGCCAGCGCTCCAGGTTGGCGGCAATCTGGCCCACGCGCTCGTCGGCGCTGACGTTCATAGCAGCGACCGTATCTTTGCCGAGGCGCCCATCAGGTTCCAACCCGTTGCGCGTTTGGAAAGCCTTCACAGCATCCATCAACGTTGCGTCATCGGCGTCGGGGTTTTTGAGATAGCCCTCGGCTACCAGACGCTGGCGCAGCGCGGCGTTCCGCTCGTCCGGCTTGCCAAGTTTGATTTCAGTCGCGCTGTCTAGCGTTGGCCAGCCGCCCTTTGCCGCAAGGTCTTGGTAAGCGGCCAAGGCTTTAATCAGAGTCCTGTATTGCTCTTCCGGCGGTTGAAGGTCCGTAAAATAGGCTTTCACCTTGTTGCCTTTAAGGGCTGCCGCAAGGTCGGGCAGGGGGTCAAAGGTATCGACCGTCATGTGCCAGCTATCGCCCATTTGTTTGGTCTGTAACACGCCGAGCCGCAGCGCTTGCGCCAGCACCAGCGCTTCTTTGCTCAGAGCGATGTCCTTCATGGCGATACTCTCGCCGCTCTGGTTTGCCAGGGACTTTTTGTCGGTGCCCTCGAGAAGGTCTACCAACACTCCGCTGTCGATACCCTGAGCGGCGGCATCTTCGGCTGCTTGCTTCAGATCCTTGAGGTGGTCGGGCGACCTCACCCACAGCGGCGCGAAATGAGAATCTTCGTAAAGCTGTGCCAGTGAGGAACGCTGCGGGAAGGCCTCGTTCTGCAAGTGTTGATTGATGAGCGAGGGCAAGTTGTCCGCAACCGGACGTTCCGCCGTTACGCGCGGCACTTTTGGCGTCGACGGTGACGATGACGCAGAAGGTGCGTCCTTCATCACATCATGCAGGTTCACCGCAACTTTAACGGCAAGCGTACCGGCGAAAGCGACCGCTATGGCAATTCCGGCCGCATAATATTTTGAATTTGCACGATCATTGTTCATGCCACGATAACGCGGCGCTTGTCGTTTAGTGCGAAGCTCAGCCTGAAAAAATTTTCATGCGCATCAGCGGAAACATAGGAACACTCTCACGTTCCGCGTATTGTTCCGGCCATCATTGTGGCTCAATTGTGTCAGGGCTCGCGCGTTGCGCGAGCACGCACGGCTGGTTTCCGAAATGCGTGACTCAGGGCGGAAGTCACCGCAACGACGCATTTCGGAAACCAAAGGGCACCAGCAACTATTTGAATCTAGTGCCGCCTTCAATCAGAAGTTCCTGACGTGTATGTCGAGACTTGCGGTGCTGGAATTTCTGAGCGACGGTACTACTCTTTTGTTTTTGGTGGATCGTCGCCGGGTTTCAGCATCAGGCGCTGCACGCGCCCACCGTTCTGTACATGCGTCTCCAGAATCTCGTCGATATCCGCCTTGGTGTCGTAGCGGTACCACACGCCCTCCGGATAGATCACCATGTCCGGGCCCAATTCGCAGCGGTCCAAACAGCCGGCGGCATTGATGCGCACGTTCTGAAGGCCCATGGCCTTGGCCTTGTCTTTCATATAGTCGCGCAGTTCGACCGATCCTCTCCGGGCGCAGGAGCCGCGCGGATGTTTTTCGGGCCGCTGATTGGTGCACACAAAGACGTGGCAGGCGTAGAAGGCAGGGGGATCGGCGCTCATGATGAGGTCCCGGAAAAGGCGGCAGATAGGCGGGTATAGCGGCGGGTTCATGCCCTCGCAAGACCTGCCGGACCATGCTATCTGAAACTCTCGTGACAACGAGGGACGGTATGGCGGGCAACTTTTCGCAGGCAGGCATCGGCTGGGATGTGGGCATGCCCAGTGGTTGGGGCACCTACGGCACCAATCTTGCCTATGAGTTCGCCCGGCAGCAGGTCGAGCCTGCGCTGTTCATGGTCCATGAGGATATCAAACTCACACCTCAGCAGCTGACCGTGCTGAAACCCGCTCTGGAGCAGTCTAAAAAATGGTTCGAGGTCGGGCGCCGCGGCGGCGAGACCTTGAACTTTCCGCTGTTGGTGGGCCTCAACGACGGGATGAAGTTCCACGACTTCCTGCACGGTCTGCGCGGCAAGCCTTTCGTCGGCGTGCCCTTCTTTGAGTCCGCGACCATCAAGCCGGATATCGTTGAGTCCACGGCGCGCACCTTCGACCTCATCATCGCCGGCTCGTCGTGGAATGCCGAGATTCTGGCCAAGCACGGCATTGGCAATGTCCGCAGCTGTTTTCAGGGTGTGGACCTCTCGCTTTTCAAGCCGGGCAAAAAGACCGGCCGTTTTGACGACCGGTTCGTCATCTTCTCCGGCGGCAAGTTGGAATACCGCAAGGGCCAGGATCTGGTAGTCGCGGCCTTCAAACAGTTTCATCAGAAGCATCCTGATTCCCTGCTGGTGCCGGCCTGGTACAATCCCTGGCCTCAGGTCGCCAAGAATCTCGGCATGTCGCCCCATGTGGCAGGCCCTCCGCCCCTCAAGGCAGACGGCTTCCTCGATGTCGCGGGATGGATGGCGGCCAACGGGCTTCCGAAAGGTTCTTTCTTCGAGCCGGGTATGCTGACCAATATCGAAACGCCCCCGCTACTATGGGAAGCGGACCTCGCCGTTTTCCCAAACCGGTGTGAGGGCGGCACCAATCTTGTAGCTATGGAATGCATGGCGTGTGGTGTGCCCGTGGCGTTGTCGCGCAATACCGGACATCTCGATCTGATCCGGCCCGATAACTGCTACAGCCTGGATATGCAAATCCCCATCGGCGCGGTCACGGGCCGCGCCAATCTGGAGGGATGGGGCGAAACCTTCATCGATGAACTGGTGACGGCCATGGAGAAGGCTTACACCGACCGGGAAGATGCGCGCCGGCGCGGGGCGGCGGGGGCGGCTTTCATGCAAGACTGGGGCTGGGCAACGCAAGTGGGCCGTCTGATCGAGGCCCTGCGCGAGTTCAGCTAAGGCGCTCTTGACCCCATGCCTCCGACGGGTTGGAATGGGTCATCATTCTATGGAGAGGAACCCATGACGCACTTTCTCGTGACCGACGAAAAGCCGGACGGCTATAAGCTGGAAGACATCCTTGGCCTGATCCGCAAGGATATGATGACACGCGCGCTGAAGATCGCCGACGATCATCGCGCTGAAGCCAAGCATGTCATGCACAACAACATGGAAATCCTCACCCTCATCAGCCAGGCCATCAAGCTGGCCGAGGACTCCACGCGCGTGCTCGATAAGGCGTTCGGCGGCAATGTGAAGGGCGGCCCACCGCGCATCGGCAAACCCTAGGGACTTGTCTGCGGACGCAGGTCCAGGACGTAACCCAAGGGCGTACCGAGACGCGTGACCTCGCGCACCCGGCGCACGGGGCCGGAGAAGCTCTCGAAGCAGTGCACGCCTTGCATGCCGAGATAGAAATCCGCTTCACCGAGGTCTCCGGTAAACTCCGTACCCTGAGGCAATGCCTGCTGCACCTGATTGGGGTCGCCGCAGGCGAAGATCTTGGCTGTGCGCCCTTGCAGCGATGCCGCGCTCGGATCATGGGCTATGTAATCGCCCAGCGCTTTTCCTGACTCCTTCAGCGTCGTGCCCCAATAGTCCATCTCGAAGCGGTCCTTGGCACCCGCCATGCCGCCGATGAGGCTGTTGTAGGACGCGTATTCATAAGGATGCAGTCCGGCCATCAATGAGGCTTGCCGCGCTATTGCCAACGCCAGCGCTGCACCTAAACCTATTCCCGCCACAGCGTGCCGCGCGGACGTTGCTTCGATCAATCGCGTCAGGCCGATAGCTGCGACGATTACCAAGGGCGGCACGACGAATAGAAAATGGCGCAGGCCGTTATAGACGGTGGGGTGCAGCAGAAGATAACCGCCAATCGGTGCCGCAATCGAAAGAGCGACTAAAAGATACTGCTGCGCCTTTATCTGGCTGAGCACCCTGGCGACATTGCCCTTCCAAGCAAGGGCTCCGAAAACGATCGCGGTTCCAAAACCGGCCAGCATGTATTCTGGCAGTTGCAGTAACAGCAGCCCCGGCAGATAAGTCACCGGCAATTGATGGGCAGGGATCAGCGCACCATTCCACAGCACATCTGGATAGAAGGCGAAGTGCGTGAATGCATTCAACGCCTCGACCACATTGAACGGGGCCTGTGCTGCCCAGGGCCAGACGATGATTGTCGTGATGACCGTTACAAGCAGTCCGACGCCAATCGGAATGGCCTTGGACTTCAGACGCTGCATAACGGTTGAGATTGACTCACCTTCCAGAATGCGCGCCGCTGCCGCAACACTCCACACCGCCACGGCATAGGTGAGATAAACGATGGCCACAACGCGCGTGCCGATGGCCAAGCCCATACTCAATCCAAATCCCGCGATCATGCTCCACGACGGTTTGTCGCGCTGTTCCAAGAGACGACACGCAAAGTAGCTGGTCCACACCAGCAACCACGCCAGCGGACTGTCCTTGGGATTGATGAAGGCGTGACCGTAGAGCAGAGGTGTCGTGGCAAGGCAAACCACCGCCACCAGTGCCGCGCGCTCGCCCGCAAGAAGCTTTGCCAGCTTCCAGCCTCCCGCGAGACCCACCAGGAACATCAATCCGCCAAGCAGGTGGCGCGTCTCGTATTCGCCGAAGGGTGACACCAGATTCACCACGGCGGCGACAAGATCGAAGAACCCGCCGTAAAGGAAGAGATTGATGTAGGAAAAGGCCGCGCGATCTTGAAAGCCGCTGCTGTAGTAAGCCAGCAGCAGCTGGCCGTAGGTGTTCTGCAACTGTTCGTCCCAGGACATGCCGTAGTCTTGGAACGTCGCGAAGATGATGAACGCGAGAACGACAAAAAGCCCGATGGCTCCGGCGCGTAAGGACCGGCTCGTCATGGGCCCAGATCCGCGAAGCGGCCAAGCTTTAGATCGCGCCGCGCGAGAAGATCGGCGAATGAGCTGCTGTTCAGGAAGGCATATTCGCCGGCGCGTAAAGGCGCATGGGCAGCGTCATCGTCCGCGCCGCCGGGATGGCACAGGATTGTGTGACGGTTACTAACGTGTGTCACAAAGTGCTCGAACATAGAGCCGTAATGCGTGTTCTGCGGTGTGAAGGCATAAACGCCGCTAAAGCTTTGGTTCATGCGTTCGCGCAACGCGCCCGCTTGGCGCCAGAGTCCGCCTCCCAAGGCCGACAGGAAAGCGGCCTTCGGTGCCGCCACACCGCGGCCCGCCACGGCGATCAGGCGGTCGTTGATATTGCGGATCCACGGCGTCTCACGCATCTCGCGCGCCATGCGCAGCGTCACATCGCGGATACCGGGCAGCACGTGCGTATGCAAATGCCCATCGAGATGATGCGGCGAGAAGCCCATCACATCTTCGAAAGCTTCGCGTTGCGCGCGCACTTCTCCAGCGATCTCCGCGAGATCAAGCTGGCGCAGATAACTCTTGCGGATGAGTGTGGAGATATTCGGCAGGCGGCCACTGGGTGCCGTATGCGGCATGGACGTCAGCGGCGCTTCGTCCACCAGGGTAATGTGCAGGCCGATATCGGCGTTGACGCCCGCATCCTTCAGCCAGCGGCCATGCTCGCGCCAGAAGGGCGAGGCCGTCATGCAGCTCAAGGCCGAGATGCGGCCCTTGCCGGCGAGGTCGAGGATGGCGCGGCTGACGGCTGCGGTATGGCCGTAGTCGTCGGCGCACAGAATGATGGCCTGGCTCATACGCATCTCATCAGAAGGGTCATACCAGGTCTTTGAGGTGGCTGAGGGCAGGGCTGGCGGATTCGAGCTTCTGCATCGCCGCCGGGCGGCCGACAATCTCGCGCACGAGGTAGAGGGGGCGTGCTTTTACTTCATCATAAATGCGCCCCAGATAGAGCCCCATGAGCCCCATCTGCAGCATGGTGAAGCCCGACAGCGCCAGTGTCGAGACGATGATCGAGGCAAAGCCGGGCACGTCGATCCCGAACAGCATGGTGCGCACCATGTAATAGGTGCCGAGCGCGATGGACAGAAGCGCGATGGAAGCGCCCGCATACATGGCGAAGCGCAGGGGCACTGTGGAGAACGAGATGATGCCGTCAAAAGCCAGGTTGAACAGCCGCGAGGGCGAGAAGGAACTCTTGCCGTGCACGCGCTCGACCACATCGAAATCCACGGCGTGGCTCTTGAAGCCGACCCACGAATAAATGCCTTTCATGAAACGGGCGCGCTCGCGCATGCGGCGAATGGCCTCCACCACTTTACGGTCCATGAGGCGGAAGTCGCCGGCATCGGGTGTGATGGGCGTGTGCGACAGCGTATTGAACACCCGGTAGAAGGCGCGGCTGAAAGCGCGGCGCAGGGCACCGTCCTGGTCGCGGTTGCGCCGCACGCCATAAACAATGTCGTGGCCGGTATGCCATTGCGCGAGAAATTCAGGGATCACTTCGGGCGGGTGCTGCAGGTCGCTGTCCATGAGTACCACGGCATTGCCGTCGGCAATGTCCAGGCCGGCGGCGATGGCGATCTCCTTGCCGAAGTTGCGCGACAGGCTCACCAGGGTCAGGTTGGGGTAGGTGGCCTGCCAGGCCACCAGCCGGTCCCAGCTGCGGTCGCGGCTGCCGTCATCGACGCAGATGACCTCGCCGGTGATGCCTTCGCGCTCAAACAGGGCAAAAAGCCTGGGGATCAGAAGATCGACCGAGGCTTCCTCGTTGAAAACGGGAACCACAACAGAAAGCAAGGCCAGCGCGCGCGGGTCGCGGGAATTCATGACGTCGTATCCTCCCCCGCCTTCCACTCTGGCTCAAGTCCTTCCCACAGGCCACAAAAAGTGGCCGCAAAAAGCAGTTCAACCGGTAGGCAGGGGCGGGCCCAGCCATTGTTCTTGGACGCTCCATCGGGTAAAAGCCGGTCAGCGCCCTCAGGGATCTCGGCGGTCTTTTTAGGCCGTCCTATCACCATAGGAATACAAAGAGATTATGGCCAGTTATCAATACATCTACGTCATGAAGGGTCTGAACAAGACCTATCCCGGTGGCCGCGAGGTCCTGAAGAATATCTATCTGTCCTTCCTGCCCGGCGCGAAGATCGGCGTGCTGGGCGCCAACGGTTCCGGTAAATCGACCTTGCTGAAGATCATGGCCGGTCTTGATACGGAATTTAACGGCGAGGCCTGGGCGGCCGAAGGCGCGAAGGTGGGCTATCTGGCCCAGGAACCGCATCTCGATCCCAAAAAGAATGTGCTCGAAAACGTCATGGACGGCGTGGCCGAGACCAAGGCGCTGCTGGACCGCTTTGAAGTGGTGAGCGCCAAATTCGCCGAGGAACTCTCCGACGACGAGATGAATGCCACCATCGCCGAACAGGCGGAGCTTCAGGAGAAGATCGACGCGGCGAACGGCTGGGACCTGCAGCGTACCTGCGAAATCGCCATGGACGCACTGCGCTGCCCGCCGGGTGATTCCGAAGTCACCAAGCTCTCGGGCGGTGAACGCCGCCGTGTGGCGCTCTGCCGTCTCCTCCTATCGCGCCCCGACATGCTGCTGCTCGACGAACCTACCAACCATCTGGATGCGGAATCCGTCGCCTGGCTGGAGCGCTTCCTGGAGGAGTACCCCGGCACCGTGGTGGCCGTTACCCACGACCGCTACTTCCTCGACAACGTCACCGGCTGGATTCTGGAGCTGGATCATGGCCGCGGCATTCCTTACGAAGGCAACTACACCTCCTGGCTGGAGCAGAAGCAGAAACGCATGCTGCAGGAAGAGCGCGAGGAAGAATCGCGCACCCGCTCCGTCGACCGCGAGCTGGAATGGATCAGGCAGACGCCCGCCGCCCGGCGCACCAAGAGCAAAGCGCGCGTCGCCGCCTTCGAAGCGCTGGTGGCCAGCGCCAAGGAGAAGTCGCCCGAGGCCATGCAGATCGTCATTCCCACCAGCGTGCGGTTGGGCGGTACGGTCATCGAAGCGACGGATCTGACAAAAGGTTACGGTGACCGCTTGCTCATCGAGAACCTCAATTTCAAGCTTCCGCCCGGCGGCATCGTCGGTGTCATCGGCCCCAACGGCGCCGGCAAGACGACGCTATTCAAGATGATCATCGGCCAAGACAAGGCCGACAAAGGTTCGCTGAAAGTCGGCGATACCGTGAAGCTGGGCTACGTCGATCAGAGCCGCGACACGCTCAAAGCCGACGCAACGGTGTGGGAAGAGATCTCCGGCGGCAACGACGAGATCATGTTGGGTAAGTTCGCCGTCAACAGCCGCGCTTATGTGGGCCGCTTCAACTTCAAGGGCGCGGATCAGCAGAAGCGCGTCGGCCAGCTCTCCGGCGGTGAGCGCAACCGCGTGCACTTGGCCAAGATGCTCAAGAACGACAACAACGTCATCCTGCTCGACGAGCCCACCAACGACTTGGACGTGGACACATTGCGCGCCTTGGAAGTGGCCTTGCTGGAATTCGCCGGCTGCGCCGTGGTCATTTCCCACGATCGCTGGTTCCTGGACCGTATCGCCACGCACATCCTCGCCTTCGAGGGCGACAGCCATGTGGAATGGTTCGAGGGCAACTTCGAGGACTATGAAGCCGACAAGAAGCGCCGCCTGGGCGCCGACGCCGTCGAGCCCCACCGCATCAAGTACAAGCCCATCAGCAGATAAATCGTCGTGCAATTGTTTGATAAGCGGGCTGTAAATAGCGGCTGGTTAGCTAAAATGCGTTTATTAGTAGCGGGTTAGCTTGTCTGAACCCCCATTACTTGATTTTTTGAGCTACTTATCGGCATACTAATGCATCTCGGTCGCGGCCTTTTTACGCAGACCATGGGATGCTCGCGAAACGTTAGTTAAAGCCTTTTCGGCAAATCAGGTGACGCGTCATCTGGCCCCGGGTATCGGGCTGGCGGACACGTCCAGGCACACAGCGACATTTGCGGCGTCGTCGAAGACGCAACAAGCGCTGTGCCTGCCAATTTCGCCTACCCAAGGGCGCTTCTTACAAACTGGGTAGGCGCGCGTGGCGCGCTGACGTGACGGGCAATGCTCTCCATCAACTTGCATCCATAACAAATCTCCGACACGAGTGGGATGAGTTTTGGAAAAAGGCAAAACGCCAAACCACAAAAGGTGTGGACGGTGTTTCACCGACAGACTTTGCCAAGAACCTTACAGTAAATCTCGAAACCATCCGCCGGGCGCTGCTGGAAGGGTATCAATTCAGCCCTCTCATCGCTCTGCCTTTTCCAAAACCAAACGGCAAAGAGAGAATTATATGTGTACCGACCGTCGCGGACCGTTTAGTTCAGCGCGCAATTGGGTCAAGGTTGCGTCGGTATCATGATCTGCTCAGAATAAATAACGACGGTAGCTTTGGCTTTCTTGCGGGCACGAAGAACAAGCCGAAAGGAGTTAAGGCCGCTCGGGACTACGCAATAGCTTTGCGGCGCAAATTTCCCTACGCCTACAAATCTGACATCACTTCATTTTTTGACAGTATTCCCAGGAATGATCTGGGTGCCATAGTGGATCAATCCGTTCCTACGCGAAGTCTTCGCGATTTAATCAAAGGTGTGATGGCCTGCGAAATTAGCGCCAGTCGTCCGGAGGTCGAAAGGAAGGTCGAAGCCGCTCAAATCCGTCGCGGCAAAGGTGTGCGACAGGGCATGCCTCTGTCGCCGTTCTTTGCGAACCTTATTTTACGCGACTTTGATCGGGAGCTTTTGAAAAAAGGCTACAAACTCGTTCGATATGCGGACGACTTTCTCGTCCTCGCCAATTCGAAAGAAGAATGTTTGGAGATTGATTCGCTAGCCAGAAATTTGCTCTCATCTCAGCGGTTTGAAATACCCACGCTCGATGCGGAGAATTCTAAGACGCAGATTCGAGATCCAAATGAGGCCGTTGATTTTCTCGGCCTTTCGCTAGAGCCATCTGGCGATGGTGAATACCAGTTGGCATTCACCGACAAGCAACTCGATGCAATAAAGCGAAAACTCTATCGCTATAAAGACTTCGACGAAGTTAAACGAAATCGTTTGGATATTTCTACATTAGGCAAGACATTGGACGTTGCTGTAACTGGATATCGCGCAGCATATCCGTCCAACCTAGTTTCGAATTTTGCGCGCTTGGAAGATATTTTGTCGGAAGCGAAGGCAACTATATTCGGTGGGATATTTAATAAATTATTTGGTCAGGGATCGCTTAGAAACCTTAGTCCCGATCACCGAGCGTTTCTTTGCCTAAACTCTACCGAGCTAAAAAAATAGGCTTGCCGCCCCGCCCGCTGAAGGGAGCGATTTAACGCCGTCTATTTCTTCGGCTCATTTTTGAGATAGACCGGGCTGAGCGTGCCCTTCGCCTGGGCCACGGCCATCAGCGTCGGATAGAACTGCACGAACGTCGTGTCCACGGCGCCGTGATCCCCATGGCATGTGAAGCAGCTGGCGGTTTGCGGCATGATCTTGCCGGGTGCCTTGCCGTCCGAGACGAAGAAGGCCCACTTGCCGGGAAACTTGGCTTCGTCCTTCACATGCAGTTCCATGCTCATGACGGCGCCCTGGTACTTGCCGGCCTTGCTGATGGAGCCGGCGCTTTCGGCCATACGGTTCTCTTTCACCATGATCGTCTTGTCGGGCCATGTGCCGGTCTTCATGAAAGCCTGATAGGCCTCCGGATTGACGAAGACGTTGTCGAGCATGGAATGCCGGCCGAGGAGGGCCGCGCCGGGAATGGGCTCGTCGTAATTGAGATCGACACTCGCCGTCAGGAAAACCCATTCGCGATAATTGACGGGCAGGTTCATCTGATTTTCTGGCGTATATGTCGGCAGGTCGGCGGCGGAGGCCACTGATGCTGTTGCCATCAACGCGAGCGATGTCACAACGGACTTGAGCTTCATATTTTTCTCCCCAGGCTAGGCGATTATCTTAGGGCATCTGGTCGGGTTTGTCGCCAAGGCGCTTGCCCTTATTGAAGTGTTCCAGTTCGAGAAGAACGGAACTGTGGTCGAGGCCGCCATGGCCCGCGGACAGCAGATCTTCGTAGAGGGCCGTGACGCGTTCTGCCACCGGCAAGGTGAGTCCTGCTTCGCGCGCAGCGGCCATGATCGTACGCATATCCTTGACCTGCATTTTTACCGGCGCCCCCGGTATCCAACTGCGCTCGAGCATGCGTTGGCCATGTTGTTTCAGGATTGCGCTGTCAGCAAAACCGCCGGCCAAGGCTTCGCGTACTTTTGCCGGGTCCGCGCCATTGGCGGCGGCCAAAAGTAACGCTTCTGCAACAGCCGCAATGGTCATGCCGACAATGGCCTGATTGGCCAGCTTGGCCACTTGGCCCGTTCCGGCGGGGCCGATGAGCATGGGCCGCCCCATGGCCTCCAGCACCGGTTTCGCTTTTTCGAAAGTCTCCGGCGCGCCACCCGCCATGATCGCGAGCGTGCCCGCCGCTGCGCCTTTCGTCCCACCGGAAACAGGCGCATCGAGATGCAGAATGCCCTTTGCCGCGAGGCGGGTCGCATGATCCCGCGCTGTCGCTGGGGGGATAGAACTCATGTCGATGACAATGGTGCCCGGCTTCAAGGCCTCCGCGATGCCTTGCGCGAACAAAATATCTGTAACAGCCGGTCCATCGGACAGCATGGTGATGACCACTTCGGCAGCGGTCACGGCCTCACGCGGGCTTGCCGCCACTTTGGCGCCGGCCGCTGCGAGCAGGGCCGTCTTCTCTGGGCTGCGGTTCCACACCGTCACGGCATGGCCCTTTGCAAGAAGGCATGCGGCCATGGGCGCTCCCATCAGGCCGGTGCCAAGCACGCTTATATTGGTCATTGGTCTTCTCCCGCCGGAAAGCGGGAAGATAGCAGAGCCTTAAGCGCCTTGCTGCTTCTTCAGGTCTTCGACCTGCTTTTCCATCTGGGCCAAAAGGCCGGCGAAACTGCCGGTCTGGCTGATGACCGTGCCATAGTCCTGGCGATAGGTGATGGCCATGCTGACGCCGCCGACAATTACGTCCAGAACTTTGAAACCTTCGGGCCGTTTGCGTAGGCGCCAATCGACATTGAAGCTGGAACCCGTTCTGCCGACGATGGTGGACTTCACAATGATGCCGTCGTTGCCGTCGGGCTGCTGGCTGACGACTTTCAATGTCTGACCATTGTATTCCGAGAAGCGCCGCGACCACGTATAGACGACTACATCTTCGAACAGCTGCGTAAACTTCTGCTGCTCCTCGGGTGAGGCGGCGCGGAAGTAACGTGTCAGCACGAAGCGGCCGATGCCCGGCAGATCGAAGTAATCCACGAACATATCGCGGAAGCGCTTCTGCTTTTCGGTATTGGGGATGGTGGCGGCCAGGATGTCGTTGATGCCCCTCTGCGCGAAATTACCCACGAAGACAGCCGCATCGCCTTTTCCATCCTGGGCGAAGGCGCCATGGGATAGCAAAGCGCCGGGCAGGGCTGCGCTCACGCCGAGCATGGTCATGAGGCGCATCACAGCGCGGCGGGAGAAAGAGGTTTTCAGGAGATCGCTTGGCATCTGGTCAGTTGGGGTCATCAAAATCTTCCATTGGCGGGGGGGCACCGTTGAGGATTTCTTTTGTGCGGTACTGGCGATAGGACGAACGCAGCGCCGCGTAGTAATCCAGCGACGATTTCTTCAACTCATCCAAGGGGTCCATGGCGGAGTCCTTGGCATCAACGTACATCAAGCCAAAATCGGCCCATTGCACCCACTTCATGCTGCCGCTGCCGCGGGTGTACCAGGCGATTGGGTCGGTCACGAAAGCATCCACGCCATAGCCGAGGCCGTCACGCACGGTGGAAGGGCCCAGGAGAGGGATATAGATATAGGGTCCGTCGGGGACACCCCAGACCGCCATGGTCTGGCCGAAATCCTCGCCGTGGTATTCCATGCCCCATTTTTCGCCGACATCGAAGAACCCGAAGAATCCGACCCCTGTATTGACCACAAAGCGGCCAAGGGTTGTGCCGGCGCGGGAGATTTCGCCTTGGAGCACATCATTGATAAACGTGACCGGCGTTCTCAGGTTGTTGACAAAGTTATCCACACCCCGGCGACCCTGCTCAGGTACGGCGAAGCGGTATGTCTTAATGATGGGGCGCACAATGACTTTGTCCAGGCCCGCATCCACTTTAAACAGGAAGCGATTGGTGGGCTCGAAGGGGTCATTAGCCTCTTTATAGGCCTCCAGGGCCACGGCGTTGCTGGCGGGTGGTTTCGTGGCGCAGGCGCATAGGGAAAGCGCCATGAAGCCCAAGGCCAGCAGGCGGGCAGGAGAGAAGGCTGAGAATCGGGGCATTTTTTTGGGTATTTTTTTCAAGGGGGGACTACCTTACAAAGAACCAGAAATATGCCTATTTCCTATTGCCTTAGCGGTCCCCCTCCCGCGAAGCGTGGGTAACATACCGCAGGGTAATAAACTAGTAACGTTTGAAGGAACTTAGCGTGGCAAGTCTGCCAAAATTAAACTCAGGTGAGCCAGAAGTCCCTTCAGGGATTCAGGTCTCCTTCGAGTTTTTTCCGCCCAAGACGGAAAAGATGCACGAGCAGCTATGGGCCTCCATCGAGCGCCTGGCGCCGCTGAAGCCGCGCTTTGTCTCCGTGACCTATGGTGCGGGCGGGTCTACGCGCGAGCGCACGCACGAAACCGTCACCCGTATTCAAAAAGATAAAGGCCTTCTCGCCGCCGCCCATTTGACGTGTGTGGGCGCCACGCGCGGTGAGATCGACGATGTCGCGCGGCGGTACTGGGACTCCGGCATCCGGCACATCGTCGCCCTGCGCGGCGATCCGCCCGAAGGCCAAAGCAAATACACGCCGCATCCTGGCGGCTACGCGTATGCCACCGACCTTGTGGCGGGCTTGAAGAAGGTCGCCGACTTCGAGATTAGCGTCGCGGCCTATCCGGAAGTTCACCCCGAGGCCCAAAGTGCTGCGGACGATCTCGAGAACCTGAAGCGCAAGGTTGGCGCCGGGGCCAATCGCGCGATCACCCAATCATTCTTCGATCCCGAAGTCTTCTTGCGCTTTCGTGATCAGGCGGCGGACCTGAAGGTGCCGCTCATCCCGGGAATCATTGTCGCGACCAACACCGCCACGCTCAAGTCCTGCATCAAGATGGGCAGCAAAGTGCCGCAGCGCATGTTCGACCTTTTCGCCGGCCTGGATGATGACACGGAGACACGGAAACTTGTGGCGGCGACGGCCGTCGCGGAGCAGGTGCGCACGCTGGCGCGTGAAGGCGTGAAGGACTTTCACTTCTATACGTTGAACCGGGCCGATCTCACTTACGCCATTTGCCATCTTCTGGGCATTCGGCCCAAGGTCTAAGACGTGTCCGATCCCTTCGAGCTCAACGACGATATTCCTTTCGTTCCGGCTGCTTCCTACGTTCCAGCAGCGCCGCCTCCGCCTATGTGGCTGGACAAGCTGAATCCGGAGCAGAAGGAAGCGGTGCTGGCCACGGAAGGCCCGGTACTGGTGCTCTCGGGCGCCGGCACAGGCAAGACGCGCGTGCTCATCACGCGGCTCGCGTACATCCTCTCGCAGCGCCAGGCGAAGCCCTGGCAAATTCTGGCGGTCACGTTCACCAACCGCGCGGCCCGCGAAATGCGCGAACGTGTGGGGGCACTCGTGGGGCCTGCCGCCGAAGCGGTCTGGCTTGGGACCTTCCACGCTCTTTGCGTGCGCATGCTGCGCAAGAACCCCGAAGCCGTGGGCTTGCGCTCCAACTTCACCATTCTGGATGCCGACGACCAGATCCGGCTGCTGAAGCAGCTGATGGAAGCCGACAACATCGATTCCAAAAAGTGGCCGGCGCAGGGGCTCATGGGCATCATCCAGCGCTGGAAGGACAGAGGGCTCACGCCCGACAAAGTGGGCCATGGCGGCGGCACCGACTACGCCGGCGGTCAGGCCCTTGCCCTCTACCGCGCATATCAAGAGCGCTTGAAATCCCTCAACGCCGCCGACTTCGGTGATTTGCTGCTGCACTGCCTGACCCTGTTCCAGGATCAGCCGGAAGTCCTCACCCAATACCAGCAGCAGTTTCGCTACGTGCTGGTGGACGAGTATCAGGACACCAACGTCGCCCAGTATCTGTGGCTGCGCCTTCTGACGCAGACCCAGCGTAATCTCTGCTGCGTCGGCGACGACGACCAGTCCATCTACTCCTGGCGCGGCGCCGAGGTCGGCAACATCCTGCGCTTCGAGAAGGATTTCCCCGATGCGAAGGTCATCCGTCTCGAGCGCAACTACCGCTCCACACCGACCATCCTCGCGGCGGCGTCTCACCTTATCGCTCACAACGAAGGCCGCCTCGGCAAGACCTTGCGCACCGGCCATGAAGGCGATGTGGAGAAGGGCGCGCCGGTGAAAGTGCGCGGCGTGTGGGATGGCGCGGAAGAAGCGCGCTGGTTGGTGGAGGAAGTTGAAGCCTTGCAGCGTGGTGGCCAGAAGTTGCCCGAGATGGCCATTCTGGTGCGCGCCGGTTTCCAGATGCTGGAATTTGAAGAGAGCCTCATCACTACTGGAATTCCTTATCGTGTTGTCGGCGGTCCGCGTTTCTACGAGCGTCTGGAAATCCGCGATGCGGTGGCGTACTTGCGTCTCATCAATCAGGCCGACGACGATCTCGCTTTCGAGCGCATCGTCAACAAACCCAAACGCGGCCTGGGTGACACCACGATCCAGAAGATCCATCAGCTGGGCCGCGCACAAAGTGTGTCCATGATGGAGAGCGCTCAGCGCATGGTGGAGACCGACGAACTGCGTGCTCAGGCGCGCACGGCGCTGAAGACTCTCGCCACCGACTTCGGGCGCTGGCGCAGCTTGAAGGACACCATGGCGCCGGCCGAATTGACGGCGATGGTGCTGGAGGAGTCCGGCTATATCGAGATGTGGCAGAAGGACAAATCACCGGAAGCGCCGGGGCGTCTCGATAACTTGCGCGAATTTGTCTCGGGGCTAGAGGAGTGGGAGAGCTTGGCCGGCTTCCTTGATCACGTCAGCCTCGTCATGGAGAACGATGCCAACGCGGGCAACGAGGGCCTTACGCTCATGACGCTGCACGCCGCCAAGGGCCTGGAGTTCGATACCATCTTCCTCCCAGGCTGGGAGGAAGACATTTTCCCCAGCCGCCGCTCGCTCGAAGAGAGCGGCCAGAAGGCGCTGGAGGAAGAACGGCGCCTCGCGTACGTGGGCCTCACGCGTGCGCGCAAGCGCGTGTTTGTCTCCTTCGCCGCCAACCGGCGCGTTTATAACCAATGGCAGTCGAGCATCCCGTCGCGCTTTATCGACGAGCTGCCGAAAACCGCCGTCGAACAGCAAGCCGATGCGGGGCTCTATGGCGGCGGCAATTGGGGTGGCCTTTCCGAGAGCACGCTGGCGCGCTCCGGTGCGGGCTACCGCCCGTCGCCGCGCATGATCGCCGCCGAAGACTGGAAGGCGGCCCCGCTGAAGTCCGAGCACGGCTTCAAGATCGGCGACCGCGTCTTCCACCAGAAGTTCGGCTATGGCCTCGTGGAAGAGGTCGAAGGCACCAAGCTCGCCATCTATTTCGATAAGGCGGGCCGCAAGAAGGTCATCGACAGTTTTGTCGAACCCGCTTGAGAAGGTTTCCGTCATCCTGGGCCCCGCGGCGGAAGGCCGCGATTATTGTTCGCGCGCGTCTTAGCGCGACCCCCAGGATCCAGAGCAGTAGTGAAGGAAAGCTGCCGCTAACCGCTGAGATTGTTGCGACATGTCTCTCGGGAGCACACGACGTGTTCTTTACCCTGGATCCTTGGGACAAGCCCAAGGATGACATTAGTGATGAATGAACAGTGGGCGGCTTTGCGGCTCGAGAAAAAGAAAACGGCGGCAGTTCAACCTTTAAGGGGGAGAAAGACTGCCGCCGCTTCCCGCATCCCGGACGTACCATAAAAAAACACCGCCAGGACGCTGTGAACTTGCCCCTGATGCGCCGTGTGCGCGGGGGTGAAAACGGCGGCAGCACAAAGTCGAAGGGGGAAGTGCACTGCCGCCGTTAGATCCGAGGGGCTGAGGGAGGGGTTCAAGCCGTCTCGGAGAAAAATCTCCCCGCGCGCCGCTCAGCTGCGTGAGGGACGGGTGATCTACTGGACCGGTATTCAAAAAGCCAATGAAATAACGGTCGTAATATGAGACAGAAGAGCATGTCTCCTTTGCAACCGGCGCATTTCAGTCTGCAATCATGCAAAAGACACTTTAGAACGATGAAAAAGAAGAATTTTCATGGCTGACGACATTGGAACCGCGTGGAGCGCGCGGCTGATTGTTACACTTGAACACGCACCTGTGTTCGAGCGTGTGTTCGAAGACCTGGCCGGAGTGGTCAGTCTTTACGAATGGGACGAATCGCAGAAGCCGGTCCTGTGGGCGGTAGAGGGCATGTTCGATGCGAGCCCCCCGCGTGCGGAACTGGAGACGCGCATAGCTCTCACAGCGCAGTCCCTCGGCATCGCAGCGCCCGATCTTGTCATCGCCAAGGTGCCGGCCAAGGATTGGCTCACGGCCACAGTCGCCAGTTTTCCACCCATCAAAGCGGGGCGCTATTACATCCATGGCGATCATATCGCCGGCCCGCATCCCGCCAGCCTTGTGCGTCTGAAAATCAATGCCGCCACGGCCTTTGGTTCAGGCCAGCATGCCAGCACCATGGGTTGTCTGCTGGCCTTAGACAGCATGTTCCGCCGTACCCGCCTCACCAAGCCCGGTTTTGTCGGTCTGGATATGGGCTGCGGCACGGGCATCCTCGGGATGGCAATAGCCAAGACCGCGCGCAAGCCCGTGCTCTGCGCCGATATCGACCCTGAGGCTGTGCGTGTCGCCCGCTACAATGCGCGCAGGAATGGCCTGGCCGCCGAGATCCACGCGGTCATGAGCGACGGCTGCGGCGACCGCACCGTGCGCGAGCATGGGCCTTATCAGGTCATCACTGCCAATATCCTGGCACGGCCCTTGGTGCAGATGGCGGCGGCGCTCTCGGCGTTGCTCGCCCCCGGGGGCACCTTGATTCTGGCGGGTTTTGTCCGCCGCGACGAGGCCATGGTCCTGAATGCCTACCGCACCCAGGGCCTGCGTCTGGAAAAGCGTGTCCGTATCGCCCCTTGGACGACCCTGGCTCTGCGCCGCTCTTAAGCCCCCGCAGATATTGAATCCTTCCCGGTGCCTGACTACCTTGTGATCATGGACACCATTCCAAAGCCTTCCGCCGCCGCCCAGCATCTTGATGCCTTGCGCTACGCCATGCGCGCCGCAGGCGTCGATGGCTATCTCATTCCGCACGGCGACGAACACCAGGGCGAATTCAATGCGCCTTATGCCGAGCGTCTGCGCTGGCTGACGGGCTTTACCGGTTCCGCCGGCATCGCCGTGGCTTTCGACCAAACTGCCGCGATCTTCATCGATGGTCGCTATACGCTTCAGGTGCGCGACCAGGTAGACGGCACGCTCTATCAGTATCGCCACATGATCGAAGAGCCGGCGTCCCAGTGGCTCACCGAGACCGCCAAGGCCGGCCAGAAGATCGGCTTCGATCCGCGTTTGCACACCCCCGCCAGCCTCGCGCGTCTGGAAGAGGGTGCGACAAAAGCCGGTGCCGTGCTGGTGCCGCTCGCCGACAACCTCATCGACAAGGTTTGGGCCAATCAGCCCGCGCGCCCGACCGCGCCGGTCATGGTCTACCCCGAGAAATTCGCAGGCCGCTCCAGCGCCGAGAAACGCTCCTTGGTTGCCGCTGTACTGAAGGGCGAAGGCATTGATGCCTTCTTCTTTACAGCTCTGGATTCGATCGCCTGGCTTTTCAACATTCGCGGCGCCGATGTGGAATTCAGCCCGCTCACTTATGCCTACGCGCTGCTGTTTGCGGATGGCAAGGCGGTGCTGTTCATCGATCCTGCCAAGCTCTCGCCCGACGTCGTGGCGCACCTTGGGCCCGACGTGCGGCTAGCCTCTTATGATGGCCTCGACCATGAACTGACCGCGCTCGACAAGTCCGTGGCCATGCTTGGGTTGGATCGTGATACCGGCTCTCGTTGGGCTTATGACCGGCTCGCTGCGGGCCGCAAGGTCAAGATCGTGGCCGACCCTTGCACCGCTTTGAAAGCCCGCAAGCATCCCGTGGAACTTCAGGGCGTGCGCGACGCCCATGTGCGCGACGGCGCGGCGTTGTCGCGCTTTCTCGCGTGGCTTTCCAAAGAAGGGCTGAAAGGCCATCTCACCGAGATCACCGCCGCCGACCGGCTGGAGCAGTTCCGCGCCGAGAGTAATACCTTCCGTGGCCCCAGCTTCGCGACCATTGCGGGGGCTGCCGGCAACGGCGCCATTGTGCATTACCGCGCCACGCCTGAGTCGGCGGCGCGCATCCATCCCGACATGGTGATGCTGTTGGATTCCGGCGGCCAATATCTCGACGGCACTACTGATGTGACGCGCACCTTCGCCGTGGGCAACGCCACATCTGAGCAGAAGCACCGCTTTACATTGGTACTTAAGGGCCACATTGCCCTCGCCATGGCCCGCTTCGTGAAAGGCACCACCGGCAGCCAGTTGGATGCGCTCGCCCGTCATGCGCTGTGGCAGGAAGGGCTCGACTACGATCACGGCACCGGTCACGGTGTCGGCACCTTCCTCGGCGTGCACGAAGGGCCGCAGCGCATCAGCAAGGTGGGCAACACCGTCGCCCTGGAACCGGGCATGGTGATCTCCAACGAGCCCGGCTACTACAAAACCGGCGAATACGGCATCCGTATCGAAAATCTGGTGGCCGTGCGCGAAGCCGAGAAACTCGCGGGTGCCGAGAAAACGCTGCTGGAGTTCGAGACCATCACCCTGGCTCCCATCGATCTCAACATGATCGAGGTGCGCCTGCTGTCCGACAGCGAGAAAACCTGGCTCAACGGTTATCACACTCGCGTGCGCGAGACCCTGAGCCCACTGGTGGACGCCGAGACCAAGACGTGGCTCGCGGTTGCCACGGCGGCAATTTAATTCGTACCAGGGACGAATTAATCGACTAAGCGATTAGCTCACTCAACAGCTTCCTGAATTTCCGGTCGCGCTTTAAATGAGCTTCGCGGCTCATGGCGTCGTTACGGCTCTCATAGGCCTCCGCATAGAGCAGCGCCCAGAACCGTCCGCGTGTGGATCTGGCGCCGGTGCCATCGTTGTGAGCCGCCAGGCGCTTTTCCAGGTCGTTGGTCCAGCCCACGTAAGTGCGAAATCCGCCTTTGCCGAAACTGCCCAACACATAGACGAAGCAGCGCATCCTTCACACCAAACGCCACATGAGCGCTTCATCGGCATACACCGAACCCTCGGGCCTGTCGCGTCGGATGGATGCTGGTTCCACACCGTAGCCGATAAAACCATGGCGCTCGTAGAAGGCGACGGCGCGCGGATTGTCTGCGGCCACCGTTAACTGCACCTGACGCACGCAACTTCGGGCAAAGTCCAGCAACGTCGTCATGATGAGATCGGCCACGCCTGCGCCGCGCGCGTCCGGGTGCACATACATACCCCAGATCAGACCCTTGTGGCTGGCCTTCTCCCCCGGTAGCCGCGCGAAGCCGCCAATGCCCACGAGCTGCCCGCCGCGTTCGACGCCTACGACAAAATCTCGCGCGAGCCGATCCCGCCAGGCTTGTTCACCCAACGCATCGTCATCAGCGACGCTGATACGGAAGGCATCGGAATCCCGGACCAGGCCTTCATCGCGCAGCGCGCGATAGGCAGCCAAATCAGCCGGTGTCAGCCGTCGGATCGTGAACGTGGTCATAAGGGTCACCCCAGTGTTGGGGTGATCTTAGATGCGAATGCGAAAAGCGGGAAGGCGGGCTAGGCCATATGTCGGCTGCCGCGTGAGCGCCGCGCCAGCCAGTAAACCACCAGGATTGAACAGATATTCATTGCAGTGAACATGAGAGACGAGCGCAATTGAACGCTGCTCACCGCCCAGCCGATCTGAAGTGCACCAGCTTGACCCACTTCAGTAGGAAAGGTGAGAGAGTAACTTAAGAATCCGCTTAAGAGGGAAAGCGCTACGGCGCCAGAAATTGTCCACACCGGAACGAGCAGATGGCGCGCAAAAGTAAATGCAATGCCCGCGCCTATCGCCACAGGGAGAACGCGCAGATAAGCGAATGCCATGACGTTCAACAAATTCTGCAGCCATATCGGCTCAATACTCGTGCGGGGAGGCGGCACCAGCCCAAAAGTTTGCAGCGCATGCGTAAATCCGGCCAGCAAAAAACATGACGCAATCGTGATGCCGACCCACAGGAGTATTGGTCCCGCGGCCGATATTGTGCGTGGAAACCGGGCCGGGAGAGACCGCAGTTCCGGCAGCGCCAAGATGCTCGCTGCGATTTCATCCTCGGAACCCAGCCGTTGCCATGCCGCTGCGGTGGCGGTCTCAGTGTCCAATCCCTTGGCAAGACCAGCGCGCACCGCATCTTCGTAATGGTCGGCCAATTCGCCAAGCAACCGGCGCACATGACGCCGCGCCACGCCTTCGCCGATCAGGCGATCACGCAATCTATCGAACTGGATCAGGGTGTCAGGCGATGCCATGTTTTGATCCTTTCATCGCAAGAGTAATGGCACCGGTAATGCGCTGCCATTCTCCCACGAGCGTGCCAAGCCGCCTTTTCCCCGCTGCCGTCGTCGCGTAATACACGCGCGTGCGGCCATTAACAGGCTTTCGCTTGGAGGAGAGGCAGCCCTGTGCCTCCAGGGCATGCAGGATGGGATAGACCACGCCTTCGCCGACCTTGATCTCTTCGCCCGTGACGGCTTCGATGGCTTGCACCAGCTCGTAACCGTACATTTCCCGCTCGCTCAGAAGCCGCAGGATCAGCAACTCCGGCACGCCGGTCATGAACTCAGGATTGGTTTTGCCTTTGGCCATGAGGCCTCCATACCTTGTAGTTAAAGGTATATACCTCTAACTACAAGGTATGGCAAGGGGCGGATCTATGCGGCGCCTTCGGTCTTATGGGCGGCGATGAACTTGTCCATGCGTTTCTGCATTTCCCGGGGTGAAACGACCTCGATCTGGGCGCCGATAAACCACGAGTAACCGAAAGGGTCCATCACGACACCCGAGCGCCAGCCGTAGAACTGGTCGGCCATGGGACGCACCATCGTCGCGCCCGCCGCCAAAGCTTTTTGCATGAAGGCGTCGGGGTTCTTCACCATGATGCTCAGCTTCACCGGTGAGCCGTTGAGCGTCTTGGCGCTGACAGACATATTTTCGAACTCATCGGAACACATCACCACGGAATCGCCGATGCGCATCTCGGCATGGCCGATCTTGTTGCCAGCATCCATGAGCCGGTAGATTTCCTTCGCGCCGAAGGCTGCTTCATAGAAGGCCATGGCGAAGGCTGCATCCTGGAAGCACAGATACGGCGTCACCGTGTGCATGCCCTTGGCGAGCGGGTTCACCTTCGCCCGGCGCGTGGCGGATTTCTTTACCGCCTTCTTGCGCGGTGTTTTTGCGGAAGCGCGGGTGGGCTTTTTGGCTTTCTTGCGGGCGGCCATGCGAGGTGTCCTTTCTTGGCTGCGGAGGACCGGAGTTTATCGCCGCGCGGAAAAGACGTGTGTGAAAAATTGCGCTTCTCACACACGCTTTTTGGTGCGGGTACGGGAACAAATCCTAAGCCGGTTTGGTCGCTGCCAAGATCACGGCATTGAAGGCGAGGAACACCTTCCCGTTTTCACGCCGCGATCCCATGCCCAAGGTGTCGCCGTCCACGGAGTCTTCCAGCACTTTCAGCAATCCTGCGCGGTCATCATTGGCGGGGAAAGAGCGCGCCACGAACTGTGTCGCTTCATAGGGCACGCGGAAAGTCGTTAACGCCGGTTCCGGCAAACCATGTTGGGCAAATAAGGCTTTTAAGAATCCGAAAGTGCGGAATTCCACCGTCGAAGGATCGCGGAAACGTTCCATGGCGTTGAAAGCCGTCGCCTTCACAGAATCGTCGGAGCACACGGCATCGCTCAGCACCACGCGCCCGCCCGGTTTTGTCACGCGCACCATCTCGGCGAAGACGCTGGCGGGCGAGAGCATGTGATGAAACGCAAAGCGGCAGGTGACGATGTCGAAGCAATCGTCGGTGAAGGGCAGGGCTGTGGCATCGCCCTGGTGCCAGGTGATGTTCGTGAGCTGCTCGTGCGCGGTCAGCGCTTGCGCCTGTTCCAGCATGGCTGGCGTCGCGTCGATGCCATGGGCGCGGTTCACGTGGCGCGCGAAAGCAGCTGCAACAGTGCCGGGACCGCAGGCTACATCCAGCGAAAGGTCATTAGCTGTAGCCTGTGCGGCATTGACCATGGCGGCCAGCGCGGCTTCGGAATGCAGTTCGGGTGCTGCGGCAAAACTCGCAGCCTGGGCCGTAAATTGATAGGCGATGTCCGCCGCGTGCGTCGCGGCGTCTTGAGCATGAGACGTCATGGGAAGAACTCCGGAGAGAATTGAAAATGCGGACGCGTAGCGACCGGACCTCGTAAGGCCCGGTTAGCTAAGTCGACGCAGTCTCCGGTGGCTGTTCATGGGCGAGGATATAACCAAGCTCTACCCGCCGATCAACTTCAAATACTCTTGTTCGCTGACCACCTTGATTCCCAAGGCCGCCGCTTCCTTCAGCTTGGAGCCAGCACCTGGGCCGGCCACGACAAGGTCGGTCTTTTTTGAGACCGAGCCCGCGACCTTGGCACCAAGCTCCTGGGCGCGGGACTTGGCTTCGCCGCGGCTCATGGCTTCCAACGTGCCGGTGAAGACGACGGTCTTGCCGGCGATGGGCGAGCCGGAGGTGTCGGGGCGCTTGAAGTCCTCGATGGTGATTTGCTTCGCGAGTGCATCCAGGATGTCGCGGTTATGCTTCTCGGCGAAGAAGGCCACAAGGTCCTCGGCCACGGACTCGCCGATCTGCTCGATGTTGGTCAGCTCCGCATAAGCATCAGACTCTTTGTCCTTGGCCGTACTCATGGCCTTGCGCCACGCGTCGAAGGAGCCATAGGCATGCGCCAGCAGGCGCGCTGTCGCCTGTCCTACCTGGCGAATACCCAGCCCATAGATGAAGCGTTCAAAGCTGACGGTCCGGCGCCGCGCGATGGCGGCCAGCAGATTGTCGATGGATTTCTGCGCCCAGCCCTCGCGTCCTTCCAGGTCCTTGGATTTCAGCGTGAAAAGATCGGCGGGGCTTTCGATCAGGCCATCCGTGAAGAAGGCCTCGATGTTCTTTTCGCCCAATCCTTCGATGTCGAAGGCATCGCGCGAGACAAAGTGCTTCAGGCGCTCGACCGCCTGCGCCTTGCAGAAGAGGCCACCCGTGCAGCGGCGCGCCACTTCGCCTTCCTCGCGGATGGCGTGGCTGCCGCACACGGGGCATTTTGTCGGAAGCTTATATGGATCGTTACGCCCCTTGCGATCTGGATTTACCACTTCCAGCACCTGCGGGATCACGTCGCCCGCGCGCTGGATGATAACCGTATCACCAATGCGCACATCCTTACGGGCGATCTCGTCCTCGTTGTGCAGGGTGGCATTGCTGACCACCACACCGCCCACATTGATCGGCTTTAAGCGCGCGACCGGCGTAAGCGTGCCCGTACGGCCTACCTGAACCTCGATATCCTCCACCACCGTCTGTGCACGTTCGGCGGCGTACTTGTGAGCGATCGCCCAGCGCGGCGCGCGGCTGACAAAGCCCAGGCGCTTCTGAAGGCCGATGCTGTTAACTTTATAAACCATGCCGTCGATGTCGTAGGGCAGTTCCGCCCGGTCTTCACCCAGCGTGCGGTATTCCTTCAGCATGGCGTCCACAGTCCGGCACACTTTGGTGCGCGGGTTCACGGGGAACCCCCAGCGCTTCAGCGTCTGCAAGAAATCCCACTGCGTCTCCCACTCCATGCCTTTCACCTCGCCCCAGGCGTAGGTGAAGGCGCGCAAGGGGCGGGCAGCGGTGATCTTGGGGTCAAGCTGGCGCAAAGAGCCTGCGGCGGCATTGCGCGGGTTGGCGAAGATCTTTCCGCCCTTGGACTCTTGCGACGCATTGAGCGCGGCGAAGTCGTCCTTGGTCATATAGACCTCGCCACGGATCTCGATGACCTTGGGTACGTCGCCCATGATGAAATCCGGCAGCTCTTTGATGGTGCGGATATTGGCGGTGATATCCTCGCCTTCGCTGCCGTCGCCGCGTGTGGCGGCCACGGCCAGTTGGCCCTTTTCGTAACGCGCGGAGAAGGACAGTCCATCGATCTTCGGTTCGGCAGTTACCTCGATGGTTTCATTGCCGTCCATGTCGAGGAAGCGGCGCACGCGCTCCATGAAGTCGGTGACATCCTCGTCGGCAAAAGCGTTGCCCAGCGAGAGCATCGGCACTGTGTGTTGCACCTTGCGGAAGCCGCCCGCGGGGGCAGCCCCCACGCTTTTGGAAGGGCTGTCGGCCCGCCGCAGCTTCGGGAAGCGCGCTTCGATAGCGTCGTTGCGCTTGCGCAAAGCGTCGTAAGCAGCGTCGGTGATCGATGGTGCGTCGTTCTGATGATAGGCCTTATCGTGCAGACCAATTTCTGCCGCCAGAATTTTCAGCTCCGAGGCGGCCTGCTTCTCGGTGAGCGCGTCGACGGTCACCTTCCGCAAAGCATTGCTCACGAGAGCGGCCCGTTCAGCAAGCTTTCGGCGGCAGCGCGGGCCTCGTCGGTGATCTTCTCGCCCGCCAGCATGCGGGCGATTTCTTCACGCCGGGCGGTGTCTGAAAGTTCTTCAACCTTGGTGGTCGTCTGCCCACCGCGTGTTGCTTTGCTCACGCGCCAGTGATGGCCCCCGCGTGCCGCCACTTGCGGTGCATGCGTAACCACGATCACTTGTACATTTTTGGCCAAACGGGCGAGGCGTTCGCCGACTGCGTTGGCCGTGGCGCCACTGATGCCTGCATCCACTTCGTCGAAGATCAGCGCGGCGCGGTCTTGCGAGCCCGCCAGCACAACCTTCAGCGCCAGCATGAAGCGGGCCAGTTCGCCGCCCGAAGCGATCTTGTCCAAGGGGCCCGGCGGCAGGCCAGGGTTGGTGCTGATCTCGAAGGCCACCTTGTCCATGCCGCTCTCGTTCCATGCCGCTTCGGGCTTGGGCGAGATCACGGTTCGGAACGCAGCTTTGTCCAACTTCAGGGGCGGCAGCTCCTTGGCCACGAGCTTATCTAGCATACGCGCCGCCTCTTGACGTGCGCTGCTCAAGGTATTGGCCGCTTGGTCGTAGGCAAGGCGCGCCGCGCGCTCCGCGGTGGCGAGGCGCTTCACGTTCTCGGCCCCGCCATCCACCGCCGCGAGACGGGCTTTCAAGGCAGCCAAAACGCCGGCCAGATCATCCACGGCGCAGTTATGTTTACGAGCCACGGCCTTCAACGCGAACAAACGTTCTTCCGCGCGCTCGAGCGCCGAGGGGTCCGCATCGAAACCGGCCCACACGCGGTCCAGCTCGCGCAAGGCTTCACCCGCTTCGATGGCGGCGCGGTCGAGCGCCTGGCAAAGTGCGTCGAGCTGTCCTTGGGCTTGCGCCGAGACGCGACTGATGCGCGTCAGCGCGCCGCGCAAGGCCGCTTCCACATCGGCATCCTCGGCGATGACGGCCCGTGCTTCGGTCATGGCCTTCATGATCTGCTCGCCGTGGCGGAGCAGGGAGCGTGTGGCCGCCAGCTGTTGTTCCTCGCCCGGCTTCGGCGCCAAAGTGGTCAGCTCGCTCACCTGATGGCGCAAGGAATCTTCCTCGGCGAGCGCGCCGGAGAGTGTGTTTTCGGCAGTCTTCAGGGCTGTGGCGGCGGTGCGCCATGCGGTCCAAGCCACCGCGCAAATTTCATCGGCGCTGGTGGCGGTCTTCACGCGCCGGTAGGCATCCAGCGCGCTGATGTGTGTGGTGGGATCGAGCAGGCCATGCGTTTCGAACTGGCCGTGCACTTCCACCAGCAGAGCACCCACTTCCTTCAACAGGCCGACGCTGACGGGTTGGTCGTTGATGAAAGCGCGGCTGCGTCCATCGGCACCGACGACGCGGCGCAAGACCACCTCATCCTCCAGCGCGATATCCTGCTCGGCGAGCAGCGCATGCACGGGGTGTTTGCGCGGCAAGCTGAAGGAGGCCGAGACGGTCAGCTTCTCGGCGCCGCTGCGGATCAGGCCGGCATCGGCGCGCCCACCGAGCGCAAGGCCCAATGAGTCGAGAACGATGGATTTGCCGGCGCCGGTTTCGCCCGTCAGCACACACAGGCCGGCGGCGAAATCCACATCCAGCTTGTCCACAATGACGACATCGCGGATGGAAAGATGCGTCAGCATGTGTCGCCGCGTTTTTCCGTTAGGGCGTTGGCGTCGTGGGCCGGACTTCCGGAATCTGGCCCGGATTGCCCATGGAATCCGTCGGCTGTGGCGGGCGCGCGAGCCGCTCGGTTTCCTGGGCCGGGTTCGCCGTGGGCTGCGCCGAGCGTGGGCTGCCGTTGGGCGGTACGGGTGTCAGCGTGTTTTTAGGTTTGGGATCGGCCATGCGGCGATCGGTGCGCAAAGCGATGGCGTAAGAGTCTTTATACCAGTCGCTGGACGGGTAGTTGAAACCCAGTACGGCGGCGGCTTTCTGGGCTTCATCCGCCAGACCCAGCGCCGTATAGGCTTCCACCAAACGCTCCAGCGCTTCGGGCACGTGGCTGGTGGTGCTGTAGGTCGTCACGACGGTCTTAAAGCGGTTGATGGCGGCAAGGTAGTAGCGCGTGTTCAGGTAATAACGCCCCACGTCCATTTCCTTGGCGGCCAGATGGTCGCGCGTGAGATCGAGCTTCAGGCGCGCATCGCGGCCATAGGGCGTGGTCGGAAAGCGTGTCACCACGTCTTGCAGAGAGTCGAGGGCTTTACGCGTGTCTTCCTGATCGCGGCGCACGTCGGCGATCTGTTCGTAATAGCACAGCGCTTTCAGGTAATAGGCATAAGCGATGTCGCGGTTGCCTGGATGCACTGCGATGAAGCGGTCAAGGCGTGACACGGCATCGTCGTATTCGCTGGCATGATAGTGGGAATATGCCGACATCAACTTGGCGGTGGTCGCCCAGACGGAATAGGGATGCTGGCGTTCCACTTCGTCGAAATACTTAGCCGCTTCGGTGTAGCGGCCGTTGTCCAGATGCACCACAGCCTGGCTGTAGATTTCGTAAACCGTCTGGTCCTTGTAGGCGAGTTCCTTATCCTTGGAACAGGCGGCCAGCGCACCGATAGCCATAATGGCGATCAGAGGTGCTGCGAGGCAGCGGCGGAGGACAGGCAACGAGAAACGGCTAAGGCCCATGAGTCTTCAGACAGAAAAGGGTGGAAGCAAACGCGGCTTTAATAAAGTCCGGCCTGCCAATGAGGGCGCAGTATATCACCGGCAGCCGCCCTGTCACGGGCTCGCAGGCAAGCCAAGATGGGGCGAAAATCACGCCCAATTCAAGTTGTTACGGAAAGCTGATCTGTGCCCGGGATGACGCGAGGTGATTACGCGAAGGCGACGCGGCTGGGCCGTTCGATCCAGGAGTTCACCGCTGGTTCGTCCTGCCACATTTCGACCATCTCCCAGCACGTCCGGTCCGCGTAAACCTGGCGCATCAGGCGGGCGGTATCGGCATGGCTGGAGCACCGCCCCGTGAAGTGGGCGATGATGGGATGGCCGGCCAGGTAAAGGTCACCAATGGCATCCAGAGCCTTGTGGCGCACGAACTCATTCTCGTGGCGCAGACCCTCGTTGTTCAGGACACGGTCGCCATCGACGACAATCGCATTGGTTAGGCTGCCGCCGCGCGCAAGGCCGGCTTCGCGCAGAGCGGTGACATCCGACAGAAGGCCGAAGGTGCGCGCACGGCTGAGTTCGTCGCGATAGGTTTCCGGATCGACCGTGAACGAGCACGCTTGGCGGCCGATGGCCGAGGCGTGAAAGTCGATATGGAAATCCACGCGCAGGCCGTCGTGCCAGGGCGCCAGCGCCACATACTTGTTGCCATTGGCGTAGGAGCGGGGCTTCAGGATGCGCAACGCGCGGCGCGGCGCGTCTTGCTCGATCACGCCGGCGCACTCGATCAGGAAGATAAAGGGCTCGGCGCTGCCGTCCATGGCCGGTACTTCCGGGCCGTTCAACTCGACAACGACGTTATCGACGGCCATGCCGTAAAGCGCGGACATCAAATGCTCGACCGTGGCGACACTGATGCCGTTGTTGTCGGCCAGCACCGTGCACATGCGAGAGTCGGCGACGCGGTCCCAGCGGGCTTTGATTGTGGCGCCGCCACCAATCAGATCGACACGCTTAAAGACAACGCCCGTGTTCGGCGCTGCGGGATGAAGCTTCATCGCGACGCGCACGCCGCTATGCAAACCTACGCCGGTACAGCCTATGGATGTCTTCAATGTTTTTTGAAAGACGGGGCGGCGCTGTTCTACAGATGTGGAGTTACCAATGGGCGCGCCAAAGGCGCCTTGGGGGGTGCTAGCGTCAAAAGTCATTCTTCACCGATCTTTCTACTGGCGCCTGCTACAAGCATTGCACATGCCCGTCTCAGAGCCTGGTTCGGTAGCAATCCCCCGATCACCGTATTCAACAACTATTTTTACAAATTGTTCTCCTTTGACAAGGAAAAAATTATTCAAACACAACATTTTGCCGGGCTTTTAAGGTCTTAGGGCCAACCCACCTGGCCTCTCTCCACCAACAGAAGAGTGCAGTTTTGAGCTATAAAGGCATAATATATTTATGCCTATTCATGTAAAAAGGGATAGTTCATCGCAGGAAAACGCCCTTTTTAGGCGATATGCGACTCATTCGCTGGACACGGTAAGCGCGAAGGACGGCCCAGTTCCCGGCAGCTCAAAAGCGGCCGGCGCAATCGAAACGGGCGGTCGCCCGGGTTTGCCCCGCTATGAGGTTGAATGCCTGCCGCGAAGACTCGGGGTGGGCACTATCTGTGCTTGAAGGCCGCTTTGCGCTTTTCCACGAAGGCGGCCATGCCTTCCTTTTGGTCCGCGATGGCAAAGGTGGCATGGAACATGCGCCGCTCGAAGTGCACCCCTTCGGCCAGCGTGGTCTCATAGGCGCGGTTGACGGCTTCCTTGGCCATCATGACCACGGGCAGCGAGAGATCGGCGATTTTCTGCGCGGTCTTCACGGCTTCCGCCACCAGATCGGCGGCGGGTACCACGCGGCTGACCAAGCCGCTGCGCTCCGCCTCGGCGGCGTCCATCTGGCGCGCCGTCAGCACCATCTCCATGGCTTTCGATTTGCCGACGTAGCGCGTCAGGCGCTGCGTGCCTCCCGCGCCGGGAATGATGCCCAGCGTGATCTCCGGCTGGCCGAACTTCGCCGTGTCGGCGGCAATGATGAAGTCGCACATCATGGCCATCTCGCAGCCGCCGCCCAGTGCAAAGCCGGCCACCGCCGCGATCACCGGCTTGCGGCACTTGGTCACGCGCTCCCAGCCGACGGTGATGAAATCCTGCAGGTAGACATCCATGAAATCGAAGCCGGCCATCTCCTTGATGTCGGCGCCGGCCGCAAAAGCTTTCTCGCTGCCGGTGATGACAATGCAGCGCACGTCCGGGTCGCTCTCGTAGGCATCCAGGGCCGCGGCCATGTCCTTCACGAGGCCAGCCGAAAGGGCATTCAGCGCCTTGGGCCGGTTGAGTGTGATGAGGCCAACGTTGCCGCGCGTTTCAACCAGGATGTTTTCGTAAGTCATGACTGTTCACCGCTTCAGGAAAGGAAGGCGCAGGTTAGGCGGTCATCCGGTCCAGCGCAATCGCAGTGCACAAAAAGAAGAAGGCCCGCACCTTGCGGTGCGGGCCTTCCGGTCTGGCTTATATATAAGTGTTAGTTGGCCCAGTTAATTGGCCTGACGGCGCAGGAAAGCCGGGATTTCCAACTCATCTTCCGAATGAGAGGCGATCGGGCGGTCCTGCGGTCCGACGGAGATATTCAATCCCCGTTCAACCTTGGCCTGGGGTTGGGGCGCGGCCGGGGCTTCTTCGACCCGCGGCTTGGCGGTCAGGCTGCGGTAGCGGTCGAACAGGCGGATACGGTTGGGCTCTTGGCGCGGCGGCAAAGCAGCGGCCAGAGTCTGCTCGGCGGCCGAGGCCACCGGCTCCAGCGGCAGTTCCGGCTTAGCTTCCACCTTCGCTTCGACTCTGTACTCCATGCGGGGTTCCGCACGGGGTTCCATACGAGGTTCAATGGGCGGACGCGGGATGAACGTATCGCGCGGCCGCTCGATACCAGGGGCCATGGTGCTGAAGGGCGAGATCGAAGGCTGACGCGCCGGTGCCGCCATCGGCGCGCGGGCCACAGCTTCAGCCACGGCGGCGGCTTGAGATTGCGGCTGCAGAGCCATGACCGGGGCCATGACCGGAGCCGGGGCTGGAGCGGGTGCCGCGGCGATAGGCGCCGGAGCTTCCACTTCAGTCATCGGCGCAAGCATCGAGGCCGGCGGAGCCGCATGGGCGATCTCGGCCTTCACGGCTGCAGCCATTTCCAGCAGAGCTTGCTCTTCAGCTTCCAGATCCATGGTGCCGGTCGCGGGCGCCAGGGTCGGGCCGCCGAAGCCAAAGCCGCCGAAGGTCGGCTGCGTTGGTGCCGCGACCGTCGGGCGAGCCGTCGGGGCTGCCGAACGGACTTCCGGGATGCGGCGGGTGGCGGTACGCACTTCCGTGCGGGCCGGAGCCTGCATCGGGCGTGGTTGTTCGGCAGCTTCCGTTTCGATGCCGGTGGCAACAACCGAGACGCGGATCTTGCCTTCCAGGCTTTCGTCGAAGCACGAGCCGAAGATGATGTGCGCATCGGACTCGACTTCATCACGGATACGGTTCGCCGCTTCATCGACTTCGAACAGCGTGATGTCGTTGCCGCCCGTGATGTTGATGAGCACGCCCTTGGCGCCGCGCATGGAGCTTTCTTCCAACAGCGGATTGGCGATGGCGGCTTCGGCTGCGTCGAGCGCGCGGCGGTCGCCGGAAGCTTCGCCCGTGCCCATCATGGCGCGGCCCATGGCCTGCATGACGGTACGCACATCGGCGAAGTCCAGGTTGATCATGCCCGGCATCGTCATCAGGTCGGTGACACTGCGCACGCCGCCGTGAAGCACATCGTCGGCCATCTTGAAGGCATCGGCGAAGGTGGTCTTCTCGTTGGCGACACGGAACAGGTTCTGGTTCGGAATGACGATGAGCGTGTCGACGTACTGCGACAGCTCTTCGATGCCGGCTTCGGCCATGCGCATGCGGTGCGCGCCTTCGAAGTGGAACGGCTTGGTCACAACACCGACCGTGAGCACTTTCAGTTCACGCGCCACGCGAGCGATGACGGGTGCCGCACCGGTGCCCGTGCCGCCGCCCATGCCGGCGGTGATGAAGGCCATGTGCGCGCCTTCCAATTCACGGCTGATGATCTCAAGCGCTTCTTCAGCGGCATAACGGCCGATGTCGGGACGCGCACCCGCGCCGAGGCCTTGCGTGGTATCGCGGCCCAGCTGGATGCGGCGGTCAGTGCGCGAGGAGGCGAGGGCCTGCGCGTCGGTATTGGCGACGACGAAGTCCACGCCTTCCATGGCACTCTGGATCATGTTGTTGACGGCATTGCCACCGGCGCCGCCGACGCCGATCACGGTGATGCGCGGCTTCAGTTGCGCCTCAATGGTCGTCTTGGGGATGCTGATATTGATGGTCATTTTTGTTCTCCGGATTTTTCTAAGCTCGTTGCAACGGTCTTATATTTTATGGTTCGAAGGTTTCTTCGGGATCGTTGGCGGGCAGGCGGACCGGTCGACTCAGTCGTATGCCCTTCGATTCTTGGTTGGTCTCTCCCCATTAGAAATTCTCCCGCAGCCACGAACCGATCCGGCCGAAGCTGTGTTTGCTTTTGGCGGCCGCCATGGCCGCATGGTCTGGTTTAGCCACGTGTTCGCGTAGGCCGTAACGGAGCAGGCCGACGGCGGTGGCGAACGCCGGGCCGGATAGTGAGTCGGGTAAACCGCGGATCATCCTGGGGCGGCCAAGACGTACTTGTTTATCGAGCACCAGCTCGGCCAGATCGCGCACGCCTTCCAGCTGGCTGCCGCCGCCCGTGAGCACGACACGCCGGCCCGCCATCTTGGCGAAGCCGGAGGCTTCCAGGTGGTTGCGCACGAGTTCCAGTGTCTCTTCCACGCGCGCCTGAACGATCTGCACCAGCAGCGACTTCGGCACTTCGTTGGCGCTCTCTTCGTCTTCTTCACCGACGAGGGGAACCTTGAGCAGTTCGCGGGAATCGCCCGGCGCCTGCATGACGCTGCCGTAAATTGTCTTCAGGCGCTCGGCTTTGGCAACCGGTGTGGACAGGCCCTTGGCGATATCGCCGGTGATGTGGTTGCCGCCCAAGGGCAGCGTATCCACGTAGACCACCTGGCTTTCCATGAAGACCGCGATGGAGGTGGTGCCACCGCCCATGTCGATGACGGTCACACCCAGATCCTTCTCGTCATCGACGAGACAGGCGAGGCCGGAGGCGTAAGGGGTGACCACGCGCTCCTCGATATCCAGGTCGCAGCGGTCGATGACGGAATTGAGATTACGCGCCGGGCCCATGGCGGCGGTGACGAGGTGGATGTTCACCCCCAGCTTGTCGCCGTACATGCCGCGCGGATCGAGGATGCCGTTGCCGCCGTCGATGGAATAGCCCGTCGGGATGCAGTGGATCAGTTCGCGGTCCGTGGCGTCGTACTGGGCGCTGCCATGATCGAGCACGCGGCGCACGTCGGTATCGCGGATCTGATGGCCCGAGACCGCCAGTTCCACATCCACGCGCGTGGACTGCGGCGTACCGCAGGACATGTTCAGGAACACCTTGTCGATGCGGCTGTTGCTCATCTGCTCGGCGGCATCGACGGCGGCGCGCACGGAGGCTTCCGCTTCGTCGAGGTTGGTGATCTGGCCCGAGCGCATGCCGCGCGAGCGATGATGGCCCACGCCGGTGACGTGGAAATCATCGCCCCCGTTTTCCTGAGCGCCCATCTGAGCGATGATGCAGGCAACTTTGGTAGTACCCACATCGAGGGCGGCGATCGAACTGTTGCGCGGAATTGGCTTAGCCATCTGTGGAACTCCTCTGTCGCATACCGAAAATTGCAGTCATGGTCCGTCCTCAGATGTTTTGTTTAGGGCCCGCACTTGCGGCGGACTTCTTTTTGGCAGGCAGCGGCTCTTGGCCCGGCTCCTTGTGCACGCGCACGACAAGCCGGTCTTCCAGACGCAGATCGATGAAATCGAGATCGCGTTCGAGAATCTTGTGGTCGCGTTCCAATGTGGCGAGGCGCGTCCAGGCTCCGGCCATGTCTTCTTCCGGTAGGCGCACGGCGATACCGCCCTCAAAGGAGTCGAGATAGATGTTCCAGCGGCGGTCTCCGACACGCACGGCGGCGCGGACGCGCTGCGCGAGATCATTCTCGGCGCGCAGGACGTCGAACAGATCGGCGACGTGCGCCGGTGCATCGGGGCCAACAATGAGCGGCAGGGATTGATCGGCGGTGGGCACATCGACGATGGATTTGCCGTCGCAATCAACGAGCGTATAGCGCTTACCGCGTTGCCACAGCGCATAGGGCGTGCGCTCTTCGATCATGATGTGCACGGCGTCGGGCAGGCGGCGCTCGACCTTGGCGGTCTTCACCCACGGCAGCGCTTCGACCGCGGTGCGTGCTTGCGCGACGTCGATGGATAGAATGGGTGCGCCGCGCTCGATGTCGAGAGCAGCCAGTAGTTCTTCGCGCGGTGTCTTGTCACGGCCTTCAACCGTCAGCGCGTTGAGGCGCATGCCAAGGCTGGCACTGGTATCGACCATGGAACCATGTGCGTTGGTCAGTGTCGTGCCCACGGATGTGCCGAGGTTGGTGAATTTGAGCGCGGCACCTGTACCCACAACGGCAAGGCACACGCCCGTCCAGGCGAGGGCCTTACGCGATACGCTCACAAATTCTACTAGGCGTCGCATTGCGCGTTCTCCACCATCCAAACCATCAGGTCTTCAAAGCTCAGGCCAACATGGGCCGCTTGTTCGGGTACCAGCGACGTGGGCGTAAGTCCCGGCTGGGTGTTGACTTCGAGCATGAAGAATTCATCGCCATCGAGGCGCAGGTCGGCGCGGCTCACGCCGCGGCAGCCCAGCGCCTTGTGTGCTTTTAGCGACAGTTCCATGGCGCGTTCGTATTGGCCGCGCGGGAGTTTGGCCGGCAGGATGTGGGCCGAGCCGCCTTTGGCGTACTTGGCTTCATAATCGTAGAAGTCGCGCGCGGTCGTGATTTCGGTGACAGCCAGGGCTCTATCGCCCATGACCGCTACGGTCACTTCGCGGCCTGGGATAAAGCGTTCGGCCATGATGAGGTCATCGGCGGCAAGGCCCAGGTCATCAAGCGGCGGGCGGTTGTCGCCGGGGCGCACGATCTTCACGCCGACACTAGAGCCTTCGTTCACGGGCTTCAGTACATAGGGGCGGTCCATAACGTCGCCGCGCTCGGCTTCCGCGACCGTCACCACGCGCTCTTCGGCAACAGAAATTCCAGCAGCGGCAAACATGCGCTTGGCCGCGGGCTTGTCCATGGCGACGGCGGAGGCGAGGCGGCCGGAGTTGGTGTAGGGCAGGGCCATCATGTCCAGGAGGCCCTGGATGCAACCGTCCTCGCCGTAACGGCCGTGCAGGGCATTGAAGACCACGTCGGGCTTCGCGGCGGCGATCGCCGACACCAGTGCAGGGATATCGCGGGCAACATCGATGAAGCTCACATCGAACCCCTTAGCCTTCAGCGCGCGTTCTGCCGCGCGGCCCGAGACCAGCGACACGTCTCTTTCTTTTGAAAAGCCGCCGCCGAGCACGGCGATGCGACGAATGGACGTGGGGCGCGTCATGAACGTGCCCCTTTGCTCAAGGCGTCGTCGGAATTCTTGCTCACGCCGATGCGGCGGATTTCCCAGACCAGATCAACGGCGAATTGTTCCTGCACGCGCGCGCGCGCGGTTTCGCCCAGAGTTTCTAAATCTTCCGCCGTGGCGGTGCCGGTGTTGATGAGGAAGTTGGTGTGTTTCGGCGACACTTGCGCACCGCCCATGGTCAGCCCGCGGCATCCAGCAGCATCAATCAGCTTCCAGGCGCGATTGCCCGGCGGGTTGGCGAAGGTCGAACCGCCCGTGCGCGCCTGCGTCGGCTGGCTTTGCTCGCGCTCGCTGCGGATCGTCCGCATGCGTGCCGCGATCTCGTGGCGGTCGCCGGGTGTGCCCGTCAATTCCGCGCCGATGAAGATCCAGTCTTCCGGCACGTCGGAATGGCGATAGGTGAATCCCATGTCGGCGGCCGAGAGTTTGTGTATTTCGCCAGCAGCATCCAGCGCTGTGGCTGAGGTGAAGATGTCCTTGGTCTCTCGCTCGTAAGCGCCTGCGTTCATGCGCAGGGCGCCGCCGATGGTGCCGGGGATGCCGGTCAAGAATTCCATACCGGCGATACCGGCATCGCGCGCGGCTGTTGCGACAGTCGCGTCAATCGCGCCTGCGCCGCAGCGGATCGTCAAACCATCCACAGCAATAATGTTGAAGGCCTTGCCCAGGTGGATCACTACACCCGGCACGCCGCCGTCACGCACCAGAAGGTTTGAACCGAGCCCAATGACAGCCACAGGAACATCCGCTGGGCGGCTCTTCAGGAACGCGCCCAAGTCTTCGGCATCGGCGGGCGTGAACAACACCTCCGCCGGCCCGCCCACGCGAAACCACGTCATCTTGCCCAAGTCCGCCATGGCGTCGTAACGGCCGCGTACCCGCGGCAGCCGCGCTTCCAGGTCAGACATGCTGTGGCGGGCAGCCATCATGCGCGCTTTCCACCAGTGGGATTATTTGTTGGGACTTTGCGGATCGCGCCGAGATCGGCCGGCAGAGCATGGGCCCAGGCCGTGATGTTGCCGGCACCCAGGCACACCACGATATCTCCGGGCTTGGCGATATCATCGATGACGGCCGCCAGGTGCTTTGGCGACATCAGCGCGGTCACGGCCGGATGGCCAGAAGCGTGCAGGCCGTTGATGAGAGCGTCACGGTCCACGCCGGTGATGGGCGCTTCGCCCGCCGGATAAACGTCGGCCACGATCACATGGTCGGCGTCGTTGAAGCACTGGCAGAACTCCGCGAACAGCGATTGAAGGCGGGTGTAGCGGTGCGGTTGCATGACGGCGATCACGCGCCCTTGCGTGGCGGTACGCGCGGCCTTCAATACGGCGGCAATTTCGACCGGATGATGGCCGTAGTCGTCGATGATGGTAATGCCGTCCACTTCGCCCACTTTGGTGAAGCGGCGCTTCACGCCCTTGAAGCGGGCGAGGCCGTCGCGGATCACATCATCCGAGAGGCCCATCTCAGCGGCGACACTCACGGTCGCCAAAGCGTTCAGCACGTTGTGCTGGCCATACATGGAAAGGTGCAAGCCCTCGATCACGCGGGCACCACCGGTGACGCGGTCGGCAATGGCGGCGTCGAACCGCACGCCGTTCATATCCAGCACCACGTTCATGCCGCGCACCATGGCGGCGGGCGACAAGCCGTAGGTGATGATCTTGCGGTCGGTGAGGTGCGGCAGCAGCGATTGCACTTCGGGGTGGTCGATGCACATGGCAGCGAAGCCGTAGAAGGGGATTGATTCCACAAACGTGCGGAAGGCGGCTTTCACCTTCGAGAAGTCGCCGTAGAAATCCATGTGCTCGGGATCGATGTTCGTCACCACGGCGATGGTTGCGGGCAGGCGCGTGAAGGTGCCGTCGGACTCATCGGCCTCCACCACCATCCAGTCGCCGGCGCCCAGGCGCGCATTCGTGCCGTAAGCATTGATGATGCCGCCGTTGATGACGGTGGGGTCGAGGCTGCCGGCGTCCAAAACGCTCGCGATCAGCGAGGTCGTCGTTGTCTTGCCGTGTGTGCCGCCGATGGCCACGGACCATTTCAGCCGCATCAACTCCGCTAGCATCTCTGCGCGGCGCACGATGGGCAGCATGCCCTTGCGGGCCGCCACCACTTCCGGGTTATCGGGCTTCACGGCGGAAGATGTGACGATGACGCGCGCATCACCCAGGTTCTCGCTACGATGGCCCACCTCGATGCGCATGCCGAGGCCGCGCAAACGATCCACATTGGCGTTCTGGGCGATATCGCTGCCCTGCACCTGATAGCCGAGGTTATGCATCACCTCGGCGATACCGGACATGCCGATCCCGCCGATGCCGACGAAGTGGATGATGCCGATGTCGAGCGGCATGGACTGCATCAGACGATTCCCCGTTTCATGGTGTGGGTGGAAATGGGCCCGGACGTGCGCGCCGGGGCGCGAGCGCCGTTTTCGCCACGGATCAATCCTGTGACGACATCGGCGAGACGTTGAGCGGCATCGGGCACAGCAAAAGTCATTGCCGCTGTTGCGGCATCGCCGAGGCTCGTGGGTGTGCTCGCGAATTGCGTCAACAGCCGCGCGAGCGCATCCGGTGTGAAGTGTGGCTGGCGCAGGACCCAGGCACCGCCCGCATGCGCCAAGGCATCGGCATTGGCGCTCTGGTGGTCGTCGGCGGCAAAAGGATATGGCACCAGCAGGCTCGGACGGCCAATGACCGTGGCTTCCGCGACGGTGGATGCGCCCGAACGCGCGACGAGCAGATGGGCATGCGCCAGAAGCTCCGGCACGTTGTCGAAAAAGTGGCGCAGCTGCACGTGCGCACCGGAATCGTGATAGGCGTCCTGCGTGCGCTCCATCTCTTCAGGGCGGCACTGTTGCGAGATTTCCAAACGCTTGCGCAAAGCATCCGGCAGCAGCTTTACGGCGGCGGGAACCACATCGCTGAATACGCGAGCACCCTGGCTGCCGCCTAGGATCAAAAGCCGGAAGGGACCATCGGTGGTCGGCACGGCATAGGGCGCGCCGCGCAGAGCCGCGACACCAGAACGCACAGGCATTCCCGTGCGCACGATAACCGCACCCGCTGGCGCAGGCCGCGCGAGATCGATGGAGAGACATACGCAGTTCACGCGGCGCGCCAGCAGACGGTTGGCGCGGCCCAGGATGGCGTTCTGCTCATGTACGATCGCCGGAATGCCAAGCTGTGTGGCCGCCAGCACGGTCGGTGCGGAAGCGTAACCGCCAAAGCCGACCACCGCTGCGGGTTTGATCTCGCTCAGCAGCTTACGCGCTTGCAGCAAGCCGATGCCGAGCGTGATGACGCCTTTCGCGATTCCAACGACGCCGCGCCCCGTCAAACCCTGGCCGCTGATGTGGTGTGTGTCGATGAGGCCGAGTGTGCCGGTGTAACCCGTGCCGCGCGCATCGGTGATCAGAGCAAGCCGGTGACCTTGCGCGAGCAGCTCTTGCGCCAGCGCTTCAGCGGGGAATACGTGCCCGCCGGTACCGCCGGCCGCCAGAACGATCAGGTGTCCTGTATGACGTGGGGCGATCATTGCGTGCGCCCCTCCGTGTCTCGGCGTCGGCGTGTCAGCGCCAGCAGCATGCCCATACCCACACCCAAGGCAACCAGTGACGACCCGCCGTAGGAGATGAAGGGCAAGGTCATGCCCTTGGTGGGCATCATGTGCAGGCTAGACGCCATGTTGATCATGGCTTGCAGGCCGAACTGAACAGCCAAACCGCCGACAGCCAGCAGCACGAAGAGATTTTCCTCGCGCGTCATCTTGGTCAGCGAGCGGATCACGATGAAGGCAAACAGCGCCACGATCAGCAGGCACAAGAGAACGCCGAACTCTTCACCGGCGACGGCGAAGATGAAATCGGTGTGTGCGTCGGGCAGGGCTTCTTTCACGCGGCCTTCACCGGGGCCGCGCCCGAAAAGGCCGCCCTGCTCAAAGGCGCGCAGGGCCTGGGTTACCTGGTACGAATCGCCACTGGCCGGATCAAGGAAGCGGTCCACGCGGCTGGCCACGTGCGGGAACACAAAGTAGGCGCCGACGATGCCGGCAAGGCCGATGCAGGCAATGAGGATGACGTAGATAATTGGCAAGCCGGCGATGAAGAACTGCGCGCACCACACCGTGGTCACGACGAGTGTCATGCCGACGTCCGGCTGGCTCAAGAGGCAAGCCATCACGCACAGCAGCATGCCGAGGGCGATATAGTTGCCGGGAAACTCTTCGCGCAGTTTGTGTTCCGAGAACATCCAGGCTGAAACCACGGCGAAGAAGGGCTTCACGAATTCCGAAGGTTGGCCCAGCGCGATGGGTCCGATGTTCAGCCATCGCTTGGCGCCGTTGACGTCCGAACCCATCAGCAACGTCATGAGCACAAGGAAGAACGAGACCGCGAAACCCACGGCGGCGAAGCGGCGGATCTGCAAAGGTGCAGCCAGAGAGATGGCGAACATTACCGCCAGCGCGATGGGCAGGAAGGCCATTTGTTTGCGCACGAAGTGGAAAGCGTCCGCGCCGATGCGCCCCGCCGCCGGCGGACCGGCAGCGAGGTTCAGGAAAATGCCGATGCCCACGAGCAGGATGGTCGCGGTCAACATCCACTTGTCCACGGTCCACCACCAGCGGCCCACGGTGCTCACATCGGTGCGTGTGATTGTTCTTGCGGTCATGAGGCTCTCATGTTTTGGGGCGCGGTTTGGGGCCAGAGTTTCAAGACCGTGTCGCGGAAGACGTCGCCGCGATGCTCGAAGCTCTTGAACATGTCGAAGGAGGCGCAAGCGGGCGACAGCAAGACCGTCGCTTGCGGCAGTTTCTCGGCCAGCGCCATATTGCCGGCTGCGGCAACGGCAGCTTCCAGGCTTTCAAACAGAGAGAGAGGCACTTTGCCTTTGAGCACGCTGGCGAAATCGCTGGCAGCTTGGCCGATCAGGAAGGCATGGCGCACACGTCCGAACAGCGGCGCGAGCGGCGCGATGCCGCCTTCCTTGGGCAAGCCGCCGGCGATCCAATAAATGTTGTCGTAGCAAACCAGCGCTTTCTCGGTGGCGTCGGCGTTGGTGGCTTTGCTGTCGTTGACGAAGGCAGCGTTGTTCACGACGGCGACCAGTTCCTGGCGGTGCTTCAAACCGGGGAACGTTTTCAGGCCGGCGGCAATGGCGTCGATGGAAAGGCCCTGCGACAGCGCGGCTGCTGCTGCTGCTGCTGCGTTCTGCCAGTTATGCGCGCCGGGCAGGCGCGCGACCGTGCGCAGGTCCAGAATGGTCCGCGGTGCGCCCGCGGTGGCGTCGATCAGCACACCGTCCGTCACATAAACACCGCCGGACACGGCCTGCTTTACAGAAATAGGAATGACACGGTGCGTTCCGTCTTTGCGCAACGCTTCGCAAATGGCCGCGCAATGTTCATCATCGATGCCAATGATGGCCGCGCGGTGGCCGCGCTGGCCGACAAAGACACGCTTCTTGGCCGCGATATAACCGTCCATGCCGCCGTGACGGTCGAGATGGTCCGGCGTGATGTTCAACAGCACAGCCGTATCGGCAGCCAGATGCGGCACCAATTCCAGCTGATAGGACGACAGCTCCAGCACATAAGTGCCGTCTTTAGCCAGTGGTTCAAGATCGAGCGCCGGGATACCAAGGTTGCCGCCCACGGCGGTCTTGCGTCCGGCTTGCTGAAACAGATGCGCGGTCAAGGATGTGGTGGTCGATTTGCCGTTGGTGCCGGTGATGGCGACAACGGTTGCCGCGGGTTGCGCTTCCAGCAACAGATCCACGTCGCAGACCAGCGGCACATGCGCGGCGCGCGCCTTGGCGGCCAGCGGATGCACGCGCGGGAAGCCGTGCGGCACGCCTGGGCTCCAGATCACAGCCGCCACGTCCGCTAGATTGTCGTTGAAAGCCGGAAAGCCCTTTGCGGTGGCTTCATCCAGCGAGGCCTTCTTGTCGTCCCACACCTCGATCTTGGCACCGCCCGCGCGCAGAGACGCCGCCGCCGACAGGCCGGATTTCCCCAGGCCCATGACGACAACGCGTTTGCCGGCGTAGTGTGGTGTCGGAACCATACTCGAACTACCTCAACTTCAATGTCGCAAGGCCGGCCACCGCCAGGATGAAGGCGATGATCCAGAAGCGGATGACCACGGTGGATTCCGCCCAGCCTTTTTCTTCGTAGTGGTGATGCAGCGGCGCCATGCGGAAGACGCGCTTGCCGGTGAGCTTGTAAGACGCCACCTGCACGATGACCGAAATAGTCTCCAGCACGAACAACCCGCCGACGATGGCGAGCACGATCTCGTGTTTGGTGACGACGGCGACGGAACCAAGTGCGCCGCCCATAGCCAGCGAGCCCGTGTCGCCCATGAACACCATGGCGGGCGGGGCGTTAAACCACAGGAAGCCAAGACCGGCACCGACGATGGCGCCGCAGAAAACGGCCAACTCGCCGGCACCGAGCACGTAGTTCACTTGCAGATAGTTAGCGAACACGGTGTTGCCGATGAGGTAGGCGATGATGACGAACACGCCTGCGGCGATCATCACCGGCACGATGGCCAGGCCATCCAAGCCGTCCGTCAGGTTGACGGAGTTGGCCGCGCCCACCATCACGAAGATGCCGAAGGGCACATAGAAGATGCCCAGGTTCAGCAACACTTCCTTGAAGAAGGGTATGGCCAGGTGACCAGCCAGCCCCGGTACGCTCACGCGGCTGATCCAGTAGGTGGCGATGCCGGCAACGGCGATCTCGGCCACCAGCTTCATCTTGCCTTTGAGGCCGCCGACGGAGCGCTTGGTGACTTTCATATAGTCATCGACGAAGCCGATGAAGCCGTAGCTCATGGTCACGAACAGCGCGATCCAGACGTAGTGGTTCGAAAGATCGGCCCACAGCAGCGTAGCGATGCCGATGCCCAGCAGCATCATCACGCCGCCCATGGTAGGCGTGCCTTGTTTGACGAGATGGGTTTTGGGGCCGTCGCTGCGGATAGGTTGGCCATAGCCCTGTTTGGATTTCAGCCAGCGGATGATGCCGGGCCCGAAAACGAAGGCGACCAGCAGCGCGGTCACCACTGCGCCGCCGGTACGGAACGTCAGATACCTGAAGACGTTCAGGATATTGATGTCGGTCGAGAATTCGGACAGGAAATAGAGCATCTGTGTTCGCCTTCTACTGACCTTTGCCCGAGGGAGCCGTGCCGAGCGACTGCAACGCCGCGACAATCACTTCCATGTGGCTGCTGTGTGAGCCTTTGACGGCGATGACGTCGCCGGCTTTCACCGCCGCCGTGATGATGGGGATAAGCGCCTTGGAGTCTTTGGCATGGCCGCCGCGCATGTCGGCGGGCAAGGCCTTGTTCAGGTTTTCCATCAGCGCGCCCGCTGTGAAGACCAGATCGATCTTGTTGGCTTTCAGGCTGGGGGCAAGGCCGGCGTGCAACTGTGCGGCACTCGTGCCCAACTCCAGCATGTCGCCCAACGCCATGATCAGCCGTCCGCCCGCTTCGCGATCAAGCGGGCCGCCCACGGGCTGGTGCATCTGCGCCATGGTCTCGGCCAGCACGCGCACAGCAGCGGGGCTCGCGTTGTAGCTTTCATCGATGACAAGAATGGATCTGCCGTTCATCGGCACGCGGCGGCGGGCGCCGCGCCCTTCGGGTGCTGCCAGTTTCGAAAGCATGCCGGCAGCCCGATGGAAATCCGCGCCAATGGCTCTCACCGCAGCAATGGCAGCCACACTGTTCAGCGCCCAGTGCCGCCCGCTGACAATCATATCGTAGGTGATGCGCTCACCATCAAATTCGGCGGCCACTTGCGTGCCATCCGGCGTCAGCGACCAAGAGACGAGGCGGGCCACGGCATCGCCGCTGGTGCCGAAGCTTACGATGTTCCTGCAGTTATAAGTCTTGGCGGCGGCGAGCAAGCGCGTGTAGTGCGCATTGTCGCGCGGCAGGATGGCGGACCCATCCGGCTCCAAGCCCGCCATGATGGCGGCTTTCTCGTCGGCGATCTCCATCACCGAGTTGAAGAACTCGAGGTGCGCGGCTTCGACGGTGGTGATGACAGCCGCGTGCGGACGCACCATGCGCGATAACGGCGCGATTTCACCGGCGTGATTCATGCCGAGTTCAAAGACGCCGAACTCGGTATCGGCAGGCATGCGCGCCAGCGACAGCGGCACGCCCCAGTGATTGTTGAGATTGCCTTCGGTGGCGTGAGTCTTTCCCAAACCCGAGAGGCCAAGCTTCAAGGCTTCTTTGGTGCCGGTCTTACCGACACTGCCGGTGACGGCGATCACCTTGGCTTTTGTGCGCGCGCGGGAGGCGACCGCAAGATTCTGCAGCGCCGCAAACGTATCCTTAACCATTATCAATCTATCGTGGTAATCGGCGGAATCCTGAACCGGGTCATGCACGACGACAGCAGCGGCACCGTTTTTCAGGGCGGTTAGGGCGAAGGCGTGGCCGTCGAAGTTCGGTCCCTTCAGTGCGATGAACAGATCGCCTTGTTTCACGCTGCGGCTGTCGATGGAAATGCCAGAAGCCGTCCACGTGCCCTTACACGTTCCGTTGGTGGCTTTCACGACCTCTGCAGCTTGCCAAAGCGCACTCATGGAATTTCCTTCAACATCTGACGCACGACATCGGCGTCGTTGAAGGGAATGACGGTGCTGCCGATAATCTGACCGGTCTCATGACCTTTGCCGGCGACCAAAAGCACATCACCGTCTTTCAATTTTGAAATGGCCGTCTTGATGGCTTCGGCGCGGTCGCCAATCTCAACGGCGCCGGGCGAGCCCTGCATCACTTCGGCGCGGATAGCGGCGGGGTTTTCCGAGCGTGGATTGTCGTCCGTCACGTACACCATATCGGCGAGGCGATGTGCCACTTCGCCCATCAGGCGGCGCTTGCCGCGATCGCGGTCGCCGCCGCATCCGAACACAACGCTAAGCTTGCCGCTCGCATGGGGGCGCAGGGCGTTCAAAACAGTCTCCAGCGCGTCGGAGGTATGCGCGTAATCGACATAGATCGGCGCAGACCCGCGCATGCCGGCGCGCTCAAGTCGTCCGGGCACGCCGTGCAGATGCTCCAAGGCCGCGACGGCGGCCGCGGGCGCGGCGCCACCGGCCAAAGCGAAGCCCAGCGCGCACAGCGCGTTGCTCACCTGAAAAGCACCTGCCAGTGGCAGACGCACACGATAGGACTTCTCCAGCACCACGAGATCGAGCACCTGGCTCGCGCCATCGATGGTCGTGTTCACAAGCTGTAAAGCAGTGCCTGCTTTGCCGTAACTCAGCACGCGGTGGCCGCGCAGGGTGCAGGCGGTCTCAAAAGCGGGATATTCGGAACTGTCGGCATTCAACACCGCGATGCCGCCCCTCATCAGAACGTCCGAGAACAGGCGCAGCTTGGCAGCGAGATAAGCCGCCATGGAGCCGTGATAATCCAGATGATCGCGGGTCATGTTGGTGAAGCCGGCAATGGCCACCTTCACGCCGTCGATGCGGAACTGATGCAAGCCATGGCTGGACGCTTCCATGGCGAGGTGCGTGACGCCGTGCTTGGCCATGTCGGCGAGAATGGTGTGCAACTTGGCCGGTTCCGGCGTGGTGAGGCTGCCGTCGATATGCACGCCAGGGCCGAAAGCGCCCAAGGTGCCCATGTAGCCCGCTTTGAAGCCTGTGGCGGCCATCAGCTGTTGGGCGAAATGCGCAACGGACGTCTTGCCATTCGTGCCGGTCACAGCGGCGACAACTTCGGGCTGAGCGCCGAAGAAGCGCGCGGCCATCAGCGCAAAGCGCCGGCGCGGATTGCTGTCGGTGATCAGGCGCACGCCTTCGGGATAAGTCTTCGCTTCCGCCTCGGCGGCGAGGTCCGTTCCGGGCGGTGCGAGCACAGCGGTGGCGCCGCGCTTCACGGCTTCACGGATGTAGGCGCGGCCATCCTGCTTCGCGCCGGGCAGAGCAGCGAACAGATAGCCGGGCTTCACGGCGCGGCTGTCGGCCGTCAACCCCGTGATGTCCAGATCCTTCAGCGCCCGCTGATCCATGCCCTGTTCCTCAAGGAGTTCACTGAGCCGCACCGCCGCCTCCTGTGGTGCCCCCCGTCGCGCCTCCTGGCGCCACGCCGCCGATGTCTTGGATGTTCACATCGTCGATCAGGCTGCCAATGGTGTCGGTGGAGGATTCCGTGGCGCGCGTCACGGTGACCTTGGTGGTTTCTTCTTCGTCGAGCGCCGCTGGCGTTGCCGTCACATGGGCAGGCGCGCTGGTCTTCACGACCGTGGCTCCGCCGCCACCGCCGTATTCGTTGTGGGTCTCGCTCGGGCCGTAGATTGACATCAGGCCGGGCAGGGGACCAAAGGTGTCTTCGTGGCCCACGGGGAATACGCCCAGCATGGGGCCGATCTTGGAAACTATGCTGCCGACGGTGGGTGCTGCATTCCAGCCGGCGGTGGCGAAACCAAACGTCTCTTTCGAGCCGTGCGGTTCGTCCAGCAGCACCAGCACAACATAACGCGGTGCATCGATGGGGAAGGCCGCGACGAAGGACGTACGCAGCGAGTGTTCCGAGTAACCGCCGTGGCTGGTGGTCTTTTCCGCCGAACCGGTTTTGCCGGCGACGAGATAGCCTTTTGCATCGGCTTGCTTGCCCGATCCATAGAGCACGATCAGGCGCATCATGGCGCGCATGGCTTCCGAGGTCTTGCCGGAGAGAACCTGTTTACCTTCGGGGCGCTGGCCGACGGGGTGATGGATCAGCGTCGGCGCATAGAGCAGACCGCCGTTCACCAAGGCGCTCACCGCTGTCACCACATGCACCGGCGTCACCGAGATGCCGTGGCCGTAAGCAATCGTGATGGTGTTCACATCGCGCCAGGTGCTGGGGTACTGCGGCGAACCCACTTCGGGAATTTCAAGGCGCAGCGGCGAAAGCAAACCGATCTTCTTTAGGAAACCTTTCTGTATGTCCGTGCCGGCTTCCAACGCCATCTTGGCGGCGCCGATGTTAGACGAATGGATCAGGATCTCCGGCACAGTCTCCCAGCGGTTGAGGCCGTGATAGTCGCCGATGGTGAAGCGGCCGATCTTGATGGGCGTCGAGGCGTCATAGCGGCTGTTGATCTGTGCTGTGCCTGCTTCCAGCGCCATGGCGGCAGTGAACAGCTTGAAGGTCGAGCCCATTTCATAGAGGCCGAGGGTCGAGCGGTTGAAGCGCTCGTCCTTCGAGGCCGTGCCCATGACTTTCGGGTCGTAGTCGGGCAGGGAGACCATGCCCAGGATTTCGCCGTTGTGCACATCCATCACCACGGCGCTGCCGCTCTCGGCATGGAAGCGCGTGATAGACTCCGCCAGGCTTTCGCGCACGGCATGCTGCACGCGCACGTCCAACGACAATTGAATGGGCTGCTGGCTCGTGCGCAGGTCGTTGTCGAAATTCTTCTCGACGCCGGCAAGGCCATGGTTGTCCGGGTCGGTGATGCCCACCACGTGCGAGAACAGCGCACTGTGCGGATAAGCGCGTGTTTCCGAGTCTTCAAAGGACACACCGGGGATGCCCAGGCGATTCACGGCCATCTGTTCGGCGGGCGTCAGGTTGCGGCGCAGATACATAAAGCGCTGGCCGGACGAGAGATGCTTTAACAGATCATCGTATTTCAAATCCGGCAGCGTCGCCGCGAGTTTGGTGGCGGCTTCTTTCGCGTCCGGCACTTTGTGCGTATCGGCATAAAGATTCACGGTCGGCAGATTGGTCGCGACAATGATGCCATTGCGGTCAACGATGTCGGCGCGGGCTGTCGCCGGGCGTGTAATGCCATGCGGCTGCGCCGTAATGGCCGGGCGGTCGTGGAACACCATCAGATCGACAACGCGCAAACCGATGAACCCAAAAGCCGCGCCGAAAATGCCGGCTGTCACCACCAGGCGCATGCGGCCTGTTTCCACGGCGCGTGTCGTCGCACCCTGCAGGCGCAGCTTGGGCGAAGCGGCGGGCTTCACTTCCTCGCCGGGATACAGGAACAGCTTGCGGCGCTGAGAGCGGACGTTCATCAGTGCGCCTTCTTATTTGAAGGGAAGGTCGCGGCACCCGCGGAAGCCGGGAACAACAGGTTCTGCAGGCGCTGGAACAACACCACGCGCGCATTGGGCTCCGGCGCCGCATCGGCATGCACTTGCGGTGCCAGCGGCGCGATGACCGTCGGCTGCTGGACCTGTGCCGGGGCGTTCACGTCCTTGCGGAAGGGAAGGGCGTCCACGTTGGCGATGTTGCGCTGGGCCGGCGGGCCGAAGCCCAGGTATTCACCTGAGAGGCGACGCAAGCGCTCCGGGTCATTCAGATATGTCCACTCGGCCTGCAAGACACGGATGGCGGCGCGGTCCTTCACCACCTGCTCCTGGCGGGCGACCAGGTCGTGCTCCAGGGACTGCACTTTATATTTAAGCAGAAAGAGCGAGGCGCCGACGCCCATCACCAAAGCCCCCCACAGGAAATACACCCCCCTCACGCCAAACCTCCCTGCACGGTGGTCAGCGAAGGTGCCGACGTACGTTCGGCAATGCGCAGGCGCGCCGAGCGGGCGCGCGGGTTGTGGGCGATCTCTGTCTCGCTGGGCCCGATGGGCCTGCGTGACAGCGGCTTGAATGTCGCTGCGGCAGTAGGCGCGCCCAGGCTGGCCGGTGTATGACGCGACGGGCGTATGGCCGAGCCTGAGCGTGCTTTCAGGAAAGTCTTGACGATGCGGTCTTCGAGCGAATGGAACGACACCACGGCGAGGATGCCGCCGGGGCGCAGCATCTTCTCCGCGCCGTGCAGGCCGCGTTCCAGTTCGCCCAGTTCGTCGTTCACATAGATACGCAGCGCTTGAAAGGTGCGTGTGGCGGGATCGATGCCGTCCTGGGCGCGGCGCACTTCGGCGCGGATCACATCAGCCAGGCGCAGTGTGCGCGAGAAGGGGCGGTCGCGGCGGGCCTCGACGATGGCGCGGGCCACACGGCGGGCATGACGCTCTTCGCCGTAGGTGAAGATGATGTCGGAGAGTTCCTTCTCCGACAGTGTATTGACCACGTCGGCGGCGGAGCGGCCGCTCTTTTCCATGCGCATGTCCAAGGGGCCGTCGCGCAGGAACGAAAATCCGCGACTACGGTCATCGATCTGCATGGAGCTCACACCAAGGTCCAGCGCCACGCCATCGACACCGGTGATGCCGCGGCTTGCCAACAGGTCGGCCATGTCACCGAAGCGCCCCTGCACAAGGTTGACGCGCGCCGGAAAACGCTCCGCCAGCGCTTCGCCGCGCTGCAGGGTTTCGGGGTCGCGGTCGATGCACCACACCACGCAGGGTGCGGATTCCAAGATGGCGGTCGTGTAGCCGCCGGCGCCAAAGGTGCCGTCGAGATAAACGCCCTCCGCTTTAGGGGCGAGGGCCTGAATCACTTCGGTCAGGAGAACGGGAATGTGGTCGGGATTATCGGGCGTCGGGGTACCGGTACTGAAGGCGGCGCACATCAGGGCTGGCCCTCAGTCTTCATGGAGGCTGCTACCCGTTGCAGCTTTGCCTTCTTCAGGTTCGCCAGTGCCGTCGGCTCCCATATCTGGAACTTGCGGCCCTGGCCCACGAAAGCAGCTTGATCCGTGAGGTTGGCCTTGGCGATGAATTCGTCCGGCAGAACGATGCGCCCGTCGCCGTCCAGCGGCAGCTCGCGCAGTTCGCCCATGATCAGTTCGGCGGCTTCGTTGCCGGCGGTCGGTGTGAAGGAGTCCGAGATTTGGCGCTCCAGGTCTTCGAAGCGGTCGAAGCCGGCACCGTCCAGGCAGGTCTCGAAAAGCGAGGGGTGTAAGGCGACACTGGCTAATCCGCGCGCCTGCAGGACAGCACGAAAAGGGGCCGGTATTGAAACCCTCCCCTTGGCATCGACCTTATTAATGAAGGTTCCGAAGAACGCTTTCATAGCCGAGCAACCCTCACAGCCCATTCCCCTGGGGTCTGGCGACACTCGTCTTGCGATTCCTCCCTTTGAATCCAGGGCGTTAGGAAAAGCTTACGAAAGCTGTAGCCAGACTTTCATGGTATCTCATGGGAATTCATGGGTGTCAACGGGATAGGGCCCTCATTTTCATGGTAAATCCTTGAAATCACTCACCTTTGTGTTCTCTCTTTGTTCTCAAAGGGGCCGTCGACTTAAGACGGCACTTTAAGAACGAATGTTATGTGATTGGCTCTCCAGCCTGTGGATAACCCAAGGGCGCGGCAATTTCGGGGAATACCCGTGTTGATTTTAGGGCAGCTGTATTGGAAAAAATGCGCCAGATGGCCTGTAAGCCGGGTTCTGTCCCTGGGCTTTCGCCCATTGGATGACCATTCCTCTGGGATGCGCATTGCTGCGCACCTCGACGCGACCGACCCGGACGACAGCACGGAAACCCGCTCTTCGACATAACCGAAGTTACTCGAACGGCCGTCCCTATTTGGTCTTGCTCCAGGTGGGGTTTACCCTGCCGCCTTTGTTACCAAAGACGCGGTGCGCTCTTACCGCACCTTTTCACCCTTACCGACAAAAGTCGGCGGTTTGTTTTCTGTGGCACTTTCCCTGGGGTTACCCCCGCCGGACGTTATCCGGCACCTTGCTTCCGTGGAGCCCGGACTTTCCTCTCCCTTGCGAGAGCAGTCATCCAGCCATCTGGCGCGGGCCGACAATGCGGGCGGACCCCGTCACGGTCAAGGCCCCGGGAACGGGACTGTTAACCTCTGGCCTCGGCAAACCGCACGGCCACAGCGGCGATCCGGCTGGCGGTCTCGCCGTCCAGAACACCGTCCGCGCGGGCCTGGCGGTAACGACCCTGAAAGGCCGCGATCACATCCGTCATGCCGGACTCCGCCGGCAGAATGTCGCTGCCCAACTCGGGTGTCAGGGGCACGGCATAGCCGATATCTGAAAGCCGCCGCAGGGCGCCCGTCATGTCCACATGGCCGGGCAGCGTCACGCTGTCCTCGGGCCAGAGGCCGATGCCGCGTGCCGCCAAACTTTGCCAGGGGAACAGCTCGCCTGGGTCGGTCTTGCGCCCCGGGGCAACATCGGAATGACCCAGCACGTCCTGCGCGGTGATACCGTGGCGCTGCATGATCTCGCGCGCGAGGTCTGCAAAGGCCGCGATCTGTACGTCGGGAAAGGCACGGTAACCGTACTCGTGCCCCGGGTTGACGATCTCGATGCCCACCGACGTGCTGTTGATGTCACGCTGGCCGTGCCAGAAACTGACACCCGCATGCCACGCCCGCATGTTTTCATCGACCATGCGATAGATCGTGCCGTCCTCGTCGATGAGATAGTGCGCGCTGACTTCGGCCTTGGCATCGCACAACCGCTCCAAAGCCTGCGCGCACGACTGCATGCCCGTGTAATGCACGACGAGATGACGCACACCCGTAACGCCGTTGACAGGCTTGCGCGGGCCGAAATTGGGTGAGGGAAACTCTTTCATCGTCAGTGCCACAGTGGACCTTTAGGATTGGACCTTTAGGGCCGCACCCATACCACGGCATAGACACTCGCGCCGGCGGCGAGCAACCAGCCCAGAGGTCCAACGGCGCCCGCGCCGAAGTTCGCAAGAGCCATCGATCCGACGCTGATCGTGTGCATGGTATCGCTTACCAGCGGAGCCGCGGCCATAGCGCCCAACCCAGCGGCCACGGCGGCCGCAACGAGCCCGAAACGGCGCAGACGTTTTTCGCGGCCGATACGCGCATTCACCTCAACCGTGAACGCGGCAGAGTCCAGAGTTTCGGCACTTTCCGCGAAGACCCGCCTGAGTGTGGCATCCGTGTCGTCGCTCATGATCCCTCTCCGTACGCCGACAATAATTCTCTTAAGCGCGAAGCACCCCGCGCCACGTGTGATTTCACCGTGCCCAGGGGCCAACCCGTGGTCTCGGCGATTTCAGCATGGCTCAGGCCTTCATTATAGGACAAAACGACACAAACCCGCTCTGGGTTCTTCAGCTGGGCCAAGGCCTGCTCGAGATCCATGCGAACGCCAGGGAATGAATTCTGTGAAGGTAGGATTTCCGTCTCATCCAATGAAACCGTCTGTACCTGGGATTTGCGCGCTTCCTGCAGCCAGGTGTGTACGACGATACGCCGGAGCCACCCGCCAAAGGCTTCAGCGCTGCGCAAGGAGCGGATGTTTTTCCAAGCCTGAACGAAAGCCTGCTGAGCCAGATCGTCGGCCGAGGCTTTATCGTGGGACAGCCTGCGCAGAAGATTTCGCACCATATTCTGCCGGCGCGCGACCAACTCGCTGAAAGCGGCGTCGTTGCCGGCCATCGCCAGGGTCACCACCGCTGACTCGCTGAGCGTGACGAGGGTAACCCTGCTCTCGGATGGCACGTTAGCCCTGGGGTTGGTCGGATTTCGTGAGGCGGGCTGCTACCCACAAACCCACGCCGATAAGGCCAACAAGCACAGCCGGTGCCAGCACGTCGGGGAAATCTCCCCCTGTTAGGAACGTGACACCCCACATGGCGGCAAGACCCAGGCCGGTGAATATCAACACGACCCCCCACACTTTCAGCCGGTCCGGCCTGTGACTTGAGCGTTGTGGTGCCAAGAGCCTTTCGATCAGCTCGGGGCTCAGCTCCTGTCCGCGGTCGATGGCGGCACGGATCGTCTTTTCGGTCTCCAGACGGCGCGCAAAGCGGAAGTACAAAACCGCGACGACGACGACGCCGGTTAGGATAAACGGCGAGATAGAGATGATCATGGTGGATAGGTCGTGAAACATGGTCGGCTTCCCCTTTTACTGGTGTGATCTTAAACATGGAGATGCGCCTCCGGATGCCTTTGGATGCATCGGGTGCGATTTTTTTTACCGAGAAGGCTTGGACACAGGCTCGTCGCTGATAAAGCGTTGCTGAATCAGCTTCTTAACCTGCAATTCCGTCAGTACGGCCTCGATGCCGCACAGCAGAATGGCGGTGGCGGCAAGCATTTGCGCAATTGTGACAACGGTGGTGGTGAGATCGTTCATTTTGGTTCTCCTTGGTGAGTGGGTCTCACGCAAAGAGATGCGCCGGTGGACTGCAATGGATGCAGGGCTCCTGAAAAAATCCATGCAACGGGCGCTAAAGGTGCCTGCGGAGAACCAGAGGAGTGGTTTGGGACGGACAACCGCAACCCAGGCCCAAAGCCCAAAAATTGCGTGTAATCAGATACGTAATCGCCGCCTAAGCCGCCAAATCTCCCGGTCCGGCAGTTGACGGAGTCGCCCAATGGCTTAACCTGTCGCGCACGGCCTGGTGGGAGGCCGCGTTGCCTCTTTAGGTTTCTGTGGGGGTTTGTCCATGACGGTCTATACCGCTCCGCTGCGCGAGATGCGTTTTGTGCTGCACGACGTGCTGGGGGCTGCCGACACACTCACGGCGCTGCCGGGTTTTGCAGATTCCACCGCCGATCTGATGGACGCGATCCTCGCGGAATGCGCCAAGCTTTGCGAAGGCGTGCTCTTTCCCCTGAACCAGACCGCCGACCAGGAAGGCTGCACGTTCAAGGACGGCAAGGTCACTACACCAAAAGGTCTCAAGGAAGCTTACGCCCAGTATGCCGAAGGCGGTTGGTGCGGGCTGACGGCTGATCCCGAATTCGGCGGGCAGGGCCTACCTGAGACTATCGATTACTTGGTTTCCGAAATGATCGGATCGGCCAATCTTTCCTTCGGGCTTTATCCCGGCCTGACGCAAGGCACCATTCTCGCCCTCACGCACCTCGGCACGCCGGAACAGAAAAGCTACTACCTCCCCAAGCTGGCTGGTGGTCTGTGGCAGGGCACCATGTGCCTCACCGAAGCACACGCCGGTACCGATCTCGGACTCTTACGCACCAAAGCCGTTCCCAATGGCGACGGCACCTACAGCATCACCGGCTCGAAGATTTTCATCTCCGGCGGCGAGCACGACATGACCGAAAACCACGCGCACCTGGTTCTCGCGCGTCTGCCCGATGCCCCCGAAGGCAGCCGCGGCATCTCCATGTTTCTGGTGCCCAAGTTCCTGCCCAACGCCGATGGCTCGCTCGGCAAGCGCAATGCCGTTGCGCCGGGCTCCATCGAACACAAGATGGGCATGAAGGCCTCGGTCACTTGCGTCATGAACTTCGACGGCGCCACGGGCTGGCTCGTGGGCCAGCCGCATAAGGGCCTCGCCGGCATGTTCGTGATGATGAACAAGGAGCGCCTGTTCGTCGGCAGTCAGGGTTTCAGTACTGCCGAAACCGCTTATCAAAGCGCGGCAGCGTATGCAAAGGACCGCCTGCAAAGCCGTGCGGCCGACAAGCCCGCGTACCCCGATAAGCCGGCCGATCCCATCATCGTGCATCCCGATATCCGCAATCGGCTGATGTTCTCGCGCGCCATCATCGAAGCGGGCCGCACACTCGCCGTCTGGACGCATCTGCAAGTCGATATCTCACACAAGCATCCAAGCCCCGCTGCGCGCCAGCACGCGGACGACATGGTGGGCCTCATGACTCCCATCGTCAAAGCGTCCGGTACCGATTACGGCTCCGAGATCGCCAATACCTGCCTGCAGGTTTTCGGCGGTCACGGCTACATCCGCGAGCACGGCATGGAACAGTTGGTGCGCGATGTGCGCATCACCCAGATCTACGAAGGCACCAACACCATTCAGGCACTCGATCTCGTCGGCCGCAAGCTCGGCATCGACGAGGGGCGCCTGTTCAAAGGCTGGGTCTATGAAGTGGACAAGACGCTCGCCCGCCTCAATGGGCGCAATGACATGGCCGAGTTCACCGGTCCCCTGAAAGAAGGGGTGGAACGTCTGAAATCCGTCACGCTGTGGATGACCGAAGCGGGTAAAGCCGATCCCAACGCGCGCCCCGCCGCCGCGGTGGACTACTTAAAGCTGTTTGGCCTTACAGCTTTCGCCTGGGCCTGGGTCTTGATGATTGAGGCGGCTTTGCTTAAGACAAACGACGACGCGGATTTCGCCGCCGCCAAGGTCCTGGTGGGCCGCTACTTCATGCAACGCGTCCTGCCGCAAACGATCTCTCTGGACGCCGTGATCCGCTCGGGCAGTCAATCCATGATGGCTCTCAAGGAAGGCGCGTTCTGACACAGCTGCTGTCACCTGTTGCGCGGAAGGTCCTCTTCTCAGCCGGCGGCGTCTTCTTCGCGGTCGCCGCCCTGCTGATTCTGCCCAGTCTTATCGACTGGACACCATATAAGGACGTCTTTGCCAATCGCCTCAGCGCCGCCACGGGCCGCGCGGTCACTATCGACGGTACGGTGGATTTCGTGCTGCTGCCGCGCCCAGCTTTCAATGCCGGCGCGGTGCGTATCGCCGGCAGTATCTCCGACGATTACATTGCCGTTGAACAGTTAAGCGCGCGTCTCGCCTTCCTGCCGCTCTTACGCGGTGCTGTGCAGTTTCGTGAACTGGTGCTGCGTCGCCCCGAAGCCAGCGTGACACGCAGCGATGATGGCCTCATCGATTTCATCAACCAGCCTTCCGCCTCCGGGGCATCAACCACATCTCCGTCATCCGGCAGCGGTATGCCAATGGATTTACAGGTGGATCGTGTTGTCGTCGACAATGGTACGCTGGTCTTCCAGGATGCCATCAACGGCACATCGATCAACGTGCAAGGTATCGACGCCACTGTGCGCGCGGGTGCGCAGCAGCCGGTGCGCGTCAGCGCCGATTTTACCGCTGGCAACGTGCCGCTCAGCGTCGAAGCCACCATCGGAAGGGTCGGCAACGCGCTGCCTGTCAGCGTCAATGTGAAATTCTCCGAGACCGACGCATCGGTGAAATTCAGCGGTACGTTGAACACCGGCGATGCCTGGGACCTGCGCGGCGACCTTTCCATCGCCAGTTCCAGTTCCAGCGCCATGTTGTCGGCGCTTGGTTTCATCAAGACCGGCACGCTTGTGCCGCAGGCTTTGCAAAAGCCTCTCGCGCTGAATACCAAGCTGCGCGGCACGCGCGCAAGCATCGTCGCCGATCCATTGACGGTGGATATCGGCGGCACACCGGGCAAAGGCAGCATCGTCTGGCGCGCCGATCTGCCGCCGCGCATGGACGTGAAGCTGGAGATGGGCGCCACGCCGCTGGAGAGCTGGCGTTTTGCCGCCAACGCTCAACCCGTCAATGGCTTTACATTGATCCCGTCCGCGCACGCTCAAGATACAACCACGCCCGCGATGGACGTCCTCTTCGCGCCCTTCAAGGACATGACAACGACTTTCGACATCCGCTTGCCGGCTTTGTCCTATCGCGGCCAGACATTGCATGGGGGCGCATTCACGGCGTCCCTGTCCAAAGGCGAGCTGACCATCTCGCAGGCGTCACTGGAATTACCCGGCGCCTCACGGCTGAATGTCTTTGGTCTTGCGCGTATCGATGAACCGACCTCCTTCGAAGGCGCCCTGGAGCTTGAGACGGGCGACTTGCGCAACATGCTTTCCTGGCTTGGTTTCCACACAGGCACCAGCCTGCCGGGGCGCCTCAGCAATGCATCCTTGCGGGCGGCGGTGCAGGGCACCCCGGCACAGATCAGCTTGAGTGACATCACCGCCACCGTCGACACCAGCGCCATGACTGGCCGCGTCGCGTGGACCACGACAGTGCGGCCCAGCTGGAGCGGCGAGCTTAATATCAACGCGCTCAATCTTGATGCTTACTTGCCGCTCTTGAATAAAAGCGCGCAACAGGGGGCAGCGCCTGCTCCCGCAAGCGGTCCGCAAAATACGTATGGTGTGACACCTACCGCCGGTGGCGCATTTGTTGGGCTTGGCGATTTCGATGCCGATCTGCATCTTCGCATTGATGCCCTCACGGCGGGTGGTGTCGCCAACGGCAAAGTAGGTCTGGACGTAAGCCTGAAGGACAGCGCTTTGCTGATGCGCAGCGCGTCTTTCGAGAATGTTGCCGGTGTCACGGCCTGGTTCAGCGGCGGCATCACCACAATCGCGACGGCGCCGCATTTCGACAATGTGCAGTTCGATCTCTCCGCCGCCGATATCATCCGCTTGGGACGGCTCTTCGCCTTCGAAGTTCCTCAACCTCTGCGCAGCCTGACGCCACTGTCGCTGACGGGCACCATCAACGGCGGGCTGGCCCAGGCCGATATCAATGCGACGTTCAAAGCAGCGGCTCTCAACGTGCATGTGGAGGGCCAGGCGCTCACCATGGACCAGGACCCGCATCTCGTTTTCAACCTCGATGTCAGCCAACCCAGCTATGCGGCGCTGGTGAAAGCGAGCGCTCTCCCGTGGCCTTTAGGCACGCCTGATCCGGGCGCGGTGAAAATCACGGCGCATGTGACCCGCGAGAAAGGTCAAACCACAATCGAGAATCTCACGGCGCGGGTGGGTGACAACACGCTGACGGGTGCGTTCACCGTTGCACGCGTGAATGGGCGGAACGAGGTGAGCGGTAAGCTCAGCGCTGTGGCGTTGGCCGCCGACCGCCTGTGGCCGAAGCCGTCCGCGCCGCCGCCGGTCAGTACACCAGCACGCGAAGCGCGCGTCACAGCGCCGTCCCGTCCGCCCGCGTGGTCGGAAGAACCCTACGATTGGGCGTGGCTCAAAAGCTGGAAAGGCAGTGTGGATGTCTCCGGCACGTCCTTCAGCGCGCGCGGCGTACAGGTGCGCGATTTCACGACGCGCCTTGCGCTCGCCGACGGTGCGGTGGAAGTCACCGAATGGAAAGGTAAACTCTTCGGAGCACCAGGCCAAATTTATCTGCGCGTCGCTGCTGTGCCGCAACCGCTGATCCAGGGCGAGGTGGCGTTTATCGGCGGTGACCTTAACGCCATCGCCACTGCCGTCAATGGCGGCACACCCACACTGAAGTCCGGCGGCAAGGCGGACTTCGCTGGCACCTTCCGTGCGTCCGGGGCTTCACCTGCGGCCATGGCCGCGGATTTCTCCGGCTCCGGCACCGTGAAGGTCGCTGCCACGGAAACCGGCACCGGCGTCATCGCCGGCTTGCTCAGCGCTGTCGCTGCCGCCAATCAGGCCGAAGGCGTGACGAAAGGCAGCACCGTCAATCTGGAATCCCGTTTTTCTGCCTCCGAAGGCCGCATCAAGATCGAGGATGCCACCGTTGCTTCCAAATCTTACGGCGGTGCCTTCACCGGGTTTATCGATCTTGGCCGCTGGCTGGTGGATCTCTCGGGCCGCTTGCGTCTGGAAGCGCGCAGCGATGCCGCGCGTCCCACCAACGTGCCCATCAGCATCAAAGGCGCGTTGGACCTTCCCAACATCACCTTACTTCCGCCTAACCGGTAGGCGAATTTTTCTGCAGCTCGCGTAAGACAAAAACGCGAATGGCGCTGGAGAGGTTGCCCTCGCGTACGCTATCGATCTCGGCGATGAGGTCGTTGACCGAGCTCTGTCTCCGCGCCGCAATTTCACGCAAAGCATCCCAGAACGGCGCCTCGATGGATACGCTGGTGCGGTGACCGGCGATATCAACGGATCTCTTTTTAATCACGGCTTTTTTTAATCATGCGGCCCAATCATGTCGGCGGGCTTCACCCAGGCGTCGAAGTCCTGCGCCGTCACATAGCCTGATTTCACAGCCGCTTCTTTCAAAGTCGAACCCGAGGTGTGCGCGGCCTTAGCGATCTCCGCCGACTTGTCATAACCGATGTGCGGTGCAAGAGCGGTCACCAGCATCAGCGAATTTTCCACATGGCGCGTGATGACGGCTTTGTTCGGCTTCAGCCCGTTCACGCAATGGGTAACAAAGCTGGTAACGGCGTCCGTCAGCAGGCGGATGGATTGCAGGACGTTGTAGATGATCACCGGCTTGAAGACGTTCAGTTCCAGATGCCCGTGCGAGCCGGCCACGCTCACGCTCACATGGTTGCCCATCACTTGCGCGCATACCATGGTCAGCGCTTCGGCCTGCGTCGGGTTCACCTTGCCCGGCATGATGGAGGAACCCGGCTCGTTGGCGGGCAGAATCAACTCGCCCAGTCCTGACCGGGGGCCCGATGCAAGTAGGCGAATGTCATTGGCGATCTTCATCAGCGACACGGCGATGGTGTTCAGCGCGCCAGATACTTCCACCATGGTGTCGTGCGTGGCGAGCGCTTCGAAAAAATTCACCGACGGCCAGAAGGCGATCTCGGTCTCGGTGCGCAACTCGGCGCAGAATTTGTCCGCGAAGCCTTTCTTGGCGTTCAGCCCCGTGCCCACAGCCGTGCCGCCCTGGGCAAGGCGCGTGAGGCGCGGCAATGTCGTCTTCAGGCGTTCGATCCCATAACCCGCTTGCGCCGCGTAACCCGAGAACTCCTGGCCCAGGCTCAAAGGCGTGGCATCCTGCAAATGCGTGCGGCCGATCTTCACGATATCGGCGAAGGCTTCGGCCTTATTGTCCAAACTACCATGAAGTTTCTCCAGCGCCGGCATCAGGCGGTTGGTGATCTCCATGGCGGCGGCGATGTGCATCACGGCGGGGAAACTGTCGTTGGACGATTGCCCGCGGTTCACATGGTCGTTGGGGTGCACGGGGCTTTTGCCGCCGCGCTTCTTGGTCAGGATCTCATTGGCGCGCCCCGCGATCACTTCGTTGGCGTTCATGTTGGTCTGCGTGCCCGAGCCCGTCTGCCACACCACCAGCGGAAACTCATCGTCGAGTTTGCCTTCCGCCACTTCCGTCGCGGCCTGGGCGATCACATCGGCAATGTCCGCCGGCAACTCACCAAGGGTTTTGTTGGCCAACGCTGCCGCTTTCTTCTGCAGGCCGAAGGCGCGGATGAGCGCGACGGGCATGCGCTCGCCGCCGATCTTGAAGTTCTCTAGGCTGCGCTGGGTCTGCGCACCCCAATAGCGATCCGCCGGCACGTCGATGGATCCCATGGAATCGGTTTCGGCGCGTGTGGACATGGCTACTTTTTTTCTTTCAAGTATTTGATCTCGGCTTTGCCGATGGTGCCTTCGGCCGTCACCCCGCCGCAGCTCTCAAATGTGCTGCTCAGCATGTCGAGGTAATGTTCGCCGGGCTTCTTCTTTTCATAATCTGCGGCCACCGCGGGCACACGGTTTTCGGCCTGCGCCACGGCGAAAGTGGCATAGGTGGCGAGGCAACCTACTTTATAAAACGCCGGATCCTTTCGCGCGGCGGCTTCTTCCACATACTTGTCGAGGACCGCGCGTTGGCCGAGCAAGCTCGCCACAACGGGTCCGGGCCACGTCTGTTGATCGATGTTTTGGAAATCAGCGGTGTTCACCGCCTGACCGTCGCGCCGTTGCGCCAGGATCAACCACACGGCGGCTTCCGCATTTTGCGGTGACTTTTTCCTCAAGGCGCCGAAGTGCTGCGCCGCTGTTTTCCAATCGCGCTCCCAATAGGAAATCACGCCAAGGCCGTACAAGCTCGACGGATCATCCGGTTGCTCCGCCAGAATCTTCTCATAGTCGGGCTTCGCCTTCGCGAAATCGGCGGTAATGAAATACGTAATGGCCCGGTCACGATAAGCGTCGATGTATTTGGGATTGAGCTTCATGCCGGTTTCGAAGTCCGCCAGAGCTTCTTTGGGTTTTCCCATGCGCGCCAGCAGACGTCCGCGCATGGCGTGCAAAACGCCGGCCGCACTGGGGTCCGAGACATTGATATCGATGGCGGTGGTAAAGTCCGCCACCGCGGCGTCCATATTGCCTCTGCGATCGAAGATGATCGCGCGTCGGATATAGGCCAACCCGTTTTTGGGATTGAGCGCAATCGCCCGATTGTAGTCGGTCATGGCGGCGTCCAGGTTGCCGCTGTCGAATTCCTGGTTCCCCTTGGTCCAAGCTGCGAGCGAGGCGGCCTCATCGGCTGGCGGTGATCCCGCGGCCCAGGTTGAAAAGCTTGCGAGCGCGATCCCGGCAGCAACAACGACGCTCACGATTGTGGATATACGCATCACTGCCCCTCGGTTGAAGATTGTGGTTATAACCCTGCGAGGAACGAGGCCGCCACGTCAAGGGCGCTGCCAAGGTTTTGGTCGTGCGTAAGCCCCGACGCCTTGCGGGGTTTCAGGTCATGGTCGCCGTCTTCGGCCCAATGGATGCGGATTTTCTTGGACAGCTTCAGAGCCGAAACCGCCTCACGGTCTCCCCCAGGACCGTTCAATGGGTCGCGCGTGCCCTGACATATAAGTGTAGGAGTCTTGAGGCCCACGAGGTGTTCCGTACGCGGCTTGTCCTTGCGCCCCGCGCCGTAGAAGGGATACCCGAGGCAGAGCAGGCCTTTCACTTTCATCTCATCGGCGATCAGGCTGGCCATGCGCCCGCCCATGGACTTGCCGCCAATCACCAACTGGTCAGCGCCCAGCTCCGCGATCACCGCACGCCAGGTATCGAGCAGCACCGGCTGCCGATCCGGCGGCTTGCGTTTACCACTCTCTCGTCGCGCGGCCATATAGGGAAACTCGAACCGCGCGACGCGATACCCATGTTCCGCCAAACCTTCGGCGAAGAAGGTCATGAACGGCGTGTCCATGGGCGCCCCGGCCCCGTGCGCAAGGGCGACGGTTATCTCGGCGGATTTTGGGATATTCCAGAAAAATTCGGGAAAAATTTTAGGGGTTGATTGCAGTTGAAACCGTCAAGGTCGGACTAGCCGCAGCTTTCATAGTTTTTACGTATAATCTTTTGGTAAGGCTATCAACGATTGCTATGGCCAGTTCATGAATGACTAAAACGACGCATTCCTCGTATTGAAAATATTCAGCAGTATCTTTGATTTCCAACTTTTCGCCATGTGCGATCGCGTTGCGTCTACCCACTAGCGATTTTAACTTCACTTCGTTAGTAGTTACTTGATCGCATTGCATCCCGATTTTTTTGCTGTTTGAACAAAATAAGTCAGGCCAAAGATTTGATTTGGTTTCCAGGCGGTTGGGAAATGCTAGAGGCTTTTGCATTTCCCCAGCAAATCCTTTGCAGCAAAATTCCCAAATATCCCCGGCTGGCATTGAACTTTTTAAACGATTGAACTCTGGTAGTAACGAGAGCATTGCGAGCTCGTCCGATACATCTTTTCTTGCTAGCCCGTTGCCTTGAAGAGCTTCCAGATAGATATCCCAGGCGAACTTAGTAAAGCCCTCATAGTGAGCATAAAGAAGAGCCCAAGCCGCTCGCAAAAGCACCTTGTAACGCACCGATCCTTTTGCCACTTCAAGAAGAGCCGCTTTCATGGACGCCAATTCGCTCTCGCGCCAATTCAAGTCGTGTTCCAACTGAGAAATCCACGGATCGCTCATTTTGAAGCTCATGCAGCCTGAATCGCGGCTTCTAGTATTTCTATTCGGCGACGCAGTTTTTCCTTAGAATTTGCTCCCGGTCCAGTTACGGCCCTGAAGGGCTCGCTCTGTAAGCTATTAATTATTGCTGCTTTGATGCGATCGGGCGCTTTTGCTTTAGCGTCATCAATTTTATTGAGAACACCCATAGAAACGGCTTCGAAGTATGCGGGTGCCAACGCGCCGCTGGGTTGAGCATTCCTATATCTTACAAATGCGCCCGGACCGATTACAGTTGATAGGTAGTCAAACAAGCTGCTGAATGAGGCGGCTTGCTGTCCGCTAAGGAATTGCTCTTTTTCCAAAAGAACATCTTCCATATAGCTATCAAGCCAATCGCGCACATTGCCGGCGAATTTTGCTTCGTAATTTTTCAGTGCAAAGAACCGCAAAACGAGTTCCTCATCACCCCGTTGGTCCAAATCTGTTTGAGGAAGAGGCTCGATACATGCCTTGGAATTTTCGGATGCGGCCATCTGCTGAATAAATTCATAAAAAGCCTTGCCGTTTTCGCCAATCATTCGGGCCGAGCAATTTCTAATTTCTTGCGGTGATAAGTATGATCCTCCCGTATTCAATCGCTTAAACATCTCGTATCGGAGGAAAGATTTGCTTTGACGCTTAATTACGACAGTTCGGACAGAAGACCTTTTCAATCGCAAGCGGAGGCTGAGCGGTAATTCATCAAATATCTTTCCATTTAAGGATTTGATGATATCGCAGCCCTCAAGTCGCAAGGGCTCAAGATCAAGCTGAGTCGAATTAATAAATTGAATAGTGGAGCTGATTCTTTGAAGTCCATCGATTAGTTCGAGGACGCCGTCAGCGTTTTCGATAACGAAAATTTGTGGAATGGGCAGTTCGAGTAAAATGGATTCGATCAGCCGTGAACGTTGCCCGTACGACCACCTAAATAGTCTTTGATATTCTGGCTGTATGAAGAGTTCTTTGTTGTCGTGAAGGTTAGCAATCTCACCAAAACTAAGATCAAGAGATTCAGTTCGGACTTCGCCAATCTTCTCGCCAATTTCTTTGTCAACTTCACTCATTGCACGCCTCCTGGATCGAAGGCGATAGTAATCCCTACGAGTGCAATGAAGCCAGCAGATTCACTTTAAGTTGTAAGAGTTCACAGCTGCTGAAAAAAATCGTTGCCCTTGTCGTCGACCACGATGAACGCGGGGAAGTCTTCCACTTCGATTTTCCACACCGCTTCCATGCCCAGCTCGGGATACTCCAGCACTTCCACCTTCTTGATGGAGTTCTCGGCCAGCAAGGCCGCAGCGCCGCCGATGGAGCCGAGGTAGAACCCGCCGTGTTTCTTGCAGGCTTCCGTCACGGCCTTCGAGCGGTTGCCCTTCGCCAGCATCACCATGGAGCCGCCGTTGGCTTGAAACTCATCGACATATGAATCCATACGTCCCGCCGTCGTCGGCCCGAAGGAGCCAGAGGCATAGCCCGTGGGCGTCTTGGCGGGGCCGGCGTAATACACCGGATGGTTCTTGATGTAGTCGGGCAGGCCTTCGCCGCGGTCGATGCGCTCTTTCAACTTCGCGTGCGCGATGTCGCGGGCCACCACCATGGTGCCGCTCAGCGATACGCGCGTCTTGGTCGGATACTGGCTCAGGATTTTCCTGATCTCCGCCATGGGCTTGCTGAGATCGATCTTCACCACATCGCCGGAGAGTTTTTCCGATTTGATCTCGGGCATGTACTGGACCGGATTGGTCTCTAGCTGTTCCACATAGATGCCGTCGCGGCTGATCTTGCCCATGACCTGACGGTCGGCTGAGCAGGACACGCCGATGCCCACAGGCACCGAGGCGCCGTGGCGCGGCAGGCGGATCACGCGCACGTCATGGCAGAAATACTTGCCGCCGAACTGCGCGCCGATTCCGATGGTGCGCGTCATGGCGAGCACTTCCTGTTCCATGGCCACATCGCGGAACGCTTGGCCATGCACGCCGCCTTTGGTCGGCAGGCCGTCGAGGTAGCGCGCGGACGCCAGCTTCACGGTCTTCAAGGTCATTTCGGCGGACATGCCCCCGATGACGATGGCCAGGTGATAAGGCGGGCACGCCGAGGTGCCGATATTCTTCACTTCTTCTTCCAGGAACTTGCGCAGGCCGTTCGGGTTCAGCACGGCCTTGGTCTTCTGGAACAGGTAACTCTTGTTGGCCGAGCCGCCGCCCTTGGCCATGAACATAAACTTGTAGGTATCGCCCCGCACCGCGAACAGGTCGATCTGCGCCGGCAGATTGTTGCCGGTGTTCTTCTCTTCAAACAGCGACGTCGGTGACATCTGCGAATAACGCAGGTTGAGTTTCTTATAAGCGTCCGCAACACCTTCACTCAACGCGAGCTGCTCATCGCCGTCCACCCAGATCTGCTGACCTTTCTTGCCCATGATGATGGCCGTGCCTGTGTCCTGGCACATGGGCAGGATGAAGCCCGCCGAGATATTGGCGTTCTTCATCAGCTCCAGCGCCACGAAGCGGTCGTTGGGCGAGGCTTCCGGGTCGTCGAGGATGGTGCGCAGCTGTTGCAGGTGGCCGGGGCGCAAAAGGTGCGACAGGTCGCGGAACGCTTCGGCCGTCAATTGCGTGATGGCCGAAGGTGCGACGACAACCAAGTCTTGCCCACGAAATTTTTCCACCGACACACCCTCGCTGCCGATTTTGCGGTAGGGCGTGGTGTCGTGGGCGAGGGGGAAGATTTCGGCGAAGGCTGCGTCCAACATGGGCGTCGTCCGTACTGGGTTTAGAAGGGGAAAGACATGGCGTGTGGCTGTGAGCGGCGCGAATGCCTGCTATTTTTTGCGGCCTGCTATTTTTTGCGGCCCGCTATTTTTTGCGGAAAGCGTCGAGCGTCACCACTTTGCCGCTGGTGTCGCCCGAGGTGTCGCCAGAGCTGTCCTCGTCGGAGTCCTTTTTCACAGCGGTCAGCGGTGTGGCGGGAACAGCCTTGCGGCCACCCTTCAAACGCTGGGAAACCTTGGCGGAATCCACCGGCAGCATGTCATTCAGCGTGGACTCTTCCGCATCGTCGTTTTCGGCGTCGGCATCCTCGTCGGCTCCCGAGCGTTCTTCGAACTCTACGTGAAACTGCAGGCCGAACTTGGCATGTGGATCGGCAAAGGCTGTCACCGCCACGAAAGGAATAGACAGCCGCTGGCTCGCGCCGTTGAAGCTGAGCGTGATCTCGAAGTGTTCCTCGTGCACCTGCAAGTCCCAGAACTGGTGCTGCAGCACGATGGTCATCTCACTGGGATGCAGCGCCCGCAGACTTGCCGCGATCTGCACGTCGGGGGCCGTGGTGTCGAACGTGATATAGAAATGGTGCGCGCCGGGCAGGCCTTGCGCCGCGGTGATCTTCAGCGCTTCGCGCAACACGCCGCGCAGCGCATTCTCCACCATACGTTCGTAGCTGAGGGACGTGATGTTCATAAGGGCGTATTCTCCCCGGGACAGGCGAAAGGTTCAACGAAATTAAACTGGAAATTTCCCCCGGGCGTCATGCAACGGCGAACCCGAGTCGCATGCATCGCATTACAAGCGGCTGATGAAAGTGGGGGGCTTCTGTTGCATGCGGGCGAAGCCCGCCATTATTTAAGGCCGGGCAACAAAAGCCCTACGAACAGACAGAAACGTAGCCAAAATCAGTGGGGGGCTTCTGTTGCATGCGGGCGAAGCCCGCCATTATTTAAGGCCGGGCAACAGAAGCCCTGCGAACAGACAGAAACGTAGCCAAAATCAGTGGGGGGCTTCTGTTGCCCGGTGCCCCCCGAACCGCGTTTTAGACGTATATTACCTAGCGGCCGTTAGGCAGCGAGGCGGACGTCCGAAACGAGTGCAACGTTGTCGTTGGCACTTTTAGATATGACCCGATAACGGTGGAATCATGCCGGGAACAGCTACCGTCTTTACTGCGCACGTCGAGCCTGAGTCGCCCCCATAACCGGCTGCTGCTAAGAAGCAGATGCCGGCAAAATGGTGGAGGCGCCGGGTACTGCCCCCGGGTCCGCTACGCCTATGCCACAGCAGGTTTAGCGCCATAGCCGCTTGCGCGGCCTTATCAATATAGGGCGCTTTGATTAAGATTGCTACCTACCGAGTACCTCGGGTTAGCGTTATAAAACGGCTATGCAACAATATCTTGATCTGTTGGAACACGTTCTGCGTGCGGGCGCAAAAAAGTCAGACCGCACCGGCACGGGCACGCTCAGCGTCTTCGGGCACCAGATGCGGTTCGATCTGGCCGAAGGCTTTCCGCTGCTGACCACCAAAAAGCTGCATCTCAAATCGATCATTTACGAACTGCTGTGGCTGCTGCGCGGCGATACCAACATCGCTTATCTGAAGCAGAATGGCGTCTCGATCTGGGATGAGTGGGCGGATGAGAACGGCGATTTGGGCCCCGTGTACGGGCGCCAGTGGCGCTCCTGGCACGCGCCGGATGGCCGGCAGATCGACCAAATCTCCGCCGTGGTCAAAGCTATCCAAACCAAGCCCGATAGCCGGCGCCATATCGTTTCGGCCTGGAACCCGGCGGAAGTGGACGACATGGCTTTGCCGCCCTGTCACACGCTTTTTCAGTTTTATGTCGCTGACGGCAAGCTCTCTTGTCAGCTCTATCAGCGCAGCGGCGATATTTTCCTCGGCGTGCCTTACAACATTGCGTCCTACGCGCTCTTGACCATGATGGTGGCGCAAGTGACGGGCTACAAACCCGGCGAGTTCATCCACACGCTGGGTGACGCGCACATTTACTCAAATCATATCGAGCAGGCGCAAATCCAATTGAGCCGCGCGCCGCGTCCCTTGCCCACCATGAAAATCAATCCCGGTGTCGGCGACATCTTCGGTTTTGGCTACGAAGATTTCAAAATCGAGAACTACAACCCGCACCCGCACATTGCGGCCAAGGTCGCGGTATAGAGCGCCGTGCCGAAAAGTGGGAACCGGTTTTCGGCATAACGGCGCGACCAAAAAATAAGCTCTCAAATGCAAACGGCGCCGCCCTTGAGGGCGGCGCCGCTGCAAAACCCGATAGGGGCTTAAATTACTTCTTCTTGTTCTTTGCCGAGTAGGCGTCCATCACAGTCTTGAACTTGCCTTGCGACTCTTCGAATTCCTTGTTGATGCAATCGCTGAACTTCACGAAGTTGTTCTGGTACGCATCATACTCGGTGGCGATCTTTTCCATTTCTTTGCCGGTCACCTTGGCGCCGTCAACAGAAGCCATATCGGGCACCGTCGGGCGGGCGGGGCAATCGGCGGCCCAGGCGCTGCCGCCCATGGCAAACAGTGCAACGGTAGCGGTAGCAATGATCTTTGTCGTCCGGTTCATGGATTTTTTCCTCCCTAGGAACCTTGTTCTGAAAACTTTGCCCCAACCTTTACGGGCGGGACTGCCTCAAGTCTAACACGCGTTTTTCCGGGAAGTCTAATTCCCTTCAGTCTGATATATCCCTCGAATGTGGTTTTTCCGGGCCCCAGTTAGGGCGATCCGGCGGCAAGGAATCGATAAAATGGCCTCGGAAGGCAGTCAAAAACCGGCAATACGTATCACTCTCGTTGTTGCCCGGGCCGACAACGGCGTCATCGGCAAGGCCGGTAAACTCCCCTGGCATATTTCGGCGGACCTCCAGTACTTCAAGCGCATGACCGTGGGAAAACCGATTGTCATGGGCCGTAAAACTTACGAATCCATCGGCCGGCCTCTACCGCGGCGGACAAATATTATCGTGACACGTGATGCCATATGGGCAAACGCGCATGCCGGCGCGGGCATCGTGACGGCTGGCGACTTGGCGTCGGCTTTTGCGCTGGCCTACGAGGATGCGCATCGTACGGGCGCCGACGAGATTGCCGTGATTGGCGGCGCCGAGATCTACCGCCAAGCCCTTGACCGCGCCGATCGCATCTACCTGACCGAAGTGCACGGCGCCGTTGAAGGTGACACCCGGTTGGATCTTGACCTCGGCGGTTGGCGGGAAGTTTCCCGCGAGCCGCACAGTCCCGAAACACCGGATGGGCTGGCTTTCAGCTTTGTTGTGTTGGACCGCTGAGCCTTAAAGGGGCGAGCGCGCACGCCTACGGCGTCAACGAACACGTGGGCGTCATGTCGGTGACGATCCCAGCTGCCTGATTGTTGAGCAGGTGCTGCAGATAGCCGGTGAAATTCGTCTCGGCCTTGATGACGTAGTGATAAACGGTGTTTCCTGGCGAAAACCCAGCCGCTTTCTCCATATCGGAGACCGCCACCACTTTCTGCGCGTTCGCGGGGATGGAACTGGTGAAATACGTGCCCATCTTCTGGCCGTCCTGCGCGTTGTACATCCCCAGGTTCACGCTCACAGCAGTTGAGGCCGTGTTGTGCACCACCACGGCGGCGGGATAGCCGCTCTGCAGCAGCGACGAATGCACGTTGATAAGGACTTTTTGGTTGGTGGACTGCGTATCGCACGTACTGAGGTTGGTCAGCGTGGCATCCAGTTTCCGCCACAGCGCGTTCTGAAAGCTGCCGGTGAAAGTAGGCCGCACCGAGATAGAATAAATCGCCGGCTTGGTGAAAGTCGCATTGGCGTTTGACTCGATCTCGTCAATGCCAAACTGCCTTGAACTGCCGCCCGCGAGGCTAGGGCTGGTCCAGGTGGCGAGCACGGTGCCGGTCGCATAGTCCGCCAGGGTCACGTCCACCGTTCCGGCTGACGTGCCGGAATTATAAAAGCGCAAGTAAGACACCAGATTGGATTGGATAGACCCGAAGATGCTGGCCGCGCGCAAACCGCTGACGGATCCGGCCGTGACCGTATTGGGTGTCCAACTCACCCAACCGCTGAGCAGCGATTGATTATAGGACTCGTACCAAGGCCCGCCGGAATCGTCGTCTAGGTCTTCGCCGTAGGAAAGCGAACCTACCAGATAGCGCTGGTTGGTGAGCGGATCGGTGTAGATGAAAGGGCCGCCGGAATTGCCACCCGAGGCATCCACCGCAAAAGCGCGCACGTGCTGCGCATGAAAGCCCTGTGACGTTGATTCGCTTGTCTCGTTGCCCGTATCCGCATACTGGCCGTAAGCCGCCTGACTCTTGTATTCGGCGGGATAGCCCACACTCGTGATCGGCGAGTTGAGGCTGCCGTACAGAATGGGCATGAAGGTGGATGTGTAGGTGAAGGGCGTCTTGAACTCCAGCGCCCCCATGTCGTTCTTGTATTCGCTGACGAGATAAGAATCCTGGTCGGCGATCTGGGCCCATTGCGACGTTGTCTGAGCGGCCTGAAGGTCTGACTTGACGCCGTAAAACCGTAAGGGCGTGTTGTCGCCCAGGGTCTGCTGATTCTGTCCGGGGTACACACGCGCCGAACTGATGAACCCGCCGCGGGCGTTGTTGTGGACGCAGTGGCCCGCCGTCACCACGACATAAGCACTCACAACTGTCGCACTACACCGATAACTGTCACCACTGGGATAAGTCGCGGACAGATACGCCACGGTGTTCCATGGGTATGTCTGTGTGTTGCTGGTTATTGCGCGGTCCTCGGTGCCGACTGTGGCTGGTGTCTCGCGCGAGTTCAAACTGGCTCCGGCGGGGGCAATGGCACTGCCATGCTGTGGCGGTAAAACTGGCGTCGTCGTGCCCGTATCGAAATTCTTGGCGGCCGGCAGCGGCGGCAGTTCTTCTGCGGCGTTGGACTTCTGCTCGCCGCTGGCGGGTGACGCCGGCGGCGATTTGCGCAAGCGCTTCATGGGCTCGGCGGGAATGTTTTCCGGTTTTTCCAAAATGCCTTGGGGCAAAACCTGCTGGCGGTCCGGCCCGGCAAGGGCCGGCGCGCCGACGTTCAGCGAGTCCGTCAGGAATGTTTGAACTTCAGCCGCGCTCAACTGCTTCAACGACGGACGCATGAGGCTGACACAGATCAGGTGCTGCTGATCGCCGTTCACGCCATAAATCTCGTTCCACTCGTTGTAGATGCCTTTAATAACCTGTCCGATGTGGCGGGTATTGGTCTGCGGCTGAGCCGACACGCTGGCGCAGCTATAGGCGCTGAGGTCGGGCAGATGCGGAGGCGTCGATGCTGTTTGCGCATACGCCGTGCCAGCACTCAAAAGCGAAGGGCCCAAAAGCAAGGCAGCGAAAAGCGGTGTTGTCATGCGGAAGACGCGGAAGGATTCGAGCACACGATACTCCTGCTAACCAATCCTTCCCGCTGTGATTATAGCGCGCCGGAAGCAATTTGACGATATTGCCGAACGTGAATTCAGCGTGCAATCCCCCGCAACCTGCAACCGCCTCCGGACGCTCTTAAGACCGACTCCGATCAGGGCGACAAAACACAGCTCGCCGTCATATCCGTCACGATGTTGGCGTTCTTATTGTTCAGAAGAAGCTGAAGATAGCCCTCGAACCCTGTTTCGACGCCGCCGGACTCCGAGCGGACATTGTAGTGAAAGACACTGCCCGGTGAGATGGCCGCTGCCGCTTCAATCGCCGGCATGGACATCAGGATCTGACCATTGGGCGGGATGGGGCCGGTGGCATATGTGCCGAGTTTGCGGCCCGAGGCCGCATCGTAGATGCCAAGGTTGAGCGCAAGATTGCTGGCCGAGGTGCTATGCACGATCACCGCCGAGGGATAAGCCGCTTCCATCAGCGAGGAATGCACGTTCATCAGAGCCGTCCGGCTGCCGGCGGGGTTGTCGCAGGTGCTCAAGTTCGTCAGCGAGCCTTCGGACTTGTTCCACAGCACGTTCTGCACCGCGCCCACGAAGGTGGGCCGCACCGATAGCGAATAGATCATCGGCTTGGTGAAGGAGCGATCGGCATTGTTTTCAATCTCGGTGATCGAGAACTGCCGCGAGCTTTCCGGGGGCAGGCTGGGGCTATGCCACGTGGCCAGTGGCGCGCCCGTGATGTAATCGGCCAGGGTCACATCGACCGAGCCGGCGGCGGCGCTGTCGTTGTAGAAGCGCAAATACGAAAGCAGGTTGGCCTGGGCCGACGAGAAGACACCGGCCAAGCGCACGCCGCTCACCGACTGGGCGACCTCGTTGTTGTTCGGCGTCCAGCTGACCCAACCGCTGATCAGCGTCTGGTTCCAGGGATCATACCAAGGACCACCGGCGGCATCGTTGGTGTCGTCGCCATAAGAGAGTGTTCCGACCATATAGCGCTGGTTGGTGTTGGGGTCGGTGTAAATGAACGGCCCGCCCGAGTTGCCACCCGAAGCATCCACCGAGAATTCGCGGATGTGTGTGTTGTTGTGCGAACCATAGGTGCGCGATGTCTCGGGTGCGGTGTCATTGTAGAGGCCATAAACCGTGCTGCCTCCCACTTCCGCCGGGTAGCCGGCGCTGGTCACGGGCGCGCCCGTGCTGCCGAAGATCACCGGCATGAACGTGCCGGTGTACGTGAAGGGCGTGCTGAACTGGATGGCGGCGAAATCCCATTTGTAGTCGGTGATGGGATAGGAATCGTTGCCCGACATCTGCATCCATTGGCTCGTCGCCTGAATGGCCGCGACACTGGTGTTCGAGCCATAGGGGCGCGATGCATTGCTGCCGGGGTTTGCCTGATTCTGCCCGGGATAGACGCGCACGGATGTGACATAGCCGCCGCGGCTCTTGTTGTGCACGCAGTGGCCGGCAGTCAGCACCACGTAGGGGCTCACCACCGTGCCGCTGCAGCGCCACGACGAACCATCGCTATAGCTCATCACCAGATAAGCCAGTGTGTTCCACGGAAAGCTCTGTGCGTTGGCGACCAGCGTGCGGTCCTCGACGCCCTTGGTCAGCGCCGGTTCTATCGTTGCAAGGCTGCTCTCCTTCAACGGCTTCAGGACAGCGCTTGCGTCGCCAGTGAAAATCTTCATGGCGGCCGTGGGCGGCGTATCAACGCCGCTGCTTTGCGGTGCGCTGAGATCGGGTGCGGACGCCGGCGGCTTGGCCAGACGTTTCACCGGTTCGGCGGGCACGTTCTCCGGCACATCGTAAGTGGAAGCCGAGGCGGTCGCGGCGCGGCGGTTCAACCCGTTGCTAAGTACACCGATGGCCAGGGAGTCTGTCAGCAAGGCCTGTGCTTCGGCGGCACTCAGATCATGCGCCGTCGGGCGCTTCAGGCTCATGCACAAAAGTCGCGGTTGAGCATCGACCAAGCGATAGCTCTCAACCCACTCGGTGTAAGTCCCCTTGATGACCTGGCCGATGTGGCGCGTACCGCTCACTGTGGCCGGTGACGCATCGGCGCAGCCGTAGGCCGAGAAATTCGGCACGTGCGGTGTTGTGTCGGCCGCGGTGGCGGTGTGTGTGACGGCGGTGGACAGAACGCTGACAGCAATGCAGCCGGCGAGCCGCGCCATTACGGCGCGCCCACGCGAAAGAGAACGACCCATAGATAAAGCCCCCAATCAAAACGCTCGCTCGCTCGTCGGATAGTGTCCCCCGCAAGCAATTTGCGTCGACGAGCCGAGTGAGATTGTTTGGGTGTACTCCTGCTTTGTGGCAGGCCGCTTTTACATTTTTGTAAGAGGTGAAGCGCGCAAAAAGCAATTTGACGGCGTATCAAATACCACTCAAATACCCATGGAAATACTGGGCGCTGCGCGCTTTTTCGCGTTCAGCTTGTGCCAAACCTTTTCAGCAATCGCCAAGTAGGCTTGCGCATGCGCACCGTCGGGTTCACTCGCGACAATGGGTGTTCCGCCGTCAGACGCGAGGCGAATCTTGAGATCGAGCGGAATCTCGCCCAGGAAGTCCGCGCCCAGTTCATCGGCGGTGCGATGCGCGCCGCCGTGGCTAAAGATGTCGTCGCGGTTTCCGCATTTCGGGCAAACGTAATAGCTCATGTTCTCGACGATGCCGAGAATGGGCACTTCCACCTTGCGGAACATGTTGAGGCCCTTGCGTGCATCCAAGAGCGCGATGTCCTGCGGCGTGGAAACGATGACCGCGCCAGCCAATGGCACGCGCTGCGACATGGTGAGCTGCGTATCACCCGTGCCCGGCGGCATATCGACCACCATCACGTCCAACTCTCCCCATGCGACATCGCGCAGCATCTGTTCCAGTGCACCCATCACCATGGGGCCGCGCCAGACAATCGGGTTGTCTTCGGCGATCATGAAGCCGATGGACATGACTTTGACGCCGTGGTTTTCCAGCGGTGTCAGCCGTTTGCCGTCGCTCTCGGGCTTGCGGCCCGCGAGTCCCATCATTCTCGGCTGTGATGGTCCGAAGATATCGGCATCGAACATCGCCACCTTGTGGCCTTGTTTCGCCAACGCCACGGCAAGGTTCGCCGCCATGGTGGATTTGCCGACACCGCCTTTGCCCGACGCGACTGCGACAATGTGCTTCACGCCCGGCAGTGCGATCTGCTCGCGTCCTTGTGGCGCGCGCGCCTGCGGTGCGGCCTTCAGCGCTTCCGCCGTCAGCACGGCCGTCACCGTGAGCACGCCGGGCAGGGTATGAGCAGCGGTTTCCGCCGCCTTGCGCACCGGCTCCAGGCGCGGACCGTCCTTGGCGGGTACTTCCAGAGCAAAGGTCACATGGCCGTCCCTGATCACGACGTCCTTCACCCAGCCCCGCGTCACAATGTCGATCCCGCCGGTGCCGGAATCGACACCCCGCAGTGCCGTCAGGATCTGTTCGGCAGTGATGTGGATGGTGCTGGGCGCCATGATGCTTTTCCTTGGAGTTCTCTTTCGCCGGGCCGAACCCGAAAAAAGGCTTCGTAACAGCCTCTTGATATCTCTGAACGGGCCCCGACATTGCGGGGTGGGCGGGGTTGCCCTATAACCGCAACCAGCACTTTCACGTGAACGACCCCGGTCTCGACGAAGGATTAATCCATTGTTTTACAAACAACAAGGCGGCGGCCCCTGGGGGGGCGGCGGCAGCGGCGGCGGCGGCAATTGGGGTGGCCGTGATCGTGGCGGCAATTCCCAGCCCGACCTTGAAGAAATCCTGAGACGCAGCCAGGACCGCTTGCGGCGCATCATGCCCGGCGGCTTCGGTAGCCTGAAGGGCCTGTGGATCGTCGCGGCTATCATCCTTGCATTCTGGGGTGTCAGCGGCTTCTACCGCGTGCAGCCCGATGAGCAGGGCGTCGAGCTTCTGTTCGGCAAGTACGTCAAAACCACCCAGCCCGGTCTGAACTATTGGTTCCCGGCGCCGGTGGGTGAAGTCATCCGTCCCAAGGTCACGCAGACCAATCAGGTCACCGTCGGCTTCCGTGGGTCGGGCAACAACATCCGCGAAGTTCCGCAGGAGAGCCACGTGCTCGCCGGCGACCAGAACATCGCCGACATCCAGTTCGTCGTGCAGTGGCGCATCCGCGAGGCGGGCAACTTCCTCTTCAACATGCGCGATCCTGAAGCGACCGTAAAGGCCGCTGCCGAAAGCGCCCTGCGCGAAGTCGTGGGCCGCAACCCGCTGCAGGCCGTCATGACCAATCAGCGCGATCTCATCGCCCAGCAGTCTCGTGACTTGCTGCAAAGCATCATGGACAATTACAACGCCGGCGTGACCATCCTCGACATGCGCATCCAGAAGGCCGATCCGCCGAAGGAAGTCATCGATGCCTTCAACGACGTGCAGCGCGCCAAGCAGGATGAGGAGCGTCTACGTAATGAAGCGCTCGCTTACCGCAACGACATCGTGCCCCGCGCCAAGGGTGACGCGGCACGCCTCGTGCAGAATGCCACCGCCGAAAAAGAAAAGCTGGTGAAAGAAGCCGAAGGTCAAGCCGCGCGTTTCACAGCCTTCTATCAAACCTATGCCGCCAACAAGGACATCACCACGCGCCGGATGTATATCGAGACTATGCAAGAGATTTTGAGCAAGTCTCAGAAGATCATCATCGACGAGAAGTCCAAGGGCTCGGGCGTCATCCCTTATCTGCCGCTGCCGGAAATCGGCCGTAAGGCGCCGCAGGTGCAGATACAAACTGCTCCGGGGAGTGCAAGCCCATGAACCCGCGTATCATTGCCGCCGTTATCGGCGTTCTCGCTGTTCTGCTAGTCGCCTCGGGCGCGCTGTTCACCGTGCATCAGACCCAACAAGCATTAGTGCTGCAGTTCGGCGAGCCCAAGCGCGTCATCGCTCAACCCGGTCTGCACTTTAAAGTGCCGCTGGTGCAGGACGTGTACTACTACGACTCCCGCATCCTCGATCTCGATCCGCAAGGGCAGGATATGTCGCTGGTCGATCAGCGCCGCATCAACGTCGATTCCTTCGCGCGTTATAAGATCGTCGATCCTCTGAAGTTCTATCAGACGGTGCTCACGGAAACCGCCTTCCGCGACCGCTTCGCCAATATCCTGAACGGCAGTGTGCGCGACGCCCTCGGCCGTGCCGATCTCTCGGACCTGCTCGGCGACAAGCGCCAGTCCGTGATGGATGAGATCACGAAGGCCGTCAGCCGCCGCGCCGAGGAATTTGGTATCAAGGTGGTCGAGGTCCGTATCGGGCGCACCGAGCTGACCGCCGATACCACGCAGGCCACTTACAACCGCATGCGCTCCGACCGTATGGCCGAAGCCGCCGACTTCCGTGGTCGTGGCCAGGAGCAGAAGTCCCGCATCGAAGCCGATGCTGACCGTGAACGCACCGTGATCCTCGCTGAGGGCGAGAAACAATCTCAGACCCTCTTGGGCGAAGGTGAGGCGGAAAGCCGGAAAATCCTGAATGCGGCCCAGGGCAAGGACGCCGAGTTCTATAGCTTCTTCCGCGCCATGGAGGCTTACAGGGCCGCTCTTGGCGATGGCTCTACCATGGTGCTGTCCCCAGACTCCGAATTCTTCAAGTATTTCAATAGGGGCGGCAAGTAAGCCGGCGTCCGGCGTTTACGCTGTTACATGACGGAAGTCTCATGAGCCCGTTCTTGCCGCACGGGCATGTTTCCGGCATGAATCATGACATATGGGTGTCATGGAACCGTGCCGATTTTTCCCCCCGATAGTGTCATTGGGGGCACGCTTCCCGCGGGGAGAGCTTAGTCTTGAAATCATTGGTTCGTATCGGTGCGGCGGCCGTGCTGTCCGCTTTCGTTGCCTTGCCTGCGTTTGCTCGTGGCGCCCCGGAGAATTTCGCCGACCTGGCCGAGAAACTCAGCCCAGCCGTGGTGAACATCTCCACCACGCAAGCCGTCGAGCGCAAGAAGACCGACGACATCCCGTGGGACCAGTTCTTCCCCGATCAGCTCCAGCCCCGCAAGGGCGAGCCCAACGCTCCACCTCCTGACGGCCAGCGCCGCAACAACGCGCCGCGTCAGCGTCAGACCTCGCTCGGCTCTGGGTTCATCATCGACAAGACCGGCTACATCGTCACGAACAACCACGTCATCGAGGATGCCGACCAGATTTCCGTGATCCTGGAAGACGACACAGTGCTGGAAGCCAAGCTCGTGGGCCGCGACGAGAAGGTCGATATCGCCTTGCTCAAGGTCGAGGCCAAGAAAGATCTTCCCACCGTCAGCTGGGGCAATTCCAACCAGTCCCGTGTCGGCGATTGGGTGCTGGCCATCGGCAATCCTTTCGGCCTTTCGGGCACGGTCACCGCCGGCATCATTTCGGCACGTTCGCGCGATATCAAAGCCGGTCAGTACGACGACTTCATCCAAACCGACGCTTCCATCAATCGCGGTAACTCCGGTGGGCCGCTGTTCAACATGGATGGTCAGGTCATCGGCGTGAATACTGCCATCTTCTCGCCCTCGGGCGGCAGCGTTGGCATCGGCTTTGCCTCCTCGGCCAATCTTGTGCGTCCCGTCCTTGAGGACATCCGCAAGTTCGGCCGCACGCGCCGCGGCTGGATCGGCGTGCAGATCCAGAGTGTCACCGAAGAGATCGCCCAAAGCCTCGGCCTCAACAAGGCGCGCGGTGCATTGGTCAGCCGCGTCACCGACAACGGCCCCGCCGTGGCGTCGGGTATTGCGTCTAGCGACGTCATCCTCAACTTCGACGGCAAGCCCATCGACAAGATGTCAGAACTGCCACGCGTCGTCGCCGAGACCGCCATCGATAAGACTGTCGATGTGGTGGTATGGCGCGCCGGTCAGCAGAAGACCGTCAAACTGAAAGTCGCCGAATTGCGCGACGAGAACGAGAAAGCCGTGGCCAGCCTCGGCAGCCCTCCGCCCACCAAAGATCTCGTGAAGAAGACGCAGCTGAAAGACATCGGCGTCACCGTCGTCGAGATCAGCGACAGCACCCGCGAGAAATATACGATCCCCACCAACGTGCGTGGGCTTGTGGTCGTGGAAGTCGATGAGCTATCCGATTCCGCGCTCAAGGGCTTGCGCCCTGGCGACGTCATCGACGAAGTGCAGCAGGTCCACATCGAGAATGTGGCCGATGCAGATGCCGCACTCAGCAAAGCCAAGCAGGGCTCTAAGGCCACAGTGTTGCTGCGCGTGACAAGCAGCGGCGGTATCCGCTACGTCGCGGTGAAAATGGCCGGGTAATCGGCCCATTTAATCTGTCTGGTTCTTTTATGCGCGTCGATTTTTACCATCTGCAATCTTCCAGCGTGGAACGGGCGCTGCCGCAGCTCCTGGACCGCGCGCTGCAAAGTGGTCTGCGTGCCGTGGTCATGGCCGCGTCCGAGGAACGCATCGAAGCGCTCGCCAACCATCTCTGGACCTTCGATCCCGACAGCTGGCTGCCCCATGGTTCAGTGAAAGACGGCTTTGCCCCCGATCAGCCGGTATGGCTCACGGACCACGATGAGAACCCCAACAGCGCCAAGCTTCTGGTCCTGACCGACGGCATGCAATCTACGGGAATGGCGGCCTTCGACCGTTGCCTCGATCTCTTCGACGGCAACAGTGATGAGGCCCTCGCCGCCGCCCGCCAGCGTTGGTCAACCGCCAAGGCCGCGGGCCACGAAATGCACTACTGGCAGCAGACCGAAACCGGCTGGAAAGAGCAGGGGGGTTAACTCGTGGTCGCCCTGGCATTTATTGCCAGGGCCCAGGGTTACAAAGTCGATTGTTCGACATGACCAAAGGTGCGCGAAAACCCTGGATCCTGGGGTCAAGCCCCAGGATGACGGTATAGATGTGGTGCAGGTTGCGTGATGGCTGCGCCTTGTCTATAACCCCGCCGGTTTCCCCGTCAAAAACAATACAAAAGACATAGGTTTCATATGGCCCTCGAACGCACTTTCTCGATCATCAAGCCCGATGCCACGCGCCGCAATCTCACCGGCAAGATCAACGCCTTGCTGGAAGCCGGTGGCCTTCGCATCGTCGCCCAGAAGCGCATGCAGCTCTCCCGCGTCCAGGCTGAAACCTTTTACGGTGTCCACAAGGAACGTCCGTTCTTCAATGACCTCGTGAAGTTCATGACATCGGGCCCCATCGTCGCCCAGGTCCTGGAAGGCGAGAACGCCGTTGCCCGTAACCGCGAGATCATGGGCGCCACCAACCCAGCCAATGCCGCTGAAGGCACCATCCGCAAGACCTTCGCGGAATCCATCGAAGCTAACTCGGCGCACGGTTCGGATTCTGCCGAAAATGCCGCCATCGAGATCGCCTACTTCTTCTCCGGCCTCGAACTGGTCGGCTAAGAGCAAGGGTTGAGGGACGCTCATGGCTTTGCCGCAGCGTCCCTCCATCGCTTTCCTCGCGTCCCACGCCGGCACCAATATGCGCGCCATCGTCGCGGCGTGTCGCGATGGTCGCCTGCGCGCCTCACCCGTGGTGGTGATCAGCAATAACGGTGACAGCACCGCGCTGGCGTGGGCGAAAGAGAACAAGTTTCCAGCTCTGCATATCAGCGGCAAGACCGCCGGCTCCGACGCTGCCGCCGACGCTGCCATTGCCGCCAGCCTCGCGCAGTACGGCGCCGATCTTGTGGTGCTCGCGGGTTACATGCGCAAGCTGGGGCCCGAAACCTTGGGCTCCTTCCAGCGCCGCATTCTCAATGTCCATCCCGCCTTGCTGCCGAAGTTCGGCGGTCAGGGCATGTACGGAAACAAGGTCCACGAGGCTGTGCTCGCCGCCGGCGAGGCCGAAACCGGCGTGACCATTCATCTCGTGGACGGCGAATACGACCATGGGCCCGTCGTGGCCCAAGCCCGCGTCTCAGTGGAGCCGGGTGATACAGTCGACACGCTGGCCCTGCGCGTGCAGGCCAAGGAACAGGAACTCTACCCGCAGGTCCTGAAACGCATCATGTCGCGCGAGATTGATCTCGACCGGATTTGAACCGCGCGAGCAGCGTCGGGCCGATCTCGGCCGTCATCACGCCGCACAGAATCAGCACGCAACCCACCATCGCCAGCGCTGTCAGGCGTTCGCCCAGGAACATCGCGCCGGCGATGGCCGCGAATACACTCTCCAGCGACATGATGAGCGCGGCCTCGGGCGCGGGTGTGTGCCGTTGCGCCACGATCTGCAGCGTGAAGGCGATACCGCCCGACACCAGCCCCGCATACAGGATCGAAGGCATCGCGGCTTGCCAGCCTTCATATGTTGCAGGTTCCAGAACTAATCCCGCTGCCAATCCCAGAACGCCTGTGATGGCGTATTGCGTGAACGCCAGGAAGAAGATGCGCTGGGTGTGGCGCAGGAAAAGTCCGGTCAGGCTGATGGTGAAAGCCCAAGCCACGTCCGCCACAACCAGCAGGATGTCGCCCTGTTGCCAGGTGTGAGCTTCGCCGGTGTACGTCAGAAGCCACGCGCCGCTCACCGAAACAACGCAGGCCAGCATCACAAATCCACGGATGCGTTCGCCGGCAAGGATCCACGACGCGAAGGGCACCAGCACAACGTAAAGCGCGGTGAGGAACCCGCCGTTGGTGGCGCTGGCCGTCATCATGGCCATTTGCTGCAAGGTCGATCCCGTGAACAGGCCCAGACCCAGCAGGGTCGCCAGGATCACATCGCGACGCGTGACGGCCTGTGTGGAGCGGCGTGCTTCCCGTATCGCCAAGGGCGCAACCATGAGCGCCGACAGCGCGAACCTGGCGCCCACGAAGGACACCTGACCCATGGTGGCATTGGCTGTTTTCTGCGCGATGAACGCCGTGCCCCAGATGACCGCCGTCAACAGAAGACAAAGATCGGCGCGGAAACGGTTCATATGGAGGGGAACTGTTCAGGCCCTAAGATGCATGTCATCGGCGGTAAAGATCACATCCAGCGGTTCGATCACAACGCTCTTCGCACCCGCTTCGACCACGCCCGCATTCCAGGCTTCAAAGCCAGCTGCCTTTGCGACGGCGACGGTCTTGTCTGCGTCCTTGGCGTCCACATACAGCGCGAACCCAGCGCCCATGTTGAACGTGCCATAGGCATCGGTGTCGCTCATGCCGACGTTCTGCTGAATGAAGGCCAGCACCGGCGGCACCGGCGGCACGGTGTGGAAGCGATACGTCAGCTCTGCCGCGTGGCGCATGATCTTGCGCCAGCCGTGGCCGGTGATGTTGGCGATGTAGTGGGGGATGATGCCGGCGGCGAACAGCGCCTCCGTGGCGGGAGAATACAACACGGTCGCATCCAACAGCGCATCGCCGTACAAGCGGCCATCGCTAAGCTTCGCGCTATAACCGCCTTCGATCTGCGTCGCCAGTTTGCGCGCCAGCGACACGCCGTTGGCATGGATGCCGCTGGCAGCCAGCAACACAATATTGTCTCCGGCCGCCAGCTTGTCCTGCAAGGTCAGCCGTTCGCGCGGCTTGATAACGCCAATGCACGAGGCCGCGAGGTCGATGGTATTTGCTTCCACCACACCACCCAGGCTTGGTGTCTCGCCACCGCCCCAGGTGACACCACAACGATCACAGGCGGCTTTCCAGCCTTGCACCAGATCGCGCGCGCGTTCCTTGTCGTCGAACCAGGCGCTGCTGCCCGCCGCCCAATAGGCCTGCACGGACATCGGCGTCGCGCCGACGGTGATGATGTCGTTGATGGCCATGGCCAGGGTGTCCTGGGCCAGATTGTCGAAATAAGTCTTGCCGGTCACCGCCCGCATGGCGTCGGCGATCAGCACCTTGGTCCCCAGGCATTCGGTGATGGACGCCAGCAGAACGTCGCCCATATCGACCACATAGGCCGACTCCCCGCGTGATGCTGCGATTTCACGGTACCCAAGCCCCGCGAGATTGCCTGCGGTTTCGCGGGCCGCCTGCTGGGCGCTGATTTTCAAAGGATCGATCTTGGAATAGTCGACCCCGGCGTCTTTGTAAGCTAAACCGTTGGCCTGTGAGGTCTTTTGGGTCATGGTCGCGGGGTCGGACTGTGGATAAATTACCCGCACGGTAAAGGTACGGATTTAAAGGAAGTTGCCACGTGAACGTTGAGGCATTTATGAGGGCGAACATACTGGATCGACGCCGCTTTGCAATGGTTGCGGTGTTGGGCTTGATGGCTGCGGTGCTGCCTTTTACCCCCGCCCAGGCGCAAACCGCGCCCGTCGCCGCCGCATCCCCTGTTACCGCCGACAAGCTGTTCGTGGCCGACGCCATCCCGGTGGACGTTACCGCCGGCGGTGTCACCGACGCTCGCGAGCGTGCTCTGACCCAGGGCCGCGTCGCTGCTTTCCGCAAGATCATCGAGCGCGTTGTGGCGCGCGAGGACATGGACCGCGTGCCGCAGTCCAGCGCCGCTCAGATCATCGACATGGTGCGCGACTTCTCCATCGCTAATGAACGCAGTTCTGCCGTGCGCTATATCGCCAGCCTGACGGTACGCTTCGATCCCGTCGCCGTCCGCCGTTTGCTGCGTGGCGCCAATATTCCTTTCACCGAGATCGTCAGCAAGCCGTTGGTCGTGGTGCCGGTCATGCGCGACAGCGCCGACGGCAAATGGGTTCTCTGGGAAGGCGCTAATATCTGGCGCGAGGCCTGGGCCAATCTGCCGCAGGATATCGGCCTCGTACCGCTGATCGTGCCGACGCTGGATAAAGAATCCTTCGCCGGTGTCAGCGGCGAGCAGGCAGCGGGTAAAGATCTTGTCGCCCTCAATGCATTGGCCACGCGCTACGGCGCCGGCGGCACCATCCTCGCCATGGCCACCGGGGTAGGTGAGAGCATGCAAATTGCGATTGAGGAGTTGCGCAGCGATCTGCCCTCGGAAACGCTGGCGCTCACGGAATCGCCCGAGGCGGGCCAGAGCCGCGGCGATGTCTTTGGTGCGGGCGCACGCGCCTCCGCCGTCGCCGTGCAGGATAGCTGGAAGCGCCGTAACCGTGTCTCCTTCGGCGGCACCACGCAGATCACCGCGCTTGTGCCGGTCACCGATCTCAAGGAATGGCTCCTGGTGAAAAAGCGGTTGGACGAGGTGCCGCTCATCAGCCGCCTCGAACTTCAGGCCATTACCCGCGACCGTACGCAAGTGACGCTGCATTACGCCGGCGCCCAGCGGCAGTTGGAACTGGCCATGTCGCAGCACGATCTCGCGCTGGAGCAGCAGAACGGCGTGTGGATTATCACGGCGCGCGGCACGGCGTCGTCCGCGCGCGTGCTGGGTCGCCCCGGTTCGGCACAGACCCCCGCTGCAGCGGCGCCCCCGGCAGCGGCATCCGAAACGCCGCCTGCCAGGCCCTGATGCCGCACGTCTTCTAATGACCCAAGACAAGCAGTTGGCCCTTAACCTGGGCCACCGCCCCGCCTTTGGGCGTGATGACTTCCTTGTCGCGGATGGCAACCGCGAAGCCGTGGAATGGATCGACCGCTGGCCCAACTGGTCCGGACAGGTTCTCGCCATTGTCGGCCCGGCCGGATGCGGCAAGAGCCATCTCTCACAGGTCTTTGCGCTGCGTACGGGTGCCCGCGTCCTACAGCCTACGGAGATTACACCGGATACCATCGCCGGCCTCGTCGAGCATCACAGCGCGCTTGTTGTGGAAGACGGTGAGAAGGTGCTGGAGCCGCGGGCGCTCCTGCATCTCTTCAATGCTCTTGTAGAAAAGCGCGGCCACCTTCTGCTCACCACGCGCGAGGCACCTGCGCGCTGGCCCGTGAGTCTTGCCGATCTCAAGTCGCGGCTCTCCGCCGTGCCCATGGTGCGTATCGCACCGCCCGACGACACCATGATGGAAGCCGTGCTGGTCAAGCTTTTCGCCGACCGCCAGATTCATGTGACGCCCGATGTGGTGGCCTATCTACTGCGCCGCATGGACCGCAGCTTTGCCGCCGCGCGGCGCATCGTCGATCTTGCCGATAACGCCGCGCTTGCGGGCCAGCGCGCGGTCACCATTCCGCTGGTGAAAGAGATGCTCGACCGCGAGATGGGTGAGCGCTAGCTATTCCAGGTACTTTCTATTCCAAGTACTTCGCCCGCAACTTTACGACGTCCGCTGGGCCGACACCGATTTCCTTCGCGAGATAGTTGTCCACTGAGCCCCATTTGGCTTCGATGGCTGCAAAGGCGCCGGCGATGAACGGCCGTTGCTGCTCATCGACAAGCGGCCTCGGTTTGGAGATGGCGGGATTATTCATCATGCTCGCGAAGGTCTTCAGGCCCTCGGAACGCTCGGCCACCGCTGGTTCGATCTTCGGCACCTCGAATTGCGGACGGCGATAAACGGTCGAGAGTTGGTAGTCGGCATAGATCAGATCGCGCGGCACACCCAGGCTGTAGAGTAACAGCGCGGTGGCAAAGCCGGTGCGGTCCTGGCCCGCCGAGCAGTTGTAAACCACCGTGGTTCCATCCTCGAGCAGCTTCTGGAACAGGATACGCATCTGCGGAATCAAGAAGTCGGGGAACGTGCTGTAGACGCCGCCGAGTTTGGTGGGATCGATAGGGCCTTGCTGTGCCATCATCTTGGTCAGCGAATAACCGATGGCGGTGTAGCGCACATTCTCGATGCGGGTTGGCGCGACGGTGCGCTCTTCGCTCGAACGCAGATCGACCATATCTGTCAGCTTAAGCATTTGAATGCGTGCGAGGTCGGCCTCCGACAGCATCGGCGTTCCGCCGGAACGAAACACGGCACCCCAGCGCACATGCTTGCCGCCGGCGGCGGGATATCCGCCGACATCACGGAAGTTCGATCCTTGGTCGAGCGGCAGAGCACGTTCGGCGATTTCGACGACTGTGCCGTCCTTGCTGTCTTTCAGATAGAAATAAGGGCGCGCGGTTGCACCCGTGTTGATTTCGAACTTTCCGGCTTTGTTCTCACCCGATGCAAGCTTGGCGCCCGCGACGCCGGCGTCAGCGACGTCGGCCACATAAACATCGACAGGAGTCTTGCTGCTCCAGCTTACCATGATCTTGGTATCGCCGGTGCGTTCGACTTTGGCCCCCATGACCTCGGCAGACGCGGGCGATGCAAGAAGCAGCCCCGCCGTGGTTGCCAACAGAAGGCGCTTGAACAGTGTGAAGTTTGTCATATCTGGTTTCCTTGTTTTAGAAGCGCAGCATGGCATCGACGCCAAAGGTGCGTGGTTCGTTGTAAATGCCGTAAGCACCAATCGCCGCGAACGCGCCGCGAGCGTAGTAGAACGTGTGCTGTTCGTTGAGCAGATTGTGCGACCACAGGCCAACCTCGAGGGTTGCGCCCCGGCCGACATCGATCTCGGTCGCAGCCAAGCGTCCATTCACCACGAACGAGCTCTGGGTCATGGCCGGATCGCCCGCGGTGACGCGGTATCCGTCCGAGGCCCCGAAATCCAGATGCGCGCGAACAGTCAAAGCGTCTAACAGCAGCTCATAGTCCGCCGATCCCGAGAAGGCATTCTCCGGCGTGTAGACGATGAAAACATTCTGCAGCGCGTTGTTGTTGAAGGGGTTCGCTGCTTGCGGCACGCGCGTGGATGTATAGGCATAGCTGGCCGACAGTGTCAGGCCCGGAAGGACCAGTACGGAAGCATCGGCTTCGATGCCTTTGATCCGCCCTTTGCCCGGGGCGTTGACCGTCTCCAGCGTGCCGCGGTTGCTGGCCAAAAGATTGACGGCGTTAAAGTCGATCTGAATGTTTTTGTATTCGGTGGTGTAGGCCGCGAAGTTGAAGCGCGCCCGATTATCAAGGAACTGGCTCTTGAGCCCCGCTTCAAAGGCCGACACCGTTTCCGGACCAAACGCCCGGTAGCTGATTGAACGCGAATTGGCGCCACCCGCACGGTATGCCGTGCCCCATTTGCCATAGACGTTGATGTCCTCGGTAATGTCGTAAGCAGCCACCACCGTCGGGTCGGCGCGCGTGCCCTTGAACGTGAAAGCGTAATTTGTGGCAACACCGTTCACCTTCGAGAGTGTGCCGTGTTTGTTGTCGTGCGTACCCCGCACGCCCACGGTCAGATGCAGCGCATCATCCAGGACTGGTGGGGTCCAGGTGGCCTGGCCGAAGGCGGCGTAGCTCTCGGCGACGGCGTTGTCGCCACGGTCGGGGAAGGGCACTTGCGCGCCGGCTTGCAGTGACGGCAGGCGGAATGGTGCCGCGCCTGTCGCATCCCATTGCATGCTGTTCGGCGTCCAGGCGTCGTCGTCGGCGCTTTCGTGAAAATAGTAAACGCCCGCGACGAAATTGATCTGCGGCAAATTGCCCAGTACCTGAACTTCCTGGCTGTACTGCTTCTGGCGCAGCGAGGCCAAGCTGTAGCGGGCGAATTTTGCGTTGGCGGCAAAGGGCCCGGAATGGGCGCCGAAGCCGTTGTCGAACTGCGTCTGGCTCAGCTTGCGGAAGGAGGAGATGGAGCGCGCGCTAATTTCATCGCTGGCCTTCCAGTTCAAATCCAGTGACGTGCCATGTGTCTGGCCGACGCTTTCCTGCTGCGGCAGGCCGATGTCGGCAGTGCCGGCACGGTTGGCCTGAACCTGCACGGCGGGCGCCAGAGCGGCCGCGGCGGGGTTTTTCTCCAACAGCTGAATGTAATAGGGCGTGCTGCCATCATATGAAGAATCCACATGCAGCAGCGCGCTGAAATCGCCGCCTCCGTCCCACAGCGCCGCACCGTGAAGGCCACGCCGGTCGTAACTGTTGAAGTCGGTTTGATCCGCCATGGGGTTTTTCACGGTACCTTCACGGCGCGTCAGAATGCCGTCCAGCTTGAGGCTGATATTCGCGAACGTCGGCAGATCAAGGTGGGTTTGGGCGATATAACTGCCGTAATTGCCCATGCCGACTTGCTGCTTGAGACGCAGCTCGCCTGAAGGTTTGCGCGTGACGATGCTGATCGCACCGCCCGTGGAGTTGCGCCCGAACAGCGTTCCTTGTGGACCTTTCAGAACTTCGATCCGTTCGACGTCATAGAGCGCCGCACCTAACCCTTGTGGGCGGCCGAGGTAAACGCCGTCAATATAGACACCCACGCCCGGGTCGCGGGCGGGTTGGTTGGCGTCACCCGGCACGATGCCGCGAATGCCGACCGTCAGTGCCGAATTGCGTGTGGCAAAGGGTGCTATGCGCAACGAAGGTATGGCGCCGTTGCCCAGATCTTCGAGGCTGTGCACGCCAAAGTTCTGCAGCGCGTCAGCTCCCAAAACCGAAATCGAGATGGGTGTCTTCTGAAGGTTTGTTTCCATCTTCTGCGCCGTGACAACAATCTCCGCGAGACCGTCTTCAGGCTCGGCGGCGGCGAACTGAGTTTGCGTCTCGGCAGCCAGCGCGAAGCCGGAAGACAAGGACGTGGTGAGGAAAAGGAAAGCAGGTGTGGAACGTCGAAGCGCAGAGAAAAAAGTCATGTATGTATCCCCTCGTGAAACGGTGGGGGAGTTTCTCTATTCTCATCGACTCTTCAGTGACTCTCCGATGACGCTTCAATGAAGATGCCGCAGTGCAAACCGGCCGCACCGCGCGCGCGAACTCTTGAAGGATTTGTGAAGCTATTCGCCGTCGAGATCGCGCGGCACCACGAAGTTCACCAGCACGCCGCTGTCGCGTTTCACGTGCGCCCAGTGTTCAATGTCAAAGGCGATCGCACACAGCGCGCAAGTGGGGAACTTCTCTTTCAGTGACAAGAAGGCGTTGGCTTGTCCGCGTTCTGCCGCTTTGGTCAACGCCACTGCCGTGGTGTGGAAGGCCGGGTTGTGACCAATCAACATGACGGAGTCCGAGGTATCGGGCAGGGTCTGGATGAAGTCCAACAGATCACTCATGCCGATCAGATAGAGCCTTTCGCGATAGGCCACCGGCGCGCCGTTCAAGCCGGGCGCTACAAGGTCATAAGTTTCGCGCGTGCGCATGGCCGTGGAGCAGAAGACCTGGTCCACCTTCACGCCGCTCTCTCGCAGATAAGCGGCCATATCGGCTGACGCCTTGATCCCGCGCTTGGCCAAGGGCCGTAAGACGTCGCTGCCGCGCAATTCGCCCTCTGCCGCTTTGGCATGACGCAAAAGATAGAGTGTCTTCACCGAAGCAGAGTCTCCCTTGAAGGCTATGTGCTATCATACCCCGTAACGCGCGGAATTCATTGCAATTTAGTGAATTTCGCCTTTGCCCGTTGCTTTTCGGCGGAGCGGGGCGTGATATCGGGATACTGAGACTGGAGAACTAGAATGACCCCGTCCGAACCCACTCCCAAGGTACGTCAGACCCGCGCGACCGCGGCTGTCGACGTCACCTCCATTCCACCGCGCGAGCGTTTCATCAACCGCGAGCTGTCGTGGCTGACCTTCAACACGCGTGTGTTGGACGAGGCGCGCAACCCGCGCCATCCAGTGCTCGAGCGTGTGCGCTTCCTCTCCATCTCCGCTTCGAACCTTGATGAATTCTACATGGTGCGCGTCGCCGGCCTCAAAGGTCAGGTGAACGCGGGCGTCTCGCTGCCCTCCGCGGACGGTCTCCTGCCGCAGGAACAGTTGGATCTCATCAACGAAGCCGTGCGCGGACTCTTCAAACAGCAGGACGATGCCTGGGTTGAGTTGAAGGCGCTGCTGCATAAAGAAGGCATCGACGTCGTCGGCCCCCAGGATCTCAGCGACGAAGACCGTCAGGCGCTGGAAGAGCGCTTCATGGAGCACATCTTCCCGATCTTCACCCCGCTTGCCGTTGATCCAGCTCACCCATTCCCGTTCATTCCCAACTTGGGTCACGCTTTGGTGCTGCAACTTGTGCGCATTGCCGATGGCGAAGCCATGCGTGCGCTCGTGCCCATCCCGCCGCAAGTGCAGCGCTTCGTGCGCCTCAAGGGTGCGGCCATCCGCTTCATCCTCGTCGAGGATTTGGTGCTGATGTTCGCGGGCGCGCTTTTCCCGGGCTTCAAGGTTCTCCAGACCGGCCACTTCCGCGTCATCCGCGATTCCGAAATGGAAGTCGACGAAGAAGCCGAAGATCTCGTCGGCAGTTTCGAAAGCGCGCTCAAGCGCCGCCGCCGTGGCACCTGCATCCGCTTGGCGCTTGCCGGGCACATGCCCGAAGACCAGGTCAAGGTGATCTGCGATGAACTCGAAGTCTCGCGCGAAGATGCCTTCACCATCGCGGGTATGATTGGTCAGACGGATTTGAAGCAGCTCATCACCGACGAGCGGCCCGACCTTCTGTTCCCGCCCTATAACGCACGCTTCCCCGAGCGCATCCGCGACTTCGGCGGTGACTGCTTCGCCGCCATCCGCCAGAAAGACATCGTCGTCCACCATCCCTACGAGTCCTTCGACGTGGTGGTGCAGTTCCTGCGTCAGGCCGCGCGCGATCCCAACGTCGTCTCCATCAAGCAGACGCTCTACCGCACCAGCAAGGACAGCCCCATCGTCAAAGCGCTGGTGGAAGCGGCGGAAGCAGGCAAGTCCGTCACCGCCATGGTGGAGTTGAAGGCGCGCTTCGATGAAGAAGCCAACATCCGCTGGGCCCGCGATCTGGAACGCGCCGGCGCCAGCGTCGTGTTCGGCTTCGTCAATCTGAAGACGCACGCCAAGATCTCTCTGGTGGTTCGCCGCGAAGGCAGCGAAACCCGCTCCTATGTGCACTTCGGCACCGGCAACTACCACACCGTCACCGCCAAGATTTACACCGACCTGTCGTTCTTCACGTCCGACCCGGTGCTTTGCCGCGATGCTACGCGCGTCTTCAACTACATGACAGGTTACGCCCAACCGGACTCCCTGGAGAAACTCTCCATTGCACCCTTGGGCCTGCGCAAACGTCTTCTCAAACTCATTAGCGATGAGATTGCTTTCGTGCAGAAGGGCAAGCCCGGCACCATTTGGGCCAAGATGAATTCCATCGTCGATCCCGAGATCATCGACGCGCTCTACCGCGCCTCCCAGGCCGGCGTGAAGATCGAGCTTGTGGTGCGCGGCATCTGCGGTTTGCGTCCCGGTGTGCCGGGCCTTTCCGAGAACATCCGCGTAAAAAGCATCGTCGGACGCTTTCTCGAACATTCGCGCATTGTCTGCTTCGGCAATGGCCACGAGATGCCCAGCCGCGAGGCCAAGATTTTCATTTCCTCCGCCGACTGGATGCCGCGCAATCTCGATGCCCGCGTGGAAAGCTTCGTGCCCGTGGAGAACGCCACCGTGCACCAGCAGATCCTCGATCAGATCATGGTTGTGAATCTCAACGACAATCTGCAAAGCTGGGATTTGCGCTCCGACGGTCAGTATGTCCGCGAATCCGCCGGCGATCATCCGTTCTCGGCCCACGAATATTTCATGACCAATCCCAGCCTCTCGGGCCAGGGCAGCGCCGTGGACCGCGCCAAAAAGCGCGTGCCTAAGCTGGTTCCCAGCCGCCTTTAAAGCTGTTATCAAGCGCTGCAAGGATGAGAGGGAGGGCAGGCGGTTGTGTTGAACCGCGCCCTATTGCATCTCCCCAGTAATACGGGCCGCGATGAAAGAGACCAGCAGCAAGGACTCCGCCATTTCTTTGGGCCTCGAGCCCGGCGTCAGATCCCGTCCCGTGGCCGTCATCGACGTCGGCTCCAATTCCGTGCGTCTTGTCGTCTATAGCGGTCTCACGCGCACGCCCATCCCGCTGCACAACGAAAAAGTCATCTGCGCGCTGGGCAAGGGGCTGGAGAAATCCGGCCAGCTCAATTCCGAAGGCGTCGGCATGGCTTTCGATACCGTGGCGCGCTTCGTGAAAATTGCCCGCTCACTCGGTGTGGAGCGTATCGACACGCTGGCCACGGCCGCCGTGCGCGATGCCGAGGACGGCGCGGCCTTCGCCAAAGCTCTCGAGAAGCGCTGCGACATCAAAGTGCAGATTCTGACCGGCAAGCAGGAAGCGCGGCGCTCGGCGCTCGGCGTGCTGTGCGGCATTCCCGATGCAGATGGCGTCGTGGCCGACCTGGGCGGCGGCAGTCTTGAATTGGTGCAAATCGGCAACGGCGAAATGAGCGAGCACACCACGCTCCCGCTCGGCCTCCTGCGTCTCACGGAAGCGTCCGAAGGCAACCGCGGCAAGGCCATCTCCATCATCAACAAGGCGCTCGATAAACATAAGTGGGTGACCAAAGCCCGCGATAAGTCGCTCTTTGCCGTCGGCGGGGCATGGCGCACGCTGGCGCGCGTCTGCATCGCGCAGATGGATTATCCGCTGCACGTGCTCGACAATTTCACGCTCGATCGCGCCCAGGCGATTTCACTGTTCGACGTGATCTCGCGTCTGTCACCCAAGAGCCTGGAGCAGATCAAAGGGATTTCCGCCAGCCGCCTTGCGACTTTGCCGCTGGCGGCGGCGGTGTTGGAGCGCCTGCTGGAGATCAACCGGCCCAAGGTGCTTGTGTTTTCCATTTACGGCATGCGCGAGGGCCAGTTCTTCAAGTCACTGCCCGACAACATCCGCAAGCAGGACCCGCTCATCAGCCTTGCCGAGGAAATCGCGCGTGGCGCCGGCCGCTCACCGGCGGCGGGTTACGAAACCTTCGAATGGATGTCGCCGCTGTTCAAGGATGAGTCGCCGCGCCAGAAGAAACTGCGGCTGGCGTCTTGTCTCCTGCGCGATGTGTGGTGGACCGAGCATCCCGACTACCGCGCCGAACAGGCTTTCTTGCGGGTTTTGAGGCTGCCGTTCCTGGGTCTGGGTCATGAGGATCGCGCCGGTCTCGCGCTGGCCCTCTACTACCGCTATGGCAGCAACCCGTCAGAGCCGATCATCAAACAGGCCCATGTGCTTCTGCAGGAATCGCGCATCCACCGTGTGCAGACCATCGGCCTTGGGTTGCGTCTTGCTTATGCCTTGTCGGCGGGCGGGCCCGGCATCGTGAAGAAGACGGCCTTACGCATCAGCGGCGGAAGTTTGGTGCTCACCGTGCCCGACGGCGACCCGCTGTTCAAATCCGGCCCCTATCTGCGCCGCGTGAAACGCCTGGCCGATCACATGGGCCTCGAAAGCCGCGTGGAGCGGGTGTAGAGCAGAGTCTTTGCAATAATCCTTATTGTCGCCCTGGGATTTATTCCCAGGGCCCAGAGCGATAATCTCTGCTGATGGCAGAGCACTTCTACGTCTATATCCTGGCAAGCCAGCGCAACGGTACGCTCTACATCGGCGTGACCAACGATCTCGTCCGCCGTGTTCATGAGCATCGGGAGGGCGTGATTCCAGGGTTCACGAAAAAGCACGACGTAAAGACGCTTGTTTATTTTGAGCAGTTCTCAGATCCAGAGAATGCAATCCAGCGCGAGAAGACCATGAAGTTCTGGAAGCGTCAGTGGAAGCTGAACGCGATTGAGAGAATGAACCCGATGTGGCGCGATCTTTATGACGAGATTGCCGGCGGGTAAGACAAGCTCCGTAACCCTGGGTCCTGGGGACAAGCCCCAGGACGACACAGAGTTACCTCTCAAACACTTCCACATGCTTGCCGTTGGCGGAAAGGCCGATGGCCAGCTTCCCGTGCTTGAGCTTCAGCGCATCCTCGCCGAACAGCTCACGCCGCCAGCCGTGCAAAGCCGGCACGTCCGCCGTATCCGAGAGCGCGATGGAATTGATATCGTCACTGTTGGCGATCAGGCGCTGGGCCACGTCGTGCTGTTCGCTGCGCGCTTTCAACAAAAGCTTCAGCAGTTCTGATATGGCGCGCGGCACCTGCGTGTCCCAACCGTCATCGCGCTCTAGGCGCGGGCATTCGGCCTCGGGCAACGCACGGCCCTTGGCCACCGCTGTCAGCACGCCGTCCACATATTTTCCGCTGGCAAGAGGTTTCGCCAACCGCGAGCGTTTGATGTCGTCCACCGTCGCCGGCATGCTTGCCGCCAGTTCCAGAATGGCGTCGTCCTTGGCCACGCGCTGGCGCGGCATGTCCAGGCTCTGCGCCGTGATCTCGCGCCACGCCGCCAGTTCACGCAACACCGCCAGCATCCTTGGGGCCCGTGTGCGGGCGCGTAGGCGCCGCCACATCTCGCGCGGGTCCACCTTGTAGGTCGCGGGATCGCTCAGCACCGCGTCTTCTTCGTCCAACCACGGGGCGCGGCCTGTCTTCTCCAGGCGTTTCTGCAGGGCCACATAAACTTTGCGCAGATGCGTCACGTCACCCAGCGCGTAGGTGACCTGACGCTCGGTGAGGGGGCGCTGCGACCAGTCCGTGAAGCGCTGCGACTTGTCGAGATTGGCGTTGGCCAGTTTCGCCACCAGCGCTTCATAGCCCACCTGGTCGCCGAAACCGCACACCATGGCGGCGATCTGGGTATCGAAAACAGGGGCGGGCACTTCGCCCATGGCGGTGAAAAAGATTTCCAGGTCCTGACGGCCGGCATGGAAGACCTTGAGCATGCTCTTATCCGCCAACAGGTCGTAGAGCGGCTTCAGGTTGATGCCCGGCGCCAGGGGATCGATGCACATGGCTTCGTCCGGGCCGCCCACTTGTACCAGGCATAGCCGGGCCCAATAGGTGGTTTCGCGCATGAATTCGGTATCGACCGTGACGAAGTCCACGCCCTTCAGGCGACCGCAGAAGGCGGCGAGGGTCTCTGTGTCTGTGATCAGGCTCATGGGTGGCAGTCTTAGCGGGTCACTATGTCCCCCGCAACCATCGCAAAAGCAGAAAGAGGGGCAGTTTCTGCAACCCCGGCCAAGCCTTAAGGTCTGGCCCACAGGCATCCCCCGGGCCATACCAGGGGCCGGCCGGCTGGCCGCTCTGGCTTGACAAAAGCCGCCGTTCAGTGTGGTTTCACGCCGCCCGCGAGGGCCGGAACCGGTGCGGCGGCCCCCCACTGGGCAGACGTGCCGGCAGCCCGGCCGAGGCCGGCGGGTTTACCTGTTTTTGCTTCGATTTTTTAGGGATTTGGCGATGCATCGCTATCGGACACATACCTGCGGCGCCCTCCGGGCTGAAGATGCCGGCAAGGAAGCGCGCATTTCAGGCTGGGTTCATCGCAAGCGCGACCACGGCAATCTGTTGTTCGTCGACCTGCGCGACCAGTACGGCATAACCCAGTGTGTGGCCGATACCTCCAGCGCCGTCTTCAAGGTCCTGGAAGCCGCGCGGCCTGAAACCGTCATCTGCGTCACCGGCAAAGTGGTGCCGCGCTCTGCCGAGACCGTGAACGACAAGCTGCCCACGGGCCGCATCGAAGTCGTGGCCGCTGCTGTTGAGGTTCTCTCCGAGGCCGCTGTCCTGCCCATGCAGGTGGCCGGCGAGCAGGAATATTCGGAAGAGATGCGGCTCACCTACCGCTTCCTCGATCTGCGCCGTGAGAAGATGCAGGCCAATATCCTGCTGCGCTCAAAAGTCATCGCCAGCATTCGTCAGCGCATGTGGAACGCCGGCTTCGTGGAATTCCAGACGCCGATCCTAACCGCCTCTTCGCCCGAAGGTGCCCGCGACTTCCTCGTGCCGTCGCGCCTGCACCCCGGCAAGTTCTACGCGCTGCCCCAGGCCCCCCAGCAGTTCAAACAGCTGCTGATGACCTCGGGCTTCGACCGCTATTTCCAGATCGCGCCCTGCTTCCGCGACGAAGACAGTCGCGCCGACCGTTCACCGGGCGAATTCTACCAGCTCGATTTCGAGATGGCCTTCGCCACGCAGGACGATGTGTTCGACGCCATCACGCCCGTGCTCGCGGGTATCTTCCAGGAATTCGGTAACGGCCGGCCCGTCACCACTGCGCCGTTCCCGCGCATCACCTACGCCGATGCCATGCTCAAGTATGGCAGCGACAAGCCCGACTTGCGCAATCCGCTGCTCGTCAGCGATGTGACGGAGGCCTTCAGGGGCTCAAGCTTCGGTTTGTTTGCCAAGAACATCGACAAGGGCGGCATCGTGCGCGCCATCCCGGCACCGAAGTCCGCCGACAATCCGCGCAGCTTCTTCGACAAGCTCAATGACTGGGCGCGCGAGAACGGCGCCGGCGGTCTCGGCTACATCCAGTACAAAGATGGCGAGGCGCGTGGTCCCATTGCCAAGAACCTCGATGCCACTCGCGTGGCGCAGATCAAAGCCGCCACCGGCGCCAACGATGGCGACAGCGTGTTCTTCGTTTGCGATCAGCCGGACGTGGCCGCCAAGTTCTCGGGCCTTGTGCGCACCAAGCTGTGCGACGAGCTGAACTTGCTCGACCGCAACAAGTTTATGTTCTGCTGGATCGTCGATTTCCCCATGTTCGAGCGCAACAAGGACACGGGGCTCATCGAGTTCAGCCACAATCCGTTCTCCATGCCCCAGGGCGGCATGGATGCGCTGCTCAACCAGGACCCGCTCACCATCAAGGCCTACCAGTACGACATCGTCTGCAACGGTGTGGAATTGTCTTCGGGCGCCATCCGCAATCATCGCCCCGACATCATGTACAAAGCCTTCGAAATCGCGGGCTACAAGAACGAGGATGTGGAAGCGCGCTTCGGCGGCATGCTGAACGCGTTCAAGTATGGTGCGCCGCCGCATGGTGGCTCTGCCCCGGGCATCGATAGAATAGTGATGCTGCTGGCCGACGAGCCCAACATCCGCGAAGTCATTCTCTTCCCCATGACGGGTCGCGCCGAAGATTTGCTCATGCAGGCACCGAACAGCGTTTCGGAAAAGCAGCTGCGCGAGCTGTACATCAAGCTCAACCTGCCGAAAGAGGCAGGCTCCAAGGCGGAAGTAAAAACGAATTAAACTCAACGTCGTCCTGGGACCCGCGGCGGAAGGCCGCGATTTATTGTTCGCGCGCGTCTTAGCGCGCGACCCCAGGACCCAGGGTTACTGCGCACGCTCTATCCTCCGGCAATCTCGTCGTAGAGGTCTCGCCATGTGGGATTGCTTCTCTCAATGGCATTGATCTTCCACTGACGCTTCCAGAACTTCATCGTCTTCTCGCGCTGAATGGCCGTTTCTGGGTTTGAGACCTGTTCAAAATAAACGAGCATCTTCACACCGTGCTTTCGCGTGAAACCCAGAACAGCGCCTTCGCGGTGTTCATATACCCGGCGCACAAGATCGTTCGTTACGCCGACGTAGAGCGTGCCGTTGCGCTGACTTGCTAAGATATAAACGTAGAAGTGTTCCGCCATCGGCGGAGATTATCGCTCTGGGCCCTGGGAATAAATCCCAGGGCGACGCAAATACGATCTAGTCACCCTGGGGCTTGTCCCCAGGGTCCAGGGTTATGTGCTCCGTATGAAACGTAGAGCTTACCGCCCCTTAAACCCGTACTTCTCGCGGCGTTCCTGCTTGATCTTGTACATGGCGGCATCGGCGGCTTCGAGCAGCTCTTTCACTTCCGCTTTTGCCGCGTACATGTGTACGCCGCAGCTCGCCTTGATGGGGATCTGCTTGCCGTCCCACGAGGCGTAGGCGTTGTTCAATTTCCGGTCCAGGTCTTCAGCACGGCGCACGCCGTTGCGCTTGTTGGAGCGGGGCAGGAGGATAGAGAACTCGTCACCGCCCAGGCGCCCGATGTAGTCGGTGTCACGGATATGGCCGCGCAACAGGTTCGAGACCGTGCGCAACACCTCATCGCCGGCGGCGTGGCCCAGGGTATCGTTCACCGGCTTGAATTCATCGAGGTCGACAAAGATCAGCACGCCGCCCACACCATGACGGCGGGCAACGGAGAGTTCATGGGTGAGGCAGTCTTCAAATCCGCGGCGGTTGAGCACGCGCGTCAGGCCGTCCGTGGTGGCGAGGTTCTCCAACTCGGCGATACGCCGGTTCTGGTCGCTCATATGCCGCGAGAGGTCCTCAACCAGCGCATGCGCCATCTGGGCGATCTGAACGATTGCCTGGGCTCCCTCATCGGCACGCTCCGGCTTTACCTGTTCGGTGAACCGAACAAGCTGCGCCAGCTTCAAAACGAGAGAACTTTGCTCAGGCTCGCGCACAGGTGTGCGCTTGAGCTCCGGCATCCCCGACATCGACGTCTCCTCGGTCCCCATAGCGGCGGCATTCTGTTGAGCTGCCCCCCAGGGTCAACAGTTTCAAATTGGTCTTGCTGCGCCTATCTCAACCATAAGTAAAAACTATGCCCTAAGAAAAACTTCAAGTTATCTTCCTAGCGTAGGGTATCTCTGGAGCACCCGGAAATTCAGCAGTAAAGGGTTGATCCTGCCTGCATTTTACGAGAGCCACGGTGAGTCGGACCACGCTATCTCTTTCAAACTTCATCGCTTTTGAGAGCGAGATAAAAACCCTGAAAGCAGTGGTGGCGGGTGTTTTTGGGCAGCTGGCGACGCATAAAATGGTTCATCCTCAAAACCACTCTGTGCGACTCCGTCCTCGCGCGTGCTAAGGCGGTCTATTGCATGTTCTACACATGTCACGGCGTTCGGGCCGAGTGATAAGCTGATGTTCTCAATATTCTTGTTGGTGGGCTGGTCTATGAAATCTCTGGCTTCGAAAATGCGCCTTGCGGCGATGCTGATCGCGGTACTTAGCCTGGCCAAAGCCGTTCCGGTTCACGCTGCCGGGCCCGCGGTCGCCCAAGCCGGGCGCGCCGCAGAAAAGTCTGCCGGCGGCCTGCAATCGCACCGCGCGGTCTATGACATTGCGTTGACCAAGATCAGCAATAGCGACGGCGTACGCGCGGCCACGGGCACCATGACTTATACGCTCACCGACCGCTGCGAGGGCTATACGGTTGAATCAAACCTCATCATGACTCTCGCCATGGCCAACGGCAATGTGAACAAGGTCGATCAACGCTACGCCGCCTGGGAAGCCAAGGACGGTAAGTCATCCACATTCCGCATGCAGGCGTTGGAGAACGGCAAGGTCAACAAGGCTTACAGCGGCAATATCCAGTTCAAGGACGACGGCATCGGCACCGCGACGTACCAGGGCGATGAGACGACGAAATTTGATCTGCCGCGCGGCACACTGCTTTCCACGGCACACACCCAGGCACTGTTGAAAAGCGCAGCTGCTCACGAGAAATTTGTCAGCCGCATGGTCATCGACGGCTCCTTTGACGAAGGCCCGTTCTGGGTGACGGCTTCCATCGCTGGGCCGCACGATAACAACGTAAAACCAGCCAAGAATGGCCCCAACAAGAACGGTGCAGAAGCACCGGGCGCGCAGTTCTGGCCCATCGCTCTGGCTTATTTTCCGGCCAAATCTTCGCAGACCTTGCCGGAATACGAAATCGCGCAGAACCTTCTCAGCAGTGGTGTGACCCGTTCCATGTCGCAGGATTTCGGCGGCTTCACGCTCGCCTTCAATCTCGTGCGCATCGAACCGATAACGCTTCCGCCCTGCTGACGTTTCTTCGCGACGGGGGAGAGGGGGATGGCTAAACCTTGGGACGTGCGCGCGATCTTGGCTGGCGCTGTTTTTACAACAGGCCCTGCTTTTACAACAGGTCCTGCGTCCGCGCTCGAGATGGCGCCCTACGAAGCTGTATATGACCTGCGTCTCACACACGCCAGTTCTTCTCTCGGCCCACGCGCGGCGACGGGTATTAGCGAGTCCAAGCTCACCGATACCTGCGATGGCTGGGATCTTAAATCCCACGTCGTGCTCAATCTTGCTTTCCGCGATGACGAAGTCTCGTCCAACGAACGTTTCTTCTCTTCCTGGGAATCAAAGGATGGCAAGACGTACCGCTTCGCCGCCCATACCATCAAGAATGGCAACGTGGTCGAGGATTACAAAGGCACGGCAACCTTCCAGCGCAGCGGCACCGGGCGGGCCACTTACGAAGCGCCGCCGGTGAAGGAAGGCGGCAAGCCGCGCACTTTCACCATCACGCTTCCGCACGGCACGCTGTTGCCCATGACCTACACCAAAGAGCTGATCGATCAGGCCACGCGCGGCGAGCCCTTGTTCCGCAGCATCGTCCTGAACGGCGCGGCGTCACGTGGTCCGCGCATCATGTCGACGGCCATTGGTCCTGCGATCCTGCCGCCCCATCTTACCGAAGCGGACGACGTGGATATCTCGCTCTTAAGCGCGCCCGCGTGGCGCATGAGCGTGGCCTACTTCAATCTCGGCGAGCGCCGCGACATGCCCAACACCGAGATGTTCATGCAGATGCACGGCACCGGCATCAACGAGTCCTTCGAGCAAACGTTCACAGACTCCACATTGTCGGCGCATCTGCAGCGCCTGCGCCGCGTCGATCCGCCGAACTGCGGCGCTAAGCGTTAGAGCATTTTCCGGCGAAGTGGAAACCGGTTCGCCGCAGAAAATGCGACCAACAAGAATCTAAGGCCACAGCCAGGCCGCGCCGCGCACGCCGCTGGAATCGCCGTGGCGGGGCGGCACAAGCTTCGTCACCACCGTGTCCGAGAACACGTAAGCCGGCCACAGCTTCGGCACATCGCGATACAGCCGTGCGACATTGGAAAGTCCGCCGCCCAGCACAATGATATGCGGATCGATGAGGTTGATGACCGTCGCCGTCGCGCGTGCCAGACGATCCACGTAACGGTCCAGCGCCGCGACGGCGTCGGCGTCACCGCTTTCACTGCGCGCCACGATCTCCGGTGCCGTAAAGCTTTTACCCGTCACGCGCGCAAAATCGGCGGCAAGGCCGGGGCCCGAGATGAATGTCTCCGTGCAGCCGTGCAAACCGCAATAGCACTTCGGTCCCGGGCGCTCGTCGCCCTGCGGCCAGGGCAGGGGATTGTGACCCCACTCGCCGGTGATCGCATTGGGTCCGCGCACCAGTTGCTTGTTGACGACAAGACCGCTGCCGCAGCCCGTGCCCAAAATTGCGCCGAAGACAATCGCCTCACCCGCCGCCGCGCCATCCACCGCCTCCGACAGCGCGAAGCAGTCGGCGTCGTTCGCCAAACGCACGGGCCTTCCTATGGCCGTCTCTAAATCACGATCCAACGCCTGACCGATCAAACACACGGAGTTTGCATTCTTGATGAGTCCCGTGGCCGGCGAGATGGTGCCAGGGATGCCCACGCCGATCGTGCCCGGCGCGCCGGCGCCCACTGCGGCGTCCGCCGCGCCCACCAGGCCTGCAATGGCTTTCACCGTCCCGGCATAGTCGCCCACAGGTGTCGGCACGCGGTGGCGGAAAAGCTCCGTTCCGTCCCGGCCCAAGGCTAGCACCTCGATCTTGGTGCCGCCCAGATCCACGCCGATGCGAAGTTGCGAACTCATATCAGGTTCCCTGATTTCCCCTGCTTATTCTCTCAAGCATGCCCTTAAGCAAGCGTCCTGCCCATGATAGAAATGTGAACCATTTTTCGGCGCATCGCATGTCCACACTCGTCCTCACCCATGAGAGCTTCCTGGCTCACGACACAGGCCCCCATCATCCCGAAAGTCCCGGGCGTCTGCGCAGCATCATGAAAGCGCTCGACCAGAGCGCGTTGTCCGGTCTCCGCCGTGAGGAGGCGCCCAAGGCCACGGCTGAACAAATTGCGCGCGCCCATCCCGGCACCTACGTCGAGGACGTCCTCGCGGCCATGCCGACGGAAGGCTTCGGCTATCTCGATGCCGACACCATTGTGTCTCCGGGCTCCGCTGAAGCCATGCTGCGCGCCGCCGGCGCCATCGTGCGCGCGGTCGATGCGGTGGCGGGCAAGGAAGTGGATAACGCTTTCTGTGCCGTGCGCCCGCCCGGCCATCATGCCGAGTCCCGCCGGCCCATGGGCTTCTGCCTCGTCAATAACGCCGCCGTCGGCGCATTCCACGCCCGCGCGGTCCACGGCCATAAACGCGTGGCGGTCATCGACTTCGACGTCCACCACGGCAACGGCACGCAGGAGATGTTCTGGCACGATGCCGACGCCTTCTATGCCTCCACCCACCAGTTCCCGTTCTACCCCGGCACCGGGTCGCGGGCGGAGCGGGGAGCTCACCGCAATGTGGTCAATGTGCCCCTTGCCGCCGGGGATCGCGGTGAGGTATTCCGCGCTGGCGTCAGCGATGAAATCCTTCCGGCGCTAGCCGTGTTCAAGCCGGACTTTATCGTCATATCAGCCGGCTTCGACGCCCACCGCGACGATCCCCTGGGGCAATTGCGGCTCACCGAAACCGACTTTGCCTGGGCAACGGCGGGCATCATGGATGCGGCCCGCACCCTCTGCGGCGGACGGGTGGTGTCCGTGCTCGAAGGCGGCTACAACTTAGGCGCACTGGCGGACTGTGTGACCGCCCATGTCGAGACCTTGAAGGATCACTGATGGCTAAGACTCCCGACGATATCGCCGCCCTCGGCTTCGAAGAGGCCATGAAGGAACTCGAGCGCATCGTGCGCGACCTGGAAAGCGGACAGGTGAAGCTCGATGACGCCGTGAAAGCTTACGAGCGCGGCGCTGCCCTGAAGCGTCACTGCGAAGCCAAGCTCGCCGATGCCCGCGCCAAGGTCGAGAAGATCACTGGCGCCGGCAAGTCTCTGGGCGTGGAGCCCATGGACCGTGAGACCTGATCGTGAATAACGCTGTCTCTGCGAGCGACCTCAGTCTCTTCAAATCCGAACTGACCGCCATCGCCGAAGCCACCAACGCCGAGCTTGATCGCCTGCTGCCGCCGGTGGCTGGCCCCGAAGGCCGCGTGGTCGATGCCATGCGCTACGCTGCCCTCGATGGCGGCAAACGTCTGCGCCCATTCCTCGCCTGTGCGGCCGGTGATCTCTTCGATGTGCCGCGTGCGCGGTCGCTGCGCGCCGCCTGCGCCATCGAAATGGTGCATTGCTACTCACTGGTGCACGATGATCTTCCCGCCATGGACGACGACGATCTGCGCCGTGGCCGTCCCACCGTTCACCGCAAGTACGACGAAGCCACCGCTATCCTCGCGGGCGATGCCTTGCTCACCGAAGCCTTCGCCGTACTCGCCGATCCCGCCACGCATCCCGATGGCGCTGTGCGCGCGAGCCTTGTGGCCGAACTCGCGCGCGCCTCAGGTGCCGCCGGCATGGTGGGCGGCCAGATGATCGATCTCGCTGCCGCCACGCTCAACCTCGACGAAGCGGGTTTGAAGCGCCTGCAGAACCTGAAGACCGGATGCCTCATCGCCGTCGGCTGCCGCATGGGCGCCATCCTCGGGGCTGCGTCACCCTTTGTGGTGGAACAGCTCGGCCAGTACGGCATGGACATGGGCCTCGCCTTCCAGATCGCCGATGACGTGCTCGATGTGGAATCAACCGCCGCCGAAACCGGCAAGGCCACCGGCAAGGATGCCGCCGCGGGGAAAGATACATTTGTCTCCCGTCTGGGCCTGGAAGGCGCTAAGAATCTCGCCAATACCCTCGCGCTCCAGGCTGGTAACCATTTGGCATCCTTTGGGAAAAAGGCTCAGCTTCTGCAGCAGGCGGCAATGTTCGCCGTCACCCGCCGTAACTGATACAATTGTTAATAATCGTCTCGCTTTGACCTTTGGTGCCCTTTGACCTCCTCGGATAACAACGCGCCGCCGCAAACCCCGCTCTTGGACCGGGTCTCCAAACCTGCGGATTTGCGCAATCTCAGTCTCGAACAGCTCACACAGCTTTCGGGCGAGCTGCGTGCTGAAACCATCCACAGTGTTTCGCGCACGGGCGGCCATTTGGGCGCAGGGCTCGGTGTTGTCGAACTCACCGTCGCCCTCCACCATGTTTTTGAAACCCCCGCTGACCGTCTGATCTGGGACGTGGGCCATCAATGTTACCCGCACAAAATTCTCACGGGCCGGCGCGACCGCATGTCGACCATCCGTCAGAAAGATGGTCTCTCCGGTTTCACGCTGCGCACCGAAAGCGAATACGATCCTTTCGGCGCGGGCCACAGCTCAACATCCATCTCCGCCGGTCTCGGCATGGCGGTGGCGCGCGACTTCGCGGGCCGCGATAATCACGTCATTGCCGTCATCGGCGACGGCAGCATGAGTGCCGGCATGGCCTACGAAGCCATGAACAACGCGGGCGCGCTCAAGAGCAAGCTCATCGTCATCCTCAACGACAATGACATGTCCATCGCGCCGCCCGTCGGTGCTATGAGCGCGTACCTCTCGCGCCTCTTGTCGTCCAAATCGTACATGAGCATCCGCCAGGCCCTGAAGCAGATCGCCGCCCACTTCCCGAAACCACTGGAAGTCGCCGCCAAGCGCGCCGAAGAATATACGCGCGGCATGGTCACGGGCGGCACCTTGTTCGAAGAACTCGGCCTCTATTACGTCGGCCCCATCGATGGCCACCGCATCGATCACCTCGTGCCCGTGCTGCGCAACGTGCGCGACAGCGAAGCAAAAGGTCCGTTCCTGATCCACGTGGTGACGCAAAAGGGCAGGGGCTACGCGCCCGCCGAAGCGTCCGCCGATAAATATCACGGCGTCACTAAGTTCGATGTGGTCTCGGGCACGCAAGCCAAAGCCACGGCCAAAGCGCCGTCCTATACCGGCGTCTTCGCCAAGGCGCTCATCGCCGAAGCTGCCGCCGACGACAAAGTGGTGGCCATCACCGCTGCTATGCCCAGTGGTACTGGCCTCGATAAGTTTGGCGAAAAATTCCCCGATCGCTGTTTCGATGTCGGCATCGCCGAGCAGCACGCGGTCACTTTCGCCGCCGGCCTCGCCACTGAAGGTTACAAACCTTTCTGCGCCATCTATTCCACTTTCCTTCAGCGCGCCTACGATCAGGTCGTGCATGACGTCGCTGTGCAAAACCTGCCCGTGCGCTTTGCGCTCGACCGCGCGGGCTTTGTGGGCGCGGACGGCGCGACACATGCTGGCTCCTTCGATCTCGCCTACCTTTGCTGCCTGCCGAACTTTGTCGTCATGGCCGCCGCCGACGAGGCCGAGCTGATGCACATGGTGGCCACCTGCGCCGCTCACGATTCCGGCCCCAGCGCCGTGCGCTATCCGCGCGGTGAGGGTGTCGGCGTGGAACTGCCGGCACGCGGTACACCGCTTCCCATCGGCAAGGGCCGCATCGTCCGCGAAGGCAGCAAGATCGCGCTGCTCAGCTTGGGCACGCGCCTCGCCGAATGCCTGAAAGCCGCCGACGACCTTGGTGCGCGCGGGCTTTCAACGACCGTGGCCGACGCACGTTTTGCCAAGCCTCTGGATGCCGATCTCCTCAAGCGTCTCGCCGAACAGCACGACGTGCTGGTGACGGTGGAAGAGGGTTCCTCCGGCGGCTTCGGCGCCGCGGTGCTCACGCATCTGGCCTCCGCCGGCTTGCTCGACAAGGGTTTGAAAATCCGCACCATCACCATGCCGGATATTTTCTACGAGCACATGAAGCCCGAGGACCAGCTTCAGGCCGCCGGCCTCACGGCGTCCAATATCGTCGCCACGGCGCTTCAGGCGCTCGGTGTCGCGACGGCCTCCGCGCGCGCTTAATCCCCATTGAAGACTCCTAAGGTCCGCCTCGACGAACTTCTGGTCGAGCGCGGCCTTGCCGACAGCCCGAACAAAGCGCAAGCGCTCGTCATGGCGGGCGCGGTCTTCACCGGCGAGCAGAAACTCACATCCTCCGGGGCCAAGGTTGCCGCCGATATCGCGCTCACCGTGCGTGGCGCCGAGCACCCCTGGATGTCGCGCGGCGGAATGAAACTCGCGCACGGACTAAAACACTTCGGCTTCGACCCCACGGACCGCACGTGCGTCGATCTCGGCGCGTCCACGGGCGGCTTCACCGATGTCCTCCTGACCCACGGCGCGGCAAAGGTTTATGCGGTCGATGTGGGCTACGGCCAGTTCGCGCACAAACTCCGCATCGATCCGCGTGTTGTGGCGCTGGAGCGCACCAATGCGCGCTATCTCGACCGCACGACCGTGCCCGATGACATCAATGCCGTGGTCTGTGACGCGAGCTTCATCGGCCTGCGCACCATTCTCCCTGCCAGCCTCGCGCTCACCGCGCCGGGCGCGTGGCTCATCGCCCTCATCAAACCGCAGTTCGAGGTGGGCAAAGACCGCGTGGGCGAGAAGGGCGTGGTGCGTGATCCAACCCTTCACGCGGAAGTCTGCGAGACCATTACAGCCTGGATGAACACTCAACCCGGCTGGTCAGTCGCTGGTGTCGAAAAAAGCCCCATCACTGGGCCTGAGGGAAACGTCGAATTCCTGATCGGCGCAACGCGGACCTAAACCCCGCCTGATTTTAATTCGTGCCAGGGACGAATTAATTCTCTCGCATGCGTGATTTTAATTCGTACCAGGGACGAATTCATGTCGCTCTCAACATGCCAGAGCCGACGATGCCAAACCTAGTGATTTCCACGGAATGCCACAAAACGGAACCCTGCGTCGAAGGTGCTGCGGCTTCGCAGGTGTCCATTTCGTTCATCCCATACACCCGTTTCAAGGTCTTTGCGCAGCGCCACTAACCCGCGCTCAACGACGGAAGGCTCGGCCCCCGCAAAGCCCGAGGTATTCGCCCTAAAAATTGGGTCAAGATACACATCCGGCCTATTCCAAGGCGCATACATGAAACGATCTGTAAGGTCAGCGGGTAGGACGAATTCATAGATTTCTGCAGAGCGGCCGGTCACGCTACCAACTATCTCCGCGAACGCGCTGAGTGGCGGGAAGAGAAAATAGTCTTTCTCACGTATCTCGGGGAAGTAATTCGCGAACCATGGATCGTCTCCCACACGCGGGTCCAGCGTGAAAAACACAAGCGGACCTTTCGGGCAGACGCGGTTCATTTCCGCGGCGGCGTATGACAAGCTCTTAAAGTGATGGGCGGCAAGTGTGCACACGACACCGTCGGCACAGTGATCGGGCAGGGGTAATTTCTCGGCAATTCCATCCAACCAACTCACGCCATCGCATGCGGCAGCCTGACGCCGCATGACTTCTGCAGGCTCGACAGCAAACACTTTGTATCCACATGCTGCGAGCGCGTTTGTGTAGTTGCCGGAGCCGGCGCCAACATCGCAGAGTGTCGCGCCGGGAGTCAGCGATAGAAAATCTACAAGGTGCTGAACAATGCGCGGGTCGGCTGCGCGTGTGGCACGATATTGCCGCCCAATTTGATCATATAGCGCAGACACTGATGCGTGATTTCTAGAGCGGTCCGCCTTCGTCTTACTTCGCCTTCACCGGCTCCCAGTAGAGCTGCGGTGCGTTGTCGTTGGCGGCGTTCATCTCCGCCATCACCGGCTTGATCACATTGCCGAACCACACCATGGCGCGGAAGAAACCTTCCACGTCGTTGGGCACGTCGCTGTCGTCGAAGTATTTGAAGAAATCCCACCAGCCTTCTTTGCTGTCGGAGAACTCCACCAGGCTCACGCGGTCCGTCGCCTTCAGGCCAATCTTGGTCTTGGTGTAGTCCAGCGCCTGCAGGAAGCCGCCCAACTCATCCACCAGCCCTGCGCCAATCGCATCCGCGCCCGTCCACACGCGCCCGCGCGCGACCTTCTGGATCTCTTCCACCGACTTACCGCGCCCCTGCGCCGCCTTGCCGGTGAAGTCGGCGTAAGTCACATCCAGCATGTGGTTGATGCGCTCTAAATCCTTCGGCGAGAACTCAGATGTCGCGCTGAACATTCCCGTCGACTCACCGAACGTGATGCGCTCCTTGTTGATGTTGAGCTTGGCCAGCGTGTCGGCCACCACCATCTTGCCGGTGAACACACCGATGGAGCCCGTCACCGTCGCGGGCGAAGCAAATATGCGGTCGGCCGGCATGGCGATGAAATAGCCGCCCGAGGCCGCCGTGTTCCCCATGCTCACGATGACCGGCTTGCCCAATTCCTTCGCGCGCACCACTTCGCGCCAGATGGTGTCGGAGGCCACATACGATCCGCCAGGGCTGTCAACGCGCAGAAGAATGGCGTCGATCTTCTTGTCGTCGGCAGCCTTGCGGATGGCCTTCACCATCCTGTCGGCGTGGATGCCATCTGCGGAGGAGAAGGGTGAATCATCGCCGCCGCCACGGTCGATCTCACCAATGGCGTGGATCACGGCGATGCGCTTGCTGGCAGTGCCCACGCCTGGTACCGGCATGTGGGCGTAGCGTGCGAGTGTCACATTCTTTGCGTCAGTGAACTGCTTCTTCATGGCCGCTTCGAACTGGTCGCGGTAGCCCAGGTGATCGATGAGGCCTTTCTCTTGCGCTTCCTTGGCCATCTGCGGACCCTGGTCGATGATGGCCTTCACCTGATCGGTGGTGATCTTCCGGTCGGCGGCGATGCCGTCCACCATCTGCCCGAACCAACCGCCCAGCAGCGCTTGCGTCTCTTCGCGGTTGGCGGGCGACATTTGCGTGTTGGTCAGCATCTCCGGCGCGCTCTTGTATTCGCCGCGCGCCACGAAGTTCGCCTTCACGCCGAGCTTGGCCAGGAAATCTTTCAGGAAAAATGCTTCGGTTCCAATGCCGGCGATGCCTACCGTTGCACTGGGTTGCACCCAGATGTCGCCGAAACCCGCCGCGAGATAATACGTTGGCAACGCGCCTTCGCCTTCGCCAATGGTCTCGGAGAAAATGAACGCCGGTTTGCCCGCCGCTTTGAACTCGGCCACCGCGCCGCGCAGCTCCTGGCTTTGCGCGAGGCCCAGGCTCGGGTTGCTCAGGTTGGCCTTCAAGGCCACCACGCGCCTGTCGTCCTTGGCCTTGCGGATGGCGAGCACGGCGTCCTGCAGCGTGGTCGCGCTGTGGATGTTGAAGCCCTCAAGGCGCGGTCCGCCTTTGCCTTCCACCAGGCCCTTATCTAAATCAACCTCCAGCACGATCTTGCTGGGTGCGGAGACGTCAGCGTTGGATTTCTTGCCGTCAGCGAAGTTGACGGCGAGGTAGGCCCCACCCACGAACAGCGCCACCACGATCAGACCTACCCCTGCGAACAGGCTCAAGATCACTAAACCAAATGTACGCATGGAACGTCCTTCTCTAGGTGAGTCGGCAGGGGATGAGGATTACGGCGCCACTCCGCATTGCGCCTGATGGCGGAGCAGGTGGTCGGCCAGCACGATGGCCAGCATGGCTTCTGCCACCGGCACGCCGCGAATGCCCACGCACGGGTCGTGGCGGCCTTTGGTGCTGATGGTTGTGTTGTTGCCATGGATGTCGATGGTCTTGCGCGGCGCCAGGATCGAGCTGGTCGGCTTGATGGCAACGCGCGCGACAATGTCTTGTCCTGTGGAGATGCCGCCGAGGATGCCCCCGGCGTGGTTGGATAGGAACTTCACGGCACCCTTCTTTGTTCCCGCCCTCATCTCGTCCGCGTTCTCTTCGCCCGACAGCATGGCGGCGGCAAAACCGTCGCCAATCTCCACACCCTTGGCGGCGTTGATGCCCATCAGGGCGGCAGCGATATCCGCATCCAGCTTGCTGTAGATGGGTGCGCCCAGTCCGGCGGGAATGCCCTCCGCCACGACTTCGATGATGGCGCCCGTCGAGGAGCCTTGTTTGCGCACACCATCCAGGTAGTCGGCCCACAGGGCGGCGGCCTTGGCGTCGGGCGAGAAGAAGGGGTTCTTATCCACCTGCTTCCAATCCCAGCGTTTGCGGTCGATGGCGTGCGGGCCGATCTGCGTCAGCGCACCACGGATTTTCACGGCCTTGCCCAGGCGGTCGGCCAGCACTTTGCGCGCAATGGCGCCCGCCGCCACGCGCATGGCGGTTTCGCGCGCCGAGGAGCGCCCGCCGCCGCGATAGTCGCGGATGCCGTATTTCTTCCAGTAGGTGTAATCCGCATGACCGGGGCGGAACTTCTCGGCGATATCGCCGTAGTCTTTGGAGCGTTGATCCACGTTCTCAATCAGCAGGCCAATCGGCGTGCCCGTGGTCTTGCCCTCGAACACGCCCGACAGAATCTTCACTGCATCTGGCTCGCGCCGTTGCGTGGTGTACTTCGATTGTCCGGGCTTGCGCTTGTCCATCCACGGCTGAATGTCTTCTTCGCTGAGGTCGATCAGCGGCGGCACGCCATCCACAACGCAGCCGATGGCCGGGCCATGGCTTTCACCGAAGGTCGTGAAGCGGAAGAGGGTGCCGAAGGTGTTGCTGGACATCGTGTCCCTATAGAGACGTCTATTTCGCCAGGTTGGCGCCGTTAAGCAGGTCCGCGATCTGTTGCGCGGATTCCGGCGCCATCATGCCGACGACGTGGTAGCCGCAATCGACGTGATGCACTTCGCCGGTCACACCGGTGCCCAGGTCGCTCAGAAGATACAGCGCCGATTTGCCCACGTCCTCGATGGTCACGTTGCGGTGCATGGGCGCGTTGAGTTCGTTCCATTTCAGGATATAGCGGAAATCGCCAATGCCCGAGGCCGCCAATGTCTTGATGGGGCCGGCGGAGATGGCGTTCACGCGGATCTTTTTACTGCCCAGGTCCGTGGCCAGATAGCGCACGCTGGCTTCCAGCGCTGCCTTGGCCACGCCCATCACGTTGTAGTGCGGCACTACGCGCTCGGCGCCGTAATAGGACAGGGTCACCAGGCTGCCGCCATTGGGCATCAGCGTCTCGGCGTGTTTGCACACTTCCGTGAACGAGAAGCACGAGATGTCCATGGTCATCAGGAAATTGTCGCGCGTGGTATCGCAGTAACGTCCCCGCAGCTGCTCCTTGTCCGAGAAGCCGATGGCGTGCACCACGAAGTCCAGCGTGCCCCATTCCTTTTTAAGGTCGGCGAAGACTTTCTCCACCGAGCCGGAATCGCTGACGTCACAGGGCAGCACGATATTGGAATTGACGCTCTCGGCCAGGGGACGGACGCGCTTTTCCAGGGCTTCCCCCTGATAGGTGAAGGCCAACTCGCCGCCATGAACGTTAATCTGCTGAGCAATGCCCCAGGCGATGGACCGGTCATTGGCGACGCCCATGATCAGGCCCTTCTTGCCGTGCATCAAAAGCTGCTGTCCGCCCATGCTTTTTTCGTCCAAGCCTTTACGTCCAAAACTGCCAAAAATCTTTCGGGAACCAAGTACTTGCGGCATCCTACACGAAACAATTCTTTGAGCAAGGCGGGGCAAGCGTGGGCCCGGCCGTGGGTGCTCCCCAGCCGCCTGCCCGGTGTCCGCCTCAGGCCCTGGCTTTCCGAGGTGTGGCGACACTCCTGGGCCGATCACGGTCTCCTGCGGTTTGTCTTTCATAGCCTGGCCAAGGCGCAACTCATGCGCGCCGCCGGCGCCTTAAGTTTTTCCATGGCTCTGGCCGTGGTGCCGGCCGTGGCCTTGGCTCTGGCCACTCTCGCCGCCTTTCCGGTTTACGCCAAGGTGCGGGTCACCTTGCAGGACATCATCCTGCGCCACCTCATGCCCGATACCGGCCTCAAGATCACGGACTCGCTCTCCGCTTTCATCGCTTCCGCCAGCGATCTCACCATCTTCGGGGCCGTTGGTTCCCTCGGCACAGCCGTCCTGCTTCTGTTCACCATCGAAGGCGCGCTGAACGAGATTTTCCACGTCGTCCGCCCACCGCCGTTGCGCAAGCGGCTGGTGGTGTTCGCTGCCGCTCTGACTGTCGGTCCTTTGCTTTTGGGAACCGGCCTTTCGCTGCTGAGCTATTTCGGCGGGCAGGAGGTCAGCGGTGAACCTGCCGGGCTGAAGGCCATCTTGCTGGGTCATGTGATGCCCAGCGTCTTCACCTGGGCGACGCTGGCCTTCATTTTTGTCATCATCCCCAACCGGCGCATCGTCGTGCGCGACGCGCTGGTGGGCGCAGCGGTGGCGGCACTTTTATTAGCGGCGTTGCGCTACACCTTTGTGCTCTACATCCAGTTCATGACCTCTTACCAGGCGATCTACGGCACCGTTGCCGCGGTGCCGGTTTTTCTCATGTGGATCTATCTTGTGTGGATCGCGGTTTTAAGCGGCGCTGTTGTCGCCGCCGCGCTCAGGGATTACCGTGTCGCGCACGGCCGGGTGGACCCTGCCAACCCGCACGTTGAGGCTATCGAAGACGAAGATCCGCCGATAGGGCCTTTCTGACGACAAAAAAAGAGCGGCTCACTCAGAGCCGCTCTTTCATCTGAAATCCTGAATGCTTTTAGGAAACGATCTTCCAGGAGCCGTCCGGCTGCTGGCACGCGGTGCCGTAACCTTTTTCACGCTGGCCGCCCACATTGATCTCCGACTGGAACTCGCGGCAATACTCGCCGCTCTGGCGGCGGCCGTCACGCACCGGCGTGATGGTGCCCGAGTGCCCGTTGCTGGGGTTGTTCCAGACGATGGTTTCGTTCAGCGGCGCGCCATAAGCGCGTTGCTCGGCTTCGCGCATACGGTCATGGTCCGCTCGGTCCATCTTCTTGCCGATGCTGTTGCCGACCAAGCCGCCCGCGACGACACCGAGGGCCGTCATGGCGGCATTGCCGCCGCCACGTCCGCCGAACTGCGAGCCGATCAGGCCGCCGATGGCCGCACCGCCCAGCGTCGCGCCGGTTTCGTTATGGCCTTCGCTGCACGCCGCCAGGGTCATCGTGCCGATCAACGCGGCGACCACTACAAATTTGGCCGTCATGATTTTGGGGAGTCTCATCTGCATGACACTCATGTGTTTGGTCCTTTTGTCGAGTGAGGATATCGAATTGGTTGAACTCTATAACGCTTGAGCCGCCCCCGCGTTCCATCCGTCTTTCATATTCAGCCCGGAAATGGTGGCAAAAATAAGGAAAACCAAGAGGAAATGGGGGCAAAACCTTGACCGCGCTCAAAATCCACATCATTGACAAGGCCCTGTGCCGGGGCTGACGCTGGGCTCCAAAATAAATCACGCCACTGCTGCAAATCTGCCCGCAAATCTCATGGACGCATCACCGCTTATCCCCGCCGTCGCCGACCCCGTCGCGCTGTTCCGCGCGTGGTTCGCGGAAGCCGTCGCATCCGAACCCGACGTGCCCGATGCCATGAGCCTCGCCACCGCCACACCGGACGGCAAGCCTTCCGTGCGCATGGTGTTGATGAAGGGCATCAGCGAGAAGGGCCTGCTGTTCTACAGCAACGCCGAGAGCCGCAAGGGCGCCGAGATCGCGGCCAACCCCAAAGCCGCCGTGTGCTTTCACTGGAAGACGCTGCGCCGGCAAGTGCGCATCGAAGGCACGCTCGCGCCCGCCACCATCGCCCAGGCCGACGACTATTGGAACACACGGCCCCGCCAAAGCCAGATCGCCAGCTTCGCGTCCGAGCAATCGCGCCCGCTTGAAAGCCGCGCAGCTCTCCAGGCGCGCGTCGCCGACGCCACGGCCCGCTTCGCCGGCCAGCCCATACCGCGTCCGCCTGAATGGGTCGGCTATTGCCTGTCGCTGGAGCTGATCGAGTTCTGGCACGACGTGCGCGACCGCCTGCACGACCGCCTTGTGTTTCACAAGACGCCCGGCGGCTGGCGCACTGAACGGCTCTACCCGTGAGCGATACCCATCAGCACTTGCCGCCCAGCAAGCTCATGCGGCTTGCGACCTATGCGGCCATGGCCAGCGCCGCCATCCTCGTCACGGTGAAGGCTGTGGTCTATTTCGACAGCAACTCCGTGGCGCTGCTCTCCAGCCTCGCGGATTCCGCGCTCGATCTTTTTGCCTCCGCCCTCACATTCCTCGCCGTGCGCGTGGCGCTCACACCCGCCGATGCCGACCACAGCTTCGGCCACGGTAAAGCCGAACCGCTCTCGGCGCTGGGTCAGTCGGCGTTCATCGGCGGCTCCGCCGTGTTGGTGATGGTGGAAGGTGTCTCGCGCCTTCACAGCCCGGCACCGACGCAGGACAACACCGCCGGCATCCTGGTGATGATCGCCGCATCGGTTGTGACGACGTTGCTCGTGGCCTTGCAGCGCTACGTCATCCGTCAAAGCGGTTCCATGGCCATCAGCGCCGACTCTCTGCACTACACCGGCGATCTTTTGATGAACGTCAGCGTCATCGCGGCCTTGTTCCTCTCGTCCTATTTCGGCCTGCCGTGGATCGATCCCTTCTTCGGCATCGGCATCAGCGTCTTCATGCTTGTGAATGCGGCCCGGCTCGCGACACAGGCCGTGCGCAGCCTCATGGATCAGGAGCTGCCCGAAGCCGACCGCCGCCGGATCACGGACGTCGCCCTCCAGCATCCGAAAGTGAAACGCGTTCACGAGCTGCGCACACGCACCTCCGGTCTGCAGAAGTTCATCCAGATGCATCTGGTGCTCGATCCAGCCCTCAGTCTGCTGGAGGCCCATCGCATTACCGACGATGTGGAAAAGGCCGTGGAATCCGAGTTTCCCGGGGCCGATATCATCATTCACCAGGATCCGGACGGCATCGCCGAATACCATCAGCCTGTGGGGGCATAAGCCCGCCTGATCATTTGTGCGGTGCACAAAGCTTTCGCCTCTCTAGGGCCTTTTTGCAACAGTCTTTGAGAAAGTTTCGCCGCGCTGATCCATGCGCGCGATACGGCTTTATGCAAGCCACGCCTCGCGTAAGCTTATTGCAACAATTTACCGGCGCGACACCGCCGGAGGGGGAGGCCGGGCGGATCCTTTAACGGAGACCGCCCGGTTCTTTTTTGGCGGACAATCAGCGTCGCCCTGGGACCCGCGGCGGAAGGTCGCGATAATTTTAAGCGCGCGACACAAGACCCAGGATTCTCATCTCATCTTTGCTGTGCCGACAGCACCCCACCCCTTCCCCTCCCCATCAAGGGGAGGGGTTAGCAACGCGCACCGCTCGCGTTCCCTCCCCCTTGTGGGGAGGGTTAGGGTGGGGGGAGCAGCGAAATGCGAATGAGCAGCTTTTCTCAAAACAAACTCATCTGATCCCCCGGTGCGGGCGGCACTTTGAACTTGCTCGTATCCAGCGTGCGCCGCTGGCTGTTGAATCCCATCTTCTTCGCCGCCAAACGAAAGCGCGCGGCTGTGGCTTCGGCGATCGGTCCGCTGCCGTCCTGCCGCTCGCCCCACTTATCGTCGTAGTCCTTGCCGCCGCGCATGGAGCGTACCAGGCTCATGACGCGTGTGGCGCGCTCGGGCACTTCCGCCGCCAGCCATTCCTGGAAGATATCCTTCACCTCCAACGGCAGACGCAGCATCACAAAGCCCGCTGCCTTCACACCCGCATCTCTCGCCGCTTCCAGCACTGATTCCATCTCGTGATCGTTGAGCCCCGGAATCACCGGCGCGAACATCACCGCCGTGGGAATGCCGGCAGCGCTCATCTGCCGCAGCGCTTCAATGCGCCGCATGGGCGTGGAAGCGCGCGGCTCCATCTTGCGCGCGAGATGCGCATCCAGACTTGTCACCGACACCGCCGTCTTCGCCAAGCCTTCCGCCGCCATGGGCGCCAGGATGTCGATGTCGCGCGCGATCAGCGCCGATTTGCTCAAGAGGCCAATAGGATGATGGAAGCGCTGCAGCACCTGCAAGATCGAACGCGTGATCTGATATTGCCGCTCGGCGGGTTGATAGGGATCGGTGTTGGTGCCCATCGCCATGGTGCGGCACTTGTACGACGGTGCCCGCAACTCTTTCTCCAGCAGCACCGCCGCGTCGGGCTTGAACAGGATTTTGCTCTCGAAATCCAAACCCGCCGACATGCCGAGGTACGTATGCGTGGGCCGCGCGAAACAGTAGGAACAGCCGTGCTCACACCCTCTATATGGGTTTATCGAGCGGTCGAAACCGATATCGGGCGAGGTGTTACGGGCGATGATGGTGCGGGTCGCATCGCGGATCATTTGGGTGCGCAAGGGCGGGGGCGGTTCGTCCAGATTGTCCCAGCCATCGTCCAGCGCATGGCGGCTGGTGCTCTCATAGCGCCCAGCCGCATTGCTCACGGCTCCCCGACCGCGCCGCGCATCCGGGTGCGCGCCCGTGGTGTCTTCCAAGGCGCCGCCCAGGTAACGCTTCTCGCCGCGGGGATTTGGGTTGGGGCGCATGTTTTGCTCTCTTTCGGGTGGCCCAAAGGCTAAGCCGATCATAAGAACAAAACAAGAACATTATAGATGAATAAACAGAGGGGGATACGCAACGGCAAGCTTAACGGAGACGAGCCGGCCTATTGCGGGTTGGGAGTGCTCGGAGGCTCAGGTGCAAGTTCCAGGAGAGGATGGCGACGCGGCCTGTTTGTCGGATCCATCATTTTCGTGAGTGCCTCCCGCATAGCCTTCACATTGGTCGGATGCGGTTTCGGGCCCACGAAAATAACAATGCCGGGGGGCTCGCTGTCGGTCACGGTCGTCGAGCCGCCAGCGAGTATGCCATTTTTGGTTAGCGCCATAATGAGGGCTTGTCCCGCGTCTGACGGCTGCTTGTTGTCTGTCTCCCGCACGATAATACCGCCGGGAAACTGTGCCCCTTGTTTAACCGCGTCGGCGGGTGGCTTCTGGAAGTCCCATTCCGCCCCGTACAGAATCTTGTGAAGCTGCTCCACGATTAGGGCGGTACTCAGATCACCCGGCGGAAATATCACCATGGAAACTTTCTGGCCTTTGAACTTTTGCAAACTCGCCACAATCGCTTTTTGCTGGTCGAGAGAAAGGGACATTGGCTCTTGTTGTTCTAGGGCCTCTGCTGCGGACTTCAAGGCTTCGGCAGCGCGCTCCTCAGCTTGGGATGCCTCGATATGAAGCCGCGCGATTTCGTCGTCGTGACGCTTCTGCGCGGCGGATTCTTCAATTCCAACCAGCTCGTCTTTTCGATTAGCATATCGATGGGATGCGACTTCGGCCACACCCAGGCCCATGAGACAGACGATGCTGACCCAAAAGTAAAAGCCGCTCCACCATCCAGCAGATGCAATGGAATCCCACCCCGGTATCAAACCCATGACGACATTTTCCAATTCTTGGTTATCGCGGGAATCAGTTTTCTATGCGGCATTTAAAACCGGATGACCATGGCAAGATAGACGGTGCCTAAGCCGCTCCAGCCTTCGCCGCCGCGGCCGTAATCCCCGCCATCTTCTCGCGCGCAGTAGCGAGTTTGCTCGCGACCAATCCCGTCGCCACACCGGCCTCGGCAAATACCGCGTCCGCTGTCTCCAGGCTCAGGTTGCCGCCCACGCCCGGCGTGAAGGGTGAACCACCCAATCCGCTCAGCGCCGCATCGAAGCACCGCGCGCCAGCCTTGTAGCCCGCGCGCGCATTCTCGCCCGCGCGTCCGTGCGTATCGCGCAAGTGCAGGCCCACGTCCACGCCCATGTGCAGGCATTTGTCGACAAGATGCGCCACCGCATCGGCCTTCGCTTGCCCCGTTGTGTCCGACAGGCACACGAAGCGTACGCCTGAGTCGTGGAACCCGCGCATCAGCGCCAGGATCATTTCGGGGTCGATGGCGCCTTCACTCGCGCAATGAAAACTGTTGGCGATGTTCACACCCACGCGGGCACCTGCGTGCGCCGCGCGGCTCAGCATGGTGATGATCTCGTTGGCGCTCTCCAGCGTCGTGCGGTTTGCGTTGCGCCGGTTGTGCGTGTTGCTGGCCGACAGCACCGCGTCGATGGATTTCACGCCCGCGCTCACCGCGCGCTCGAAGCCCTTCAGGTTCACCACCAGCACATTGGGCGAGAGCCCGCGTTTCACGCTCCCGGCATACACGGCTTCCGCGTCGTTCATCTGCGGCACGCGCGCCGCGCTTACGAACGAGGTGATCTGGAATTCCTTCACGCCCGCATCGATCAGCGCATCGAGCAGATCGAGTTTGTCCGCCGTGGAAATCACGCCCGGAAGGTTTTGCAGGCCGTCGCGCAGCGTCACGTCGCGGATCACGAGATGAGGCGAGTGGTGATGGTTCTTCATGAAAACCGCCTAAAAAAGTTTGTCGCGTTCGCCGCAGGTCATTCAAAGCATAGGCCAATTCGGCCTTATCCCAGAGCCCTTACGGGCGCCGGGCGCGGGCCCTCGCGCCGCACCTCATTCATTGCGGCAAGGGCTCCATCTGGGCTATTGTAACAGGGCCGTAAACAGGCGGCTCGCAATTACTTTCCGTTGCCAGATTCCCAAGCCGATTCAGTGGAGAAGAGGCCGGTCCGGTGTATATAAAAAAACGTCTGACCGCCAAAAAGGACTCCGCCGTGACAATCGCCAGTGAATCGCCGAAGCCGCATATCCTCATCGTGGATGACGACGCCGAGATCCGCGATCTTCTCAGCCGCTTCCTGACCAAACACGATTTTCGCGTCACCACCGCCAAGGATGGCCGCGATATGCGCCAGGCCATGACCGACTGGTCCTTCGATCTTCTCGTGCTCGACCTCATGATGTCCGGCGACGACGGCCTCAATCTCTGCCGCCAGGTGCGCGCCGAGTCCGCCATTCCCATCATCATGCTCACCGCCATGAGCGAGGATGTGGACCGCATCATCGGTCTGGAAGTCGGCGCCGACGATTACATGGCCAAGCCCTTCAACCCGCGCGAACTTGCCGCGCGCATCAAGGCCGTGCTCCGGCGCACCTCGGCCAGCTCCGCGCCCGATCCCAACGACGGCCTGGACAAGATCGGCTTTGCCGGCTTCGTGCTCGATCCCGCCACGCGCATGCTCCAGCGCGGGCCCGAGAGCATCGCGCTCACCGCCGGTGAGTACGATCTGCTCATTGCCTTCGTGGGTCATCCGCGCCGCGTGCTCAACCGCGACCAGTTGCTCGACATGGCGCGCGGGCGTGCTGCCATTCCCTTCGACCGCTCCATCGACGTGCAGGTGGGCCGTCTGCGCCGCAAGATCGAACCCGATCCCAAGAACCCCATCCTCATTAAAACGGTGCGCGGAGGCGGTTACGTCTTCACGCCCGAGGTAGCGAATGCCTGATGCGCCTGCTGCCGCAAAGCGTCAACGGGCGTGTGTTTGCGGCATTGGTGCTGGTGGTTATTCTCGTCAACCTGACGTCGGTTTTCTTCTACGTCCTCGTCCACGATGAAACCGCTGTCTCGGCGGCGGCCTCGCAAGCCGGCGAGCAGATCATCGTCATCAAGCGCCTCGTCGAGCACGCCCCGCCGCAAGACCAACCGGAGATGCTTCAGAAGCTGAGCTCGCCGCTCATGAATCTTCTGATCACCAACGCGCCCATCGTCGAGCGCTCCGATGCACAGTTCTCCTCGCGCATCGTGCTCGAGAAGCTGGAAGCCGAATTCCCTAAAGGCACCGATATCCGCGTCGATAGCCGCATCGACCTGCGCGCCTTCCAGGAGAATGCGCGCCAGGTGGAGGAGGACTTCCGCCGCATACCGATACCACCTGATGCACAGGTTCCGCGCTCGGGCCTCTTGCGCTATCTGGATCGGCGCGAAAGCTCGCGCATGATCGCCGTGCACGGCGCATTGCCGGCCCTGGATGAAGCGCTGTTCAACGTCTCCATCAAGAACCCCGAGATGGACACGTGGTTCAACGCCCGTGTCCTGCTCAACCTCGGCAAGCCCAAAGGCGACTTCGGTATTTTCTTCTGGCTCACGGGTGTGTCCATCCTCATCAGCGTCATCGCCTGGTGGGGCGTCAACCGTGCCACGCGGCCTTTGTCGGTTTTTGCTTCCGCCGCCGAGCGCCTCGGCCTCGACGTGAATGCCGATCCGCTGGCGGAAGAGGGGCCCAGCGAAGTGCAGCGCGCCATTCACGCCTTCAACACCATGCAGACGCGCATCAAGCGTTTCATTCAGGACCGCACGCAGATGCTGGAGGCCATCAGCCACGATCTGCGCACGCCCATTACGCGTCTGAGACTTCGCGCCGAATTTGTCGAAGACGATCTCCAGCGCGCCAAGATGCTGGGCGATCTGGACGAGATGGAAGCCATGATCGGCTCCACGCTCACCTTCGCCCGCGACGACGCCTCCAACGAGCAGCTTGACCATGTGGACCTTGCCGCCATCGTCGACTCGCTGTGCAGCGATCAGCAAGCCGCGGGCCGTGATGTGATTTACGAAGGCCCCGAGAGCGTGGATATCATTGCCCGTCCTCTGGCGCTCAAGCGTGCCATCACCAATTTCGTCGATAACGCCGTCAAGTACGGCAAGACCGCCCGCGTCGATATCGCCCAGCGCCACGAGGAGTTGGCCATCTCCATCGACGATGATGGCCCGGGCATTCCCATCGGCGATAAAGAACGTGTGTTCGCACCCTTCGTGCGCCTGGAAACGTCGCGCTCACGCGAAACCGGTGGGGCAGGGCTCGGCCTCACCATCGCGCGCAACGCCGTGCGCAGCATGGGCGGGGATGTGGAACTCATCAACCGCCCCGAAGGCGGTTTGCGCGTGAAGGTCACGCTGCCGGTGCCGCGCGAAGAACTGCTCGAAGCGGCTGAATGAATCGCCGTCATCCTGGGCTTTTCCAGGGAATTACATTTCAAGCTGGAGCTGCTGCCCAACACTCGCTGTCATCCTGGGATTTATTCCCAGGATGACCAGATAAAACTTCGACCAACTCAGATTTTTTACGTCCCTTTGCCGCCGTGCGCCACGGACCAGGCCACGGGGTCTTTCAGGAATTCCTTCACGCCGGCAATCGCATCCTGCGGGAAGTACTTTCCGTCCTCGGCGACCTTGATCACGTCCGCCCAAGTGCACAGGTAGTGCAGATTGATATTGTCCTGGGCGAGGCTTTCCAAGGCACCGGGGAAAGCGCCGTAGAAGAACACCACGAGGCAGTCCTCGCACACCGCGCCGGCATCACGCAGGGCCTTCACGAACAGCACCTTGGAGCCGCCGTCGCTGGCCAGGTCTTCCACCAGCACCACGCGCTGGCCTTCGGTGAGCTCGCCTTCGATCTGCGCCATGCGGCCGAAACCTTTGGGCTTCTTGCGCACGTACTGCATGGGCACGTTCAGCGCGTCCGAGATCCATGCGGCATAGGGGATGCCGGCGGTCTCGCCTCCGGCCACGGTGTCGAACTTGCCTGCGCCGACGCTCTCGAGGATTTCAGCTTTCGCCAGGGCGGTGACTGTCTGGCGCTCCTTGGGGAACGAGATCAGCTTGCGGCAGTCGATGTACACCGCGCTCGCCCAGCCTGCCGTGAGTTTATAAGGCTCTTGCGGGCGGAAATTCACCGCTTTGATGTCGAGCAGGATCTTGGCAACGGTCAGCCCGGCCGCCTGCTGGCGGACATTGCGGTTTGGCGAAGGCATGAGGAAAATCCCACCTGAAGAAGGTTACAGAACGAGGGGGATTTTTAGCTGGCTTGCGAGGGCTGCACAATTGTCGGTGTAAACCGAGACTAGTGGGAGGCCTTTCAATATGGCGGCGCCCAGTAAGTTAGAATAATGCCTGCAAATTATATACTTAGCGCTAAGCATAATTGTGAAATTTACGCATTGCGGTAATTCGATAATTGACATCCAAAGGAGTAGGCCTATATTGATGTCGTATGAAGATCGAGTTTCGCGATAAGCGCCTTGCCCTCATACGGACGGAGCGGGCGCATGAGCTAAAGCTCCCTTTCGCAGTCATAAAGACGTGCCGAGAGAAATTAATCTTTCTGGAAGCAGCTCCTGATGAGCGGACTCTAAGAAATTGGAAAAGCCTTAACTACAAGAAGCTGGAAGGAGACAAAGAGGGTTTGCGGCAAATCCGAATAAACGATCAATACCGGATTGTCTTTGAATTGAATGAGGCGACAACGCCTCCAACAATAATTGTTGCCGAAATCGGCGATACGCACTGACCCTTGGGATGAAGCCATGAGTGCAGACATAAATTTAGTCGATGTGCCCCCGCCAGGGCATTTTATCCGGGAGGAACTGGAAGCGCGTGGATGGACTCAGCGTGACCTTGCATACGTGCTTGGTATTACAGAGTCGGCGGTGAATTTGATTATTTCCGGCAAGCGGGGCATTAGCGCTGATATGGCTAAGGCGCTTGGAGACGCTTTTGACGTGCCGGCTGAGCTTTTTGCGAACTTGCAAAACTCTTATGACTTGGCACGCGCGCGGGACCCCGATCCCAATGTTGCGCGGCGTGGGCGGCTTCAATCCGTGTATCCTGTACGTGAGATGATAAAGCGAGGTTGGCTCACAGATTCTAATGCCGCCATACTAGAAGCAGAGATGGCGCGCTTTTTTGATGTGAAAAACCCTGAAGAAATTCCCCATATTGCTCATGCAGCTAAAAAGCAGAGCTATGATGAAGTGCTGCCGATTCAATTGGCATGGCTCTTTCGGGTTAAACAGATAGCAAAAGAAATGGTTGTTCCAAATTACTCGGAACGAGCATTGCGGGATACTCTTCCGCTCCTTCGCTCACTAATGGTGGACCCAGTTGATGCGCGACAGGTTCCTAAAATTCTATCTGAGTGTGGAGTCCGATTTGTGTTGGTAGAGGCGTTGCCAACATCAAAAATTGACGGCGCGTGTTTCTGGTTAGGCAAATCTCCCGTAATAGGTATGTCTCTTCGATACGACAGAATCGACAATTTTTGGTTTGTTCTTAGGCATGAAATTGAGCACGTTCTGCAAAAGCACGGCAGGGAAAACGAGATAGTTGATGCAGACCTTGAGGGAGAAGCATCAAGGTCTGATGGCAATCTTTCGGTTGAAGAAAAGATAGCTAACCTTGCTGCCAGTGATTTTTGTGTGCCTGCAGCCGAGATTGAACAGTTTATTGCGCGTAAGGAGCCATATATTTCCGAACGAGATGTGCTCGGATTCGCAAAGCGGTTGCAGGTGCACCCGGGTATCGTTGTCGGGCAATTGCGGAGACGTTTGGATAGGTGGGATTGGTTAACTAGATATCTAGTGAAAGTACGTGAGGCAGCTGTATCTGGCGCAGTTGTCGACGGGTGGGGTCACGAAGTGCCAGTCACAGGATAGGACCTCATGGCGACATACAACGAACAATTACAGGATATTTGGCATAGCTTTGAATCAGAAATGGGGCATACCCCGGCTTCACCACGCGATGCCGTTGTTTGGGGCGTGCGGAAAGGACTAATTCAGACGCGAAAAGTAGACCCTCTGGAAAAACTTACAGAGGACATGGTAACTGCACTTCGACAGGAATATCGGACCGATCGATATGGTCGAAAGTACAGAGTTAATCACGCGGTCCGCGTAACGAAATCCGGAGTTCAATACACTCTGTGGGCAGAACTGGACCACGCGCCACTTGAACATATGATGAAAGCATTTGGTCAACGTCGAAAACAAATTGTGGGAGATTGCGTTCAATTGAAGACAGACGTTGATGTCTATAATGACATTCACTCTGATCAAAAACCAATCCAGATGATCCTTGATTTCACGCAAGACGTTGAGGAAATCACTCAGCTCCGGGATGACAGAGCGGCTTAATCACTCTTCCATCGCTTCACTGCTGCCTGATGAGCTATTTGCGACCGCCGTTCCGCGCTAAGCTTCACGGACCGCGCATTGCCGCCCTTTCTACCTAAAGCTACGGCGGCTGGGTCTTTCACCCGTTCTGCCCCTGCTTGCAGGGCTGATGGCTTTGATGTCGAGTGTATATCGTTTTGCAGCTTTTTTGATTTTTGCATACTGCTAAGCATGAGTGTTGAGATAGGCAAATTCAATAGCTGTCTAAAACGGCCAATTTCTCAAGCAGTGCAAGATATCGCTAAAGCTGCGCGCCATCCTGCGCCAGGCCGCGCCAGCGCTGCACCGCCGCAAGCCGGCGGGCCGCCGTCACATCAAGGGATTCCCCCGTCGGCGCGCGCAGCCAATGGCCCGCGAGATCATGCCAGGTAGAGACGGCTTCCGTGCGGTACGCCGGAAGTTTTTCGTCATGATGTTCTGGGCGCTTCTCGATATTGGACGTGGTCATGTGCATCTCCGCGGGTTGCCTAATCTATCCCCCTGATCCCCCGATCCCAATCTAGAGCCCGCATGGTCCGCTTGGTGCGGCATTTGCGCAAGAGAAGGTCGCGTGAAAAGACTGAAAGACGTTGTGGCCTGAGAAACACATTTCATGGGGATGTTGTTCCCCAGAAATTATTTCCAATTTTTGCGTTTTGCGCCGCACAAGATTGGTGGCCGCTGACCGCCGGATGGTGGAAGATGATGAACCTTGCGCCGGAGTAAGAATGAGCAACGCGCCTCTAATCTGGGTCCTCACCGACGACCGCGCCGGAAACGTCGCGCAGGCGTTGGGCGTGGCGGAGTCGCTGGGGCGTCCTTTCACGGTGAAGGAGATCAGGTACACGCCTTTGGCACGTCTTCCGAATGTGCTCATGGGGGCCAGCGTGCTCGGCGTCGCGCCAGAGAACCGTTGTGGCCTCCAAGCGCCCTGGCCCGATCTGGTCATCGCGGCGGGCCGGCGCACCGCGCCCATCGCGCGCTGGATCAAGCGCAAGGCCGGGCCAAAATCCGTGCGCCTCGTGCAACTGATGAATCCCGGCAGCGGCGCCGAAGATTTCGATCTCATTGCAGTTCCGCGTCATGATACGCACCAGACTCCTTCCGCCCGTGTCCTCGCCATCACCGGCGCGCCGCATCGGCTTACGGAAGCAAAATTAAAAGCGGCGGGGGAGATATGGGCCCCACGTTTTGCCGCGCTGCCAAAACCGCGCATCGCCCTTCTTGTCGGCGGCGCTACCCATCAGCGTCCCTTCCCCGAAAGCATCGCCCGCACGCTGGGCGAGCAGGTCCAGGCCATGGCCAGCGCTGCCGGGGCGTCCGTGCTTCTGGCCACCTCACGTCGCACGGGCCCCGCCGCCGAGGCCGCTTTGGTGGCGGCGATTCCCGGCCCACGTCACGCTTTCCTATGGAGCCAAAGGGGCATCAATGCCGGCGATAACCCCTATCTCGGCTATCTCGCTCTGGCCGATGCCATTGTCGTGACAGGGGATTCCGTCTCCATGTGCACGGAGGCCTGTGCAACCCGGGCGCCAGTCTATATCTATGCGCCGGAAGGCATGGTCGCGCCCAAGCATGCGCGCCTGCATCAGGAATTATACGGCCTGGGGCTCGCGCGCGCCTTTGAAGGATCGTTCAACGCCTGGGATCATCCGCCGCTCAATCCAGCGGGCGAGGTGGCCCGCGCCATCGACGGCCTTCTGCGCCACCAGGCCGCCTAGGAGAAGTGATGCCGCGTTTTTCTGCCAATGTGTCCCTGCTGTTCACCGAGGTACCGTTCCTCGACCGCTTTGCCGCCGCCGCCGAGGTGGGCTTCCGGGGCGTCGAGTACCAGTTTCCTTACCATGTTGATTCCAACGAAGTCGCCGACCGCATCGCCATGGCGGGCGTGACGCTCACGGTCATGAACGCGCCGCCGGGCGATTACGCCGCCGGCGAGCGTGGCCTCGCGGCGTTGCCGAACCGTGAGAAGGAATTCCGCGATTCCATCGAAGTCGCTTTAGAGTACGCCGACATGACCGAGTGCACGCGCCTGCACGTCATGGCCGGCTGTATCACCGAGGATCAGCGCGAAGCAGCGCTCGACACCTACATCGAAAATCTCGCTTGGGCCGCTGGGATGGCGCAGAAGCAAGGCATCACGGTGTTGATCGAACCCATTTCCATGCCGGGCTATTTCCTGTCGCAGCCCGATGATGCCGCCGATATGATCCGCCATATCGAACACAAACATCTGGCCCTTCTCTATGACCTGCATCACGCGCAGCGCATGAGCGGGAATTTGGGTGAATTCCTCGAGAACAACTTCGATATCATCGGCCACGTGCAAGTGGCCGGCGTGCCCGGCCGCCACGAGCCCGACAAGCTTGGCGAGATCAACTGGCACTTCATCTTCGATTTGCTCGACGCTCACGGCTACGACGGCTGGGTGGGCGCCGAATACAATCCGCGCGCCGGCACGCTCGCGGGCCTTGGCTGGGCGAAGGATTGGGGCATCGGCGTAAAAGACGCGAAGCCCACGAAATAGCGCGGCTAACTCCTCTCGTCACCCCGGCCAAGCCCCCGGGTCCACGCGAAGCGCGGCCCGAGGACAGGCTCCGTGCGAGCCGGGGTCCATTCATCAAAATGCTTTGGCAGAGTTGTTTGGCACAATGAATCCCCGGGCGCGCAATAGAATGCGCGGCGAAGAATATTTGCCGGCTCTTCGCCGGCAAGCGCGGGGATGACAGTTAGTGGAAAGCTCTATGCCACGTTCGCCTTTGGCGGTGCGCCCTTGCGCAGGGTCTCGTCCATCAGGAAGCCCTGATAGGTATCGACACCCAATTGCGCGCCGACTTCCAGCGCGCGCGCGCTATCCACGCGGATCAGGATGGGTGTCAGCCCGCATTCCAGCATGTAGCGGAAGGTCTTGCCGCGCTCGCGCAGCACGTCTTCGGCGCTGTCGCGCCACAGGACCTTGGCGTATTTCGCGCCGATGTAGTCCAGATCGACCAGGCCCAGCGTCTGGGGAAAGATCTTGTCCACGCCGATCGCAGCACCCATGGCGTTGATCATGCCGCGCGCGATTTCGAATTCATCGAAGTGCTCGACGATGTCCGCCTGGCGGAATTCAAAGGTCATGCGCGACAGCACATCTTTCGGCGTCTGGTCCATGAAGTCGGCGAAAGCGGCGGTGAATACCGTCACGACGTTGACGTTGATCGAGAAGGGCATGTTGGGAGGCAGCGTATCGTGCTTGAACGCGCGCAGCATGATCTGATCCAGCACGCGCGTGAAATCGTTGAACAGCGCGCCCGAGGCGCGCATCTCCACATCGATGAACAGCGGCTTGCGCAGGGAGTCCATGCTGATGAAGTACTCATGCATGACGGGTTCGAAGACGCCGCCGCTATGGCGCATCACCGTCTGATCGCGCATGAAGGCTTTCAGAAACTTGTCCGAGCCGAACTTCTTGAAGGCGTGCAGCACGTTGTCCAGGTCTTCCGGCGACAGCGGGCGCAGGGCGCGCTGCGCTTGCACTTCCGGGTCCTGGGACTTCTGCGCGTCGGCGGCGTACTTCGCCACGCGCTCCGCGGCGGCGCGGTAGTGTTCCGTGAGGTTGAACACCATCACAAAGCGGTTCTGGTTGATGGCGCCGAAGTTTTCGGGGCAGTGGCGTTCCACCACCCGCAACAGTTCGACCTTCAGGTCGCGGATCAGATCCATGAGCAGTTGGCCCGACACACGCACGAGCACGGCGTAGTCGGCGGGCGCCACCTGATAGATGCGGATGCCGCGCTGGCCGGCGAGATTGCACAAGCCGTTGCCGATCTGTTGCAGCATCTCGGGTGTATGCTTGGCCTGCGGCACGGCGCCGCCCAGGCTGATGATGATGAGTTGCACGTTATCGACGGGCGCGTGACGCCACTGGCTCATGTCGTGGACCAGCGAACGCAGGTCATGCGGCTTGGTCAGTTGCGCGCGTGGATGCGGAACGACTTTCGGCGCCCCCGACGTATGTGTCGTATCGCTCATGGCCAAATATCCCCAACGAAACGCACGGTTTTTTTGTTTTGTGTCCGGTTCACTAAACCACCGGTTCTCATGCGTTCTCGATCAAGCCCTATGGGCTCCATCATTTTAATGCAATGTTCATTTGGGGCGGATTACACGCTGAAACATTGGGTGGGCGTGATCCTGTAATCTTCTACCGCGCGTCGTGGGAGAGCGGGTCAGACGCTATCCGTAGTTCCGTTTTGTGACGAAATTGTACACTTCATAGCGAGTCTTAACTAAAATTCGAACACTTCCTGTTGGGTCTTTCAATCTCCAATGGTCGAGTCGCAGGTGCAAAACTGTGTCTGCTATGGTCGCTCCACACTTTGAGAAAGGTTTACGTTTATGCCGGCCAAGAAAACCCAGATCGTGATTGTCGGCGGCGGCGCCAGCGGCTTGGAGCTGGCCCGGCGGCTTGGAGCCAAATACGGCCGCGCGCGGCACGACATCATTCTGGTCGAGAAGAGCCGCACCCATATCTGGAAGCCGCTTCTGCACGAGGTCGCGGCCGGCTCCTTGGATGCCAACCTTGATGAAGTTGGCTATCGCAGTCACGGTCATGCGTGGGGGTATCGCTTTGTCTACGGCGCCGTCGATACGGTCGATCCTGTGGCGGGCATGGTCGAAATTGCGCCGGTCATGGACGAAGACGGCAGCGAGCTGATTGCGCGCCATCCCATCCGTTTCGATTATCTGGTCCTGGCGATGGGGTCGGTCTCCAACGATTTCAACACGCCCGGTGCCGCTGCCCATTGTTTGTTTCTGGACAGTCGCGCACAAGCCGACCGCTTCCGCGACAAGCTGCTCAATCATTGCCTGCGTGTTTCCCGCGTCATGAGCCGCACGCCATCCGTCGACGCTCACGTGCGTGTGGCCATCGTGGGCGGTGGGGCGACGGGCGTGGAGCTGGCGGCAGAGCTGTATAATGCGGCGGCGGCGTTACGGCACTACGGCTTAGAGGTCTTCGACGAAAACCGTCTTCAGGTCACGTTGCTGGAAGCGGGCCCCCGCATTCTGCCCGCGCTGCCGGAAAAATTGGCGGCTGCGGCGCGCCACGAACTGGAAACCCTGGGCGCCCAGGTGCTGACCGGCATGATCGTCACGGAAGTCACGCAGGATGCGATCAAAACCAAGTCCGGCGAAATCATTCCAGCCGACCTGCGCGTATGGGCGGCGGGGGTCAAAGGGGCTGCTCTGGAAAAAGAGAATGGCGGGTTGGAGATGAACCGGATCGGTCAGCTTGTCGTGCGGCCCACGCTGCAGACAACGCGGTTCGATAACATCTTCGCCATGGGCGATTGCTGTTCGTGCATTCTGCCCGGCGATAAAACCGCCGTACCGCCGCGCGCCCAGGCCGCGCATCAAATGGCCGCCACGGTCTTCAAGAATCTCAACCGCCTCATGGCGGGCCGCGCCCTCGCAGCGTTTGTCTATAAGGACTATGGCTCGCTGATTTCCCTCAGCCGGTTCTCCACTGTCGGAAGCCTCATGGGCAATCTTGTCGGTGGGCGCATGGCGATCGAGGGACGTCTCGCGCGGTTCGTGTACGTTTCGCTTTACCGCCAGCACCTCTTGGCCATTCACGGCTTGCTGAAGGGCATCGCGCTGATCGTCATCGGCCACGTTAACGCGATTGTGCGTCCAAAACTCAAGCTGCATTAGAACCGCTCAGAACGCAAAAGATCGGCGGACCTTCACAGCGCACGTTTTGTAAGATAATCCGACACTCATGTGCGGCACTTGAGGGAACGGGCGAGTGCCTTACAGATATTTAAAGTGGCGAATCTTGTGCGCAATCGCCGCGTGAGATTACATCTTACACCAGAAGCACGCACATCCGTGCGTCCGCCGATGGAATACAAAAATCGTGGATTGCAGCGTCTTAGAATCGGTCTTTCGAGCAATCGAAAGCGAGTGGTCGTGTTCGCAGGAGGGAAGCCAGCCTGATGTTTATAGGCATCTCGTTTACGTACTGAACGAGAAGGGGTTCCTGGTGGATATCGAGGACGGCCTCAAAGTACTTGAGCACTGCAGGCGGCACGGGTTGCCCGTCGTAGATGTCTTGAACGAATTGGACGTGCGGCTCCGCAAAGTCGGGTACGCGGGCGGTAGGCTAAGCTTGGCCGACCTCACCAGTGAGTCCCATGCACTTTTCGTCTTCTTTGACCCCAACCGTTTTTCCGAATTTGCCCAAGTGCGTGAGCGCGTAAAAGTCGCCTGAGCGCCTCTTACGCCGGCAGCACGCTTTCTTGTACTGCGGGCTTTGGCCGCAGGCCCGGCACCACCGTCACGGGGATACCGAGCTTGCCGGCATATTTTCCGGTGACGGCTTCCACCAGCGGTCCGGGTTTGCGCCCTGCCGCCGCGCTCAACACCAGAATTGAAATTTCCGGATGCTCCTTGATGAGCTTGAACAGCTCTTCACGGCGGCTGCCCTTGCGCACATAAGTCTCGGGGCGCCGTCCGGTCTCCTGTACGACGCGCAGGGCATGAAGCTTCAGTACGTTCTCCGCGTCCTGATGCGCCTCGCGCTCCACAAGTTCAGTGACGAAGCGCCAGTGATGGAAATCGTTGTCGAGTTGATAAACGTACAGCAGCGCCACGCGTCCGCCGGTCTGGCGCGCGCGCGTGCAGGCGTAGTGGATCGCGGCGGGCAGTTCTTCGGAGTCATCCACCACAATTAGGAAAAGCCGGTGGGCCTCCTGGCCGATGCTGGCTACCGGAGGCGTGGCGGAAGGCGATGTCGGAGATGCATCCGCGCTCATGCTTGTGTCAGTCGCTTTCGGACTCAAAGCCCATGGCGCTCCAGGCCAGAAAGCCGCCTTCCATGCGCTTGATGACGCCTTTGAAGCCCGCGGTCACGGCGATCTCGGCGGCCAGGCCACAGCGCCGCCCGCTGCGACAGTGAAACACCAGATGCTTGCCCTGGGGGTCGGGAATTTGGGTAGGGTCGAAAGTGGACAGCGGCATCAAAATGGCGCCGGGAATATGCGCCTCGTCCCATTCGTTCTGCTCGCGCACGTCCACGATAACGGCCGCATCGGCGTCGCGCCATTCGTTGATCTGCGGCGCGGAAACGTAGAAAACCTGATCGGGCGGTAAGGGCATGCGGGGGCTCCTAGTGATGTGGGTCCAGCTTAGGCCAGGGCCCAGCCTCTGAGAATAGTCAGCAGCAAGGGTGTGCGTTATAGTGCCCGAGCGTAAAAGGAAATTCTCTTATGAAGCCAACCAAAGCTCCCGTCGGCGCCCGTTTAAAGATTGTGCTCGGCACCGAGACGGCGCTCGGCCCCGGCAAGGCCGATCTCTTGACCTGTATCGTCGAAACCGGCTCGATCGCCGCCGCCGGCAAGGCCATGACCATGAGTTATCGCCGCGCCTGGCTTCTGGTCGATGAGATGAACCACATGTTTCGCCAGCCCATCGTCACCACAGCCAAGGGCGGTGCGGGCGGTGGCGGTGGTGCCGTGCTGACGGACTTTGGCAAGGACGTGCTCGCGCGCTACCGCCATATGGAGAAGGTTACGGCCCAGGCCATCGATGGCGACCTGCAGGCCTTGCGTGAAGCCCTTGCACCGAAGCAGCCCACCTAAACACCGCGGCTAAAGGCCAGCTTCAGGCCACCCCAAACACTGCCTGCTTCAAACGTGCGGATGCCCCACAGGCACCCTGCGATGATGCCCGCGACCGCGATCACCGACGTCACCGAGAGTGTCGACAAGCCCGAAAGGCCCTGGCCGAAGGTGCAGCCCATGGCCAGCACGCCGCCGAAGCCCATCAACAGGCCGCCGGCCAGATGCCGGCCAAAGTCGCCCGCATCCAGGAAGGTTTCGCGCGCGAGGTTGCGTGTCAGCAGTGCAACGACGAAGGCTCCCACGGGCACGCCCACCAAGACAGCCACGCCAAAGGTCACCGTTTCTTCATGGACAAGGGCCAAGAGAAGATCGCCCGCGGGGGCTGCGAAATTGAGCGGCTCTGGAACGCCTGCAGCTTGCGTCACCGCCCATGCAGCGGGAATAGCTGCGCCGATCACCAGACCCGCGATCACCTGATCGCGGCTTTTGCGGAACCATCCGTCTTTCAGCGCAAAGACAAGTGCTGCGCCGCCAACCAGCACAACAACCAGCCCGCGCACGAGATCTGGCGGCACGTGCGGTAAGGCGCCCATCAGCCGGTCGATGGTCTCGGGGGCCACCAGCACATCGACACTGCCGACGCGGGCGAGGGATTGCAGAGGTGAGGCCAGCAGTGTGCCGGTCATAAGAGCCATAAGTCCCACCACCAGCACGGTGAACAACGCTTTCAGCGAGCCCGCGCCAATGCGCACCAGGGCGCGATTGATGCACCCGCCCGCCAGCGCCATGCCGTAGCCGAAGCAAATCCCGCCAATGGCCGCCGGCAGCCAAAGGATATTGGGTGCGAGGATGCTGCCTAAATGTATGAGCCCTGCCGCATCCAGCGCCTGGGTGCCCAGCAATGCCACGCCCGCCGCCAGGATCCAGCACCGCATGCGTCGCCAGTCGCGGGCGAACAGGATGTCAGCCACGGCGCCCAGCGCGCAGAAATTACTCCAGAAGGCGGCAGCACCAATGACAGCGCCGATGCCAAGTCCGCCGAGGACGGCTAGAGTGTTCAAAGGTGCTTCCACATTCATCTTCCGCCGCGAGAGTACTGTTCTCTGTCATGACACAAGAAAAGGTTCTTCCGACAGAGATATGCCCAGAAATATGTATCGATGCGCGCGGTCTCAATTGTCCGCTGCCGGTTCTGCGCCTGCGCAAGCGCCTGAAGGACCTGCCGGGCGGCACCATTGTTGAGTTACGCGCCACGGACCGGGCCGCCTTGCGCGACGTGCCGGCCTTCTGCGAAGCCCAGGGCCATACCGTGATGGATCAGGCGGAAGAGGGGCAGGTGCTACGCTTTATCATCCGAAAAATCAGCTAATGCCTATTATTTAGCCAGTGCTTTCAAGGGTATGGCGCATATATAGGCACTCTTTCCGAAAAGTCCCACGCCAGAATATATAACCATTTGATTTATATATACATTCCATCGCGGCACGGTTCTTGAAATGGAGGCCGCAAGCGGGCCGCTGGACCCCTATCCGGCTGCCACTACCGCTGCCTGAAACTCATGCCCGGGTTTCAGGAACCAAATCCCCGTAGGTCCCTGGGAAGGCTCCTGCGTTCGGGATTTTATCCGACGGGGGTTATCCATGGTCGGTTCAGACGTCTTTTTCATCCTGATCGGCGCCGTGATGGTGCTCGCCATGCACGCCGGTTTTGCGTTTCTGGAAGTGGGAACGGTCCGCAAGCGGTCCCAGGTCAATGCGCTCGTCAAAATCCTGGTCGATTTCGCGGCCTCCACCATCGCCTATTTCTTCATCGGCTATAGCATCGCCTATGGAGTGAGTTTCCTGCAGAGCGCCAAGATCATTTCAGGCGCTGAAGGCGGCCTCTTCGCCGGGCAAGGCTACGACTTGGTGAAGTTCTTCTTCCTGCTGACCTTCGCCGCCGCCGTGCCGGCCATCATCTCCGGCGGCATCGCCGAGCGCGCCAAGTTCTATCCGCAGCTGCTCGCGACCTTCTTGCTGGTGGCCTTCGTCTATCCCGTCTTTGAAGGCATGGCCTGGAACGGCAACTTCGGCTTCCAGGATTTCATGGAACACACCTTCGGTGCCAAGTTCCACGACTTCGCCGGTTCCGTTGTGGTGCATGCCATGGGTGGCTGGATCGCGCTGGGAGCCGTGATCATGCTCGGCAACCGCAAGGGCCGCTACCGCGCCGATGGCACATCCGTCGGTATGCCGCCGTCCAATATCATCTGGCTGGCACTCGGTGCCTGGATTCTCTGCGTCGGCTGGTTCGGCTTCAACGTCATGAGCGCCCAGAAGCTGGAAGCGATCTCGGGTCTCGTCGCTGTCAACTCGCTCCTGGCCATGATGGGCGGCACGCTGTCTGCCCTGGTCATCGGCCGCAACGACCCGGGCTTCGTGCACAACGGCGCGCTCGCGGGCCTCGTCGCGGTCTGCGCCGGCTCCGATGTTATGCACCCGGTTGGCGCGCTCGCCACGGGCGCCATTGCAGGCGCGCTCTTTGTGTTCGCCTTCAATTGGCAGCAGAACAAACTCAAGATCGACGACGTGCTCGGCGTCTGGCCCTTGCACGGCCTGTGCGGCGCGCTCGGCGGCATCCTCTGCGGCGTCTTCGGGCTCGAAGCCTTGGGCGGCATGGGCGGGGTGACGTTCACGTCCCAACTCGCCGGCACGGTCGTCGGCGTGGGCATCGCGCTGGTGGCGGGCTTCGTGGTCTACGGTGCGCTCAAAGCCACCATGGGCATCCGGCTCACAGAAGAGCAGGAGTTCTACGGCCCCGATCTTTCCATCCACAAGGTCTCGTCCATGCCGGAAGACGATCTGCGCTAACGCTACGTGATGAAATAAAAAGGGCGGAGAAGCAATTCTCCGCCTTTTTGTTTCATCACACTCCCGTTCGGCCCATAGGGAAAAAAGCATCGCGCGGATCACTACGCTTAAAAATTGTGTTGAGGCGAAAGTAAAATATGCCTTAGTTGTGTTTTTAACGGCTATCCAGTAGACGTTTTTGAGATACGGGGTCTGTGTTTCAGAACGCGGGGGATGCCTTTGCCAGTCTTGGCCAAACGGCGGAGAGTCACGCTGCCGATAGCTTGCGTCGTCGCGGTTGCGGTGATGCTCGTGGTCAGCGGTCCTTTTCTCCTCACGCTGCAAGCACGTCCGGGCGCTGCCGTCGCGGCGGTCTTCCCGCCATGGTGGACCCCTGAGTCGGTTTTCCGCGCCGCGGTCTTGTCCGGCGTCGACATCATCGGCGTGGGCGCCACGTCAAACGTCATCATTGTCTCCGCGCGCAATGTGGCCGAACTCGGTGGACTTTACAGTGCGGGCGCTTGGAGTTTGATCAGAACCGCGACGCCGGGCTGCTTCGGTCTGCTGGCCACCGGCGAAAGTCGTTCGTTATGATCGACTACATTCCCCATGACCACGACCCCATGCTGGTCGTCCTGTCTTATGTCGTGGCTTTTTTTGCCTCTTACACCGCGCTCGATATGGGCGAGCGCCTGCCGAAAGCCGGCCCGCGTGCGCGCCGCCTGTGGCTGACCGGTAGTGCGATCGTCCTCGGCGGCGGGATTTGGTCCATGCATTTCATCGCAATGCTGGCCTTTCGCATTTCACTTCCCGTCAGTTATGACGCCACCACGACTGTCGCTTCGCTGCTGATTGCGATCCTTTTCACGGCCATAGGGTTTTATATCGTGGCCAGCGGCAATTTGACCGCCACACGGCTGGCCACCGCCGGCATCGTCGTCGGTCTTTTCGGTGTATCGGGCATGCACTACACCGGCATGGCGGCCATGCGCATCGGCGCCAAGGTGCACTATGATCCGATGCTCTTCACTGCTTCCATCGTCATCGCCATGGCCGCTTCCATTGTCGCTCTGTGGTTGGCTTTCGGTGTGCGCAATACGTGGCAGAATCTTGCGGCGGCCCTGGTTATGGCAACGGCCATTTGCGGCATGCATTATACCGGCATGGCGGCGACGCTTGTGGAAGCCGCCGATCTGCCGTCTCCCGATTCAGGTTTGAGCGCCCCCTTGCTTGCGGCTGCCGTTGCCACGGCGACGCTCGCGTTGATGTGCATGGCTTTGGTCTCGGTCTTTGTCGATCGCCGGTTCGAAGCCCTGGCCGAGCGCGAGGCCAGGGCTTTGCGCGATGCCAACATAAGATTGCAGGAGGCGCACAGCGACCTGGAGGCACGCGTGCAGGCGCGCACGCAGGAACTGGCAAATGCCAATGCGCGTCTGCTCGCATCTTCTCAGGAGCTTGAGGCCGCCCGCACGCGCGCGGAGCGCGAGAAGGAACGCGCCGAGATGGCGAGCAACGCAAAGTCCGACTTTCTCTCCAATATGAGCCACGAGTTGCGCACGCCAATGAATTCCATCCTCGGCTTCGCCCAACTTCTCGAACTCAACGCCAAGGATCCGTTGTCGTCCAGTCAGGCCAGCCATGTGGCGCAGGTGAAGAAAAGCGGCGAACACCTGTTGTCGCTGATCGATGACGTGCTCGATCTCGCGAAGGTAGAGTCAGGCAATATCAAACTGTCGATCGAGCCTGTGCCGTTGGGCCCTGTCTTGGCGCAAATACGTGCGGCGCTGACGCCCCTGGCCGACGAGGCTAGCATCACGATTGCCATCGACCTTGCTGAAAATATTCCTGCTGTCCGCGCCGACCGCACGCGCTTGGTGCAGGTGCTCATGAATCTCGGCAGCAACGCTCTGAAATACAACCACGCGGAGGGTCGCCTGACCTTCGCCGCGGAGGCCGTGGGCGATAAGGCCGTGCGTCTGCTGGTGAGCGATACTGGTCACGGCATACCGCTTGAGCGCCAGAGTGAATTATTTCAACCCTTCAACCGCCTGGGGGCTGAACAAGGTGCCATCGAGGGTACGGGCATCGGCCTTACCATCACCCGGCGGCTGGTGTGGTTGATGGGCGGCCAGATCACCTTCAACAGCACACCCAATGTCGGCACGACCTTCGCGATCGAGTTGCCGGCGGCCAGCGACGCCGTGACCGACGCGGAAGCGCAGCTGATCAATATCGGCGGACTGACGCAGCGCCATGGCAGCTACCGCATGCTGTATATCGAAGACAATCCATCGAATATCGAGCTGATGCAGAGTCTGGTTGAAACTCTGGATGGCGTCGAGCTTCTTATCGCGGACCATCCTACCGCGGGGCTTGCGCTTGCCGAGGCGAACAAGCCCGATATCATTGTCCTCGATATCGATTTGCCGGGGATGAGCGGCTTCCAGGTCTTGAGTAAACTCAAAGCTATCCCCGCCACTGCGCGGACGCCGGTGATCGCACTCAGTGCTGCGGCTATGCCGCGTGACATTGAACGCGGTTTGGCAGCGGGATTCAGGCATTATCTTACCAAACCGATCAACGTCCGCGAATTTTTCGCTGCCGTCGATAGCGTACTTAGCGAGACGGCCCGTGACCGAACCCACTCTTGAACGTGCCGTTCATACGGCGTCAATCCTTGTCGTCGATGATCATGCCAGCAACGTCGAGATGCTGTCGGGTCTGCTCGACGTTGGCGGTTTTAGCAATGTCTTCGGGACGACGGACGCCATTCAAGGTCTGGCCATGGCCGAGGTGGGTTCCTATGACCTCGTCCTTCTTGACATGCGCATGCCTAAACTCGACGGTATCGAATTCATCCGGCGCCTCAGGGCGCACGATGCAGCCGATCGGCCGGCGATCATCGTCCTCACGGCCCAAACCGACGACGAAACGCGGCGCAATGCGCTGAACGCCGGTGCGCGGGACTTCATCACTAAGCCGTTCAAGCTATGGGAATTACTTCAGCGCGTGCGCAATGCACTCGAAATCCAGATCCTCTACCGGCGCACACGCCAATTGAATGATGAACTAGAAGAACGGGTCGTCGTTCGCACGGCGGAGTTGAAGGATACCCGCGCCGACGTCATTCGCCGTTTGTCCGCCGCCGCCGAATTCCGCGACAACGAGACCGGGCAACACATTGCCCGCATGAGCGTCTTTGCCCATCATCTGGCCTTGAAGCTTGGATTGCCGGAAGCGGAGGCCGTCAATATCCGCGATGCCGCGCCGCTTCATGATATCGGCAAGATCGGCATTCCCGATGCGATCCTGCTCAAGCGCGGCCGCCTGGATGCGGCGGAATGGGAAATCATGAAGCGGCACGCCGAAATCGGCGGGCAAATATTGGTAGGTGGCAAGTCACCGCTGCTGACACTCGCGCGGACAATTGCCTTGAGCCATCATGAGAAGTGGGACGGTAGCGGCTATCCACGGGGTCTTAAGGGCGAAGCCATTCCCATCGCGGGGCGGATTGTTGCCGTCAGCGACGTCTTCGACGCCCTGACCTCCGAGCGGCCCTACAAGCCGGCTTGGTCGGTCGATGATGCGGTGGCGTACATGCTCGAAGTATCGGGCAGCCATCTCGATCCGGCGTTGGTCGGGCTGTTTCACCGCGAGCTGCCGGCCATCCTCACGTTCCGGGAACGCTTCCGTGACCAGGCTGCCAGCGCAACGGCGCACGCCTAGAACGTGACTACTTCTCCTCCCGCTCCACATCGCGGTAGCGGTACTGAAGCGCGATCATGATGGCCTTCACCGGTCGCAAGGTGAAACCCGCCACGGCTGCGATGAACAGCGGCCAGACCACCATGTGCACCCACAGCGGCGGCTCCACCTTCAGCTCCAGCAACAGGGCCGATACGGCCGTCAGGATGCACAAGGGCATCATGATGAAGAACGCCGGTCCGTCGCCGGTGTCGTGCCCCACCAGCTTCAGCCCACAGTGGCCGCATGCGGGCGCCACACGCAGGTAACCGTCGAACAAGGGGCCGATGCCGCAGCGTGGGCAGCGGCCTTTCAGGGCGACGAGAAGGATGGGCGCGCCGGATTTGGGCATGAACCCATTCTAGCAGGGCAGACAACAAAAAAGGGCCGGTTTTCACCGGCCCTTTTTGCGAGGAACTTAGCCCGCGACGAAGTGGCGCACGGGTTCACCCAACAGCCAGTAAACCCACACGAACAGGAACAGCCACACCACGTCCACGAAGTGCCAGTACCAGGCGGCGGCCTGGAAGCCGATGTGCTTGTGGGCCGTGAACTGGTTCTTCTGGGCGCGGAAGCCGCAGACGATCAGGAACATGGTGCCCACGAACACGTGGAAGCCGTGGAAGCCGGTGGCCAGATAGAAGGCCGACGGGAAGATGCCGTCCGTCAGCTTGAAAGAAGCGTGCACGTATTCATACACCTGGCAGCTGAGGAACAAGGCGCCCAGCGCCGCGGTGATGAAGATCCAGCGTGCCGCGGCTTTGTTGTTGCCCTGTTCGATGAACAGATGCGCGCGCGTCACGGTGCCGCCCGAGGTCAGCAGGATCACGGTGTTGTAGAAGGGCAGTTCCCATGCATCCAGCGGCGTGATGCCGGCGGGCGGCCACTGCAGCGTCGAGGTCGAGAAGCCCAGCGCGTTATGGAAGAAGGCCCAGAAGAAGGCCACGAAGAACATCACTTCCGAAGCGATGAACAGCGCCATGCCCATGCGCAGGCCGGTGCTGGTCTCTTCGGTGTGGGCGTGCTCGACGATCGATTCACGGATCACATCGCGCCACCACATCGCCATGGTGAAGATCACAAGTGCCAGACCCGGCACGATCTTGAAGATGCCCAGGTTCTCCATGCCGAAGACCGGAGTCTTATGGAAGAACAGGATGGCCCCGATGGCCGTCAACAAGGCGCCAAAGGATCCCAAAGCCGGCCAGGGGCTGGGATTGACCATATGGAAGGGGTGTTTGGCGTGGGAGCTCATCAGCAGGATCCTCTGTTAATTGACCGGAGTGTTGACCGGGGCCGGGCCGGAGACCGGCGTCAGCTTAATTTGAGTAGTGGTGTCGGCGTTATTGCTCGCCGTGGGTTGGCCGTCTTTCGGGAAAAAGCCTTGAGACGGAAAGAACGTGTAGGACAGGGTGATGGTGCGCACCTCGTCGGTGAGCTTGTCCTTCACCATGGCGGGGTCGACGAAGAACGTCACACCCATCTCCATGCTCTCGCCGGGCTTCAAGGTCTGCTCGGTGAAGCAGAAGCAGGCGAGCTTGTTGAAGTACTGGCCGATCTTCTCGGGCGTCACGTTGAAGCTGGCGGTGCCGCTGGTGGGATGATCGGACGTGTTGGTGGCCTTGTAGAACACCGTCGCGGTCTCGCCCAGCTTCAGGTCCACCGACTTCTGGTCGGGCACGAACTGCCAGGGCAATTGCTTATCGACATTGGAATCGAAACGCACGGTGATCGGGATATTGGTGATCTCCGTGGGCGCCACGGTGGCGCGCTGCGTGGTGCCGTCCAGGCCCAGCTTCACGCAGACGATCTTGAACAGCGGCACCATGGCGAAGGCGAAGCCGAGCATAAGGCCTGAGACGGCCATGGCGGCTGTCCCAATAACGGCGTTACGTCGGTTGAGCGTTGCCTTCGTCATGGAGCGTGTTTGCTTCGACCTTGTATTAGTGTCCGGTGGCGTGCGCCAGCACCGGCGGCTCTTCGAAAGTGTGGAACGGCGCTGGCGAAGGCACGGTCCACTCCAGCGTCGTCGCACCTTCACCCCATGGGTTCGCAACCGACTTCTTGCCGAAGAAGATGCTGTGGATCGCCATGACGATGAAGAAGATCGACGCAGCGCCGCCGATATAGGCGCCGATGGAGGAGACATAGTTCCAGCCCGCGAAGACATCCGGATAGTCGATGTAACGGCGCGGCATGCCGGCCAGACCCAGGAAGTGCTGCGGGAAGAAGGTCACGTTGACGCCGATGAACGTCATCCAGAAGTGCAGCTTGCCTGCCCATTCCGGGAACACGCGGCCGGTCATCTTGTCGAACCAGTAGTAGAAGGCCGCAAAGATCGAGAACACGGCGCCCAGCGACAGCACGTAGTGGAAGTGCGCCACGACGTAATAGGTGTCGTGCATCGCGATATCCATACCGGCGTTGGCCAGCACCACGCCTGTGACACCGCCGACGGTGAACAGGAAGATGAAGCCCACCGCCCACAACATCGGTGTGCGGAAGGAGATGGAGCCGCCCCACATGGTGGCGATCCAGCTGAAGATCTTGATGCCCGTCGGAACCGCAATCGCCATGGTGACGGCGATGAAGTAGGCGCGGTAGTTCACGCCCATGCCCACCGTGTACATGTGGTGCGCCCACACGACGAAGCCGACAACGCCGATCGAGGCCATCGCGTAGGCCATGGCGAGGTAGCCGAACACCGGCTTGCGGCTGAAGGTCGAGACGATGTGGCTGACGATGCCGAAGCCCGGCAGGATCATGATGTACACTTCGGGGTGGCCGAAGAACCAGAACAGGTGCTGCCACAGCAAGGGGTCGCCGCCGCCGCGCGGATCGAAGAAGGCGGTGCCGAAGTTGCGGTCACACAGCAGCATGGTCAAGGCACCCGCCAGCACCGGCATGGCCAGCAGCAGCAGGATGGCGGTGATCAGCGTCGCCCATACGAACAGCGGCATCTTGTGGAAGGTCATGCCGGGCGCGCGCATGTTGAAGATGGTGGTGATGAAGTTGGTGGCCCCCAGGATCGACGAGGCGCCGGCCAGATGCAGCGAGAGAATGGCGAAGTCCACGCTCATGTCCGGGTGACCGGCGATGGAGGACAGCGGCGGATACAGCGTCCAGCCGGTGCCGGCACCTTGGCCGACGACCATGGACAGGACCAAGAGGATCAAAGCCGGCGGCATCAGCCAGAACGAGATGTTGTTCATGCGCGGGAAGGCCATGTCCGGCGCGCCGATCATCATCGGCATCATCCAGTTGCCGAACCCGCCGATCACGGCGGGCATGACTACGAAGAAGACCATGAGCAGGGCGTGGGCCGTGACGATCACGTTGTAGAATTGCTTGTCGTGGAAGAATTGCAGGCCCGGATCCATCAGCTCCATGCGGATCATGACCGAGAAGGCGCCGCCGAAGAGGGCCGAGACCACCGAGAACACCAGGTACATCGTGCCGATGTCCTTGTGGTTGGTGGAGAACAACCAGCGGCCGATGCCGGTGGGGTGCCCATGATCGTGTGCATCATGCCCATGGTCATGCGCATGATCGTGTCCGGCGTGGGAGTGATCGGCGTGTGTGGCAGCGCTCATAGAAGCAATCTCCGAAAATCTTTTAAATCATAACCTGCGACGGTGTGCCGCTTACTGGGCGGCGACTTGGGTGGTGGTGGCAGCAGGAGCGGCACTCGCGCTCTGCTTCTTCGAGGCAACCCAGGCTTGGTAATCTTCCTTGCTCACGACATCGACGACGATGGGCATGAAGGAGTGATCGACACCGCACAGCTCCGAGCATTCGCCGTAGAAGCGGCCCAGTTCCGTGACACGCGTCCAGGTCTCATTGACGCGGCCCGGCATGTTGTCGAGCTTCACGCCGAAGGCCGGAATGGTCCAGGCATGGATCACGTCGTTGGCGGTGAACAGGATGCGGATGTTGGTGTTCACCGGCAGAATCACGTGGTTGTCGGTCTCCAGCATACGGTGCTGACCCTTCGCGGCGTCGATGCTGGCATCGGGAATGGCCAGGGCGTCGAAGGAGATTTCGCTGTCCGGATATTCATAGGACCAGAACCACTGGTTACCGATGACCTTGATGGTCATCTCAGCTTCGGTGGTGCGATCCATATAGTAGAGGAGGCGGTACGAAGGCACCGCGATGGTCACGAGGACCAGGACCGGGATCGTGGTCCAGATCACTTCGAGAAGGGTGTTGTGCGACCACTTGGCCGGCACCGGATTGGCCTTCTCGTTGAAACGGAAGAAGCAGATCAGGAGCAGGGCGAGCACGAAGACCGAGATCACTACACAGACCCAAACCAGGAAGGTGTGGAAGTCGTGCATCTGCTGGGCGACAGGGGTCACCGGGTGCTGCAATCCCATCTGCCAAGGGACCGGGAAAGAAGGTGTGGGCATCCGAGGTGCATCGGCGGCCCAGGCAGGCAAGGTGGTGAAAAGAAAGCTCGAAACGGCGGCGCTGAGCGCCAATGTCAAACGACTCACACTCGGTCTCCATTGCAGTCCGCAGGGCGGCCACCTTTTCGGTTGCCCGGCGAAACGGATCAACTGATTTTTCGAGGTTTTTAGACTTTTTTGCTTTATTGCCCCGAGGGTTAACCGAGAGTCCGTTCCCCGACCTCTCGCCCACGGCGGCAGACTAACCGATGCGTCTCCTCACGTAAAGGTATGAACCCCCTGGAATAATCGGCATTTCCGGCGTTGATTTCAGGTTGGAATTAACTCCCGCGCGGACGTTCTCTAGGGGTTTCATCGTCGGAGCGCTTCGGCTACATAAACGCTCTATGAACCATCATGCTTAAGACATGCAGGCGCCCTTGAATCAGCACGCGAACCAGCACGAGACCGAGAAGGCCGCCCGCCGTAAGCGCCTGATTTTTGCCCTGTGCTGCGGGGGCGTGGCGCTGTTCATGTACGTGAGTTTCATCTTGAAAACGGCCATTAACGGGCCTTGATGCTGTCGGCGCCCGATATTCACGCCGCTTACCCATTTTAGGTGATCATGACCGCCGCGACTGTTTTGCCGCATGTGAATGCCATTCTGAACGCGGTTTCGACGGTGCTGCTGTTGATCGCTTTTACCTATATCCGCCGCGGCAACCGCGATGCGCACCGCAAGGTCATGATATCGGCGATCATCGTCTCGGCGGTGTTCCTGGTCTGCTACCTGACCTACCACTTCACCGCGCCCATCTTCGTGTTCAAGGGGCCTAGGGAACTGCTGCCGGCCTACTATGGCCTGCTCATCAGTCACGTGATCCTGGCGACCGTGGTGACGCCCATGATCGCCGTCACGGCCTGGCGCTCCCTGCATGGCCAGTTCGAGCGCCACCGTGCCATCGCCCGCTGGACCTTCCCCATCTGGCTTTACGTCACCGTGACCGGCGTCGTGATTTATGTCATCCTCTACCATATCTACCCGGCCTAAGCGCTTCTGTTCTCTATAAGAATTCAAATGTGACACTTGAACAGAGGGGCGGGCTGGAGTCTGGGGAACCCCATACTGGGAAGCTATGGACGATAAAGAAGTCATCGCGCGTTCGCTGCCGCCGCCCATGCATGTGCCGGTGGATGGCAACTTTGCCGGCAAGCTGACGCCCGCGTTGCGCAGCGAGCTTTACGGCTGGACGCTGCTACCGCTGGCCGCTTTGGCGCTGGCGGGGATTCTTGCGCTTCTGCTGGCCCTCCTGCGTGTGCCGCACGTCGAGGTGCTGGTGCCCTGGATAGGTCAAACCTTCTTCCAGAAAATCCTCGTGGTGCATGTCACCTTTGCCTTCGTTGTTTGGTACCTGGGCGTGCAAGGCGCCATGACCGTGGTCGCCACGGCGCAAGCGACGCAGCACGGTCAATCCATGAGCGGCTTCGGCGAGGTTATCGGCCAGCTCGCGGTGTATGGATTTGGCCTAAGCTTCATCCTTCTGCTCATCCCGGCTTTGGGTGACATGGGCGAGCCCTCCATCAACAACTACATTCCGGTTCTCTTGCATCCGATCTCTTACGCCGGGCTCGGGCTTCTTGGCGTCTCGCTCGCACTCCCCATCATCCGTCTGCTGATCGTGCTTGCACGCCAACGCCTCACCGAGGCCGGCACGTTTGGCGTTGGCTGCGCCGGGGCTATTTACCTGCTGGCGCTCACTTGTATCGGTGCGGCTTGGCTTACTTTGCCGCCGGACACCGGCCTTGTCGGTGCGGCTGAATACGTCATGTGGGGCGGAGGCCACGTCCTGCAGTTCGCCAATACGGCGCTGATGCTCTCCAGCTTCTATTTCCTCAGCCGTGTCTGTCTCGGCGAGACACCACTGTCTTCCTCCTGGTTCAAGGTCGCCATGCTGATGCTTCTGGCGGGTGCCGCGGCGGGGCCTCTGCTGTATCTCACCTTCGATGGCGGCAGTCCGACCATGCGCATGGTCTTCACTGATCTCTACTGGTTTGCGTTGCCGCTGCCCGCTGCCATCATTCTCTACAGTGTCGTGGCTTTGTTCATCCGCCGCCGCGCCGACGTCTGGACCGGCGCACCCGAAGCCAAAGCCGTCATGATCGCGCTGCTGCTCTTTGCTTTCGGCGGTGCGCTCGGGTTCTTCGAAGGCTCCATCGATACGCGCACACCCAGCCACTACCACGCCATGCTCATCGCCGTGACACTGGCCTTCATGGCGCTCTACTTCGGTATGCTGCTGCCGCTCCTCGGCCGGCGCACCGAGCGGCACCGCCTGCGCACCGCCATGTATGCGCTTCTAGGCGGCGGGCAGTTCCTGCATTCTCTCGGGCTCTATATCGCGGGCGTGAACGGCGTGCTGCGCAAGACCGCCGGGGCGGCTCAGGATTTGGACACCACAACCAAAATTATATTCATGTCCGTCGAGGGCGTGGGCGGGCTCATCGCCGTCATCGGGGGAATACTCTTCATATTTACCGCGGCCAAATTACTGTTGGCAAAACCGGGCCACGGTGTTACGGCAGGTTAGGATTTCGACCGCTTCCCGGGACGGGGCGGAAAATCTTTCATTTTCAGGTTGTTAGACGCAATGACCGCCACGAACATTCGCGGCTATCTGGAGCTCATGAAGCTCCGCATCGGCTTCCTCATCGCGCTCAGCGCGATGGCGGGCTATGCCGCCGTGGCCACCCATGTCAGCGGCACGCAGCTTCTGGTGTTGTTCATCGCCATGCTGCTGGGCTCTTCGGGCTCGGCGGTCTTCAACCAGTTCTACGACCGCGACCTCGACAGGCTCATGCCGCGCACCGCGCGCCGTCCGCTCGCCGCCGGTACGCTCGATGCTGGTCACGCCCTTTGGTTCGCCGCCGGCTTGCTGATCACCGGCTTGCTTATCGCCTTGCTCGCCTTCAACTGGATCGTGGCCATCCATCTGTTCCTCGGCGCCTTCGTCTACGGCATCGTCTACACCGTGTGGCTCAAGCGCCGTCACTGGACCAACATCATCATCGGCGGCGCGGCCGGCAGCTTCGCCGTACTCGGCGGCGCGGCTGCGGTGGACTCCTCGCTGTGGCTGCTGCCGGCCTTCATGGCCGTCACGCTCTTCCTGTGGACGCCGTCGCACTTCTGGTCGCTCGCCATCATGATTAAAGACGACTACGCCAAAGCTGGCGTACCCATGCTGCCCGTGGTGCATGGCAATGCCGTCACCTCCAAGTGGATCTTGGCCAATACCGTTGCGCTGGTGATCTCGGCGCTGCTGCCCGCGCTCTTCGGCCAGCTCGGCATTCTCTATGCAGTTGTCTCGACTGCGTTCGGTTTGCGCTTTCTGTGGTTGAACTGGCTGCTGGTGAAAGACCCGTCGCGCGAACTGGCGAAGCGCAACTTCCTCTTCTCGATGCAGTATCTCGCCGGCGTGTTCCTCGCCGTGGTCATCGACAAGCACGTGCCGCTGAGCGTGTTTGGCCTGTAAGGTCTATAAGGCGAGCAAGGCTGAAGATTTTCTGCTAAGATGCGGAACCGCTTCTTTCTGGGTTAAGCCATGACCGACGCCGCCAAACGCCTTTCAGATGCCGCCAAAAATTTACCTCCCAGCGACCGTTTGGAGCTGGTGGAGCATATTCTTGAAAGCTTGGATGCTTCCGACGCTACCGTCGACAAAGCATGGGCTAAAGAAGCGGAAGACCGCCTAGCCGCCTATAGACGCGGTGAATTGGAAGCGCTCGGCCTTGCCGACGTTCTGGCCAAATATATTTCATGACCATCCGCTTTTTGACTGCGGCGCAATCCGAATTGGATGAAGCAGTCATATGGTATGGAGCTCAAGCGCCCGGTCTGGGTGATGCGTTTGTCGTCGAGATGCTCAAAATTCTTCGTCTGATTGAACAGCACCCCGAGGCATGGCATCCGGTTGCACAAAATATTCGCCGCTGTCGGCTGACCAGGTTCCCCTTCAGCATTATTTATGCGTTGGATCACGCGGATATTCTTGTATTGGCCATCGCGCATATGCACCGCTCGCCCACATACTGGCGAGACCGTGTATCGTCCAATACCTAACCCTCCCGTCGCCTAATTTAAATCCACCGCGAACTTCTTGAGATCGGCCAGCTTGCAATGTTCGAGCGCGCCTTCGTGCGTCGCTGCCAGCACGACTTTTGGCGCGGCTTCACCTTCAAAAGCCTGCTGCCAACGCGGGGCGCACAGGCACCAGCGTTCGCCGGGCTTCAAGCCGGGAAAACCGTACTCGGGCATGGGCGTCGAGAGATCGTTGCCGGCTTTGGCGCTGAACGCCAAAAACTCCGCCGTCAGCACTACACAGACAGTGTGCGATCCGCGATCCTGCGGGCCGGTGTTGCAGCAGCCATCACGGAAGAAGCCCGTCATAGGCTTGATGGAGCAGATGGTCAGCGTGCCGCCGAGCACATTGCGCGCGGGTCTTTGTGGTTCGCTCATATCGCGCATGATTTACCTCCGAAGGGCCGGACTATAGCGCACTGCCGCCCATGCGACGGAACGCTTCGCTGCTGCGGTCACGCTGCTCATATCATTTCTGCCAGTATTTTTAGGGACAAATCAACGCCCGCGCGCATAGGACAGTCCCTTTTCCCCTTTGAATTCCAGAGGTTTTTTCGTGTCGCAATCATCCTCGGCATGTATGCTCGCTGTCCCTCAGTCGCACGAGATGTTCTGTTGTTGCAGTTTCCCTGTGCAGTCTTGTGGCCGAGTGTCCGTGTCGTCCAGGCGATACAACTCATTTACACAAAATCTTCCCATCGCCTTTTCGCGAGTAATCCATTTGTACGCTTACAGCGTAGAACGCAATGGATGGAACGGGAGCCGTCCGGCTTGAAGGATCGCGGCGGGAAGAAACCCGCGCGATGTATTGCGAAGAATATCGCGGGCTTTGGGCTCCAATTCGCGGGCGCTTCGACATGACGTCCGCTGCAGCTCAAACTCCCAGCACTCCGCCTGCGGGTGAGATGACCGCGCTGTTGGTAGCGATTGCAGGCGCGCGTGACAAGCAGTTGTTCGCGAAGTTGTTTGATTACTATGCGCCGCGCATTAAGGCATACCTCATGCGCCGGGGAACCAGCGCCGCGGCGGCCGAGGAACTCGCGCAGGAGACCATGTTGATCGTGTGGCGCCGCGCGGCAAGTTTTGACCCCGCCAAAGCGTCAGCGGCCACCTGGATTTATACGATCGTACGGAACTTGAGGATTGATGCGCACCGCAAGACATTACACCCCCTCGATACCAACGATCCGGCGTTCCTGCCGGAACCGCAGTTGGCGCCCGATGCAATTCTCCACAACGACCAATTGGAGGCGCGGGTGAGGGAAGCTTTGCGCCAGCTGCCAGAGGAACAGGCCGTTGTGGTGAAGTTGTCTTTCTTCGAAGACAAACCTCACGGCGAGATTGCCGAACAGCTGTCGTTGCCCTTGGGCACGGTGAAGTCGCGCCTGCGTCTTGCCATGCGCCGTCTCCAGCCCTTGTTGGGAGACGAGTGATGACGGTCCCCATGCATCACATCGAAGGCGATATGATCGTGGCGTATGCCGCCGGTACCCTCAGCGAGGGGCTGTCGCTGGTGGTGGCGGCCCATCTTTCCTACTGCCCCAAATGCCGCATGAGAGTCGCCACCGCCGAGGCTGTGGGTGGCGCGGTTCTGGAGGAGATGACACCGGAGCCGGTCTCACAGGACAAGCTCGCTGCGGTGCTGGGCCGCCTGGATGAGCCCGAGGCCGCGCCCACATTGCAGGCGTGCGCGAATGCCAAATTGCTGAATACGTCCCTGCCGGGGTGTGTGCGCCGTTATTTGCCGGCCGATCTTGACACCATTCAGTGGGGTTGGAGCGGGCCAGGTGTGAAGCACGTTCAGCTGCTGCGGGAAGGCGACATCGATGTCAGCATCTATCATTGCAAGTCCGGTATATCGATGATCGAACACGACCACGTCGCCGACGAAGCGGCCTTGATCCTCTCGGGTGGTTTCAGCGATGCGAAAGGCTCCTATCGCCGCGGCGACTTCCAGATCATTGAAGCCGGTTACGTGCATGCGCCGGTCGTCGACACGAGCGACCCATGCCTTTGTCTCGTGCTGAAGCGCGGACCCACAAAACTGACCGGCCGGCTACCCCGGCTCTTTCAGAAACTGTTCGGTCCTTAACATTGCGCTCTTAACGTCACGGCGTCTTGGCGGGATACCTGCCCGCGCCTATGCTCCCCTCCGCCAAGCTTAAGGGGAGTTCATGTCCACCCGTCCGCCAGTGCCCGCCCATAAGGGTGAGGATACCGCCGCCCCCGATACGGCCGTAAATACCGCCGGCGTCTGGGCGGCCATGAGTCACGAGATCCGTACGCCGCTCATGGGCGTCATGGGCATGCTGGAGATTCTCGCGCGCACATCGCTCACGGATGAGCAGCGGCGCATTATGGCCACGGTGGGTGAGTCCTCCACGGCGCTGATGCGCATCGTCGACGACATGCTCGACCTCGCCAAGCTGGAATCGGCGCGCCTGGCGTTGTCGCCCACGTCCACCGATCTTACGGAATTGCTAGAAGGCTGCACCGAACTGCTCGCCAATCAGGCGGAGCCCAAGGGCCTTAGCATCACATGCGAGGTGGATTTCAATCTGCCGCGTGTCTCGTGCGACGCGTTGCGCTTGCGCCAGGTTCTGCTCAACCTCGGTATGAATGCCGTGAAATTCACCGAGGCGGGGCATGTGGCTTTGTCGGCGCACTTGCGTCATATCGATGCGCAAAACGCCGCCATCCGTTTCTGCATTTCCGATTCCGGCATTGGCATCCCGCAGGAACTGCAAGCCTTCCTGTTCCAGCCGTTCTCGCAGCTTGCCATGACGGCGGGCCAAGGCCTGGGCGGCGTCGGCCTTGGGCTGGCCATTTGCCGCAACCTTGTCGAGGCTATGGGTGGCAAGGTTGACGTGGAAAGTGCTTCGGGCAAAGGTTCGCGCTTCTTTGTTGACGTCACTTTCCCCATTGTGGCGCCATCGGCCGATGCCCACGTGATAAGGCTCGACGATTTGCTCGTCGTGGCCGCCGACGCTGGCGAGCCGGCCTTGCAGGTCGCGCTGCGGTATCTCGAGGCTGCCGGTGCCCGCATCGAGCGGGTCGAAGCGCTCAACAGTCTCAGCGGCAACACATTGGCGGCGCGTTATCTGACCGCCGGCAAGGGCCGCAATGTCGTCGTTGTGATTGGACCGTCTGCCGAACCCGAGGACGTGGAAGCGGCCACCGGCGTTCTGCAGTTGGCCAGCGCGCCCGCCAAATTACCGGTGTTATGGCTGCATCCGCGCGCCATCGGCGGCGCAGTGTCGCTGGCGCGTCGCGGCGTACGCGGCATCCGTGCTCATCCTTTGCGCCGCGCGGTCCTCCTTGCCGCCGTCGCCGGTGCTCAACCGCTGACCACCGAACTGGATGCCGCGCCGATCCTTACGCGCCGCCTTGATGCGTCTTCTTTTGCGGCATCTGAGGTCGAGACAGTTGCCGCCGCGCGCGCCGAGGGCCGTGTCATCCTCGTGGCTGAGGACAACGTCGTTAATCAGGAAGTCCTGCGCCAGCAGCTGGCCATCCTGGGTTTCGATTGCGATATCGCCAGTACCGGCACTGCGGCCATGCAGGCTTTGCAGGAGCGCAGCTACCTGCTTCTGCTCTGCGATTGTCACATGCCCAGCATGGACGGATTCGAACTCACCCGATTGATCCGCGCGGGCGAGAAGGCGGATGGGCGCCACTTGCCCATTGTCGCCATCACGGCCAATGCCATGCGCGGCGAGGAAGAACGGTGCCGCGCCGCCGGCATGGACGACTATCTTGCCAAGCCCATCGAGATCAAATCGCTGCAAGCAGCGCTCGACCGCTGGCTTCCCGTGGCCTGCGATCCGGTCTTCGCGGTTCCTGCGCGCTCCGCGCCGGCCTCCGCCAAGAACGCACTCAACGTGGAAGCTTCTATCGGCACCGTCGTCGGCGCCGTGGACTTACGCAACCTGATTGCCGTATTCGGCGACGATGCGGTCCGCTTGCGTCCCGTCCTGGCCCAGTGGCGCGTGGTGATCGAGACATCCTGCGCCGATCTCAAACGCGCGCTCGGGGCTATGCAGTGGGACGACGCATCCGCCGCCGCCCATCACATCAAGGGCAGCGCCGGCATCGCTGGGGCACACAGTCTGTCGACGACCGCAGCACTCCTGGAGCAGGCGCTCCACACTCAGGATCTTGCTGGCGTCGGGCGCGAAAGCAAACGCGTTTTCGACAGCGCCGAACGGGCGCTCAAGGAAATCCAGCAGTGGTGGGATAGTCAGGCGGCGTTTTCAGCCACGGACGTTTCCAGCGTCAACAGATAGCCCGTGCCCCGGATCGTCTTGATGATCACCGGGCGCTTGGAATCCGTTTCGATCTTGTGGCGCAGGCGCGTGATGAGCACGTCGATGCTGCGGTCCAGCGGGTCCCAGGATTTCTGCAACACAGCCGCCATCAGGTCTTCGCGGCTTTTCACGTCACCGGCAGAGCGCACCAGGTACGCGAGCAAGCGGCACTCGTTGCCGGTCAGCAGTGTTTCAGCTCCGCCCCGGGCCCGGAAAAGGCCGGCGCGCTCATCCAGCGTGCAGCCGTGGAAGGTGAGTGTCTGCGGTGCATGTGACAGCGGACGCATGGGCGCATCGGACACAGCACCCGTTCGGCGCAGAACGCTGCGGATACGTGCCAGCAATTCGCGCTCTTCAAAGGGCTTGGTGACATAGTCGTCGGCGCCGCATTCCAGACCCACGACACGGTCCACCGTTTCGTTGCGCGTCGTCAGGATGATGATGCCGACGGAGTGCTGCTCGCGCAGGTAACGCGTCAGCGCAAAACCGTCTTCGCCGGGCAGGCGCAAATCCATGATCACGAGATGCACCGGCTCGCTGCTCAGGACGTTGCGCATCTCCTTGCCGTCGCGCGCCAGTGTGACGTGATACCCTTCACCCTTGAGATAAATCTCCAGCACCTCGCGGACAAAAGCATCGTCCTCGACCACAAGGATATGTGGTTGTTTCACAGGAGAAGGGGACGTATCAGGCATGGACGTGCAAAATCCTGCTATCACCGACAGTCACGTAAAAGTTCTACGTGGCGATCATTATACAACCTACGATACAATTTTCTATCCCCGGTCGAAAGCGGCCTCGGGATTTATGACAAAATCGGTCCAGATGCCCAAAGGGCCTCTTCCGCCCAATGGGTTAGATTATAAAGCGAAAGCGGCAATTCGTGTTTCACGATCTCTCGGGAAAGATCCTCATCGTCGATGACGACCCGTTCGTCCGCAGCGTCCTATTGGCGGCGCTGGAGGAGGCGGGGGCCTCGGCCGTTCGGACCTGTGGTTCCGGTGAAGAAGCGCTGGCTATCGCGCCCGCCTTTCAGCCCGACATTGTGCTTCTGGATATCTATATGCCTGGACGCAGCGGTCTTTCCACGTGGACCGCCTTGCGCCCTTTCCTTCCGCCGTCGGCCCGCGTGATTTATCTCAGCGCGCGTCCCGAGACGGCCACGCTGTCAGAGGGCGTGATAGGCGTGATTGCCAAGCCGTTCAATCCGGCGGCGATCGCTTCCGAGATCGAGCACCTTCTACAAGGCACCGCACGTGCAGGCGGGACGGGAGCGCGGCTTTCCAAGTTGGCGGCCGAATACCGCGGCTCGCTTCCCGCAACCGCGCAATCCATCGTCCATCTGCGGGACCGCCTCCTGCAGGCGGGCTGGCAAACTGCGGACGCCGAGGCCTTGCGCGCGATAATTCATAACATTGCCGGCACGGCGGGACTCTTCGGTCTGCGCGCGCTTGGCGAAACAGCCGACCGGACAGAACGCCTCCTGCTCGACGCACTCAAAGCCGGCACGCGCGTTGACATGAAGCGTTTGAGTGATGCGGTAGGTGCGCTGCTGGCCGCTTGTGATACCGCTATCGCGGACTCCCAGAGCTAAAAACAAAACCGCCGGATGGTTGCCCACCCGGCGGTTTGATCTCTCTATATCAGTTCGCTTTTACTGATGGATATCGACGTCCTTCGTTTCCGGCAGCCAGATGCAGCCGATCACGAAGCACAGCAGCGAGAAGATCAGCGGATACCACAGACCCGAATACATGTTGCCTGTCTGCGCCACGATGGCGAAGGCCGTCGTCGGCAAGAAGCCGCCGAGCCAGCCGGTGCCCACGTGGTACGGGAAGCTCATGGAGGTGTAGCGGATCTTGGCGGGGAACAGTTCCACCAGCAATGCCGCCATGGGCCCGTAGACCATGGCCGAGAACACCATGATGCAGACCAGTACCAGCAGCGTCATGCCCATGTTGATCTTGTCGTTATCGGCTTTGGCCGGGTAGCCGGCGGCGCTCAGCATGGCGCCCGCCTGCTTTTCCCAGTCGGCGCGTGCGGTCTTCAGATCGCCCGCGGCCATTTCGTTGCCCTTGAAGGCCGGCAGGACTTGATCGCCCACCTTCAGTTCGGCAACCGTGCCGGCCGGCGCGTCCACCTTGTTGTAGCTGACGCCCGCACGGCTCAGGAACGACTGCACGATGTCGCAGGAGTTGCTGAAAGTCTTGCCGCCAATGGGATCGAACTGGAACGAGCACTCGTTCTCGTCGACGGTTACGACCACCGGCGCGCTGGCCACGGCCTGTGACAGCGCTGGGTTGGCGGCGGCCGTCAGCATCTTGAACAGCGGGAAGTAGGTGAGGGCAGCCAGCAAACACGCGGTCATCATGACCTTCTTGCGGCCGATCTTATCGGTCAGCCAACCGAAGAAGACATATAGCGGTGTCGAAATGATGAGCGCGGCGCACACCAGAAGACTGGAGATGCTGTCATCCACCTTCAACACGCGCTGCAGGAAGAACAGCACGTAAAACTGCGCCGTGTACCAGATCACAGCCTGGCCGGCGACGGCGCCGCCCAAGGCGATGAGCACGATGCGCAGATTCTTCCAATTGCCAAAGGCATCTTTCCACGGCTGAGTGGACGTCTTGCCCGTGCTCTTCATGCGCTTATAGACAGGGCTCTCGTTGAGCTTGAGCTGGATCCACATGGTGACGGTGAGCAGCAGCGCCGACATCAGGAAGGGAATACGCCAGCCCCAAGCGGCGAAGTCATCCGCACCCACGATTTCGCGGGTGCCGAAGATCACGGCAAGGCTCAAGGCCATGCCGACTGTCGCCGTCGTTTGAATCCAGCTTGTATAGAAACCGCGGCGGCCGTGCGGCGCGTGTTCGGCAACGTAGATCGCCGCACCACCGTACACACCGCCGACCGACAGGCCTTGCACCATGCGCAAGGCGACCAGGATCCACGGCGCGGCAGGGCCGATCTGGGCATAGGTCGGCAAGAGACCGACAGCGAATGTGCCGGCGCCCATCAGCGTCAGCGTAATGAGGAAGGTATTCTTGCGACCCCAGAGATCACCCAGGTAGCCGAACACCAGCGCGCCAAAGGGGCGCACGGCGAAACCGGCGGCGAAGGCCAACAACGCCAGGGTGAAGGCGGTCACTTCGTTGACACCCGCGAAGAAGTGGCGACTGATGACGCCGGCCATGGAGCCATACAGAAAGAAGTCGAACCATTCGAAAATAGTGCCGACTGACGACGCGGCAATGACTTTGAAGTCCTCGGCCCCTACCGTTGAGTCGGCGGAAGCTGCAGTGGTTGATTGATTGGACATTGGTTTCTCTCTCTCTGATGGCTGCAACGTCACGCCCACGCGGCGCGTCACAGCGGAAAACGCACACAAACGTCTCGCATGCCAGGCTCTCCACCCTCACAGCAGAGCAAGCTGGCACAGGCCAGGCTTTCGCCTGGGCTTCTGGTGTCTTTGCGACTCCCTATTTCTGGTTTGCACCCGGGGTTTTTAAGTCTCCCCGCCCTGGGTGGTCCCCCTTCACATCGGGGCATGCCCGAAGCGAGCCAACAAGATATCTGCTGGTCTCGAAGATGCAAGGATTTCAGACAACCGGAGTGTGGATAAGCGCCTGTGTGGATAAAAGAGGGGCATTTCTATTCGACCGTGAACCAAACCGGAACGCCAACGCCATTGTATCGGGGCGCAGTATCTGTCCGTGATGCACCGCGAAGTTGCTGCATCGCGGCATAGTGGACGCGCGGCGACCGTTATTCGCCCGCTTTATTCAACGGGGCGAAGTCGATATGTCTTTAAGGCCCCGCTTTCGGAGATGATCGTGATTAGCGTTCTACGCATTACCGTGCTGCTGCTCGCCGCAGTTGTTGCCCGACCCGTTATGGCGCAGCAGAACGTGCAACCACCCCCCTATGTTTTTGTGAAGGAGTTCATCCGCGGCCTTGGCGCTCTGGACCGTATCCGCGCACAAGGTGAAGCAGACGCGAAGAAACCCGGAGCTAATACATTAGCCATCGATGTGCGGTCGAACACCCAAGCTCTTGCCGAACTCAAGGCTCAGATCACAGCCTTGCAGGCCATGAAGCTGGCCCCGCCCAATGGGAATGTGCCGGGACAGTTCGCACAGCTCTATCAGATGAAGGCTGATGCCACCGACTCTCTCAAGAAACTCGGCGAGTTGAAATTGAATGGACCGCAACCCGGCGTGGACTACACCAAGGGCGAGGTCTCGATTCCCAAGTTGCGTGATAACCTGGAAAGTCTGGATGGCGTTCTCTATCAGGTTACGTCGCTGGTGTTCGCCACCTTGATCGGTGAGGAGGAGGACGCGCAGGGCCGCAAACATCTGGTGATCACAAAAGCTCAAAAGGCGACGCTCATCGGCGATCTTGAAAAAGCCTTTGGCGCCAGACTCAAGCAGAAAGATCAAAAAGGTGTTGTAGCGCCTGCATCCGCTCTGCTGAATTCCTTGCGCGACAGCAGTTACAAATCTTCCGACGAAAAATAAGATATGGCGCGCGGAGACTAAAGCGTCATGAGCTTCTTTGTTTGCGCGCCTTTGAAGTGCACCGCCCATTTTGTCGCGAACGTGGACGGATCATCTGTGATCTTGACGTTGTAATTGAAGTCGTCGCACGGAAGCATGTGGCAGCGGACGCCGCCCACGACGAGGTCGGCAGGCGCCGCGGGCGGGAAATTCCAGTCGATCAATGCGCCTAGCGACAATTGGCCGCCGCGCCACATCTTGATGTCAAAGCCATAGCGCTCGGCCACGAACGGATGACTTGCAATCCATTCATACAGATCAAGATCCATATCGAAGAAGGCGGCCGCGCGCTCTGCATTCAGCGCGATAATGACGCCTTCGTTCAAAGGCATGTGCCAGAAGTTGCGCCGAAAGGTCAGCCCCATGTCGAAAGAGCCGTCCATAAGCGGCGCAAAGTCGCGGTTGAGGCAGACATCTGTATCAAGGAATAAAATCGGGCCCCTCAATCTCGCACTCATCGCCAAAGCGCGATAGGACCGCAAGCGGCTAAACATCATCTCCGACGCAGCAGCATCGACGCGCACCACATTCACGCCATCGGGCACCATCGAGAGATTGCTGGATTTATCAGAAAGCACAATGACTCGCGCATCGGGGCTGGCGCGGCGCGCAGCATTGCACGCCGCTGCTAACGTACTGTGGTAGTCGATGGCATCGCTTGTGCTAAGGAAAGGATGTTCCCCGCTCCTGTCGACATGGAAGAACACGATGCTCATTTGTCCGGGCGCACCGTCGGGAAGCTGGTCCGCGATGGCGGCGATGGCATCGTTCTCCCAGGGATCGCGCGGTGTTGCGTGATCGGTGCGGAAGGCTGGGGCGGAGGGGCCGGTCATGCGCGCCCTCAGGTGCATGATCATCGCCGCATCTTTTATGATTCCCCGGCAATTTTGTATCGCCAGCGGATCTTGCTCAGGCCTCAGGGCCAGAGCCTCCTCCAGAAACTTTATCGCCTGCGCATATTCCTTCTGGGCCAGCAGGTAGTAAGCCCAGTGATTTTTTGCGATCCAATCGGGAGAAATCGCGTGGGCTTTGCTGATGATGGCACATGCCGAAGCGTAATCGCCGGCCAGGTACATTTGGTCGGCTTGCATGATCAGCGTTCGGGTGTCTTCTTGCACGCAGAGGTCTTTCTTTCAGTTGGCGCCACTCTAGGGCGTCATAAGTTTTTTCGTTTGTGCGCCTTTGAAGTGCACCGCCCATTTTGTCGCGAATGTGGCCGGATCATCTGTGATCTTGACGTTGTAATTGAAGTCATCGCACGGAAGCATGCGGCAGCGGACGCCGCCCATGACGAGATCGGCAGGCGCCGCGGGCGGGAAATTCCAGTCGATCAATGCGCCCAGCGACAATTGGCCGCCGCGCCACATCTTAACGTTGAAGCCGTACCGCTGCGCCACGAACTCATGGCTGGCGATCCACTCGTAGATATCGAGATCCATATCGAAGAAGGCGGCCGCGCGCTCCGCATTCAGCGCGATAATGACGCCTTCGTTCAAAGGCATGTGCCATGTGTCGACGCGATATGTAAGGCCAATGTCGAATGCGCCATTTAGAAGTGGCGCGAAGTCACGGTTGAGGCAGATGTCTGTATCGAGAAACAGAACTGGCCCCTTCAAGCGGCGGCTCAGGGACAGAGCGCGGTAGGCGCGCAGCCGGCTGAACATCATCTCCTGCGCAAGAACATCTACACGGACCAGGTGCACCCAGTCGGGCAATTCTGCGAGTTCACTTGTCTTGTCCGTTAGAATGACAATGCGGGCGGTGGGACTGGCGCGGTGTGCCGCCGTGCAAGCGGCTATAAGAATCTTCCGGTAATCGACGGCATCATCTGCCTTGAGAAAAGGATGTTGGCCTTTCCAAGCGACGTGGAAAAAGACAATGTCCATTTGGCCGGGCGCGCCATCTTCAAGCTGGGCGGCAATGTCGGCGACCGCGGTGGTTTCCCACATGTCCCGGGGTTTTGATTGATCGTCGCGCAAGACGGGGCCGGTCCCCGCGGTCATGCGCATCCGCAGATGCATGATCAACATCGCATCGTTGCGAATATCAAGCCAATTTATCATAGCCCGCTTTTCTTGCGGCGGGGTCAGCGCCAAAGCTTCGTCCAGCAGTTTTATAGCGGCGGCGTATTCTTTTTGACGCAGCAGGAAAAGCGCCCAGTGGGTTTTTGCTTTCCATCCGGAGGAAATCAGGTGGGCGCGATTGATGATCTCGCAAGCCGCAGCGGTGTCGCCGGCGACGAACCGGTTGTCGGCCTGCATGATCAGCATGGAAGCTTCGTCTTGCACGGAAGGGCCTTTCTTAGGGCCTCAACGCTCGCTCAACCGGCATGGGAAGCTGAGCGGAAAAGCGCGTGGAGGGCGCGCAAAAAATAGGATGCGGGCGGCAAAATGGCAAGACGCGGCAGGGTCGATACGCCCGGCAATATTTACTGACATCCCCCAATGCTCACGGTACGGTGCGCCCAGCAAGGGAAGGGACATGTCGAGCGCACTGCCGATCGAAGACTTGAAGGAAGCGCACCGGCTGCACCTCGCGGAGCAATATCGGGAAGCGGAAAGTCTTTACACAAGCATCCTGAGAGCCAATCGCGATGCCATGAAAATGCATGTCATGTCTTTCGCGAATTTGAACTTGCATAAGGAAATGCTGAAAACGCATTTGTGCCTGCAAATTCTGTCGCAGCCCGGCCACGCCAACGGGTTCCAGGTCAATCTGGGCGATTATTGTTTTCCCGAAGGCCCGAGCCCCGACATTTTCATCAGTGGCAAGGCGATCCATGCGCTCGACCGCTTCAAGGGCGGCGCCAGCAGCATGGTCGCGCTCCGCACAGACGGCATTTTCAAAACCCTTTCCGACCAGGACGCTACCACCGCGCTTCTCTATTACGCTCATTCGGTGTCGGGAGACGTGATCGACATGTGCCTATTCAGCGGCCCACGCCCCATCGGGCGCATAGCCGAGCTGGGGGCGGGCGCTGGGATGCAATCGGTCACCTTCGCGAAGCTGCGGCCCAGTGTGCAGATGGTGACCATCATCGAAATCGAAGATTATCTGTGCGAGGGCGTAGCTGATCTGTTTGCGGCGAATGGAATGGCCCACTATCGGCTGAATGCTCCATTCGAGTCCGAGATCGATTGGTTCTATTCGTTTCGCGCCTGCGCGTACTACTTTAGCGTCGATATCTATTACGACCGGATTAAAGCGGCGTGCGGGCCGCAGTCATGGGGCCTCTTCGACGTCGGCGGCGGCCGCGTGAACCGCGAGCACGAGCGGGCACAGATGAGAAAACTCTTTGCGGCGGAAGTGCGTGTGTACGAGTTTGGCCGTACACCCAGCGATTATTGGCGCACGATCTTCTCTCAGCCGAAGACTTAAGATAACACCGGTTAGGCGTATGTAGTGACTTGCACGCCCAGCGCCTGCAATTGCGTGGTGGTCTGAGCGAACGCATCCTGTGACAGCAACGCCGTATCGGAATTGTTGAATTTCAGCATGTCCGTGCGGCAGCACAACACGGAGTCCACCACTTCCTTTGGCGCGTCATTCCATTGCGCGGCCACCGAAAGCGCCTCGGCCGTCTTAGCCTCGATCATGTCGTGCGCAAAGGCGAACAGAGCGCTGTCATATTCCGAAAGGTCTTCGATGATACGGCGGCGGCGGCCATCCACTGCGATGGATGCGCCCTGGTGCACATTCTTGCTTTTATAAAGAAGCTCCGGCCAGCCCAGCACGGCCATGAGTGTTTGAACAAACTTCTCAAAATGCTCTGTGAATCCAAAGAGCAGGAATTTCGTGCGCAGGTTTTCCTTGGCTGCTTCCAGCATTGCCTTGTCGCAGGGAATGCGGCCATCCATGCAGCCCGCAAGCATCCGTACCTGGACGTTATGGGTATCTGGTTGCTGTGGATCAGCGCGTCGAACCAGGCATCGGTATCGGTGGCGCCACTCTTGCGCCGCGCGTGATTGAAGATCGATGTGATGAGCGCGACCGGCTCGCGCAGAAGTGTGAGGTGAAGGGCAGGGCGATCCAACGCGGGCACGCCGAAGGGCAAATGCCCCGTGATGTATCTGGCCTTGCGCAGTTGCTCAGTTTCCTGGGCAACGTTTACCTGTGCATCGCTCTCGGGATTAAGGAGCGTGCCGTACACCGTGCCGTACACCGTGCCGTAAATGCGGTGCCATAACGTGCCGCTCTGCTGCGCCAGGCTGAATGTGATGTGGTCCAGCGTCGTGCCGGCGGTCTTGGGGATGTGCGTGAAGACAATCGCGTGATCGGCAGGGGGTGCTGGGCGACGTGCGGTGGGATCGCCTAAGCGAACATGAATGAGTTCGTTTTTTGGCACCGCCCCATTCGGGTTCGAGGTCATGAGGCATCAGTCCTCTAGCGGAATGAAAAATGGTGCCGGCGGAGAGGATTGAACTCCCGACCTTCGGTTTACAAAACCGCTGCACTACCGCTGTGCTACGCCGGCGATACACCACTGAAAAGCGGCGGAAAAATAGGGCGCCTCGCCCAAAAGGGCAAGACGGCGCTTTAGCGCCGGACCAAAAGACCAGACGGCGCTTTAGCGCCGGACCAAAAGACCAGACGGCGCTTTAGCGCCGGACCATAAGGGCAAGACGGGGTTATTGTTCTGGGGTCGCTTTTCAGGTTTTGTTTTGGCGTGCCCGCTCGTACAGCGCCACGGCGCCCGCGTTGGAGACGTTCAGGCTTTCGATGCCGCCGGCCATAGGCAGGCGGGCCACGTGGTCGCAGGTCTCGCGCACTAGGCGGCGCAAGCCTTCGCCTTCGGCGCCCAACACCAGGGCGATGCGGCCGTCCAGTTTGACCTGAGCCAGGTGTTGTGGGGCATCGGCATCCAGGCCCACCAGCCAGAACCGGTGTTCCTTCAGTTCTTCCAGGGCACGCACCAGATTGCCGGCTTTCACATATGGAATTTTGTCGAGCGCGCCCGAGGCCGACTTGGCCATGGCGCCCGTCTCGTCGGGGGCGTGGCGGTCGGGGGCCACCACGGCGGAAGCTCCAAAGGCCGTCGCCGAGCGCAGGATCGCGCCCACGTTATGCGGGTCCGTCACCTGATCCAGTACCACGATGCAGCAAGAGGCCTGCTCGGCGAGGCGCTCCAACACATCGGTCAGGTTGTAGTCCAGCGTGCGCGCCAGTACCGCCACACCCTGATGCACGGCGCTTTCGCCTGCTAGGTCGTCCACCTCGCGCCGCGCCACGATCTTGAGTTGACCCAGCGTGCGCGCAGGGATGCCAGCCTCGGCTTTCAATTTCTCGGCTGCTTCCGGTGTCGCCACCAGGCGCAGGATTTTCCGGTCCTCGTTGGCCAGGACTGCGGCCACGGGATGATGGCCATAGATACAGACTTCACCCGTGCGCCGCGCGGATGTCTCCTGTTGAGGGCCGCTGCGGTGTGCTCCCTCGGGGCGGCCACCGGCTCGGCCAGCGGGGCGGGCGGGCGCTGCTTCGCGGGGGCGTGCCGGCGCTGCTTCGCGGGGGCGGGCAGGGGCGGTGTCGCGAGGGCGTGCCGGGGCTGCATCGCGGGGGCGTGTCGGGGCTGCATCGCGGGGGCGTGCCGGAGCTGCATCGCGGGGGCGTGCCGGGGCTGCATCGCGGGGGCGCGGCGGAGCTGCATCGCGAGGGCGGGCAGGGCCTGCATCGCGGGAGCGAGTGTCGCGGGACCGCTGGTGAGATCCGTGCTTCGGGGGTCTGGGCATAATAATGTGTGTCCTTTTGCGCTGGGCTTAATGCTCTTCTTTCACGTTGACAAGCAAGGGCCAAACTCCTACTTGGAGCGCCTTCTTAAGGAAGCTGCTCAAGGATAAAATCCTTGGGGAAATTCCTTGGGTTACGGAGGGGTGGCCGAGCGGTCAATGGCAGCAGACTGTAAATCTGCCGACTTATGTCTA